>NZ_JABBPN010000004.1 GCF_012933385.1 Paenibacillus lemnae
GAATGGTGTGTGGTAACTTCATTCTACACGAATCGTTCCCATGGGCTATTTCTTTTTAGGTGTCGCACTTCATATTACAATCTGTCTTTTTTAAAAAATGCACTGATTCCAGCTAACGTTCAGGCATTCACGAACCCTCACTGCCTTAAGTGACCGAAGGAACGGCCACGACGCGGTTAGGCAGTGCAGGGTGTCCCTTTCACCCTCACCCAGTCCAGGTCTTTCCCATATCTTCTTTCCTTGTGAACATAGAGAAACTCAATACTCTTTAAACCCTCAATTTGGCTCTAACTTTTGAAGGGTGAATTGCATCGTATATTCACCGTTACTGTCAGGCAAAGAGAATCCTATAATATCAGAACCAAGATCATAGCCCTGTTCTTTCAGTACCTCCTCACACTGAAATGAAGTGCCAACAGACCCTGGGGAAAAATAACCAGCTTTATCATCAATAAAGCTGATGCCCCCAAGTTCTTGCGAAGATGGATAAACACAGTTAATTGATGAGTCACTATTTCCCTTTGTAACACTAAGTTCAACAAGATATGTTTCATCATCGAGTATTGAGATACTGCCTTTAATATCAGCTTCCTCGAACACTGAATTCCCTCACCGAATACACTTCTGACTCCTGTCGGACCGAGGGTGTATTCACAATGCGTGAACATATTGTTAGATGAAGTGTATGGCCTTTTCGAGCAACAACCAATTGTCCTTTAAATATTAATTCCCAATAGCCCTCTAAATTCAATTGCTGATACTCCTTCAGGATTTATTCCGCTTTGTGCTGATTCAACAAACGGCAACCACTGCGAGTCTTCAGGCCCAACAAAGCCAATCCTTGACCAATTGTTAAGGAAATCAATAAAGTTGTTTCCTATTATATATCCATGTCCTTCACCATCATTATGACTTAAATATACAATTGGGAAATCTCTGTCTTCACTTAAGTCAAAAGCAAGATAATCACCATTACCTACTTCCATAAACGCTAGTTTGTTGTGCCATACTTTGTCATATTCGTCTTCAGGATTAGGAAAAATTTGCTCTACACATCCTCTTCTTCCCTCTTCAACATCTGATAAAAGGTGAAGACTCCAATAAGGTATTCCACTAAAGATTTCTCGGTACTTATATGGAAGTTCAAACTCTTCAGGAAAAAACCATCGAAAACTAAAGTCACCTGAAAAATTAAGTAATACTTGCTTAAAACTCTCTGGCAAAGTAGTACCTAATTGATGTTCTACAGATTTTATTTCGTCTTCTGTTGCAGGAGCCCCGATTTCTATTTCTTGAACTTCTCCACCAATCTCAACAATTCGATTCGCAATTATATTAATTCGTTCTTTGATAGTTTCAAATGAATTTGTCATTTAATCTTCCTTCTTTGTGGTTTTATAAACAGAATTTCAGGTATTTCATCTAACGTCCCCGCATTCACGAACCCTCACCGACTTAAGCCCCGAAGGGGCGTCCGCAATGCGGTTAGGCAGTGCAGGGTTGTCGCCTGATTCTTCTTCGCTGAAATCCCTCTTGGCGACCAAGGGGCAGCTCGCTGTACCGCAGAGTGAACATATTGTTGGTATTCTCAGTTCATACCCGACTGGTTCGGGGATGAACTTTTTCTTTATACTGGAGGAAACGCTGGGCCCAATAACGTATGTTTTGTTGGGACACAGATCCCGCCACATAAAGTGTTATATGCCCTCGCCTTTTGTTCATACCCCGATTCAGCTGGTTGGGCCATGAGCCCGCATCACCGTGCCAACCTGTGGAGAACAAAAGTGCCGGCTCCAGTGAAATTCAAGGAGGTTATATGAATCAACCTATTCTAAGTATTGACGTTGCTAAAGGAAAAAGTGTTGCTGCTGCTTTTCTTTCCTATCAAGTTTGTATGTATAAACCGTTTCCATTTTACCATTCAGAAGAAGATCTTCAACGGCTCCTAGCTATTCTGGAGGAATTGAAGTCCGTCTCCGGTCAAGTACCAAAGGTGGTTCTCGAAGCCACTGGGAATTATTCAAAACCTCTTGCCTCTTTCTTTTCTTTCCATGGTTATTCGGTCATTCTTCTCAATCCGTTGTTAACTCACCAACTGAAACAAAAGGCTGTACGTAAAGTGAAAACCGATCCCATTGATGCGATGCGTATTGCCCAAGTTTTTTACTTACAAGATCCTCAGCCTCAAGTACAGTTGAACGAGACCGTTCATCAACTCCGGGTTATCTGCCGGCAATATCAGCATTGGACGGCCTTATACGGTGAGATGCAGCTTCATTTCCGTGCGGTTCTCGACCTGCTTTTTCCGGGTTACGATAAAGCTTTTCAAAAGGTCTGTAACCGTACTTCTTTGGAGTTGTTATCTCGTTTCCCTACTCCTGCCGAGCTTCTCGCTGCAGATCCTGAAGAAGTGTTAAAACTCCTGCTGAGCAATCGCCGGGGCCAAGCTTGGAACGAAAAAAAGCTGCAGCAGCTGCTCGAAATCGCAAGACACAGCCTGCCAGATCTTCATGGTATCGAAGCTCAAAAGGTGGTCCTTAGACAGTATATTCACCTTCTTAGAACGTACCAGGATTGTATGAGTGACCTTTTTCAGTCTATGCAAACCCACGCCGAATCAATGGAAACCTACCATCTTCTTCGTACAATTCCCGGCGTAGGGCCTTTAACAGCGGCCATGCTCATTGCTGAAATCGGAGACATAAAAAGGTTCCCTTCCGTGAAGCAGCTAACAGCTTTTGCAGGGCTAGACTCAGCTGTTCACGAATCGGGAACCTTCAAATCCAAGAAGAATCGAATATCGAAACGAGGCTCTTCGTACCTTCGAACCGCTCTGTATCAGGCTACCGTAGCAGCCATTTCCAAGCAGATTCATGGCCCTAGAAATTCGACTCTCTTTCAATTCTATCAGCAAAAACGAGACGAAGGCAAACCGGCAAAAGTCGCAATTGTTGCTGCTTCCCATAAGCTTTTACGCATTATATTTGGCATGTGGAACTCAGGATCGGCATTCCAAGCTCAATAATGCGTTAAATTGGATTATAATTCCAGTTATATCTGCTCTTAAGGGTAGGTTTATTTAAGTATGTAGAATTGTGGGATAACAAAAATTATTTTATCGAAGACTTGACTTTGATTAGCTGGTTTATATGATGGTGACGACTTCTCGAATTACTTACAAAATGCTCTTAATAGTACTTCACTAATT
Source organism: Paenibacillus lemnae (assembly GCF_012933385.1). Lineage (GTDB taxonomy): Bacteria > Bacillota > Bacilli > Paenibacillales > Paenibacillaceae > Paenibacillus_AQ > Paenibacillus_AQ lemnae. The sequence goes on from NZ_JABBPN010000004.1 coordinate 3,209, forward strand.
CTTTATCGATTTCATCTATGTATCCAATTTCTTCAATTCCATTCCAAAATATAATCTTGCTTGCTTCTTCATTCAATTCAAATGGTTTCTCCTCTCCTATATCTGCACTGAAGAGGCCCCCATACTCAATCTTTCCAGACCTTAATGTAAATTTCATCAATCCCTTGAAATCAATTCTTTCAGGAGATTGATTTGTTTCTTCAAGCATCTCCCTAATTGCACATTCTCTTAAAGTTTCCCCTGGCTCGAGTAGGCCTCCGGGTACCTCCCAATTGTTCTTCCAGCTATTGAACAAAAGTAAGAATCCTACTTTGTTCCTTGCAACGACCAGTGCATGTGTAATGGGGTATTCCAAGCTAATTTGTTCTACTTCCTCTTCAGTGATATTTAACAGTTCTTCGAAAACATCACCCTTCTGATTTATACAAATAGGCATCATTGATCTCCCCCACAAAATCGAATTTCGTCACTTTCCTCTAACGTTATTGTATTCACGACGTCCCACCGACTTAAGGCACCGTCAGGTGCCGGCCGCGATGCGGTTAGTCGGTGCGGATGTGTCCGCTGAGTATGCTTCCCTGAATCCTGAGTTCCCTCAAACGAATACTCTTCACTTCCGGCGGACCGAGGGGGCTTGTCCCCCGATGCGTGAACATATTGTTATATGATGCCACTGCCTTCTTGAGATACTTACACTTTATCAATTGATCTTAGTCGTTTTTTTAATTGTTCTATTGCTCTTGATATTTGAAGTTTATTCTTAGATTCCTTCATCCACGTAGTGGTGCTGACAAGTGCCTCTTTATTTTTGCATCTACTTGAGCATTTTTACGCTGCGATTCTCGGCATTCTTAGTATGCAATAAACAACACTTTATCAATTGATCTTAGTCGTTTTTTTAATTGTTCTATTGCTCTTGATATTTGAAGTTTATTCTTAGATTCCTTCATCCACGTTGGTAGTCGACTAGCTACACTCTGATTTATATTAGGTTTTCTACTTCTTATCTTTGAAGTAATATATCCTTCTAAGTATTCTAAATGTTCTTTATTAAATGCCCATAATTCTTCTCCGCAACAAGGAATTCTTAGCCAAAGTTTGTGATTATAACAAATCCCTTCATTTTTTCCCCATGATGCGACAACATTACCCATACTTTTTATATCATTGAGATAGCCACAATTGTTACAACAAATGATAAAGTTATTCTGTTTTAATATAATGCACCTCTGACAATCTGGACATTCAATTAGTTTGTCGTAGTTCTCAAAGAAACTATAAATTGATTCTCCAGTATCATTGAATCGACTATTCATGGATTTATAACTCCTTCGGTTTGGCAGTGGTTTCATATAACGTTCAGGCATTCACGAACCCGAGAGGCTTAAGCTGCCTCGGCGATCAAACGAAGTGATCGCCACGCCGGGTCGAAGACTTAGCCTCGCAGGTGTTGTCCGCTGAATCCGCTTCCCCGAAATGCCTCCAGCGGACCGAGGGAGCGACAGCGACCGACGCGTGAATGTTGCTGTTAGATGAAGTCCATATCCTCTTCGAGCCACTCACATAATTTCTTGAATCTGTTTCATATGGTGTTCATCATGATGTACAAATATCTTTGTGTATGAATCAATAGAATATGTTCTCTTACCCTTACCTATTGTGAATCGCAGCTCAGGATTTAAATTCATTAGAGCTTTCACTAACTCAAGTCTTGTGTCTCTAAAATCTTGCTTTAATGAATCAGCATTTACATATTCTGCTGCTTTCTTCACAGCAATTTGATTATGTTTATCATGGTCAACCCACTCGGGCAGCCTAGCTCCGTCCTCCATCAACGGCACCATAACGTCTAAGCTGTACCTATCCCAATTAGTAAGGTGGGAAATCACATCCCTTACACTCCAAGCACCAATTGACTTGTCAAGTATTTCATCATTTATCAAATTCACATTCTCTATAAAGTCCTCAAATCTCTTTAATACCTTAGACATCTTGGAATCACCTCGTCGAATTAATTTCATGGATTTCGTCTAACGTTAATGTGTTCCAGACGTCGAAAGGCTTAAGCTGCTTTAGTCTATATGCGAAGCATAGATTAGTGCCGGGTGGCTCTGCCACTTAGCCTTGCAGATGTGTTCGCCTGTCTTCCTTCTTTGAAATCCCTCGGGCGGACCGAGCGACGCATGTCGCGATGCTGGAAAACGGTGTTATCTGCTGGATCTGCCCCACTTCTTCGAATGAAGACAGGACGTCGACCCACAGCATTAAACATCTTTTAACCATTTCTTTACTGAATCTTGCCATGCAGGCTTCCTTGATCCACTTACTCATCGGGTATTGATTTGCTGAATCTTGCCATGCAGGCTTCCTTGATCCACTTTCTCATCGGGTATTGATTTACTGAATCTTGCCACGCTGGCATCTTTGATCCACTTTCTCATCGGGTATTGATTTGCTGAATCTTGCCATACTGGCTTCCTTGATTTACTTACTCATCGGGTATTGATTTGCTGAATCTTGCCATGCTGGCTTCTTGATTCACTTTCTCAAACCAGCATCTCCCTACTTCAAGCAACAGGACGTTGCGGACGTATAACCTTCAAAAAGTCTCTTTGGGGCAGATCTTGCAGATAACGTTCCTGTATTCATGAACCCCAAAGGGGTTGTCTGCTGAAATCCCTCTTCGAAATCCACCTCGCAGACCAAGGCTCCAAAGGAGACGCTGCTTGAATATTATGTTATGTGATGTCTCTCCTACTTCCTTGCAAATCGCCTTTATCTTTATGTATCCCAGGCTGCTGGCCGTTTTTCATTCCTCGAAGGAATTTTCCCCAGACGTCGCTGCCCCTCATACCATTATTTAACCCTTCCTTGCTGGAGAGATTTCACATAACGTTCTCGCATTTACGAACCCGAAAGGCTTAAGGCGCGAATGCGCCGGGTGGCTCCGCCACTTAGCCTTGCAGGGTTGTTCGCCTGAGTACACCCTCAGCTTCATCCTCATCTGGCGAACCAAGGGACGTATGTCCCGCTGCGAAAATGTATTGTTATCCGATGCATCTGACCCCTTGAGTTACCTTCTCAATCGATCTGCTGAATGTTGCCACGCTAGCTGCTTCGAAATACCTTCTCAACCGATCTGCTGAATGTTGCCATGCTAACTGCTTCGAAATACCTTCTCAACCAATCTGCTGAATGTTGCCATGCTAACTGCTTCGAATTACTTACTCAACCAATCTGCTGAATGTTGCCATGCTAACTGCTTCGAATTACTTTCTCAACCAATCTGCTGAATGTTGCCATGCTAACTGCTTCGAATTACTTTCTCAACCAATCTGCTCAATGTTGCCATGCTAACTGCTTCGAATTGCTTTTTCAACCAATCTGCTGAATGTTGCCATGCTAACTGCTTCGAATTGCTTTTTCAACCAATCTGCTGAATGTTGCAGTATTACCTGTTTCGAGCCCTTTGTAGATTGTTTTCTATTGTCTTCAGATGTTTCGGATAACGTTCTCGCATTTACGAACCCGAAAGGCTTAAGGCGCGAATGCGCCGGGTGGCTCCGCCACTTAGCCTTGCAGGGTTGTTCGCCATGGCGAACCGAGGGACGCATGTCCTGAAGCGAAAATGTAATGTTATGTGATGTCTCTCCTACTTCTTCGCAAATCGCTTTTATCTTTAAGTATCTTAGGGTGCTGGCTATGTCTCATTCCTTGAAGGAATCCTTACCAGACGTCGCTGCCCCTCAACCCTTATTTAACCCTTCCTTGCTGGAGAGATTTCACATAACGTTCTTGTATCTACGAACCCGAGAGGCTTAAGGGAGCGCACGCGACCGGGTCCGACGGACTTAGCCTCGCAGGGTTGTGAGCTGAATCCGCTTCTCTGCCTACTTCTTCTTGCGAGCCAAGGGCCGTACGGCCCACAGCGTAGATACTGTGTTATATGATGCTAGTGACTTCTTTGACTCATCCTACATTAGGTTCTTAATATAGATCTTATATCATTCTTTAAGTCTTCAATTAGAGGCTTCTGTACAGTACTTATATCTTCAATATTAATTTCTTCAATCGATTTAAACTCCAACTGTAATGATTCTTGTTCTTTATCTGTATATCTAAGTGTTTTATTGTCTTCAGCGATTTTTCCTGCTATAGCTGCTTTTGCATTGAATATAAACATTACAAATACAACTTCATTTCCATCAGGATACCTATATTTCATCCGTGAACCACTGTATACAGCATAGAGTTCATAATCTGTGACCACTAAACCTGTTTCCTCATGAACCTCTCGAACCATTGTCTCTTCAATCGACTCACCTGCATTCATTCCACCACCAGGTAATCCCCAGTCACCATAGTCAGATCTTCGCTGTAGTAATATCCTACCCTGATCGTCTCGAATGATTGCGCCACCAGTTACTAGTATTCTCATCTTGAGTAACCTCTCTTGCTATTTTTGTTTAATACGCTAGTTTCATATAACGTTCTCGCATTTACGAACCCGAAAGGCTTAAGGCGCGAATGCGCCGGGTGGCTTCGCCACTTAGCCTTGCAGGGTTGTTCGCCTGAATATCCCCACGGCTTCATCCTCATCTGGCGAACCAAGGGACGCATGTCCCGAAGCGAAAATGTAATGTTATCAGAAGTTCATGCCATCTTGGGGATTCTAAAATATCTCCCCTAAATAAGATGTTTTTATATATTTCCCTTTACTATAATAATCGATAAGGCTTCTAACCCCTATCGGAAATAATGGTTCATTTATTACATTTTCTATTTCTATCCATTTAATTCCTATTTGATTTTTATCCATAATTCTACTACCGTTAACATAAGCTTCCTTCACAATCCCGTTAAAAATAAATTCTACTCTATGAATATCACTATCCAAAAAGCATTCTCTTATATACAGCAATTCTTTTACTTCAATTTCATATCCAGTTTCCTCCATACATTCTCTGACCAAACATTTCTTAAGCATCTCACCTGGCTCTTGACCTCCACCAGGTAATAAATAAAACTCTTCCTCTTTATCCTTCACTATTGTAACAAGCAATTTATTATTATGTATAATTACAGCTTTAGCTGAGTTTCTTATCTTCATCGAAAATCACCTTCGGTGTAGTTTATTAATTCTTTGCAAGAATTTCTGATAACGTTCCTGCATTTACGAACCCGAAAGGCTTAAGGCGCGGATGCGCCGGGTGGCTCCGCCACTTAGCCTTGCAGGGTTGTTCGCCTGAGTCCACCCTCGGCTTCATCCTCATCTGGCGAACCAAGGGACGCATGTCCCGCTGCGAAAATGTATTGTTAACTGATGTCAATGACCTCTTCGATTTGCTTCCACCCGGACATCACTGCTCTGCAATCAAATTCGCTCTTTAACCACACTTCACTGTTCATGCTTTCTAAACCCGCTCTTCAACCCAGCTTCACTGTTGATAATATTTAGACCGCTCTTCAATCCACTTCGCTGTTCATGCGTTCTAAATCGCTTTCATTTCTTATGTAATCATACTTATCGTACATTATTATTCGCACTTTCGCACTTCAAAACGCTCCACTGACATGACCATCTTAACAAAGACTATCATAATTCTCTTTCAATACAATCCCATTGATTTCAGTTAACGTTCTCGCATTTACGAACCCGAAAGGCTTAAGGCGCGAATGCGCCGGGTGGCTCCGCCACTTAGCCTTGCAGGGTTGTTCGCCTGAACCCACCCGCGGCTTTACCTCTTCTGGCGAACCAAGGGACGTATGTCCCGCTGCGAAAATGTAATGTTATATGATGTCTCTCCTACTTCTTCGCAAATCGCTTTTATCTTTAAGTATCCCAGGGTGCTGGCTGTGTCTCATTCCTTGAAGGAATCCTCACCAGACGTCGCTGCCCCTTAACCCTTATTTAACCCTTCCTTGCTGGAGAGATTTCATATAACGTTTATGTATTCCCGAACCCGAGAACCTTAAGGCACAAAGTGCCGGCCGCGACGCGGTTAGGTTCGCAGGGTTGTCCGCCAATGCTTCCACGATTCCTGAATCGGCTCCGTAGTGAATCCACTTCGCTCTCGGCGGACCAAGGGGACGAAGTCCCTGCAGCGGGAATACGCTGTTATGTGATTGAACGCTCTTCTTGGAAATACATTCACCCTGGAATTGAAAACGGCATGACTATAACATTATCAACAAAAAACAATCCGTTTTTTTCAATAATACTAACTTTCCATTCTTGTATATAAAACAATTCATTATCTTGCTTCTCGTCAAGCCCGCTAGAAGGCCGATTCATCCTAAATACCCGTACGAGATACTCGTCATCTTTACTCGATTTGCTAACTGAAGCAATATGATGAATCGCGTTATGTTCCTGCAATCTAATTGTTTGGTTTCCTACTGTACTTTCTTGTTTTTCCTCAAAAATAATAAGATTTTCAGCTTCTCCAGTAGTCCAGGGTTTTATTGAGTTGAGATCATAATTTAAATCAAACAATCTCATAACAAAAGCGTAAGCAAGAAAATCAGGATAAGACTGAACGTCTTCACTCTTAATTGATTCCGTAAGCCACTCATTCTTGTTTCCATCAAATATGCGCTTTCTATATTCTTTTTTCACATCATCAATACGGAAAAGAGGAACAAAGTACTTTGTAGAATCCGGACCTAACTCCTCTATCGTTTTTATTTCACTTTGGGGTTCTCCTTTAAATGCACCTTGCAGATTAAAAAACATTGTCATTGGAACAGTTTCATTCTCTAAATCTACTTTGGCTTCACTAGGCGAATTATTAGTGGAGTTATTACACGCATTTAGCAAGAAACTAAGTAAAATTAAAAACCCAGCTATTTTATATAACTTCATGGTCCACTCCCGCTTTTATTTTTTGCGTTCTTTCACATAACGTTAATGTATTCCAGACGTCGAAAGGCTTAAGCTGCTTTACTCTAAATGCGAAGCATAGAGTAGTGCCGGGTGGCTCTGCCACTTAGCCTTGCAGATGTGTCCGCCTGTCTTCCCTCTTTGAAATTCCTCGGGCGGACCGAGCGACGCATGTCGCGATGCTGGAAAACGGTGTTATCTGCTGGATCTGCCCCACTTCTTCGAATGAAGACAGGATGTCGACCCACAGCCTTAAAATATCTTTCAACCATTTCCTTAATGAATCTTGCCACGCTAGCTTCCTTGATTCACTCACTCATCGGGTATTGATTTGCTGAATCTTGCCACGCTGGCTTCCTTGATCCACTTACTCATCGGGTATTGATTTGCTGAATCTTGCCATGCTGGCTTCCTTTATCCACTTACTCATCGGGTATTACTTTGCTGAATCTTGCCATGCTGCCTTCTTGATCCACTTACCCATCGGGTATTACTTTGCTGAATCTTGCCATGCTGGCTTCCTTGATTCACTTTCCAGAGTCTTTCTACTTCAAGCAACAGGACGTTGCGGACGTATAACCTTCAAATAGTCACTTTGGGGCAGATCTTGTAGATAACGTCTTATTTGCGTATTGCGTGAATAACTCCATATTACGCATGTTTCGGTATTTCGTAAATACCGCAGCGACACGAAGTTACATGAACCGCCCGTGCCCCTCAACTCACATCTGCCGCCAAGCACCTCCTTTCACTCGCCCCTCCTCAAAAATCCAATGGACTCTTGATACGCCGTGCGTCTTTTACGGTCACATGAGTATAGCGCTCTGTGGTGCGGCTGCTGGCATGACCGAGGAGCTCCTGGATGTAGCGAAGATCGGTTCCTGCTTCCAGCAGGTGGGTGGCGAAGGAATGCCTTAGTACATGAATGCTCACTTGTTTGCGGATAGAAGAGCGGGCTAGCGCTTGCTCGAATATTTTCTGAGCAGAGCGTTCACGCAGGTGGCTGCCTGGGGATTGCCCGGGGAATAACCATGTTCCTGTTTTGTACTTGACCATGTACTCTTCCAATAGCGGGAACACAGACTCCGCAAGTATGGTGAAGCGGTCTTTCCTTCCCTTTCCCTGCCTCACTTTTAAAATCCGTCGCTCGGTATCGATATCTGACGGTTTTAAACGCACAACCTCACCCACACGTAATCCCGCTGAATATGTGAGATACAAAATTAGCCGGTGCTTCACATTCTCTGTCTGCTGCAAAATTTCTTTAACCTCAGCTAAGGATAAAACATCAGGCAGCTTTTTCTCTCGCTTAGGGCGGACATACCCGCCCGAAACGTTCTCATGTTTGATATACCGCGCATAAAACTTCAAGGCACTGATACACTGGTTGATATAGGCGTGGGAACAGCCTTGCTGCAGCAGCATAAGTGAATAGGATGAAAAAGATAACATTTTCTCTGCAACAACAGGACGGTCTGAAACCGAAGAATTGGTTTTATTACGATGCTCTTCTATGTACTGACTGTATCTGCGAACATGGCCGATATATGCTTTCACGGTCTTGAGGCTGTACCCGCGCAGAATTAACTGCTTCTTTAATTTGTCCAGATCCCTGGCATCTGCTGTTAAAAGCTTCTTCTCGTACTCTCCCTCTTGTCTCCAAACCGTTTCCGCACCTGCATTCCCTACATTCTCTCCAAGCCTTTCATTCCTCTGCTGAAATATACCGCCTGCCATGACCAACATGTCATCCACCCAAACGTCATCTTCTGCAAAAAACTGAAACAATTGCGAAATCGATCGCGCCCTGTTCGGTATGGTCCACACTCTGCTTTCAGAATGATAACGGCGTCCATCTATACGCTTAATGGCTTCCACCGTGTCGTAAGAAAAAACCGGCATTCTGATTTCCAATCGGTAAGGATCGCCTTGAGCCAATACAATCTCAATCATCAATTATCACCTCTAACATTGAAATACCTACCTTTCTCACCGATACTCCCACCACTTCAACATAAAAAAAGCCTGCATGCCACATTGGTGACATACAGGCTCTGTGCTTCAGTGCCTTTTGAATTCTATTGGTTTGAAACAGCGCAGATACGTCATTCACAGCCACACGCCACTGCACTCATAATCTGGTAGTTTCATTTACTTCCGTTTATGAACAGCGAACTGTATCCGAAGCTACTGCGCTCAAGAACTCGTATGCTCCGCTTAGGAACAGCGGCTGTACCCACAGCTGCTGCACGTCTTGCAGCCTTCGATGTTGATCAGCGTTGCGCCGCCGCAGGACGGGCACAGGTCACGTGATCCGGTGACCTGACCGCCGCCGTAACCACCGCCGCTGCCATAGGCACCCGCAGCCGTATCTTCAGCATTACCTGCACCGCTCACGCTTCCAGCCTCACCAGCCAGATTTACATCTGGCTCCTCAAGAGCCATGGTCGCGGCTACCGGCGCCGGATCATGATCGTAGTCGGCACTGCTGGCAACGTGCGTCTCCAGCGCTTTCGCCACGGCATCCGCAATGGATTCCACGCGGTTTGCACCGAAGCCGATGGCACCCGATCCGCCAATGCCTTTGAGATGCTTGATTAGCAGCTCGACCTTGTTGCCATGGTCCCCGTAACGCAGGAACAGGGAGCAAACCCGGCCCAGGGCTTCCGCCATCGCGAACACATCGGAGCCGGCTTTACCGACATTCAGGAAAATCTCACCCGGTGTACCATTCAGATCATTGATGGTGATATACGCCATACCGAACGGCGTGTTAATCTTATACGTTGCACCGCGCAGCACCTGTGGACGGCTCTTGTACTGCTTGTCCAAGCCGCTTTTACCGCTCACTGCAACATTACCGGTTTCTGCACTAGCCCCCGCATTCACTGCTGGAGCACCTGCATCAGCCTGAACTCCCGCTCCAGCTTCCAACGAAACTGCAGGTACTACCTCCTCTTTCAGCTCCGTATCCGGCGCCTCCACTGGAGATTCTGCCTTGTCTTTCTTCTCGGTCTGCAGCACCTGCACATCACGGCTGCCGTCACGGTAGATCGTGACGCCTTTGCAGCCAAGGTCGAAGGCCAGCTCGTACAGGCGTTTTGTATCCTCGACAGAGAAGTCTGCCGGACAGTTCGCCGTCTTGGAGATTGAACTGTCCACCCAGCGCTGGATAGCGGCCTGTGCACGGATATGATCCTCTGCGGACAGATCCATTGCAGTCACGTAGTAGTTCGGCAGATCTTCACCGGGATGGCTGTCGAGATATTCCTGCGCAATCGGAACGAACTGCTCATCAAAGCCCAACCGGCTTTGACGGAAATATTTAAAGGCAAAATACGGCTCGATCCCGGTCGAGGTGCCTACCATCGTGCCGGTACTTCCTGTAGGTGCCTGAGTAATCACAGTGACATTACGCGCACCTTTGCTGCGCACAGCTTGTCCCACTTCCGGATACGTCTCGACCATATTTTTCATAAATCCGCTCTGCAGATACAGCTCCGCGTCAAATGCCTGGAACGACCCCTTCTCTTCTGCAATATCTGCAGATGCGAGGTAAGCTTCGCGGGCGATAAACCCATACAGCTTGTCCAGGAACTCCATGGATTCTGGGCTGCCATAGCGGATGTTCAGCTTGATCATCAGCTCTGCCAGGCCCATCGTACCGAGACCGACACGGCGCTCGTTTTTCTGATTGGCTTCATTTTCCGGGAAATGATACGGTGTCGTATCAATCACATTGTCCAGGAAACGGACCGAGAAACGCGTCGTTTCCGCCAGATCATCCCAAGCCACATCATGATTGTGCTCATCATAAAATTTCGAGAGGTTCATCGCCGACAGGTTGCATACGCCCCAGCCCGGCAGTCCCTGCTCACCGCACGGATTCGTACAGATAATCGGGTTAAAGTACCAGCTGTTGGACATCTGGTTGTAGTATTCCATGAATACCACACCCGGCTCCGCCGATTTCCAGGCCGATTCAATAATCGTATGCCAGATTTCGCGCGCCTTCACGGTTTTATAGACAATAACCTCGTGTCCGGCTGCTTTCCACTTCTCCAGATCTCCGTCCCAATTCTCGTCATATTCCGGATCTTTCGTATTCGGGAAGACCAGATCCCAGTTCAAATCTTCTTTTACAGCTTTCATAAAGTCATTACTTACGCATACGGACAGGTTCGCATTCGTCACCTCGCCCATCTTCTGCTTCACGGTAATGAAGTCCATCACGTCGGGATGCCAATCGTTGATCATGAGCATCAATGCGCCGCGGCGGCTTCCCCCCTGCTCAATCAAGCCGGTTGTGTAGCTGAACAAGCCGCCCCATGATACCGCACCGCTGGAAGAGCCGTTGACTCCGCGCACAATCGAGCGGCGTGGACGCAGCGAGGACAAGTTGATTCCAACCCCTCCGCCGCGCGCCATAATCTCGGTCATTTCACTCAGCGTCTCCATAATTCCGCCGCGGCTGTCCTTTGGCGATGGAATAACATAACAGTTGAACAGCGTCAGCTCATCACTCGCGCCTGCTCCAGCGGCAATCCGGCCGCCGGGAACCAGCTTCCAGTCATCCAGCACGTGACGAAATTTAGCCTTCCACTCTTCCTGCAGTTCAGGTGTTGCCTCAGCCGATGCCATCGCGGCAGCCAGTCGGTCCCACATTTCCTCCGGCGTCTTCTCAATCGTCAGCGTCAGTTTCTCGACATCGGATTCCACCAGTTCACCCTTTCGGGTCTTCACGGTAACCGTGCGGCCTTCACGCTTCACAATCTCGCCGACCTCCTTGGTCGGAAATTTCGGGTCATCTTTCGTCAGGACCAGAACAACATCGCCTACTTTGGCATTGTTCGAATCAGCATCCTTCCAAGCATAACGGTCCAAAAAGATTTTCTCACTCAAGCCTTCCAGCCGCTGGTTGTGCATCGTACTCAAGGGCAATTACCTCCTATATAAATGAAAATATGTTATATCCATTGCTTCACACCATCTGTCTTCTAACTACGATCAGCCGATCATTTCGGGCCTATGTAACATAACCCCGTATGTACACCGGTCAAACGCTTAATCACACCACATATTGTATGCAAAACTGATTATACTACACTATATATTGTTAAAACGATGAATGAAAAGTGAAAATTAACAGCTCTGCTTCTCGTATCAGCCTCAGTCTTTCCATTGCTCGGCCGCACGCTCTTTTTCGCAGTACCATCTATGAAAAAACCACTGCAAAACTTGCAATCCACTCAACTGTCCAGAAATGACTTCAAGCTGTCCAAAGTTATGAACTTCTTCCATTTTGTCCATACTACTTCTACACCGTTTGTCCGGATGTCCGGAACACTGTATTTAGGAGGAGATTCATCTGAACCAGCCGCCACTTGAATCACATAATGAATTAATTACGGATCAGCGTCTCCCCGTTCCATTACATATCGACCGCTCTTGGCTTCAGGATCTGGAGAGCCGTCTGTCTAAAGGCGGTCCTTGGGGCGATCTCCGATTGTCCCGGCTGGCCGTGAAGGGCGAAGAATCGCGCCTTGTTACCAGCTTTGAGGAGCTGCAGTGCCTGAAGCACATCGGCAGCCTGTCTCCACTTCCTCATCAGACCGATACGGCGCGCCGAGTTCTGTTTGAGATGTCCGGCCGGGCAATCCTTGCTGATGAAGTCGGCCTTGGAAAAACGATCGAGGCCGGTCTCATTCTAAAAGAATATCTCGTCCGCGGGCTGGTCTCCAAAGTGCTGATTCTCGTCCCCGCTTCCCTTGTGCTTCAATGGGTGCGTGAGCTGAACTCCAAGTTCGGGATTCCTGCCATTGCACAGAAAAAAGTTTATTCCTGGGGCAATGATATCGTCGTTGCTTCCATGGACACCGCCAAGCGGGATCCTCATCAGGAAATCCTGTTAAATGAAGAATATGACATGCTCATTATCGATGAGGCGCACAAACTGAAGAACAAGAAGACCACCAATTACCAGTTCATTCAGAAGCTGCGCAAAAAATACTGCCTTCTTCTCACAGCTACGCCTGTGCAGAACGACCTCAGCGAGCTGTTCAACCTCATTACACTGCTGAAGCCTGGGCAGCTGGGACGTCAGGGCGATTTTGCCGCCAACTTTGTTGTCGACAAGCGCCGGCCAAAGAACCAGGATCAGCTCAAAGACGAGCTCGCAAAGGTTATGATCCGCAACAGACGGGGCGAAGGCCCAGTCAAATTCACCAAGCGCACGGTGCGCAACAACTTACTTCAGCTGTCACCGGACGAACAGTCATTATACGATGGCGTCACATCCTTCGTCAAAGATCAGTATCAGGCATCCGGGGGAAATTTAAGCAGTATGCTTTCTCTCGTTACCCTGCAGCGTGAAGTGTGCAGCAGCCGGGATGCCGTGTTTGTTACCCTTGTTAATTTATCGAAAAAGCTGCCCGAAGATTCCCCGCTCCGGGACCGGATCTGGGAGCTTGTTCACTTGATCAAAGCCATCAAAGCCAACACTAAGGCCGAGAAGGCGATTGAGCTGATTCAGAATATGAACGAAAAAGTAATCGTCTTTACCGAATACCGGGCGACCCAGGAGTATTTGCTCAATTATTTCCGTGACTACGGACTTGTCTCTGTGCCTTACCGGGGCGGCATGAACCGCGGCAAAAAAGACTGGATGATGGACCTCTTCCGCGGCAAAGCCCAGGTTATGATTGCAACGGAAGCCGGCGGGGAAGGCATCAACCTGCAGTTCTGCCACCATATGATCAATTTTGACCTGCCCTGGAACCCCATGCGGGTGGAGCAGCGGATCGGCCGGGTCCATCGTTTGGGACAGAGCAATGATGTCAAGATCCACAACCTGTCCACCAAAGGCACGATTGAAGAACATATCCTGAACCTGCTGCATGAAAAAATCAATATGTTTGAGATGGTCATCGGCGGTCTGGATGTCATATTGGAACGTCTGGAGAAGAAAGAGTCGATTGAGAAAAGCCTGTACAAAATCATGCTGGAATCCGGTACAGATGAAGAAATCCGACACAAGCTGAGCTCCCTCGGTGACTCCCTGCATCACATTAAGGAGGAGCTGGAAGCCGATTCAATTCCGCAGCAGCTTCGAGAGGAGGAAGCGTGAGATGAGCTTGACACCGCAGGAAATCCACCAGCATGTACTATCTTACCTGGAGGCCACCGAATGCCAGATCATGGAAAAGTCTCCGCATCATCTGACCGTGAAGCTATCTCCACAGGCGGACAAAATGCTCACCAACCGCCCCTATTACTGGGGGTTTGTTGAACGTACCGGGGCACCCGCCGAGACACTGTCATTCAATTTCGTCTTCGATCCGCCTGCTTATGAAGAGCTGCTGCAGCGGCAGACGACGCCCGATACCCGCTCAGGCACAGCACCACCGCCGGGACAGGACCCTGTCCTTTCTCGTTATTATGGGAGTGCTCCGCTGCTTCCGGTGCTTGGACCGGGACGGGTTCAGCGGGAGGACATCATCTATGGCAGCCGCCGGCTGGCTCAAATTTGGGATGCTTCTCGGGAAGAAGGCCGATGCCTCTATCTATTTGAGGAACCGGATGCAGAAGCAAGGCCCAAAACCCGTTCGGCCGCCCTGGACCAGTGGCTGGGCGTCTGCTTCAAGGTGGAGTTCAGCTGTGACTTGAAGCGTGAGGAGCTGCATTTCTTGGCAATATCCCTCTCCAGAAAAACGATACTTTCCGGATTCGACAAACAGCTCCAGGATCGCAAATTAAGCCCGCGCCTGCCGGAATATGTTCATACCCGCCCTGCTGTTCTGACGTTGTCAGAGGCGGCGTCGATGCTGGAGAATCATCTGATCCAGCAGCTGAGCGGACTCGACTACACCTGGGCAAACCAGGCCCGGATCCGGCTCGCGGAGGAGCTCGCCATCATCGACAGCTACTATGAAGACCTGCTTCAGGAGCCTGACGAGGAGAAGAAAAGTGCGATCCAGGAACAGTACCAAAACCGCCGCAGTGAAATGGTATGGCAGTATGAGCCGAAAATCACATTGTCTGCACTCACCAGCGGCTTGTTTCACCTTTATTCGTCCGGCAGCGGGCTGTCATGACGCCGGTCCCCAAAAGCAGCCAAAAACAGACCTTCAATCTCTATGGTGAAGGCGACAGGGTACAGCAGTCTTTTCAAAGCTTGTCCGATACGATATAAGGGTAAGCTTACAGCAAACGAAAGGCGGTATAACTATTGAACTTCCATCCTTCTCCTGTCAAAATAACACCCCGCAGGGCACGAGCTGCCCTGCTGCTGTTATCACTGCTCCTTCTCTGCAGTCACCCGGGCATCGCTGCAGCTCAAACAGCAGACAAGATAAACCTGCCTGCTGACCGCACTGCCTATACAAAACTTTCTTCACATGCAATACCTTCTTCTGTCCCTCCAGCTGTCGATGTATTTGCGCGCCAATCCATTTCCGAACTCTCACAGCATCCACCCTTCACGAATTGGGAAGATGCCGGTGTAGAATATGTGCCTCTGGGCCCGGGAACCCGCAGCTGGCTCGTGATGCTGAATACGGATCATATTCCGCTCGGTTATCTGATCATTTCCTCGGATAATTCGGGCGGTCTAGTTCTGTCTGAATACGGCATTGGAACCGACCTGCCTTACAGCATGAATACGCTGGAGTCCTCTCTTGCCGCAGCAGGACTCCTTCTTCCCGGCAGTCCCAAGGACAGCGACGCTATCTTACGCTTCACACCAGGAACCACCATTGAAGCCTTATATGATCCGGCACTTCCCCGCTGGAAGGTGAATGTTAAAGACAAACCTGCGCGATATATCCACGCTGTGTCCGGTGAGGAGTTAACAGAACGTACTAATCCATCCGTAAAAGCACCCCACATAACTTCATTCAAGGCACAGCATGTAATGAATGTAAGCCAGTCCTCTCCGGTCATCTCCACGCTCGGGGATTTAGATCCATACCGCAATATGCTGTGGATAACTGCACAGCCTTTACATATCACGCAGCCCGCAGCATTCAAAACTCAACTGCGGGCTGGCAGCAAAACTGCAGTGATCTTCACGGCGGGAAAGCGAAATGCTGAATATGCCGCCCCCCTGTCTCTGACTGGCTGGCAGGAGTGGTCCAGTCCCCAAGGATCTATTCTGTATCTCATAGCCTCACATCATGGTACGGAATTACAGCGTTATCTCCCGGCTGACACACTCATTGGCAAAGGCCGCTTTCTGCCCAGTCCATGATCCATCCTGGATCAGCGGCGTTTTTTCGTGATTCTTGTTTGCGTTTTCGTTACGAGTTCTTCTTTCCATAAGGACATGGAAAATGGTATCATTCCAAACCATCTTGTGCTCCAGGTCTCGCGTTTCGGCTTGGATTTCCGGATCTCCTTCGGTGTGTCGATATAACGTACCACTCGCTGTGTTATATATTTGATCAGTTCATCGCTGCTGGCCATAACCATACCTCCTGATTCACAATGTTATACATACTTCTCCTGTTTTCAGGATGTACCGATCACCGGTTTTCTAGACCTTACCGGATGAATTTCGCAGTTTAAGTACATTCTAAAACAACAAAGACAGAAAACGGAGGGTTCACAGCGATCATGTTACAGCCAAAATTCATACTGCCATTCGCAGTCTTCACGCTCTTCTTAGTTATTCCCTGGCAGCCAGCATCTGCCTCTGCCGCTCAGTTACATGCCACGCCAGCACAACTTCAGCAAGAACAGCCATTGCGCCAGCATCCTTTTACCGAGAAAGTCATTCTGATTGATGCAGGACATGGCGGCATTGACGGAGGCACTTTTTTCGGGAATATTCTTGAGAAAGACATCAACCTCGCCATTTCACGCAGACTTTATATGCTGCTGCGCAGCGAAGGCATTCCAGCCGTTCTGAACCGTGATCAGGATTATGCACTCAGTGATGATAACCGGTGGCATTCCAGCCGTTCCAGACATCAGCGTGATTTATCCCATCGGAAACAACTCAGCAATGAAATTCCAACAGCGATGGTGGTCAGTGTACATGTGAACTGGGGCAGCAATCCCTCCAAACGAGGAGGTCTGGTTCTACATCAGGCAGAAGGCAGAAGCTCACTGCTGGCAGGCTTTATTCAGAACCGCTTAAACCAGCTGTACAGTAAGCATGAGCGTCCATCAGTGGGTAAACCCTACTATCTGCTGAGGCGTACAGAAGTCCCTGCTGTTATTGTAGAGACCGGGTTTTTGAGCAATGGTAACGACCGTCAGCTGCTGACGAGCCGAAATGGTCAGGTTGCGGTGGCTGAAGCACTTGCGGGAGGCATCATCGACTATATAAGCGCCCTTCAACTTTAGAACACTCACTCATTTAATTTAACAATTTTAAATATTATGTCATAAAATATAACATGAATTCTGAGGTTTTCTCCCATAATTTTCACTTCCCTGCTTCTATTTTCAAAAAAATATGGTAGTATTACTAACATAAAATGAAAAACCATATGTTGGGATCAGGGGGAGTCACCATGTTTCAAGGGCTGGGGTTTAAAGAGGGTTTACCACTATGGAAGTCTTGGCGCTTAAATCATCAAATGCAAAGCGATGTGGGAGAGATCTTTGAGGGGATTGCAGAGACACGTAAAGATCTTCTGCTGTCCTGGACAGCAGAATACTGGAGGCACTTGGATTCTTTGACCGAGCGAATCGCAGAGGGTTCAGGCCAGAAGGATGAACTGTTTACCGCCGTGTATGAACGTGCTTCCGATTTTACGGAAATATTTATGCTTGACGATGCTTTCCAGGTGATGCAATCCACATATGACAAGCACATCGGCACCATGTATGACCGTGGAAGCTTGCTCGGCGATGCAGCAGAATATACGATGCATTCACCACAAGGCAAGTGCCTGTACGGTCCGTTTGCTGATCCCGTGACCAGCGAAATCGGACCAAGATCCTCTTCTTTCCATGACAAAATGACGCTTTTGTTCATGAGCACTGTGATGGTGAACGGCAGGTGTGAGGGCATTCTCTGCGGCCGGGTGCCTAACGATGTCATTGGCGATCTCATTCAGCGCGAATCCGGACACATCTATCCCGACTCCGGGGACAATTACATTTTTATGGCAAAGCCCGTGCTGAATGGGCACATTTTGCCCGGAACGGCGCTTTCCCGAAGCCGTTTCGAAGACCGTACCTTTACGCATGGCGAGAATTTGAAAGACGGGGTACATACTGACTATGGCGTCGTTACGGTTAAAGATCATACCGAGTTGGAACTGATGTTTACAGATCCGGCTACAGGACATCTTCATCCCGGCGTGTCTCAAACGATACAGAACGGAAGTAATTTGTTTGTCGCTTATCCCGGATATCCGGATTACCGGCATATCCCGGTCATCGGAAAAGGCGTTACATTCCAGCTGCCTCACTGTCCTGATGTGTGGGGGATGATGTGCGAGGGAGATTTTGAAGAGGTATACCGAATCCGCAATATGGGCTGGAGACTGTTCAAAATCCATGCTATAGCCGCAATACTGCTGTCTGTACTGACTGCCGGCCTGGTCTATGCTTCTGCTGTCTTCATGACAGCTGGAATGGCGGCTATAACGTCTGGAGTTTGCTGTCTGCTTGCTAGCTTGATCACCTATTATACGGTCCGCTCCAGAGAAATCACACCGCTCACTGGACAAATGTCGCATCTGAGCCGTTTTATTCGTATGAATGCCGAAGGTCGGGGCGATCTCACGCAGCGGCTGGACCTTAAGGTTTTTGGTCAGGATGAGACACGGGAGTTGGCCAAATGGATCAACAATATGATCGATTCACTGGAAGGCATCATGATGCAGATCAAATGGACCGCAAGTGATGTCTCTGTCAGTCAGCAGACCATGATGAATATGACCGCCGTTACAGTCACCTCTGCAGAACGCGTCAGCGGCAATGTACATGAAATGATCCGCAGCATGCGCCTGCAGCTTCAGGACATCGACACGGTCAAAGAAAACACGGAAAAAATGAGAGAAACCTTGTTAGAGCTGGAACTTCAAGGGAATCGGCAGATTCATGTCGCCCGCAGCGAGGTTCATGGCATCGGTGAAAAAATGTCTCATATTTCATCCCGGGTGGAAGAGAGCAACCGCACGATCCGTGCTTTTGTTGAAACGGTACAGGAAATTCGCACAGTCCTGCACGCGATTGAGAACATTTCATCGCAAACCCAGCTGCTGGCATTGAATGCATCCATTGAAGCAGCCCGAGTCGGAGAACACGGCCAGGGATTTGCCGTTGTTGCCTCGGAAATTCGTAAGCTTGCGGAACTGACGACCAAATCGACTGACGAAGTGAACCAGATCATTCGTCATATTTATCAGGATGCGGAGCAGGCCTTCCAGTCCATGGAGGACGGTACCCGTGTCGTCCAAGAGGGAACCCTGCTGGTGGCCGCTGCTTCGGAGCTTCTGTCCTCCGCGGCCGAAGAAGATCAACGCAAGCATCAGGCCGTTGACGAAGTCGTGGGGCTGATGGAGAAAATTGCACTGATCAGTAAGGAGAACCGGCGAATCTCCAAAGATGTAGAGCATAAAATCCAGACACTGACCTCCGACATCCACAGTGTCCGTCATACCTCCGGTAGCGTAGAAGCCATCGCTTCTTCTATGCAGCAGCTGGTGAGTCAGTTCAAGCTGACTGAATCCCGAATCCGCTGACCAGACTTCCATTCACTTTATTTCTTCAGCTCATCAAAAAGCACTGACTCTGCTCCTCCATGGCACCTGTCTCATCTTCAGACAGCTGCCATGGAGGCAGGTCAGCGCTTTTTTCATTAGTGAACGAGCAGTCCATCCGGACTCCAGTTATTCTGTTCCATCACCAATTCCGAGATGGATGTGAAACGGATGCCTTCACGCTGCAGTTCCTCGATACTCTCCTTTAATCCGGCCGCCGTTCGCTCTCCGAAGACACCGACGTGACCTATCGTGATGCAGTATTTATTCTTTTTTGCATAGTCTGCAGCCAGCCTGAGCTGTTTCTTCACATGACTTACAGTGTGAACATCATCCAGAAAGATATGGTTATTCACTTCCGGAAGCCCTTTCTGCACAGCAATCTTGCCCGTCACCGAATGGTAATTGGTTTTGCTGTCGATAAAGAAGAGCCCATGCTCCCGGCAAACATCCAGCACGACGGACATAATCCGCTCATCCCCTGTCACCTTGGAGCCCATATGATTGTTTACACCAACCGCATAAGGCACGTCCTGGATCGCCTTTTCCATGACCTCCCGGATCTCGGCATCCTTCATAGTGCTTTTGATGACACCGGGACCCAGCCAACTCGCCCTGCCCTGCTTCGGTTCCATTGGCATATGGATAATGACATCATGGCCTGCCGCATGAGCCTTCTCGGCATCCGCCCGGCTGGTAGGAAGAAACGGCATTACTGCAACTGTGATTCTCACCGGAAGCTGCATCATATCGTCTGTCCCTTTTTGCCCGTTGCCGAAATCGTCAATAATCACAGCCAGTTTATACTGCTCTCCTGTGTTAAGATCATCTGCTGCCGCAACCTGAACACCTGCATCCCCTAATACTATCAATAATATTCCCAGAATAAGCATCATGCGCAAAAGCTTGTACATAGCCATCCCCTCCCCTTCTAATCAGGCTTTTAAGGTATTGTTTCTGACAGGAGAAGATTTTATGTAAATAAAAAGAAAGCTTGTGAATGACTGTTTCCAGCCACTTCACAAGCTTTACTTAAAGGATGCGGTCGAGAGGACTCGAACCTCCACGGGGGTTAGCCCACACGGACCTGAACCGTGCGCGTCTGCCAATTCCGCCACGACCGCATATTAATATGTCTGCCTTTTGACCAGAGTCATTAACGCGGCGACAAGATATATCTTATCATGCTAACTAAGTGGTGTCAACACTTTTTAAAAAATGTTGATTAAAAACATCCGTTCGGGTTAAAATAAGAACATGAGTTCCCATTTGAGAATAAACAAGGCGGTGATCATGATGACGGTTTCTGGCATATCCACTGAAGAACGCTCTCTGATTAAAAGTTACCTTTTTCTTCGGTTTATACACCGGGTATTTGAACGAGATTGCCGGATCATTCAGGAAAGCGGCATTTTCAAGACGCCTGAATTATATGTAGAGCTGGTCGGCAGCGGAGCCAAGAAAACAGCGGTTCTTCTGAAAGAGATCAAACAGGAATTCAAGTCCCGGTCGATGAAGGTATTTGAAATTTCACGCAGCCCGGATGGTGTCGAAGCCCATTATTCCTGCCGGGGTTACGTAGGTTGTATCGAGATCTTATGGCCCTCTTTCCAGCAGGAAATGATGACACGCATGCGTGCCTATCTCGGTCTAACCCATGATTTCACCGATCGTGCATCTGCAGCTGATCCGATTCCTTCCGCCGCTTCACCCTTTCCTGCCGTTCATTAAGGTACTATCTCCTACATGAATGCAGTCAGATCACAGTAGTCTGACAAACAACAAATAACCGTCTGACTCCCGGCCTTTATCATGCCCGTCAGACGGTTATTCGCTGCAGCTGCTGTATCTGATTCTAATGAAGGTTGGGCTGAATTCGCATTAAGCCCTGTGAAAGAGCATGCCCGGCACTAGCTGCGGAAGATACCGCAACAGCTTCCATGATCTGTGCATCACTCGCCCCTTTGGAGCGCGCTTCTTCCATATGATAAAACGTACACAGCTCATTATTTGCGAACAGTGCCACACCAAGTGCAATCAGCTGCTTCGTCTTGGCATCCAGTTCACCTTCCTGAAAACAGGTTCCGGTAAACTGGTGATACGATTCCGCAATCCCGGGCATGGCTTCCTTCAAGTTCAGGATTTCATTTTTGTAAGAGCTGACTTTTTCACTATGAAATTCCATCGGCTGCTAACACCTCACTGTTTCTCTAATCTTCAGGGATTAGAGTGTCCCGAGTAAATACAAACTATGCTAGGTATCCAGCGGACTTGTGCGCGGCTCGCTTTGCAGCTGGTAGCTGTAGCTGCGGCTGAGCTTGACGACTCGGCGGTTGCGCCGCCGGAAGATCACTTGCTCTGCATCCCAGGCAACCACTATGCCGATCACATCATTGCTCTCCAGGTCATCCCGGACGACACGGACTCGTTCTCCCGACAAGCGGAGCTCGTTTAATTGCTCGTCACTGATCATGTTAAACCCTCCTCACTGCTTTCGTTATGATTCAAAAAAGAGACCTGAATGATGAGAACCATTCAGATCTCTTACCGTCATATAGAAATATCTCGCATCACACCAGCGGTCACTTTAACGCTGGGCAGGCTCGATACTATCATTCTTTTCAAACCAGAAATCAAGTACAGTGGATGACATAACCCGCTTCTCAACATATTCCACCTGCTGTGCAGTGAACTGCTCTCTCCAGTCGTAGGAGAGCTCTTCGCACATCTTAGCAATCGTAAGAAGTTCAGACCAGGCTACATATCGTTTATACCAGAAGAACTGAGGATGTTCGATCATATAGGGATAAAGGTCATCAAACTCGGTATGCTTGCAGTCCAAAGCACGTTCGAAATGCACCTTTGCTCCGTTCAGCTTCTCAATCAGATAAGTTTCGGTTACCGGCTCTTTCCCCATGTTGCTGCCTCCTCTCTCTTTCCTGTCTCTATATTATAAAGTAAAAAAACGTGACAGGAAAGGCGTAGTTCGTATTTTAGGCACAGGTTTCACAAAAATTCCATATGTTCGCTCAATCTGCAAACGTAATTTTTCCGCCATGCAGGGACTCGATCTGCAGCAGCGGCTCAACCTGAATCCCCTGCTCCCTCAGCGTTCTCGCACCGGCTTGGAAGCTCTTCTCAATCACAACACCAAGCCCGACCAGTTCAGCACCCGCCCGCTCAATAATCTTGATCAGCCCGCGAGCAGCATCCCCGTTCGCAATAATGTCGTCGATAAACAGCACCTTGTCTTCTGCACCAATGAATTGGCGGGACATCATAATATCTGTCACAATCCCTTTCGTAAACGAAGGAACCCGCTCACACAACGCGTCCGGATCTGCCAGCAGCGTCTTCTTGCGCCGGGCGAACACCATCGGAACACCAAGCTCCAGCGCCACTGCGAAAGCTACGGAAATCCCGGAGGACTCCAGGGTGACTACCCTTGTAACCCCCTTGTCCCTGAAACGGGACGCAAAAGCTTTTCCCATCTCCATAATCAGGGAAGGATCCACCTGATGCGTCAGCAGTCCGTCCAGCTTGACAACCTGGTCCGACACCACGACAGCTTCCTCCATCACCCGCTGTTTCAACCAATCCATATCATGACCTCCCACGCCATTTACCTTTGTCGTAAAATTACCACATTTCAAGAGGATCAGGCAAGTCTTTGTCTTACATCGCAAAACTCATGACAGTCATGTCCGGCCCCGGACGGGCATACCCTGTACTATGCACACTAGCGTGAATAACAGGAAATGGAGGTTCTATCATTGAATAAACGGATTCATGTTTTTCAAATCGCTTTTACATATATCGGTACCATTGTAGGCGCAGGCTTTGCCACAGGACGGGAAATTCTACAGTTTTTTACCCAGTATGGATATCTGGCGGTATTCACCATATTGCTCTCAACGCTGCTGTTTATCCTGCTCGGTGCCAAAATGATGACACTGTCCAGACAGATCGGAGCGGCCTCCTATGAAGATCTAAACAAGCATTTGTTCGGAGAGCGGCTCGGAAGCATTATCAGTCTGATCATGCTGGTGATTCTGATAGGCGTAAACAGCATTATGCTGGCCGGCGCAGGCTCTGTGTTTATGGAAAACCTTAATTTCCACTACCAGACAGGATTGCTGCTCACCATCATTGGAACCTATCTGATCCTGCGTAAAGGCATGACGTCCATCCTCTACATGAACAGCCTTGTCGTTCCCATGATGCTTGCCTTGTCCCTACTTATTGTCTCTAAAAGTATTCATCTGCCTGGTGCCGACCGTTTCTGGACGATGTCCAGCGATCACAGCCTGCCATCCGTTTGGCTCGCTCCCCTGCTCTACACAGCTTTTAATCTTGTGATGGCTATGCCCGTTCTCGTTCCGCTTGGAAGCCGGACAGGAAGTGAGCGCACAGTCCGGTGGGGAGGTATCCTAGGCGGTGCCGGTATCGGATTTATGCTGATGTGTGCCCACTTCGCCATGTCTGCCAAAATGCCGGGAATCAGCCAGTTTGAAATTCCGATGGGCAGCATCGCGAGTCAGCTGGGATGGCTTGTACAGATCATCTATATCCTGCTTATTTTTCTCGAAATTTTCAGCACATTTGTCGCCAATATGTACGGGATTACGCTGCAGTTGCAGCAGCGCACCTCTATGAATCCGAGGCTCATTACCCTTGGTATTATGACAGCCTGTTACGTCTTCAGCCAGTTTGGTTTCAGCTCCCTGCTTTCGATTCTTTACCCGCTGTTCGGCGCTCTGTGCCTGATCTGGGTAACCAGGCTGTCTGTATTCGGACTGTCGCTGGCTCGTAAAATATAACAAAAGCTGTTCCCCCTTGCCGCGATAAGGTTAGGGGAAACAGCTTTAATGGCCATTAGTTGTCTGCCGGTGTTCCATATTTCAAATACAGCTTCTTCAGTTCAAGAACGGACTTCGACAGAGAATATTGATTCTTCGCTTTATCCCACGCCGTACGGGCAAGCTCATACCGGTACTGAGGATCAGATATCACCTTTTCCAGCGCCTCGCTTAATGCCTGAGGATCCTCAGAAGGCACCAGGAGGCCGTTCACGCCATCCTCAATCTGTTCCGCGATTCCACCCACCTCGCTTCCGACCAGGGCCAGGCAGCTGAGCGCTGCCTCCGCAAAGACAGAACCAAAGGCTTCTGCACGGGAAGGCAGTACAAAGATATCAAAAAACGGCATAAATTCCTCAGGATGAAGCGTGTACCCATAAAAGATCGTTTCCTGATAGATGCCTAATTCCTTCGCCATACTCTCAAGCTCTTCACGCGACGGTCCGTCCCCAATAATGTGCAAAACATAATCATAGCCCTTGCGTTTTAATTCCGCACAAGCCAGGAGCAGAATATCAAGCCCCTTGGCTGGAACAAGACGGCAGACGGTAATGAGCTGAGGCACCTTGTTTTCATGAGGAACCGGCTTGAAACGTTTCTCATCAAACCCGTTACGAATGATTTCGATATCCTGCGGCCGTTCAATGTAAGGCGACATATATTCGGCAAACGACTGCGACACGGTCAGCAGCTGTTCACTGACATATTCCAGCTCTCTGTAAAGTGAAGACAAAAACCTATGTTCAGGTCCGCCTTCCTGAATCCGGCCGTTCAGAATCAGCTCCCTCTCATAACTGGAATGCACAGTCTGAACAAGCGGAGTTTGTGGAAAGACAGCTTTCATCGCCATGCCGGCGATCGGATGATGAGCATGAATGAGATCATACGGTTTCTGAATTCTTAAACGGATCCACCATATGTAATCCACATAGGTTTGAACATATTTCTGTACGATCGGACTGTGAGCATATTCATGCCAGTCAAATGTGTGAAATACAGGTTCTTCCTGTCCTTTGTCGCGGATTCGTTTAGGCAGCCAGAACATATCCATTTCCCATCTCGCAGAATGAAACCTCTCCTGCAGGTATGGAATCATGGAAGAAACGCCTCCCGGCTGTTCAGGAGGGAAGAACAAAGCTTGTAACAGTCTCATGGAGCAGGCTCCCCTTTCTGCAAATCTCTCTTTTAGACAACATGAGGGTATGATATATTGGGATTAATCATTTGTTTCAGGAAAAATATCCCTGTCAGGAGTGCATCGTATTGCCTGATATCTTAACCCTGTGGAATAAAGTTCCGGTGTCCGGCCTTGCGGCCGTTTGCAGTGCCTATGTATCGCTGATGATGCTGGTCATTTGTCTGCTTATGTACACCAGACAGCGTAAGAAAGCATATGTGCTCATGGCGGCTGCTTTCTCTCTCATTATGACATATGAAGGGCTGAACATCCATCCGTTGTTCTCACAATCACTGCTCCTGCACAGCCAGGATGTTTACCGGCCCATCCAGCTGTTTTCATTCGTGCTGCTGAATGCTGCGGTATTCCTGCTTTATCGGCGGATGCGAAGAATGCATTACATACTCATCCTTGTTGCCGGCATCCTGCTTGGACTGCCGTCTGTTGTGCCGGGCAGCGTAGTATCCTCGTGGTCGGTTCTGTATCTGGATGCCATGGAATGGGTCCTTATTCTAATCTCATTCACACGCATTGCTCCTTATATCGGGCATCGCGTGACCTACACTGCAGGATTATCAGCATATGCGGTTTGGGCTGCGGTTCATAATGTTTATACCTATCTCGATGCCAATCCTGAGACGTTGAGCCTGACACAATGGGTTTCTGTGCTCCCCTTGTGTTTGTACAGCCTCATCTTTTTCATTCTTTTTCAGCGAATCATGGAACAAATGCAGTTTATTTACCGCTCATCAATAACGGACGGGCTCACAGGTCTGTATAACCGGCGTTATTTTATGAAGCATTTGAACCGGTATGTGTCACAGGGAGTCAAGGTATCCGCTATATTCTGTGATATCGATAACTTCAAGAAGCTGAACGATACCCAGGGCCATGCCAGGGCGGACGAAGTATTGAAACAGACGGCCAATATTCTGGAGGAGGAACTCGCGGGTCTCGGATTGGCAGGCAGATATGGCGGCGAGGAGCTGGTTGCTCTGGTCGTCAGCAGAGGGGGCAGAGTGTCTCAGGTGGCGGAGAACATTCGCAAAAGGATTGAGCAGGAAACCATCGTTACCGTCAGTGTCGGCCACAGTTCCCTTCGCAGAGGCGTTACCGGTGACGGGTTGATGAAACAAGCCGATCAAGCGATGTACCATTCCAAGACATCCGGCAAAAACCGAGTCACCGATTACAGGCTTATGGGCAGCCGTCCAGCATCTAAAAGGGAGACCTCTGGATAAGAATATTTCTGATGCATCGGATATTCTCATTTGCTGCAGCACCCACACCAAAAAGCCCCCGTTCATCAGCAGCAAGCTGTGAATGACAGAGGCTTTAAGTCTATATGAACCAGCAGTTATTTCAAACAGTACTTCATGAGTGCGGCATGAACGCCATCTTCGTTGTTGGACAAGGTTATTTCATTGGCAGCCGCCTTGACCTCTACGGGTGAATTATCCATCGCGATGCCAAGTCCCGCAAAGGTCAGCATGGTAATGTCATTATAGTAGTTGCCGATCGCCAGAATTTCTTCCGGCTTATATCCTCTTCGGGCAGCGAGCTGTTTCAGCGCATTGCCTTTCGAAGCTTCTTCATGCATGAGATCGATAAAAAATTCACCGCTCCGCAGCATGTTATACACCGGCGTCCATTGACTCCATTCCCGGAATACCTCGTCAAGATCATGAGATTCACCGAATGCTGTAAATTTCACGACCGGTCCCTCCAGTTCCTCCCAGGCAGGAAGATTGGATGGAAGCATCAGAAATTTTTCATACATATAGCGAATCGGACCTGCAAGTGCATCTACACTATCTACATACATCCCGAATGCGGTGTTAATATCAAAATGGACGCCTTTCTCCCGGCAGTATTCCATAAATGGCGTCAGCGCCATATGATCCATAGCAAACTGATGCACAATATTGCCGGTTTCCACCTCAACGGTAGCAGCACCATTATGGCTGATCACATAGCCGCCCAGACCCATTTTCTCCAAAAATGGAA
The DNA here is from genome assembly GCF_012933385.1 of Paenibacillus lemnae. Taxonomy (GTDB): domain Bacteria; phylum Bacillota; class Bacilli; order Paenibacillales; family Paenibacillaceae; genus Paenibacillus_AQ; species Paenibacillus_AQ lemnae. Next base: position 30,854 of record NZ_JABBPN010000004.1, read on the forward strand.
TCGTGTTCTGCGGCCCGCGCCCCGTACACAGTACAATTTCAATTCCCTGTCTGGCTGCCTCCATGACGGTCTGCATATTCTGCTCTGTCATCACATGATCATCATTCAACAGCGTTCCGTCGACATCCAAAGCTACTAACTTGTACGGCATCTCTTATCCCATCCTTGTTTTGTTCTTTATTTTTGAGGTGTTGATTTGTAAAGCAGCTGCAGTTCTTCCTCAGTAAGCTCTCTGTAGCTTCCTATGGGCAGTGAGGGATCCAGGGCCAGACCGCCCATTGTGACTCTTTTTAAATATACGACGACTTTGCCCACCGCTTCAAACATGCGCTTCACCTGGTGAAATTTACCCTCATGGATCGTCAGGGAAATCCGGGATAAGAATCCATCTTCCGTTTCTTCCACCGATAATATGTTCAGCTCCGCCGGCAGTGTCACATAACCGTCATCCAGGGTAACGCCTTGTGAAAATGCTGCTGCATCCTCTTCATTGACGAGTCCGCGAACATTCGCTTCATAGGTCTTAGGAACATGCTTTCGCGGAGATAACAGCTCATGAGCCAGCTTGCCATCGTTCGTCAGCAGCAGCAGTCCCTCGGTGTCCTTGTCCAGCCTTCCGACAGGAAAGGGATCGAAAATTTTATCCTTTTCATCCAGTATATCAATAACCGTCTTGTCACGAAGATCTTCTGTAGCGGACACAACGCCAGGCGGCTTATGGAGCATCAGGTAAATAAATTCCTTGTATACGACCCGTTCGCCCTCTACCTCCAGCACGTCCTGATGAGGATCCACCTGCAGGCCGGAATCTTTAACAGCCGCTCCGTTAACGGTGATGTTTCCTTGTTTAACCATCTTTTTCAGTTCCGCGCGTGAACCGTATCCCATGTTGGACAGGATTTTGTCCAGTCTTTGTGTTGTTTTTCCTGTTTTGCCGCCTTTACCTTTGGCACTCATACGGATGTCCACCTCCAGGCTGCAGGATATTCATTTTTGAGCATACCAGACTGCCATTTGCCCCAGCCAGCAGCATAACCGTCGATGCACACAAGCACATATCCCTTGGGCTGCTGTACGACTTCGCTCCCGGCACCACGCTTCACCCGATCATGGCCGATCTCCAGTGTCTCACCCTTCAGATAACGAACCGCTTCGCCATTGCTTGATGACAGGTTGACCACCTGAGACGCTTCCTGCGGGTGCAGTGCTGCTGCCAGAGGGTGACTCGGGACGAAACGGCCGTTCTTGACCTGACCCAAGTACCAGCCTGCTCGCACAATTTTCAGCCCTTTCAACCGTTCCTCCGGAACAGGTGACCGATAGAGATGCTGCCCGTGCATGATGACATGATCGCCGCCGAGATCCAGATGAAGGTATTGCTCGATAAAGTCCTGAAGCAGCGCAGCACCGTCGATGTCACTCTGTTTTCCGCGAGGGTTACGTTCATCCCTTGATTGGACACGGCTCACGCCCTTTTTTCCGCGCCGGTCCTTTTTAGGTTTCACCTGCTCCTTCAAATGCCGCTCAATCGCATTGCTATCATCTCGCTGCGATCCGCCAGGGATTTCTTTTTTCCGCAGGACGGCCATAAAATGTCCCTCCCCCTCTACCCGATGCGGCCATATACGCCGTGATTCAGCGGCAGCGGCAATGTAAGCGTCATCCTGCACCGGATCTAACCCCGCTTCTGGCAGACCGTGCTGCAACAGCCAAGCACTCTCCCCCCGGGAAAACCAGGGTGATGCCGCATCTTTTTCTGAAACCATTGTAAAATCCTCATGCTCTTTCAGAAAAACCGCAATCATTCCTTCATTCTCTTCCGGAGAGAATGTACAGGTGGAGTAGACTATCGTGCCGCCAGGCTCTAACATCAACGCTGCTGAAGCCAGAATGTCCCGCTGCATGCCGGCATACTGAAGCGGTGAATCTTCTTTCCAATGTTTCAGCATATCTTCGTCTTTACGGAACATCCCTTCACCGGAGCAGGGTGCATCGATCAGAATTTTATTGAAATAGCCCGGGAATGCCCCCGCGATTCGCTCCGGTGACTCATTTAGCACAACCGCATTGCGGACCCCGTATAGCTCTATATTTTTGGCAAGGGCTTTTGTGCGGTCAGGGTGAATATCGTTGGTGACCAGATGGCCTGACCCCGCCAGCTTGGCTGCAATCTGAGTCGATTTACCGCCTGGTGCAGCACACAGATCCAGTACCCGGTCCCCGGGCTCCACGCCCAAAAGCTCAACCGGAGCCATAGCGCTCGGCTCTTGTATATAATAAAGACCCGCATGATAGTAAGGATGCAGCCCTGGCCGCGTCCCCTCTTCAAGGTAGAACCCGGTTTCGCACCAAGGGATCGGCCGAAGAGCAAATGGAGACTGTTCCTTGAAGGACGCTGCGGAGATCTTGAGTGTATTCACACGAATACCCGCCTGCGGAGAATGATGATAGGATTGACGAAAGCTTTCGTAGTCATCCCCCAGCAAGGATTTCATTTTGGCCTCAAAAGAGACCGGTAGTGAATGAGCCATCGTTGTACCTGCCTGTTCTTAGGTTTTTACTTCGTTCATCAAATTGTCAGAGTTTACATATGACATGATTCTGTACCGCAGTTACTTTTAATATTGTATAATAAAATACGTTCCAAGGGGACATGCCCTTATGATCATGTCTATTTTTAACGGGGGTGAGCCATTTGAACCGCAAGAAAAAGAGTTATGCCGGCTTGTATGCGTTCGGAGGAATCCTGATCGTTCTGATCGGTCTGCTGATTTTCCTGAACACGCAAGGCGAAGAAAGTGAGCTGTATGGGGGCAAGAAAATTGCTGATATGAATCCGGCGACGAAAGCCCAACTGGATGATCCCAACTACCAGCAGATTATACTGCCTGATGAGCTCGATGCAAAAGAAACCAATCAAGACAACTATTTTGTCTATTTCTTCTCATCGACCTGTCCGCACTGCAAAGCGACGACTCCTGAGTTGATGCCTCTTGCCAAGGATGCCGGCGTAAACCTGCACCAATACAATCTGCAGGAATACCAGCAGGGTTTGAGACAGTACAATATTGAGTATACGCCGACGCTTGTCTATTTCGAGAACGGCAAGGAGAAGGAACGGCTGGTTGGCGGCATGGCTACAGAAAATTTGTCCGAGGGTCATTCCAAAGAAGATTTTAAGGCTTTCTTTGAGAAGTATAAAGGGAGTGTGAAGGAATCATGAAGGCACGCGCATTCGCCGCTTCCGGCATGATCGCCATGGTTCTCCTCTCCGGATGTGGAAAGGATTCAGGCTCTTCCCATGCTCACGGACCTGATACCGAGACCTATGAGACGACCGCTTCCTACAAAGTGATGCCTGAATTGCTATCTGTATACACGGATAATACCCAAGCGACATACGCCTACGTGGGTGAACTTGAGGCAGTACTGAAGGAACTGAAGTGCTACTGCGGATGTATGGATGAAGACAGTCTGCATGATTCCCTCTATCGCTGCTTTATTGCCGAAAAATCGGAGGATGGCGTGAAGTGGACCGATCATGGAGCCCAATGCGGCATCTGCCTGTCCGAGCTTCAGGATGCCAAACGCCTGAACGATGAAGGCAAATCCATCGAAGAGATCAAAACGTATATCGACAACAAGTATCAGGGTTCTGCTTCATAGTCTTCGGTAAAGCGGGGCGCTCTGCTGCCGAGTATTCAGTCGCAACGCGCATGTTAAAGACGTACTATTTAGAAAGTAAGACTGAATTATATTGACTGGAGATAAAAGTTCCCCTCCCTGGTCGCTGCGATGGCAAGTGTTCTTACGACCGCTGTTGCCTCCAAAATGCCTGGAACTATAGTCTATGGTAGCATTTTGGAGGCAAAGGCGGACGCTCCGCTTCTCCAGAATCACTTGTCACCTCCGCTATAGAAAGGTTTCCTTTAATTCATCCTATATAACAGGTCAGCCAGAATGTTCTGGTTGGCCTTTTTTTGTGGCAAAATAAAAGAGCCGGCCTTACAAAGTAAGGCCGGCCGTGGCCGCTTGTTTCAACAAGCCTCTCTATCACGTGTACGCCAGCCATCTTTAGTGAGAACCAACCCTAAACTTTTAAAACGCCTGCGCTCAGCCAGCTAATGCCTCGCATGCTTCAGCTCGTGCTTGGCAGAACGCTGCGGACCCCGTCTTTGTGGAATGTTCGGCGTGATCCCGGGGGCTGCCTGGTCGACTAAATTCTGCAGCACGGGATCTGTGATCTCAATCGTAAAATCTTCATACACAACCGGATATTCCTCATACTTCTCCAGCCTGTGCACATAGTCATCAATATGACCACGCAGCTCATCCATCTCGATCCCAAGCTCATGACTTTGACATCCAGCGAGCCGGTCCCGCGCAGCGTTCATCATCTTGTAGGCTCCGCGGATGTTTCCGTTGCGGTAATGATACAGCCCTACAGCGACTTGAAGCATCCCCTTATAGCGGGTGTCCTTGTCCTTAGCGAGCCACAATTCCTCCAACACCTCATGACACTCGAAATAGTCCTTGTCGCGGTTAAAATACACCAGATATGCGACGTACAGCGGCTCATAAGTCATGTTCTTCTACTCGCTGCTTGGCAACTGCCAGCAGGCCTTTCACCTCGATCAGCAGATCCTTGATCGCTTCCACATCTTGCTGCGGATCCTGCCAGATCCGGTTAAACCGTTCCTGATACTCCATCGCCTCATTGATCAGATGATAGAAATACAGCTGGTGGATGGCTTTGAGCAGCTGGGACGTTATGTTCGAGTTATCCTCAAACTGCTTTTGCGCAATCAGAATTTCTTCGCGGATGCTGGACATTTCATTGTCCAGTGTATTCGCCGCTTCAGCAGCCTTCTTCAAGCGCAGACGAATTTCTTCCGGCAGACTTTCCCGGTATTTATAGCTGAGTGAATGCTCAATCGTCGCCCAAAAATTCATGGCAAGGGTCCGGATTTGAATCTCGGCCAGCACGATTTTTTGTCCAAGCGCCGTCTGCACCGGATATTCCACGATCATATGAAAGCTGCGGTACCCGCTCTCTTTGTAGTTGGTAATATAATCCTTCTCGAATAACACTTTAAGATCTTTCCGGGCCCGGATATAAACAGCAACGCGCCGGATATCTTCGACGAACTGGCACATAATGCGAATGCCTGCAATATCTTCAATGCCGGATTCCAGCTGATCCATCGGAACCTGCAGCCGTTTGGCCTTATCCAGAATGCTTGAAATTTTCTTGATCCGCCCTGTCACAAATTCGATAGGCGCGTACTCTTCCCGTTTCTTCAACTCAGAACGCATCGTCTTGAATTTAACTTTTAATTCTTCTACCGTTTGTTCATAGGGTAGCAAAAAAGTTCCCCAGTCTCTGCCGTCCATCGCCTTGCCTCCTGTCTTTACCTTTAACGGTGGTCAGCTCCTACGGCTTCGGATATATGTTGATATCCATCCCGCTTCAGAAGCTTCCGCAGCCCTGCGTGCAGCCTGCGGTTCACCTCGGGTCCCTCATAGATGAGTGCTGTATAAATTTCCACCAGGCTTGCGCCTGCGGTGATTTTGTTATAGGCATCCTCTGCGGTAAAAATGCCGCCAGAACCGATAATCGGCAATTTGCCGCCGGTTTGGCGATATATTCTCGATACGATCTCCGTGGAACGTTCTTTCAGCGGTCTGCCGCTCAGTCCACCTGTCTCTTTGGCGTTGTCATGCTTAAGACCTGCTCTGGACAGTGTCGTATTGGTGGCAATAATGCCCGAAACCCCGCTGCTGGAAATGGTATCCACCATAAATTCCAGTTCCTCATCATTCACATCAGGAGCAATTTTAACAAGCACCGGCTTGGCGATCCCATGAGTATCCGCCTGCCTGCCCATTTCCTTCATGACCGTATCCAGCAGCAGTGACAGTTCGCTGCCATGCTGCAGACTGCGCAGATCCGGTGTATTCGGAGAGCTGATATTGACCACAAAAAAATCTCCGTAAGGAAACAGCTCACGGATACAGGTCTCATAGTCACGGTGCGCCTCTTCATTTGGTGTCACCTTGTTCTTGCCGATATTGACAGCAACCGGTATTCGGCGATTTTTGACCCGGGACAGCCTTGCCGCCATTGCTGCCGAACCGTCATTGTTAAAGCCCATCCGGTTGATTAATGCCTCATCCTCTGGCAAACGGAACAATCGCGGCAGCTCGTTGCCAGCCTGCCCTTTAGGTGTGACCGTCCCTACCTCCATAAACCCGAATCCGATGGATGAAAATCCTTTGACCGCTTTCGCATTTTTATCCAGACCGGCAGCAAGCCCCACCGGTGTTGGAAAGTGAATGCCGAATAGGTCCACCGCCAAATCAGGCGTTTCACTTACCCCGTACATCCCGCGCATCGCTTGTTCCGCTCCTGGTAACAAGGCAGCTCTGGCCAGCCCGTCCACGACAAGATGATGCGCTTTTTCCGGATCCATTTTGAAAAAAATCGGTTTACCTATGTTGCGGTACAGCACATCCATTCTCCCTCTCCTGGCTCATCATTTCTCTATCCTCCAGTTTATCGCTTTCTGCATAAAAAAGAAAGTTTTTGAAGGCGGAATTCGTTTAAACTAACCCCCATTTTCATGGTGTTTTGTGCAAACATCTTATACAATGTAAGGGGTGCCAATCATCAAAACGCGAAAGCGAGGAATGGACATGTCTATTAAACGCAGCAAGCCAACCCTGCAGCAAAAGAGAGAAGAAGTGAATAAAAAGGCCGTTTTATGGATCGGAGGCGGTATTGGCCTGTTGATTGTCGTCATTATTTTATTGATTCTGTTAGCCCAGCCCTAATACAGCCAGTCATAGGTTTTACGGGGGTTGTTTTGGCCCGGGGTATGTTCCAGCGCAAACCGCTTTTGAGGAACGACTGCCGGATCCGGAAGAACCCCCTCATCAATGACAACTTCGGTTCCCATCGGAACCAGATCAAACAGTTCTTCGACATCCTCTTTATACATTCTTATGCATCCCTCCGACTCGTTGGCACCAATGCTGTCAAGATCACCTGTACCATGGATTGCATAATTTTGATCGGATAACTGCATTCCCCTTGTACCGTACACGCCGTCCCCTGTCCCGTTCGGATGAACCACCTTGTCTGTAATATGAAATGTTCCAAGCGGTGTTTTGTTGTCCTCTCCTAAACCCACTTTGTAATTCCTTAGCAGTACAGAACCGCTGGTAACCGCCAATCTGTGATTGGCCCGGTCGATGACAATCTTGAGATCCTCTTTGAAAAATAAAGTGCCATCCGGCGCGGCTCCCCAAAGCCCCGGAAGCTCAGCATCGGTTAATGTGTTCGAACTTCCTGTTGTCTTATCCTGCGGACCGTCGCTTGCGCTCTTAAAATATTCGAACAATTCAGTTATCTCATTGGAGGTTCCAGCCAGCCAGTTATCCGGAAACGGCTTGGTCAGCTCTTCCAGATCATGTGGAGGCCTTCCCACAGCTTCTTGAAAATTCCCGATCGCCGTAGACAGAACAGCACCCTGAACCTGAAGCTCTGCCCACCGCGCACCGGACTGTGTAATCGCCGATGCCGCTGCCTGAGGTTCACATTCACATTCCTCCTTGGCCCCGGTGTAAGGAGTGATGCCGATTCGGCCGTCAGCCTCTCGCTGCACTCCGTAGGCCGCTGGCATTGCCGCTGACCACATCTGCCAGTTCCCTGCAGACTCCATGCCGAGCATGATGCTTTTTGGAGGAAGGCTGGAAGGGTTTTTTAACAAAGACACAACGCCCGACTCGCCACTCTCCCGCTGCATCGCCGCAGCTGTAAACAGCACATCAGGAGACGGTCTGCTCTTTCCTTCATCCCCTTCCGGCAGGGGGGCTTCATCCAAATCAGGCAGCCAGCCTATCATTTCCTCCAGCTCCACCGCCCAATTCCCTGCAGGGAACAATCCTGGTGCAGTGGCAGACGGTATAAGCATCAGGAGAAAAAGCACCGCGCAAAGCCATGCCCGGCGGATTTTTGAAGCACGCCGAACCCGGTTTTTTTCCTGCTGCAGCAGCTTCATTTCGTAGTGTTTCCATATATCTGAAGGTGCTTTGCTCAATTCGAAAGCCTCATACACTTCCTCGGCGCGGTTAAAACAATAATTGGCTTTACCCTGCTCCCCCTGCCTTTCATAATCCTTACCCAGCAGATACCAAGCCATCTTATTATCCGGGTGGGACTCTACATACCGCTTGAGATGCATCGACTCACTCATGGAAATCCTCCGTCATATTCGCTTTTTAAACCTATACTCTATTTATCGGCACCTTGAACCCATTTCTTATATAAAGAAAAAACGCCCTTCGCACCGAGGCAAAGGACGTTTCAGGAACAAGCTATAAATGAAGACATGACATAAAGTGGAAGAACCGCTTATTCTTCGTTAAACGGCTCGTCCGCTACCCGGATGGAATCTGTAGGACATCCGTCGCAAGCGTCTTCCATGTCCTCATACATGTCTTCTGGAATAACGGTCACTCCGCGGTTGCTGTCACCTTCGTAGATGACTTCAGCCAATCCCTCGTCGTCATAATCATAAATATCGGGTGCTGTTGCTCCGCAAGCGCCGCAAGCAATGCAGGTATCTTTATCTACCCATGTGTACTTCGCCATAGTTCTCTGCCTCCTGTATATCTAAACGTAGCTGCGGTGCATCCAAGACGGGGCACCAACTACATAGTATAGTAATACAAATAATGAGGGAACACAAATGATTTTCAACAATTTACCTGAGTTTTCCGGTAAAGTTTATAAGACTTTTATCCAAAAGCGTGTGCAGCCATCACTCTTCATCATTTTTCTTCTTGCGGACAAAGTCCATCTGCAGTGAAGTTCCCCTGGTCTTGTGGTTTCGGATCCGTGCTGAGGGATCATCGCCCAGCATGCCGGCAGTCAGCACGGCGCTCTCGCCGAATTTATTCCGCAGCTCATCCATAACCCGGGTCAGTGATTGTTTCTTGGGCTGCTTCTCGTAATCAAAAAGATCCAGCTGTACCGCCGATGCATCCCGGGACTCCAGCTGCTGCAGGGTAATGCCCAGCAGCCTGAGCGGCTTATGGTCACTCCAATGCCTGTCATACAATATACAGGCTTCCCGGTAGATATCCTCCGTATTCTCTGTCGGCACCGGAAGCTGCTTGGAGCGGGTTACTGTTTTCATATCGGGGGTCCGAAGCGTAATCTGGATACCTGAGGCCATTAGTCCCTGCCGCCGCAGTCGGCGCGCAACCTGATCAGCCAGGTTCAGCAGCACCCTGCGTGCTTCCTCTCCCGATTGTATATCAGACGGCAGTGTCGTCGTATGTCCGATGGACTTGCTCTGATCACGTTCGGCATTTACCGGAGAGTGGTCTATTCCATGAGCAGCCTGCTTCATCCAGCGTCCATTGATTCCGAATACACCGGTAAGCATCCCTTCATCAGCAGCCGCAAGTTCTCCAATGGTATGAATATTCAATTTTCTTAGTTTTTCTGCTGTTTTTTCGCCAATACCGAACAATTCGCTGCACGGCTTTCCCCACAGTATGGTTGGCACATCCCGAATACGGAGAACAGAAATACCATTCGGTTTCTTGAAATCGGAGCCCATCTTCGCCAGCAGCTTGTTCGGAGCCACACCGATGGAGCAGGGCAGCGACAGCTCTTCCCGGATTCTGGACTGAATCTCCTGCGCAATTTCCAGCGGTGTGCCGAACTGCTTGGATCCCGTAATGTCGAGGTAACACTCATCAATCGAGGTGGCCTCCAGCAGCGGGGTGTATGCGTATGCGATATTCATAAAAGCGCTGGAGTACTTGCGGTACAAATCAAAATCCGGTTTAATCAGGATCAGATCCGGATTGATGCGCAGTGCCTGCCGCACAGTCATGCCTGTGCGGATCCCCTGAGCCCGCGATGCATAAGAACAGGTGACAATAATTCCTTTACGCAGCTCTACACTTCCGGCAACAGCTGTTGGTTTTCCTTTATAAATCCCGGGCTCTTCCGCCTCATGGACCGAGCAGTAAAAAGCATTCATATCGACGTGAAGGATAACCCTTCCGCTGACCGGGTAGTAATCGGCAACATTCACCACCATGCATACCTTCTTTTTATTCATAATAAGACTGGCCCATAGCATACTCTTGTCCTATATCGAGGTCAAGAATGCAGCCCAGCATAAAATTACATTTCTTTGTCCCATTAAGGCCAAGAAATGCTATAATGACAACATTATATCATTAGGCGGTCCATCGGCGGACTTTTAAGGAGGACATCATGTCTAAGTCTATTTCCATCTTCGATACGACACTTCGCGACGGCACACAAGGCGAAGGAATCAGCTTTTCGGCAGACGACAAGATCAAAATCGCCATGAAGCTGGATGCTCTTGGTGTCCATTATATAGAGGGCGGCATTCCGGGAAGCAACAGCAAGGACATTGAATTTTTCAAAAGAGTGAAGGATCTCGGCCTGAACGCCAAGATTACTGCTTTCGGCAGTACACGGCGCAAGGAATCCGTGGCAGCTCACGATGCCAATCTGAAGTGCATTCTTGAATCCGGAGCTCAGGCTGCTACACTGGTCGGGAAATCGTGGGACTTCCATGTGCATACTGCCCTGCAGACGACACTGGAGGAAAATCTGTCGATGATCTTTGATTCCATCTCGTTTCTGAAATCCAGCGGTCTTGAAGTCATCTTTGATGCAGAGCATTTCTTTGACGGCTATAAGAACAACCCCGAATATGCGGTATCCGTGCTCTCCAAGGCGCGCGAAGCCGGAGCGGACTGGCTGGTCATGTGTGATACGAACGGAGGCACACTGCCTCACGAAATTCACGGAATCGTCACTGCGCTGAATGGACATCTGCCTCAGGCGCCGCTGGGAATTCATACACACAATGACTGCGAACTGGCGGTCGCCAATACGTTAAGCGCTGTACAAGCCGGGGTCACTCATGTGCAGGGGACGATGAACGGATATGGCGAACGCTGCGGAAATGCCAATCTGTGCTCGATTATCCCGAATCTTCAGGTAAAGCTGGGATACGAAGTCATCGGCGAGAACAACATCCGGAACCTGACGAACACTGCACGTTATATTAGTGAGATCGCCAATGTGAATATGCCCGTTAACCAGCCTTATGTCGGCAATGCTGCATTCGCGCATAAGGGCGGCATCCATGTGTCAGCTATCCTGCGGGATTCCCGGACGTATGAACATATTGAACCGGAGAAAGTTGGCAACAAGCAGCGGATCCTGGTTTCGGAGCTGGCGGGACAGAGCAACATCGTGTCCAAAGCTCAGGATATGGGCCTGCAGTTCGATCCTAGCAGTCAACAGGCGAAAACCGTGATCGGCAAGATCAAGGATCTGGAGCATCAAGGATACCAATTTGAAGGCGCTGACGCCTCTTTGGAGCTGCTGCTGCGCGAAGCCAACGGAGAGGTTCACGAGCTGTTCACCTTTGAATCTTTCAAAATGCTGGTCGAGAAAACAGCCGGCAGACCGGTCGTCTCCGAAGCATTCGTCAAAATCAATGTCGGCGGCCAGAGCATCTACACGGCTGGTGAAGGCAATGGTCCTGTCAATGCGCTGGATAACGCACTTCGAAAAGCGCTGCTGCAGTATTTCCCTTCTCTCGAAGACATGCATTTATCGGACTACAAGGTTCGGGTGCTGGATGACAAGGAAACAACAGCCGCTCGTGTGCGAGTATTGATCGAATCCAAGAATGCCGTTCATTCCTGGAACACCGTCGGCGTCTCCGGCAATGTGATCGAGGCGAGCTGGGAGGCACTGGTTGACAGTATGCGTTATGCACTTCTGGGTCAAATATCACCGGAATGGATTGAACATGATCAACAGCCGCGTCAAGGCATTATAAACCACTAAATCGATGTTATAAAGAGCATGATCCAGTTCCTGCAGCGGAACAGATCATGCTCTTTTCTGTAAATTTCACTCCGGTCTTCAGGATGAAATCAGCCGCTTTATCTTTTTCTCGAATTCCTTCGGCTCCGGCATTCCCAGGATAATGTCTGTAATGACACCGTTACGGTCAATAAACACATTCGTGGGAAACACCTGTCCCTTGAACACCTTTTCGAATATTTCTCCCTTACGGTCAAACATCAGCGGATAATTCAGGTTGAATTCTTCTGCAAAAGCGCGCGCCTTCTTCTCTGTATCGTATTTGGTCACATTGATGCCGTAAATATCGAGGTCTTCCCCATATTTATTCGCCAGCATGATCAGTTCCGGAGCTTCCTGCTTGCAGGGTTCGCACCAGGACGCCCAAAAGTTAATCAACAGCGCTTTATCTCGGATTCCTCCGCCGGTGTATGTTTTACCGTCCAACCCTTCCGCTGTAAAATCAGGAGAAAGCAGTCCAGCTTTAGCGCCGGTCTCAGTAGGCAGTGGTTTATCTGTCTTGAACACCGCCTGAATATCGTCTCCTGCTTGCTGGTATATGACAGCTGCCGCAGCCACAATAATAACAATCAGAATGATCAAATTTCGCTTCATGGTTTTTTTCCTTTACTAGGTGGACTTGGTATAGTCCCTATTGTACCCTGAACTGTACAGCTTTCAAACCAAATGGATACCAACTTTCTCAGGAGGCCGACACATGGTTCACAAAAAAGACGAATTCCACAACGTTCAACCTCTAAAGCTTACGAGAGAAGCCTATAAAGAGCTGGCGCACCATACCGAAATCTGTCTGCCCTTTGAAGCCTGCGGCATTCTTGTCGGAAGCTCTCCAGACAAGCTGGACCGCTTCATCCCGGTGACCAATGTTTCCCAAAATCCGCTCCACCACTTTAGCCTCCATCCGGCTGAATGGACTTCGCTCCTGCTTGGCGGAATGCCTGTCCAGGGACTTTATCATAGCCATCCATCGTCACCACCCGTGCCTTCTTCTGAAGACCTGAATCAACTGGGCTCCTTTGCCGGTCTCTTCACATCCTATCTGATTGCAGGCATAAAAGCCCCGGCATCTGTCCAACAACATGGTCAGAAACCGGAGCTTACGCTTACGAGCTATTGGATACGAGAGAATACCAGCACTTCCCCTGCATCATATCAATCACATCCATCAGGCTTCACCTGGTCCCTTGAGGAAACCCGGCTGGTACTGCATGAATCATGAATGAGCATTCAAGCGCCTTGATTACATTTTACTTAAGAAAGCATAAAGGTCACCAAGTGTCTCGGCATACCCCTCCCGCTGCGCCACCTCAATATAAGAGGTCCACAGCCGTGCTGTCATCATCGCATCCTTCAGAGCATTGTGCCTGCCTTCAACGGGTATTCCACTGTGATAGAGCAGTTCATCCAGTGAGTATCCGGGAAGATCAGGAAACATATGCTGAGCCAGCATCATAGTATCCAACAGCCTGTGTGTCAGCCGCACCTTGGACGTTTTCCATAACGCTGCATTCAAAAATGCCTTATCATGTCCTGCCGCATGCGCTACCAGTACTCTTCCTTCTACAAATGCCATAAAGTCATGCAGTCCATCCACAAGCGGCACCGCCGCATCGACCATGGATTGCGTAATCCCTGTCAAATGGGTGATAACCTCGGGGACAGCTGTACCGCTGTTAACAATGACATCAAATTTCTCTTCCTGTACGATGCTTGTACCCTGTGTCCGAACCGCTCCGAAAGACAGGATTTGATCTCCATGCTGATGAGAAAAGCCGGTAGTTTCCAGATCAAACACGACCGTTTCCAGTTCGTCTAGCGGGGTGCCAAGCACTTCAGGTCTCCGCTGATCCCTCATCTGAGACCGAATAAACGCGATTTGTTGAGCAGAAGGGTTCCCCCTCATGGATGCTACCGCCGAATTAATATCACCCACGCGCAAGGACTTCCAGAACCCGGTTCCCGTCTGCCTTGGATCTCTCACAATCCTTTCCTTTCAAAAGAACGCAGTTCCCGCTGAAGTGATCGATGGATTCGACGTACCACTCCTAACGTATTTCTCAGATCATAGTGAATTTTTTTATCTTTCAGCTGTTCTCTAGTCATATAACCACTGCTGCTGATAAACCCGTCTTTCATCTCCATAGGGGTTTCACTGCGCAGTCTCAATGCAACTTTAAACGCATCCTGCACGCTTTCCAGCAGCAGACTGCCTCCCTCCAATAAAATAATCTGATCCATTCTCCGACGTGTCGAGGTTTCCACAATGCCACGCTGTAAAGCCAGCGTTCGGATGCTGTTTACGAGAGGAATGTATACTCCGTATTTCACATCAAATCCGCCTGCATGCTCTCCAAATCGCTCAGTCACAATTCGCCCCATCACATTCAATGTGGCTTTATGGCGTACCGTGTTGCGGAGCAGTGCAGGAACCAGATCATTATTGTGCAGCACACAGCGCTGTAAATGTTCAGACCAGGCATCAGACAGTTCCTGGCTCCCTGCAATATGTCTCATGTCGGAAGCAATAATAAAATATCTGGTCGGTTCCCAGGAATACGTGGAACTCCATCCTGTCAGCTGTGCCTGCCAGTCGGACAGTTTTTTGTTCCACATCGGCTCAGAACACATCACTTTGCCGCTGCATTTGGGATACCCTGCCGTAACTAGCAGTTCCGAAAGCCTGGTGCCAAATGTTTCAAAATAGTTAATTCCTTCGTCATCCAGTTCATCACCAATAATCAGTCCATTATCCTGGTCACTATATAATGTAGCTTCCTGCCGGCCGCTGCTGCCAAAAGCAACAAAGGCATAACGGGCAGGAGGCTGGCCGAAGCCAGCCTCTTCCATACCCTGTTCACAGATGGTCACTGCGCGTTTCCCAATTTCATCATGCATCCGGTTAACCCATCCGCTCCACTGCTCCACATCATGTTCAGCCTGGAGTTCCAGAAGTTCATTCTGTCCTGCAATGCGTGCTTCTCTTAGTTCCTGAGCGGATTGACATTTGGAAAAGTGCTTGAAATCAAGCTGCGGTTCATCCAGTTTCAGAGGTTTCATGCACACCCCTCCTTGTGACGTTCAAGCATTGGTTCTATGCAGATGGACCATTGCCAGGCGGCACTGATTTTGAAGCGCTGCGGGATCCTGTCATTCTAGCTTCAGATTCCGTGATCAGCTTCATTTGCTCAGGATAACCGTAGCTGCCATGCTCACTGATATCCAGACCCATCAATTCCTGCTCCTCCGTAACACGAAGTCCGATTGTCATTTTGATCGCGCCGAGAATGATGATCGAAAGAACGGCTACGAATACGAAGGTACCGGCTACACCAAGGAACTGTATACCAAGCTGTTTGAATCCGCCGCCGTACAGCAGTCCCGGATTACCAACCCCTGTAATTTCAACCAGACGAGGTGAAGCGAAAATACCATTGGACAACGTTCCCCAGATCCCGGCTATACCATGGACAGAGAATGCATAGATCGGATCATCAATACCTTTACGCTCAAACCATTGTGCGGTGAAAAATGTGATTGTACCTGCAACCGCACCGATAACAATGGCAGCCCAAGGTTCAACAAAAGCACAAGAACCTGTGATTGCTACGAACGCTGCCAGAACACCGTTCAGCATGCTAGGAATATCAGCCTTTCCGAACACCATCCAGGAAGCAATCAGAGCGGCCAGCGCACCGGCTGCTGCAGCAATATTCGTGTTCATTGCAACAAATCCGAAGAAACCGTCCATCAGTGCGGAAAGCGTACTTCCCGGGTTAAAACCGAACCATCCGAGCCAGATAATCATAACACCCAGTATGGAAAAAATCTGGTTATGACCTGGAATACCGTTAGGCTTGCCATCTTTGTTATACTTGCCAAGACGAGGCTTCAGCATAATTGTAGCTACAAGCGCTGCGGTTGCTCCTGTTAAGTGAACGACCGTCGATCCGGCAAAGTCCTGCTTGCCCAAGCCTCCCAGCCAGCCGCCGCCCCACACCCAGTGTGCAACGATCGGATAAATAACGACTGTGAAAAGTATACCGAATATGACATAAACACTCAGTTTCGCACGTTCTGCCATACCACCGCAGGCAATCGCCAGAGACACGGCAGCAAATGATAGATGGAATAAGAACATCACTGTCAGTGGAATATCAAGTCCAGCGAAGGCTTCAAAGGACGGCAGCATATCATCACCGCTTAGAAAGAATCCTTCAAGACCGAAGAAGCTGTTTCCGTTACCGAAGGCTAAACCAAAACCTAATGCCCAGAAGGACACGATACTGATTCCAAATGTCAGCACCGTTTTACCTGCGACATGACCTGCATTCTTCATTCGCACAGATCCGGCTTCAAGCAGTGCAAATCCTGCCTGCATAAAAATGACGAGCAGTGCAGCCAGGAAGACGAACACCGCATTAAGTCCGGATTGCAGCTGCGCATTGGTAGCCGCCTCATCCGCAAATGCACTTACCGGGAAAGCAAGCATCATACCTGCTGCTAACAATGAACCAACCCATCCCTTTTTCATGAATCCCACTCCTCTTTGTGTTAGCTTTCCTTACATAATTTAAATGTTAATGTATTATAAACACAGAGCGTTTGAATTGGCAATGGGTTATTTTCAAAAAGACGAAAAAATCCATGTTATATGTAAGATAATATAACACATCACGTGTTATTTAGGATTTTATTATCTTTTATCTTCTATAAATGCGCTTCAAAGCGATACATTTTCACTTTTATCTATTTCCATAAAAAAGCATGACGTTTGACTGTATGGTTCGCCATCATGTATCATATTTCTATACAATGAATATAATCAAACAGGCCTGCGAGGTGATAAAACGTGGGAGAAATAAGTTTGCCCAACCAGTTGTTTAGAATCGGCGAATTGGCCAAGGCCGCAGGAATCAGTGAAAGAACAATCGATTATTACACCAAGCTCGGTTTAATCACTCCGGAGAAGCGAACATTGAAGAATTATCGGTTGTACAGCACTGAAACCTTGACGACACTGGAACGTATTAATCAGATGAAACAAGAGAAATATACCCTCGAAGAGATTAAAGATCGGCTTGAGCGCTGGAAATCAGTAGCTGAAGATCCTGAGGTTACGGATAAACTGTCCCAGCTGGAGATACAGATTCAGAGGCTGGAACGTGAGGTTAATGAGATAAGCCCGCTTCTTGAAGGCCTGAAGCCTAATCAAGCGAGAGCAGCTTTAACCAACATCCTGCCAAAAGGTGCGGCCTGCATCGAATCGCTGCAAATTCTCTTGAGTCACTTCACACCCCCCATGTAATTACTCTAACTCATCGTACTGGAGGTATGATCAATGTATTTTGATGGTATGTTTATTCTTATCATTATCGCTTTTATTTTCTCCATGTGGGCTCAGTTCCGTGTCAAGGGCACCTTCAATAAATGGGCCAAGGTCGAGAATTATAGAGGGATTACAGGATATGAAGCAGCCCGGCAGATGCTGGATAACAACGGTCTGCAGGATGTTCCGATTGAACCGGTACCTGGCGCCCTGTCCGATCATTATGATCCGATCAAACGTGTCGTTCGTCTCTCCGAGCCTGTATACTACGAGCGGTCCATTTCAGCCGTCTCTGTTGCCTGCCACGAGGTTGGCCATGCCATCCAGCACAAAGTCAGCTATCCGATGCTGGTCGCCCGTCACAAGATGTTTCCGGTCGTTAACTTCGCTTCCGGTATCGCACCTTTCCTCTTGATCGCCGGAATTCTATTCAGTGCTATGAACCTCGTTGGACTAGGGATTATTTTCTTCTCCTGTGCGGTTGCTTTTCAGCTGGTTACCCTGCCTGTCGAATTTAACGCAAGCAGCCGGGCCCGCGAACTGATGGTATCGGAAGGTTTCATTAGTAACGACGAAGAGCGCGGTGTTGCCAAAGTGCTGAACGCAGCTGCCTTGACGTATGTTGCCGCTGCACTCCTCTCCCTGCTGGAACTGCTCCGTTATATCATGATCTTCACCAACCGTGAATAACGCAGCAATAACCATAATGAACGTAAAACATAAAAACATGGCAGTGTCCTGGGAATGATCCCGACACCGCCATGTTTTTATTTATGTCTATGGCCGCCTGCTTTGGCAGACAATGATTAACCTTCGTAATTACTCTACGGGATTACTTTCCGAATTCGGAAGCAATCCGAAATACTCCATCAAAAAGCTTCGGAATGCCTGTGCAACCGGCGGAAGCTTATCATCCATACGATGAATCAAACCAATGGAACGAGTAACCTTAGGCTCAGAGATACGCACTCTTGCCGGTTGAAGAGGATTCGTCTGAAAGAGCGCCATTTCGGGCAGCAGACTGACTCCCATACCCGCAGCTACCAACCCGCGAATTGTATCTGTTTCTTCACCTTCAAAAGCGATCTTAGGCGTAAATCCGGCCTCTAGACAAGCATGCCATACAATCGGGCGCAGAGAATACCCTTTGCTGAACAATATAAACCGCTCATCCTTAAGCTGCTCCAGCTTGATTTCCTCTTCTTCAGCCAATGGATGATTCGGCGGCAAAATGGCGAACAGCTCCTCCGTCAGCATGACATCTCCCTGGATATGATCATGCCGATCCGGAAAAGGCGAAACAAAGGCGAGATCACACTCTGCCGCAATGACATCTCGAATCAAAGTTGGATACATCCCCTGTTTAAATCTGAATTTAACATTCGGGTACTTTTTGCGGAACTCCGCCACAATGGTGGGAATCAGATGAATACCCAGGCTGTGTGGAAATCCGATCCGGATCTCTCCCTGTTCGGGATCCAGAAACTCATGAA
Organism: Paenibacillus lemnae; assembly: GCF_012933385.1. Lineage (GTDB taxonomy): Bacteria > Bacillota > Bacilli > Paenibacillales > Paenibacillaceae > Paenibacillus_AQ > Paenibacillus_AQ lemnae. The sequence goes on from NZ_JABBPN010000004.1 coordinate 49,632, forward strand.
TCTCCGCAACGGCCCGGTCAAGATCCTTCATAATGCCTTCTACTCGTTTACAAAAGAGCTGGCCAACAGGGGTAAGCTGAAGGTTTCTCCCCTTTTGCATAAACAGGTTGACACCCAATTCTTCCTCCAACTGATGAATCTGCCGGCTGACTGCGGACTGGGCCACATGCAGCTCCTCTGCCGCCTGAGTGACGTGTTCCTTCTGCGCAACCTTGACAAAGTATTGCAACTGTCTTAATTCCACGCTTATATTCGCTCCATTCTGCATTCCAATAACCTATGCTTAATTACTGATGTGTATCCTATCGTTTCATTACATTCTAGAACTCTTAAACAAACGTACCATCAGACCGTAAATGAAAAATCCGCCGATGGCTCCGCCAAGGTGGGCCATCCATCCGATCGATGGTAGAAATGAGAACACAGCACCCATAATCAGCAGGGTGTACAGCATCTTCCGGGAAGCTTCATCCATTTTATCTCTTTGTAACATTGCGATATACAGCAGACCGCCATACACTCCGTAAATGGCTCCTGAAGCACCAACAAGCCAATGCGGAATGCTTGATGATTGCGCATAGTACGACACACTGAGCACGTTCCCCAGCAATCCACTCCCCAGATAAAGTACTAAGTACCTGAAGCTGCCCATAATCCGCTCCAGCGGAGGTGTAAGGACGAGCAGAGCGAAGCTGTTAAAGAACAAATGCTCAAAACCGTTATGAAGAAACATCGAGGCAAAATAACGCCAGCCGTCGCTCTTATACGGATCCAAGCTATAAAGGGCTCCATACCTCAACATCGTTTCAACGTTCGTTGAACCCCCGTCAAAGCTCACAATCAAAAACAATACAAAGTTCGCCAGCAGCAGCAAAGATGTTGCCGGGTAAAACCGCAGATAGCTTTTCCAATTTTCATAACGTACAAATATCATGACACCCTCCTTACAATATCGCAGCTGCAGATCGCGGGTGGACATCCTCAATTTAAAAAGATTATAATGTACCATGAAACCAATCACCAAACTAAGATATTCCAAGGAGGAGATTACACATGGCTCAAGAACGTACTGAAGCCGCAACATTTAAAGGCAACCCTATCACTCTGATCGGACCCCAGCTCCAAACCGGAGACAGTGCACCAGACTTTACTGTCAGCAAGAACCTGCTGGAAGAAGTCAGCCTGAAGGATTATGCCGGCAAAATCAAACTCATCAGCGTCGTTCCATCCCTGGATACCGGTGTGTGCGATGCACAAACTCGTCGCTTCAATCAAGAAGCAGCTGGTCTTGGTGAAGATGTCGTCATCCTTACGATCAGTGTAGACCTTCCATTCGCTCAAGCCCGCTGGTGCGGCGCAGCAGGTGTGGATCAAGTCGTGACGCTTTCTGATTACAAAACCCGCTCGTTCGGTGAAGCTTATGGCGTACTGATCAAGGAATTCCAGCTTGATATGCGCTCTATTTTTGTGATTGATCAAAACGATAAGATCGCTTATGTCGAATATCTTTCGGAAATGACCGAACACCCGAACTATGAAGCTGCGATCGAGGCAGTTAAAGCGCTTCGTTAATCATTTCCGCTCAGCTACATATCTCATCACAGTTGTAAAAGCGGGAGATCATATCTCCCGCTTTTACTTGTTCATCAGGCGTCGGTTCTATGCTTGGAAAGCTTTTTATCGAGAATGGCGAATAAATGCAGGATCACCCGGTAATTGGCGCCCAAGTCACCCAGTGAACCTCGGGATGCAGAGTACATATCCACCGCGGAACGCACCGGATTGATTCCAAGGACCGATACTGTAATGTCCAGTGTCCGTCCAAGCGAGGTTTTCTTCTCCAGAATAATTTCCCCCACAGAGGGTACCTCATGCAGTACTTTATAACCCGGAATTTTTTTTAGAGTTGAGGATACTTCTTCGAAGCATTTTTCTTTAGAAAGGTTATAATATCTCGTTTTTAGTTTCGGGTCTTTAGCACGGTCGCTTGTGCCGTCATAACTGCGCACGATACCCGTTAGAACTCGTTTGAATGACAAAGACCGTTCCTCCTTTATAAATGACCGTTCCCTTTTCACTATCTAGTTTAACATTGTTTAGCTTTCCAGCAAACCTTTATTGCTATGTTAACAGCGCTCTTTTATGAGATTGTGAGAAACAGTAAAAAGCGCCCCTTACCCTCGATTAAATCGAAGAAAGAGACGCCTGAAACATAAGTATGAAAAGCTCCCGCCTATGCCGTCCGGTAACATTGTCTTCGAACCTGCATTAGCAGGTGGGTGATCGCAAAACCGCTTTTGAATTCCCCTTGTCATATAGACAGGGCTTTTCAGCTGCGATTCGATGTTGATCTCCCAAGACATCGTCATTGGTTCAAAACAACGTAAATACCGAAACGTACATCGCAGGATGTAAAATTATTATAGGGCTTTTTATCGAAAAAGTAAACCTATGATTTACGGGATTTATTGCCGTCCTCATCCGATTTTACATGATCCATACTCTCCAGGATCGCTTGTTCGGCTGATTCCTCTTCTTCCATCTGTTTCATACGCTCTGCCTGTTCCTGCATTTTCAAGTACGTACCGTAGAAATTGAAAAATGCAAACAGCGCCATGAGGCAGAACAGAAAGAAAACGAACAGCACTGGCATTTTCGTTCCGACAAATACCAAGACAGCGCTTCCGGCGAGTGTTGAAAATACACGGAAAGGCCGAATCAATGTCAGTAGAACCGCATTTTTCAACAGCTGCCGGGTCTTCATCTCATAATGAACCGCCATTGAGAAAAAGTTAAACATCGAAACAAACAAGACAAGCAGCAGTACGAGCATAACAATGCCTACAATTTGAAACCCGTCACCCATCTGGGTCATGTAGACCGTATAATCAACATACATGATGACAAACAACAGCGTGTACACAAAACCGCCAATCATAGCTTGCTTGTAATTCTCTCTGTACCCTCTAAAGAACGTTTTGAAGACCGGAACATCCGGATCTCCCATGACCCACTTACGTACCACAGTAAACATGGCCGCTGTAGCCGGAAACAATACAAACGGCGCCAAAATACCCATAATCCAGTTGGCCAGGATCTGCTCATTGACAGCATCAGGAACCTGTACCATCATCAAAAATTTAGTCACCAGAAAGAATAAAAATGGTAAAGAACACAGCACCCACAATATATTCGTAAATGCGATGCGGGTAATCCATTCAGTTAACTTGTATAAGCCACCCATGGCTCCTTTCATTTCCAAAACAATTTCCTCCTCACTCATCTCATGCCTGTATCTACTAATATACCTTATTTGGTACTCCGGTGACCAGAGCCTAAATTAAAGCTTACCGGGCTTTTATCCAATCTTGAGAATATCAGACGACATATGATAAAACTGTAAACCACAACTAAACCTCTAACAAAAGGAGTTGAACCTTCATGTCCTGTGTATCTGGCGGCTACGCTTACGGTTCTACTGTGGGTATGATTTTGGTCCTCTTTATTCTTCTCGTTATAATCACCCGTGCCTTCTACATCTAAGTAATCCAGACAAAAAAAGACGGAGCCGAACGCCGATAGGCGGGGGCTCCGTCTTTTTATAACTCACGCAGTAGTATTAGCCGTTAAATGAATCGTCACTGCTGCGGCTTGGTCTGCGGTCACTGCTGCTGTTGTTGTACGTACGCGGTTTGCGATCGCCTGATCCGCTGCGGTCACGGTTGTATCCGCCGCTGTCACGGTTGGAGCTGCCTCCATCACGGCTGTATCCGCCCTTGGAGTACCCGCCGCTACGATTGCCGCCTTGACCTTGACGGTCACGGTTGTACCCGCCGCTTTGGCTGCGTCCACCATAGCCGCCGCTAGGTTTGCGTCCGTTGCTGCGGATGTCCGGCTTCCGGCGCTTCACGCGGATTGGATCTTCCGGCGTAAGATGCACGTCAGCTTCTTTCTTATCGTCTCCAGTCAACAATTTCATCGCGGCAGCCAGAAGCTGTACGGAATCATATTGTTCCAGAAGCTGGATAGCCAAACCTTTGTACTCGTTCAGTTCTCCATTCTCCACCATTTCAAGTACGCGCTCAGCCGTTACACGCTGCTTGCCTTCAATGGCTTCTGCCATCGTTGGAAGCGGCTTGCGCGGGATGCGATGACGCGTTACACGCTCGATAAAGTGAAGGTGATCCATCTCACGAGGAGTTACGAAAGACCATGCTGTTCCTTCTTTACCGGCACGACCTGTACGGCCGATACGGTGTACATAACTTTCCGGATCCTGTGGAAGGTCAAAGTTTACAACATGAGATACGCCCGATACGTCCAGACCACGGGCTGCAACGTCAGTAGCAACCAGGACATCAATGCTGCCATCACGGAATTTGCGCATAACGGTATCACGCTGATGCTGTGACAGGTCACCATGAAGGCCGTCAGCGGAATATCCGCGTTTCTGCAGGGCTTCTGCCAGCTCATCTACACGGCGCTTTGTGCGTCCGAATACGATGGCCAGATCTGGAGATTCCATGTCAATCAGGCGGCTCAGAGCTTCAAACTTCTGGCGCTCCGGCACTTCAATGTAAGCCTGGTCGATCAGAGGTGCACTTACGTGCTTAGGAATAACCGAAACATGTTCCGGCTCTTTAAGGAATTGTTGAGCAAGCTTATGAATGTTAGGAGGCATTGTGGCAGAGAACAGCATGGTTTGACGCTGCTCCGGAACCAGCTTCAGGATGGACTGAATGTCATCCATGAAGCCCATATCCAGCATTTCATCTGCTTCATCCAGCACGACAGTCTGTACATCATCAAGACGAATGGTTTTACGGTTGATGTGGTCAAGAAGTCGGCCTGGTGTACCGATAATAATCTGAGGCTTCTTCTTCAAAGCGCGGATCTGACGGCCAATATCCTGTCCACCGTAGATCGGCAGACTGCGGATTCCCTTGAAACGGGACAACTTCCCGATTTCTTCAGCAACCTGAATAGCCAGCTCGCGGGTTGGTGTCATAACCAGTGCTACGATGCGTTCTTCCTCACGAGGAATTTTGGAGATCAGCGGCAGGCCGAAAGCTGCAGTTTTACCTGTACCTGTCTGCGCTTGTCCAATCATATCCTTACCAGCTATTGCGATCGGAATTGCTTGAGACTGAATCGGAGTGGCTTCTTCAAAGCCAAGCTCGGTGATTGCCTGAAGCACTCGTGGCTCCAGACCAAAATCTGTAAATGTTTTCAATAGGTTCATACTCCTTCTATCTAGTGGACATCCCACATTCTTCTCTGTATTCTTAAGTAGCGGTGACGTTTATAGGCTTTCCCGGCCTGCAGGATTTTCTGCATGAGGGTGGACCGTTAATTATTGTTGCCGAAGTCCAAGGTCGGCTAATGTATAATCATCCTGTTTAGCTTGCAAAGTTATCATTGTAACGAACTACTCAAGAATATCCAATACATTATATCACACATGCATTAAGGAATACCAGCAGGCACCTTTAAGTCATACTAATAACCGAGGTGAAAATGGTGTTAAAAGTCATCTGGAGATCCATTGCCATAATCATTGGAGCCATTGTCATCGCCTGCGGCTTCAATCTGTTTCTGATCCCCCATCACCTGCTTAGCGGCGGTGTATCCGGGGTTGCCATGTTAATCGGCTATTTTTCTCCGTTCAACATCAGCGTCATGTATTTTGTTATCAATATCCCGATTCTGGTTGCCGGATGGATCAAGCTGGGGCGGCGGTTTGTCGGTTACAGTATGCTGTCCGTCATTGTTGTAACCATCCTGCTTGAATATATACCTGTAGAGGCAGTCGCATCCGACATGCTGCTGTCGTCGGTTTTCGGAGGATTGCTGGTCGGGTTTGGAGGTGGACTATCCTTCCGCGTAGGAGGATCTACAGGAGGATTCGATGTCATTGGCTCCATTGTAACCCGTCATCGTGATTTCCCGGTCGGTACCGTGCTCGTCGCCATGAATACAGTGGTCATTCTCGCGGTCGCTTATCTGGAAAACGACTGGAACCTGGCACTCGCCTCCATGCTCTCTATGTATGTCACCGGTCGTGTCATCGATTTCGTTCACATTAATCATATCAAGGTCACTGTTTTTATAGTGACAGACCGGACGGAAGAGCTGCTTGCCAAACTGCTCATAAGACCCCGCGGTGTCACGAGGATTAAAACCCAGGGTGCCTTCAGCCACAAAGAGAAGGATATGCTGATGACTGTAACTACACGTTATGAATTGGCTGAACTGAGGATGATTATTAAAGAAACCGATCCCCAAGCCTTCGTTAATATTGTAGAAACCGTCGGTGTGATGGGGCAATTCCGCAGAGGCTGATTTTTTTTTATAAAAGGAAAAGACTTTATGAATGTGGTATAATATCTGTGCGCGGTTCCTACAATATTGTTAAGCTGCTCCAACAAGCTTCCAGCTCCACTTGCTTTTCCGTTTTACTGCGAACGTCCTGCCTAGCCTCATCAAAAAGGAAGGAAAGGGTGATTTTTGTGGAAATGGAAACGGTGAAACTGTCAGAAATCGTCATGAAATGGTTTCCGGACATGCTGCCATTCTTCAGGCAAAACGAGCTCAATTTCAAAATCGTCCTTCGGGACGGGCTCAGTATACTTGAAGAAGATGATGCTATGGAGATCATTCAGTACAGTATTTGTGAAAATCAGAACCAAGCACTTCTTCATTAAAATCTTTACCGGAATCCACCCGGATCCGGAGCACGCCGTGCCGTTCTCTCCACTGGGGAGAACGGCACTTTTATTTTCTATAATCTGTTTTAATATCCATGTTTTACTTGAAAGGCGTTTGAATGACTTACGTTTCGTTTAAAAAGACTAGGTATCATGCGATCACTTTGTTGGATGACAGTTCAGTTGTTAATTGTAACCATCCTGTTCTTTTTGTCGTCCAAGGTTTCGTTATAATACATTTATCATGTGTGCGAAAACACAAGGGAGAGAGGTCATTATGAACATCATCTTGGCATTACTAATCTGGACATCTGGAGGCATGGGCCTTTACGCCCAGCCCAATGGTGAAGTCACAAGCGTACTGCACACTTCTGTCAGTACAGTAACTAGCTCCGAGACAAATGTGGTGAAAGCGGATCCTCAGAAAGACGAAGCACCGGTAGTCAAAGGAATTTATGTTACAGCTTACAGCGCCGGAGGATCACGTATGGATGAGCTTGTAAAGCTTATGAATGATACAGAGCTGAACGCGATGGTCATCGACGTAAAAGACGATGAAGGATACATAACGTATAAAACAGACAATCCCAAGCTGCAGGAGCTGGGCAAGCCCCAGCCGTTTATCCGGGATATAAACCAACTGATGAAACGGCTGGATAAGCATGAGATTTATCCGATAGCCCGTGTCGTTGTGTTTAAGGATACGATCCTGGCCAAGAAAAAGCCGGAGTTGTCTTTTGTTAAGAGTGACGGCTCTGTCTGGGCGAATGGCAGCGGAGACATGTTTGTTAACCCGTATCAGAAGGAAGTATGGGATTACAATATCGAGATCGCCAAAGAAGCAGCCAAACTGGGCTTCAAGGAGATCCAGTTTGACTATGTCCGTTTTCCGGAAGGCTTCGAAAAACGGGCTGATTCTCTTAAATATACGAAGGACGACCGTTCCCGGGTAGACATCGTTGCCGAATTTGTAAAATATGCGCGCAAGGAACTGGAGCCTCTGGGCATCCGCGTGTCGGTGGATATTTTCGGATATGCCGCTTCCGTTCCGGCTGCAGAGGGGATCGGCCAGGATTTTGTGAAAATTTCCAAGCATGTGGATGTGATCAGCCCTATGGTATATCCAAGCCATTACACCACAGGATGGTTTGGTTCCAAAGTACCTGATAAAGCCCCTTACCAGACCATCAAAGGCTCTATGGAAGACACACATAAAAAACTGGATCCACTAGGCTCTTACAAACCGATTATCCGTCCCTGGATTCAGGACTTCACGGCAAGCTGGCTCGGCAGCGGCAATTACGCCAAATACGGCAAAAAAGAAGTTGAAGAGCAGATTCGTGCACTTAAAGAAATGGATGTCCATGAATATTTGCTCTGGAATGCCTCTAACCGTTACACTAAAGGAGTACAGTATAAGTAAGCCGCTATCATGCATACTTAACATGAAGGCCCGGCCAAAGCAGCCGGGTCTTCAATTTGACAGAAAAGGCCTGTAAAAAATGAATCCAACACATACTTATGCGCAAAAATTCAAGCAGTTCCTCGTGATACTGCTCCCCATCCTGATCACGCAGCTGGCATTGTCAGCCATGTCCTTCTTTGATTCCAACATGTCGGGTAAATTCAGCTCTGCACACCTTGCCGGTGTCGCTATTGCCACAAGCCTCTGGATTCCGGTTCAGACTGGACTCAGCGGAATTCTGATGGCGGTCACCCCCATTGTCTCCCAACTGATGGGCGCCCGGCAGGAACAGAAAGTGACATTTCACGTCGTTCAGGCTGTCTGGTTTTCAATTGTGCTAGCTCTCGGCGTGCTCATTCTCGGATTTGTGAGCGTCCCGCTCATTTTAAACAGCATGAGTCTGGAACCCACAGTCCGTAACGTAGCTCAAGGATATTTGCTGTCTATTTCTGCAGGTATTGTTCCATTATTTGCTTATACTGTTCTACGCAGCTTTATTGATGCTCTGGGACAAACCCGAATATCGATGGCTGTTACGTTGATCTCCCTGCCGGTCAATGTTGCACTTAATGCCTTATTCATTTATGGTTTGGGCAGTTTCCCCAAACTCGGTGGAATCGGTGCAGGTGTGGCATCTGCCATTACGTATTGGGTTGTTTTTCTGATCACATTATTTATCATTCACTTTGTGCACCCTTTCTCGGACTTTCAGCTGCTTCGGCAGCTGCGAGGCATATCCATGGGTGCCTGGAAGGAATTGTCGAAGATCGGAATACCGATCGGGTTTTCCATCTTTTTTGAAACGGCGGTGTTTGCTGCCGTAACCTTGTTGATGAGCAGCTATGATACCACCACAATTGCTGCTCATCAGGCAGCCCTGAACTTTGCTACGACCCTGTATATGCTGCCGCTGAGCATTTGCATGAGCCTCACGATTATCATCGGATATGAAGCCGGTTCTAGCCGAATGAAAGACGCCAGAGCTTACGCCAAGCTGGGCATCAGTTTTGCTGTACTGCTCTCACTCATAACAGCCGTCATTCTGCTGATGGCAGGAAAACAAGTGGCTGGTTTATATTCCAATGAACCTGTCGTTGTAGAACTGACCTCTCATTTCCTTATATTTGCTATATTTTTTCAAATTTCAGATGCGATCGCAACACCGACTCAAGGTGCGCTTCGCGGTTATAAGGATGTCAATGTCGCTTTTATGCTGGCCTTCCTCTCCTATTGGGTGATCGGTCTGCCTGTCGGATATATACTTGCTGTGTTCACAGCTTGGGGAGCTTTTGGATACTGGATCGGCCTGATTACCGGTTTAGCTGTTGGTGCACTGCTGCTGATGCTGAGACTTCTCAAAGTTCAGCGAAAATATGCGGCAGCGGAACATATGAAGTTGTCCTAGATCAAAATCAACGATACTTGGCAAGTCAAAAAGCCCTGTTGTGCAGCATTCACCGCACAACAGGGCTTGTTTCATTTCCACTTCACTTCATACCTTCAGCTTTCCTGACCGGTTTCGATAACATAAGCGGTCCCGGAAACCATCCGTTTTTTCTCCAGCATGGTTACTTCCTGAATGTCGGGCATCGCAAGAAAGTGACGCTCTACATGCTCGTCAACCGCTTTGAAAGCCCCCTCTTCATTCTCGGCTGCTGTAATGACAACCAGATTCCCCTGATCACAGGTCACTTCCATCCGATATAAATACATTCCGTTCACCTCATATATTATTGGGACAAGCGAAGTGCCAGCTCGTACATATCCATATCGAAATCTTTTTTGGTGTTTACGACTTTATCAATATCGGTCAATACCAGCTCACCGTTAATGATGCCGCATCCTTTGTCCGACTGACCCTCAATCAGACTGCGTACTGCGAAATCACCGAGACGGCTCGCGAGATTGCGGTCGAACGGAGTCGGCGTACCGCCGCGCTGGATATGACCCAGCACCGTAACCCGTGCATCAATGGATGCATGACGTTCTTTCAGACCCTGAGCCACGTCTTCACCGCGTCCCACCCCTTCAGCGACGATGACAATACTGTGGCGCTTGCCTTTATCGAAGTTCTCCTTCATACGGTCAGCGATCTCATCCATATTGTAGGGAACTTCCGGTACCAGAATGGTTTCTGCTCCCGAAGCCAGGCCTGCGTGCAGGGCAATGTCTCCACAGTGGCGTCCCATGACCTCTACAACAGAAGAACGGGCGTGAGAGGACATGGTATCACGCAGCTTGTTCACCGCATCAACGACAACGCTCACGGCTGTATTGAAACCGATCGTATAATCGGTAAATGAGATGTCATTGTCGATAGTCCCGGGAAGTCCCATTGTTTTGATGCCCAGCTTGCTCAATTTATTGGCACCTTGATAGGAGCCGTCTCCGCCAATGACAACCAGGCCATCAATACCGTGTTGATTCAGAATATCGGCCCCCTTTTGCTGACCTTCTGGAGTCATAAACTCCGGACAGCGGGCCGATTGAAGGATGGTTCCTCCACGCTGAATAATGTCTCCTACGCTCCGCAGATCCATTTGGTTGATTTCATTATTCAACAAACCTTGATATCCGCGCTGAATTCCATATACCTCCAGACCGTAAAACAGTCCGCTTCGTACTACAGAACGCAGTGCAGCGTTCATACCTTGGGAATCGCCTCCGCTGGTAAGCACAGCGATTTTTTTAACTTCTGCCATGTCGAATTCCTCCTCAATTGGTCAATCATTTTTATGCTTGCGAATCCACCGGCTGTTCATCAGAAAGAAAATACGGGTCATCGGACTTCTTTTCATCAGCCGTTTGGACACGGTGCGAACTAACTCCTGCTCGCTGACTTTAGGATCGGATAAATATAAAGCCAGAAGTCCTTCAATAATCATGCGATGGAATTCCGTTGAAGGAATGGCCGCCACATCTTTTCGTGCCCATTCAACAATGGAAGTCAGACGGTCCAGCATCGTTTCGGCGTCTTCATAATAGTTACAAAAATTCAGATCGCCTCCCGCTTTATCCTCGTCCTGATCAATCAGATAATCCAGCATAATGTGGAGACTGCATACATTGGGGAAGTAAGACGCATGAATAGCAGACGCATCCTGGTCATCCAGGAATGGATCTGAGGCTGCCAGAAACAACATGAACATACCCAGTGTCGAGCCTGTTGCAGCTGCAAATTCATTCCATCTCAAATGAGGTGTCCGATGTGCATGAAGCGACCACCATTCCAGCAAGGCGGATTCCCGAAGGTCGGGATGGATATGCTTATGCACCTGCAGGTCTGTATACAGAGAAACCAGATCTTTTATGTAAGGCTGTGCTGGATCGTATCCCTGAAGCTGTCCAATGCAGTTCCGGCAGGTCATAACCAGACGGACAAGATAACCGCCGTCTTCCTTCTGTGAGCGGTAAGCATAATAATCTTCAAGTTCTTTATCCGGGATCACTGCATCCAGCATGGATTGGTGCAGCTGCCTGAAGTCCTTCGGATCCAATGATGTACTGCGGTCACACAGGTTATCCAAATAATCACTGATAGTCTGAAAAGCGACGATCAGTGGGATCAGTACATGTTTTTCCGGCAGGTTCGCAGCTGCGTACACCGCTCCGCCCTGACAATGAAACCTTTTAGTATCAATGCTCGCAAGCGCCTGATTTCGAAGTTCCTCATCGGGTATTTGTTCGGCGTCCCGCCGCCATTGATCCAGCTCGGCTGCCACTTCTGGGAGAATGTATTTATATACCCTACTCATGAGACCGACAGGACCTCGCGGAACTTTACGGCTTAGCTCTTGATTATTCAATGAACTCTGCCTCCACATGGTTGTCTTTTTTATACCTATCCAAATCACAACCTATTATAATATGATCAACCCTTTTGTACAAATGACTTATCTCATTTGAATGCTCTGACCTGAAATCATTCCCCCTGAATCGGGGCAGCATATGATATACTTGACCCTGCTGATTGCTACAAGTTATTCGCTCAACACAGATGGGAGTCCTCATGCTATGAAATCTGCTGCACCGCCCAGACCAGACCAGAATTGGCTTCGGGCGTTTATGTTTACGATTTTTGGAACTACGGCATTAATTATTTCTTATTTTCCTCTATATTATAAAGAACTCGGATTCAGCAGCACACAAGTCGGTTATTTATACGCCGTCGGACCGCTGATTTCCATGTTTTCCAACATGATCTGGAGTTATGCCAGCGATAAATACAGAACGATCAAAAAAATCATGATGCTGTTAATCGGCGGCCAGCTTACCCTGCTTCTTTTTCTAACACAGGCCAACTCGTTCGGTGCGGTATTCATGATCATCAGTCTGTTTTACTTCTTCTACTATCCCGTCTACCCGCTCGCAGATACGATGGCAATTCAAACCGCTAAGCGGTATAACCGCAGCTTCACCGTCATCCGTGTCTTCGGATCGATCGGCTTTGCCCTGTTTGCCCTGGGAATCGGCTATGTCATCAGTCTGGCCGGTGCGAACCGGGCTGTTGTGATCGGTATTGCTATCGGAACCGTCACACTCATACTCTCCCTACTGCTCCGCGACGGTGTAGTCAAACGCAGCGGCGGGATGGAGCTTTCCGGCCTCGTGAAAATGCTTCGCTCCAAGGAAATATTCTGGTTTTTCATCTGTGTCTTTGCCCTGGCGCTTGGACACCGGATGAACGAAGCTTTTCTCACCTTAACCATGGCGCAGCTTGGTGCTGATGAAGGCCTGATTGGCTGGTCTTTAATGCTGTCGGCAGTCAGCGAGATTCCGATATTTTTTTTACTTAGTAAATACGGAGACAAAATCAAGGAGCTGCCGCTGCTTGCGTTTGCCAGCCTGATGTATGCTGTTCGCTTTGTGCTCATGGGCATTGTCAGTGATCCTATGAGTGTACTTGCCGTACAAGCACTTCACAGTGTAACGTTCGGGGTGTTTTATGTGACAGCTGTCCGTTATATCTCGCGGCTTGTCCCTACAGACTATCAAGCGACCGGGATGGCATTATTCACCGTATTTTGGTCCAGTGCGTCCGGCCTGATCAGCGGCACGTTTGGCGGAGGATTATTCGAAAGCGCGGGCAGAGTCACCTTTTATTATCTTGCTGCCGCCCTGGCCGGTCTTGCTGCTGCAGGTTTTATGTGGCGTCACATATTTCATCGTGATTAACATGTTATCAATATAAAAAAGTTATAAATTACACAAAGGTTCACTCCGATTGAGAACCATCTTCCAATCGCTGTTATCCCCGAATTTTTCGAATTATTATTCACATAAGCATAAATCTGGGGATAGCTTTTTTACGGAAAACTTTAAGGCGACCGCTTCGCTCAAAGAAACCGTTCCTGTCGTAAGTGGTGGCTGATACCATCATTTTACCTAAGGGCGGTCTTTTTGTTTTCGGGATTTATGGGTGGATCTGCACGAAGTAGCGGAGGGGACGAATCGATTCCGTACAAGTGAGAGCGTTCGCCTTTGTGCTCTAATTTCTACCTTAAACAAACTCATTCAGGAAATTAGAGCACAAGAGCGATGGGAGGGATGATTCGTACCCGCAGCGTCTTTAAATCAGAAAAATAAGGTGTGTGAAAATTAAAAAGACACAGTTCCTGTTAAGGAACTGTGTCGTGATCGCCTTCATGAATCAATATGCCATCAAAAATGGTTTATCTATAAGATCCCCGTTGCCGGAGTTCACTTACAGTTTGATTACGTTGGCTGCTTGAGGACCACGGTTTCCGTCAGTGATTTCGAATTCAACCGCTTGACCTTCTTCCAGGGACTTAAAGCCATCTCCTTGAATTGCGGAGAAATGTACGAATACGTCCTCGCCGCCTTCAACTGAAATGAAGCCGTAACCTTTTTCTGCATTAAACCATTTAACTGTACCTTTCAAATGAACAACCTCCTAAAAATACCGCCATCTATGGCGAATACCCATATTATATCTCATGTGCTTCGACAATGCAATCCGTTTCGTGCACCCACACAAAATTATACCATGTTCTTATTTGCTTTTAGGATGGCCGTTGCGGTATCATTTACCCAAAAGACCAATAAAAAAACGGAGAAGTGCATATGATCAAAAAACATGAAATATACAAAAAAGACAAATGGAATATGATGACCGTCGAAGTTCAAGGCCGTTATCTGGTACTCCGGGAAATATCCGACCAATGGGGTGAGGAAACCCACACTTTTATGAGCCGCCCTGCCTTGATGCAGTGGGTGCATCACCGCTTCCCCAAAGAAGATTTTGAAGGTCGCGAAGATGAATGGGAAGAGCTGATTCAGAGCTTTAAACAGGTCTGAACGGGATGGATTACACAAATGCTGTCATCTTCATTATTCTGGCCTTCAGTCTGGGGGCAATCATGATCATGTATAAAGACCGGATTCCTGTGAGTCTCCGAAAAGGAATGGCTATTACTTCGATTGCCATGGTCCTGTTTGCCTTTTTCCTTATTGTATACAGTTTTTTTAATCTGGGTTCCTCTTAAACACGGGATGAAATACTGCGCAGCAAGGCATACTATCGCTCGATGCTATAAACCCCAGGAGGTTGAAGCCTTTGAAGTATGCAAAAGCGATAAGCCTTACATTGGTACTCTGTCTGCTGCCGCTCCCTGTACGACATCCTGAGGTTTCAGGAGAGTCAGCCCGGATGAAATCATACGATCATCAGATTAGGAGGATTTCCATGGAAAAATTATTGAAACGAAATGAAGTCCCTGCCGAGCATAAATGGAAGCTGGAAGATATGTTTGAGAATCAGAAGGCCTGGGACAGCACGTACCAAGAGGTACACCGCCTCATTAAAACAGCAAAGGATTTTCAAGGCAAGCTCGATAACGCAGAAACGGTAAAACAATGTTTTGAGCTTGAAGACGAAATCGGCCAGCACACGGAACGGCTGTTTGTTTATGCCCATATGCATCACGATGAGGATACAGCGGATCCTACATACCAGGCTTTAACCCAGAAGGCCAAGAAGCTGAGCGTTGAAGTCGGTGAAGCTCTTTCTTTCATCACACCGGAGATTTTGGCAATGTCTGACAGCCAACTGGATGAACTGATCGCGAACCCGGCGTTGTCAGAATACAATTTCACTTTGACTGAAATGAAGCGTGAGAAAGCACATATTTTGTCCAAGGCAGAGGAAGCTCTGCTGGCGCAGGTCGGCAATCTGTCTTCAGCACCACAGACGATTTTCGGCATGCTGAACAATGCAGATATGAAGTTTCCGAAGATCAAGGACGAGAACGGCAAGGAAGTAGAGCTCACGCACGGAAGCTATATTCAATTCCTTGAGAGCCCTAACCGCCAAGTGCGGGAAGCCGCTTTTAAAGCTGTCTATGAAACCTACAGCAAGCAGAAGAATACCATTGCGGCAACACTGAGCTCCAATGTTAACAAGAACATCTTCTATTCCCGGGTACGCAAATATCCATCGGTTTTGGAGATGGCCCTATACGGCGATAACATTCCAAAGGAAGTTTATACAAACCTCATCGATACGATTCATGAGAGCCTGCCCCTGCTTCACCGTTACATGAAACTTCGCAAGAAGCTTCTGGGTGTGGATGAACTTCATATGTATGATCTGTTTGCCCCGCTGGTGGAAGAATACAAGCTTGACATCACCTACGAGGAAGCGAAACAGCAGGTTAAGGAAGGTCTCCAGCCGCTGGGTGAAGAGTATCTTGGCCATTTACAGGATGGCTATGATCAAGGATGGATCGATGTCTATGAGAACGAGAACAAGCGTACAGGAGCATACAGCTGGGGAGCATACGGCACCCACCCTTATGTACTGCTGAATCACAAAGACAATCTGAACAGCATGTTCACCCTGGCTCACGAAATGGGGCATGCGCTGCATTCATTCTATTCGGACAACGCGCTGAAATATCGTGATGCACAGTATACGATTTTCCTCGCAGAAGTGGCTTCCACAACCAACGAAGCTCTGGTCATGGATTATCTGCTTAAGAAGTCCACAGATCCGAAGGAAAAAATGTACCTGCTGACCTATTATGCTGATCAGTTCCGTACAACGGTCTTCCGCCAAACCATGTTTGCCGAATTCGAGAAGCTCGTTCATGAACGTGCGGAAGCGGGCGACTCCTTGACGCCGCAGGATCTTTCAGATATTTATTATGAACTTAATGTTAAATATCACGGAAATGATATGACTGTAGATAAGGACATCAGCATGGAGTGGGCCCGGATCCCGCATTTCTACAACAGCTTCTATGTTTACAAGTATGCGACCGGTTTCTCGGCTGCGACCAGCTTCTCGAAACAGATCCTGGAGGAAGGCCAGCCAGCCGTAGACCGCTATATCTCGTTCCTGAAGAGCGGCGGCAGCGACTTCTCCATTAATATTTTGAAAAAAGCCGGTGTGGATATGTCTTCTCCAGAACCGATCCGTGAAGCCATGAGTGTCTTTGAAGACATCATTTCACAAATGGAACAGTTGACGAAATAAATGATAGCCGCAGCTATCACAGTTCGTATAAATCCCTTGCCCGGCGGGCAAGGGATTTATACTCATATCCAAGGAGGAATCCTCATGAAGATGCAGTGGTCTCTTATTTTAGGTCTTGTGTTTGCACTGCTTACAGCCGTCTTTGCCGTTATTAATGTTGATCCTGTATCGGTTAATCTGCTTTTCGGCATGGTGACCGTCCCTCTGATCCTCTTGATTATCGGCTGTACACTGCTGGGAGGCATTATTGTAGGATCTTACGGAATTTATCGTCAATATCAGATGCAGAAACAGATCAAATCACTGACAGCCCAGCTGGCTCAGGTCCAGGAGGTTACCGGCTATACACCCGAAGCAGTCTCACTGGATGAAGCAAACCATTCCAATGAACCCGTTCTTCCGGCAGATACATCCGCGGACCCGCAAGCTCCACAGGAGCCTGCTCACGAGCTTCAGAAGGACAAACTGTAAATGAAGGCATGATATAAACAATCTTACTTTTAATCTATATGCAAGGAGTTTTGATAGTGAGCATACAACCGAATGAAGACTATATATTAAACCTGCTGCAAAAGCTGCTGAACACGCCCAGCCCGACGGGCTTCACGAACGGGATCATGAGCATGATTGAGAAGGAAGCCGCCCTGCTCGGGGTCCATGTGACCCGGAATGAAAAGGGAGGCGCTATTCTCTCCGTTCCTGGCCAAGATACAACACGAACAATCGGTCTCAGCGGTCATGTGGACACACTCGGAGCCATGGTGCGGGCTATCAAGCCTGAGGGAACACTTCGCCTCACCAGAATTGGCGGCTATATGATGAACAGCATTGAGAACGAATACTGTGTCATCCACACCCGCAGCGGGAAAACCTACACAGGTACAATTATGAGCACAAAGCCGTCCGTTCACGTATACAGTGACGCCCGCACGTTCGGCCGTGAGGAACACCATATGGAAGTCCGTATTGATGAGCATATCGAGCAGGCAGAGGACGTGAAGAAGCTCGGTATATCGGTGGGTGATTACGTATCCTTCGAAGCCCGCTGCGAAATCACGCCCAGCGGTTACATCAAATCCCGGCATCTGGATGATAAAGCCAGCGTAGCCGCGCTTTTCGGTCTGCTGGAGAGCATGCAGCGTGAACAATGGAAGCCGCGCAGCAGTATCAAGGTGTTGATCTCCAACTACGAAGAGGTCGGGCACGGAGCAGCCTATCTGCCTGATGATATTAAGGAATTGATCGCTGTTGATATGGGCTGCATTGGAGATGACCTCAGCTGCAAGGAAACCGACGTCTCTATCTGCGCCAAGGATTCCAGTGGTCCGTATGATTATGACATGACCGGACGGCTGATTCAGCTAGCTGAAGAAGAAGGAATTCCTTATGCTGTAGATGTATATCCGCACTACGGATCCGATGCATCCGCAGCCCTCTCCGCCGGAAGCAACATCCGCGCAGCTTTGATTGGGCCTGGTGTGCATGCTTCGCATGCCATGGAAAGAACGCATAAGCAGGCTGTAATCAATACCGTGAAACTGCTTGCTGCTTACGTGAAATAACAAATCAGGGACTAAACATTATATATAAAATGAATTTATAAATTACCTGCTGGTCCACTTCGATTGAGAACCATCTTCCGATCGCTGCCGCTGGTCCAGAATCGTTTCGTTCTCTCCGCTGCTTCGTGCATATTCATCTAAAAACAGATAAAAGGTCGAAGACAGGAACTCCAAATGCAGGAGTCTGCCTTCGACCTTTTTGATTAAAAATAGATGAAAGAGCTGTCACCACGTAGCAAACTCGGCTCTTCGCTACACTCCTTACCAGCTTATCATGCCTGCCTCTCCATATAATCGCAGTCTATTTATCACGCTATGAGTAGCGAGGAAGCGAAAACTATACTCTGGGGACGGCTCCTTATTCAACTTCAGCTTTTGTTCTGTTCAATCTTCTCCGCCAGCTCATTTAGATACGTCCAACGCTCCATGAGATGCTCCAATTCAGCCTCGCCATCCTTGAGCTCCTGCATCAATTCCTGCAGTTTTGCAGAATCGCTTGCGGATGCCTCCATATCCTTCTGAATCTGTACCAGCTTGAGCTCTGCTGCTTCAATATTTTCGTCAATCTGCTCATATTCCTTCTGTTCACTGTAGCTGAATTTCAGTTTCTCCTTGCGGGCTTCACGCCGATTATCGCTGGAGCCTGTATCGGCCGTCTTAACAGCAGCTTCACGCGTACGCGGCTCCTCTGCTCCGGAAGATAGTCCGCCTGCATTTCGGCTCATCCATTCCGCATATTCGCTGTAGGAGCCTACATGCACACGAACCTGCCCCTGACCTTCAAAGGCCATGATCTTGTCTGCTGTACGATCAAGGAAAAAGCGATCATGAGAAACCAGAATCACGACACCAGGAAATTCATCCAGATACTGCTCCAGCACCGACAGCGTCTGAATATCCAGATCATTCGTCGGCTCATCCAGCAGCAGAACATTAGGGGCACTCATCAATACGCGCAGCAGGTACAACCGGCGCTTCTCCCCGCCGGAAAGCTTGGCGATCGGCGTCCACTGGGCGGTAGGTGTAAACAAGAACCTCTCCAGCATCTGCGCGGCTGAGATCGATGAGCCATCCGCCGTTTTTACGACCTCTGCTTCATCCTTGATATACTCGATGACCCGCTGATTGGGATCCATATCCTGATGCTCCTGGGTGAAGTACCCGATCTTGACCGTTTGGCCCGTCATCACCTCTCCGCTGTCTGGTTCAAGCTTGCCGGCAATCAGATTTAGAAGGGTTGATTTGCCGCTTCCGTTCGGCCCGACAATCCCGATCCGGTCTTCCGGGACCGCTATATAATTCAGGTCGTGTATCAGCACTTTGTCTCCGGCTTTTTTGTGCAAATGCTCAATCTCCAGTATTTTTCGTCCCAGCCGGGTGGAAGCGACCGACACATCCAGTTCACCAGCCGCATGGTTCACTTCCTGTTCTTTCAGCGTTTCGAAGCGCTCAATCCGGGCTTTCTGTTTCGTCGTCCGTGCCTTCGCCCCCCGGCGCATCCAGGCCAGCTCGCTTCGAAACAGGTTTTGCCGTTTCTGCTCTGCTGCGGCTTCTCTTTCTTCCCGATCTGCCTTCAGCTCCAGAAAACGGCTGTAGTTCGCCTCATAGCGGAACAGACGTCCATGATCCAGCTCCAGCATGACATTCGCCACACGGTCCAGAAAATACCGGTCATGCGTGATCATCAGCAGGGCACCGCGGCGCTTCAGCAGATACTGCTCAAGCCAAGCGACCGATTCATTGTCAATATGGTTCGTCGGCTCGTCCAGAATCAACAAATCGGACGGCTGAATTAATACAGCCGCGAGCGCTACCCTTTTACGCTGTCCCCCGGAGAGCGAACCCATCTTGGCTTCATAGCTGCGAATGCCCAGTTTGGACAAGACCGCTTTGGCGTCACTCTCCAGCTGCCAGGCCTGCAGTGCATCCATATTCTGGTTCAGCTTGAGCAGCCTTTCCTGCAGTTCCTTACTGTCCGGGTTAATCTCCAGCTGTTCCATAATTTCTGTGTAATCACGCACGGCCTTCATTTCGGGCAGGTCTCCGGAAAAAATATGCTGCAGCACCGTATGCTCCGGATCAAAATCCGGATTTTGGGCCAAATATTGAATGGTGACCCGATTTCCTACCGAAATTTTCCCGGTATCCGGCGGCTCCAGCCCTGCGATCACACGCATAAAAGTGGATTTACCCGTTCCATTAACTCCAATAATCCCGACCTTGTCCTGTGCGTCCATGCCAAAGGAAACGTCTTGAAACAATATTTTATCGCCATAGCTTTTGGAGAGCTGTTCAACCGTCATTATATTCATAAATACATTACCTACTTGTCCAAGAATTTTTAAAACATGAAAGCCATAAGCAGCGCCGCTCCCCCTCCAGCAAGAGAGCTGATCAGATTCACCATATCATTGTTCATCCAGCGCAGCCCCCGGTCCGCGGCAGTGGGGCTTCCGCAATGTGAAGCGGCTTCCACGCTTCTTCCGCAAATGCTGCAGCGCTGCATACGCTGCAAGGATGCGCCCAGCAGAGAATCACTGAATGCTCCGACCAATCCCCCAGAAAGTCCTGCTGCGATATACATAAGATATTGAGGCTCTTGGCCTGAGACATAAGCCAGCAAACCTGCTCCTGTACCAATTATCAGGCCTCCTGCGGCTGCAGCTCCGGAACCCAGCCAGGAGACCCCGCCTGAGGCTCCTGGAGACAGGACCTGGCCGTTCAGTATGCTTCGGGGTGCCTTACGGCTTAAGCTGCCGATCTCTGTTGCCCAGGTATCTGCCGTCACGGTAGCCATTACACCGATGAACAATAAACGCCATATGTCACTCGGATACCAGGCATTCACAAGACATAGCAGCATCCCGATGCCGCCATTAGCAAACACTTGACCGGCATCGCGGCGGCCGGTTTTATCATAGGCTGCTTCCAGATCCTTCTTCCGCTCCTGCTTGTACCTGGAGAGCATGGTTGAAGTTATGAAAAAAAGAAGCAGGGTCCCGAACCAAAACAGGTTCCCTGCTCCGTAGTAGACCGTTCCCATAACGAAGGCGGCCGCGGCTCCGGAAAGGGAGAGCGACCTTTTACGATATGCCGACCCGGATGCTGCAAAAGCCCCGGCGGCTCCAATCAGCCAATCCAATCTCTTAACCCCCGCATCATGGGCTATCCGATCATACAGGAGCCCATAGACTTCTCATTCCAGAACAGCTCAAAATTGTCGCCCGCTTCTGCGGGTCCTACACCCTCAGGCGTGCCTGTAAATATAATATCACCCTCAGCAAGACCATAATGCCGGCCTACATAATCTACAATCTCCTGCAGAGAAAAAATCATGTCTGAGGCTTTCCCCCATTGTACCTGACTGCCATTCTTAAGCACGGTAAAAGGCGTTTCTTTTACTGCTTTATTTCCCGGGAAAGGAATCCAGGGAGCAAGCGGTGCAGCATTTTTAAACCCTTTGGCGGCAGTCCATGGATGGCCTTTCTCTTTAATAACACTCTGCACATCGCGGAGGGTAAAATCAATACCCAGACTCATGGCATCCACCAGCTCATCCACACTCATGCCTGCTTCATAACTTTTGGCGATACGGATCACAATTTCACCTTCAAAATGAAGGCTTCCGCGGTCCTGCGGCAGCGCCAGTCTGCTTCCATCCATAAGAGCCACGGCGTGCGTAGGCTTCAGAAATATCATCGGCTCTTCCGGAACTGCATTGCCTAACTCTGCTGCATGCAGTCTGTAGTTCCGACCTACACAATATACATTCCTCACTGGTTCAATCATCGAAACCACCCTTTCCATTTCCGCCAGAACGGAATGCGTGGAGCAATCAAATTCAGAAAAAGCTGTCCCCACGTATCCGGCCTGTTCGTACATATCATAATTTCCGGATGCATTCGGGCCAGAGCAGCCATGCTGCGGCGGTCATCCACCGTCCAGGCCATCGGTGTAATGCCGTTTCTGTGCAGCTCTGATGCAAAGGCAGCATCCAGATGCGAGTAGCCGATGGATAAAAATGTACATCCCATCTTTTTCAGACGGGACAACAGGTCCCTGGGATGGGCATCTATTATAAGTCCAACGTTCACACGGGGTTCCAGTTCCTTGGCACGAAGAAGTGCTTTCGGTTCAAAGGACGTCAGTACAACTTCTGGCAGCATGTTATGGGCACGGATGCGATCCAGCACTTTTTCCTCCAGGCCCGGATACATCTCTCCACTCGTTTTCAGCTCAATGTTCAGCTTGAGGCGTCCCTTGACCAGCTGCAGCACTTCATCCAGCGATGGAACCTGCTCCCCCTGAAACTCTTTGCCTTTCCAAATCCCGGCGTCCATCGCGCGTATTTCCTGCCAGGTCAGATCCTTAACCTTGCCTTTGCCGGTTGTCGTCCGGTCCACACTAAAATCATGGATAACAACAGGCACACCATCCCTTGTCAGCTGAACATCAATCTCCAGCCAGTTGACATATGGAACATCCATTGCCATTTTGAAGGCTGCCCGGGTGTTTTCAGGTGCCTTGGCTGAAAAACCACGGTGAGCCACACATAAATTGTTCATGGTAGGACCTCCTGGTTGTTCAGATAATAGACAAGCAGACCGGCAACTACAGCGATAAGTGAAATATTCGCAATACTCCAAAAAGTAAGCCACCGGCTTTGCTTTTGCTGGTCCTTCACTTTTTTCCTCTCGGTTCTGGACGGGTACATCGTGTCACCCCTTTTTCTCCGGTATGATATACCTCACCGGCTCAACTTCTCATATTATACCAAGAATTTGTGCAAAAGTAGAACCCCCCGGCATTCCGGAGGGCTCAGTCCTTACTATCTGTTTTATTACTTGTTCTGCTGCCAAAGTGTGATCACGCAGTCGGCCAGTGTTTCCATGTACTTCGGGTCACTGTTCAGAGATTGTGTCCGCATCAGCCGCATGTCCATTTCTTTGGCTGTCGACACGGCTTCAATGTCCAAATCATAGAGCACTTCCAAATGATCAGACACAAACCCGATCGGTGCCACCAGGATATCCTCGACCTGCTCCTGTTTCAAATCCTGCAGCGTGTCCAGAATGTCCGGTCCGAGCCAAGGCTCATGCGTACGTCCTGCGCTCTGCCAGGTAAACTGCCACTTCCCGATGCCTGCTTTCTCAGCAACAGCTTTCGAGGTTTCCAAAAGCTGATCCTGATAAGGATCCCCCATCGACAAAATACGCTCCGGCAGACTGTGTGCGCTGAACAAGACACGCACATTCTCGCGCAAAGCTCCTGCTTCCTGAAATTGATCCAGCACTGCGCTGACACGGCTCGCAAGCAGATCAATGAATACCGGATGCATATGATAACTTTCCACAAATGCAATCTTGAGGCCGGTCTCCTCCGCTTTCTCCTGAGCCCGCTTGATATAGGTGCCTACACTCATCGTAGAGTAATGAGGTGCCAGAACGATGCCTACCGCCTGGGTAATGCCGTCCTTCACCATCTGTTCTACGCCATCTTCAATAAACGGTGACGCATGCTTCAGTCCCTGATAACATACAAACTCCACACCTTGTGCGCGGGAATCGCGGTTGAGTGTCTCCTGCAGTGTCGATACCTGACGGTCTGTATTCTCCCGCAGCGGAAAGACACCGCCTACAATCGCATCATAGCGATCAGTCAGTTCTTTCAGCTGCTCTTCCGTAGGCTTGTTCCCCCGCCGGATATGTGTGTAATATGCTTCAACATCTTCCATGCTCTGCGGCGTTCCATAGGACATGACCAGTACACCAATTTTCATTCCATTCACCTCTGGTTATTCATTATTTTCCTGTCAATTTACGCTTTAAGCGCCTGCTCGGAATAGATATGAATATATTCCGTCAGCTCCCTCAGCTTGTCCAGAGACGCTTCGGGGAACAAACCGTGACCCAGATTGAATATATACCCCGGTTCCTGAATGCCTTGATCGATGATTTCCTTGGCATACTGCTTGATAACCTCCATCGGTCCTGTCAGCACAGTAGGATCGAGGTTTCCCTGTACGGCGTATTTGCCATTCAGGCGCCGGCGCCCTTCCGCGATGGAGACTCTCCAGTCCAGGCCGATCACATCGGCCTGCAGATGAGACAGGACGGGAAGAAGCTCACCGGAGCTGACACCAGGAAAATAAATTTTCGGTACATCCAAATCCTGCAGTTCGGCAAAAATACGGGTAATGGTAGGCAGGACATAGATTTCAAAGTCTTTGGGTGACAGCGCGCCGGCCCAGCTGTCAAACAGCTGGAATGCCTTGCCGCCGTTGTTGGTATGAGCCCGCAGATACGTGATGACCATGTCACCCAGTTTGTCCATGAGTGCATACCACACCTTCGGTTCACTGTACATCATTCCCTTGGTCTTTATGTAATTCCTGGAAGGCCTTCCTTCAATCAAATAGCTGGCAATGGTAAATGGAGCACCGGCAAAGGTAATTAACGGAACGTCCAGCTCCCGGTCCAAAATCCGTATCGTCTCAAGGACGTGTCCAAGATCGCCTTCCACATCAATCGGAGTCAGCCTCTCAACATCGGCAGCTGTTGAAATGGGATTATCAATGACCGGACCGATATTTTTCACAATATCAAAATCGATGCCGATCGAAGCAACCGGATTCATAATATCCGAGTACAGGATCGCAGCATCCACTCCCAGCTTGCGGACAGGCATCAATGTAACCTCTGCAGCCAGTTCAGGCTGTTTGCAAATTTCGAGCAGTGAATATTTTTCTTTAATTTTACGGTATTCCGGATCGTAGCGGCCAGCCTGCCGCATGTACCAGACGGGGATCCGGCTTACTTCCTGCTTTCGGCAAGCTCGGATAAACTGATCATTGTAAGTCATGATTAGGCCTCCAAATCGTCTATAAGAAAAGTTACCTGTATATGTTATTATGCCCTTTTTAAATGGTCGTAACAACCTCCTGACCCCGGCATCACATGAAGATCACATGACAATCCTGTGACACTGCCGGAGGCGCAGGCATACGTCAAATATGGTATAGTGAAAGAATGGCAATTTTTTGCGTATTTATGTATTCACGCTCTATTTAGACCGGACACCTTAGAAAGGAAGTGAAGGCCGTTGTCTCCGTGGAAAGTAAATCTCATTGTACTTTGGTTCGGACAGTTCCTGGTTAATGCAGGGATGACGATGATCACTCCCTTCCTGACCCTGTACCTTGCACAGGACCTGGGGGTTACCGGCACGCGTGAGATCGGAATCTGGGCAGGCTTTATTTTTGCCGCCAATTTTTTGACCTCTTTTATTTTCCAGCCCATCTGGGGCAAGGTTGCCGATAAATACGGCCGCAAGCTGATGCTGCTTCGTTCCGGCTTCGGAATGGCCCTTGTCATCGCCTGTATGGGCTTTGCTACTCACCCGTGGCATCTGCTTGTACTCAGACTGCTGAACGGTACCATCTCCGGTTTTAATCCAGCGGCAATCTCGCTGGTGTCCGGCACGACGCCAAAGAACCGTATGGGTTTCGCAATGGGGACGATGCAGTCCGGCCAGGTCGCCGGAACCATACTCGGGCCTCTGATCGGCGGTCTTATGGCAGACTGGGTCGGCTTCCGTCCGATTTTCTTCATTACAGGGACGTTGATTTTCGCTGCATCCTTGCTTGCTTTGTTTCTCGTCAAGGAAACCTTTGACCGCGAGGAAGCCATGGCAGTACCGCAGGCGTCCGTTCTGGCCGGCTTAAAAGAGCTGAACCATACACCCCAGCTGCCGGCATTGTTTACCGTTACTTTTCTTCTGCAATTTGCCATGATCAGCCCCATGTCCCTGCTGCCGCTTTATGTGCAGAAGCTGCATGGCACGAGCGTCGATATTGCGTTATGGGCCGGTATGGTTATTGCAGTAACCGGATTGTCCAACATGATTGCTTCCCCGCTTCTTGGCCGTCTGAGTGACAAGGTCGGGGCGAACCGGGTTCTGACATTTGCTCTCATCGGAACCGGCTTGACGCTGATCCCGCAAGCTTTTGTGACCGATGTCTGGCAGCTGGTAATCATCCGCTTCATGATGGGCGTCTTTATGGGCGGGCTGCTTCCCAGCGTAAACGCCTTGATCCGTTCTTATACACCAGATGGGATGGAAAGCCGGGCATTCGGTTTTAATACCAGCGCTCTAGCGCTCGGCAACATGCTTGGTGCTGTCATTGGCGGCTTTATGGCCGGTTTCATCGGCATCGAAGGTTTGTTTATCGTCTCTGGCAGTCTGCTTCTGATCAATATGGTCTGGGTGAGGCTGAAGCTTTACGGTGGCGGGCGTGCGATAAAATTCAGGTGACAAAAGTGCTGAAGGGCCGTTCCCAAAGATCTTGGATCTTAAAGGAGCGGCCCTATTTTGCTGTTGTGAGACATTATTTCACTCTGGCGAGCACTAAACCGTCATAAGAAGGCAGCATCGTACTGACTAAACGGGGGTCTGATGCGATAATCTCATTAAATCGGCGAACAGCCTGAACCGATGGCCCATTCTTGTCCAGATCGAGGGTACGTCCTCTGAGAAAACAGTTGTCACCTGCGATCAAAGCTCCCGGGTTCGCCAGCTGAATCGCATATTCCAGGTATACCGGATAATTTTCTTTATCTGCATCAATGAAGAAAAAGTCAAACCTGCGCCCGTCCTTCTTCAACTGCTCCAGACTGTCTGCGGCCGGCCCGGTTCGGAATTCAACCTTGTCTCCATAACCCGCTTCTGAAATATGTGTGCCGGCAAGCGCAGCATAATCTTCCTTCAGTTCCAGAGAAGTGAGACGCCCTCCCTCTTCCAGGCCGCGGCATAAACAAATTCCGCTGTATCCTCCTAATGCTCCGATTTCGAGGACTTCTCTTGCTCTCGAAGTTTGAACAAGCAGGGTTAGGAGCCGGCCGTATGCAGGTGCTACCGAAATATCTCTCATGCCAAGCTTCACAATGTTGGCTCTGACCTGCAGCAGTGTATCGTCTTCCGCGAACAAGCGGTTTACATAATCTTCTTGTGAATGATCCATTCATGTTCCTCCCATAACGTACATCTGATCGTATACCGGAAATGTTTCTGTTCCGCTATATGATAAGATAATTGTCTTGCCTTGTACAATACCCTATACTATTGCCTATACTATTGCTTATACCTAGATATGGAGTTGAATCACGTTCATGCCACAATTACAATTAATCGCGACTGCGCCCATGGGGCTCGAAGCCGTTGTCGCCCGTGAGTTAAAGGAACTGGGCTATACCGATCTTCAGACCGAGAACGGGAGAGTCACGTTCGCTGGAGACCTGATTGATATCTGCCGATGCAATTTCTGGCTGCGAACCTCGGATCGTATTCTGGTCAAAATGGGAGAGTTTGACGCCCGAACCTTCGATGAACTGTTTGAGGGCACCAAAGCGCTGCCTTGGGAGCAGTGGATTCCTGCTGACGGGGAATTCCCCGTGGAAGGCCGTTCCCAGAAATCCCAGCTTAGCAGTGTTCCGGCTTCCCAAGGCATCGTAAAAAAAGCGATCGTCGAAAAATTGAAGCTTTCGTATCATACGGAATGGTTCCCGGAAGACGGTCCGCTGTACCGGATCGAGGTCAGCCTGATGAATGACCGGGCCTTACTGACCCTGGATACGACAGGAGCCGCCCTGCACAAGCGGGGTTACCGCAAAATGGTTACTGAAGCTCCATTAAAAGAAACCATGGCATCTGCCCTGATTCAACTGAGCCGCTGGGGCGGGCACCGTCCGCTGTACGATCCATGCTGCGGATCCGGCACCATTCTGATTGAGGCAGCCATGATAGCCTGGAACATTGCGCCCGGCCTTCGCCGTTCATTCCCTTCCGAACACTGGGATATCATCGGCAGCGAACGCTGGAATGAAGCAAGGGAGGAAGCCTTTGATTCAGTTAAAGATGATACGCCTCTCCAACTGGCAGGCAGTGATATTGACCCGAAAGCGATCGAAGTGGCAAAAGCCGCCGCCAAAAGCGCCGGTCTCGCCAGAGAAATCGACTTCCGCGTTCTCCCTGCTTCCAAAGCGCTTCCTGAAGGAGAGTTTGGCTGCATCATCACGAATCCGCCATACGGTGAGCGTCTGAGTGAGAAGGAAGAAGTAGAGCGTCTTGTACGCCAGTTCGGACGGATGTCTGCACAGCTGCCTTCCTGGTCTTTCTTTGCTTTAAGTCCATCGAAGCAGTTCGAGCATTATTTTGGACGCAAGGCAGATAAACGGCGCAAGCTGTTCAACGGCCGGATCGAGTGTCAATATTACCAGTATCTTGGCCCGCTTCCACCACGCCCTCGTGCGGCAGAAGCACTCAAGGATTAAGAAGATGAGCCGCCGCCACAGGCGGCTCTTTCATGTAAATGGATAAGGAGGCAGGCTTTATGCAGTTCTATGACACCAGACAGCAGCCGGGACTGCGAAAAAAACTGGGCAGGTGGTTTAGAACCCCGTTTTCCACATATCTGTTGTTTATATTGATTATGCTTTTCAAACTCGTCGTCTTTCACTACAGCCTGAACGTGGTCAATATTGATATGAATCCGGTGGATTATATTGTGACCATCGGCAGCCTGCTGCTGGTATCCTTCTGGACATTATGGCTGCCCAGGAAGGGGACGATCGCTTCGTTGGCTGCACTGAATTTGCTGGTGACAGGAATCATATATGCGGATCTTGTATTTTACCGGTACTTTGAAGATTTCATTACCGTTCCGATTCTGATGCAGGCAGGTCAGGTCGGCTCGCTCGGAGACAGCATTCGCTCCTTGATTCATATCCAGGATTTGTGGTTCTTTCTAGACTGGATTGTCGTCATCCCCTGGAGTGTATCCCTTCTGATCCGGAGTCGGCGAAGTAAGCATTCTGGGATTGGAACATCGATGTATTCAGCCCAAACCCAGCATAAAAAACCGTTCAAAAAGCGCCTGGCAATTGGCCTTTTTGCTCTGGTGATGGGATCCCTTCTGACCTTTCTGCCGATTAAATGGCAGTCCAAGACATGGGCCATCGGTCTATTTGATGGAAACTGGTGGAACCTCTCCTTGTACAATGTCACCGGTCTGATCGGGTTTCACGGATATGATACCTATCGGTATGCCAAAGATCATTTTGGCATCCGCCCCTCCTTTCCACAAAGTGAGATTGACCAGGTGCAGGCCTGGTTTGATGACAAGCGGAAGGAACGCATCGCGCTGGACAAAGATGACACGTTCGGCAGATTCAAAGACATTAATGTGATCATCGTTCAGGTTGAGGCACTCATGAATTTTGTCATAGGTAAAGAACTGAATGGGCAGCCAATTACACCAAATCTGAACGCACTGATGGACAAAAGCATGTACTTTTCCAATTTCTATCATCAAACCGCGCTGGGCCGGACCTCAGATGCAGATTTTGTGACACAGACATCACTGCTCCCTCTGCCAGCCGGATCGGTATTCACCCGCTTCCCTTCTCATACCTATGACAGCATGCCATCTATCCTGAAGAAGAACGGATATGCCGCCAATGTATATCACTCTTATGACAGCAGCTTCTGGAACCGGCAGGTCGTGTACACGGAAATGGAGTATGACCGTTTTTACAGTAAAAAGGATTTTGAACAGGACGAGAAAATCGGCTGGTCGATCAGCGATGCCTCCTTCTTCCGACAATCACTGGATTACATGAAGGAGACTCCACAGCCCTTCTACTCGTTCCTCATCACGCTAAGCAGCCATCATCCCTATAGTCTCCCCCAGGAATACCGGGAGCTGGATGCCGGAGCATTTAGCGGCAATATATTCGGGGACTATCTGCAGTCTGTCCACTATGCTGATAAGGCGCTGGGTCAAATGATGGATCAGTTGAAGGCTCAGGGGCTGTGGGACAACTCCATATTGGTCATATATGGCGACCACGATAACTCGATTACGGACCGAGCCTTTTATGAGCAGTTTTATGGACGCCCACTGTCCGATCTGGATATGGAGCAGATCATGCATCAGGTTCCGATGCTGATTCATCTGCCGGATGACGGGTTGGCAGGGACTTATGAAGAACCTGCGGGTATGATGCATACGGCCCCTACCCTCTATCACTTGCTGGGGATTTCAACCGAGCCGTATGACCTGATGGGCAGCAGTTTAACATCCAAGAAGAACAGGCTTGTCCCTCTGCGCAGCGGTGCATTCTCAGATGATCAGGTATTCTTTATTCCTTCCGAAACAGGGAGCTTCGAATCAGGTGCCTGCTACAGCCTCAAGGATCGGCAGCCCACCGACACCTTAGCCTGTGCTGCAGGACATGAAAAGAGCAGGCAGATGCTGAACATTTCGGATCAGGTCGTTACTTATGATTTGCTTGCAGCATTCAGGGAATCCGCTTTACAGGATAGCCAGGAATAAGAGATTGCTTATCCTGCTGAAGCAGCACCGTTTTCCACACAAAAAGCGTCCCGCCGGTATCAAAACCGGGGGACGCTTTTTTGTGGCACAGGACCTGCTTACTTTCTCTTGGAAGACAGCCTGGACAGTCGGCTCTTCTCTTCACCGAGCAGCTCCTCGGCCAATTCCACTGCATTACGATTGGCATGCTGTTCAGCCTGAAAAACCGCTTGTTCTGTATGGGTCAGCGAGTTTTGAGCCTGGGCAATCAGCTTCTCCGTAGGATGGGACAGCGCTGAGGATACCGAACGGTGAAGCTTTTCGATAGAATCCAGCGCACTGTTGGCCGCATTATTTCTTTGAAGACTGGAATCATGACTGTTCATTGTACCGTCTCCCTTCGATGAGTGAAGTGACCTGGTGCTTGTATAGGATGGATTCCTTACACCGTTACTATTCACACGAAAGACGGGTAAAACACTGGAAATCAGGATGGCTGCTTAATGAACGCCTGCGCTTTTGCCAATGCTTCATCTTCTGTAGGTGCGCTGATATAGCGTCCGTTGACATAGACGAAGGCCCTCTTCTTGCAGGGGCCGCAGTAGGATTTGCAGCCGACTTTGATGTCGGCATCCGGCGCAAGCTTCTTCAACTTGGGAATGACGGTTTTTAGCGATGTTCCCTTACATTTTTCACAGACACGTATATCGTTTGTCATGGTGTTAAAGCCTCTTGACGGATCGACCTAATGGTCGCCGTGATTTCCTTTGGACGGATTGGTGATGACAAAACCTTCTTCAGGAAGGTACAGGTAATCGATCTTGACACCATCCAGCAGGTCTTGTCCAGCTTCCAGAATCACATCGATCTCTTTATCTGTGGCCACGACCTCATCCTGTTCTCCAGGCGTGTCCAAATCCAGACCGTAATGAGCATGATCGCCGTGGGCATGTGTGATAATAACGCGAAGCTTCTTGCCCTGGTTCTCTTCCTTATCCAATTCTCTCTTTATCACTTTCGCCGCATTGCGAGTAATTTTGCATTTCATGATTTGTTCATCTCCTGTGAAGTGAAGTCATTCATTCAATGTTTAATTGTATTCCTGACCGGTTGTTTTCGCAAGGCCAGTTCCGGATATTTGCGTTCCACCCGGCCCACAAAAAAGTTCATGAGGAGCATGGTGACCCCGATATCATCTATAGGAACAAATGGCATCAGATCCGGCAGCACCCAGTACAGCGCAGCAGGGATCACGAAGAGCAGCTTGTCCCTCATTTCAACGCGCGGGGAAGTAAGGTAGCCCGATACTTTTTTCAGGACATGGGACCAGCGGCGAAGTGACAGCAGTCTTCTCCATTTCATTTTGTTGTTCTCCTTTCAGGAGCGTATTATGTCTTTCCAGATGTGATGTATATCATTACCCGATAATCAGAGGACCGCCGCAAGCTTATCAACCTTCAAACCGGCAGCGGTCACGTATAGTTTACGCGATATTACAGAAAACGTTTCATGCATTTTCACGAAAGGGACATAAAAGCAGCTAATATCATACCCGTTTCGTACGCTGTATCCTCAAAATCGTCCAGTGGCAGCGGATTGATGCCTCGTCCGATTTCTACTGTAAATCCCGGTTTGCGGAACTGCTGTATGAACCAGTCTTTGTATCCTGCATCGCTGCCGGACAGCTTGACTGGCCTATAGCTTGCAGCCTGGCCCAGCCGGATCGCCCAGCCTTCACTTTCCTCTGGCTCAAAATCTCTGTAATTCCAGTATATTTCCTGCCCCTGACTGTGCAGTGAGATGACACGTTCAGGCTGAATGTTGATCGTGTGTTCTGCAAGCGCCTGCGCTTCCGGCTCACAGAGCGGAGCATGGCCGGGATAATCCTGAGGGCAAGGAGCGCTTTTCCCTCTGCGCCGTACTTCTTCATCCCAGTGAGCAGGGAACTGATCCCCGAGATCCACTCCTCGGATATTAGCCTTCCAGCGCCGAAAGTCCTCGCGGTCTCCGTTCCACGATGACAGATTGTCGTACATGCTGTGTCTTGGATCAGCACCTAATTGTACAAGCTCAACACCATCCGGATTAACCATAGGCACAAGCCAGAGAGAATACTGCCGGTACCATGAGCTTACATCATGACCGTAGAGACAGGTGCCTGTGCTCCAGGCGGCAGCGTATTGTTCCAGAAAACGCAGCAGGCACGGGGTGGTCATCCATTCGTTCGCATGCAGGGCAGCATGAACGTGCAGGGTTCGCTGACCGGTCCCTATTTTAACTGCCTGAATCGGTTTACCGAGCACACTATATCCAATTTCAGACGTTTCAAGAAATGGATATTCTTTTTTCAGCTGCTGCAGATGCTGTAAGAGTTCATCCGGCCCGTATTCTCCCTGCAGGTTGATTTTGTATTTTGGATCTGCAGGCGGGAGAGCGATTGTATTTCCTGGCGTAAAGCGGTATAAGGACAATCCCGGATTAATTTCCTCAAGCGCAGTGGGCTTGAAACCAAAAGCATGGGCTACAGAATCCGGCGTGTCCCCCTCCATGATGATATATCTTCTCCGAAACGCTGCAGGCAGGAATAGGATCTGTCCCGGCTTGAGATATGACTGATGGGCTGCCCAAGGATTGGCTGTCAGCAGCTGCTCCTTGGCCAGTCCGAATCGGACCGCTATGCGTAATAGGGTATCCCCGGGATTTACAATATACTGACGCATGGATGTTGTCCTTTCCGGCAGCTGAGGTCTGCCTTGCATTTTTCCATTACGCTAGATATATATGTAGACCGGGTTGTACCACATGTGTCCTTTGTAAGACGCTCCGAACTTGCAAGCGCTGCTACCTCGCCGCTCGTCTTTGCCGAAAAGCAAAGACATGGCAGTGCCGGGATGATCTCCCTGACTCCACCATGCCTTTATGCTTCCCTAATTCGTTTAAAGGAGCTACAGCTTCGTAATCTGCCATACGACTGGCGTCCGCTTGATATGTTCCCCCAGCCATTCTGTGGCAATACTTTGAAACATGACAGAGTCACCTGTACAGAAAAACTGGTGCACGGGCAGATCCTCGCTGCTCGCAAGCTGTCCCTTGTCGTATAAAATCGTACTGATTTCTCTGGCTGTCTCGTCGGCTGAGCTGATCAGCTTGACTCTAGGCCCCATAACCTGCTGAATGGTATCCATGAGAAACGGATAATGAGTGCATCCTAAAATAAGACAATCAATCTCTTCCGGCCTCATCCCGTGAAGCGCTTCGCGAACAATATCAAAAGATTTCGCCGTTCGGAACAAGCCTTGCTCTACTAGAGGTACCAGAGTCGGACAGGCCCGGCTCTGAACCTCTACAAATGGAGACAGCTGTTTCAAAGCAGCTGTATATGCACCGCTGCTGACGGTGCCGACCGTACCGATGACACCGACATGCCCGGTCTTGGTAGCACTGATTGCTGCACGGGCACCGGGATGAATGACGCCAATGACGGGAATACTTACCTTGTCTGAAATATAATCAAGCGCCGCCGCGGTCGCCGTATTGCAGGCAATGACGATCATTTTAGGATTATACTGAAGCAAATAGTCTACAATTTGTTCTGTAAAGTCGCGGACTTCTTCCGGCGTACGGGGTCCGTAGGGTGCACGGGCGGTATCTCCGAAGTAAATGACCTTCTCTCTGGGGAGCTGCCTCATCACTTCTTTGGCAACGGTCAAGCCGCCGACACCCGAGTCTAGTATTGCGATTGCTTGCTGCACGAACACACCGCTTCCTTCTTGTCATAAATTCATATACTAACAGTGTTACCATATGTCGTTTCACTGAGAAACGTACCTAAATCTTACCCCAATTTATTCCCTTCTTCAACTTGGGCAACAGCCGGTATACCTTCACTATACGTGAAATGTCCACAAATTCGTTAGGTCTATTCTCTCAGAAGCTGTGCATTTTTAGCTTATACTGTAATTTAGTAAACAATCTTGATGGACAAAAGAAAGACAGGTGGAGCGTAAATCATGTCAGTCAACCTGGAATTAAAACAAAGTGCTGAACGGTTTATCCTGCAGTGTTATACCGAGCTTGACAAAACGTCAGATGACATTCAGCACAGAATAGACGAAATCACTGCCGAAATCATGGACAGCGGGACTTATGTACATACATACGAGGAACTGGAGCATGGTGCCAAAATGGCCTGGCGGAACAGCAACCGATGCATCGGCAGACTGTTCTGGGATAAGCTGCGGGTAACCGACGCAAGGCATGCCGAAACAGCCGGGCAAGCTGCCCGGCTGCTGATCCAACATGTGAATAAAGCCACTAATAGCGGGAAAATTATCCCGACCATTACTGTGTTTGGTCCGAAGCATCCCCAGAAGGAGCATCTGGTAATTAGGAATCACCAGCTTATCCGATATGCCGGATATGAAGGAAGAGATGGCATTACCGGAGACCCCGCTTCCCTTGAGTTCACTTCCCTGTGCCAATCATTAGGATGGAGCGGGACTGGCGGTGAGTATGATATCCTGCCTCTTGTCATACAACAGGGAGACCGCCGGCCGGCATGGTTTCCGATTCCCGAGGAATCCATCCTTCAAATCTCCCTGGCGCACCCTCACATTCCTGATTTTGAAAGCATGCAGCTGCAATGGTACGCGGTTCCGATCATATCCGATATGAATCTCGAAATTGGAGGTATAACTTACCCTGCTGCTCCTTTTAACGGATGGTACATGGGCACAGAAATTGGGTCAAGAAACCTGGCAGACAGCTTCCGCTTCAACAAGCTGCCGGTCATTGCAGATCATCTTGGATTAGACCGCAGCCGGGAAAGCAGCCTTTGGCGTGACCGTGCCCTGCTTGAGTTAAATACGGCTGTGCTTTATTCTTTCAAGCAAGCCGGTGTCAGCATCGTTGATCATCATACGGCAGCGATGCAGTTCCGGTCTTTTGAAGACCGGGAATACCGTTCCGGCCGGAACGTGACAGGCGATTGGAGCTGGCTTATTCCACCTATGTCTCCGGCAGCTACCCACATTTTTCATTCATCCTACGACAATGAAATGCTTAGTCCGGCCTTCCGGTATAAAGATTAATCCTGATCAGCAGCTTCAGCAGAAGATACGCGGGCAGCGGCGGCTTCATCCGCAAGCCAGCTTTCTTTCTGCTGGCGCCAGGATTGAATGTCTGAAATAACTCCCTCAGCACGGTCTGTCATGACCCCGATCAGATTCACGCCCTGCTCGCCAACCCGTTCAGCGGCTTCCTGTACCTTCTCGCCGACCTGACGCGCTCCAGCAGCAATATCACTGCGCAGTTCACGTCCAGACTTTGGTGCCAGCAGAAGCGCCGTTACAGAACCCGCAATACTTCCGATCAATGCTCCCCATAACAGTCCTTTGTTTCTTTCTTTCATGTCCCATCTCTCCTCTTCGATTACTCGGCTCGCCCGCCGCCGGACTTCGGTGAGCGTTGATTCCATGCATGCCAAAATGTCATTCCCGCATCAACCCAGCGAAACACCTCGCCCATGGTTCGTTCATTGTCCAGCCTGGCGCGCTCCAGATGTTCCACAGCTGCCTTGGCTGCGGTTTGGCTGACGGCGGACATGGCTTCCGCTGTCCTGGAAGCTGCCTGAACGACTTCCTGAACATGAGACGCAATGAATTCCCCGGCTGCAAGCGGACGCTGCACCGTCTCCAAGGTCAGTGAAACCTGCTCCAGCACCTGGACGGCTTGTTTGGACAGCTGCTTGTAATCGGCTTCCATATTGACAAGTGCGGCTTGCGCTTTCATAACCATGCGCCAGCATGTCAGACACAAGCCGGTTACCGCCGCTGCCATAACCAGAACACTGATCAGGATCACTGCCGTGCTCCATTCTGTCATACTTCTCACTCCCCTGCATCCGGCTGACCGGGCTAATGCCTAGTCGCATACTGCATTATAAGCAGGGCGGGCTTGACCTGACACTGCAAATGCAAAAAAGCCTTGACGCCAGTTTCCTTGCGTCAAGACTTTAGAATATTGTTCTCTCAACAGCCGCTTACAGTTCCCGTTTCAGATAGTCTCTAACCTCGGCTGCGAATGTCTCCAATACGACGGGCAGCTCGACCGTCAGCGGGTGAAGACTTTGGCGCTCCCAGTCAAAGTACTCCTGAACCAGCGGTTTGCGGAGCCGGACCAGCCGGGTAAGCACTTCATGATTTGCAGCGGACATCACCTTTTCTTCGTGGATAATGTCCAAGATATCTTCATAACTGCTGGCATCGCGCATAATAAAACCGTCAATCAGATAGCTTCCGACATCTGTAACCACTTCAATCCCCAAATGGAGCGCACGTTCTTGAATAAAACCGCATCCGACGCCCCCATCCCATGAAGCTTCAGCATGTCGCAAGCCTGCGGCAATGTCCGGTATCGCGTTCAGTCTTCGTTCAATCTGTTCCTGATTTACATAATACAAAAGATCACCGCCTACTTCTCGAAATCAACGGCGAGGGTGTGATCCTTCACTTCGTTGATGTATTTAATCACTTCCTGGTGCACCGGATGAACCTGATAAGCCTGCAATTCTTCAAGGGACTCCACCTCAACGATCAAAGCCAGGTCATACGAACGCTCTGAACGGATGACATCGGCTCCGACTTCCAGGGAAAGAAGCTGTGGAATCTGTCCTTCCATATTTTTTAATACTTGTACCGTACGGTCAATGTTTTCTTCAGTAGGCTCTTTAAGTTTGAAAAATACGATGTGTTTAATCAAAAGTCATTCCTCCGTTACGGATTGATTTAACGATCTGTTCTATCATACCTCTCTCGAGAAAAAAAAGAAATTGCTAGGAACGGCTTGAATCCTTAAGGATAATTCACCTGCATAATATCCATAAAGGGAACCTTAATCAGCCCCTCATCGGTTTGTAAGTGTACCCTGCCTGTTCTTGGGTCCATGGTGACGATCATTCCCGTCACGGTTTCTTCCCAAGCCCAAACTGAGAGCACAATCTCTGACTTCTCATTATAGGCTTCTGTAAGCTGATTTCCGAGCTCTTCAAGCACAAACTCGTCTCTGGTAGGTCTCTTTGGTACTTTTGATTTAGCCACGCAGTAATCCTCCTGTATAGGTGTGCACTCTTAATTAAACGTATCATTCTGATATCATTTTTTAATCATCGCTTTAAACATGATACGCTACTCCGGTATCGCGTACAATAATTTCGACAATAAATGCAGTCTTTTTTACTTATCGAGCCGGAATTTGATAAGCATGTGTATTCTTTGTGTCCGTTATTAAAAAGTTGTCACTAACGAATGATAAACACTTATAACTTTAATTTTATACGGATTTTAATCGTTGTTTTTTTGAATACGAGTATAAACCTTTCACTATAATATATATAAACGAACTTTAAATCCATCTGCCTATTTTGGACTACACATCCATGCAATAACAAATAACTGCATTGGAAACAAATGATAAGGAGTGCCTATTGAAAGTACATTGTCGAATAATGTAGTATTGTGGTAAAAAAAGTCGGAGGAATTATGCCTACACAACCACAGCAAGAAAAACATTCAATCGAGGCGTGGTCCCTGATCAACCGAAAATATCTGGGGAAAGGCGTACGCGTAAAACGTTTCCGTAAACCCACCCGTTGTCAGATTCGCAACCGCGTACTGCTTGCCATCCTGATGGCCAACGATATCAAGCTGTCCCAACTGGCGGAGGAGCTTGGCGTCTCCTCACGAAGTGTGAGCGCATGGGTCTATGAGGGTCGTATTCCCGGCAAAAACAACTTGGAAAAAGCGTGCAATTTTCTTGGTTACCCTCGTCATATTCTGTTTCGCGAGGAACTTCTCGAGAAGTCGCCATTAATCTGCCAGCCGGAACCTTCACGCTTTATGAAAAGGACACTGACACGTTCGCCCGTCAGCAACCGGATTTTGACCGGCTTGTGCATGGTCCACGACCTGTCTGTAAGTGATGTCAGCCGCTGGATCGGCGTTCATCCGGGCACACTCCGGAAGTGGCTGCATCAGGGAACTCTGCCTTCCAATGCTTTTCAGGAAAAAGCCGAATCCTTCTTCAGGATTCCACGATCTGTTTTGTTTGCAGACTGTATTTTAAAAACAGATCATCAGATCAAAGCTCAGTCATAAATTATAAGCTCCAGGATGCCGCTTCGTGCTGCATGCTGGAGCTTTTTGTTATAATTGGGGCAAGGTAAGGGAATACAATGTTCAACATCCCTGCAAAGGAGAGAACGGTAAGATGGAGAAGGATATTGGACTATCTCTCGGGCTGCTGGCCGGTACAACATTCGGAAGCGGCATCGGATTTCTTTGGAACTGGCAGTCCTATGATTTGGTATGGAGCGTCAGCATATTTGGCATGCTTGGCATGTCAGCCGGACTGG
This sequence comes from Paenibacillus lemnae, assembly GCF_012933385.1. Taxonomy (GTDB): domain Bacteria; phylum Bacillota; class Bacilli; order Paenibacillales; family Paenibacillaceae; genus Paenibacillus_AQ; species Paenibacillus_AQ lemnae. Next base: position 88,643 of record NZ_JABBPN010000004.1, read on the forward strand.
GATATGCTTTATGGAGCCGCCGTTCACAGAAGATATCGTAAACGCCGCAAACAAACTTAACTCAAGCAAGTTACAACAGATTCAAGATGGTTCATTTGAGGTAATCCTATCTTTTATTCGAAAGGAGATGAACCCGCATGCAGGATGATCAAAACCGCTTAAATCCAAGCCCTCGCCAGGAGAGCATACTCGTCTGTGTGTCATACGGACCCAACTCTGAAAGACTGATCCGGCGAGGATGGGAACTGGCTAATGCCTTTCAAGCTTCACTCACAATTCTAACCGTTGATGCCCAGGATGATAACCAGTACAGTGAAGCCAGGGAAACCAACATGTCTCTATGGGAGTCATTGTCAAAGAAAATTCAAGCCGAATTTCTCGTTGCAAAGAATCGTTCTCGCAATGTAGCCAAAACGATAGCAGAAGCTGCAAAGGAGAAGCAGGTGACCCAGATTGTCATCGGACAATCTGCCCGAAGCCGGTGGGAAGAAATCGCAGGAGATTCAATCATCAACGGCATTCTCCGTGAAATTGAACATGTGGACATTCATGTTGTAGCAGTTCAACGTGAAATTCCGCTGCAGCAGGAGGATTACGAGCCCGGAGTTCAAGCCTATCTCGTGAAAGATGGAGAACAAGACATATTACAATTTGATCCTCCCGCGAAGGATGCTGTACAAGGACTGTTTTTTCAAAGCATTTACACGGACTTTAACAATGGTGTATTCAAAGTGACTGAACCCGGCAAAGTCACCAAATATCAAATATTCGATGGTACGGTAACTCGTAAACTATCGGAAACTTTCTCCCCATGACATAAAAAACCTCTTGAATTGTCATTACAGACAAATCCAAGAGGTTTTTTATTAAAAGGAATGCGGTCGAGAGGACTCGAACCTCCACGGGGGTTAGCCCACACGGACCTGAACCGTGCGCGTCTGCCAATTCCGCCACGACCGCATACTATGTATCTTCTTCAATAAAGATGAAGATATCAGGTGGTTTCAATCACCGTAATTAAGAGTATATCTGATTCATAAATTCAGTGCAAGAGTTTTTTTCTACATGTATTACATCAATCTTTTTCTCTCCATTTCATATGCACCTGCCGTATGCCGTCCACTTTCCACAAACGTTCGAACAAGGTATCGATTCCCTTGCTGTTGTGGGAATACACACGAAATTCCATAGAAATTTTGGAGGTATCGCCTTCCTGAATATCATCTTTAACAATCATCTGATCCACAGACATATTGGCTTTGTGCAGCAGTGCTGTAATAGTGCCTACTTCCACCGGACGATCCGCGGTTTCTATCGTAATTTTCAGTTGGCCTGATTTTCGAATGAACAGAAATTTAGACTCCAGTCGATTCAGCACCAGCGTGCTGATCAATACAATCGAAGTCGTGAGAACTGCAGGACCATAAAATCCGGATCCTACGCTTAAACCAATGCCAGCAGCTACCCAAAGTGTTGCCGCGGTCGTCAAGCCGGAAATGATATGATTGGATCTTCGCAAAATCGCTCCCGCTCCCAAAAAGCCGATGCCGCTTACAACTTGGGCCGACAGCCTTGCCGGATCGAAACGGGCATTGGGATGGTTAATGAGAGCGTTATCAAAACCGTATATGGAGGTCAGCATAATGAGTGTTGATCCTACCGCTACAAGAAGATGTGTCTTGAGTCCCGCCTGCTTGTTCCGCCGTTCCCGTTCCCAGCCGATCAGACCGCCCAGAAGCGCTGCCAGCAGTAATCTGATCAGCATCGTGCCGGTATCCAGATGAATAAGTTCTGTATACAGATGGATCCCCTCCTTACATAGATGCTTTAGATGGACTGCTCATGGTCTGCTCATCCTGCCAGCGCCACAATTCTTTGCTGGATGTGGAGATTCCAATGACCCCGCTTTTTAAGGCTGTATCAAAATCTTCAAAATCCACCATTAATCCGCCTGCGATGACCGGAACATCCACCTCTGTGCGGATACGGTCCATAATGCGTCTGCATACCATGCCGGGCAGCACTTCAATCGCATCGGGATCCGAGGCTTTGGTCATTTTAATGCCATTATCCAGGGAAACAGAATCGAAGACGAACAATCTTTGAATCGTCAGCAAACCCTGTTTCTTGGCTTCGATAATTGCTGTGTTTTTTGTCGTCACAATGCCGTCTATGCCCACCTTCTCTGCCAAATACGCCACTGCCGTCTTGTCTTTGCCAATCCCTTCGATCAGATCAAAGTGAACAAAGGAAAGCTTTCCGGCCTCCCGGATCTGCTCCACAATGGATTCAATGACAAAAATATCTGTTTTCAGAATAAATACGATATTGGATTCCGACTCCAGCACTGAAGGCAGTTCCTCTGCATTCATCAAAGATGTGATAATCGGTCTGCGTTTCAGGCAGTAAGAAATTCTCTGAGCACCGTTAACATTATGTTTAACACTGTTTTTCATCTTCATCACCTCATCGCCGGAATCAACTTCTCCAGTTCTCCTGTTGAAACGGCGTATTTGTTTTCCACAATGATCTTATCCGTATTTCATGTCAAGACAGCTGATGGCTTTGCAGATAAATATCGTGAACCGAAGTCATTACAAAATCCGGACGAACAGAAGCATGCTGCACTTCCTCGGCGCGAGTCACCCCGGTCAGCACCAGCGCCGTATTCATTCCCGCATTGACGCCCATCAGAATATCCGTTTCCAGCCGGTCCCCCGACATGAGACAATCTTCCGCCTGAACCTGAAGAATATCCAAAGCAGCCAGCACAGTATGCACAGAAGGCTTCCCCATAATGATATCCACTGTAATGCCTGTAGTTCCTTCGATTGCCCCGATCATGCCTGCCACATCCGGCACTTCACCCTCCGGCATCGGACATGTCCGGTCAGGATGCGTTGCAATCACAGCGGCTCCTTGCTTGATAGCCCGGAACGCAAAATTCAGATGTTTATAGTGAAAGTTCCGGTCCCACGATACGACAACGACATCTGTTTCTTCAGGTGAAGATGCAAACTGTATCCCGCTTCGGAGAAATTCGTCTTTTAGTACATCCTCACCGATCACATAAACGTGTGCATCAGGATGATTTTTTTGAAGATAATGAATCGTGACCAGCGCCGGGTTCAGAATATGCACAAGCTCCAGATCCAGACCAAAACCTTGCAGCTTTTTCAAATAATTCTCGCGGGAGTCGATGGTCTTGTTCGTCAGAAATAACAGTTTCTTGTCCAGTGACTGTAGATAACGTATGGTCTCTACAGCTCCTTCGATGGGATGGTCACCCAAATAAATTGTGCCGTCAAGGTCAAAGATGTACCCTGCAAATAAATCCATTCCTTCTCTCCTTTACCAGACATTATCATACAGCAAGGGATAAAAAAAAGAGAAGACCTCCGACGCTAAAACGCTTTCCATCACAAAGAAAGCGTTTTAGTTCGAAGGGCTTCTCATCATCTCTACCCGCTCTAAAACTTATACCTGTATACTACCTGCTGTTTAAGGCTTTGACAACACTTTTTTCTCCATCCAAAGCATTTGCATGCTATTCTGCAGGAGTTCCCTCTGCCGGTGCAGCTCATCTTGATCCCAATCCAACAGCTCACGCATCCTCTGTAAAATGCTATTCATCAGCTGTTCTGCCTTATGCCGGTTATATCGCATCCAGAGACTTCTGCGAAGCAGAAAATCAGCTGCCGATGTCGTCATTTCATGATGTACGGCATAGTGAAGCTCTGCCTCAAGGAGGCGTTGTTCTGCCGATTTAACTGAACCTTCTCGTTCCATATTTCGGAAAAGTTCTTCTGTACCAGAACCATAGCGGCCCAGCAGCTCCAGACTCACATCAATATGGATACCAAGCCTGCGACCCTGCTTAATGACCGCTTTTTTAAAGGCATAATAATCTGCATGCAGACTGCCTTCCGGTATACTTCCACTTAGGCTTCGTCTGTCGGTGGTACAAGGCGGATAAATCGTTCTGTTTTCTTCCTGAAGGCGTTCTGCAACTAGATTGACCGCCGCCTCTGCATGTTTGCGAAAACCTGCTGCACGGTCACACGACACAATAATCCTGCTGTTGTCTTCTGACGTTAAGATATCTCTCCCCTTGCCTGAACCTTCGTCAACGGGGGAGCTCCTGACGTTTCTGACTGCTGCCCAGCAGGATTCCACTTCGGAAGATTGAAGTTGAATATCCTTAAAGGCATGATGAACTTTATTGATGAGCATCTGCAGTTCCGCTTCGGATAATCCAGGATATTCACTACTATTCGAAACATCGGAGGTGACCTGGGTACTGACAATCACTTTCCCGGATCGAGGGATGACACTTAGCATATCCTGATCCGGCATCTTGTAATAACACGCTTGATGAACCGGCAGCTGCCGGCTGTCTAACACCATATGCACAGATCGACAGGCATAAGCTGCTTGATTCCATTCAGAACCGTCACCACCCCGTCCTTCTTCCGGATGTGACTCCCTGGCATCGATAATGTGTGAAGCAGATATGGCATAAGATTTTCCGCTTAGACGGTCGGTGACGGTTACGCCGGAAAGCTTGCCTCCCCACGAAAGCCACTGATTCACCTCGGCATAGTTTATGATCATGGCTCCGTGATCCCTGGCGCTTTTCAGCAGTTCCACAGCCAAACGGGCTTCACTGATCATGTAATCATTGTAAAATTCCGCACATATTAATCCTTTTTTCTTCAGGAGCGGCTCCATGTCTAATGCTTCATCTCTTCGTATCATCCTCCGGCGCTCGCTGCTTTTGACCCGGGCCAGCCGATCGTACATATTTAACCCAGCTGTATTTGCCCAGTAATTCCGAAACCCTTTGGTATAGACAGGAACAAGCACCGGAACCGGATCCAGCAGGTGAGGAGCCGCATGCTGCAGAAATTTCATCTCGGCGGAGGAATCGCGAACTGTTCGGAAATCTTCCTGCTTCATATAACGCAAACTGCCATGAAGCAGTTCCGGCGGCCGCCCGTCATACTCCACGGCAAAATCCTCTTCTGCAATCAAACCGGTTGTCATACCGCGGGTACTGGCATCCCATGCTGTACATGCAGCGGTTACTCCGCTTCCAATAACGAGGAGGTCCAGCTTCTGTTCAGACATCTCCTCAAGCCATAATGTTCGGTCCTGTGCTGAAAATCTGGTTCCCACTGACCTTCCTCCTTTTCCGGCACGGGGAGAAGATAACGTTTTTGGATACAAAAAAACCCCCTCAGCTGGATACACACTGCAAACACAGTATGTACCAGCCCAAGAGGTCTCCGTCATCTCCGCCACTTTGTGCTAAGTCATATTACAGCCATTATATGCCTATAAGGAATAGAAGTCCACCTGCTGCATGGAGCGCATTGTATTATTGCCCCACTTGATTTCGGTAGCTTCGGGGCGAAATTCCCGTTATTTTTTTGAACACTCTTGAAAAATAGAAAGTATCCTTGTACCCCAGCGCTTCTCCTACTTCTTTCACAGTCATCTCTGTGTTCAGCAGTATATTTCGGGCCTCTGAAGCACGAAGCCGGTGAAGAAATTCGTTTAAAGGATAGCCGGTATACTCATATACGATTCTCCGCAGGGTAGATACGGAAATATGGTGCCTGGCTGCCATCTCCGCCGCTTCCTGACGCAAATGCAGTGACTGGGATATATCGCCGATGACTTTCAGCGCAAAGCTCTCCCGATTGCTCTCTTCGCTCTGATCAGACTGGCATACCAAATCGTATAAAAAGCCTTCGAGCATCAGTACCGCCCGGTCCATGTTGCTGGGAACGCCGCTGTCCATCAGCTTGAACATCAGCTCCATCCGGTGTATCAGAGAATCATCGAATTCCGCATGCTTAACAGTACCCGGAAGATGAAGCCAGTTCTCCAGCCATTCTTCGATCCGGTGTCCGGCTACGGTGAAATAATATTCATCCCAGTATCCTTCTTCATATGGTCCGTAGTTGAAAACGGCTCCCGGAAACAGGCAAAACCAGCTTCCTCCCTCCACTTTTTGAGGCTCTCCATCATCCACCTGGTAATAGCCTGAGCCGCCTGTAATCATCACAAACGCCCAGTGGCGGAACTCAGCCTGGTGACGCTGGGGTGTTCTTCCCGGCAGATGACCGCCATTAACCATCATCAGGGACTTGATTTTTTGTTTGCTGGAATCCATCTTGGGATTGAACACCCGGATGGGATGAGAACTGATCATATAGTCCATGTATTTTGTCATCCTGAACATTCTCCCTCAAAAATAACTGTGCTAAGTTATTAGTGTTTGAACAAATATAACATATCTGCGCCTATGACTCTATGAAATGATCACCTGTCACAGCGCACATCATGAAAGGATGTTAGGTACCGATGAGCATTGTTAAAATTGGATTGATCGGAAGCGGCTCTATCTCCGAATCCCACCTGCAGGCCTATAAAGCAAATCCAAAGGTACAGTTGGTGGCCATCTGTGACCTCAATGAAGAAAGAGCCCGTCAAAAGGCTGAAAAATTCAACATTCCAAACGTGTATACCGATTATAATAAACTGCTCGGCAATTCCGAAGTGGAAGCAGTCAGCATTTGTACCTGGAACAATTCTCATGCCGAAATCAGCATTGCCGCACTGCGTGCCGGAAAGAACGTTCTTTGTGAGAAGCCGCTTTGCAAAACGGTGGATGAAGCACTGCAGGTTGAGCAGGCTGTCCGGGAATCCGGAAAGTTTCTGCAGGTTGGCTATGTGCGCCGTCACGCGTCCAGCATCGGGGTACTAAAAAAATTCATCGATGCCGATGATTTAGGCCAGATTTATTTTGCAAAGGCTAGTCTCATTCGTCGTCTTGGCAATCCTGGCGGCTGGTTCGCTGACAAAGAACGCTCTGGCGGAGGTCCGCTGATTGATATCGGTGTTCATGTTATCGACCTGTGCTGGTATCTCATGGGCAAGCCGAAGGTGAAGTCTGTCAGCGGCAATACATACAACAAGCTGGGCAACCGTTCCAACATCGAGAATCTGGACTTTTATAAAGCGGCTGACTATGATGCTTCCCTCAACACTGTCGAAGACATGGCCAATGCGCTGATTCGTTTCGAGAATGGTGCATCCCTTATGGTCGATGTGAGCTTCACGCTTCATGCAAAAGACAACTCGGCACAAGTGAACATCTACGGTGACAAAGGCGGTGCAGAGATTGAGCCTAAACTTGCCATCGTGACAGAACGCCACAACACAATGATCAATATTGATCCTCAAATCACTTCTCCGGGCTTTGAATTCCAGGGTGCGTTTAACAACGAAATCAATCATTTCGTGGACAGCTGTCTCGGCTTGACTGAAACGAACAGTCCGGTCGAAGATGGTGTTGAGATGATCAAAATTCTGAATGCAGTCTACCAATCCGCTGCCGAAGGCCGCGAGATTCACTTCGATTAAGGGGGAGCTCTAATCATGCCATTGAACAACAAGATCGGTGTTATTGTAGACAGCTTCGGCGTCGGTGTTCGTGAAGGTCTGATCAAGGCCAAGGAGGTTGGTGCGGACGGCGTACAGATTTATGCCGTTTCCGGCGAGATGGACCCTGCCAATCTGACCCCCGCTAACCGCAAGGAACTTCGAGATTATATCGATGGACTGGGACTTGAAATTTCCGCTTTATGCGGCGATCTGGCTGGCCATGGCTTTCAGGATGGAGAAGCTAATCCCGGTAAGGTGGAGAAATCCAAGCGAATCCTGGATTTGGCGCTTGAGCTCGGCAGTTCGGTCGTGACCACCCACATTGGCATTGTTCCCGATGATAAGAACGGACGGATCTATGGTGCCATGCAGCAGGCTTGTGAAGAGCTTGGCGTGTATGCCAAAAGCATGAATGCCTATTTTGCGATTGAAACCGGACCTGAGCCGGCCTCTCATCTGAAAAGCTTCCTGGACAGTCTGAGCACGAACGGCGTATCCGTCAACTTTGATCCGGCAAACATGGTCATGGTGACTGGAGACGATCCTGTAGCAGGCGTCAAGCTGTTAAAGGATTATCTCGTACACACTCATGTGAAAGACGGCAGACGTCTGCGTCCGGTCGATCCGCGGGACGTATACGGGTTCCTCGGATACGGTGCCATGGATCATGAGAAAATCGCGGAGATGGCTTCTTCCGGTGCCGCTTTTGAAGAACTGGCACTGGGCGAAGGTGATGTGGATTTCCCGGCGTACTTCGCTGCACTTCAGGAGATCGGCTATAACGGTTATCTCACCATTGAACGTGAAGTCGATAAGCAGCCGGAAGCTGATATCCGCAAAGCCGTACAATTCATTAAAACTTTCAAGGCATAACTGCCTGATCCGGAGAGGAGAACATCACATGAAATTAGGAGTCAGCTCATACAGCTTGTTTCAAGCTATGAATGCAGGACGGATGAATATTTTGGAGGTCATCGACTGGGTTGCTGAAATCGGGGGCGAACATATCGAAATCGTTCCAGGACTCGGTTACAATTTTCAAGACCAGCCGGATTTGGAGCAGCAGATCATTGACAAGGCGAAATCGGCCGGCATTGAAATTTCCAACTATGCTATCGGCGCCAACTTTATTACGGAAACGGATGAACAGTATGAGGCAGAGATTGCAAGGGTGATCGCAGAGGTGGATCGTGTACACCGTCTAGGCGCCAAGCTGATGCGTCATGATGTGGCCTCACGCCCGGACACCTCCATCGCCAATTTCAATCAGGATCTGGAGAAGGTCGCAGCTGCCTGCCGCCGCATCGCTGATCATGCGAAGCAGTTTGATATTACGACGAGTCTTGAAAATCACGGATACTATGTTCAAGCCAGCGACCGGGTTCAGAGCGTCATTCATGCGGTCGACCGGCCGAACTTTAAAACAACCCTGGATGTCGGCAACTTCGTCTGTGTGGATGAGGATCCGCTCTCTGCAGTCAAGAAAAATCTGCCTTATGCATCCATGGTTCATATAAAAGATTTCTACATCCGTCCGTCTACCCGCAATCCGGGTGAAGGCTGGTTTAAAAGCTCCGGAGGCAGCTATCTTCGCGGAGCGATTGCGGGCCATGGAGACCTTGATATGTATGAAATCATTCGCAGCGTGAAATCTTCCGGCTATAACGGCTTCCTTTCGATTGAATATGAAGGCATGGAAGAATGTACAAAAGGCACCAAAATTGCCTTCGACAATGTAAAGCGCATTTGGGATGAAGTATAAAACTTTAGCAGCATGAAACCTTACAATATGAAGGGGCTGTACCGCCAGAGTTGATCTGGCAGTACAGCCCCTTGTTTGTATGCTGTCCCTCAGCCTGCCTCCACTCCATTGCTTGACTGTTACTTTTTCCTTCTCGACCCAAGCACAATCTTGTCTACCACATCTAATATAGTATTCTGGCAAAGGCGGTGTGAAGATGAACATGGGAGTTCATAGAGAAGTGATGATGCAAAAGCCTTGTATCCTATCAAAACCGGTAAATGGAACACGTCGTGTAAATACAGTCACTTTATCAAGCAATTGGAGCGGATACGCGATACCGGGCAAGAAAGGAGCTTTCACACGTATTCAAGGCTCATGGACCGTTCCATTCGTTAGACCTACATCTCGGGACACGTATTCTTCTGCATGGATCGGCATTGACGGATTCCGCAATACCAGCCTGATCCAAACCGGTACCGCTCATGATTTTGTCCATGGAAAACCCGAATACTATGCCTGGTGGGAGATTCTTCCGGCTGCAGAAACAAGAATCCCCAAGCCGGTTCGGCCTGGGGATCAAATGGCTGCTGTTATCGTGAAACGTTCTTCGCAAAAATGGCTGATCACCCTTCGCAACTTGACGCAAAATTGGGTGTTCCAAACACTGCAGCGCTACGCTGGCCCGGGTTCGTCAGCAGAATGGATTGTCGAGGCGCCTTCTATTAATAACATTACGACAGATCTTGCCAAATTCTCACCGGTGACCTTTAGAAACTGCAGAGTAAACAAGAAAAATCCGAGATTCAAGCCTGCTCAAGCTGTTGTCATGGTTCAGAACAACCGCATCGTCTCCGTTCCTTCCCGGCCGCTTGGTGCTGGAGACGCCTTTGTAGTGCGAAGAACCAGCATACCTGTTCGATAAACCGCCGCGCTTAACGCCAAGCAGCGGGATGAGAATCATTTACGAGATCGAGTTCCACAGCCTTGGCGTTGTCTTCGACCTGCTCTACACTTTTACATCCAGGAATGACACAGCTGACAGCCGGGTGCTGCAGACACCAGGCCAGAGCCCACTCTGCCATGCCTGTGCCGCCCGGCACTTCCTTCTGCTTGATCTCCTCCACCAGACGAAGCTTGGCATCAATCTCTTCCCGGTCATGTCCTTTGCGCACATTATCGCTGAACACCGCTCCCGGCTTGTATTTTCCGCTCAGATATCCACTTGCAAGAGGGACTCGGGCAAGGACACCAAGATCCTGTCTCTGGCAGGAAGGAAGCACTTCTTCTTCCGGCGCCTGATCCAGGCGGTTATACACCACCTGTATAGCTTTAGCATTCACCTCATTTGCTTTATTCGTCTGGTAAATGTTCTGGTTACTGCCGATTGAAATGCCTAAATTACGTATTTTTCCAGCCTGCATCTGCTTGTCCAGCATCGTCCACAAGGCATCGTTATTAAATACCTCATCGGATCCGGAGTGGAACTGATAGAGATCGATATAATCAGTCTGTAACGCTTTCAAAGATTCTTCCAGCTGGACCTGGATCTGGTTAACGTCCCATGCGTTCTCCCAGTGGTCATGCCACTGATGTCCAAATTTGGACGCGACGACCCAGTCCTCTCTCTTATCTCTTGCCAGAAAATCTCCTATAAATTTCTCGGACATATGATGCGGTCCGTAGCACTCTGCCGTATCAATCAGATTGATGCCGAGCTCTTTGGAACGGCCAAGAATAGCATCAACTTCCTGCTGATCAAAATTCTTTCCCCAGTCTCCGCCAAACTGCCAGGTACCCACACCTACAACGGATACTTTAAGCTCCGTACTGCCTAATCTTCTGTATTTCATCTGTCTCACTCCTCAAGTGTAGTATGATTTCATTTCGTAACGCCTATATACTACTTAATATTGTAATCGTTTGCAAACCGTTGAAGTTAAACTTTACCATTCTGAATGACTGTGATGGCAAGTGTTCTTATGACCGTTATTCGTTATTGCCTCCAAAATGCTAGGAATTATTATTTCATCGGAATGTTTTTATCTCAATTATAGAAAGAGTGAGAACCAATCTGGAGAAGCGAAGCGGTCCGCTCAAAGCTTTCCGTAGGAAAGCTAGCATCAGAAGCATAAGCTATCACCGGATTAACCCTTAATAGAAACATTCGAACAATCCGGGGATAACAGCGATCGGAAGATGGTTCTCAATCATATACAGGATTATCTGCTGCACGAAATTGACCCGGTGTCATTCCAGTCCACTTTTTGAACGCATTATGAAAGGCACTGGGTTCGGAAAAATGAAGCAAGTAAGCGATATCTCCAACAGCATACCCTCTCTCCTTCAAATAGCTGATTGCCAGTTCTTTTCGGACGGCTGCCGACAGTTCATGGAATGAGGTTCCTTCCTCCCTCAAACGCAGCTGCAGCGTTCTCATACTGATTGCAAAGTGCTGAGCCGTCTGCTGCAGAGTTGGAAGATACGAGGGGATACACTTCTTCATCCATAGGGACACCTGCTCTGTAAATGGTCTTTGATGATTAAGTTCACCGCGGCTGGCTTCCGCCATGTTCTCGAACATCTGAAGCAGCTTGGGATCGGAATACAAGACCGGGTAACTTAAAATTTCTTTATCCATAAATAATGCATGATATTCGGTCCCGAATACCGGATACCGTCCGAATATGCCCATATATGGCTCAATATCAGACGGCTGTTCATGGCAAAACCAAACGTCCCGCAGAGAGATGGACCGGTTGCTCAGCCTGGATATCATGTGGAACAGAGAACCGGCCATATCCTCAGCACAATGCCTGGACAGGGTTCCTCCAGGGGACTGAAGAAAAAGTCGAAGCATCAAGTTTTCGCCGCTCACTTCCCAATCCAAATTAAACCCGCTGCACAGCAGCATGTTGTACCGCTGATAAGATTTCAGGGCATCAGAAATGGTCTTTGAATGCAGCATAACATAACCGAGAATCCCCATATCTTCGAAATCCATAATCTGGCCCTGATGCAGGCCGAAGTGATCATCACCCGTGTATGCGGCAGCTGCAGTGACCAGCTTTTCGAAATCAGACCGGTCCAGCCTTCCCTCCATATTTTGCAAGACCTCCCCATCAAATCCCGCAAACTCGAAAAATTCTTCTACATCATATCCCTTGTGAACAAGAGCCTTCATAACCGGATATACCATCGAGACAGCAATGCCCTGACTGTCCAAATGCCTTCTCCCCCCGTCTGCGCAAAATCTCAATTTCGCTGCGTGTTCCATCATTTCATTCTCTCCGATCCTTCGATATGCTGGTTTCAGATATCATAACCCTTTCATTATATACCTGAACGGGATCATAGAAGGAGCGGGAATATGAAAACCAATATTTTGATTATTAATGGACATCCGGATGAACAAAGCTTCTGTACAGCGCTTGGAGATGCTTATGAAAGCGGCTCGAGAAATGCAGGGATCGAGGTGAGGAGATTGAATCTGGGCAAGCTAGACTTCAATCCAAACCTGCAGTTTGGATACCGTCAGCGGACTGAGCTGGAGGTGGATCTGATTCATGCCCAGCAGCAGATCACATGGGCTGATCATCTCGTATGGGTGTACCCGACCTGGTGGGGTTCCATGCCCGCCATCATGAAAGGGTTTATTGATCGTGTATTTCTGCCCGGTTATGCGTTTAAATACCGGGAGCATTCTCAGCTATGGGATAAACTTCTGGCCGGCAAATCCGCACGGCTGATCATCACGACAGACACCCCTGCATGGTACAACCGTCTGGTATACAGACAGGCGGGCTATCGGGTCATGAAAAACAATGTTTTACAATTTTGCGGCATAAATCCGGTTCGTATCACCGAGATTGGTCCGGTCAAACCGTCAACCGAGAAACAGCGCAGTGCTTGGCTGGAGCGTATCGGGCGGCTTGGAGCAACAGCTAAATAACCTAATTGAAATCCCGAATCGGTTTCAGAAACAAAAAGGTGAATATTCCGATAACGGACAACAGCACACCGATGACCATCAGCGTCGAGGCAGGTCCGAAATAATCCGCACAATACGCAGATACCGCAAGTCCGCCTGGCGGGACCACACTTGTCAGCGATCCAATGATGCCGAAGGCACGGCCCAGCATTTCGGTTTTCACACGAAGGCGAAGCATGATCTGTACCAGCAGTGTTGCAAAGGCAAACATAAATCCAGCCAGAAAGATCAGTCCTATAGATAGGAAAAGATGGCGGCTGAAGGTCATCAGAACGAAGGTCGGCCCCAGTAAAAAAATACCGGCAAAGATGAACCATCCGCGTCTTTGCAGACGGTGATCCAGGGTTAGAATCAGAAAAGACCCTGCGAGATAGCCCACCGGAAAAGAGGCTTCAATCAATCCAAAGGAGGCTGGATTCACCTGCCACACCTTCACAGCCACCACCTGAATCAGCATCAGGCAGGAGGTAAAGAACAGCATCAAGGATGGCGACAAAATAATTACGGCCCGGGCTACCGGATCATTCTTGATAAATAAAATCCCGCTCCAGATATCGGAGAGAAATTTACTGCGCTCTGCTGCTGGCTGCTCATCTTCTATGGAAGATTCAGAGACTTCATCATGTACCACTGTTTCATTTGCGCCATTCAGCGTTCGGCCTGCAAGAAAAATAAGCAGTGCCGATATCAGGAATGTACAACCGTCTACCAAAATAGCCGCGACACCGCCAAACCAGGTAATTGCAATACCGCCCAGGGCCAAACCGCTGACTCTTGCGATATTCTCCATAATGTTGACCAGGCTGGTGGACCGCTGAATCTGCTCCGTACCGGCAAATTTCACCATAGACGCCTGCATCGCCGGTGAATGAAACAAGCCTGAGATGGCGGTAAAGGCAACAAGTGCAAATACAATCATTGTGGAATCCGGTGACAAACCGATACAGAGAGCTACCCCGATGGTAAACAGGGCCCGCAGGATATCAGCCGTGGTCATTAATGTAATCCGGTTGCTTCGATCTGCCACGGTGCCGGCGACGGCACCAAACAACAAAGAGCTGATCATATAGATGCCCATGACGACTGACATCATTCTTGCACTTCCTGTAGTCTCCAGAATCCAGAGACTTAACGCGATCGAATGAAAACCATTCCCTGCCACACTTAACGTATATCCTGTCAGCAGCAGCATAAATGGTTTGTTTCTCCTCAGAGAGTTTCCCTGGACGGATGGCGATCTGCTCTCCAGTCGCTGCTGCCCTAACTCACTCTGCATGACGCATTCCCCTTTTCGCTTAATCGTTTAAGTTTAACCGATAAAAGAAGCCGACAGCAGTCGGCTCAGCCCAATGATATAGATACATATTGTTCAAATGGACCGCCATCATCCAGGCGATCGCTTGCTTTTCTTCGCGATTTGATATAGTACTCCATGATTTGAAAAGCGGACTCTACGTGTTTCTGCGGGTGTTCCATCATCAAGGTCTTCATACCTGGCGGCAGCACATCCGGACATCCGCTCGTACAGAAAACGGTCAGGTCATGACTGTTATGATGGCTCACACGAGACACCTGCAGCGCTGCAAACTCATTGATAATGACCCCGGGATTCCCTTGGTTTTGTTGAAGAAAGTCATTCAACTCTTTCTGGTTATCGGCATCCAGAATAAATACCTTATCCGGATCCATCGACGCGGCCAGCCGGATTTCCTCGGCCATACCCTCATTCACATATGAGCTCATTACCAGGAAGCCTTTCTCTCCTGATTGAGAGTTCCTGTTTCTCCAGGATTCAAATGCTGTTTTAAAATCAAATATGATTTTATGAAATAAAGGATCATCAATCATACTGTCCATCAGCACGACAGGAACACCCCGATCAAAATGAACGGATATATCCAGAAACACTTCTTTTTTAACATCAACCAGAAGAACGCCGTCAATCTCCCGCTGCTGAACAATATCCAGATTCGGCTGGTCAGCATCCAGACCCAGCACCAGCAAATGGTATCCTTTCCGCTTGCAGAGGTCTTCCATACGTTCACTGAGATAGCCGTAATACAGCTGCTTCCAGAAACCGTCCTTGCCGCTCCGGTTATAGAGAAGCCCCAGCATGCCGGACTTTCCTTTCACCAGCGAGCGAGCAGTCAGGCTGGGAACATAGTTGAGTTTTCCTGCTGCATCCAGCACCCTGCGCCGGGTTTCCTCGGTAATGGTCTGATTGTTAACCTTATTT
The DNA here is from genome assembly GCF_012933385.1 of Paenibacillus lemnae. GTDB lineage: Bacteria > Bacillota > Bacilli > Paenibacillales > Paenibacillaceae > Paenibacillus_AQ > Paenibacillus_AQ lemnae. The sequence continues at coordinate 104,066 of NZ_JABBPN010000004.1, forward strand.
AAAATATAACTTACGGTGGCTACCGATACTCCGGCTTCACGCGCGATATCTTTCATGGTTGCTTTTCTCATTGTCCGGCTCCTCATCACATGCTAAAGGTACTTCCCCTGCTTGGAGTGATGATATCATATCCTTCGCCCGTGCCGCTACAAGAAGCGTCCAGGCACCTGACAGTCAGGATGACCATCCCTTCACACTGCATTCCAGCTTCATATCCTGATCCCACTTGATCACACGGTAAGGAAGGTTTTCGCCGTGAGGCCCAGCTTGGAATAGACGTGCGGATTTCTTGATCCCAGATGATAGGTAACCAGGCCCCCCATGGAAGTTCACTTCGTCATCATAGGATGGAGGGAACCAGACAAATACATCCCTGGTATTGTTCAAGTATCTCGAATGCACGTTTGAAATGGTGATGATTGTCATTTTTTCATCTGCATTTATCAAACTCATACTATTACTTAAACGATTAATGATAAAACTTATACGTTTAAGTGAATGCTTGAGAAAAGTTTACGATCTGCTGGTCTGTCCTGTCAAGCAAAAAAAGCTGCTAGAAGAGCAGCCCTATCCATTGCGAAACCTGTATTATCCTCGCAGTGACTGGAACCAGTCCACACCATACACCGATAAAATGGTGAAAATCACACTCCAGATAGCAAGGCTTACCGTCATCCACAGCAGTGCAAGATGCTTTTTCGCACCCAGCAGAATACCTATAAATATAGCAATGTGCGAGCCGATGATCAGCGGACCAAGCAGAGACAGACCGGGTAGGCCATACTTGTTCCAAACTGCGGTTCCCCGTTCACGCCGCTTCGAGTTTTGCGTACTCTGACCTTTCTTGGCACTGCGCCACTGCCGGACTTTATCAAAGAATATAACGAGAAGATACACGGTCAGCAAATTACCGAGGAAGGCAAGCAGGCCGACCAACACGGGATTCAACCCCGCCAGAATACTCAAAGGGATGACGGTTGCAATCTCGAACCATGGAATCGATCCAAGCAGAAACACCACCATATACTGCCACATTTCTGATAACACACTCATCATGTAACGCCTCCCGATCCCATACTTCTTTCATTGTAACCTACTGAAGAAAAACGATCTATGTTGAGTGGAGTTTTGAATAATATAAAAGCAGGTGTACAGCTATTTGGATTCCATCCGAATAAGCCTGATTTTCAGGCTTATTTCTGTTCCTGCTGCAAAATGAAGGAACTGATCACCTTCACGGTCTGTGCCTGCTGCTCTTCTGGTGAAATAGCTGCAGTGCCATCGCCTTTCTGCTCTCCGTAGCTGCCGAAGTAGGCATGGTTTCCGCCTTCAATGACGTGCTGATTCTCTGTGCCCTCCAACTTGCTATGATCCAGAAGCCCGTCTTCACTGCCGTAAATGGCCAGACTTGGGATCGGACTGCTGTCGCCAACCGGATACGCTCCAAGCATAATCAGACCGGATGCCTGGTCAGGATGCTTGTTCACATAACTGCTCGCCATGGCTCCGCCCAGCGAATGTCCGCCGATGTACCAGGTTTGGATATCTGGAAGCAGATCATACACGTTCTCAGCGGCATTTTGATCAAAAACGGCGAGGTTAAAAGGCATCTTCACCAGAACACTCGTCACACCCTGATCCGAAAGCTGCTGAAGCAGCGGCGCATATGCAATGGCCTCCACTTTACCTCCTGGATAAAAGATAAATCCTGTATCCGTAGATTTTCCGCTCTCTGGACGAAACACCCACATATCATCCTGAACCTCTACTCGCTCACTCTGCTCAATGACGTATTGTGCTTCAGCATTCCCACGATAATAATCGGACACATAAATAAAAAATGCTGCAGCTGCTGCAAATATTATGACGGCTATGATGATGACCGCCCATTTCCATTTTTTCTTAACGGAAGGTTTCAACATGATCCACTCCTATATACGTTATGTAAAATCGTTTCATACAAACGAATCTGACCTGCTTGCTGTCTGTTTTATAAGATCGCTTTTTGGTGAATGAATAAAGTTAAACAGCACACCAAGAAAGGGGGAGCGCAGCATGACAGAACAAACTCGGGACGAATGGCTGCGGGAATTTAGAAAAGGGCTTGTTACTAAAAATCAAGCTGAGTTTCGCCGATTTGTCCGCCATTTCAGGCCCTATGACCTTAGCATCATTTTTACCGGGCTGGAACAGGAGGAACAATCCAGACTGCTGGACTATCTCCCCGATGAGCAGCTTGCCGACATGATTCAAGAGATGGTGCATCTGGAACAATTAGAAGTCTTGACCCGGCTCAGCAAAGAAAGAACAGCACTCGTCATGGATATGATGGATAACGACGACCTCGCTGCTTTGCTTGATGATTTGTCCCCAGAGCAAAAGAGCGAGTTCCTTCAAGGCATGCGCGGTGAAGAATCGCAATTCGTACAAAACATTATGAAGTATCCTCCTGAAACGGCTGGCCGGATCATGACGAACCGTTATGTCTGGATTCGGGAACATCATACGGTTGCCGATGTTGTACAGAAACTGAGAAGTTATGCAGCCATTGCAGAAACGATAAATTATCTATACGTCATTAACGAAGATCGCAAGCTGGTTGGCGTCGTTTCTTACCGCTCTCTTATTTTGGCTGAACCGGAAGAAATGATTGTAGACATTATGCATACCAGAGTCCTGTCTGTTCCCGTGCACGCGGATCAGGAAGAAGTGGCACTCCTTATCCAGACTTATGATTTCCTTGCCATACCGGTCGTAGAAGATGATCAGACACTGGTGGGTATTATTACAGTAGATGATATCCTGGATGTCGTGATTGAGGAAGCAGAAGAAGATATTCGTAAAATGAACGCCACCAGCGGAAAATCGATCGACTTTAATACACCTGCAGCCGCTGCAGCCTATCGAAGATTGCCTTGGCTCATTCTTCTTCTATTCATCGGACTGGTATCAGGAACGATTATCTCCCGTTTTGAGGAGACGCTGGATCGCATCGTCGCGCTGGCTTTCTTTATGCCCATGATCGCCGGAATGACAGGAAACACGGGCACTCAATCTCTGGCTGTCATTGTCCGGGGTCTTAGCGCGAAGCCGCTGAACAAGTCTATCGTCTCCAGACTGCTGCTGAGGGAACTGAAGGTTGGTCTCATCATCGGTGTGATCTGTGGGATATTAATCACCATCATCGCTTATGTATGGCAGCAAAACTTTTATTTAGGTCTGGTTATCGGCAGTTCGCTTGTAGCCACACTTATTGTCGGAACCATGGCCGGCACGGTTATACCACTGCTCCTGTACAAGTTCAAGGTTGATCCTGCTGTCGCGTCTGGTCCTCTGATTACAACCATAAACGATATTATATCCCTGTTTATATATTTCGGAATCGCCACTGCGTTTCTTACATATCTGTAGACCATACAAAACGCCAAACCCTTTGCAAGAATCCGGGTTTGGCGTTTTGTAGTAATGATCTAATTAGAAGTTAACAGCAGCTTTCTTCGCACGCTCAACGCCATCAGCGATGAGGGCTTCAGCCTGATCCGGCAGCTGGTTATGACCTTCCACAACGATCAGTTCAAAGTTATGAATGCCGAAAAGTGACATGACGTTGCGGACATAATTCAGAGACATTTCGCTTGCAGCCGCAGGGCCTTCAGAGTAAATGCCGCCGCGGGCGTTGATCAGCGCTACTTTTTTATCCGGTACCAGACCAACAAGACCCGTTTCCGTGTATTTAAAAGTTTTACCTGCTTGATAGATGTAATCAATATAAGTATGCAGCACGGCCGGGATGGTCAGGTTCCACAGCGGAAAACCAAAAACAACCTTGTCCGCTTCCAGAAACTGATTTACATATTTATCAGACACGGCTACTGCTGCCTGTTCTCCTGGAGTCAAATCCATGCCGCGCGCAGCTTTAAAGTTACCGTTGATCATATCGGCATTCATGTATGGCAGTTCTTCCTGGAACAGGTCCAGTTCAATGACGGTATCTTCCGGGTGACTTTCTTTATAGCTGTCCAGAAAAGCCTGATACAGCTTGACGCTGACCGCTGCTTCCCCACGATCATTTGCTTTGATAAATAATACAGTACTCATAAGATTCCCTCCAATATGTCTCTTTTTAACTTTTAGTAAGCTTCTTAATTATATAAAGTAGTCGTGGTTTTATCAACCCTAAAATTATGATGTCTTGAGACCCGAATCTGACAACCAAATCCTCCAAACATTATACAAAATCGATACGAAATTCAATAAAAATATAGAATATATGCTTTTTTTTAAAAAAAGCTTTACAAACCTTCTACAAAGTTATACATTCTTTATACAAAACATATACAACCAAAAACAAGGAGGAATATTGAAGATGAAAAAGAAGTTCTCTGCTCTCATGTTGACGGTCACACTTATGCTGGGTACTACTGCTGGTGTTCATGCAGCCGAAGGTGATACTGACATCGTTGACACAGCCGTCTCCGCCGGTAACTTCAATACTCTGGTAGCTGCTGTTCAAGAAGCTGGTCTTGTTGAAGCGTTAAAAGGTGAAGGTCCTTATACTGTTTTTGCTCCGACCGATGAGGCATTCACAGCCTTGCTCTCAGAGCTTGGCGTAACTGCAGAAGAGCTTCTGGCCCGTGAAGATTTGTCTGATATTCTCCTATATCATGTTGCTGAAGGAAAGGTATTATCTTCGGATCTCGTTGATGGTATGGAAGTGACCATGATGAATGGCGATCAAGCGGTCATCTCTCTGGATTCACCTATGATCAATGACTCCAATATTGTAACTCCTGATGTGGAAGCATCCAATGGTGTCATCCATGTGATCGATACTGTTCTGCTGCCACCTGCAGATGCTGAAATGGCACCAATTCCTCAAACCGGTACTGCTGAAGGAATGACTACTCCAATCGTTCTTGCTTTCGGTTCCCTCGCCGCTGGTGCCTATATTTTCTTAGCAGCAAGAAGAAAACAAAACGCATAATTACATCTACCGATCTTCAGCGATTGAAGGGCCCGTCCTTGGGTCCTTCTTCATTTCAATACATCACATTAAATAAACAAGGGGAGGAGGATGATGAGTAGACTCAGCAAAATGCTGCTAGCAATCTGCGGCTTCGTATTTCTTGCTTCAATATATACCATTGCTGATGATGTGCACGAGAGCCGGCAGGCTGCCAAAGAGCATGAACAAATCCGGCAGCGTTATGATGCACATGACCGGGCACAGAAAGCTCCTAATCCGACTCCTTCCATTTCATCTGCCCCGGCTGCAGACCGGCCCAAACGTGATGAGCCTTTGCTTCTCCCTGGTTTCAGCCCGCTTCTTGAGATGAATAAAGAGATTGTTGGATGGCTGGATGTACCAGGCACGAACATTCAATATGCTGCTGCTCAAACAACGGACAATGACTACTATCTCACTCACAGTATAAAAAAGGAAAAAAATGAAAATGGTTCGGTATTTATGGACTACCGGAATGCCCCGGATGCTTCCGACAGGCATACTATCTTGTATGGACATTATACAAAAGACGGGACGATCTTCACAGAGCTCAAGAAATATCGGGATGAGTCGTTCTATCGCAGTAATCCTGTTTTTACATTTAATACACTGTATGAAGAATCCCGTTGGGAAATATTCTCCGTATATGTAACAGACACCAGCTTCTATTATATTCAGACCCATTTCAGATCAAATCGTGATTTTAGAAGCTTTGCTGCAACGCTGCAGGAAAAATCTATATTTCCGTCCGGTGTCAGTCTTCGTGAAGATGATCAAATATTGACGCTCTCGACCTGCGCGTATGACTTTGAAGATGCCAGGCTCGTCATTCATGCCCGCAAAATTGGGTAAGGACATACCCCAAATGACGTAATGCGGACTGAGAATGACGGTAAAATGTGGTTCTGCTCATATGAAAGTCCTGTGAGAGCTGATTTTTATTTTTCCCTCGCTGTAAATAACTTTCTTTAAGAATCTGCTGTTCCAGCGCTGACAGCGGCTCCTTGGGGCAGGACTCTATTAAAATCTCGTGTATCATTCTTTGCAGTTCATTTCCTGACCTGTCCATCCTCTTCACGACAGCGAGCTGCTCAAGCTTAACCGTATCAAACAGATGTAAAAGAATCTGCTTCATTTCATTTAAGTCGATCACATTCACATACGGCCTACGAGTTGCTCCAGCCAGACTCTCATACGGCCGATCTGTTTGCCGAATAATGATCTGTATCCACTCGTGAAAAGACGTCTGCCGAAAATCCAGTTCCCAACCGGTCAATTCCTCGTCCTGAGTGCGGCCAGAATTAAAATGCCCTATCTTTTTAAACCCAAGAACCGGCAGCAATGAATTCAACTGTGGATCAGAAGTGACCATCATCCCCCTCAAACCGCTTGTCATCAGGATAAGCCACTGCTGCATCAATAGAGCACCCAATTCCTCAGGGCTGTAGAGTGATTGTTCAGATATTCAGGATCACTGGGCACAGAAAGATATTGATCTTCTGGGAAATAAGCTCATTCTGGAGGGGATATCGCCTCAGACCTTTTCTCCGGATCATCAGATTACGCGTGCCGAGTTCACAGCCATCCTTGTGCGGTCACTCGGTCTCACCACCGGAACAACGACGGATCTTGTATTTACTGATGCTCCTTCCACAGCCTGGTACGCTGAGTCTGCAGCAGCTGCACAGCAAGCAGGACTTGTTCAAGGCTTTGCGGATGGGACGTTCAGGCCGAACGCTCCAGTCACACGTGAACAAATGGTATCCATGATTGCCCGTGCCATGCACTTCGCCGGAAAATCCAGCAGTTCTGATCTGTCAGCTCTTAACCGGTTCTCTGACCGCATGGACCTGTCAGCATGGTCAGAAGAACCAGCAGCCCTGCTGCTGAATAGTCATATTATTACAGGCATCACAGCTGCAAGCTTTGTTCCCAAAGGACTGGCTACTCGTGCTCAATGTGCGGTCATTCTGAGACGGATGCTGCAGCATCTGGAGTTTATAAATTAAACCACATCGTCCTCTGGATCATTCTATTCTATTAAGCCCTTTCACTTCTCAACGAAGCTGACCGGGCTTTTCTTCTGCGTTCTGGCAGCACAAAACCGCCCGAGCAAAAGCTGCGGGCGGCATTATGAAAGGAGTATATTCTACTTCCACAAAATAAACTGTGCGATATTTTTACTGTGATCGCCGATCCGTTCCAGATTGGTCAAGAGATCCAGATAAATCGTTCCTGTACCTCCGGAGCACATATTCTGGTTCAAACGCTGAATGTGATTCTTGCGGTATTCTGCCTCCAGCTCGTCCAGTCTGGCTTCGAGGGATAATACCTCTGTCGCGGCCTCTGTATCATGATGCTCTAGCGCAATCAGCGCTTTGGTCACAGCCTGATCCGCCACACTCATCATTTCTTTCAGTTCACCTTCCGCATCGGCAGACAGATCCAGCTTGTTCGTCATCCGGAATTCTGCAAGCTCCACAATATTTTCCGCATGATCGCCGATCCGCTCCAGATCACTGACCGTTTGGAACCAGCCCGTAGCCTTCTCGGATTCGCCGGGAGACAAACCTTTTTGATGAATTTTCATAATATAATCGGTAATTTTACGATTCAGTTCATTCACAAGCTCTTCCTTCTGAAGTGCCGTTTCGGCTGATTTGTTATCTTTGTTAATAAAACAAGCGGTTGCATCCTGAAGAGACTGATGTGCAAACTGACCCATTCTTACGATTTCATGCTGCGCTTGGCTAAGAGCCATGGCTGGTGTTGCAAGAAGGCGATCATCCAGGTAAATCGCTTTAAACTGAAGTTCCTCTGTTTTCCCCCGAATCAATTTTGTCACAATCCAGGCAAGCACAGGTATAAGCGGCAGGAAGATCAGCGTATTCAGCGTATTAAACATCCCGTGAGCATAAGCAATCTGCATCCGGATGTTGACATCTTCACCAAGCCAGAGCACAAGGTTTAAAACAGGTACTAACAGCAGTGTAAAGAGGGTGGCACCGACAACATTAAAAATAACGTGTACAAGCGCGGTCCGCTTGGCTGCTACTGAAGCCCCGATGGATGCCAGCACAGCAGTAATTGTCGTGCCTATATTATCTCCGAACAAGATTGGCAAGGCTGCCTTCAGATTGATCATTCCTTCGTCCGCAATCGTCTGCAGAATACCGATGGTGGCGCTGGAGCTCTGCACAATCATTGTGAACACTGTCCCGACGATCAGCCCAAGTACCGGCTGGTGTGACAAATCAACCATGAAATCCGTAAATGCCGGCAGTTCGCGAAGAGGCTTTAAGCCTCCTCCCATTGTCGAGAGACCGAGAAACAAGGTTCCGAAGCCGAAGACGATTTGTCCAAAATACTGGTATTTTTTCTTGCTCAAAAAGAACAGAAAAAAAGCACCTATGGCAATAATCGGCAGTGCGTATTCTTCAATCTTGATTCCCACGATAAAGGCCGTCATAGTCGTTCCAATGTTGGCTCCCATGACTACGCCGATGGCTTGTCTTAACGTCATGAGTCCTGCATTCACAAGGCCGATCGCCATGACCGTTGTACCGGTGGAAGTTTGAATCAATATGGTCACAACAATGCCGACAAGCACGCCCAGAATTGGATTGGATGTATACTTCTCCAGAATCCCTCGCATTTTGTCTCCAGCCGATTTTTGAAGACCGTCTGACATGTATTTAATCCCGAAGAGAAATATCCCGAGACCCCCTACAAATTTGAACAATATCTCCTGCCAGTCCAATTTTATAGATCCCCCTCTAGTTGATGGTTTAGTTAGCCTCATCTAATTTAGCATATTCGAGTGGGAAGATAAATTACTTAAGTTTTTACATATTGTTTGATACCAAATCTGCTTCATCATAATATGAAAAAAGCCGCTGATATTTTAGATCAGCAGGCTTAAGATCTTATCATTATCGAGATTCTTATCGGCTGTAATGGTAATCGGGCACTTCATTATATGTATCAAGTGGATTGCTTTTCAGGAAATTCAGAGCCTCTTCATAGCTGTTCCAATGCGTCTCCGTATGATGTTCTGCTTGTTTGGCTGAACGCTTCAACTGCATTTTCGTAATGGCTCCGTCCACGATGACCGCAGCACGCTGCATGCCAAAGCCCATGACATCTTTTTGATGTACAACAAGTTCGGCTTGGGATTCTGGCATGAATGCTTTAACGTTTCGCATATCCACAATAACGTCAAATGCTCCATTCAGCTGTTTGGCCAACTGTTCAATTTCCCTTGTGATTCTGTGAAAATCTTCAGGTTTCGCTTTTTGATCCCATACAATTTCAATAATGCGGTAGTTTTTGTCCAAAATTCTCGTTGATGACATATCATCAGCTCCTGTCATGACATGAATTTCTAAGATGTAAAGATACATCTTTCTCCACTACCATTACCCTGTATAATGTTTGTATAAACACTATACATTAATAATTATTTCGTGCCCTGTATTCGGTCGGTGTCAGTCCTGTTATTTTTTTGAAAATTCTTACGAAACTGTTGACATTGGAGTATCCGACCATATCTGCAATGCTTCTTATTTTCTCCTCGCTCCCGGACAGCAGTTCCTTAGCCTTATTCATCCTAAGTTCCATTAAATAATCAATAAAATTACATTCGGTCTGTTCCTTGAACAGTTTGCTCAAATGAGACACACTGATGCCGAACTCGCTGGCCAGCAGGTTCAGAGACAGATCGTTGCGCATGTAATACTGCTGCAAGTAAAGGAGCACCTTGTCAATGACCTCACTGCGTTCACGGCCGCTTCGCTTCTGCCGGATCAGTTCGATGATACTGTTCATAGTGTCAGCGGTGTAATGCTCCAGCTGCTCTAACCGCTCGTACTGGTTGAGTTTTTCATAAAGCGACTGCTCAGGAAAGAGGTGGCCTGGATCCACACCGATCTCAGCTGCCGCTGTGGCTGCCTTCATCATGCACTGAACGACAAGCTGAACAATCAGCTCCGGCGGGACGCTCTGCTCTGCAAGCATCTCAAACCAGCGTCTCACCTGCAGATGCATTTTTTCATTATCCTGGAGATGGACAGCTGCGAGTATATGATCGGTCATCGCGGCCAGACGGTACAGTTTGGGCGATGGCTCACTAGAGATATCATCAGCCGTGATGATCGTATTGCTTCCGGTTACCAGCTTATATCTTATAGCTTCTGCCGAGGATTTATAAGATTGATTGAGTTTCTTCAGTTCGCGAACTACTTCTCCGATTCCGATGGTGACCGTACGGCCAAAATACTGCTGAACAAAATCTTTCAGCAAATCGGCTACCGATACTGCCCGCATCATCACTCTCTGCTCATCCTCGGATTCTTCGAAACTCATCAGAATTACGGCTTTGCCGCTTCCGGTTTCGGCAGCCAGGCCCAGATTTTCTGCATTGATCAGCTCCTCGGCCACATTGCACAAAGCATAGCAGTACAGCGTTAGATCACGAGGACTTGGAATATCCTCGCGGTTATCAAATTCAACACTCATAACGATATATTGTCCACTATGGAGACTTACCCCGATCCGGTTCATCAGAGACTGCAGTTGAGCAAGATTGTTTCGATTCCCTGAGATCAGATCCGTCATCAGCTTCCATTTGATATACGGCCTGCTTTCGTGCACATCCTTTTGCAGCTGTTCCCGATCAAGAAGTATTTCCTGCACGGTAGATTCAAAGTATTGAAATTCATCGCGATACGTCTTTTTAGATGATGTCGCCTTGAGATGCTGGCTCATCGACTGGATAAACCGGTTAACCGGCTTGTAGGTCCATCTTCCAATTACCGCCGCTGACACAGCAGCTGCCACAAACAACACCAGGGCCAGCAAGATCAAACCGTTGCGGAAGCCTTCAAGCGGACGTGTCATCTGCACATCAGGTACGACGCGCAGAATAGTCCATCCGGAATAATTGCTGTTTACATAAAATACCGATGAATTCGTTTCTTCTACGCGACTTGTGAACATCCCTTCACCATCGGGTGCCTCCATCAGGGTGCTGATATATGGAAATTCACTAATATCTTTACCAAGCTTGTTCTTGTCTTGATGCAGGATAACGATTCCTTCCCTGTCCACTACAAAAGTCTCGCCGACATCATCTCCAGATGAGTTACGAATCAAGTCAAATAATACATCTTCCTTCACGTTGACCGCTGCAGCACCTTTTCTCCCATCCGGGGAATGAATGAGCGGGTACGTGCGGACCAGTGTTATCACATTTCGGAATATGGGGTAATTGGAGCGGGTCAGCTGAATTTTGCGGGTCGGCATCCAGTTTGCATAACCATCATAGTGCCGAAACTGGTTGATCCACATAAAATCCTGCTGCAAATCCTGTTCTGTGAGTATGTTTCCGGACACGAGACGATTTTGAACATAGGAATAGAAATCGATAGAAAATATATAATCATTGCTGTTAATCACATTTGTGATCATGTTCGTAATTCGATACCGGTTATTTCGCATGGCCTGCTCACTGAGATCGTATTCAAAGAAACGGATGATATCGTCATGTCTCAGCAGCTGTATCGCCTGTTTGTCGATATTTTGCAGCGCAAGATTCAGCTTATGCTCCTGCTGCTTAAGCAGCTCCATATTGGTAGCAGTCAGCTGCCGTTCCAACTGCCCGTTAAAGAAAATATAGGTTAAAAAATTAGAAGAACAGACAAGGAGAAGCAGTATGGCGGACAGCATGACAATAGCGTTAATCAATCGCTTTTTCTGAATTTGCCCCATGCCTCTCCCACCTTGTCTGTGTTAGATTCATCTAAAAATTAGCTTTATTGTCCTCGTACCACTGTTGTGCAATTTTCTCTGCCTCGGGTCCGCCTAAACGAGTCCATTCTTTACGAATCTCCTCAATCGCCCAGTCCGCTGTATACTTCTCTCCTTGGGTTACCGTCGTAGCCCGGGTTTCACGAATAAATGTATCCAGTGTAGAACGGATTTCGTTGATTTCATCAAAATTCGGCTGATAAGGGATGTCACGGCGGAACTCGTTCTTTAACGCGGTCTCCAAAGCCTCTGCACTTAACGTGGCAAGACGCTGTGACAGCTCATCATCTGCAGCCTGCTCGATCAGATCCTCCGGTTTCACTTCCATTTGTTTCAGAACAGCGTATTCATTTGCATATAAAACTTCTTTGTTGTATTTGTCTGTATCCATCCGCTTGACGGTATCTCCGGATTTGGTGTAATGGACCCCTTCTTCCCCGTTCATCAGTGTGAACCATCCTTGATCTACAATCCAGTCCAGGTATTTTACAGCTGTTTCAGGATCTTTCATGTCTTTGTTAAAAGCTACATAAATATGAGGAATGGCTTCCTGATACAGACCGTGCTTTCCGTTTACGGTTTCTACAGATTCCAGCGGTACCGGCTCGGCATCCGGTACGTTCGTGAGTAAATCCTTCATCATCAGATCCACTTGACCTGATCCCCACTGAAACATCCAGATCCCCGCCTTGTCTGTAGTCCACAACTGGTTGGCACGCTGATTATTGCTGTCCGTGAAATATTCCTTATCGACCAAGCCGAGATCAAACAGCTGCTTCTCCAATGCGATGGCATCCCGGAAGCGATCCAGTGTCGCTCCATATTTCATTTGCCCGTCCTCCAAATACCATTGTGTGCTCATGGCAGCGTTCAGGCCAGCATAAATATCTGCTGTGGTCGGCCCTACGATCGGTGTGCTGTCCGGGTAATGTTCTTTGAATGCTTGCGCTACCTGAATCAGTTCATCCAGGGTCTTTGGCTTCTCCATCCCGATTTCATCAAGCCAATCCTGACGAATCCACATGCCATGGTTAGCAACAGCGGTAATTGGACGCTTTGTTGCAACCGCATACATTTTCCCATCATCAAAGGTCAGGTGAGCCTTCAATTCCGGGTTCTCCTCCAAATACTTTTTATATGAAGTGCTGTACTGCTCAATGTATTCATCGATGGGCTGCACGACCCCTTGTGAGACAAGTCTGCCAATATAGGTCCTGTCGAATTCCCAGATGAGATCCGGTGCCTGGTTGGAAGCGATCATGACGTTTAGCGTACTCTGGGCTTCGTTACGCGGTACGGGAACCATCTTCACATCGATCCCTGACTGCTCCCGAATCCATTTCACCCAGCGGTTTTCTTCATAAGTACCTTCATCGCTTGACACCTGCCCGCGGTCAAACATGGAAATACTGACTTTTTTGTTCCCTGAGGCGTTTCCCTTCTCGGAAGAAGATCCTTTCGAGCCATCCGCTTCATTACCACCGCCAGTGCAAGCGCTCAGCATCATGGCCGCAGCCAGCATAAACACAAACAAAAACCGTCCCTTGGATGTTGGTTTCATGTTCATCATGACCTCCAATAATTTGATATTTAGTATAACAAATGTATAAATAAAGCGCATTCATTAGTTAGCGCCTCATCCCTTAACCGAGCCAAGCAGTACCCCCTTAATAAAGTGTCTCTGCAGAAAAGGATACACACACAATATAGGTACAATGGCGATAACGACAGCCGCTGCGCGAATGCCTTCCGGTGTCAGGACAACCTGCTGAACCCCTTCGCCACTCCGGAGCATTTCGGGACTTAGCAGCGAAATCATCTGATGCAGTTTAACCATAAGCGACAATTTATCTGTATCCCGGATATAAATTAATACATTCATATAGGAATTCCACCAGCCAACAGCATAGAACAGCGTCAGGGCAGCGATGACCGGTTTACACAGCGGGAGGACGATCTGCCATAAAACCCGAGCTTCTCCTGCTCCGTCTATTTGGGCTGATTCTTCCAGTTCCTGCGGCAGCCCCTCCATAAATGACTTCATGACAAACATGTTGTACACACTGATTAATGCGGGAAACCATAAACTCCAGTAACTGTTAACGAGACCAAGACTGTTGATCAGCAAAAAGTTCGGAATCAGCCCTCCACTGAACAGCATCGTAAACAAAATGAGCATCAGCATGGTATTTCTGCCTCTGAGGCGGGATTTTGATAGCGGATAGGCCGCAATAATGGTAAATACCATATTCAATACCGTTCCAACGACGGTAATCAGAAAGGTATTCTTCATCGCGACAAAAAGCTGCCCATCTTTGATGAGATTAAAATAGGCGTTTATGTTAAACTCAACCGGCCACATGAATACTTCGGCGGCATTAATGGCCCGGCTGCTGCTGAATGATACGGCAATGATATTGATGAATGGAAACAAAGTCGTATATGCACACAGAGCCAACAAGACATAATTCAGCCATTGCAGTAATCTGGATCGACTAAATGGACGGCGAAGCGGCTTTGCCATCGATGTTGTGTCTGTTACCATAAGCCTCTCTCCCCCAATGCTTTAATGATTCGGTTCACCGACACGATTAAAATCAGCGCAATCAGTGACTGAAACAGCCCGAGAGCAGTGGTGTAACTGTACTGCAGGTTCACAATGCCCCGCGTGTACACAAATGTACTGATAACTTCCGCCACACTTGTTACGGCTGGATTCCTAAGAGCGTACACCTGTTCGAAGCCGACATCCATCATACGCCCGACTTGAAGAATCAATAATATGGCGATCGTACTGCGGATGCCAGGAAGTGTTACGTGCCAAATCTGTCTTAATTTATTGGCCCCGTCAATTTTAGCAGCTTCATAAAGTGTAGGATCGACCGAAGCCATCGCAGCCAGATACAAAATGGTACCGAATCCCGCTTCCTTCCAGATCCCTGATCCGATAAATGTAACCGGCCACCAAAACTTGTCAGCAAGGAAATAGATCGGTTCCAGGCCAAACGCCTGCAGTACATAGTTGACAAAACCGGTAGAGGGAGAGAGCAGGGCAATAATGATGCTCCCCAGCACAATCCAGGAAATAAAATGCGGAATATAAAGCAGATTTTGCAGCGTTCGCTTATACCACTCCACCCGAACCTCATTCAGAAGCACTGCCAGAATAATAGGAACCGGGAATGCAAACACCAGATGATACAAATTGAGAAGCAGCGTGTTCTTGAGCACCAGGTAAAATTCTTTACTGGAAAACAGTTTTTCAAACTGCTCAAACCCGACCCACGGACTGCCCCAGATTCCTTCAGACAAGCGGTAATTTTTGAATGCAATAATCTCTCCTACCATCGGGGCGTATTTAAATAAAACAAGATAGGCGGCAACCGGAAGCAGCAGCAGATAAAGAAAGCGGTTACGGAAAATTTCTTTCCAAAGTGCTGACTTCTGTTTCACTTCATTCTTCGAGGATATTGGAGTTTTTAAAGAAGCTTGCCGGTTCATATGCATCTCCTTTCTGTCATCGTTTTTATTCGCCTTTCAGCTCCCCTTCAAGCTATCACAGCAGTCTGACGGGTTGATAGCTTCCATTTTTGTGGGACTACACTTTCCGCGTGATCGGCTGTATTCTTTTTTTGTTATGACACACCATTTCGGCGGAAATAGATTAAATTGCTCTTGAAAACCTGAATAAGAGCCGTACTAAGCAAAATTCTCTGCTCAGTACGGCTCTGTTATTTCTTGAACAGCTGTTCTTTGTTGAGGCTTTGTACTAAAATGGCAGATCAACAGCAGTAATTCCTTTCTTGGCCAGATCCTGCAGGTGATTCTGGTACATTGCGCGCTCCACCTCTTGAGCGCCAGCGGCGTCCATCATATCTATAAATGTCTTGTAAGTGTTGTCAAATTCCGCATCTGAGGCTGCCATAATCAAATGAAGAATTGCTTTATTCCACAGCTCTTTGATATTGGCATTGATAACCCCTTCTCTGGAAGAGCCCTCAGGCTCCAGGTTGCTCATCCCCAGTGGATAATCGTCATAACCGAAGCGCGACAGCTTCATGGAAGCATTATATTCATCGGGACGAGATAAGATCATTTCCCGTAACTCAGCCTTATTCAGCATTGGACTGTCTCTCCATAACAAAGTTGAGGCACCAAATCCATATTGCTGCTGCCATTCCAAATAGTCCTTGTTCATCAATTCGCGGACCTCAGGGACATACCTGGGAAGACCGCTCTCCATAGTGAATGTCTCGCCTTCCTTGCCGTAAAGAAAATCGAGCTGACCTTCATCTGACCATGCATACTCCGCAAACCTTATAATTCGCTCCGGGTTTTTCGCCTTTTTAGTTATAAAGAATCCCTGCCAGCCAAGCAGCCGTGACGCAGGAAAGCGAAGTATGCGGTCTCCCGCCTTCAGACCGTCCAGTACAAGATAGGTCTTTTCTTTGCCCAGTGCAGTCCCGATGGTCGGGTTAAACTGACTGTACATCCCGTTGAGGAATTGTGATGCAACCGCATATTCTGCCCGGTACATTCCTTCTTCATATTGAACTTGTTTGGCAATTAAAAATTTTGGATCAAGCAGCTCCTCCCGGTAAAGTCTGTTCACAAATCGGAAGGCTTCAATAAAGCCGGAATGACGCATGGGATATAAAATCTTTTTTTCCTCCACTATAATTCGTTCTTCCTGCAAATAAGGCGCAAACGTATAAATCAAATAGTCGAGTGACAGACTGCCGCTGAATCCGTTCTTAGCCACATCAAAGAAATCAAGAGCCAACGGATAACGCGCATATCCTTGCTGCTTAATATCGGTTAGAATGTTCTTCAAATCCTCGACTGTTTCCAACTTGGGTTTGCCCAGCTGCTCGTAGATGTCTCTGCGAATAAACCAAGGGCGGATTGAGATAACCGGCTTGCCTTCCTTTAATCGGTTCTCCTGCTCATACACATTCGGCAGATACCATAGCAGTCCATTTTTAGCGTGATACTTTACCATATCCGGGTCTAGAATATTCCAAAAACCAGGGGCAAACCTGTTAATCAATTCGTTCATAGAATAAACAAGTCCTCCATCGATCAATTTAGCGACGGCCGGACTGTTCCAATCCACCATGATAGTATCCGGCAGCTCACCGGTCGAGATCATCATGTTCAGATCATCCTCATCGCTTCCTGCTGACAGCTTGCGGTCAATACGCACACCTGTCTTCTCAGTAATCAGCTTCATCGCATATTGATCTCTCCAGACGTAATGTCCTGCCCAATTACCGTAGAAAAACTGGGTGAAGCTGAAGGGTGAGGTATCCTCTCTCCAGGAGAGCTCTCCGTATCTGGTTGTATGCTGAGTTAGATATTCTTCCTGTTTCATGACAGCATCTGGTGAACTTAAAGAGGATTTCGAGAAGTTTTGATCAACAGCAACCGGGAGCTCAGCATATTCAGAACTTTTACAGCCGGCCAGAATCATTGCTGTCAGAAGCATCATTTTTAAACAAGTCATAACATGTATGTGGTTTATCCCGTGTTTCATCTCCTTGTCCTCCTTTAGCGCCGCTGCATGAGCTCTTGGTATTCACCTGGAGACATTCCATACTTCTGCTTGAACAGCGCACAAAAATAGGAGTGGTTGGACATCCCGATCCGTTCGGCAACCTCAGAGACTTTCTGTTTTGTACGGTTCAGCAGTTCTTCGGCCTTCCGCATACGGTAGTCTATAATAAATTGGTGTACAGTTCTGCCCGTCGCCTTTTTGAACAATACGCCCAAATGATTCTGCGAAAGAAACATCTGGTCGGCCAGCATAGCCAGTGAAAGTGCGCTTGATGCATAATTTTCTTCAATTAATTGAATGGTTCTCTCCGCAATGTAATCGTCTTTTCGGTTCCGCTTACTATCCAGACCACCCATCAGCACCGAAATAAATGCCTGTGCCGCATCATGCAGATCCTGCAGCCGGTTTATCTTGATCAGATCCTTGCTGTCCAGCTGCCGTCCAGCCGCCGAGCCTCCATGATGATCCCATACATGATCATTCTTCAGTACGGACAAGTCGAGCAGCAGCGTTTGAACAAGCGTTGAAATATAGTTTTTCCCTGCGCCCGGATGATTTCGCAGAAGATCAAACATCACTTGAAGTACATTGCTCGCCATATTTTCCTCAAGCTTTAAGACGCAGATCCTGAGCTCGCGGCAAAGATTCAGCCATTTGGAGCGGAAGACGTTTGCGGTCTGAGACCACTGCTGCATGGATGCTGTCACATCCGCCATTGTCACCAATCCTGTTCTTTCAAAAAACATGCCGTAAGAGACGTTAGATACAGCTTCACCGTAAGACTCGCCCAGCATTTCCAAGGAACTTACATGCTTGCCTAGTCCAATGACAACCGGCTGCCGAATCACGTTTTCCAAGCTTTTCAGCTGGCCGGCAATCCCATGCTCCTCCTCAAGTGAATCTGCTAAGGGGATTATCAGTGTTAGTCCACCATCACATGCATCGCAGGGCATAACGTACCATTTCGGAGACAGTTCGCTTATTATCTCCTCCGGGTCTACAGATTCGTGTGAAACGACAACCGATACCGTGTAATCGGCTGCCTCAAGAGCAGGATTTAGCTTCTGAAGCTCGGCAGCCATCGCCCGATGATCCCCATTCCTGTTCAGCAGCAGGCAGGTCAGATACTTCTCCGCCTCAAGGCGCTTACCGATCTGAATTCGCTCCATCATGTCCATTTCTCTGTCTCGGCGAAGTCCTATTTGTCTGCACTTCTCGATCACACTCAGCATAGTCAAGCGCAGCTCTTCTTCTTCGATCGGTTTCAGTACATAGTCGTCTGCATTCATGGTTATCGCTTCCCGGGTGTATTCGAAGTCACTGTACCCAGTCAGCACAATAATACGAACCTCAGGCAGCTGCTCACGGATGTTTCTAGCCATCTCAAGCCCGCTCATTCCCGGCATGCGAATATCCGTAATAATGATATCTGGCTTGATCTCAAGCGCTTTTTCACAGCCTTCAATTCCATCTGCTGCAGTATCTTCAATCCTGACGCCAAGCTCGCTCCAATCCCACAAATCGACCAGACCTTCTCTCTCCCAACGCTCATCTTCCACAATCAGCATCCTATACATTGAAGATTCACTCCTTCGGCAATGTGAGTGTAAAGACAGTTCCGGCACCGGGACGGCTGCGAACTTTAAAGTCAGCCTGATTCCCATAATATCCGTTTAGCCGTTCAATAATGTTCTTGATCGCATATCCGCTTCCACTTGTCCGTTCCACCTGTCCGTTCAATACCTCGTCGATCCGTTCTTCGGTCATCCCCACCCCATCATCCATGACTTGAATCACAATAGAATGACCAGAGGATGTCAGAGCCGCCTTGACTGTAACGGTTCCATGTTCCCGTTTCGGCTCAATCCCGTGCGTCAGAGCATTTTCCACCAGCGGCTGCAAAATATTTTTCGGGATAACCTCCAGTAAGACGGATTCATCCAACTCAAAAACGATGTCGAACAAATTCTCAAATCGAAATTTTTGAATGTTGGCGTAAGTGCGGACCATCTCGATTTCATCCTGTATTTCAATACTTGATTTTCCCTTATTAAGCACGAGACGATAAAATCTGGCGAGTGAATTGGACAGGTGAACCACATCGGGAGACTGTACTTTCCGGCCCACCCAGGATATAGTGGCGAGTGTGTTATAAAGAAAATGCGGATTAATCTGCGACTCCAAGGCCCGCAGTTCGGCTTCCTTCTCCAAAATTTTCATCTTGTAAGCGGTTTCAACCAATTCGTGAATTCGACTTGTCATCAAGTTGAAGCTGAGCGACATCTGAGCAAATTCATCATTAGAGACCACCGGGACCGATACATTCAGATTCCCCTCCCTGACAGCTTTCATAGCACTTAACAGTACCTTCATTCTATGAAGTAATGCATGTGTGATCCAATATACGATGATACTGAGCAACAGCAATGCTGCCAGGAGTACACCGAACATACGGATCTGGCTGCTTTTCATACTGGAGATAAAAGGCGTTACCGGAAAAATGCCTACAAGACGCAGCTCCGGTCCCCCAAGCGGCGTGGAAATAACAATTGAGCGCTCTCCTCTAACATCCATTATCTTATTTAAGTCTTCCCCCGGTATATTGTCTAGTCCTAACTCTTGAATAGAAATCCAGGGCCATTTGCTGTCACCATTAGGCTCGGAAACGACTCGATCCTGTCCATTGACAATCATGATATTACCGGCGTAGGGTGCGGAGGGATGGTGAATCGCTTCGAAGAACAAATTACGTCCCACCTCAATCTCGATCAAGCCTACAATATCTGAGTAATTACTTGAGAAGATCTTCCGGTTGTATGAGAATACCTGCTCTTTATGTCTGGATCCAGGCAGGACAATCTGTGCCTGCTCCTCATGGAGCCCCTGCCAGTTGGAAATTAATCGGGAATCATTCAGAAACGGCGAGTAGCGCAGGTTGGCTGATAAGCGGGTCATATGATAAAAACCATCATGCCTCTCCGGGATTGTACTGTTCGCCATATAAACGCGAATGGAGTGGATATATGCATTCTGCCGCTTCAGATTATCAAGAATCGGAGCGATGGTATCTCGATATTCCTCCAGCTGATGCGGCCCGTTCAGGAATGGACTCTCGAAGAAATTTTGCATTTTTGGATCAAAGGCAATAATCTCCGCAAGATCCTGCACCATATTGGCCTTTTGCAAAATATTGTTCTTCATCTGCAGAACATTCTGATTCATTAGAACCTGACCCTGACCAATCGCAGACTTCGACGCCTGGTAATACAGAATGATCCCCATCGTCGTCATCGAGAGAGTTAGAATAAACAAGAAAGCCAGAATAAACTTCCAGGTAACGCTCAGATTCCAGTTCCGTGACAAGCGCAAGGGCGAACACTCCATCTGTTTATATTTGGAAACCATTCTATTCATATTGTAGCATGAAAATGGGATTTTCTGTTCAAATCAAATTCCCGTTCCAGCTTGAAGCCGGAACGGGAATTTTCATTTTGAAATGACGATTATCGGTTAGCGAAAACTGTTTTTTCCGTGATCTCGACATCGTATTTAATCACTTCGTCATAGCCAAGTCCCTTGGCTTTATCAACCATCTGGTTCTTAAGTTTATTATACTCTTCTTCATTTTTCGCAAAGACCATTTTCCAGGAATATTCCTTGATCACTTTTCCGATCTCGCTCAACTTCTGCTGAATATCGGCAGGCGGTGTAGCAGGGGCATCTCCTGTAAATACCGGCTGATGTACAGCAATTAAATCATTCTTCACAAAATATTCTCTCGGTGTCATGGCCCCCATCGCTTCACGCCAGCTCTTGGTAACCGGATCCGGATCGTGATTTAACACCGAGGTCCAAAGATTGTAATCATAAGGCTCTTTTGTATCAGGATGAATCATGGAGTTTTTCAAGGTCGTGTTATTGATCTGATTCATGCCATCCTTAAACGTACCACCGCCAAATTCCTCAGGTACCGGTTCTGTATTCGCTGGCAGTGCCTTATATCCGTAATCCGTTACAATCGGCTTGCCTGAACCGTCGATGTCCCATGCCAACCCTTTGGGCCCATAGCTCGCTTCCATCATGCCATCCGGCGTGTACAGCCAATTGAGAAATTCCATGATGCGTTCAGGGTCTTTCGCTTTGGAACCGATGGCCCAGACACGGTTCCCCCCGTAAGGATTCATTCCATAGGACACAATTTTCTCTTGTTGGAACGGAATCAGGGCAAAACCTTTACCAGCTGCGGTGTTTTCCGGTGTGTTATATGCATTGCTGAGCCAAGGGAACTGTGAGAAGAAAACCTGGCCGTCTTTAAATTTGTTTGAAACATCAGAGAATTTCTGCGTCAAGGAATCCGGATCGAGCAGCCCCATCTGATTGGCATCAAAGTAGAACTTCAATCCCTCTAAGTAGTAACCATCATCATCAAGAATTCCCTGCCACTCTTTTGTGTTAACGGAGACGAGTGTAAGACCCGCAGGATTGAAACCATCGCCTTCTTGATAGCCGTTCATCTGGGAAATAACTTTGGCAAGCGTCATATAATTGCCGTCCCAATCCGACCAGAGCGATATGCCGTAAGTCGGACGTCCTGAATCACTCTTTGGCTCAAGCTCTTTCATCTGCTTCAACACATTCAGATAGTCAGACAGCGTATTAATTTCAGGGCTGCCCAGCTTCTGATATAGATCCCATCTAAGATTCGGACCGAAAACCATCTCCGCTCCCTCGGAGGGACCTTCGCCTGAGCCGACATCGTGTCCGATCCCGTATATGGCTGTACCTCCGCCGAACTGCTGCTTATTAGCATCTATGGCCTGGCCGGCGTTTTTGAGAATGTCCGGTCCGTATTTCTCAAGCAGTCCATTCTGATTCCAGTCCAGAAGCAGGCCGGCCTTGATGGCATCCTGATAATCATCGCCATTGCTTCCGAATACAACGAGGTCACCCAGATCACCGGCAGCCATCATCGTTGCAATCTTTTGCTGTCCTCCAGCAAGGTTGGATGCGATAATGTTCAGCTTGATATTAAACTTATCCTTGATCAGCTTAGCAAACCATCCCGGCTGCTCACCTGCATAGTTAGCCAGCATCGAGAATACGGTGATCGTGATTTCTTCTTTGGCAGCTGACTCCCCATTTGCATCTCCTTTGCCCGGTTCTGCAGAGCTGGAGCTGTCTGACGGCTTTGTTTCCGTTGTATTTTTTACGTTGTTAGCTGAACCCCCTCCACTGCAAGCCGTGAATACCAGCATAATACTAATCAGAATCGTAAATACAGACCATTGTTTTCTTCTGTTCATTGTCACTAACCCCTCTCTACACATAATGAAATATTTTTAATTCGTCCAAAAGCTGCTTATCCTTTGACAGCACCGATCATGATGCCTTTTACGAAAAAACGCTGGAAGAAAGGATATACCAGGAGGATCGGTGTCACAACAACCATAGAGACCGTCGTCCGAATAGAAGTAGGTGTCGCCATATTAGCCAGATCCATATTGGCTGACCCGCTCATCTGCTTCATTAATTGTGCCAGCGATGTCGCTTCATTCATGTATCGATACAGTATGAATTGAAGAGAGAACAGTTTTTGATCCGTCACAAGAAACAATGTGTCAGTAAATGAATTCCATTGTCCTACAGCGGCAAAGATCGCGATGGTCGCCAGGATCGGCATGCTCAAGGGAAGGATAATTTTAGCGAAAATAACAACATAACCAGCTCCGTCAATTTGCGCGGATTCCTGGAGTGAGATCGGAGTTGCCTCAATGAACGTTTTTACCAAAATAATGAAAAATGGTGACACGATAGCAGGAAGGATATAAGCAAGGAAATTATTAACTAGCCCCAGATTAAGCATGGTCAGATACCAAGGAATTAATCCTGCATTGAAATACATCGAAATCATAAGAAAGCGGTACCAAAATTTACGTCCCCACATTTCGTTCTTCGTGAACAGATAACCGAGAAACGCGGAGGCAAATACAGTCAATGCAGTACCAATAACCGTCCTTGACAGCGAGACGAAAGCCGCCAGTCCGAGACCCGGCAGTTTGAATACATCCATATAATTCGTAAAATGGACATCAATCGGATAGAACAATACAAGTCCTCTGCTGCTCAGATCATTGTTGCTGATCGTATTAATGAACAAATAATAGAAAGGAAAAATGCACAACAGCGTAAACAATGCGAATCCCGAATAATTCAAAATTTGAAAAATACCGAGCTTCTCTTTCTTTTCTACCATAACCCTCCTGCTCTCCTTTCCTGCAAATATCTCAGATAATATTCTCCCCGCGGAACAGCTTCGATAAATGATTGGCTGCAAAAAGCAGAACGATACTGACAATAGACTTCAACAAACTGACAGCCGTGGAAAACGAGAAGTTGGAATTCATCATCCCTATGTTGTACACATACAAATCCAGTACCTCGATCCTTCCCATATTGATCGCATTCTGAAACACGTAAAATTGTTCAAATCCGTTGTTAATGAAGTTTGCGATGGACAAGAGCAGGAGTACGAAGAACGTTGGCATGATGCCCGGTACGGTGATATGCCACATCAATCGAAAACGGCCCGCGCCGTCGACCTTGGCAGCTTCGTATAATTCTTGATCGATTCCCGTTATAGCAGCAATGTACATGATTGCACTCCAGCCCAGTGTTTTCCACACACTCCAGAGCGTCATCGCCAGCCATGTATTAGAATCAGAGGCAAGAATATTCATTGGGCGATCAATAAGACCTAAGTTAAGCAATACATTGTTCAAGAAACCGTTATCTACAGAAAAAAGCATAAATGCAAAGGAATAAACCAGCACCCAGCTAATAAAATTCGGCAGTGTAGTAAGCGTTTGCACCATTCGTTTGAAGAAGGTACTGCGAATTTCGGTTAAGAAGATGGCAAAAGCAACCGGAAGTACAGAAGTTAAAAGACTCAGCCCGCTCATAGCAAACGTATTAGTCAAGACACGGACAATTTCCTGACGGCGAACGTCATTCGAGAACATGGATGTGAACCAATAGAACCCCATATATTCACTGTCCTTCAGCGGGATGCCGGGCCGGTAGTCATAAAAGGCATAGATCCATCCATAGAGCGGTAAATAGGAGAAGACAAAGGCCAGAGCAAGAAACGGAAGCGCCATCAAAAATAACTTATACTTATCTCTTGATAGTAAGGACCTGTCTAGCCTGGTATGCAGACGAGACACTTGGCCTGGCTTGATGTTATTCATTTCCTTCCCCCTTTAGTAAGTAGCTACATTTTTATTATAGGAGGGCATCATGGTCCGGGATATATCAAAATATCACTTCAATGTTGAAATTCCACGGGGTTTTATAAATCACAGATCAAAAAAACGCCGACCTCTATAGGTCGACGTTTCATCACAAAAATTATAAAACCGAAAGAACGGCGGGTAAAGGAGAATTAGCGGAATTGACCAGCGTCAATCGCTTTCTGCTTCTCGTCCAGAATCTCCTGGTAGCCTGCATCCAGGAACTTCTTCTTGGCGGCTTCGTATTTGGAATCGAACTCGGCTTCTGGTGCCAGCACGATGTCCAGGTACAGTTCCTGGAACAGGGCATTCAGATCGGCCTTATACTCATTGAGATTCTCAAGCACAACAGAGAACAAAGCGTCTGGTGTACGATATTCAGCGGTGTCGTTCCGATATTTAATCATATCTTCAGCAAGCTGCTCGTATCCTGCCGGTGCCCAGTTTCTCATGTTCGCCTTGTGGGTTAACTCCGGCGTTGCAAATACCGGCGTTTCCGTCACCAAGGCCCAGTAGTCTTTATTATTGTTTTGAGAGAGGACAGACTCGCCTTTAAAGTCTTGATTTTTTAAGGGAAGTCCCTCACTGTCCATGGTATAATTTTCGCCTTCCACACCATTTTGAAGCACGAACAAGTTTTCCGGCTGGCTCATCCACTCCAGATACATCCAGACCGCTGCACGTTCCTCATCCGTGGATTCATAGTTGATGCCCATAATGAAACCAAACGGCCAGTAAGCACGGGTCTGCGGTACATTCCCTTCCGGAACACCAGCACCAGGAGGTACAACAGCAAATTCAGCATCCGGATTATTTTTCAAGGTCGCTTCAAATACATCGGTATTGCTTGCAAGATAGAAAGGATAGGTTCCTGTCCGGCCTGCGACAAACTCGGATTTCACTTTATTGTCATCATCACGCAGATAAAATTCCTTGTCGATCAATCCATTATGATATTGAAAGTTCAGATTTCGCAGCCATTTCTCGGTATCCTTGGTTGTAAAATCCGCGACGGCCAAATCGGAATACAGTGCCCGATATGCCGGATCCACCGGCCAATCCCGGAAGCCGTAGCTGTAGGTGTAATTGTTCCGCGTAAGCGACCCGCCGTTGACGCCGAGTCCGGCTTCCTTCCACTTCTTCAGCATATCGTTATACTTCTCAAGAGAAGATAAATCTTCTACCTTCATGCCTACTTTTTCTACCCAATCCTTACGAATTAAGGTGACAAAATTGTCGGTATCGGGACGTGCAGCAAAGACAAACATATTTTTTCCGTCCACCACACCATACTTCTGATTCGTTTCCCCCATGTTCTTCCAGTATGTAGGAGCATAGTTTGCGATCTCTTCCCAGTCCAGCGGCTGCATAACATCTTCACCGTAGTAAGCTAGCGCTTGGGGCATGTCATAGTGAAAAATAATCTCCGGTGCTTTGTGTGCCGCAAGCAGCTGCTCATAATCCGTAACCTCGTTGTTGCGCGTGATCGGGATAAACTTAACCTTGATGTTGTACTTATCCCCAAACTCCTTCTGAATCCAGCGTGTATAATAATTATCTGTCACATTCCAGCCCTCAAACGCCCGTTCATAGACCGGAATATCCAGATTAACAGTCTCCTTGAACCCCTGGGAATAATCAGGATAACCCTCCTTGTTTTCGCCTGTTTTTCCTGCATTCTCCCCGGTATTACCGGTATTATTAGTTGAAGGCTTCTGTCCGTTATCGCTTCCGCCCGCGCTGTTTCCACTGTTATTTCCTGTACAGCCAGCCAGAAGACTGATGATCAACATCCACGCCATACACATGGCGGCCATTTTTCTTCTTTTCATCGTAACTCCTCCATATATTCATATTTCTGCTCTAGTCCGGCCATAGAGACTATCCCTTAACCGATCCGAGCATTACACCCTGAACAAAATACTTCTGAATGAACGGATAAACACAGATGATCGGCAGGGTAGCGAAGACGACGACTGAAGCCTTCAGCACCTCCGGATTGCTAAGCTGCACACTGGTAGCCTCCAGCTGGAAACTTTCACTCGCTTGAACTACCAAGTAGTACAGCTTCAGCTGCAGCGGCCTTAAATCAATATTATGTTTAATGTAAAACAAGGCGTCCTGATAAGCATTCCATCGACCAACCGCATAGAACAAGGACAAGGTGGCGAGGATGGGCTTGGAAAGCGGAAGCACAATGCTGATGAGGATGCGGAAATGTCCTGCTCCATCGATCCGGGCTGACTCTTCCAGACTGACGGGAATGCTGCTGGCAATGGAACTCCTAAGTATCAGCAGATTAAAAGCGCTGAAAGACAGCGGCAGGATGAGTGACCAGATGGTGTCCAGCATTCCGAGACTATTGACCAGCAGGTAATCGGGAATGATTCCTCCGCCGAAATAAAGCGTGAACACAAACAAGAAAGTTATAACTGTGCGCCCTTTGAGCTGCGGCCTGGACAGCGGATAAGCGGCGCAGATCGTAACGATCATGCCAATAATAGTAAATAATACGGTTACGATAACGCTTACATATAAAGATTTAATAATACTGGCGTCGGCAAAAATTTTGCTGTAGGCTTCGAGCGTGAATCCTTTCGGAAAGAGAAACACCTTTTGTGCGATCACATAGGCGTCGTCGCTTAATGATTTGGCGACAACATGAAGAAATGGCAGCAAACATGCCAGAGACAAGATCAGCAGTGAAAGGCGAATCAGCACATCCCAAATATCCAGGCTCCACCTTCGGGGTGAGACCTTGGTGCTGTCAGGTATTTTCATGAATAGCCTCCTTACTTAAATCAAACCGTCCTCGCCAAGCTTCTTGGCGATCCGGTCGGCGAGCAGTACAAGAATCAACCCGATGATCGCCTGAAACAATCCAAGTGCTGTCGCACGGCTGAAGTTGCCGCCTTCAATACCCCAGCGGTACACCAGTACCGGGATCGTTGTCGTGTATTCGGTCGTTGCCTTGTTTGCCAAAGCAAATACTCGCTCGAACGATCCGCCCATCACATGTCCAAGGCTCAGTATCAGTAAAGTAACGATGGTCACCCGGATCGACGGAAGCGTCACATTCCACATTTTACGTAATCGTCCCGCTCCATCCACAGTCGCCGCCTCATACAGCTCCGGATTAATTCCGCTGATCGCAGCGAGGTAAATAATCGTACCCCAGCCCATACTCTGCCACACGCCGATGGCGATATAGCTAAACAACCAGTTTGTATCATTCTGCAAGAAAGGAATACGGTTCCCCCCCAGCTGCTCGATCACATTGTTAATCATGCCGCTGCCTTCACCCAGCAGCTGGTATGCGATAGCACCGATAATGACCCATGACAGGAAATGCGGCAGGTAAAGAAGCGTTTGATTCACGCGCTTGAATACGACACCCTTGATTTCGTTCAGCAGCAATGCCAGTACGATCGGCATCGTAAAGCTGAACATAAGATCCAGCGTATTGAGCATCAGCGTATTGCGAACGGCCCGCCCAAAGTCAGACTTGGCAAACAACTGCTGAAACACTTCAAACCCGACCCACTCGCTGCCCCAAAAGCCTCTGGCAACTTTGTAATCTTTAAACGCAAGCATGAGACCGGACATCGGAGCATATTTGAAAATCAGGACAAACGTAAGTGGTATCAGCAGCAGTGCATAAAGCTGCCAGTCTCTGCGAAGAAAATAGAACCCTCCTTTTTTTTCTTTCTTCAAATGCAATGAAGCCACAGTCGCGTCAGCTCTAGCTGCTGCTCTCAATCTCCCACCTCCTTAACTCCGGAGAGGGATGGATCAATTGCCAGAATAAGGTGAACCGCTTCAGCACGATTGGCATTCTTTAATGGAGCAAATTGATTCCTTCCAATACCTTGGATCCACCCGCGATCGACCGCAGAGGCAATATATGGCTGTGCCCAAGCCGGGATTTGCTCTGTATCCGAGAACTTCGGTTTGGCAGCAGGATCTGGAACAACGCCTTGTGATCTGACGATGACGGCAGCCATTTCTGCACGTGTAATCAGCCTGTTATGACGGAAGGTTCCGTCTGCATATCCTTCAATAAGCCCCGATTCTACTGCTGTCTGGATATAACCCTTGGACCACACCGGAATATTCCTGCTATCCTTGAATTGCAGTTCAGGTGCTTCGGAGACAGGAAGTTCTAAAGCCCGTACAAGCATCGTAACGAATTCAGCACGTGTCACCTGCTTCTGAGGCCGGAAGGTCTGATCACTGTATCCGTTGACCCAGCCGAGTTCACTAGCTTTCAAAATGGATGTCTCTGCCCAGTGGCCTTTAATATCAGTGAATGTAATGGATTGAGCAGTAATGGCTCGAACTTCATTCTTCAGCTCAGCCATCTCCAGTCCCGAATCGACCAGTTTAATGTGATGAAGCTTAAATTCAGCCGGACCAGAATGAGATATAAGCCGTTCGAATGTAAGCACAGCTAAAGATGCTTCACCCTGAATTCCTTTGACATTTCCAACCTTGGAATGCGCAAACAGCAGATCATTATCCTTCAGAATCGGATCGACCGTAAAGCCGGATACCGGACTTTTCGCTTCAATAAACTTTAGCCGCTTCGTATCATAGGCAAGATTGAATTGATACGCGTACAGATCGGTTAAACGCTGTCCTTTCACTTCAAGTATTACATTCGATCCCTGGTTAGCTGCTTTTATAGTAATCACCGGTCCGCTGTCAGCCATCAGTGCTCCCGAGGGGTACAGAGACAATACCATGAACAGAACGACCGCAATAAAACCTAATTTTTTAATCGAAATCATATGTCTCTCCTTTCCCAGGAGGAGATCGAGGAAAGAGCTTCATGCTCCTTCCTCTCTCCTTCTTTCTTAACGTGAGTTACGGCTGGTTATTTTGAACTGTATTCCAGTCCGATAAGATCATTCGAGCCACACCGGCAAGCACACGGATATTGATCTCACCTTCGTCAAACAGATCCGCAATCTTGATTTCATTCCAGCGAGGATCATTTGACGTCATTCCGAAATACTTCGCAATCACGGACAGATCACGGATGGAAATCTGAGTCTGTCCTGGAACCAGGCTGATAAATCGGCCCTTAAACTGCTGCACTGCCGCATTCAGCGCTGCTGTCGCAGCATCCACCTGCGCCTGCGCTGCCCAATCATCGTTTCGAACAGCTGCTGCAGAATAGATGGCTGCTTGAAGCTCGGCTTTGGAGCCAACCTGGTACTTACCGATTTTATCGCCTTCCACCGCCTTGTTCAGCTGATTCTGAGCCGCAGCAATCGCCTGTATCAAGGCAGTTTTATCGGCTTCAACCGGATCGACCGGTGGTGTCTGGCCGATGCTGATGGAGTGGAAAGCATTCGAGATGTTCACGGTCCCTGCATTTCCATCATGGGATACTTCGAACTTGGTCACGGATGTCAAGGCACTGCCATTCGAAATGCCAGGCTTAACTTTCCCGTGTAATGTGAACAAACTGCCGCTGGAGCTGACAGCCCGCTCTTCGCCTTCACTCATCAGGATGACCCGAATCTGTCCCTCCTCCGGACGAACGGCTGCAGCAAGAATTTGCACATGGTCCTGCCAGGAAACAATAGCACCGTCTGCAAGTACCTGGGTGTTGTCCTCGGCCGTTACGGTGTCAAATTCCAACTTGGCCTGATCATACTGAAAAATCACATCCATCACGGTGAATTTCTGGGTTACAGTGGAGAGATCCACATTCAGCTCAATCGGCTGTCCCGGATACGTGTTGTATGTTCCGGAAACGACCGCAGACGCCCAATGCTCACCCGGCTCTCCTGGCTCTTCAGGTTCTTCAGGTTCTTCAGGTTCCTCTGAATTCTCAAGAGTCACCCACTGGGAAAGCGGAATGTTCAGCTCTTTCACCAGTCCTGCAGCCAGTTCGGCCACTTTGATCGCACCATTCATCTGCAGATGGGTATTATCCTCTTTTCCGTCTACCCACATGAAGATGGATTTGGTCCCTTCAGGACCCAGCTCGCTGAAATGCTCCCAACTGGCCTGATTCAGATCAATGATCAGCGTTTGCGTCTCTTGAGCCGTTTCTTTCATGGCCTGCACGTATTCCGGGAAACTCTTATTGAGTGAATCACCCGTAAAATCACGGCGGTTGACCGGTGTTACCAGAACCGGAACCGCACCTCTCTGCACTGCTCCGTCAATGTATGTTTTCAAATAGACTTTAAACTGCTCTGGTGTTAGGTATCTTTCCGGACGCGATGGGGTGGAATCATTGTGAGACCACTGCATAAACAGATAATCTCCTTCGCTGATGTCGAGCAGAAGATCATTCAGATATCCGCCTACCAGGAAAGTTTTGCTGCTTAAACCGCCGACAGCCCGGTTATCAATACTAACCTTTTCCAAATTGAAGTTGCGGCCTAATGTTTCTCCCCAGCCAGCTTGCGGACGATAGCTTTCCGCATAATTCGCCACTGTAGAGTCACTTGCCAGATAAATCACCGGTTTATCTCCAGCTGTATTGCCGGGCAGACGTTCAATAGTCAGGGCATTAATCTTTGGAGCATTACCTGAAAAATCAAAGTTAAATATGCCGTCAATGAGAGCTACATCATATGTGATTTCTTTAAACTCGCCGGTTGGTATAACGGTCGCCGGCACCTTCTCCATTTGTTCCGTAGTCACGGAAGCCTGGGTCGCCTCTGCCGCATCACCCATTGTCATCGTGATCCGGTAATTGGCAGGTTCCATCTCTACCTGGAATGAAGTGCCGTTCACACGAACAAGGTCTTCCGTCAGCGCATCTCCAGAGCCCCGATTTTCATCAGCGGTACGGGATGTATCAGCAAAACCGTATCCGTTCCCTTCAATGTAAGCTCTCTTGGAATCTACCTTGGTATATCCCGCCGCTGCATTTCCGGAGCCAAAATCAAAACGGTATTCGCTCACGCTGCTGACGGGGTCACTGGTCAAAGATGCTTTAGCCACATTCAGCATGTTAAACACATGATTCACACGACCCTGTTCTGCTTCAGTGCCCATGATTTCTTCTGCAGCCGCCAAAGCCTTGTTCAATACCGCGACAGACTGCTCAGAGTATGGCGACAGATCCAAAGCTTTGATCTCTTCATACAAGGCGATCAGGGTTTCCTGATCTCCTGCTGAAGGCGGAAGCTTAACACCTTCAATATGAACATTGTCAATGTGTGTGGTCCAGTTCAATGTGCCTCCGCCGCCCTTTCTTGTACCAAGGAAACGCATGCCTCTGACATTGTCTGCGTAGGCGGTTCCGGCACTCATCGGAATGCCTTCAATTTTCTGTGTTATGCTGCTGTCATTAAGACTGGTCAGCGTCAAATCGATCTTCTTGTCTGCAAAGTGAATGAGCGCTTCCACACGGACCCACTGATTTTTTGAAATATCAGTCGTTTGCCCGCCAGGAATGACAGAATTCCCTGCATCGTAACTAGGAGCATAATAGCCCGGGAAATAACCAATCTTCGTATTGTTGCCGCTAGTCGTGTATAAGGTTAAGATCATATTCTCTTCAGCATCCTGCAGTGTCAGATGTCCTTCAGAAGGATAAGCTCCTACATTGCCGGAGTTCCAGTCGAAGCTGACTTTAACTACATCTCCGCCAATCGCATCAAACAAGCGGAACACTTTGGACCGGTTGCCGGAGCCAGAGCCCGTAACGGAAAGCACTTTATTTCCGTTTTGCTCTACTACGGTTCCAGACATCTGTCCCGGAATGCCGGTGGCATTGATCATGGCATACTTGGCCGCATTCTGATCTCCCTCAAAGTCCTCTGTATACACCTGGTTTTCCGGTTCCGGCTCCGGTTCTCCCGTATCCAGTTCCAAAACCAATGGTGAGATGCTTACATTCATTTCTTTCACAGCACCTGCAACCAGACCGGCGATCACGTTAGCGCCATACCCGCTGAAGTGAGTATTATCGTTGATCCCGTTCGGGTATTTCGGATATTGTCCGGGATTTGCGTATAAAAACAGCTTCTCTGTCGCAGCAAGGCCGATCTGATTATAATGAGCAATGCTCAGTTGGCTTAAATCGATCACCGCCACATCAAGCTGTTGTGCCAGCTCCTTGGCTGCCTTCACGTATTCCGGGAAGCTTACGTTAAACTCCTGTGTCACCGTATTGAAATCTCTGCGGCCTACAGGTGTCAGCAGTACAGGCGTCGCTCCCCGCTGTCTTGCCCCTAACACGTACCGCTCCAAATACTTTTTATAATCCTCCGGGGATGCGTAACGTTCCGGAATGCCTGCGCTGGCATCATTATGTCCGAAGGAAATAAAGAAATAGTCTCCAGGCTTGATGCTGCGCAAAACTGTATCCAGCCGGCCATCGACCATAAAGGATTTGCTGCTTCTGCCCCCGATGGCATGATTCTCAACAACGGCACCATTTGCAAAATAACGTCCGAACTGCTGTCCCCAGCCTTCCTGCGGGGCCTGCGATGCACTGTAACTCTGCATCGTCGAGTCACCCGCCATATAAATCGTGGCTGCAGCACCTGCCGTTTTGTCCTGAAGTTTGTCTACTCTGATCTCCTGCACATCGATGGCGTCTCCGGTAAAGATAAATTCCAGCTGTCCGTCAACAAGTGCGATGTCATAAGAATAAACAAAAGGTTCCCCCGCTGCTGAGGTTGTCACAGCCAGCTTTCGGACGTACTCTGACTGGATCCCTGCACTGCTGTCACGCGCATCACTTCCCAGCTTGACTGTGATTCGGTAATTGGCATTGGGCAGGTCGACAGCGAACTTGGAATTTTCAGGAAGAGATACTTGGTTTGCCGCTGCAGTAATTCCGGTTATATCTTCAAAACCGTATCCGGCTGCTGCAGAATACAGTGTATCCTGCACCCCCACAGCACCGGGCGCTGTGTCCGTACCGAAATCAAAATAATAGATGGACTCAGGAGCCTTCACACCTCCAATAATATCAAGATCGGCCTTCGGAAATGCCGTCGCCTCCGCTCCAATATAAAAGCCGGTGTGCGGCGGCTGATTGTAGGCTACATTCTGCCAGGCTGCCGCCAAACGATAGACCGGATCCTGCATCAGTGCCGGTATCCGGTACGCTGTAGGAATCGTAGTCGTATACAGACGATACTCTGTACTGTTTTCATTGCGGAGCAGGATCTCCTCCCGCCAGTCTCCTAAAATATCAGCCTGGATCGCGGGATTACCTTTCGTATGATTATTGGTTAACGTACCTTCAGCTCTGAAAATTTCATTCAATTTCTTGTTATCATAGTCCCATTTGTAGATGACCGGGATTCCTTTGGCCGTATTGTTATCCCAATTATGGTCAAACAGCTCCCTTTGAAGATCTCCATCCCACCAAATCGCAAAGTTAGCGCTGCTCGGCGCTTCCCCCGATTCATAAATGACTTCTCCGGCTGCTGAATAAGCACGGGTCTCAGGGGTCACCTGTCCATTCACAATCCCGGCTCCCCAGGATTCATAACCAGGATAATTCGGGTCAATATCTGCGGACATCCCGCGCCCGGTGTCAGTACCGGTATATTCCCCCCATATGATCTCCCCGGTACCTGCATCACGCATTTCAATTCCATATTCGGCATCCTTGTGCTCATGCACACTAAAGACCTGGTACCCATCCCGGTTCGGATCGAGTTTCCCGGCATGTATGGCATCACCGTGACCTAATCCGGTGCTGTACATCAAGGTGCCGTTGTCATCGATCGCCAATGCACCAAACATGATTTCGTCTTTACCGTCACCATCCGCATCCAGTACGCTTAGATTATGATTTCCCTGTCCCTCGTACTGTTTGCCGACCACATTCGTATCAAATATCCAGCGTTTGACCAGCTGACCGCCAATATAGTCATATGCCGCCAGTACGGTGCGTGTGTAATAGCCGCGGGACATGATTACACTTGGCTTTTGACCGTCCAGATAAGCAATGCTGCCTAGAAACCGGTCCACCCGGTTTCCGTAACCGTCACCCCATGCGCTCACATCACCCCGCGGTGGATCATAAGGGACGGTGGACACTGCTTCGCCGGTCTCCCCGTTAAACAAGGTCAGATATTCAGGACCGGTCAGGATATACCCGCCTTCATTACGGTAATCCTTGGAGGCATCGCCAATGACATTGCCCTTTCCGTCTTTCGTTCCATCTGCGGTTTTGACGACCACTTCGGCTTTGCCGTTACCGTCCAGGTCATACACCATCAACTGGGTGTAATGCGCTCCCGCCCGAATATTAACGCCGAGATCTATGCGCCAGAGCTTGGTACCATCCAGCTTCACAGCATCGATCAGGACATTTCCTGTATATCCGGCCTGCGAATTGTCCTTGGCATTGTCCGGATTCCAGAGAAACACTATTTCATATTCCCCGTCTCCATCCACATCGGCCACCGAAGCATCGCTGGCTATGTAGGTATAGTGGCCCCCATCTTTGGTTCGGCCGTCGGCCGGCTTATCCAGCGGGATCGGCAAATAATTCTGATGCCATACCGAGACGGTATCCGGCACCATCTCTTCTCTACCGTTGATCACCGTAGAGATTTGGTACTGTGAGCTGTCAAACCCCGTTGTATCCAGATAATTCGTTCTGTCTGCAATGGGTGCAGCTGTCACCTTGATTCCGTTTTTATACACATTGAAGGTGACCTCATCCGGGTCACTGTTCAAATAACGCCAGCTTAAAAACACACCGCCATCTACCAGTACTGCAACCAATCCCCGGTTCAGATACTCCGCCTGACGAGCGGGCACGGTCGAAGATGTATCCGCATACATGGGAGCGGGGGAAACAATTAACGAACACAGCATCAGCACAGACAAGAATGCAGCACATAATGATTTTTTCAGCTTCAGAGCTTTAAATTGCATGAACTCACTCCTTTGACGGATTTAGAAAGCGATTTCATTTTTGACCTCACTATTCACGTCTAACCGTAATTATGTATCCACCTCCTACTGCCAAGAAATATTTGTAATTCAAACCTTGATCATGCTGCTCTAAGGTTCGGTCCCATCATATCGTTCTCTCGTTCAGCCGGTAAATCTTCAGGTTTGATCATGGTCTTTGCTTTTTGATCATTCCGCATGTCTTCAACTTTCGTCTCTTTAAACATGATCAATTTTGATCATCATGATCAAAATTCACTGTCTTAGATGAGGTGCCCTTATTCAATTTGGGTCATTTTATAAGCACTCGGAGAGATTCCTTCGAATTTTTTAAAGAAGCGATTAAAGCTCTGTGCATTGTAATAGCCAACTTCAGACGCAATTTGTGTAATTGTGAGGGGAGAATTTCGAAGCAGCTCCTTCGCTCTTTCTACTCGAAGGTGGTTCAGGTAGTCATTCAGGCTTTTTCCTGTGAGTTCATAAACAATCCGGCGCATGTGGGAATAACTGATCCCAACGTCTCTCGCCATATCCTCAAACACAATTTCTTTATGATAGTGTTCTTTCAGGTACTGAACAATCCGGGTCAGGTGATGGTTGGCCTCTCCGGAAGAACGTGTGAAATACTGAACGATCTCGTCAAAAAATTCGTAAAGATATTCTTCAAGCTCATCCAGCGTATCCATAGCAGCCAATGTGGCGTAGATATTCCCTCTACCAGTGAAGATGCGTGCTGTGCTGACATTATTTTCTCTAAGGTGCTTCATGGTAACGCCCGCCAGCTGATAATAAATGAACACAATATTATCGTAGGATACATAATCTGCAGAACGAATCTCATTTCCTATAATCTGAAGCTCTCTGGCAATGCCTTTAAGATCTCCCTTGTCCAGAAAGTTCAAAATGCGCCGTTCACTATGAACGGGGTATATATACTTTTTGTCACGTACAGCTTCATCCTCCCAGTACAAGATTTCTCCGCTGCCAACGACCATGCCCTGTTTAATGGCTTCCATTGCCTCCGAGACACAATCTGCCAGCATCTCACTACGATCTGCCTGGCTGCTGACACCGATCGTGACAGAATTGCCGAGCAGCTGTCCTGCCTGTTTTCGAGCCACATTCAAGGCAGTCTGGATGGCAGCCACAGGGCTGCCCTCATCGGAGAATCCGAAGTTAAGCACGATAACAAAACATCCGTCGCCATGATAAATACTCCGCGCCCGAATTCCCTCTTGCCGGAATATATCTTCACAATCAGAAATGATGTGATACCGGTGATAGCTCCGGGTTTCCGGGTTGGTCTTGCTAATATAGTTCCGGTATCGGTCAATCGAAACAATGACAGCCATAAAATACTTGTCTGGAAAAAGCTCATCAGCCTGTGGTGCTGTTTCTCCTCTGATCATTCGATGCACAGCCAAATTGTGAGCATCCTGTTCCCGGACTTGAAGAAGCCGATTCAGCACCTCTTCTTCTTCCTGCATTCGCTTAAACGCCTTGTCGAGAAAGTTGAGTTCATTCTTACCCTGAATAATCCCTGTCCCCAGGCTGCTTCGCGCACCCATCGCCCTTACGAGCTCTCGTACAGGTCTGGAAACCCAGGTTGCGAGGATCACAGCCAGCACCGTTCCGCACAAGACAATTATGGCAGTCAGCAGCATAATGTCCCGCTGCACTGCGTGAGAACCAGCCATTAATGTATTTACAGAATCGATGTTCACATTCATCCATCCCAGTTTGCCTGATCTGGACCATGTGTACAGCAGCCGTTCGCCCATCCGCTCAACGTATTTATAGCCTTCTGAGGCTTTATCACGGACAATATCCTGCACTACCGGCTGTTCGGCGGCATTTTGAAGCAGCTTGGCTTTGTCTGAATGAGACAGAATCATTCCCTCAGCATTCAGCAGCATGTATTCTTGCTGGCCAGTACCAGCGGAGTGAAATAAACTTCCGATTTGGCTTTCCTTTAGGTTAATGACCAGAACTCCACGTGTAGTCGTAGACAGCCGGTTTAGTGGAAGCACATACGACATGACGTTGATACCCGAATCAAGCTTTCGCGGATACCACACTCCCGCGATCCCTCTGTGTCTTGAAAGAGCGTCACTGATCCAGTCAATGGAATCATAACGTTCCAGCTTTTTAATTCCCTTGTCTGTGGATATTACATAATCCGAATCACTAAGATGAAAAAAGGAAGAGTCAATGCCTTCATTCGTTCTGTTCAAGTTCAACAATTCCTGAAGGACAGCCCTTGCCCCGCTGACCGTGCTGTAACTAGAGTTGAGCTCCATAAAAGTGTCATAAGTACGTATTCGATCGAATACATGAGTTGAGGTTAAGCGCACGGTGTTCTGTACCAGATTATTCAGGGCATGTTCAATAAGCTCCCGGTTTGCGTTCAATTCGGCGAGTGAGGATTCAGCTATGGCATGCTCCGAATTTCGTAGGACCTGCTCACCACTGTACCAGGTTAATATGACCGCTGGCACAGCCATCACACAGAAAAAGATGACGATTAGCTGCAACTTCATAGGTATACGTTCCATATGCCCCTCCTATAATAGCTTGAATAGGCCAGAAGTTTAGAAATCGTGTTTATTTCGAGCAAGAATTTGATTCGCTTGTTGGCGAAATTGGAGAGCGGCCGTTTCGGGAGAAATTTTATCAAATAGAAGCAGGTCATTTAATTCTCGCAGAATCACAGTTACATCCGCGGTTCCCGGAGGATCCGGCGGATCCATCGGACTGCTGTGACCGGCAACCCAAGCAATATAATCTGAGATCTCTGCAAAATCTGCATCCAAGCCTGAACTCAATGCTTCCGTGACTTTGGACGAGATCGGAATCCCCCGCTCTCCTTTCATCAGCTTGTTCGCTTCTATATTATTAATAAAGAAGCTGATGAACTTTGCTGCTTCTTCTTTGTGCGTGGAATTTTTTGATATAGAGAAGAGCATTGACGGTTTCAAAAATAGACCTTTGTCACTGTTCGGACCCGGCAGTGGAATGATTTTCAATCTACTCCCATTCGACTCAGCCTTCCCGATAAACTGGTTGGAATATCCCCAGTTAAACAAAGCCTTACCTTCATAAAAAGGGTCAGCGTTGGGTTTAATGCTGTTCGAAGTCCAAATATCAGGAGCATATATTAGCTGTTGCTGTGCCAGCCTTTGAAGCCGACCGAAAAAATCGATGAATAGTCCATCATCTTCATAACCAAGTGAAGCCCCGTCTGCAGCAAACATGGTTTCACCATGCTGTCTTAAATAATAGGCAAAAAACTGTTCCGGGGTAAACTGCGTTCCGAGATACACTCCCTTACCCCTTAACGACTCCCCCATAGCCTCAAAATCATCCCATGTCCAATCCTGATCAGGCGGCTCTATCCCATGGGCTATAAAAACTTCCGGGTCATAAACTCCATTTAAGGCATTTACCCCTAAAGGGATGCCGAACAGATTACCATGGACTTTTCCGCCTGATAAAAACTGGTCCTTAACATCTTGTGTATCGATCATCCCGCTGCGGATATAAGGTGACAAATCATCTATCAGCTCCAAGGAAGTGTACAAAGACAAATAGGAGACATCCATCTGTATAATGTCTGGCAGCGCATTTCCCGCAGCCATGGGCGCCAGTTTTTTCCAGTACTCATTAAATGAGCTGTAATCATATTCAATTTGAATATGCGGATACTGCTCTTCATACATCTCAATCACTTGAATGGTTGCATCGTGGCGAATTTGACTGCCCCACCATGAAATTTTCAATGTAACTGGCTCCTGAATGGTGTTGGATAAGTCACCCTGCTGCCCAACACAGCCAGACATGATAATTGCAGCCAGCAGAAGGAAGACAACGCAGCGATAGCATCTTCTCATGGTTCATCCTCCATCGTATAGGGAATCAGCACCCTTACTTTTGTGCCCACCCCTGATGTACTTTCAACCTCAATCCCGTACTGTTCTCCAAAAGTAAGCTTAATACGGTCCCTAATATTCATAAGGCCTATACCTGTCCCCCGTGTTTTCACTTCTCCCTTCATCATACGCTGCAGGAATTCCTCACTCATACCGGGTCCGTTGTCCTCCACGATGACAACCAGGCGCTCATCCTCTTCCTCCATATAAATCCGAATACTGCATGAATTCACCATGGTCTCCAGTCCATACAAAACGGCATTTTCCAGCAGAGGCTGAAGTGTAAGTTTCGGCACTTTGGTATGCAGCCATCTTTCCGGGATGTCAGCACTAAAGTTTAGTCGGTCACGGAATCTGTACTTCTGAATGATGACATAATGCTCCACAATTTGAAGCTCTTCTCTCAAGGTAATCACATCATCTTTCAGACTAATCGATGAACGAAGCAGATAACCCAGAGATATTACCATTCTTGAAATCTGATCCTGCTTGTTCTTTTTGGCCAGCCAATTGATCGATTCAAGCGTATTGTAAAGAAAATGAGGATTCATTTGAGCCTGAAGTGCTTTGAATTCCGTTTCATGGATCACAAGCTGTTTGGCATAATTCTCCTTGATCAGCATGTTGATTCGCGCCAGCATCAGACGATAAGTACGGTGAAGAAGACCGACTTCGTCCATCTGTACTTCCGTTCTTGTGTTCAAGCTCTGATCCATACTCTCCAGATCATGCACATCTTTCATCTGCTTAATCAGAGACTCGATCGGCCGGGTCATCCCGCGAGCCAGCTTCATGCCTGCAGCAGCAACCAGGATGACCACTGCACTGAATAACAGAATGAGCGACCGCTTCAGCCAATGGATGGTGTTGAAAATTACATCGTAGGGGAGAGCATGATAATACATCCATCCTGTATAAGCGGACTGGGCACGGGATACGAAATATGCCTCACCTTCCGTAGTGTTCATGACTTCATAACTGGCACCAGGTGCCAGGGAGTTTAACTGGGCAGTAAAGCTGTAATCCACCCTTCTCGCTGGGAAAACGGTTTCATTTTCTGATTTAAGAACAATGATGCCGTTATCATCATTTCTTCCCGCATAATCCTTGATCAGCCGTTCAATATCGATGCGCAGATATAAGATGCCTATCGGTTCAAGCGTTAATGGTTCATATGCTCGAATTTGTCTTACCATAATCAGCATGGGATCCGCTTCATCCGGGTTCAACCAGCGCATGGCCCCTTCTCCGGTCACAGATTCTTCTCTCACCCGATCGTATTTTTCTTCGGAGAAAGCCACTGTATCCCCGTATCTGACTTCTCTGCCGGTCAAATCCGCTATATGTGCCGACTGGACATACGGAACGGATACGCTGATATGGCTCCATAACCGGTCCATCATGGTATTCCTGTACAAATATGCCGCATAATCAGGAATATCGCCATCCGCAAGCTCCTTCAAGCTCTCCTGAATTTGCTTGTCTGAAACAATATTGAGGGACATCGACTCCAGCTTTTTCAATTCCATATCCACAGCTCTTGAAGACATATTCAAGTAGAGCGATGACTTCTCATACAGCTGCTTGTCGTACACAGAATACGTGAAGTATAGCGATCCAAAATTCAAAGATACAAGTATGGCCAGCATGGATAACAAAATGACCAGCAGTTTATATTTAAATCTCATATGCCTGTATGCTTTCATAGCCGGTGCCCCTTTTATGGTTCAAAGTTACGAACCACACTTGAAATGTTAGAGCAAGGGGTCCACCTATACTGCTAAAGGACTGCCAGAGGAGATGTTTCTCCTGGCAGTCCCAGCATGAATCAGTATAAGTATAATTGGAGCTTACTTGCTCTGATAGCGATCATAAGCAGCCTGATGCACCTTGATGGCTTCATCTATGCCCATACCTTTGATCGTCTCTACCATTTTATCAAATTCCGAGATGGGTTTGCTGCCATTAATGATTGCTGTCATGGTTTCATTCAGGTAGGTGTTCACCTGACTCATGATCGAGGTGCTGGCTCTGGCTTCATCTGCACTGAGACGAATTGGAGGCAGCGTAAGCTCCGAACTGGCCTTCATCCACTCTGTGTTAGCAGAACGCTGGCCTTCATTAAACATCAGCGCATCCAGATACCGGCTGTCCTGATTAATTGGACCATCCATAATGGATAGTGCAAACGTGGATAATGCCTGATCATAAGTGAGTCCGTCCGGATTATCAACAATGGCGTCTGTAAACTTGATCGCATCTCCTTCCTTGCTGTAACTCTCTCCTTCAATACCGAAGTTGAACAGATCATGGCCCTCAGGGCTGTAATTAAAATCCATCCACTGTACAATGTATTTCAGTTTATCTTTATCAGCGCTTGAAGTAATCGCTTCTCCATAAGAGAGTACTTTCTGTTCCATATTGAACGTTGCGTAAGCTGTACCATTATCCGAAACCGGCCATGGCACACCTGTCACATTAAAATCAGGGTCATCTTTCATCAGGTTAAAATATTTACCCATCCCGCTGAATACACCGCCATTATAAGAACCAGCCAGATGATTGGTTATCTTATAATCAAAGGCTTTTCCATCATTGGTCATAATCTCCGGATCAATCAGTCCTTCACTATACCATTTAGCCATCGTCTCAAGGAAATCCTTGTAACCGGGTTCGATCGGACCGAACGCTACCTTGTTGTCTTTCATTTGGAATCCGCCGACCACACCGAAAGCAGGAGCAAAGTCATGCAGCTTCGTCAGATTACCTGGACCCCAGTTGCCGGTGAACGGCAGTTCATCCGCTTTTCCATTACCGTTCGGATCCTTTTCTTTAAACGCCTTTAATACGGTATACCATTCGTCAATATTCGTTGGTGCTTCCAGACCGAGTTTATCCAGCCAGTCCTTACGCATAATGAGACCTGAGGTTGCGTTCAGCTTCAGAGCATCCAGTTTCATCAGCGGGAACATATAAATGGTTCCATCATCGAGAGAAATTTGCTTTTTCACGTCAGGATCTGAATCAATGATTTTTTTCAAGTTAGGCGCATATTGATCGATCAGTTCATTGAGGCGGATAATCCGTCCATCCTCAATCATTTTCTCGGGTCCGCCAATAGCATCTGCCCAGTTGTAGTAAATAATATCCGGCAGCTCATTGGTCGAAACGAGCAGGTTAAACTGGTCTTTTTGCTGGCCAAGCGGCGGGTGTGTAAATTTCGTTTTGATGCCTGTAAGTTCTTCTTTTTTCTTATAAGATGCCATTTCTCCGAAATTATCGAGCGATGCTGTAAGCTTGGCATCATTCGCACGCCAATAATCAATGGTAAAGCTTTCGTCTGTAATCGGCAGAGGAATTTCTGTCAATGCTTCCTGTACTTCCCCATCATTCGTGCCCGGGTTGTTGTTGTTTTCAGATTCTTGGTTTTTACCTCCGCCAGTGCAGCCCGCTAAAAGGCTGCCAACGAGCAGTCCAGACAACAAGAGTGACCCCCATTTTTTCTTCATTAAACTGCCTCCTCTTTCATTAGTTCTTTATTGTTTCACAGCACCGATGAGAGCGCCTTGAACAAAATATTTTTGGATAAACGGATATACGAGCATAATCGGAAGTGTAGAGATAATAATCGTTGCATACTTGATGTTCTCCCCGATGGCATAGCCGGTATCCACACCTGCACCCATGGATTCTGTACTGCTTCCAATAAGAATATCCCGCAGAATAATCTGGATGGGATAAAGTGACTGATCCCGCAGGTATAACAGAGGTGTCACAAAATCATTCCAGTGATCCACAGCATAGTACAGCAGCATGACCGCCAGGATAGACTTGGATAACGGCAGCACGATACGAAATAGTATGGTGAAATCTGTGGCGCCATCCATCTTTGCCGATTCGATCATTTCCATCGGCAGAGCTTCAAAACTGGTTTTCATGATCAAGAAATAAAATGTATTTATCGCCGTAGGCACGATCATCGCCCATGGAGTGTTAACCAGACCCAGGTTATTCACAAGCAGAAAAGTCGGAATCATTCCGCCGCCGAAGAACATCGTGAACGTGATGAGCTTCATCAGAAATTTTCTGCCCAGCAGATCTTTTCGGGATAAGGTATAGGCGGCCAGCGATGTCATTAATAGATTCAAAGCCGTTCCTGCCACAACGTAGAACAAGGTATTCATATAACCGGTGTAAATCTTGGGATTCTGAAAGACATATTGATAGGCCTTCAGCTGAAACCCTTCAGGAAGCAGCATAAAGGATTGGGAACGGATTAACCGGTCCGGATCACTTACGGAAGAGTTCAGGATATACAGCATAGGATATAAAGAAACTGCAATGACAAAGATTAGAAAAATGATATTTACTGCATCAAACACACGTTCACCGGTAGAACGCTTCATAAACTTTCCCTCCCTCTACCAGAGACTTGTTTGGTTGACCTTTTTACTAAGTGCATTAGCTAGAAGCAGCAGCGAAAAGTTAATAATTCCATTGAACAAACCGATCGCTGTGGAGTACGTATAGTTGCCTTCGAGAATCCCTGTACGATAAATAAATGTTGAGATCACATCTGAAGTTTCGTAAGTAGGCGCCGTCTGCATAAGAAGGATCTTCTGAAAATCTGCATTCATAATCGCACCCATCCTCAAAATAAACATGATTACAATTGTAGGCATAATGCCCGGGAGCGTGATATGCAAAAGCTGCTTCCATCTGCCTGCCCCGTCTATTTTGGCTGCCTCGTACAGCTGTGGATCCACCCCGCTGAGCGCGGCTAGAAATATAATGGAAGACCATCCCGCCCCCTGCCAAATATTAGAGAGGATGTACATCGGCCGGAACATATCCTTTTCAGCCAGAAACATGATGGGCTGCAGGTCGAACAAACCGCGCACTACGTTAAACAATCCGCCGTCCAGAGATGAAAACGTCTTGAGCATACCGACGACGACAACAACCGAGATAAAGTGAGGCAGGTAGCTGACAGTCTGTACGGTTCGTTTGAACCACTTTTTCCTGACCTCATGAAGAAGAAGTGCAAGGATAATAGGAGCTGGAAAACCAAGCAGAATACTGTACAAGCTAAGAATGAGCGTGTTGCTGATCAGTCTTTCGAAATAATAGCTGTTAAAAAACATTTTAAAGTTGTCCAGTCCAACCCACTCTCCCGACAAGATGCCTTTAATCGGACTGTATGTTTTTTGGAATGCCATAAGCAGTCCATACATTGGTCCGTAGGCGAAAATCAGGTAGTAGAGTACGACCGGGATCAGCATGATATAGACATATTTGTTGCGAATCAGTTCTTTTTTCAAAAAACTCATCTTTCCCTGCTGAATCTCGGGCCGTTGAACCAACTGTCGTTGAGGTTGTGCCATTCATATCCCCCTTGCCAATG
This sequence comes from Paenibacillus lemnae, assembly GCF_012933385.1. Lineage (GTDB taxonomy): Bacteria > Bacillota > Bacilli > Paenibacillales > Paenibacillaceae > Paenibacillus_AQ > Paenibacillus_AQ lemnae. The sequence goes on from NZ_JABBPN010000004.1 coordinate 148,953, forward strand.
ATTAAGCTTCTCTTGCAGCTAATCTTCACTTTAAAGCGTTTTCATAAAAATTCCCATGCTCATAACCGTTCTGTTTGTGCACAAAACCGACTTGTTCGCGAATATAAAAAAAGATGATTCCTGTGTAAACCAGGAATCATCTTTTATGGCGGCCGCTGCAGCGCTGCAGATGAAATCATTCATATCTTTTAAAAATACTGCTGCTTGTACTCGGATGGAGATAAGCCTGTATGCTTTTTAAATACCTTGCTAAAATAAGGCGAATTGCCTCCAAATCCGGCCATTTCAGCCAGATGGCTAATTCTGATCTCATTGTCCTGTTCTAATAGTTCCAGGGCCCTTTCCATTCTGAGCCTCATCACATAATTCGTGAATTTCTCCCCGATTTCTCGTTTGAAAACCTTACTCACATAATCAGGATTCATGTAAATTTCATTGGATACCATCTGCAGGGTCAGCTGCTCGTCATGCAGTCGCTGATGAACAATTTGTACGACGCTTTGGACAAGCTGGGAATGCTGGCTGCGTGTTCTCTCAAATCTTTCGAGTGCAATGTCTCTTGATATTGACATGACAAGCTCCTGGACCGATTGAAACGTACTGGACTCGATAACGGTCGTTAACCTGCCTAGATATTCTGCTATACGGTCGGAGCTGCCGAGGCGAATGATGCCCATGAACAGCTGAATGATATAGGATTTGGTCTCCGCGGAGTCCATACGAAGTTCGGACAACCGCTGGAAAACTTGTGTCAACTCACGTTCTGCATCGTCCCAATGTCCTGCTTTGATCACCATGATCAGCTTTTCTTCATCATAGCTGAAATCTTCCTGCCGCCCCTGGTCCAACGAGTTGGAAATATCTCTTCTAGTAATCAGACTCCCTTTACCGAGGTAAAATTGATGACTCAAGCAGTCAATCGTTTGTTTATAGAGCCTGCGGACTTGCGCCAGCTCGCCGGAATCACTTAGCGCAGCCGTCAGATCCAGATTATAATATTTCGTGAAAATAGAACGAATGCTTTGAATTCGTTCAAACAGCTCCGGTTCCGTGAGTGTATCTTCAATAAGTATCAGGACATGCTTGCTCACCGTTGAGCTCAACATCGGATTACGAAATACATCCTCCGTAATATTTTTCACGGCAAATAGATGTTCATATTCATGCTCACCGTCAATTTGAAATAGAAGCACACGGACCTGCTGGCTTTGGAATTGAAATCCGAATAATTCACCAAAATAGTGCCATTCTTCTGTGCCATAGGTCTTGTTCGTCAAAAATTCTTTGAGAAACTGCTCTTTTGCGTAGGGTTTAATCCTTTCCAGCCCATATCGAACAGATTGAACGAAGGCCTCTTTATCATCCTCTATCATTCTGGATTCGACTAACTCACCAATCGCCTCGCTAAGACTCTCTTCACTGCAGGGCTTCAGAAGATAGTGCTTTACGCCATACTGCATAGCCGTCTTGGCATACTCAAATTCGGAATACCCTGTCAATAAAATAAACATAATATCCGGATGAATGGCATGAACCGTCCGCACCAGCTCAAGACCGTCCATTCCAGGCATACGAATATCTGTAATGATGATATCTGGAGGGTTCTGCCTAACGATATTCATCGCCTGCTGTCCATTTTGGGCGGTTCCAATCAGTTCGGTATTCAGAACTTCCCATTCAATAACCGAAGAAATGCCGTCCAAGATCATAAATTCATCATCTACTAAGAGTACTTTATACATGGTTGTCTCCTAGATTGGATTTGGTAGTGTCCGTTAACATTCTGTGGATCCCGATTATTTCACCGTGACCTTTACTTTCTGCGTCGTCACCAGCTTGCCGCTGGAATCATACGCCTGTATGGAGAGCTCAATCTTCTTGCCTTTGTAGGGCCTAAAGTCAACTTCCGCCTTCCAAGGCGGTGCAGAGGTTGTGGCAACCGTTAGGCCGCCAATCTTATAGGTGACCTTGGATAACGTAGGTGCCCAGGTTTTTACATAAGCAGACACCTTTAGTTTGCCTGCGTTAATGGTGCTGTTGTTGATCTGCTTATAGGACACGGAAGCTTTTTCACCGATCGAGCTTAAGTAAAATGGATTCGCGACGGCATCTTTATATGCTTGGAGCAGCCTGCTGTTCGCAGAGAGCATATAATATTTGATTCGTTCTGTCGCATTGCCATTGCTGTCGAACCAAAAGACACCTTTCACTTTCGGGTAAACCATCGGCAGGGAAGCGTAAAATTCCTGCATCTTGTACACGGCCCATGAGGTTTTATCCTGACGCTTCTCCGGGTACATGTAAGACACGCCGCCCTCAGAGATGAACACCGGCTTGCGATCTCCATAAAGCTTGTAGATATAATCGAATTTATCCAGATGGCTCGACCGGTCTTCGCCCTGCTTCAGCGGATCAAGCGACGGGTCGAAAATCGAATACAGGCTTACACCGACCCAATCCACATAGGCATCGCCCGGATAATATGACTCTATTGTATACGTAGGATTAGCACCTGGTGCCCAGACCATAGCCACATTGTCCTTAGCCTCTTCCCGGAACACCTTGGCGACCAGACGGAATTTCTCGATATATTTCTTCGGGTCACCGTTCCACTTCACCCAGCCGCCATTCATTTCATTGGCAAAACGCAGAAAAACCGGAACCTCTGTATCACCGATCATACGCGCAAAATTTCGCAGGTAGGCATCATCCTTCACCTGCTCCAGTCCATGAATGGGCTGCACACCAATCTGCAGTGCCGTACCGCTAGCCTCCGCACGCTCCAGGTGTTTGGCCAGCAGAACCGGATCACTGCCGTAGTTGAAATACAGCAGATAGGCAGCGTGCTTCTTTCCAGTCATAACAGGGAACTGTTTGGTGAAATATTTGCCCTGCTTCGGATCATTCACCTTTTTGTCCATCTCCGCGTACGCGCCGATCAATGCGCCATTAGCCGGAACAAATTTTGTTCCTTTATAGGTCGTTCCCTGTCCTGCCTGCTGCTCTACATACAGCTTTGCCGTGCTGCGCAGCATATTGGCTTTGCGTTTAGCTGCAATGCTGATCTGAGTCTGGTTTGCCTTGCCCGAATAGTCCGCCTCCAGATCCCAGTTCACGACCGCGTTGTCATACTGCTTCAATCCCTTATAACAGTCGCCGATCCGGCGGTACATTTGAGCGGCATTCCCGTATTCCTTATCCTTTACAAATACCGGTGCAATCTGTTTATACTTGGCAATTGCTTCCTTGTATTTGCCGCGGGCCTCCAGCTTCTGTGCATCTTTGTAAACGGTCCAGACACTTGCCGCCTGAACTTCCTCTGACTGGAAGGGCGCTGCGACAAGCATCAATATTGCCATGATCAGTACCATTTTAAGCAGTCCTGCTGCCGATCTTCTTGATCGTAAATCCCGTTTTCTTGCCCCCATGATTACTTCCCCGTCTCCCCCTGCATCACGATAAATAAATGATGAAATATGTTGAATAATGTTACGACAAAAACAGAATTATTATACCAGCATATTCCATGACAGGGAATGACAAAGTTCAAATCAAAACCATACACTTCACCCGTAACGATAAAACCGGTTTCTCTTTCTCGCACCACATTTGACAAATTTGGATAAAAAATAATTAGACATATCACATCAATTCAAAACTTAATATGGATCCTATAAATTCATATTTGTACACTTTACCTGAACTGCCGGATGAAATAGGGCGGAGTCTCCCTTTGCTTACCAACTCTCGGCAGTACTTGATGACCGTTTGCTTATGAAGATTCAAATCGACTGCCGCTTCCACAGGTCTTACGATTCGATTATGACATGCTGCATAACGTATCAACAATTGTTCAATTTTGCCGAACGATTGTAGTAGAGGCTTGCCAGATATTAAATATGGTGCCAGCATATTACGTAGAATCGATTGAATAAACGAAGGATTTTCTTTCATCTCATCAAGTGAAATGGATATGACGTGGCATTGCTGAGACTGGAGAAACAATGCTCGATTTAGATCCATCCGATATTTTGTTCGGTCTTTGCCGTGCGATCCAAAATCCATAATCTCGAATGCAAAGCGAAGCGCTCCCATAATCCACATGAAATCCACAAAATATGACCGTCCACGCCAATCCAACACCTCGTACTCTGGATGCAAATCACGAAAATGCCCCATCAGTGGCCACCAGACCTTTTCTGCAAACAGTTGGTTCCCATAACCATGCCCCCGCTTCAATGCATCTTTACGCTCTCCCGTACGACGACTGGAATGCCAGTGGATCCAGTTAGCATGTTCAGTTTCAAAACTCATCATCTTCGCCTCCTTTTGAATATAAAAAAGCCCGATCCTTCCTGCTCAGGCAGAAATGATCGGGGCGTGCTTCGCCACATCGTTTATTTGTATGATTTATCATACAATATTTTAACTAATTATAGTAATCGAAGTTAATTGTACGATTTGTCGTACAATTAACTTCGATTTACCTTTGAAACCTCTAATTTTGTACGATGATTCGTACAAAAACGGACGAATTCACTAAATGATGACTTGTTTTGTATGATGAATCGTACAAAACACAATAATACATTGACACGGAGTGCGTTCAATAAGAAAAAGCGCTCACCATCCCTGCAACATATAAAAAAACAGCCTAATATAGGCTGAAAGTTCAATAACATGTATGGAGCCTAGGGGGATCGAACCCCTGACCTCATCGCTGCCAGCGATGCGCTCTCCCAGCTGAGCTAAGGCCCCGAATTTTTATAATTATGGGATTTCGAACTAAGTAACATTGTTGCTGTAGCATAACGACTCGCAGCATTCAGTTCACAGCATCCATTACATTGAGCTAATTAGCCCGTTCAAAACAGTACTCTAATAATGTATCATGTCATCTTTAAGTTTGCAACTACTTTTTTTCAAAAATTATTTCTTCAAGCCCCCTTCATTTCGTATTTCCTGAAAAAAGGGTAAAATAGACGGTATGGGCATAATTGAGTATGCCAAAGCCATCCACATCAAGGAGGATCATTACATGAGCGCTGATTATAAAGCATATTTTGCCGAACACCGTGAGCAACATCTGAACGAATTGAAGGAGTGGTTGTCCATTCCGAGCATCTCCGCTATATCTGAACATAAAGAAGATGTCGCAAAAGCCGCAGATTGGCTTGCAGAGAAATTGAACGCCGCAGGCCTGGAGCATGTGGAGATTCATCAGACAGCGGGTCATCCGATCATCACTGCGGATTATCTACATGCCGGGGGCAAGCCGACCGTATTGATTTACGGCCATTATGACGTGCAGCCTGTGGACCCGCTTCATCTATGGCAGACGCCGCCGTTTGAGCCAGAAATTCGTGACGGCAAGCTGTACGCGCGCGGAGCAACGGACGATAAAGGGCAGCTGTTCCTTCATGTAAAAGCCGTTGAAGCTATTCTGAAGCAGGAGAAATCACTGCCCGTCAACGTGAAATTCTGCATCGAAGGGGAAGAAGAGGTATCCAGCCCGAACCTGCCGCTCTATCTGGAGCAGCATAAAGACAAGCTGGCGGCTGATGCTATCCTCATCTCCGACACCTCCCTGCTCGCTCCGGGCAAGCCAGCGATTTCGACAGGACTCCGCGGACTCTGCTCGCTTGAGCTGACGCTGGAAACGGCGAACACAGACCTTCACTCCGGTACATATGGCGGCGGTGTGCCGAATGCACTCCATGCTATCGTTGAACTCCTGTCTTCCCTTCATGACAAGCAAGGACGGGTAAGTGTTGAGGGCTTCTATGACGGTGTACAGGAACTGTCACCGGAAATGCGGGAAGAATTTGCGAAGCAGCAGTTTGATGAAGAGCAGCTGAAGGATTCGCTCGGACTCGATTCTCTGTACGGCGAAGAAGGCTTCTCGTTTGTGGAACGCGTCGGCGCTCGTCCGACACTGGAACTGAACGGCGTATACGGCGGTTTTCAGGGTGAAGGCAGCAAGACGGTAATTCCAAAAGAAGCGCATGCCAAGATTACCTGCCGTCTGGTCGCAGACCAGGATCCGCAGGCCGTGCTGAATGCGATCGAGAAGCATCTGAAGGCACACACGCCACCCGGTGCGAAGCTTACATTCAAGCCCAAGGAGAAAGCTTTCGCCTTCAACGTGGACCCTTCCCATCCGCTGCTGCAGAAAGCTGCAGATGCCTTCAAAGAAGTTTATGGCACCCGGGCACTGTTCACCAAAGACGGCGGCTCCATTCCGATCGTCGAGAAGCTGTCCAGCACGCTGAACGCACCTGCAGTCATGATGGGCTTTGGTCTGCCGGATGAAAATCTGCATGCACCGAATGAGCATTTCAACTTGGAGAACTTTGATTTGGGGCTGCTCACTATTGTGGAATACCTGAAGCTGGTCTAAACCATTTGGAGGTACAACGTTGAGTCAGGCCTTTAACAGGTGTCTTGGGTGGGCGGATCTTAGGCAAGGTCTTTAACAAGACACCTGGCACCTTAGCCAAGGATCTGCAACCGATCAGAGTCACCATCACGCCGCATGCAGCACAAAACAAGCTCTTTTCCCTCCTATGGGGGAAAAGAGCTTGTTTGCTGTTTATTTCATGACTTCCCAGAATGCCGAAAAACTCGCCTCATCCAACTGTAACAACACCGGTACCATGCCGTAATTCACGTAACCGCCATTTTTGAACAGCCGCAGCTGAACGGTCGTGCCATCTTCCAAAGTAATATAAACAAACCTTTGAACATCACCTTCAGCCAAATAGATATCCTGATCAGCCAATGCTTCCTCAGCCACCGGCTTTGCAGTGTACAAGGCATCCAGGAAGCTTGCGACAGCACTTTCATCTGCCTCCAGCGTCTGCTTGTTGCCTTCGCCCATATTCCAGCTATCATACGACTCCCACTGAACCGATGCCACATTCCCCTGCATGTGCAGCGGGCCAATCAGGTCTTCACCGCTTGCAACTGTAATCCCGTTTAAATGCTCATACAATTCCGCAAAAACCTGACCGTCGATCTCAGTATAAGACATGATCCGGAATCCGGGATCGTACCCGTTCACGGCATAAATGTCCGCCTCTCCAATGGTAGAAGCAAGCTCTGTATAATCCTCTTCCTTGCTCCATTCCGTGATACCTGCCCTCGTGCGTCCAAGCTTATCACCCAGCAGTTCCTTCGCGGTTTCAGGACTCAGTGTTGTGCGCGACTGTGTATAGATTTGCCCCTGATAAACAACAAGTCCGATCATTTTTGCCTGAACACCACTGTCTTCCTTGGGCAGCTCGATCGCCGGAATCGTTACAGCTTCATTACTCCCGGAGGGCTCCACATTTTGCTGCTCCGTCCCTGACGGACTGACCTGAACCGGCTCTGCCAGGTTAACAGGCTGTTGTCCGCCCAAGCTGTTCATCAGCACCACGACCAGCCCGAGTGCGAACGCCCCACCAAGTGCCACCGTTACGATAGGCATTCTGTTTCTGTTACCTTTCTTTATAAGACCTGCCCCTGTATTACTGTTACTTTGTCCCATAACGCTCTTCACCATCCGTTCTTCAAATGTAGAATCTGGTTCCACTCTATCCATCAGCTGCTTGTATTCTTTATGTGTCATGCTTCCATCACCCCTTCAAGGTCCATCTTCAGCAGCTTTCTTCCTCGTGCCAGCCGCATTTTAACCGCCGATTGACTGATCTGCACAATATCCGCAATCTGTCTGACGGAATAGCCTTCATAATAAAATAAATGGATGACCGTCTTGTACTTAAAGGGAAGCCCCAGCACATGTTCCATCAAGGACCGTTCCTCAGGATGGTAAAAATAGTCCTCTAGAGCGTCCATGATCACCACACGGCTCTTCCACAGACTGCGGCGCATATTTTTACAATGGTTGATCAATACCCGAATCAGCCAGGCCTTGACATGCTCCTGATCTTGAAATCCCTGCTCCTGCTTCATTAGTTTGATGAACGTTTCTTGTATCGCTTCTTCGGCATCTTCTTTGCTGCCAAGATGAATCATAGCGATTTTAAACAGCATTTTCCCGTAATTCTGTACTGCCTGGGTAATATCTTCGCCCGGCCGGAGCGATCGACTTTGCATCCTGCACTGACCTCCTTTACCTTAAACACAATGTTGGACGCGTTTTGGTCACAAAAAGTTATATCTTTCCACAAAAAAAATCCTCCACACAGGAGGACTCTTCAAATCATTTAGGACTGACTGCCAGGCATTTGATCTTTGGACAGCAGGCTCTTCAGTTCTTTCATAAACATATTAATATCTTTGAACTGGCGGTACACGGAAGCAAAACGGACATAAGCGACTTCATCCACAGCATACAGCTGTTCCATTAGAAGCTCACCGATTTCGTTGCTCTCCACTTCGGCCGCAGCCGTGTTTCGCAGTGACTTCTCCACTTCAGAAACCATCAAATCCAGCTGATCTGCCGAGACAGGCCTTTTCTCACAAGCTCGGATCAAGCCGCGGAGAACCTTCTCCCTGCTGAACTCTTCCCGGCTGCCATCCTTCTTAATAACCATAAGCGGCGTCTCTTCCACCATTTCAAAGGTTGTAAAACGGCGGCTGCACTGCTCACACTCCCGGCGCCTGCGGATGGATTTATTCTCATTCGCAGGCCGTGAATCCAGCACTTTCGTTCCTGCAAAACCGCAGTAAGGACATTTCATATGCTGATCACTTCCTTTCGATTTAACTTTTCCATAAAATGCATGTCCGTTAAAGTTATGAAGATTGTAATTTCGAGACATAATACTTTTACCAACTCAAGGAGGTGAACATCAATGGGACAAGGTAACAGAAACAGCAGCAACAACCTGGTAGTGCCACGTGCTACAGGTGCTCTTGAGCAAATGAAATACGAGGTTGCTCAAGAACTGGGCATCAGCATTCCACAAGACGGATACCAAGGTAACATGACTTCTTACGAGAACGGTTCGATCGGGGGATACATTACCAAGCGTTTGGTAACCCTGGCTGAGCAGCAATTGGCTGGTCAATTTTCCGGTCAATAATTGATTCTTTATCTCATAAAGAGTGTTAGACAGGCTTGTGAAAGCCTGTCCAGCACTCTTTTTTGCTGTCATGAAATCCAAATATCAAAAATGATCGTACACATCATTGTACTGATTGTAATAATAGATCACCCGCTGCACATAGTGCCGGGTTTCACCTATAGGAATGTTTCTTACATCTTCATAACTCCCGTCCCAAAGCCCTTTTTTAATCCAGCTTCTTACATTTCCCGGACCCGCATTGTACGCGGCAATGGCGGCAATCGGATTCCCGTCCATCTCTTCATGCAGCTTCTTGATATACCAGGTCCCAAGCTGAATATTGGCACTTGCTTCATGCTTGACATCATCCAGCGTAACCGCAGGCAGCTTCGCCATTTCCATCGCCCAGTTTGCGGTATCCGGCATCAGCTGCATGATTCCAAGTGCACCTCTTTTGGATTCCTTGCCTGGCTTGTAGTTCGTCTCTACTCGAATGATGGAAGCCACCAGAAAAGGGTCCACTTCATAATAAGATGCATGCTCCCGGATTTGATCTTTATAATAGATCGGATAAAGCCAGGTCATCCAGTGGCTGCTGAGAAACAAAACCGCAATGAATGATAACAGGACCGGCAGCAGCACTCTTTTTTTCTTGAGCCAGATCATCGTCCGCTCATCCTGTTCCACAGCTTGTCCACTTGAGATTGTGAATCGTCCAGACTGCCGCTGTTATCAATGACAACATCCGCAAGTTTCTTCTTCTCCTCAATGTCCATTTGACTGTTAACCCGGGATTCTGCTTGTTCCAGACTCAGCCCGTCACGCTTCATCAGCCTGTCCAGTTGTAGTGTCCTAGGTACATACACAAGTACGGTCTGATCATACAGTGCTTGAAGATTGGACTCGAACAATAACGGGATATCCACAACGATGAGCCGGTCCGGACTCTTCTGTTCGTGTTCTTCGATTTGTCTTTTGATTTCTCCTCGAATGGCCGGGTGTGTGATTCCATTTAACACAAGCCGTTCCTGCGGCTCATTAAATACAATCTCCCCCAGCCGCTTGCGGTCCAGATGCCCGTCAGGCAGAAGAATTCCGGATCCGAAATGAGCCGCCACTTCTGCCAGAACCGGATGTCCCGGGAGCATGACCTCCCGGGCGATCACATCGGCATCCACCAGCAGCGCGCCCTTTCGGAGAAACATGGAGGACACGGTGCTTTTGCCGGTTGCAATTCCTCCGGTTAAACCGATATTCATGAATTCACCTCATAACAACTTCATTATTCCCATCCCTATTAACAACAACGCCGGCATGAGAGAAATAAACCGGATGCCTCGAGCGGAGGCAGCCTTAAATCCCGTCTTCATACCAAGAATCAGAAACATACCGCAAAAGAACGCCGAGATACCGGATGTCAGCCAAGGAGAAAGCCCCATCATTGCTGCACCCAGTCCGGCACCAAAGGCATCCAGAGAGAGGGCTATGCCCAGCAGCATCGCCTCCCAGGCCGAGATGCTTCCTGAACGATCCAAATCTGCTCGTGAAGGACTCTTCAATATCTGGATCACCAGTCCCAGCTTGCGGATTTCGAGTGTAAACACCCTTTCATTCTTGGCGATGTGTAACTCGCTCTTTTCTTCCTGCACATCCTCATCTGGTTCAATATCCTCTGTGCCTCTGCCGATCAGCCCCTGAATCAAGGACCACCCTCCTAAAAGAATAAGGATAAGTGCTCCCAGAAAAGAAGCGGAATCCGGGGATAAAACCCCTTCTAACAGAGAACCGGCCTGCATGGAAATACACAGTACCAGACCGGAGCACATTGAAATGATCAAAACAGACAGCAGTGGAATTCTGGTTTTACGTATGCCATATGTAATGCCGGCCCCGAATCCGTCCAAACTCAAAGCCAGGGCCAGCACTACAGGTGTTAAAACAAGACCGAGCACCCATATACCTCCTCCGGCCCGACTGTCAGACGATACATTTCGAACATAGCGAGAATGTATCCTGCTCGGGCTGATTTCCCCATAATATATGGGCTCAGGAGGAGATGGGTGCACGCCTATTTTACAGCTTTTGATTTCACAGGGCTCGGCTGACAGGAAGGACAGAAATGTGTACCTCGTCCACCAACCACAGTCTTCACGATGGGATTCCCGCATTGATCACACGGCTCGTCCTTCCGGCCGTAAATCCGAAGACTGTGCTGGAAGCTTCCAGCTTTACCTTGGCCGTTCACATATGATTTGATGGATGAGCCTCCGGCCTCCACCGCTTCACTCAGTGTAGCCACGATCGCATGATACAATGACGACTGTTCGTCAGATGTAAGTGAATTCGCTGTTCTTTCAGGGTGTATTCCTGCTCTGAACAGCGCCTCATCCACATAAATATTGCCGATTCCCACGACATATGCCTGATTGAGCAGAACCACCTTGATTTTAGTTTTTTTGGTCAGAAGCATTTCCTGAAAAGTACCCAGTGTAAAGGTGTTATCCAGCGGTTCATAACCAAGCCGGCTCAGCGGAGGATTCTTGAATTCTTCACCTGGTGCAAACAGATGCATGGTTCCAAACTGGCGTACATCTTTATAGCGCAGCTCTGTTCCATCATCAAAGTGAAAAATAACATGAGTGTGGAGCTCCACTGGATCGTGATTCTCATACAGCCCATACCTTCCTTCCATCCGCAGATGGGAGACCAGTACGAGTCCGTCCATGACAATCCTCAAAAACTTTCCGCGGCGCTCAACTCGTTCTACAGTGTGACCCTTCAGCATAAAGGCAAATGCCTCAATATCATCCGGCCGCTGAATAATTCGCGGCAGCTTCACGGTGACATGATCTATATGTTTACCTTGAATCAGTTCATTCAAAGTTCGTTTAACAGTTTCTACTTCCGGCAGTTCCGGCATGATGTCTTCACCTCATCCCTATTATAACGGATGCAGGAGCAAAAGCACGACTACCGATTATCGGCAGTTTACTTTGCCTCATACCAGTTCTCGCCGTAGCTGACCTCTGATTTCAGAGGCACAGCCAGTTTCAGCGCCTGACTCATCACCTCAGGCACGAGTTTTTTCATCAGCTCCAGCTCTTCCGGCGGCACTTCAAACACCAGTTCATCATGCACCTGAAGCAGCATCCGGCTCTTAAGCTTGTTATCAGCTAGTGCCGCATCCATTTTGACCATAGCCAGCTTGATAATATCGGCCGCTGTACCCTGAATTGGTGTATTCATGGCCGTACGTTCAGCGAAAGAACGGATATTGAAGTTTCGCGCATTAATTTCCGGAAGGTAGCGTCTTCGCTCTAAGAGTGTTTTTACATAACCGTCTCCTCTCGCCTGCTTGACGATCTCATCCATATACCGCCGAACACCTTGATAGACCTCAAAATATTGATCAATAAATTTGGCCGCTTCCTTACGCGGAATATTCAGATTTTGAGACAGTCCGTAATCGCTGATGCCATACACAATGCCAAAGTTAACAGCCTTCGCAGACCGCCGCATATTGCCGTCAACCTCTTCAGGACTAACGCCAAAAACATCCATCGCTGTTTTGGTATGAATATCCATATCCTGTACAAAAGCTTCCTTCAGGCGGTCATCGTCTGAAATATGCGCCAGAACCCGAAGCTCAATCTGGGAATAATCCGCAGCGAGAATAGACCAGCCTGGCTCTGAAGGAACAAACACCTTACGAAGCTTGCGGCCTTCCTCCAGACGAATCGGAATGTTCTGCAGGTTCGGATACTGGCTGCTGAGACGTCCTGTGGCGGCAATTGTCTGGCGGTAAAATGTATGCACCTTTCCCGTCACATCCGATATTTCTTTCAGAAGTCCTTCTACATAGGTAGACTGCAGTTTCGCAATCGTACGGTATTGAAGAATCAGACGGACAATATCATGATAGGGAGCCAGCTTTTCCAGTACCTCGGCGTCTGTTGAAAAACCTGTTTTAGTCTTCTTGACAGCCGGGAGCTCCAGCTTGACAAAGAGAATTTCTCCCAGCTGTTTCGGGGAATTAAGATTGAATTCCGTACCGGCAATTTCATAAATTTCAGCTGCAAGCTTCGCAATCTGTCCCTCAAATTCTCGTCCGAGCTCTTTCAGTTCATCTGCATTGACAGCGATGCCCTGCTTCTCCATGTCTGCTAAAATCCGGGACAGCGGCATTTCAAGCTCATGAAACAGCGGCAGCATGCCGTTATCGCTCAGTTCTTTTTCCTGCAGAGGCACAATCTGAGCGACAGCAGCGCATTTGCGCGCCAGATGGCGGCTCAGTGTATCTTGATCCGGTACCTTCCATTTCGCTCCCTTGCCGAACACACCCTCGTCCGAAGCCAGGTAAGACATGCTGTATTTCGCCGCTAGGCTGCTCAGCGTCTGATTGGCTTCTGTCGGATCCAGCAAATACCCGGCCAAATGAACATCAAATTGAGCGCCTGCAAAAGCAATATTTTTCGAGTGCAGCGCCAAATCGATCCGGTGCAGATCATATCCGCGTTTGGGTACAGCACTGTCCCCGAGCCAGTCACGAAGCGGCTGCGCTGCCTCGGTTTTTATGAAGTCATAGGCAATAAAATACTGCTGCTCCGCCGATGCCAGCACGATGCCCACGACATCTGCATGATGCGGATTATCGCCATGAGTCTCAACATGCAGCACCTTAATTTCGTCCAGCTTGGACAGTACTTCGGTCAAATTGGATTCATCCACGATGGAAACCTGTACTTCCGCCTCTGGCTGGGAAGCAGCCTCAGCAGATAAGGTACCTCCGTCATCCAGCTTCAGCCGCTCCAGGAGCGATTTGAACTCCAGCTTTGCAAGCGCAGGTCCTGCGGTTTCCGGATGGAGTCCGTCGAACTTCATATCCTCCCAGGTCTGCTCCAGAGGAACTTCACGGAATATGGTCGCCAGCTTCTTGCTGAGCACCGCAGAATCGGCATGCTCCTGGACTCTCTCCTTCATCTTGCCCTTAAGCTCATCGGAACGCTCCAGCACCTGCTCTACCGAGCCAAACTCATGCAGCAGCTTCAGGGCTGTCTTCTCGCCGACACCCGGAATGCCCGGAATGTTATCTGACGTATCCCCCATCAAACCTTTTAAGTCAATGATCTGTTCAGGCGTGAGGTTGTACCGTTCCTGAATTTCTGCAGGGCCAAAGGGTTCAATATCTGTCACGCCTTTACGGACCATCGCGATCGTGACATGCTCGGATGCCAGCTGCAGCATGTCCTTATCCCCGGATACCACCATGACCTGACGCTTCTCCTGATCTGCCAGACGAGTCAGGGTTCCGATAATATCATCGGCTTCATATCCCGCAATCTCAAACTGGGGAACGCCCAGTCCTTGGAGCAGTTCTTTGAGCAGCGGGAATTGTCCCGATAGCTCGGGCGGAGTCTTCTCACGTTTGCCTTTATACTCCTGATAGTCGGCATGCCGGAACGTTTCCTTACCCGCATCAAATGCGACCATTATATGTGTTGGCTTATGCTCGTCAATGAGCCTCAGCAGCATTGTTGTAAATCCGTAGACGGCATTGGTTTGCTGGCCGCTGGCATTACTAAGCGGCGGCATGGCAAAAAACGCCCTGTAAATAATATTGTTTCCATCAATGACAATCAACTTGTCCAACAATGGCACCTGCCCCTCTTTGTCGTTTCCTTCCCACATGATACCATAGGTTCCCCTCAAATCGAAAAAAGAAAGCAGTCACGCCAGGAAGTACCCTGACTGACTGCTTATGATTATTGATTCAGATCCGGCCGGCTGCCAGTCACGAGATATACGGTGCTCTCCCCGATATTCGTAGCATGGTCTGCAATCCGCTCAATATAACGGCCTACCATGACGAGCAGCATCGCTTGATTTGCGCCTTCCGGTGCGGTGCTTATATATTTGAACAAGTCCTGCAGGATCACACTGTACAGATGGTCTACCTGATCATCATCCCCTGCCATTTTGTAAGCGAGGTCTGTATTTTCCTTTAAATAGGATTCGATGGATTCGGTCACCATGCCCCGGACAATCTCTGTCATTCTTGGAATGTCCACCAGCGGCTTGATCAATGTTTCTCCTTCAAGGCGAATGGTTACTTTAGCGACATCCCGGGCGAGATCTCCCATCCGCTCCAGATCACTGGCAATTCGGAAAGCAACCAGAATTCGGCGTAAATCCTTGGCGACCGGCTGCTGTGTAACGATCAGTCTGGAGCCGATCTCCATGATCTGCTCCTCCATTGCATTTAAGCGTGCATCCTGCTCTACCACCCTGCGTGCTTTATCTGCATCCATATTCTGCAGGGACGAAACGGCCAGATCGAGAGCCTCTACCATGTGTGAACCCATATTTTTAAGCAGGTTCTTTAGTTCTTCAAGCTGCTGGTCAAAACCAGTTCTCCGGATCATTGTGTATCCTCCCAATCACTTTTTGTAAAACACGGCTTACCCGAAACGTCCGGAAATATAATCTTCCGTACGCGAATCTGCCGGTGTCGAGAACAATACCTCTGTCTGCTCTGATTCCACAACCTCACCGTTCAGAAAGAATACCGTCTGGTCAGAGACCCGGGCAGCCTGGTGCATGTTATGTGTAACCATTACGATGGTATATTCGTTCTTCAAATCCTGTACCAGTTCTTCAATCTTCAATGTTGAGATAGGGTCAAGAGCAGAAGTGGCTTCATCCATGAGCAGAATATCAGGCTGTACTGCAAGCGCACGGGCAATACAGAGACGCTGCTGCTGTCCGCCCGACAGACTGAGCGCAGAGCGCTTCAGGAAATCTTTTACCTCTTCCCATAGTGCAGACTGCTTCAGGCTCCGCTCAACAATGCCATCCAGTTCCTCCTTGCTGCGAATGCCATGAAGACGAGGACCGTAGGCTACATTATCGTAGATGGATTTAGGGAACGGGTTCGGCTGCTGAAATACCATACCGACCTGCTTTCGCAGCTCTTCTACGTATATGTCTTCCCTGTAAACATCTTTTCCGCTGATTTTGACGCTGCCTTCGATCCGGACTCCGTTTACCATATCATTCATCCGGTTCAAGGTACGCAGAAGGGTGGATTTCCCGCAGCCGGAAGGGCCGATGAAAGCTGTAACTGCCTTTTCGGGAATGCTGAGATTTACTTTTTTCAAGGCATGAAATGTATCGTAATAAAGGTCCAGCTGGTCGATTTCAATAATGGATGCCATAAATTATCCGTGTCTCCTTCGGTTTGATTCAGAAGAATTGCTTTATCCATGTTTTCCGTCAGACACCCATTATATAAATCATTTGTCATTACAAAGTAAGAGAAGTGTTAACGCAGTGTAAAACTTTAAGTCTCAGGTAGGTATATCTGCTTTCGCGGCACGCTGGATCGAGGATAATTCATTCTGAATGCGGTGAATGACAGCTGTAGCCTTTTCTGTAAGCTCGTAAACTTCGCTTCCCGCCTCCCGTACCTCAACACTGGCCCGCTCCATCTGAACAAAGGAGCTGCTGCCGGCCGAGATCAAGGTCTCACAGTTGTTGATCTCCTGCAGGCTGGAGACGGCGGCTTTGGCGGTATCCGTCACCAGATGTGAGATTTGAGCCAGCATGCTGGCAATACGGCCTGAAAGTTCACGTGTCTGCCTGGCCATCGACTGCACCTCACCAGCTACGACCTGAAAGCCACGGCCATGCTCACCCGCATGTGCTGCTTCAATCGATGCATTTAATGCCAAAAGACTGCTCTGATTCGCAAGCTCGCTGATCTGATCCGTGATCCCGGATATTCCATCCGTATGAGTGAGGAGCTGCCTTGCAAACGCTGCATGCTTTTCCATCTCATTCATCAGGTTCCGGCAAGCGGCTTGGACCTGCTCCAGGTTTTCTCTCCCTGATACCGACCATTTCTGCATATCTTCTGACTTCTCTCTTGTCATGCCAGCCGCATATTTCACTTCACCCAAGGATGTTTCAATGCTCATCGTATGCCGCTTGCTGTCCGTGATCATCTCTTCACGCCTTGATTCGGTCTGCTTCTGAATTTCAGAGGCGTGCTGCAGCAGATCACGGACCGTTAGAACACCCAGAAGCTGATCCTCTCCTATAACCACAATACAATCGTAGAAGTCGGACTCAGGTCTTTCCAGCGCCTGATTCAGGATATGAGACCATGACTGCAAAGCATCTACAATCATCGGATGCTTGTCAGCTGCACCGGCTGCCGGACGCTGATCAAAAATTTCCCGGGCAAACCGTCCGCTCATCAGTCTGTGGAAGCTGTCCCGCATGATTAGGCTTTTCGGTTGTCCATTTTCATGGCATACCACCATGCAAGGCACTTCAGGGTGTTGTTCGAACAAATGCATCACCTGAAGACAGGTTTCACGATCTCCAATGGCAGGCACCTGTCTCCAGGTTTTCAAATTCCCCTGCTGTTTCGATGGTAAATCTTCCAGGGTTTTCTTGGGCTTGGCTAGAAGCAGCGTCATAAAGGGTCCACTCCTTTTATATTGGTTCCTAAGACGCAGTTTATTCAGAAAGTGTTAATGGTATTGTAGTTTTTGATTAACTCTATGTAAAATAGACCAAAAAATGCTACTTTGGTCTTACTACAAGTTTATAACCTACCCCGCGGATGGAATCAATAAATACCGAATCAGGATCAAGCTCCAGCTTTTTGCGGAGAGAGCTGACATGAACGTCCACGGTCCGCTGGCCGCCAATATAATCAAACCCCCATACAACGTTCATCAGATCATCCCGTGTGAGTACGACACCAGGTTTCCGTGCCAGATACAGCAGCACTTCGAACTCTTTGGGCCTTAAGTTAATGTTCTGGCCGCCCAGCCTGACTTCATATTTATCCGGATAAATCTGCAGCTGCCCCAATGTAATCACATTGCCTGATTCTTCTTCACTGCGAATCTCTTCAGACGCATGACCGGATACACGGCGCATGACCGCAGAAACTCTCGCAACCAGTTCCGATACGCCGAAAGGCTTCGTAATGTAATCGTCTGCCCCCATCTTCAGCCCCTGAACGACTTCTTCCTCGGCATTTTTTGCAGTCAAAATAATAATAGGCGTGGAATTCCCCTGCTGACGCAGCTTTTCGAGAATGGAGAATCCATTCATGCCCGGGAGCATCACATCCAGCAGAATCAAATCAAATTCCTCCCTGCTGGCACGCTCATACCCTTCAACCCCATGCTCTTCTACCGTGATATCAAAGCCTTCCTGCTTCAAATTGTATGACAAAAGTCGAGAAAGCGTCGGTTCATCCTCGATGACAAGCAATCGTTGAGCCATCTTTATCCCGTCCTTACGTTTATGGTTTCCTAATCTAGTTCATTGTATCAACGTAATGTTATCCCTATGTTAACGCCGTTATCCTTCTTGCAGCAGCGGCATCTCAATAATAAAAGAACTTCCCATCCCCGGCTCGCTCTCCACCTTGATACTGCCCTGATGCAGCTCAACCAGGTGCTTCACAATGGATAATCCGAGTCCTGTACCGCCAGAAACTCTCGAGCGTGCTTTGTCTACCCGATAGAACCGCTCAAAGATACGCGGCAGATCCTTTTTGGGAATGCCAATCCCCGAATCTTTCACGGTAAACCGTAAGTTATCACCTTCCTGCATCTCCTCTGCTGTAAGCTGCACACGTCCGCCTTCCTGGGAATAACTGACCGCATTGGACAGCAGATTGGTGAATATCTGTCTTAACTTGTCTTCATCTCCCTCGATAAAGAGTTCTTCCGGCACCTCCATTTTCAGCTGAATTCTTTTCTTATCTGCATAAGGTTTCATAAATTCAAACATGGATTCAAAAAATGTAGACAGATGAATCGGCGAATACTCCATAGCACTCCGCTTGGATTCGATCTTGGACAGCTCCAGAATATCGCGGATCAACCGGTTCAACCGTTCCGATTCATCATAAATAATTTGAAGGAACGATCTGGACGTCTTCTCGTCACTAACACCGCCTAATAAGGTTTCAGCAAAGCCCTTCACTGCGGCAAGCGGTGTTTTCAGCTCATGCGACACATTCGCCACAAACTCGCTGCGCATTCGCTCCAGTCTCCGGATATCGGTCACATCCTGCAGATGAAACAGCATCCCCCTATATGATCCATCTTCCTGTGTCATGCTCACACCATCCAGCCGGACCGTGGATTCCACAGGAAAATACAAATTCCGTTCCTCGCGGAAATGCGTTCGATGCTCCAATCCTTCCTGAATCAGCATGGTCAATTCGTAATGCTGCTTCATCTCTCTGTAGTTTTTGCCTGTGAGCTGCTCGGCTCTGATGCCCAGCATACCCTCCGCTGCACGGTTAATCAGCATGACAAGGCCGTCATGACGGATCATCAGAATGCCGCCTGTCATGTTGTTGAGCACACTCTGCAGCAGACTCTCGTTGTCACGGATCGTCTTGAGCTGCAGCTGAAGACTATCCGCCATACCGTTTATAGCATGAGCGAGCTGGCCAATTTCATCCTTCCGCTGAATATCGACCCGGGCATCATAGTCCAATCTTGTAATCTGCCGGGCCACACGAGTAATCTTTTCCAGGGGAGAGGTCAGTCCTGCTGCGATTCGGTAGCTGATCAGAGCGGCAAGCACAAACAGAACCAGCAGTCCTGCACCCATAACCATCCATCCTTGCCGTACCCCCTGGTTCGCCTCAACCAGGCTTTTCGACAAGCGAATATAGCCGTCAAATCCCCCTTCGCTGACAGGACGTGCAACATAGATCATATCCTGTCCCAGTGTTGAGCTGTAGCGGATGGTCCGCCCTGTCCCTTCTTTCTGGGCCTGTACCATTTCTTCTCTGAGCGCATGATTATCCATGCTTTGCGGTTCAGATTCCGAATCTCCCAAAACCGTTCCGTTATTCGATATAAACGTGACACGGGCCTCTACCAATTGCTGCAGCTCTTTGGATTTTTGTGTGTAATACGTGACCGCCTCGGAACCATTATGGGAAGGAAACTCAAGCGTCGCCTGAATCAGATTGATTTCCCTTACCATATTTTCTTCCAGGAGCTGAATATGAGACTGCTTAAATACGTTCGCCATGGCCAGTCCAGCTCCAAGCATGGAGAGTCCAATGAGTGTCATGATGATCAACGTCAAACGGTTACGAAAAGGTTTCATGATTCCCGTCCTTTGCAGATGTAGTCTTTAATCTGTTAATAATGGCGTGTACCACGGTCGCAGCCGGCTGCTGAAACATGATGGACAGCAAGACCGGAACAGAGACTGAGGGAGGAAAATAAGCGGTCGCGAGCACCATGCCGAGCGAAATGTTTCGCATGCCGGAAGCATATGTCAGTGTGATGCTCAGTTCCTTTGTACGTCTAGGATCAAGAAAGGACCCGACATAGCCAAGCCCGTAGCATAGAATAATGAGCAGGATGACTGCCGGCACAACGATGCCGAGATCCTGCTTGATACTCTGTGCCTGCGGTGCTATGACCGCTGCATTGAGCATAACGACCAGCATAAACGCGAGCTTGGATACAGGCTGGGCTGCTGGTGCCGACCAGGCTTTGGCCCTGCCTTTGGACACCTCATACAATAAGACGCCAATCGCGGTCGGGAACACCACCATGGTAAACAGATCGATAATTAGACTTCTCATTTCCCATTCCATGCCGGACGTTCCTGAAAACAGGTTCATTAATAACGGAACAATAATCGGGCTGAGCATGGTATCCAGAACGACAACGGACAATATAAAAGGTACGCTGCCTCCTGAGCTGCCTACCCACAGCACAGAGGACACTCCCAGCGGAATGATGGCGAACAGAATCAGACCAGTTGTGTACGCTGATTCAGGTCCAAATATGACCGCTCCCGTCCCATACGCAAGCAGGGGGGCCGCCGCATGAGCTAGAAGCAGTGTCAGCACAACTGGTAATGGACGTTTCAGCACGGCCTTCAGGTGACCTATACCACAGCCCATTGCCATGACTAATGTGATGTATCCGAACATATAAGGAATGAGATAGGCGTATGAAGATATCATCTCTGATAGAAACCATCCTGCGACCAACGATCCCGGAATCAGGATAAACGTGTATTTTTCAAACCAGGCAGCAAAAGACAATCCAAAAGATTTCACAACGTTCCTCCTAAAAACCGGCACTGTATTTTGGTTTCATCATAAACCTCTGTCCT
Organism: Paenibacillus lemnae; assembly: GCF_012933385.1. Lineage (GTDB taxonomy): Bacteria > Bacillota > Bacilli > Paenibacillales > Paenibacillaceae > Paenibacillus_AQ > Paenibacillus_AQ lemnae. Next base: position 170,150 of record NZ_JABBPN010000004.1, read on the forward strand.
GCGGTGCGCAACCAGGTCATTTCAATACATAAATTGAAATTATAAATTCCAACAGGTCCACTTCGATTGAGAACCATCTTCCGATCGCTGTTATCCCCGGTTTTTTTGAATTAATACCTTTGTAATGATAAATCCGGGGATAGCTTATGCTTCCGATACTAGCTTTCCTTCGGAAAGCTTTGAGCCGAGCGCTTCGCTTCTCCAGATCGGTTCTCACTCTACGTTAACATTGTGAATTTTATAATTAATCCATACAGAATGATAAATACTCCCCTACGGTAAACAGGCCTGTTGTTTCACCTGTGTATCTTAGGGGAGCACTTCGTTCTAGGCAGCGCCGTTCATTGTTTTATTTCATTTTAAATTTATACAAATACCGGTTCTTTAAATTGCTCCAGCTTCGCTGCGGAATCTCTGCTCACATCGGCATGCAGACTGCTGCCATGAGAATCCATCGTGACAATGGCGGCAAACCCGTCTACTTCCAGATGCCACATGGCCTCGGGAATACCGAACTCCATAAAGTCAACACCATTGACATTCTTAATGCACTCTGCATAATACTGGGCAGCACCGCCGATTGCATTGAGATATACAGCGCCGTGATCCCTTAAAGCCTCTAACGTTTTAGGTCCCATGCCGCCTTTTCCGATTACTGCCCTGATGCCGAATTTCTTCAAAATGTCACCCTGATAAGGCTCCTCACGGATACTTGTGGTAGGTCCAGCTGCTTTGACATGCCAGCCTTCATTATCCTTCAGCATGACAGGACCGCAGTGATAAATAACCGCACCGTTCAGATCCAGTGGAGCGTCATGATCCATCAAGTGTTTATGAAGCGCATCACGGCCAGTATGCATCTCCCCGCGAATCACAACCACATCTCCTACCTTGAGACTGCGGATCTGCTCTTCGCTGATCGGTGTTTGAAGCACGATTTCACGGTTTTTGGCTTCCTGCTTCTGAAGCTCCTTCGCTGCTGATGCTTCTTGTTCACTCTCTGTTTGCATGGAGATCCCGCTGCCGCTCTCATACAGCCAATCACGAATTTCACCGCTGTCCGGATCGATTAGCGCCCCTTGTCTGCGGAATGCCCAGCAGTTATAAGCAACCGATACGAAGAAGCTCGCCGGAAGACGATTCATCGCTCCAATTTTGCAGCCCAGCAGTGTTACCTCACCACCAAAGCCCATCGTTCCGATGCCCAGCTGATTGGCTGATTCCAAAATATATTCTTCGAGCTTCTGTAAATCAGGATTGGTATTCACGTCGTCAATATGACGGAACAGCTGCTGCTTGGCCAGCTCATAGCCTGTTGTCCGGTCTCCTCCGATTCCGACGCCGATGAATCCCGCGCTGCACCCTTGTCCCTGAGCCTGATATACAGCATGAAGAATACATTTACGGATTCCTTCGAGATCCCGTCCTGCTTTACCCAGTCCTTCCAGCTCAGCGGGCAGGCTGTACTGAATGTTCTTATTCTCACATCCCCCGCCTTTCAAAATAAGCCGGATATCGATGTTATCCTGCTCCCACTGTTCAAAATGGATGACAGGTGTACCCGGTCCCAGGTTGTCCCCGCTGTTTTTCCCTGTCAAAGAATCCACGGAGTTTGGACGAAGCTTACCGTCCTCTGTAGCCCGAATGACGGCTTTGAAAATATCTTTTTTCATCTCAATCTGGTTAGATCCCACAGGCGTATGTACAACAAATGTAGGCATGCCCGTATCCTGGCAGATGGGGGATATTTCGTTTTCTGCCATTTCGATGTTTTGCGCGATCGTGGTTAAAGCCAGTCCCGCCCGCGTTGCTGCATCCTCAGCTGCACGCCCCCGGTTTACCGCGCGCCGTACATCCGCAGGCAGATTGGTGGACGTCTCTACGATCAGACGGTATACGCTTTCTTCAAATTGCTTCATATGTGATTACTTCCCTTCTTTTTCGGTGATCAGGCGCTCAGAGCCGCCGCATAATTAAGGTTATTGTCACTATCTCTTATTATATCAAAAACTGATGTAAGGGTTTGCTTATTTTTTGGAGATTCTATATAAAAAAAGCCACCTCAGAAAGGATTGCTCCTTTGCCGAGATGGCTGTATGCTAGCAGGTTTATCAGCTTGTTATCCGTTGATAACCTCGCCGCCATTGATATGGATCATTTGGCCGCTCACGTATGAGGAATCTGAGGAAGCCAGATACACATAAGCTGGTGCCAGTTCTTCCGGCTGTCCCGGACGTTTCATAGGCTGGGAAGCACCGAACTCTGCTACCTTATCTTCCGTGAACGTGGAAGGAATAAGCGGAGTCCATATTGGACCTGGTGCTACACCATTCACTCGTATTCCTTTTTCAGCCACATTCATCGAAAGTGAACGCGTAAAGGAAACGATAGCACCTTTGGTAGAGGAATAGTCCAGCAGCTGCGGGCTTCCCCGATAGGCCGTGATCGAAGCCGTGTTAATAATCGTACTTCCTTTGCCCAGATGAGGCATCGCGGCCTGCGTAATGTAGAACATCCCAAAAATATTCGTACGGAAGGTTCTCTCAAGCTGTTCTTTTGAAATATCCTCTATGTTTTCCTGAGGATGCTGCTCCGCAGCATTGTTCACCACAATATCCAGGCGTCCAAGCTCCTCCACGGTCTGTTTCACCGCGTCACGGCAGAAAGCATCGTCACCGACATCACCGGCAATCAGGAGACATTTGCGGCCTTCCTGCTCCACCTGACGTTTAGTTTCCTCTGCATCCTTATGTTCATTCAGATATAAGATGGCTACGTCGGCACCTTCTTTGGCGTAGGCTACGGCAACCGCTCGTCCAATCCCGCTGTCACCGCCTGTTATTATAGCAGCTTTGCCTTTGAGCTTGTCTGCCGCTTTGTAATCACTAGCTTCGTACTCGGGCAGCGGATTCATCTCCGATTCAGTTCCTGGACGATGATTCTGGTGCTGCGGGGGCAGGGTTTGTTTTTGCTGGTCTTGTGACATTTGACATTTCTCCTTTCAGGTACTTGAGTATCTGGATTCACGAAAATTGTTCCCTTGTAGGATGTCTTATGCTGTGTCATCTTAATCACAGCCTCACGATATGTTAATTACCACAACCCCAAAAAGCTAAACCAAACTTCTGCTTTTTCAAGAAATTGTTTCCGGTATGGCATAAAAAAGAAGCTTGTTCCAAGTCCACACTGCACTTGAAAACAAGCCTCCGTTTGTAAATCTTATTTTTAGATTGGATATACCATGAAATAAATCATAACGACCAGCAAAACAGCCAGCAGCAAGCTGAAAGTGCGAAGTTTGGCCATATCGGCTCCAATATCACGTTTCTCACGAATACCCGCCATTGCACTCTTTAAAGGCTTGCCCATGATGCCACCGATGGCAAACATGCCGAGCAGCAGAACCGTCACAATGATCATCCAGATCACGGCATAATCTCCTTGAGACATCATATAGCCTCCGGTGATTAACTGTACAACCAGACCATATTGAGCAATACGGTTCGCTACGCGCATCACGTTAACCGCGCCTTCCTGTGCTCCTGTGGAAAGCTTTTGCGTGCTTCCAACGAGGAAAGGAAGAATCAGGTAAAACCCTAACGCTGCCGTTCCAAACATGTGCAGTAAAAAAAAGATTTTGTCCATTCCCTTGACCTCCAAGCATCATTTAGTTCGTTAAACACACCTTGCAGCAAAAAAACTATGTACCGACCATATTATACTGGACATGCACAAGAAAGAAAAGCAATCCCGCTCCCTAAAGCGGAAGCGGGATTACGATCTCATCCATTCACCCTATAGAAGGTGGTGCGGATTACATGTTGTTAATAATTTCGTTAGCGAACTCGGAGCATTTCACTTCTTTCGCATCGTCCATCAGACGAGCGAAGTCATACGTTACGGTTTTGTTATTAATGGATTTCTCCATGCCTTTGTAGATCAGGTCTGCTGCTTCCTGCCAGCCCAGGTGCTCCAGAAGCATAACACCGGAAAGGATGACAGAACCTGGGTTCACGACATCTTTATCAGCATATTTCGGTGCAGTACCGTGAGTCGCTTCAAAGATAGCATGTCCTGTTACATAGTTAATGTTAGCGCCAGGAGCAATACCGATACCGCCGACTTGTGCAGCCAGAGCGTCAGACAGATAGTCGCCGTTCAGGTTCAAGGTCGCGATTACATCAAAGTCTGTTGGACGAGTCAGCACCTGCTGCAGAGCGATATCAGCAATCGCATCTTTTACGATGATTTTGCCAGCATCTTCAGCGGCCTTCTGAGCAGCGTTCGCTGCATCCGTGCCGTCCTTTTCTTTAATGATGTCATACTGTGCCCATGTGAATACCTTGTCGCCGAACTCCTGCTCAGCCACTTCATAGCCCCAGTTTTTGAACGCGCCTTCTGTAAACTTCATGATATTGCCTTTGTGTACAAGTGTAACGCTCTTACGTTCATGCTTGATTGCATATTCCACTGCAGCGCGCACAAGACGCTTGGAGCCCTCAGAGGAAACTGGCTTGATGCCGATTCCGGAAGTTTCAGGGAAACGGATTTTGTTCACGCCCATTTCTTCCTTGAAGAATTTGATAACCTTCTTCACTTCTTCAGAACCTTCTTGATACTCAATGCCGGCATAGATGTCTTCTGTGTTCTCACGGAAGATTACCATGTCTACCAATTCCGGACGTTTAACCGGGGAAGGAACACCTGTGAAGTAACGTACAGGGCGCAGGCAAGTGTAAAGATCAAGTTCCTGGCGCAGTGCAACGTTCAGGGAACGAATACCGCCGCCAATCGGTGTAGTCAAAGGACCTTTAATGGCAACGATGTATTCACGAATAGCCTCAAGGGTATCGTTCGGAAGCCATTCATTGTATGTATTGAATGCCTTCTCGCCAGCGAATACTTCGTACCAGGCAATACTCTTGGAACCGCTGTATGCTTTCTCTACAGCTGCATCCAGCACACGCTTGGAAGCTTTCCAGATATCGCGTCCAGTTCCATCGCCTTCGATGAAAGGAATGATCGGATTGTTTGGCACCTGAAGCTTGCCGTTATCAATTGTAATTTTGTCGCCTTCTGTTGGCAGTGCAAATTTTTCGAATTTCATAGGGTTATAATTCCTCCTTGATATAATGACAGGAAAGCCGCACTGGGCCGGCATGCCGGCCAAAGGGTTCCTCTGCCTTATTGTACAGCATTACTGGTAAATTAGCGAAGATCCAGGGGTACGTATTTCTGATCTGTCAGGCCTGTATACTCTGCACGAGGCCGGATAATCCGGTTACCGTCATACTGTTCCAGAATATGTGCTGTCCATCCGGATACACGGCTGATCGCAAAAATCGGCGTAAACAATTCATGTTCAATGCCGAGCTGCGTGTATACCGAAGCAGAATAGAAATCTACATTAGGCTTCAGACCCTTTTGACCGGTGACAACTTCTTCGATCAGTACCGAAATATCGTAAAGGGTTGTATTGCCTTTCATGTCTCCAAGCTCCTTGGACATCTTCTGAAGATGCTTCGCGCGCGGGTCGCCATTCTTATATACACGGTGTCCGAAGCCCATGATTTTCTCACGGTTATCCAGCTTTTGCTGAATATAGGCTTCTGCCTTGTCGATGGTTCCGACTTCATTCAGCATCTTCATTACAGCTTCGTTAGCACCGCCGTGCAAAGGACCTTTCAATGCGCCAATTGCTGATGTGACGCCTGAGTAGATATCAGACAATGTGGCTACGGTTACACGGGAAGCAAATGTCGAAGCATTCAGCTCATGGTCCGCATGCAGTACCAAAGCCTGGTCCAGCGCCTTAATTGATGTTTCTTCCGGCTGTTCGCCTCTGAGCATATACAGGAAATTCTCAGCCAATGAGACGCCGGCTTTTGGAGCTACAGGCTCCAGACCCTGACGGATACGTGCAATGGCCGCTACTATGGTAGGCAGCTGAGCCTGCAGTTTAACCGCTTTCTTTTCATTAGCCTCCTGGCTCATATCTTCTGCTTCCTTGTCGTACAATGCCAGGGAAGATACAGCAGAACGAAGAGCAGCCATCGTGTTGGTGTCTTTCGGATACAGCTTGATCTGTTCAATCAGCGCATCCGGAATGGCAGCATAGTCGCTCATATCTTTCTGCAGCGATTGCAGTTCCTGTGCATTAGGTAGCTTTCCAAACCAGAGCAAATAAGCCACTTCTTCAAAGGTGGCCTGTTCTGCAAGGTCATCGATATTGTATCCACGGTATGTAAGAACACCGTCAACGATCGAGCTGATTGAGGAAGTTGTAGCTACAATGCCTTCCAATCCCTTGGTAGCTGTCATGCATCATCTCTCCTTTTTTATCGGGTAAACCCGGTGACTGGATTGCTGTGAAAACCGTTTCATGATACCAGATGAGGATAACAACCCTGCGGTTGTATGACATACGTTATTGCAAACTCTCTCTTATCATACCGGATATTGTCTGATAAGTGAACAGAGGCCTGCAAGATACAGTATCAAAATGTTTTATCGATACCATAAATCTTTTTTTGGAATTCCTTGTCATCTATCAAAACATACAAAAAGGAGGTGCCTGTTCCCTCCCTTTTGTTGACTCTTATTTACTTTAACCGAACCGTCCGGAGATATAATCCTGAGTCAGCTTATTTTCCGGGTTGGTGAATATTTTGTCCGTTTTGTCCCGTTCGATCATCTTACCCAGATAGAAATAGGCCGTATAATCGGACACGCGTGCTGCCTGCTGCATGTTGTGTGTCACGATGACAATTCGCAGCTCATTTTTCAGTTCAGAAATCAGTTCCTCGATTTTGCCCGTTGACACGGGATCCAGAGCGGACGCCGGCTCATCCAGAAGGAGAATGTTGGGATTGACGGACAGTGCCCGGGCGATACAAAGACGCTGCTGCTGGCCGCCTGAGAGAGACAGTGCTGATTCATTCAACCTATCCTTCACTTCGTCCCACAGCGCCGCTTTGCGCAGACTATTCTCTACAATCTCATCCAGCTGTTTCTTTTTCTTCATCCCCCTGTACCTTGGACCAAAGGCGATGTTGTTATATATGGACTTAAAAAATGGATTTGGCTTCTGCCACACCATGCCGATCTGTTGGCGCAGCTTGATAACATCGGTAGCCGGATCATTCAAATCGCTGCCGTTCATCCAGATATGTCCTGTGGTGCGCGCCTGTGAAATTGTATCATTCATCCGGTTCAAAGAACGCAAAAATGTAGATTTGCCGCAGCCAGAAGGGCCGATCAGCGCGGTCACGCTCTGTGCAGGAAACTCCAGGCTGATCCCTTTCACTGCCTCGAAATCACCATAAAACACACTTAAATGTTCCGTTCCAAAAGCTTGTGACATATGCATTCATCCTTTCTAATCGATCCGTTTGGCTGCCGTAAACTTCCGGTATGCGACTCTGCCCAGCCATCTTGCACCCAAATTGAAGCACAGGATCAAAATGACAAGTACAGCCGAAGCCCCTGCGGCAATTTCTTTCGCATCCGGAGCAAGACCTTCACTGTTCACTTTCCAGATGTGAACCGCGAGCGTTTCCGCTGGTCGCAGCGGATTGATTGGAGATCTTGAACTGAGCGGATTCCAGTCGGTGAAATCCAGCGGCGGGCTGCTCATGCCTGCAGTGAACATCAGCGCAGCTGCTTCACCAAAGATCCGGCCTGAAGCCAGGATGGTGCCTGTGATCAGACTTGGCAGTGCTACTGGCAGCAGAATGGAGGTAATGATCTTCCATTTGGACAGTCCGAGCGCGTAACCGGCTTCTTTCTGTTCTTTTGGCACCGCACGAAATGCCTGCTCTGTCGTCCGCACCATCAGCGGCAGATTAAACACGGCCAGTGCCATCGCTCCTGCCAGAAGAGAGAAGCCTAAACCGAATGCATTGACCAGCACCAACAGTCCAAACAAACCGATAACGATGGACGGGAACGAGGATAACACTTCGACAACAAGTCGAATCACATTCGTGATTTTTCCGGGTTTGGCGTATTCAGCCATATAGATCCCCCCGCCCCAGCCCAGCGGAACGGTGATGATCAAGGTCAGAATGAGCAAGAACACAGAGTTAAACAACTGGGGTCCAATCCCTCCCCCGCCCCTGATCATCTGAGGAGCACTTGTTAAGAAATGCCAGTTAATATGACCGAGTCCACGTACAATAATAAATCCAAGCAGTCCCACCAGAATGGCGACAATCAGCATCGCGAAGAAGCATATAACAATGGTCGCTATTTTATCTGCTCTTTTAGCTTTTTTAATCATCATATCCGGTTTCTCCTTTCAAGCAGTCTGACCAGGATGACAAAGACGAAAGTCATGAGCAGAAGAACCAATGCCATACTCCACAATGCATTGTTGTGGACCGAGCCCATTGCGGTATTCCCCATGCTTAATGTGATTGTACTGGTCAATGTAGCCGCCGATTCGGTTAAGGAACCAGGAACATGCGGCGCATTTCCGATAACCATCTGAACAGCGAGCGCCTCACCGAATGCCCGCGCCATCCCCAGCACCACACCGGTTAGCAGGGCTGGCAGCACGGTTGGAATTACGACACGGGATATGGTCTGCCAGCGGGTAGCTCCCAGTGCAAGAGATGATTCTCTCAGCCCTCCTGGCAGGGAAGCCAGCGCATCAGCCATAATACTCGTAATCGTCGGCAGGATCATAATCGACAAAACCAGACACCCTGCCAGAATACCGAAGCCTTGTCCGCCGATGTAATCACGTATGAACGGTACAATCACACTAAGGCCTATAAATCCGTAAACAACGGAAGGAATACCTGACAACAGCTCGACTGCCGGCTGCAAAATCCGTTTTCCGCGTCCCGGCAAAATTTCCGTCATAAATAAAGCTGCACACAGGCCGAGTGGGCCTGCAATCAAGGCGGCCAGCAGTGTTACGGCAAATGAGCCGGTAATGAACGGAAGGGCACCAAATGACTCATCAGGATTCCACGTTCTGCCTGTGAAGAACTCCTTCAGACTGACGCCATTCTCAAAAAACGTAGCCAAACCCTTGGAGGAAACAAAAAATACAATAGAAACGATCACAACCAGGAGCAGCACGACACAGATCGACGTGTATATGCGGCCAACCCACTCTTCCCAGTAATGTTTTTCTCTGCGTTTGCTTTTTTTCATATCATTGTGATTCAGAGATGTGCTTTTTCCCATCTGACCCATAACCAGCCTACTTTCTAACCGGAAAATAGAGGCGGATATCCGCCCCTTTTTCCCATTTATGGTCTTTATTTAGATGTCTTACTTTTGAGTTACGTTGCCTTCCGCATCACGAGTTACCTGCATCCCGGATACCGGGATGTAGCCCAGCTCCACAACATCACTCTCTTGCACTTCAGGAGAGAGCATGTAATCAAGGAACGCTTTTACCGTTTCGCTCGGCTCACCTTTAGTGTACATGTGCTGGTAAGCCCATACAGGGTACTCACCCTTTTCTACATTCTCAACGGTTGCTTCAACACCGGCATATTTTACAGTTTTAACGCTATCGTCAAGATATGACAGTGCCAGGTAACCAATCGCGCCTGGTGTCTCAGCAACGAGTTTTCTTACTGTACCGCTGGAGTCCTCTTGAATGGAGCCTTCAAGGTCAGCCAGCTTGGACTCTCCAAGAGCAAACTTTTCAAAAGTCGCACGTGTACCGGAGCTTGCAGGGCGGTTTACGATGACGATCTTCTGATCTTCTCCACCGAGATCTTTCCAGTTCGTTACTTTACCTGTGAAAATATCAACCAGCTGCTCTTTCGTCAGATCATCTACCGAAACCCCAGGGTTCACGACAGCCGTCATGGCTACTACGGCAACTTGATGATCCACCAGTTCTTTTGCTTTGTCGGCATCCAGCTTCTCTTCACCAAAGACGTCGGAGTTGCCAATGTCGGATTGTCCTTCCGATACTTGAGTCAGTCCGGTACCACTGCCTCCGCCTTGAACCTGAACGGTTACCTCTTTATATTTGTCATCTGCCATAAATTTTTGTCCGACTTGTTCAACCAGGGGCTGCATTGCTGTAGATCCTACCGCTAGAACAGAACCGCTGAGCTTGGATTCTGTCTCACCGCCAGCTTCAGAAGAGCCTCCTGTTCCTGATGCATCGTTGTTGGATCCGCATGCTGCAAGCGTCAGCATGAGTGCGAGAATGGTGAGCATGAATGGCAGTTTTTTCTTCATTTGAATTAGTCCTCCCTTTGTTTAGTGATGGTCTGTTTTTTTGTTAACCATCAGCACTACTTCATCTTAAAGCCCAAGTGTTATGCTGAAATTTTCGTTTTGTAAACTCTACGTAAAATCTGAACGTGTTTTGAAATGCCATTGCTGGTTTTCCTTAGTCATATCCTCTATTGTTGGAGCTGATTTTATGCGGCAGCTTCAAATTATGCTGATCAGGAAGTAGTTTGAGAGCAAATGCGACCGCTACCGTTTGTACGGGATCGTTTCGATCTCTGTGCTTCTTCGCACATTTTTCTCTATAAAAAAAGACATGATGCTGTCGGGATGGGTCTCCCTGACAACGTCATGTCTTCATTTCATGATTCAACACACTCTCAAAAGCAATTACTATCGTTTAAATATCGTAATTTTACCGTTCTTTATATTTTTCTTCATCCACTTCAGCAGAAGGATTCTATAAATTGGCCGGGTGATCGGGAACAGCATCGTAAATCCAACAATGTCTGTGACAAAACCAGGTATGATCAATAAAATTCCGCCAATAAAGATGCACAATCCTACAGCCATAGATTCACCAGGCATCATACCCGAATCCGCCTTCAGTTTGGCATCCTCCATCGCCTTGCGTCCCTCAAACCGCATCATGGCTACACCGATTGCTGACGTCAGCAATGTCAGCAGCAGAGTATTCATTCCGCCGACTTGTTCCGCAACATAAGAAAAACCGAATATTTCAATGGCAGGCATGAAGATCACGGCTGCCAGCATCCATTTCCACATTCGCTTACTCCTTTCCCTCCAAAAGAGAGTTCCTTAATGCATCATACAGCTTTGGTAAAGATTTATCCAGTCTGGCTGGTTTCCAATCCCGGTTTACCCATACGTGGCGGGTAGAACCGCTGACCAGAAGCTCTCCCTGTAACCTTGTTTCATCTGTCTGATTGTTCATGATTCCTAGCTGCCCTTCCTGCTTAGGCAGGCGCCGCACTTCGTATTTATAATGAATACGCAGCGGGGAGAACGCTGTTATCGCTGTAAACACGTGAACGAGATCATCATATTTCGCTGGGTGCTTATACTGGACATCCAGATCCACCACCGGAAGCAATACGCCGGCCGCTTCCATTCCAAGGTAATCGATGCCAGTGGCACGGATCATTTCGGTACGGCCGATCTCAAACCAGTTCAGATAGTTGGCATGGTATACAACGCCCATCTGATCTGTTTCCTGATACCTTACCCGAAAAGAAGTATGATGCCAGTTTATCGGCAGTTCATCTTTCACTCTCATTGACATGCATGTCCCTCCACTATGAACGAAAAAGCAATGGTCGATGATCGGCCATTGCTTTTTTTTCAGCATCATGTATATCTGTTTAAAACTTTTTCCTAGATTTCAGCAGGAATCTGGCTCACTTTAACCAGGTTAGTGGAGCCGGATTTACCCAGCGGGATACCAGCAGTGATAACGACCAGATCATTTTCTTTCACAAGCCCGGATTTCACACCGCCCTGTAGAGCATAGTCGAACATTTCGTCAGTTGAAGTTGCAGCCTCTCCCTTAACCGGGAACACACCCCAAGTCAGAGCCAGACGTCTGAGAGTTCTCTCCTCAGTAGTCACAGCAACAATCGGAGCTTTAGGACGGTACTTGGATACCATACGAGCTGTTGTACCCGACTGCGTGGAGGAAATGATCGCTTTCGCATTCAAGTCCAGAGCCGAGATGGCTACCGATTGGCTGATCGCTTCGGTAACGCTGGTTTCTTGAGCAATACGCTGCTTCAAGAACAGATCGCGGTAGTTCAGTGCAGACTCGGCTTTCTCTGCAATACGTGACATGGTCAGAACGGATTCTACCGGATACTTACCGGCAGCTGTTTCACCGGACAGCATGATCGCGTCAGTGCCATCAAAGATGGCGTTCGCAACGTCACTCGCTTCAGCACGAGTTGGGCGGGGGTTACGCTGCATGGAATCCAGCATCTGTGTTGCGGTGATAACAGGTTTTCCTGCAATATTACATTTCTCAATCATACGTTTTTGCGCAAGAGGTACCTCTTCAGCAGGAATTTCTACGCCGAGGTCACCACGAGCAACCATGAGACCATCGGAAGCCTCGAGAATCTCATCAAGGTTGTCAACACCCTGCTGGTTCTCAATTTTGGAGATGATCTGGATATGTTCAGCGTTATGACGCTTTAACAGTTCACGGATTTCTAGAACATCGCTTGCTTTACGGACGAAGGATGCTGCAACAAAATCGATGCCTTGTTCGATTCCGAAAATGATATCGTTGGCGTCTTTCTCTGTAATACCTGGCAAAGAAATCGAAACACCCGGTACATTAACACCTTTCTTGCTCTTGATCGTTCCGCCGTTTACGACGCGGCATCTGATTTCTGTGCCCTGAACCTCAACCACAGTCAAACCAATCAAGCCGTCATCGATGAGGATGGTGGATCCTGACTGAACATCTGCAGGCAGATCCTTATAAGTAACAGACAAACGGTTCTTGTCGCCAAGAATTTCTTCCGTAGTCAGCGTGATGTATTCATCCTGAACCAATTCGATAGGCTCCACTTCCAGTTTACCTGTGCGGATTTCCGGTCCCTTTGTATCCAGCAGGATCGCTACCGTCTTGTTCAGTTCTTCGCAAGCTTGACGGATGTTTTTGATTCGGTTGCCATGCTCTTCGAAGTCACCGTGGGAAAAATTCAGACGGGCAACATTCATACCGGCCATAATCAGCTTCTTGGTGTTTTCCAACGATTCACTGGAAGGACCGATCGTACATACAATTTTTGTTTTGCGCATTTGGGTTTCCTCCGTTTTTCAAGGGTTCTCTATATCTCTTCCAACAATTAAATCTACTACAGTTTTCGACGTTTGTATAGGAATTTTGTCACATTGTTCTACAAAACGGAATTAGCCTGGGGTTCAGACTGTGCAAAATCAAAGCTGCCAATCTTTCTGAATTTACGATACCGGTCCTCGATCAATTCGCAGGCATCCATCGCAGACAGCTCTTTCAAGTGGCGGAGCAGGGCGTCTTTAATAAAAGCTGCCGCTTCCTCATACCCGCGGTGGGCTCCACCCTGCGGCTCCGGAATAATCTCCTCGATCACTTCCATTTCCAGCAGATCCTGAGCCGTAATCTTCATGGCCTGGGCTGCCTGGTCAGCCTTCGAGGCATCCTTCCACAGAATCGATGCCGCACCGTTCGGGGATATGACCGAGTAGATGGCATGCTCCAGCATCAGAACACGGTTGCCGACAGCCATCGCGAGTGCACCGCCGCTGCCTCCTTCGCCGATGACAATACATACGACTGGAACACCGAGGGAAGACATTTCACGCAGATTCCGGGCAATCGCCTCGGATTGTCCCCGCTCTTCTGCCGTATTACCCGGGTAAGCGCCTTTTGTATCGATGAACGTTACGATCGGTCGTTTAAACTTCTCCGCCTGCTGCATCAGCCGCAGCGCCTTTCGGAAGCCTTCAGGATGCGCACTTCCGAAGAAGCGCGCGATATTATCTTTCGTATCTTTTCCCCGCTGCTGTCCGATCACAGTCACTGGCACACCGTTCAGTTTGGCAAGGCCCCCCACTACAGCAAGGTCATCACCATACAAACGGTCACCATGGAGCTCAATAAAATCCGTAAATATTAGCTGGATTAGATCCAGGGAAGTGGGGCGCTGCTGGTGTCTTGCCAAATGCATTTTCTGCGAGGGGGAGATCGAGGAGTAAATCTCTTCCTCCAAACGTGTATATCTTTCTTCCAAACGGGCAATCTCATCCGTAAAATCGATGCCCTTCTCCTGGCCAAACTGCTTCAGTTCCTCGATCTTTTTGCGCATTTCGCCAAGAGGTTTTTCGAAAGGTAATTCGCCTGACATTAAAATCCCCCCTTCACGGCATGCATTTCGAGCAGTTTGCCCAGCATGCTGCGTAAATCCTTACGATGCACAACCATATCCAGCTGTCCGTGAGCCAGATTAAATTCAGCGGTCTGAAAATCATCAGGAAGCTTTTGGCGGATCGTCTGTTCGATTACGATTCTGCCCGCAAACCCGAATACGGCTCCAGGCTCAGCGATATTGATATCACCCAGTGTCGCAAAACTGGCAGAAACGCCGCCTGTTGTAGGATCCGTAATGACCGACATATACAATCCGCCTTGTTCCCCGAAACGGGACAAGGCTGCACTGGTTTTGGCCATCTGCATCAGACTGAGAATGCTCTCCTGCATTCTTGCACCGCCAGAGGTCGAAAATATGATCAGAGGGAGACGATGCTCTGTGGCATGCTCAATGGCGCGCGTGATTTTCTCACCCACGACAGATCCCATGCTGCCTGTAAAAAAGTCGAAGCTCATCACAGCAACCACAACAGGTTGTCCTGTAATAAAGCCCTTGCCGGTAATCACTGCATCACGAAGACCTGACTTCATCTTCTGCTGATCCAGCTTGGCGGCATAACCCGGAAACTGAAGCGGATCGACAGAGATCATCTCGGCGTCAAACTCTTCGAAGCTTGTCTCATCCAGCGTAATCCCGATTCGTTCCAGCGCGTTCAGTCTCATATGATACCCGCATTCAGGACATACCTTCAGATTTTTCTCGAGCTCCTTGCTGTACTGAATAGTGCCGCATTTGCTGCACTTGTTCATCAAACCTTCAGGAATTTCGCGCTTTGGACGTTCTCCCTCTTCCGTCTGTCCGGTCTTCGCCGCTTGCTCGGAAGGGATCGTGGCATATCTTCTCTTCTTCTGAAACAGATCTTTGAACACAACTACACCTCTCCAGCCGTATATTTGAATGGCCGCAAACTCAGCAATCTCGATTTACCTGGCAAGCTTCGCTATGTATCCCTTGAGCTAGGGGCGCAAAATGGAATTCAATACTTCCTGTACCTCCTCCAGTTCCCCGGATGGTACTCGTATCTCATATTGTTGTTTGGAAAGATTCACAGGACGGCTCTGAACCAAAAAACCTTCTTCTGTCAGCCTGGTTTTAATCATTTCCGCCACCTTGGAGGTGGGCGCGATATAAATTACCGTCCACATGCCTTTCAGATCCCCCTAATCTCGTGCCATAGGCATATCCTGAGCCGATATAATGGATAATGATAACACACTTCACTTTTTACCTCAACAAAAGAGGAAGGGGGATGAAAGTAGGCTCCATCCGGGATACTGGAGAGAATCAGGCCGAATCTGTCAGCCTTTGTCAGTCTGTGCCGGTTGTATATGAAGCTGCTCCGGGATGGTTATGAGCAATTCTGGATGAAGCCGCAGCCGCAATGCCGGCGACCAGATCATCCAGAAAGACATGAATGGCCCCGCTTTCTTCATTTAATGTATCAATTACACCGATTTTTTCCTTGTCCAGATAACCAAAACTGGTTAACCCAATCATGCCATATATACTGGTAACGCCCAGAGCCATCGTTTCATCTACACCGTAAAGCGGTTCATCATTCTCCATAATCGACTGCAGGGGCTCTGGCAGCAGCTTTCTTTCAGCAAGCTTGTCTAATGCAATGCCGGTAAACAAGGTATACTGTACTTCACGTTTTCCTAACACAGCACGCACACTATCCTCACAAGTCAGCATGGTGAGTCCGGGATGGTATTTTTGCTGAAGCTTGAACACAATATCCGCAATTGCACGCACACTGACACCTCTTTCAGCCAGCATCGCCTCTGCCAATTCGGTTGACATAATGAATCCCTCCTGCGCTTTACCGGATAAAACACTTCTGCTTCAGCCCTGAGGCCATAGAGCAGTATTTACGGAAAGTGATCTCCGTAGTGTCCTAAGTGTATGCGGGAGGGATATGAAACGTTCATGAAATTTTAATTCCACTGTCCAGCATTATTTCAACTTCACTGTATCTTTTCCCAGCATATCCTCCATGGCAGAGATCAATACATCGGTCGGGGAGATCCGGTAAGCATCGCTTAGAGCAAGCACTTTTTGAGAACTTTCGTAAAAAAGTACCGTGGCCGCAGGGCCTGGATGCTCTTGAAGCAAAGTTTTCAGCCTGCTCAGTACATCGGGATCTTCCGCAGCCGGTGAAATTTTAACAAACACTCTCTGGGATGTCCCGGATGTTGAGGCAGGCGGTTTGACCTGTGCTGACGCAGCCCT
This sequence comes from Paenibacillus lemnae, assembly GCF_012933385.1. Classification (GTDB taxonomy): domain Bacteria; phylum Bacillota; class Bacilli; order Paenibacillales; family Paenibacillaceae; genus Paenibacillus_AQ; species Paenibacillus_AQ lemnae. The sequence continues at coordinate 186,523 of NZ_JABBPN010000004.1, forward strand.
ATGATCCCCTGCAGCGGACACCGCAGAAGGCGGTACGGGCCTGCGAGATGCGGCCGGGGTACCACCTGCAGCCGGTTTCCGGGGCTCATCCCTGTAGGATTTGGTCCGGCGGATCAGCTGATGAAGCCGGTCTTCTGCAAGCGGTGCAAGTTCTTCGGCCAGGAGCTTGAATCCTTCGTCCTGCTGTTGAACCTTGGCCCTTAAAGCCAGGAGCGCACCTTTCTCCACCAGCTGGCTGTTTCGCCTCCATACTTCAGGAAACAGAACCACCTCACAGCGGTCGATCTGATCCTCCCATTCCACAAAAGCCATCGCTTTCCCCTGTTTGGTCGTGATCGTTTTTACCGATACGATCATCCCTGCTACAGTAACCTGCGTGTCATCCGGAACTTCATCCAGCTCCACGAGGCGCTGGGTGCCAGCTTCCTGAAGCAGCTCCTCATAATCATCCAGCGGATGCCCTGAGAGATACATTCCAAGCAGTTCCCGCTCCAGTTCCAGCTGCTGGCTGCCGGTATAGGCCGGAATATCCGGATAATCCATATCCCAGTTCGCCGTCTCGATCACATCGAAATCAAACAGCTGGATCTGAAGATCCTCCCTCTCTTTTCTCCACTTCAGTGCTGCCTCGACGGTTTCATCCACCATGGCAACCAATTGGGAACGGTGACCCGGCAAGGAATCAAATGCGCCTGCCTGAATCAAAGATTCGATTACCCGTTTATTGCAGACCCGCAGATCTACCCTGCGGCAAAAGTCCAGCAGGCTCTCGAACGGTTCTTCTTCACGAAGGCGAACGATGCTCTCGACAGCCTGGGTGCCGACATTTTTGATCGCGGCGAGACCGAAGCGGATGACATGCTCCACCTCGCCTCCTTCACCGGCTGCCGCTGCAGCAGGAGTGAACAAGGCCCGGCTCTCATTAATATCCGGGGAGAGCACCTGGATGTTCATACGGTGACATTCCAGAACGTATTCCGCCACTTTCCGATGGTTGCCCATAACCGCGGTTAGCATGGATGCCATGAAATGAACCGGATAATGAGCTTTCAGATAAGCGGTCTGAAAAGCAAGCACGCCATAGGCCGCAGCGTGAGCACGCGGAAATCCGTAGTCTGCAAAACGGACGATCATATCGTATACCCGATTGGCATCCTCCTCAGAGTATCCCTGCTTCAAGCTGCCTGTAACAAAGTGGCTCCGCTCTGTATCGAGCACTTCCCTTTTCTTCTTCGATACGGCACGCCTGAGCAGATCGGCTTCGCCCAGAGAAAAGCCTGCCATGGAGGAAGCAATCTGCATAATCTGCTCCTGGTAGACGATGATCCCCTGTGTGTCACCCAGAATAGCTACCAGATCCGGATGCGGATACTCCGGTTCAATGATGCCGTGCTTTGCCTGAATAAATTTCGGAATGAATTCCATCGGACCCGGTCTATACAAGGCAAGAACCGACACAATATCCTCGAATACTGCAGGCTTCAGATCCTTGAGCACCCTGCGCATGCCTGCCGATTCCAGCTGGAACACCCCTGTGGTGTCACCCTTACCGAGCATTGCATATGTCACTGGGTCATCATCCGGCACCTCGGCTAGATCAGGTGCACCGCCTTTGGTTTCTTCGATCCATTTCATTGTTCTCTCGATAATGGACAGGGTTCTGAGTCCCAGAAAGTCCATCTTCAGCAGCCCGATGCTCTCCAGACTCTCCATTGGATATTGGGTTAATGCCGTCTTTTCACTGCCTTCCTGGAGCGGGACGACATCGGTGAGCGGGCTTTTCGAGATCACGACACCTGCCGCATGGGTTGAGGCATGCCGGGGCATCCCCTCTACCTTCATGGCTAAATCGAGCAGCTGACGTACCTTGGGGTTACGCTCATACTGTTCCTTCAGGCCTTCGCTATCCTGCACGGCCCGGGAAATCCGGATGCCCAGCTGATTCGGAATCAGCTTGGCCGCCTTGTCCACATCACCAAAAGGCACATTGAGTGCCCGTCCAACGTCCCGAACAGCCGCCCTCGCTGCAAGCGTGCCAAATGTAATGATCTGCGCAACATGCTGGTTCCCGTACTTGTCTACTACGTAATCAATGACTTCATCACGCCGTTCATCACTGAAATCGATGTCTATATCCGGCATGGTGACACGTTCCGGGTTCAAAAATCGTTCAAAAAGAAGATGGTATTTGATCGGATCGACATTCGTAATTTTAAGTGTATACGCTACAAGACTCCCTGCAGAAGACCCCCTGCCAGGTCCTACGGCAATCTCCTGAGCGTGTGCATAGGCGATAAAATCCCATACGATCAAAAAATAATGGCTGAACCCCATATTTTCGATGACACCAAGTTCATAATTCAGCCGCTCTTCCAGCTCTTTCTTCAAGTTTTCGTCCTGCCATCGTTCCCCGTCTCCATAACGCTCCTGAAGTCCGCGGGAACACAGCTCCCTCAGGTAACCGGCGGCATCGATGCCTTCCGGAAGCGGTCGATATTCCGGAAGGATAGACTTGCCAAAGGTCAGTTCCAGATTGCATTGTTCAGCGATAAGAGAAGTATTCTCTATCGCTTCCGGTATATGAGGAAACAGACGGGACATGTCCTCACCGCTTTTCAAGTACAGCTGCTGGGTCGGAATTTTAAGCCTGTCCTCATCCTCAACGGTTTTACCGGTACCGATACATATCAGCACATCCTGAACCTCTGCATCTTCCGAGGACAGATAGTGGACATCATTGGTCAGTACGAGTGGTATACCGGTATCCTGACTCAAGGCAATCAGCTGAGGATTGACCCGCTTCTGCTCAGTCAGGCCGTGATCCTGCAGCTCGAGATAATAATCAGGTCCAAAAATTTCCTGATACCGCAGCGCGGCTCTTCTTGCTTCATCGGTACGGCCGTGCAGCAAATGCTGGGGAACCTCTCCTCCCAGACAAGCACTCAGGCATACGATGCCTTCATGATGCGCAGCCAAAGCTTCCATATCAATTCTGGGCTTGTAATGAAACCCTTCCAGGTGTCCCATCGAACAGAGCTTCATCAAATTTCGGTAGCCTGTTTCATTCTTGGCCAGCAGGATGAGATGGTAGATCGGCTGGTCTTTCCGGCTGCCGCGTTCTTTGCGCGAGCCTGCCGTCATATATGCTTCACAGCCAATGATTGGCTTGATTCCATGACGTTTGCATAATTTATAAAATGGAACGGCGCCGTACATGACCCCGTGATCGGTCAGGGCGAGTGATTTCATTCCGAGCGCTGCTGCCTTAAGAACCATATCTTCTAGTCGTGCGGCCCCGTCCAGCAGGCTGTATTCACTGTGTACATGCAGATGCACGAAAGAGCTCATGGCTCGCCTCCCTTTTGGCTCAAGACACGTCGTGAGCCTGAAATTCTTACTAATATTTTATCATATTGTGAGACGGGCCGCCCATACAATGAAACAGGAGACTTCTGGACAGGCGCTCACCACCGGCCTGTTCGGCAGAAAGGGGTCAGACACGGATGAGTATCTTTTTATCAAAAGCCATTCTCGATTTCTTCATCGCATTCGGGATTGTGCTCGGCGGAGCCATGGTAGGGGGAATTGGCGCTGTCCTGTCCATGCAGCCTCCGACCCAGACCATGCTGGATGTGGCAGACCGGATCAAGATCTGGGCGCTTGCGGCAGCGGTCGGCGGAACGATCGATCCCATGCGGGTAATTGAAAGTAACATGCTGGGCGGCAACCTGTCACCGGCGATCAAACAAATTTTGTATCTCGTGTTCGCCTTCCTTGGAGCACATATGGGCAGCGAGCTGGTCAAGTGGGTCTGCCAAAGCCGGAGCTGACATTATGCGAGTTCCGCCTTTGCGCCGTTTCCGCCCCTTTTATCAGGCTGCCTCGTGTATCGTCCTCGGTATGGTGATCGGCAGCGTGGTCTACAATTCGTTCTATCATGCCAGCTATAACAAGCTGTGGATGAATAACCGGGATATGCAGATTCAGATATCACAGTATGAAGAGGACATTCTCCATCTAAAAAAATACAGCAAGCAGCCTACTGTCATCCGGGAAATCAAGCTGCGGGCCGAGCAGAAAAATGAAATGCTGGATGATTTGATTGTGAAGGAAATCCTGCAGCTGCTGGGTAAGGATTTGGCCGCCCTGCGCGGGCGAAGTATCTTTGATATTGACACCGACAGCAAGCTCACCCGCTCTCTCCTGGACGACAAGCTATATACAGTCAGAGATAAAAACTATGCCGTGAAAATCCGCACGATGCTGGTTATGGAAGGCGTGCTGCAGATCTGGGTTGAAATTAGTGTCAGGATTCAAACCGGAACGGATTCATGATACAATACGGCTATTCCGTGTTACATCAAAGGAGTGCCTTGATTCATGATTGACATGCTAAAATACGTCCTGATAGCCCTGCTTGCCATCTCCACTCTGGCAGCCGCACGAAACAGCATTTACGCCCGCCGCAAGAAGGATCCTCTTGACCGCGGTATGCATCGCGCTTCGACAAATATCTGGATGGGCGTGATGCTTGTCGTTCTATCGGTCCTGGCTATGTTTATGTTCAGTGGATCCACATTGGCTGTCATTGTAGAAGCGATATTTATGGTGCTCGGTGCGTTTAATATTTTTGCAGGTATACGAAGCCGTTCTTATCTTAATCGTCAACAAAAGATTAATACCTAAAAAAAGGATTCCAAAGATCAATGTCTTTGGAATCCTTTTTTTATTGCCTGCCGCCTGACGGCATGCACCTTACACTTACCCCTGATCAATGGCCTGCAGGGTCATGACGGATTTGACGACCAGACTGGATTCATGAACCATCTCCACTTCCATTTTGCAGGTCCTGCGGCTCATCTCCAGCAGGCGGGGATAAATAATGATCGGATCCTCGATCTGGACAGGGCGGATAAAAAATGTAGAAACCTGATCCAGGACATAATCACCACCAGTTAGATCCTTGGCCGCTTTAAATGCAGCCTGACTCATGACCGTGGTCATCACCCCTTGGGATATGGTCCCAAGATCTGTCGCCATCTGCGGTGTAATGATACCATGAAACAACAATCTTCCCTGCTCGTCGCGCTCCTCCGCAAATCCGTTCCAGATCAACTGATCGAAGGTCTCTCCTGTCTGCGGCTGATTGCGGGCATTCCTCAGTGCAGACAGCACCTCCTTGCGCGTTACAGTCGCGACCAGCTTGCGGTTCCGATCAACAATCGGCAAAAAATCTATGCCTTCCCACATCATAATCTGCGCTGCCGATGCAAGAGAAGTTTTGAGCGTTGCAGTAATCGGATTGCGTGTAATCGCCTTCTCAATAGGCTGATGATCTGCCAGCACGGCTGCATCCTTGGCCCCTACAATCCCGATGACCCGGTTCCACTCATCCGTTACGGGAAACCGCTGCTCCCCGGTCTGCTTCGCAATCTCTCTCATTTCCAGGGCGGTGGCCGAATTTTTCAAGGGCTGGATTCTGGATTTGTCACCTGCAATATCTTCAACCAGCATGATTTTCTTCTTGATCAGCCGGTCGAAGATGGCCCGGTTAATCATGGAGGCTACCGTAAACGTATCGTGGCGGGAAGACATGACGGGAAGTCCAAGGGAATCAGCCAGCTGCTTGACCTCCCGGCTGGTTCCGAATCCGCCTGTGATCAGTACGCCAGCTCCCTGCTTTAATGCCAGCACATGAGCATCTTCTCTGTTACCGACAATCATCAGACTGCCAGCGTCAATATACTGAACCATTGCTTCGACCTTCATAGCGCCAATCACATATTTGTGAAGGCTTTTCTCGAGTCCGGCCGAGCCTCCGAGAACATGGGCTTCTACAATGTTCACCACATCTGAAAATGTCAGCTGTTCCGATATATTCCGCGGCTTGCGTTCAACCCGCACCGTTCCGATTCTCTCCTTGGTGACCACAATACCGAGGGATTCCGCTTCTTTGACTGCCCGGTAAGCGGTACCTTCACTGACACCCAGCTCTTTCGCCAGCCCGCGGACCGATATTTTCGTCCCGACCTTGAGGCTTTCAATATATTGGACGAGCTGCTCGTGCTTCGTGACCGTATCATCCTTGATATCCAACTGTTACACTCCCTTCCTTCCATCTGTACCATTCTGTACCTATTATATCATGCCGGGAGATCATATCCATCTCAACAGAAAAAAGCTGCCACAGGTCCATAACGCTCCTGAGACAGCTTTCAAGCACTTGATTATTCACTGATTTGTACGTTCTTCTGCTTCGGTTCTTCCGGCCACTTCAACTGCCACTGCTTCATTTTTTCTCTGCGGATTTCATCCAGTGCCTTCTGTTTGGCATCATCCACACCAATCAGAATATGCAGATGTGAAGCAATCACCAGCAGGGCGAACCCTGCCCACACCGCACCGAACAAGGCTGTCCAGGAAAACCCTCCGGAGAAAGAAATGCTTGGCAGCGCGTAAATCAGCATACCTAACGCCACGATCAGATAAACCAGATGTTTGAATTTACTCTTCTTTTTCACAGTCATACAGCTCCTCTACTTCTTCTATATTTCTACTCTATGAGAAGCTGGTCCTATTTATGAGACAAGATTTAAAACAGATAAAAAAAAGCCGCACCAGGAAGGTGCGGCGGGTTATTAATTAGGATTGAGCGGGACCGTACAGATCCTGAAGGCTGTCGGAAATGATCTTGTTCACATCTTCAATGATGACGCTGAGACGGCGTTCGGCATCAAACAGGCGGCGGATATTCAGGTTAAGGCTCAACACCTCAAACAGCTTCTCCATCTTTTCCATTTCTTCCTGTGAAGGCATGTCTCCGCTCATCATCCGCTGCTGTACTTCCATCTGGCGTTCACGGAAGTTGTTCAGCATGTCCTTGCTTTCCGGATCTTTGTCAATCAACTTCATCGCAGATGTAATCTCCTGGACTTCCTGGCTCTCTCTCATTGCCTTGGCCAAATCGTTCGCTTTGTCATAAATGTTCATGTTATTACCTCCTAAAGTTTGCGGCAGTGCCGCTTCTGTGTTGAATGCTTATCAGGATCTCAGTACAAACAGAGTAAAGATCGACTGCATTAATCCGATCATGCCTCCCAGAACCACACCGAGCCATGTGATGGCCCGGAACTCCTTGCCGGAAACACTAAGAATAACTTCCTCAAGCCGCTCCACAGGGAATTTCTCAACCTGTTCCTGCACCATTCCAGGCAGATTAACAGCCTTCATGGCAGAAGGCACAGCGCTCGAGAGCAGCCCAAGGCCTTTATCCACCCACTGCGGCAAAGAAGCTTCCCACTCTGGCAGACGCGGCTTTATAACTTCTGCTATGTCGATGGTTTCCAGTCGACCGGCCCATTCTTCCCAAGGCAGAGTCTGCTCCAGCTTGTGAATCACAAAATCCAGTGCAGGTTCCCCTGCCAGTGATTCCATGATGTGCCCCAGCGGCATGTCTCCATATTGTTCAAGCTTTGCGGATATGACGGAAACGATCGTTTTACGAAAACGTTCTCCTTCCAGCTGGGCGATCAATGTGGGCGTCAGCTTCTGAACAATCTTGTCTTCATCCACAAACAAGGCGGCCATCGTCCCCAGAAATCCGCCGGCCTTATCGACCATGGCTGTCGTCATTTCTTTTAACACACGCTGCCCGTCAGCGGATAAAAGCGTATCGCCCAATTCCTTCAGCACCGAATCCGCAGCCGCTTCACTCCACGCTGTCCGCTTCTCATCCGACCATCCCGGGATGAAAGTCTTCAGCGGCTTGTCCTCTAAACCGTACGCTGCCCACAGGGAGGCTGCAGAACGTGAGACCGCAGTCCGTGCCGATCCTGTAGCCTTTGCCTTTAAAATCTCCCACTCGCTTTCGCTCCAAATGCGCAGGACGGCTTCCTTGACGGTCAGAGGACGGTCTGCGAGAGCATGCAGCCTGCGGCTGAGCGTCTCCACAGCTTTCGTACGGAATGCAGGCTTACTGAGCAAGTCCTGCAGCCCTTCACTGGTCACCAGATAGTCGGATACCACGCTGCCCAGCGATTTCGCAATCTCCTGTTTCCGTTTCGGGATCAGGCCGGGTGTGAATGGAATACGGCGTCCGAACAGCCTCACCTCGTTACGGGGATGAAACAGCATTTTGATGGCTAAGTGATTGGTAATTCCGCCGACTAAAGCGGCAACCCCTATATTGATCAGAATAAACATCCAATTCTGCATCGTCACAGTCCTCCCATTTTCGTAAGGCCATACAATCACCAAGGGATAAATGTCTCCATATGATAAATTACATGCAAATGTCCAGACGAAACCTTTGGTCTGCGCATCAGACATCAAGTTGTTGTCGGAAGGAGATCCATGATGTCCAAATCCAAGTTACCGGTACAGCTCATTACCTCAAACACGCTGCCGGAAAACCATATCAGGCTTGGCGATCGACTGATGAAGTCGCTCCGGATTCCGCCGGATCAACCCATTATACTTGCCTTCGGTTCATTCAGGCAGGAGATCCGTGCCGTTCCGGGAAAGAAATTGAAAGCTATTCGCATCAGTCCCTCCCTCTCCAAAAGCGCCGGTCTTCTTCCAGGGTCCGTTGTCAACGCAGCATACTACGTCGCTGAAAGAACACTGAAGGTCGGGCCCGTAATCGGGGTCATGATCGGCCGCTATGATCCCCAGGAGCCCCAAAAGCCCTTCGGATCCATATCTTCCTTTTGCATGGAAATGATACACGCCAGCCGGAAGCTGGGTGCATTTGTATACTTTTTCACACCCGATATGATCGGTCCAACGATCTCCTCACTGGAAGGAGTCTGGTATGATTCCGGATGGAAAAAAGGCTCTGTTCCGGCACCGGATGTGATCAACAACCGGCTGGCTACACGTAAGTTAGAGAATAGTCCTAGAGTACAGCATTTCATGAAAGAAGTAAAATCACGCTACAACACCCCGGTGTTCAATGAAAAGTTTCTGGATAAGTCTGACGTGTTTGAGGCATTGGGAACCGATGAAAGGCTTGGGAGATATTTACCGGAGTCTTATCTGCTCAAAAACTATCCCACGCTCAAAAAAATGTGCGCTTCGTACCCCACGGTGTTCCTAAAGCCCGTCCGCGGCAGTCTGGGCAAAGGCATTATCCGCATCTCACGCCAGACTGACGGCACCTATCACACACTGACTACATCGCTGGAAGGGACGAAACGCAAACCATATGCCACGCTTCAGAAGCTGTACAACGGATTGTCCGCCAAGCTGATGAAGGAGCGGTATCAGATCCAGCAGGGCCTGAACCTCATTCGCAATCAGAAGCGGAATGTGGATTTCCGCGCTCTGGTTCATAAAAACCAGAAGGGCAAGTGGAGCGTCACATCCATCGTCGGACGCATTGCCGGCGGCAATCACTTCGTCTCCAACCTCGCCCGCGGGGGAACTTTAACGACGGTCAAGGAAGCCTTAGCCGGCAGCAGTATTCCATTGAACGCGAAGCAGCAGGTCCCTTCCCGTATGGAGCAGGCCGCTCTGGAGATTGCCAAGGGCGTCGAGTCCTCTATCCCCTTCCACTTCGGTGAACTCGGGATTGACCTTGCGGTCGATACGACCGGACGGATCTGGCTGCTGGAGGTAAACTCGAAGCCGTCCAAGAGTGATAACGCACCGCTGAACAGTGATTATAAAATCCGGCCATCCGCCATGCGGCTGGTTCAGTATGCTCAATACCTGACCGGCCTTCAATAGGAGGTTCTATGTCCTCAATACAAGTTGGCACGCTCGGCGTGATGGTCTGCCGCAGAGAAGGTACGCCGCCCTTTACAGACCGTGAGTATCTTAAAAATCTGTGTCTGGCTTCATCGAGGCTTGGCCTGAGGGTGTTCGTCTTTTTTCCGGATCACATCAAAACAGGGAATGATGGTATTCCTGAATCATCAGTTACCGGGCTCATCTATCGGCAGGGCCGCTGGGAAGAAGATACATTTCCGTTTCCGGATCTCATCTATGACCGCTGCCTATCTAAAAATGCCAGTGAAAGTCTGGCTGTACGCCATGCGCTCACGGCAGCTGCCGTGTCCAGCCGTATCCTATGGTCCCGCGGTCTGCCGGGAAAACAGAAGGTTTATGAACACCTTCAGCGGAATCCGTCGCTTTTGCCCCATCTCCCACATACGTTAACCTATACCGGCACTGCCTCTCTCAGGAAAGCTCTCCAATGCTTCCGAGGAGAATTGTTCATGAAACCGAGCAGCGGCTCTCATGGAAGTCATACCTTATATGTCAACACCACAGGGGAGAAGCCGTGGGTTCAGGGACGAAAACGCGATAATTCCATGTTCAGGCTTATTCTTCATGACAAAGACCTGTTCCCATGGATACAACGGTTTACCGGTCAACGAACCTTTTTGATACAGCCATTTCTGCAGCTGACCTGCAAAGACGGCAGCCCATTCGATATTCGGGTACTGGTACAGAAGAATGAGACCGGACGCTGGAACATTACCGGTTCGGCTCTGCGAAAGGGTTCTCCTGACGGACTGACTTCCAATCTTCACGGAGGTGGGAGCGCAGTTCCGGTACTTCCTTTTCTGCAATCACAATTCGGCCTTCCTGTTTCCGCTGAAATTACAGATCTCATAGAACACCTCAGCGCTCAAATCCCTCCGCTGCTTGAGAACGGCTTTGGCCGACTGGGCGAGCTTGGCATCGACTTTGGTGTCGACCGGATGGGAAAGGTCTGGCTGCTAGAGGTGAATTCCAAACCAGGGCGGCAGGCATTCACTCATACCAGAGATATTCCGGCAGCAAAGCTGTCCGTGATGAATCCTCTCCGGTACGCCCGTTATTTACTGCTTCGACAACTTAGGAGGGTTATTTCATGAGTTTGACTTTCAGTAATGTTCATTTCTCGCAGCAGCCCGAAAAAGTGGTCTTTATGTCCGGCTCGCTCATGAGAAGTATGGGACTTACAGGAAAAAAGCAGATCCAGCTGACGCTCGGCACGGATTCTTTGACTGTCCCCCTTAAATCCATTGACCGGTCCGGAAAGCATGTTTATTTGAGTTCGGGCTTGCGGTCCAATGTCCGTGTACCCCGGTCCGGACCTGCCTATGTTCACAGTCCCAAAGAAGGACACATTCACTTGGGACCTGTTGTAGGCGTTCTGTCTGACGGCCCTTCGGTTCCCGGCAACCCTTTTGGCTCCCGGACCGGCTACATTAAGCAGCTGCTTCGGGAAGGCAGCAAGAAAATGTATGTTTATGCCTTTGCACCGCGGGACATCAATTGGCAAAAAGAAACAGTCAATGCCTATATCCTGAGCTCAGGCGGACAATTTATAAGAAAGACTGTTCCGCTGCCGGATGTCGTCTACAACCGCCTTCCCAGCAGACGAACCGATTTTTCCAATTTTACCAATCAGCTGAGAGACCGTTTCCTCCGCCGAAACATCTCCTTTTTCAACTGGGCTTTTTTCAACAAATCGGATATATACAATCTGTTGGAAAATGACGTGCAGGCAGGACGATATGTGCCGGAAACCTATAACAGTCCGGGTCCGGAACGGATCAAGGATATGATGGAGCGCCACCGGTTTGTCTATTACAAGCCGTCTGCAGGCAGCCTAGGTAATGGCATTTACCGATTGACGTATCACCCTAAAAAAGGATATTTCGCACGGTACCGGAGTGAGGGCGGCAATACCCTGCTGAAGTTTCCGAACTTCAACAGCCTCATGAAGATGCTGCAAAGCAAGCATGGAGGCAGTTTGAAAAACTATGTTATTCAGCAGGGAATCCGGCTCATAGAAATTGACGATTGTCCGATTGATTTCCGTTTTCATATGCACAAGAACGCCAAAAACCGCTGGACTGCCGTTGGCATTGGAGCCAAGAAAGCCGGCCGGGGCAGTGTAACTACGCATATTAAAAATGGCGGACAGCTCATGACTCCGGAACAGGCGCTTGGACTTGTATTTGGCTCACGCTCGAAAGAAGTCCTCGATCGTGCCAAGCAGGCTGCGATTGTACTCGCGGAGTCGATTGAAAGCCATCAATCTCATGTGCTGGCTGAGATTGGATTCGATATCGGCATTGACGAGGATGAGAAAATCTGGATGTTCGAAGCCAACTCCAAGCCAGGACGTTCTATTTTTGCTCATCCTTCCCTGAAGGTCGAGGGCAGGGCATCTGTTGAGCACATTTTTGAACACAGTCTGTATCTGAGCGGATTCTTCAGGGGGAATGATTCATGATCAGCCGGCTTGAGGAGGATAATAAGGTCGTCGCCATACTCACCATGTCTGACTCCTTCCGCATGTTCAGAGGCAACCGGCAAAATTTTCAGGAAATCATTAAAACCGGCAAAGATATGGGCTATCTCGTCTATGTGCTTACTACCAGGGATCTCATCATGGATTCTCCCACTGTAAAAGGCTTTGTACCAAGCGGGGATCAGACCTGGGAACAGAAGACATTCCCCTTTCCCCGTATCATTTATAACCGGATTCCGAACCGCGAGGATGAGATGCGGCCTAAAGTCGGCCGAAAAATTAAAGCATGTCTACAGCATCCCAAAATTGATATTTATAACCCTTACTTTTTTAACAAGCGGCAGTTGTTCAGCTGGCTGGATAAATCACGTCATACCCGTCAGTGGGCCCCCTCCACCAAACGGTTAAAGGGACTCTCTTCCTTACATGACATGCTGAAGCAGACACCCTATCTGTATCTGAAGCCGGAAGAAGGCAAGGCAGGCCGAGGAATCATGCGTTTGAAATACCAGAAGAACAAGAACCTCCCATTTCGTCTTCAAATTCAAAACAACCGCAGCAGCACGACTTATAAGGCAGCTTCTCTGGAAAGGCTGTGGCGGCGCGTGTATCAGGAAACCCGTGATGAGTCCTACCTCATTCAACAGGGAATTGAATTGGCTTCCTTGCACGGCAGGCCTTTCGATCTGAGAATTCTGGTTCAGAAAACAGAGCACGGCTCCTGGAGTGTGACTGGCGTCGGTGCCCGAATGGCTGGCATTCACAGTATTACGACACATGTGCCAAGGGGAGGCTCCATTGAAGATCCGGAGAAGCTTCTGAATGCGCTGTTCGGGTCCGAGCAAAGTGAGGAAATTCTGAGCAAGGTACGTAGTGCCGCTGTTCAGATCGCCAGACAGATCGAAAAAGGCTCTGAATGCCAGTTAGGCGAAATGTCTATGGATTTGGGCGTAGACGACGCGGGAAGCTTGTGGTTTTTTGAAGCGAATGCCCGGCCTATGAAATTTGACGAACCGATGATCCGTAAACGCTCGCTGGAGCGGATATTTAAATATTGTGATCATTTGATCGGACGGCGTTCGTGATCACGGATAAGAAACTAAATGCAAGAAGGTGAATCGCTGTGTCTCAGCCCGTCTTAGGTATCCTGACGTTGTATTTGAACAACCGCTACAGGCTTGAAGAAGCCTCTGTATATGAAAGAATGATTGCTGAGGGCCGTGAAATGGGGCTGGATGTTTTTGTGTTCACACCCGCTGACGTTCATGGCGGTATGATTCATGCACTCGTGTTCAACCCTTCGACCGGCAAATGGTCCAGACAAAAGCGCCCCTTTCCCCACATGATCTATGACCGCTGCCGGATTCAAAAAAGCGCACGGTTTCAGCAGCTGCTGCGCTTCCGAAACCAGTACAGCCATTTGCTGTTCCTCAATCGGCCGCTGCGGAACAAGTGGACCGTTCATCAGGCGCTATATACGTTGAGACGATTCCGCCCCCATCTGCCGGAAACGATGCTGGTTCAAAGCTTGGGCGATGTTACACGAATGCTGCAGCATCATCCCGCTGTTTATCTCAAACCGATTAACGGTACCGGCGGGCGGGGTATTCTGCGGATTTCCCGTGGATCCGGTTCACATAGTGCCTATGAAATCCGCGGACGCAATGCCAACCGCAGTATCATAACCCCGCGCAAGGTTCCTGCGGCCATGCTCGGTTCTTTCCTGGCTGGCTGGGATGTGAAGGGAAGATATCTGGTTCAGGAGGCCATTCCCCTGGAACTGCCAAGCGGCAGAGTGCATGATTACCGAATGCTCGTTCAGAAGAACGGCTTCGGCGAATGGGAAGTTACCGGCTGTGTGGGCCGTGTAGGTGCATTAAACAGTGTGACCTCCAATCTTCACGGCGGCGGCAGAGCCATGGTCATGAGTGAACTGCTCAATGAATGGATAACGGATCCCCAAAAACGGGAGAAAGTGAATGAAGAAGCCTCTCGTCTCGGGATTGATGTGTCCATGTTTCTGGAAGAACAGTACGGCGCACTGTGTGAACTGGCTCTCGATCTTGCGATCGACCGGTCCGGACGCATTCTTCTGCTTGAGGTGAATCCTAAGCCGTCCAGAGAAGTATTCTCACAGATCGGTGACAAGGCCGCCTACCGCGACTCTCTTACCCGTCCTCTGGAATATGCGCTATGGGTGTACAACCGGAGAAAATCCGCCAAAAACGCATAACACAGGCAACGGACTGTCAGCTTAAGACAGTGTCGATAGATCCAAACAAATCGGCGGCGGCATCAGGAGTTTCTCCTGATGCCGCCGCCTTTCTTTGCCTTATTCTATGATTCTGCAGAGCTGTCGTAAAGACTGATCAATTCAGGGAACGTGGTGATAATGGCATCCGATCCGCTAAGTTCTGAATCGCTGCCAAAGCCTGCATATTGACATCCGATAACCGTTTGACCGTTCTCTTTGCCTGCCTCCACATCCGACGAGCGGTCACCGATCATCCAGGCCCGCTGGATGCCATGGTTTTTGAGCAGCAGCGCTACGAGGTCTACCTTGCTTGTCGTGGCATGCTCACCCGCACTGTACAATCCCTCAAACAACGGTGCCAGGTCGCGAGCCATGGCGATTCCTTTGACGTAATCCTCAAGGCCGTTACTAGCCACAAACAGCCGTACCCCCCGCTCTTTCAGTTCGCTTAACGTTTCGACTACCCCTGGATAAAGAACAGCCTCTTCATTCTCAAGGCCTTCCAGTTCCAGCTGAAGCAGCAGCTCGTCTGCGCGACGGTGTGCTTCAGACGTTCCATGAGGAATCACCCGTTTCCAGATATCTTCAAGAAGCATACCAAGACTGCCGAGCATAAGCTGTTCATCTGGTGTATCTCCCTCGTGATGTCCTTCCTCCCGGAGGATGTCAAACATCTTGTGATACGCAGGAAGCAGCAGCGTTTCCGTCTGAAACAAGGTGCCATCCATATCAAAGATCATTGCTTCAGGTTTTATAAGTTTTCCAGTCGTTTCCACTTCTCCACTCATCCCTTCATCTGCCATTGGTGTTTGTCTGTCTATTTCACATCATAAGTGAAAGAAGCATAAGGTAGCAAACGAAAGTACAAGAAACGGTTGTCTTTGTGTGCGGCAGGGTAATAAGAACAAAGACTGGTGAATGAAGGAGGAACTTATGTTATTCAGCAATTGGAACGATATATTCCGGATTCTGATTATTGGCTGTATGAGCTATATCTCACTCATTATCTTGGTGCGGGTTTCAGGTAAAAGAACACTTGCCAAAATGAACGCATTTGACTTTACGGTCTCGGTGGCGGTAGGATCCACGCTTTCCACTGTCATTCTGGATAAAAATATAACCTTAGCAGAAGGCTTAACCGCGTTTGCTGTCCTCATTGGTTTACAGTATATTTTAGCATGGTTCGCTTCGAGAAATCACAAATTTCGCAGCCTGCTCCAGGCCAGTCCGGAGCTGGTTTATTACGATGGCCATTATCTAAAACACATTATGAAAAAAAACCGGATTGACCAACAGGATATTTATCAATGGACACGTTCCCAGGGTTTCACCAATATGGATCAGATTCATGCCATCGTGTTGGAAACGAACGGGAAAATGTCTGTACTGCAATCAGAGGAGAAGGGTTCCGAACATGCCCTGAATGATGTTGATACCGATTCGGCAAAACCTGAACAATGAGACGTATTCATGCAAAAGGACAGACCCAGGCACCAGAGCTTGGATCTGTCCTTATTATTGTGTCAGAAAATTTTACGGGTCGCCCGGTCTTCTTTAATGATCTCTACCGCTTCCCGGAAGCGAATGGCATGAATGATCTCCCGCTCCCGCAAAAACTTCAAGCTGTCTTGAATGTCCACATCATCCGTCATGTCGATGAGCCACTGGTACGTTGCACGAGCCTTCTCTTCAGCAGCAATATCCTCATATAAGTCGGCGATCGGATCGCCTTTGGCGTTTATGTAGCTCGCTGTCCAAGGGACACCTGACGCGTTTTCATAATACAATGCTTTATCATGATTAGCATAATGAGCGCCCAGGCCTGCTGCCTGTAACTGGTCTACTGTTGCATCTTTGGTCAGCTTATACACCATTGTTGCGATCATTTCCAGATGAGCAAATTCCTCTGTGCCAATATCATTTAAGACACCGATCACCTTATCAGGAATGGTATAGCGCTGGTTCAAGTACCGGAGAGCAGCTGCCAGCTCGCCATCAGCCCCTCCATACTGTTCAATCAGAAATTTGGCCATCATGGGGTCGCATTTGCTTACCCTGACCGGATACTGGAGCTTTTTCTCATAGATCCACATGTGATGATATGCCTCCTTCGCTTGGGAATATGCTCAAACCTGCCAGGGCCAGGGGCTTTGAGGCCATTCAAATGGATAACGCGAGAAGGAGTGGCCGAAATTGGTTAGAGGTCCATACAGCGCTTCAAATGATTTGGCCAGCATCATGCGTTCCTGTGCCAATTTGTTATACTGTTCAATGCTCTTTAGATCTCCAGGATGCGTATTCAGATACAGATTGAGTTCCACGAGCACAAAATCAACGGCCTGCAGCTGCTCCAGCATTTCATAATAGCGGGGGTCCCCGGCCTGCTGTTTGGCCGGGGCTTGAGCCTGGGCTTGAGCTTGCGCCTGCGCCTGAGCCTGGGCCTGCGCTTGGGCTTGCGCTTGCGCCTGAGCCTGGGCTTTTGCTTCATCCATGTCCTATTCTCCTTTCATTTTCCGGGATACATAGGGACTGTAGAGAGAAGGCCAGAGGGTTCCATGCTTGAGTGCTTCCGCGGGACTAAACTGCGGTAAATCCGGCGGCTGAAATACGACATATTGATTAACGGGAACGACATAGGTTCTGCACGGCAGTGGAGGACATGGATCGAACGGACTGCGGAAAGGGACATAAGTCCGCTCTTCATGATTCATTTTCACTGGGCATACCTCCTTTTTTTGTTGAATAGTCGAAACGGTTCTCCGTAACTAACATATGTCGCCCGTGCTAAAAATGAACAAAAAAAGAAAAAGGGCTCATCCCAAAATAAGATCATTTCCCCCTATGGACAGACACTGGGGTTTAAGCTTGAATTCCAAGCTTATTTCTCCCGTTTTCAACGCTAAACACCACTTAAGTCTGAAAATCAATCTTAAACGGACTGAAACTCTATCGATCGACGAAAAATGATTTGAATTAAAAAAAATAAGCCTGAAAAACAGGCTTATTGAAACTGTATCTTCTATTTTGAGAGAAATAAGATTGGAAAACAGTCTTATTTAGGGCAGTCACCCATAAAAGGGATTCCCTGCATTCTCTAAATCATTGCATGAACATTAAAATTTAATCTTGATTTGAAACAAGCCTGCTTTTCGCATCGCTGAATACAAAATTACGACCAGCGGACCGATAAAAAATCCAATGACGCCTACCAGCTTGAAACCGATATACATACTAATCAGGGCTGACAGTGCGCCGATGCCGACCGCATCTCCGATCACCTTCGGTTCCAGTACCCGCCGAACGACCGTGATGATGATAAAGAGAATAATCAGTCCTGCGCCATCAAAGACATTCCCTGTGAACAGCAGATAAACGGCCCAAGGTACCAGCACAGAGCCGACACCCAGAATTGGCAAAATATCTACTGCAGTGACCAGCAAAGCAATCGCAAGCGGGTAATGAATGCCGAGAATGAGCAGTCCCACCAAGGTAATCCCATAAGTGAACAAGCTGAGGATGAGCTGGGCTCTTAAAAATCCGAAGATCGAATTTTTCAGGCTGCCCAGCACTTCATTCACCTGCTGATGAGAGTCTTCATCAAAGAGTGACAGTACACTGGCACGCATCGTATCCAGACTGAAGCTGAACAGATAGACAGCCACGAAGAAGACGATTGAAGTGACAAACAGATTCGGCAATGTTTTCGCAAATGAAAGAAATGTAACCGACACAGTATTAACAATCGACTGCACGTAGGAAGTGATGTTGGAGGTAAACGAGGCCAGGCTCTCTGCCAGACCCGGTGATATGCCGTTCAACACATCCTGTGCCTGGATGATGGTCTGTGTAAGAAAAGCATCTGCACCTTCGAAGTAACGCGGAGCTCTGCTCCAGTATTCTACCAGCTGGGCAAATACCTGCACTCCCATGATGTAAGCCAAGAGAAGCAAAAGCAGCAGAAAAAGTGTGCTGGTAATCGTAGCTACAGCCGGCCGCTTCAAGCGTGCTCTTTTCATCAGCAACCTGTTTAACGGCTCCAGCGCAATGGCGATAATCAAGGCAAGCAGGAACGGAGCTCCTACCGTAAACATCCCGTAAATGAACAGGAGACCAAGACCGATAAATAAAATTTGCTTCCCGGTCATAACTCACTTCCTCTTTTTCAAGGTCTTTGCCATGACTTCACTCGCTCACTCCGTTCATTCACGGCTTGCTATCAATCGCCTGAACTCTCAGGATCGGTCTGCATGTTGTGAATAATTACCCGGGTCACCCGCAGACGCGAAGCTTCTTCTACTTCCAGAGTCATACCTTCATAATCCACCTGTTGTCCCTTGGCTGGATTTCCTTCCAGCTCCTTAAACAGCAATCCGCCGATCGTATCAACCTTGGGCTCATCAATGTGCAGTCCTGTCAATTCATTAACTTCTTCAATCAGCATTCGTCCGTCTACAGAAGTATACTGCTCATTCACTTCGATCTCAGGCCGCTCGTCCTCAAATTCATCATAAAGATCCCCTACGATTTCTTCAAGAATGCGTTCGGCTGTCAAAATCCCGGCTGTTCCCCCATACTCATCCACGACCAGTGCCATCTGCTCATGACGGCTCTGCATTAATCGCAGAACTTGACTAATTTCCATCGACTCATGTACATCCATCATCGGCCTGACCAGGGAGGCCAGATTTTTCTGCTGCTCCGGCGGTGCCATTAAAAAGTCGGTAATGTGAATAAAACCGATAATACGGTCCTTATCCTCTACAGCCACCGGGTAGCGTGAATGTTTGGTTGCACTGATGATCTTCAGGTTCTCCTTCAGCGGCAGGTTGGTAAACAGCACATCCATATCAGTCCGCGGCAGCATGACTTCTCTCGCGAGCAAATCCGAGAAATCAAACAGATTGTCCATCAGCTTCATCTCATTCTCATCGATAACTCCGCTTTTCGCGCTCTCATTCATCAGAATACGAATCTCTTCTTCCGAATGCGCAGCTTCACCCTCTCCTGCCGGCTGAATCCCGAATATACGGAGTACCCCGTTCGCCGATTTGTTCAGCAGCCAGATGACCGGCAGGAATAAACGGTAGAACCAGAGCAGCGGTGCGGACAACAGTAATGCCGTGCCTTCCGTACGCTGGATCGCCAGCGATTTTGGTGCAAGCTCTCCTAATACAATATGCAGGAACGTAATGATACAGAAGCCGATGGCCACAGAAATGGATTTGATCACCACTTCGTCCGTCATACCAAAACTGTGCATAATCGGCACGACGAGCAGCTCTGAAATGGCTGGTTCCCCAACCCACCCCAGCCCCAAAGAGGTCAGGGTTATGCCCAGCTGGGTGGCTGACAAATAGGCATCGAGTTTTCCGTTTACAGTCAAAGCCACGCCAGCCAACCGGTTCCCCTCACTCACCAGCTGGGTTAATCGGGATTGTCTCATTTTGACCAATGAAAACTCGGCTGCCACAAACACGCCGTTTAATAACACAAGCATTAAAACAAAGAGCAAATTCAAAATCAGTTTCCCGACCTCAAACTCCTCCATCGCCATACGCCTTCTTTCCGGAATGCTAGTTTGTCATAGCTTTTCTTGTCTTAAAGTCCACGCCTTTGTAATACATATCTGCCACGAGCAAGTTTGGTCCGCAGCAGCCTGCGGCATCACAGTGACAATTGACAGTTTGATTTAAAGGATGACCTGTACTCCATGCCGAGAAGACATCATCAAGGCGGTCTGATTTAACATTTCCAAAAGCAGGTATATCCGAAAAGTCGGTAACATAAACATCGCCTGAGAACATATTGACATTCACCCGGTTTCGTCCGTCCGGATCGTTACGTACTGTGACATTATGTTCTGAAGCCAATCGCCGGATCAGTTTCCGTTCGCTATCATCCTGACTGCAGGAGTAAAAAGGAAGTGTGCCGAACAGCATCCACACATTTGGATTTCTGTGATCCAGCAGCAGATGGATGGCTTCTTTCATATCGTTCAGCGACAGAACAGGAAGTGCTTCAGCAAAATTTGAGGCATACATCGGATGCACTTCATGCCTTACACAGCCCATCTGTGCGATTAGCTGATGAATCTTGTCCAGCTTGTGATGTGTCCGGTAATTGATCATAGATTCCGCAGATATAAACATGCCTGCCCGGCTCAGCTTTTCTGCGTTATCGATCATTGCCTCATACATGCGGTAAGCCGTATCCCTGGAGACAGGCCTGCCGCTGTTCGCAAACCCGACTTCGTAGAAATCATCTCCGTTCAAATAATTGAACGAGATGTGCATGACATCCAGATAAGGCAGCATTTTCTCATATCTTTCGATATCCAATGTTAGATTAGAATTGATCTGGGTACGAATTCCCCGCTCCCGTGCATATTTCAACAAAGGTACAATCACCTTGTCCACCGTCTTCCCGAGGAAAGCCGGTTCTCCGCCTGTCAGGCTGATCGTTTCCAGGTGTTCCACTTCATCCAGACGTTTCAGCATCAGATCCAGCGGCAGCATCGGCGCTTCTTTCATTACTAGCATCTCGCCGACTGCACAATGCTCACATCGCATATTACATAAATGGGTGACGGTCATCTCGACACTTGTCAGAACATGCTTTCCGTGTGTTCTCAAGGACGTAATCGGGTCCCATGGATCATATGCCGGAGATAACGGTGTCAGAAGCCCTGTACCATCTTTCAAACGGTTACTCATTATTTTCCACCTTTATATCTTTTAATCATTCCCCTATTATAGCACAGGCACTTTATTTTTTATTGGAGTACCTTATCCATTTCGGTGCCCACCAGTTAGCGCGCCCCAGCAGCTTCATAAAAGCCGGCACCAAAAGAATCCGGACCACAGAAGCATCCAACAAAACCGCAGCTGTCAACCCCAGGCCCATTGCTTTCATAACCTCATTGTCCGTGAAAATAAATGCACCTACTACCGCGGCAAGAATGAGCGCCGCACTAGTGATCATCCCCCCTGTATACTCCAGACCTTCCATGGTGCTTACTTCATTGTCTCCGGTAATTTCATATCTTTCCTGGATTCGGGACAGCAGAATCACTTCATAATCCATCGAAATCCCGAATACCACACAAAAAATCAGAACAGGGAGCAGGGCAAAAACCGTCCCCGTTGAACTGACACCCAGCCACTGGGCCCCAGCTCCTTCCTGAAACACCCACACCACCAGCCCCAGTGCGGCCCCGAGACTAAGTACGTTCATGAGCACCGCCTTCAGCGGGAGGATCACGGAGCGAAAAGCGGCAAATAAAACGATGTAGGTTGTAATAAATACGAACATCAGCACGAGAGGAATTCCTCTCTCAATCTCCTCAATGATATCCAGCTTGTACGGCGGATTGCCGGTTACATGGATAGTCAGCCCTGGTGCTTCCATACTCCGAAGCGAGGACACCAGCTTTTGGGTTAATTCATGGGAATCCCCATATTGGGATACAACTGCAACAGCAGCCAGCTTATCAGAGACGATATGATACCGCTGAAAAATATCTGCCCTCCCCGAAAGCCGGAGTTCATCCGCAATCTGCTCCGGCGTGCCCCGTGGAAGGACACTGAGGTAGCTCTCCACCCGGCGAACTTCCGGAAGCTTCCGGACTTCGTCCATATAGTGTTTAACGGCCTGAATACTTTCCGGTGTATCATAACGGCCAGGAAGCTCTGCAGCAATGACAATCGGATTCAGCTCTCTTTCATCATAAGCCTGCTTCATGAGATCATAGCCGTACCTGGATTCATAGGATGGTGGCAGCACTTCAGCCGCAGGAATCCCGACCTTCATTCGTGTGACGGGTGCCATCGCTACCAGGAGCAATGCTATAACGATAACAGCAATGACTGCAGGACGAGCCATCACAAACGTGGAGATCCGCCGCCACATCCTGCTCGACCTTTTACGAAGTCTCAATTGGGAGAAGACCGGTAAAGCGTGAATTCGATGTCCCATCATGCCAAGCAGTGCAGGTAAAAGTGTATTCGCTGCCAGCACAGACACCAATACGACCGCGATCCCTCCAATGCTGAAGGACGTGAAGATCGGCAGATCAATAAATGCCATTGCAAGAAAACCAATCCATACCGCAGCTCCTGAAAAGATGACTGCTTTTCCGGCAGAGGCACAGGAACGGGCCACCGCTTGTTCCGGATCGTTCTCTTGAAGTTCTTCCCGAAAGCGGCTGACGACGAAGAGCGCGTAATCAATGCCGACAGCCAGACCGAGCATGGTGACGACATTGGGGAGAAAATTACTGATAGATCCGTTCCAGAGTGCGGCGAAATATAAAAGCCCCATGGTCACGGTGACACTGATCAGGCCTCCAATAATCGGCAGAATTGCCGCTGTCCATGTACCAAAAACAAACAACAAAATAATAAGCGCCAAGGGAATACCGATCATCTCAGCTCGTACAATATCTTTTTTAACCGCTTGATTCATATCAGCGAAGACAGCGGTATTGCCTGCTAAATAGGTATCAGCCCCGCTGATCTCTGGAATATCCTTCCGAATCACATCAAACTCACGTAAAACATCTGCGGTGTCCTCATTCAGTTGAACCGTAACGGCCTGAATATGATCCTGCCCCTGCTTACGTGAAGCGATCTGCATAAACAGATCCTGAACGTAAGGCTGGTCCTGGAGCGGCCTGAGCTCTTCTAATATACGCTTCTGCGCCGCACCAGTGGTCAGGTTCTCTCCCGTACGGCTCACGATGACAAGATCAATCATGGTTGAGGAAATCCCCAGTTTCTCTTCCAGCACGCGAGCTCCCTCCAGAGCATCACTATGTTCCGGCGTAAATCCGTTTTGCTGAAGAAGTGAGGGCAGCTGCAGGGCCAGCGGCACCATCAGGCAAAACAAAATGAACCATGCAGCAGCAACAGCCCGGCGGAAGCGGTAGACAAATTTCCCCCACCTGTACAGCAGGGTTTCCGGGCCATGTTGTTTCACTGTGGTTCCTCCTTATTGTGTGATCATCAATGGTATACAGCTTCCCCGATTCCGGTAATCATGATGGAAAGACATTGGGACAAATCCACCTCATACGGCGAGGTTAGCTGTTCACCGGCTGGATTATACAAGATTCGAACAATGGGCCGGTGAGGGATCTTGGCATTTATTTTGGACACCACACCAACCTCACCGGTAGTCAGTACGACAGTAATGCCTGGCGGGTAAATAGCAACCCGGTCCCGAAATAGTGCCAGGAAGCTCTGTTCATAAAGGATACCTGATCCCGAATACATGATCTCAACCGCTTCGTGCGGCAGTCTGGCAGGCTTGTACACTCGCTGGGCTGTCATTGCATCATAAGAATCTGTAATGGCGATCCATTTTGCAAACTCATGAATTTCTGGACCTTTCAGGCCTCTTGGATATCCGGATCCGTCCAGCCGCTCATGATGCTGAAAAGCACAATGGGCAGACAAGAGCGGTATATTGGGCTCATCCTTCAGAATTTGATATCCGATCTCTGTATGGGTCTTCATTTCTGAAAACTCCAGCTCACTGAGGCGGCCTGGCTTCTGGACAATCGAGGCCGGAATCCGAGTTTTACCGATATCATGCAGCAGGGCACCCAGACAGAGCATGCGCAGCTGTTCCCTGGTATATCCGTATGACAACCCCAGCACCATGGTATATAGACATACGTTTAATGAATGCTGGTACAGGTTATAGTCATTTGCGTTTATATCTGTCAGAAGAACCATGGAAACTTCCATGGAGGATACCTCATCAATTACGGAATCGATCATTCCCGTGAAGCTTTTTCCCAAATGAAGAAAAGATCCTTTCAGTGCCGGCTGATTCTCCAGATTTTTAAAACTGCTCTGAATAGCCCGCACCGCTGCAAGTCTGGATTCCGCACTCAACATCTCGGGGATGGCGATATCTTCCGTGACTGCATCCTCAATATAAACATAATGAAGCCCATAATCATCCAGTCTCCGGATCAGTCCGCTTGTCAGCTGGACCCCATCTGAAAGCAGAATTAATCCGTCAGCATTATAGATTTTTTTACCAAGCACCATGCCCGGCTGTAATAAATGAACGGGTACCAGACGCAAAAGGCCACTTCCTCTGCTATGTGAATAAATTGTAATGCGGCCTCATCAATGCATGATAAACAGCCAAAAGACGGCGGCCAGAATAAAACGGTATATGGCGAAATGGGTTAATCTGATTTTTTGAATCCATTTCATAAACGCCAGAATGACGAGATACGCTACTACAAAAGATACCAGAAAACCCGTGATAAACACACCCAGCACATCGGGTGTGAAGTAGCGGTAAGAATCCAGCAGCTCGTACCCGGCAGCTGCACACATAATCGGTATGGCAATAAGAAAGGAGAAATCCGCAGATGCCTTGTAGCTGACACCGCTCAGCATACCGCCTGAGATGGTCGCTCCGGATCTGGAGAAGCCTGGCCAAAGCACGGAAATGATCTGATAAAGTCCGATCATGAAAGCCTGCTTGTAAGTGAGCTCATCCAGTTCATGTGCCGTTATGTGTGTCTTCCTTTTGTTAAACCATTCAGCAAATATCATGAACATTCCACCGGCCACAAGTGCATACAGAACCGTTTCGGCACTGAACAGGCTTTTGATATGGTCTTTGGCCGCATAGGCTGCAGCCAGAGCCGGACCAATGCCAAGCAGCACATGAAGCAAATTCAGCTTTTTGACAGGTACAGCCGGCTTGCGGACCGGTTCACTGCTGTGGATCCCAAGCAGATTCAAAATCCGCTGCCAGTATACCATCGCCATCGCCAGAATAGCTCCCAGCTGAATAACAACCTCGAATGTTTTTAACAGCTCACTCTGATCTGTATATCCCATTATTTTTGCTGTCAGAATCATATGACCTGTGGATGACACCGGTATAAACTCCGTAAGCCCCTCTACGATACCTAAAATGATAGATGCCAATACATCCATGTACGTTCCTCCCTGCTTCAGCTTTGTCCATATATATCTATGCTTGGCTGAAGCAGGTTAGTCGAACGGGTTCACAACCAGCGTTGGTAAAAGCTTTGTTCCAGCGCCCCAGGGCGGATTAGTTCCTGTCTGAGCAGGTCACGGATAAATTCCGGGAGCAAATATGTAATGTTCTCACCCCAAGAAAGTGACTCGTAGCCCACCTTAAAAGTAAACATATCCAATGTGCCTACTCTATACTTTTTATCCAGTTCAAGAGGCTTACCCTGCACAATGGCCTGGACGATCCGGTTTCCTTCAGGTCTTCGGAGATCGTAGGAAACCTGAATACCATCCAGTGCCAGCACACCGAGCACTCTCCCCCTGAAGCCGTAACCCTTAATCTCACGGTTGTAATAATCCGGTATCAGACTTTCTTCCAGCGCCTGCAAAATATAGGAGCCCTTAAGTGTCATCACACAAGGATTGATTGGAGATGGGCAAAGCGCATGAATCATTCCGTCCGTGATGGTTCCCGAGGGAAGAGGACCCAGCAGCTGCCCTGCGTTCACGATAGCCAAATCCGTATCTGTATAGTGATATACCGCCTGGGCCAGCAGGTTGGCAAAAGGTGATTCTGCCGTATAGTCCAGAGTTAACTCTCTTCCGGTTAATGCAGCAGTTTCTTGAAGCCTATGATCGGCCTGTTCACGATGCTGCAGAATGGCTAATTCGACATCAGTATGAATTTCATGGTGCCCCACAGGAATGACGCCGCCGCTTCTATATTGAAAAGTGCTGTCTTCCCTCTTGCGTTCCAGTATGACTTTACCCACATAGCCCCCGAATTTGCCGGCACCGCAGACGACCGTTCCGTTCAGAATCAGAGGTTCTTCCAGCAGATGATGCGTGTGCCCGCCTAGAATAATATCGATGCCTGATACCTGCTCTGCTATGTTTTTATCTGCATTTATGCCCAAATGGGACATGAGAATAACAACATCCACTTGGCTTCGGAGAAACTCTACCTGCTGCCTGATCTTCGCCACCGGCTCCTGTGCTTCCCATCCCAACAGCTGATAAAAGCTGGAAAAGGCTGCCGTGGCTGCTGTTATACCAATTTTGATCCCTGTGCGCTCTAAAATAATATATTCTTTCATCCATGAGGGAGGTTTTCCCCCGTCTATTTCTTTAATGTTGCAGCATACAACTGGACACTGCAAACCGGCATAAGCCGCAGACAGGTCTTCCAAAGGAACGGTCAGGCCTTCATTGTTGCCGATCGTAATCGCATCATATCCGGTCAGGTTGATGACATCCACGTTTGCCTGTCCCATCGTTCCTTCTGTCTCCATAGCCGCCCGGTCCATATGGTCACCGATATCAAGAACAAGTACAGTTCCGTTTTCGGCCGCCTTTTTTTCCCGGGAAATAACGGCCGCGTTTCCGCTCATCATCTCAAAATGACTATGAATATCATTGGTGTGCAAAATCGTAAGGATCTCTGTTGTATCCTGACTCAAGCCGCGGCCCCTCCCTATGGTTCATGTTTGGAATCTCCGGTCTTACAAGCATAACATTTTAGCCGGGATTATGGTATATTGTAGCCCATAAGAATTAGAGGTGATATGTAATGAAATCCAATATTCAGATCCTGCTTTTTGCTGGCCTCGCCGAGAAAATCGGCCATCAGGCTCTTGATTTCCCAGTAGAACAATTTCCACTGACCGCAAAAGAACTGAAGGACCTCCTGTCTGCCGCCTACCCGGAGGCTTCTTCGCTGATTCAAATTTCTTTTGCAGCAGTCAATCACACCTATGCTGCCGACGACCAGCAGATTCAATCGGGTGATGAAGTGGCGTTGATTCCTCCGGTATCTGGAGGAGACGGCCTGGAGCCGTCCGATGCAGCTGAACCTGTCCACCATGTCAGCGCTGACGGTATGTGTGTCATCTCAGCCCTTCCCTTATCGTCTGACGATACTCTCGTTAAAGTGCTGCATCCCAATCATGGCGCTTCCCTTTCTTTTGTTGGAACCACGCGTGAAATTACAGGGGACATGAAAACTGTCACACTGGAATATGAAGCTTATATCCCCATGGCGCTTGCAGAGATGCAGAAAATCATCACACAAATGTACAAGCTCTGGCCTGGAACAAGCTGTGCGATATCCCATCGGGTCGGTATTGTAGATATCGGTGAAATCAGCGTAGTGATTGCCGTATCCGCTCCTCACCGGGATACATGCTATACGGCTAGCCGCTATGCGATTGAAGAGTTGAAACGAAGCGTACCGATATGGAAAAAGGAAGTGTGGGCTGACGGTTCACAATGGAAAGGGTATCAGACTGGTCCTTGGGACCCATTACCAAAAAGCGAGTAGTCAAAAAGTCATTGATATCCCATTATTTTCTTGCTATGATATAGGTTAATTCCAATTATCCATATTATAACAATAAGAGGTGCAGCAATTTGAGAGTACATGTTACTGACCTCCAGCCTGGAGATTTGATGCAGCATGATGTCTATAACGACAATGGTGTTCATGTATTGCGTAAAGGGACGGTTCTCCAGATTGAAGAGATCTCCAAGTTAATTCAGCACAGCGTTGATTATATCGAAATTGAGCCGCGCGAGGTTCTTATAACTGCAGATTCTTCTTCTGACACCCCGGAAACCCTGCATCAGATCAAACCTCAGTTCGACCAGGCCGTGGAATCCATTTCCTCTATTTTTATGGATGCACTGAAGCACGGTAAATTTCATGAGGATCTTGTTGATGATGCGTTTAAGCCTGTAGTAGAAACCTTGATGAAGCAGAAAGACGTTGTATCTCTTCTGCTCCTTCTGAACGGACAAGATGATTATACCTCTAGACATTCCATGCAGGTTGGCATGCTGTCTTACTATCTCGCCACCTGGATGGGCTACAACGATGACGAAGCCTATGAGATCGGAAAGGCAGGATATCTTCATGATATCGGCAAGTGCCGAATCCCACTGGAAATTCTGAATAAACCGAGCAAGCTGACTTACGAAGAATTTGAAGAGGTGAAACGTCACACCCTTTACGGATATGATATTATTCGAGAATCCATGGATGATGAGTTAACGGCTCTGGTCGCGCTGCAGCATCATGAACGGGATGACGGCAAAGGGTATCCACTGAAACTTCGGTCCAAGCAAATTCATCCCTATTCTCATATCGCAGCCGTTGCAGACGTCTATAGTGCTATGTCCTCCAATCGGGTATACCAGTCCAAGCAGCAGCTACTGCATGTGCTCCGCGAACTGCACACCATGAGCTTCGGCCAATTAAACGGAAAGCCTGTCCATGCTTTTATCAAACATATGCTGCCTAATTTTATCGGTAAAAAGGTGCTGCTGACTTCTGGTGAATCCGGAACGATCGTCATGACAAACCCTTCTGATTTTTTCCGTCCGCTGGTCCGTACATCGGATCGTTTCATTGACTTGTCCAAGGAGCCTGACTCGGCCATTCATGAAATCAAGTTTTAGCGACAGACTTTTAGCGACAGACGCACGAACCCCCTTTGGCAGCTGCCAAAGGGGGTTCCACATATATTTGTAAGAGGTATCTATACATTAACACCTTAATCTTAAAGCAAGCTTAAAGTGAGATTAGGGGAATCTAAAAACATCTATTTGTTCTTGCTTTGCTGAAGAAGCTTGGATTCCCCTGTACGCTCCCATCCCTCCACAGTTTCATATGCTTTTTCAGGTGAGTACCCTTTCCCTACAAGAACTCCCATCAGAATGAACTCTTGAAGAATATGTGTGGCATTAATTCCTCGTTTTACATCCTCTAAGCCTTCCTTTACCAGGAAATCTGTGTATTGTACCCACTCATCTGGTGTTCTGCCAGAAACAACCACATTGCAATGGCTCTGCTCCTCAGCCGCTTCCGCAGCAATGGCATCTGCCTTGGTGACATGGACGGTACCAAATGGATGATTAGGGGGACCATAAATCGAATATAGCTTTAAAGGGACATCACCGGTATTCGTCAAATTATGCCAGGTTCCAGCAGGAATTATGATGGCATAATCATCAGCGACGTTTTTTACATAGTCTAAATTTTCTTTACTCTTGCCCATTTGGACAATCCCTTGTCCTTGTTCAATACGTATAAATTGATCTACATCAGGATGCATTTCTAACCCGATATCTTCACCAGCGCCCAGACTCATTAGTGTCAATTGCAAATATGTTCCTGTCCACAAAGCAGTCCGATAAGTATGGTTTAGTTTGGTGACTTCGTCAATGTTGACTACAAACGGGTTGGGTCCGTAATCCTTTATCATCGTGCTTTCGAAACGATTAGAAGCAAAATCATAATCCGGTCCATGGACGCAAATAAAATATGCATGTGGATAGGAATACGGATAAGGAGCTCTATACATGGTTCTCAATCCCTTCCTTAATTATAAAACCATCCTATGCCATAGGCAGATGGAAGGGTACATGATTGAGTTGAAAACAAGAAAAAGGGATGTCCCTCAAGATCTAAGATCTTTTGGGACATCCCCTTTTCACTAAGATATAAATTAAGGTTCGATTGTTTACAGCTTAACCGATCGAGCCCTCCATCTCAAACTTGATCAAACGGTTCATCTCTACCGCATACTCCATAGGAAGCTCCTTGGTGAACGGTTCGATGAAGCCCATGACGATCATCTGCGTGGCTTCCGCCTCGCTGAGGCCGCGGCTCATCAGATAGAACAGCTGATCTTCTGACACCTTGGATACGGTCGCTTCATGCTCGAGGGTCACATTATCGTTCTTGATCTCGTTGTACGGGATTGTATCCGATGTGGACTCATTATCCAGAATCAACGTATCACATTGAATGTTTGCCTTCGCACCTTCAGCATTACGTCCGAAGGACGCCAGACCTCGGTACGTAACCTTACCCCCGTGCTTACTGATCGACTTCGAGACGATGGTCGAGGTGGTGTCTGGAGCCAAGTGAATCATTTTGGCACCGGCATCCTGATGCTGGCCTTTACCTGCTACAGCAATCGAAAGCACCATACCTTTGGCACCGCGTCCTTTAAGGACAACAGCCGGGTATTTCATGGTCAGTTTGGAACCGATGTTTCCATCAACCCACTCCATGGTGGCATTCTCTTCAGCCACTGCACGCTTGGTTACCAGGTTATAAATATTTGGTGCCCAGTTCTGGATCGTGGTGTAACGAACACGGGCATTTTTCTTGCAGATGATTTCTACAACCGCACTATGCAGCGAGTTGGTGCTGTAGATTGGAGCTGTACAGCCCTCAACATAGTGAACGAAGCTGTCCTCGTCTGCAATGATCAGCGTACGCTCAAATTGCCCCATGTTTTCGGAGTTAATCCGGAAATAGGCTTGCAGAGGAATTTCACATTTTACGCCTTTTGGAACATAGATGAAGCTGCCTCCCGACCAAACCGCGCTGTTCAATGCTGCGAATTTGTTATCGGCTGGAGGAACCACGGTTGAGAAATACTCCTTGAAAATTTCCGGATGCTCTCTCAGCGCGGTATCCGTATCTGTAAAGATAACACCCTGATCTTCCAGTTCTTTCTGCATGTTGTGATACACAACTTCAGATTCGTACTGTGCGGATACACCCGCGAGGAACTTCTGCTCTGCTTCAGGAATACCCAGTTTATCAAAGGTCTCCTTAATTTCTGTAGGAACCTCTTCCCAGGTTTTCCCCTGTTTATCAGAAGCTCTTACATAGTACTGGATGTCGTTAAAGTCGAGTTCATCCAGATCGCCTCCCCATTTCGGAGTATCCATCTTCTCAAACTGTTCCAAAGACTTCAAGCGGAAATCCAGCATCCACTCCGGTTCATTCTTAATCTTGGAAATTTCCGTCACTACTTCGCGGGTCAAACCTTTACCGGTTTGAAAAATAGACTTGTGCTCATCGCGAAAGCCATATTTATACTCTTCCATTTCAGGAGCTTTTTTCGCCATTTGTCTTACCTCCCTATCATTCTTAGGACTTCTCTTCCGTGCCTTCTATACCTTTGCGAAGTGCATTCCAGGCCAGTGTTGCACATTTGATACGGGCAGGAAACTTGTTCACCCCGGATAGGGCTTCTATATCTTCATACTCCTCGAACTCCACTGCTTCACCCTTCATAAGGGAAGAAAATCTGGAGGCCAGTTCTTCCGCTTCCTGCAGGTTTCTGCCCTTGATGGCTTCCGTCATCATGGATGCGGATGACATACTGATGGAACAGCCTTCACCCGTATATTTAGCATCCTTGACGATTCCGTCCTCCACCTTCAGCTGAAGGGAAATACGGTCACCGCAAGTTGGATTGTTCAAGTCAATCGTGACAGTACCGTCTTCGAACTTGCCGCGGTTGCGGGGATTCTTGTAGTGATCCATTATGACACGTCTATATAAATCATCAAGTTGCATCGCCAAAATACTCCTTTGTCTGGATTAAGGCGCTGATCAACCGGTCGACGTCTTCTTCTGTATTATACAGGTAAAAGCTCGCACGTGCAGTAGAAGATACTTGAAGCCAGCGCATCAGCGGCTGGCAGCAGTGATGTCCTGCACGTATGGCAACTCCCTGAGCATCCAATACTGTGGCCAAATCATGCGGATGGACATCTCCCAAATTGAAGGTAATCAATCCAACTTCACGTATCCGGGGACCGTACAGTTGAAAGCCCTCAATCTCTGCCAATCGGTTCATTGCATACGCTGCAAGCCGGCTTTCATGCTGCTCAATATTGTCCATTCCGATGTCCTGAAGAAAATCAATGGCAGCACCTAATCCTACAGCCCCGGCAATGATCGGCGTACCGCCTTCAAACTTCCACGGCAGCTCTTTCCAGTTGGATTCATACAGGCCGACATCATTAATCATTTCGCCGCCGAACTCGACCGGCTCCATCTTATTCAGCAGCGCCTTTTTGCCATACAGTGCACCGATTCCTGTCGGTGCGCACATTTTGTGTCCCGACAAGGCATAGAAGTCACAGTCCAGATCTTGAACATCTACTTTCATATGCGGGGTACTCTGCGCACCGTCTATAGAGATGACCGCTCCATTGCGGTGAGCAATTGCTGCTATTTCTTTCACCGGATGTACCACGCCCATGACGTTAGAGACATAGGCTATCGCGACTACTTTTGTGCGCGGGCTGATCGTATTCTCAACATCTTCAAGTGTAATGGTTCCATCCGGCTGCAGAGGTATATACTTCAGCGTGGCACCGACAGCTAAGGCTGCCTGCTGCCACGGTATCAAATTGCTGTGATGTTCCATTTCCGTCAGTACAATTTCATCACCGGGTCCGCACACGGAGCGGGCATAGGATGACGCTACAAGGTTCAGAGCTGTTGTCGTACCACGTGTAAAGATGATCTCCTCCATGCTCTTCGCATTGATGAACCGGGCGACCTTCTCCCTTGCGCCTTCATATGCATCGGTTGCCCGACTGCCGAGTGTATGAACTCCGCGGTGAACATTCGAGTTTTCCCATTCGTAATAATGCTTGACCGCCTCAATGACCGCCCGCGGTTTTTGTGAAGTTGCCGCATTATCCAGATACACTAACGGGTGCCCGTTAATTTCCTGATGCAAAATGGGAAACTGTTCGCGGATGGATGGGTTCATTGTCCCAGCTTCCTTTCGACGAGACTCTGCAGCTGATCACGCAGACCCTCCAAAGGAATTTCGCTGATAACTGGAGCAAGGAATCCGTATATGATTAAAGACTCTGCCGTCGTTTTGGAAATACCGCGGGACATCAGGTAATAGATTTGTTCCGCATTCACCTGACCTACAGATGCCGCGTGACCTGCGGTTACATCATCCTCATCAATCAGAAGAATCGGGTTCGCATCTCCACGTGCTTTCGGACTCAGCATCAGAACACGTTCTGTTTGCTGGCCATCCGACTTGCTTGCACCTTTTTCAATCTTGGTAACCCCGTTAATAATCGCTTGTGCCTCTTCACGCATAACAGCACGGGTAATCATCTGGCTGGCAGAATTTTTACCAAAGTGACGTGCCTGAGTCGTGTAATTGATCTTCTGGGATCCTGAACCGACGGCGATGATTTTCGCATCCGATACGGAACCGCTGCCGTTCAGAATACTCATCGTATCGCTGGCTGTATCTCCATCGTTCATTTCTCCGACAATCCATTCTATAGAGCCGTCGTTCTCAACCACGGCACGGCGGAATGTAATGTCCGTTGCCTGAGCAGATAACTGGTGAACAGAAGCAAAACGCACTTTCGCTCCATTCTTCACGAAAACCTCAACAGCACCATTATGTGTCAGAGCATCACCAAGATCATTGGACACATAGTTGTCAACATAAGTCACACGGCTGTTAGCTTCTGCCACGATCAGAACATGCGGTGCAAAGAGAGCTCCGGCATCATCGGTCAGCATGACCGCTTGCAGCGGCAGTTCAACTTCGACATTCTTCGGAACATACAGGAAAACTCCGCCGTTCCACGTTGCCGCATGCAGTGCAGACAAGGCGTTCTCATCGGCTTTGATAGCCTGATGCAGATATGGCTTAACCAAGTCCTCATATTCTTTTGCTGCTGTTTCCAGATCCGTAAAGATAACGCCCTGGGCGGCCAGCTCTTCAGAAATTTTGCTGTAGACGGTACTGCTGTTGCGCTGAATCAGAAGTCCGCCCTCTCTCGACCCTTCAACCAGCTGGGCCGCACGTTCAGGCAGATCCTCAAAAGAGGACAACTCCTGACTCTTCTTGTATTCACCAAACGATTGAATGTTCCAACGGTCAATGCGCTGTTTCTCCAGCTTCGGCAGCTCCAGGCGTCCCGCCAGCTCCAGGGATGCAAGACGGCTCTCCGTTACCCATGCCGGCTCCTGCCTTCCTTCAGATACAGACTTCAAGGTCTCGGCGTTGACCGGAAGAATAGTTTGTGTTGTCATATGATTTCCTCCTCCCGTCAATTACGCTTCTTGACCTACAGTTTCATCTGTGATGCCGAGCTCTTCTTTAATCCAGTCATAACCTTCAGCTTCCAGACGCTGTGCAAGCTCAGGGCCACCCGATTTGACAATACGCCCCTGCATCATCACATGAACAAAATCCGGAGTGATGTAATTCAACAGACGCTGATAGTGGGTAATAATCAGGAAACCGCGGTCTTCTGCCCTCATAGCGTTGACGCCATTCGCTACAATACGCAGGGCATCAATATCTAGACCCGAGTCAATTTCGTCCAAAACTACGATTTTCGGATCCAGCAGCATCATTTGCAAAATTTCGTTCCGTTTCTTCTCGCCGCCGGAGAAGCCTTCATTAAGATAACGATGTGCGAATTCCGGATTCATCTCCAGCTCTTTCATCTTGCCTTCCATCTGGCGGATAAATTTGATGAGGGAAATCTCATTCCCTTCACCGCGGCGGGCATTAATTGCACTGCGAAGGAAGTCGGAATTGGTCACACCCGCAATTTCACTTGGATACTGCATAGCCAGGAAAAGACCAGCAAGTGCACGCTCATCCACTTCCATGTCCAGTACATCTTCGCCATTCAGGGTTACACTTCCGCCTGTAACTTCGTACTTGGGATGGCCCATAAGCGCAGATGCCAGCGTACTTTTACCTGTTCCGTTCGGTCCCATGATGGCATGAATCTCGCCACCGTTCATTTCCAGGTTGATTCCTTTCAGAATCTCTTTTCCTTCAATCTCTGCTTTTAAACCTTCAATGACAAACTTCGTCGACATTTGATATTCCCTCCGCCATATATATTATAGTAGGTCTATGATCACAGGCCTTCTTTGCCCTGATTTCATCCGGAATAACTATAAACTTTTTGTTTATTTATAATTATTCTAAACTGATACTCATTGATTCTCAAGTCATTTTATAATAAATAACGACTCTTTTCAACCGGACTAGCTGGCTCAGGCTATCCGGCAGCCTCCACCTTCTTTAGCAAAACAGGCTTGGCCGCATATGATCGGCCAAGCCTGTTTTTTATTGTATTTGCACTTAAAGCTATATGACAGCTGCCTTTGAAGCTGCATCTCAAACCGTCACAGTTACTGAATCGTCATGAGATGGCCGTGGTATTTCTCATACGCAGGCAGCTTCCAGGTTCCGATATTCAGCCCAGGAAAGAACGAAGCATCCACATATGCTTCTCGAAATCGGCCTTGAAGCCTGTCAGCATATCCGATGTCGGCATATCTTCGGCTTCCTCTGCCATCTCAATGCCTTCCTGCAGTTCTTCGGAAAGGGTCGCGAAATCCTCGACCAGCTGCTGCACCATACCGCGAGTATCCTCGTTTCCTGCCGCTTCCTGGATCGTTGCCATTTCCAGATATTCTTTCATCGTTGCAGCCGGACGTCCTTTGATGGACAGAAGGCGTTCAGCAGCCTCATCCATTTTCAATGTCACTTCATTATAAAGTTCTTCAAATTTAACATGCAGGGAGTAGAACTGCTCACCGCTGACATACCAGTGGTAGTTATGAAGCTTAACATAAAGAACATTCAGGTTGGACACCTGTTGGTTCAGCATTTGTTCTACACCTTTATTTTGTGTTTTAGAAGTTGATTTACTGGATTGTGCTTTAGCCATTGTTAATCCCTTCCTTTTCAAAAAAATTGGTGTTCAGTCTTACTCATTTAAACATTTCCCGTGTTGCTCGGGCCTAGTTGTAGTTTACCCGTATAGTCCGGAGACGAATCATGGCCTTTCATTACAATTCTCATTAAAAAGGGTGCAAAAAGTGACCATTTAAAGGTATACTGGCTATACCTACTAGAGTGGTTGGTTTAATCCTTACAATATATATGGAGGTGGCATCATGCCCGCATATCATCCGCTGTCCGTTGAAGAAGCCATCGAGCTTGCCAAGAGTATCTCGGGACACTTTTCAGCTGACTCAGATTTAAGCTGCCGTGAAATCGGTGACGGAAACCTGAACCTTGTTTTTCACGTGACAGATAAACACTCGGATAAAAGTATCATTATCAAACAGGCTGTTCCTTATGCAAAAGTCGTAGGCGAATCCTGGCCGCTCTCTCTGGACCGTGCCCGGATCGAACGCCAGGCTCTGCAAATTCAGCACAAGCTTTGTCCTGATCTCGTTCCGGAAGTATACGCCTATTCGGATGAAATGGCTTATACGGTTATGGAGGATCTCAGCCGTTTCACGATTATGAGAAAAGGCCTTATTGAAGGCGGTGTATATCCTAACTTTGCCCAGCATATCGGACGCTTTATGGCAAACACACTGTTTTATACGTCTGATTTGGGTATGAATCAACAGGAGAAAAAGGTGCTCGCAGGGCAGTTTGTCAATCCAGATCTGTGCAAAATTACAGAAGATCTGATTTTCGAAGATCCTTACCGGGATTCACCCAACAACAATTATTCCGATGCTATTGCTGATGAAGCAAAAGCGCTTCGCAATGATACCCAGCTCCACTTTGAGGTTGCACTGCTCCGCGACAAGTTTCTCACACGCGGACAAGCGCTTCTCCACGGAGATCTCCATACTGGCAGTATATTTGTAACACCGGACTCCACCATGGTCATCGATCCTGAGTTTGCGTATTACGGACCGATGGGCTTCGATATCGGAGCCGTCATTGCCAATCTGCTTCTGAATTATGCATCCCAGCCTGGTTGGAGTGAGGATGAGACTATCCTTTCCGGCCGGCAGCAGCGGCTGCTGAATATGTGTACTGACGTATGGAAGCATTTTGAGAATAATTTCCGTCAATTATGGGACAAGGATCTGCAGGATGAAATGTCCCGGACACCAGGGTATCAGGATCATTATATTGCAGAAGTTCTGCGCGATGCGGCTGGCTTTGCAGGCTGCAAGATGATCCGCCGGATTGTGGGGCTGTCTCACGTTGCCGATATTGAAGGCATAAAAAATGACGAGATCCGGGAAGCTTCACAGCGCAAATCACTGGCAATCGGTAAAGCATTGGTTCGTCATCATCGCAGTATCAGCAGTGCAGAACAGCTCATTCAGCTGGTGCAGCAAACCGTCCATGAGACGGAGGTGTCTTTATGAGTGCTCCATTAACTTCCCTGTCATGGGGCGGCGACCATCTTCTTATGCTGGATCAGCGCCTGCTGCCGGAAGAAATTGTACACCTCAAGCTGTTTACGCCTGAAGAAGTGTGGGAAGGCATTCATTCCATGAAAGTTCGTGGTGCGCCTGCCATTGGCATCGCCGCAGCTTACGGTGTCGTTCTTGCCGGACTCCAGTATAAAGGCAGCCTCCCGGCGGAATGGTTTGAAAATGTCCGTAAAGCTTGCGCTTACCTGGCAACCTCCCGTCCGACTGCCGTTAATCTATTTTGGGCACTGGACCGGATGAAGCTCGTCGCCGGACAGCTGGCAGAAACACTGATGTCTATTGAAAATCTGAATGAAAAACTGCTGGCAGAAGCCAATGATATCCGTGCGGAAGATGAAGAAGTATGCCGGCAGATCGG
Organism: Paenibacillus lemnae; assembly: GCF_012933385.1. Classification (GTDB taxonomy): domain Bacteria; phylum Bacillota; class Bacilli; order Paenibacillales; family Paenibacillaceae; genus Paenibacillus_AQ; species Paenibacillus_AQ lemnae. Next base: position 224,473 of record NZ_JABBPN010000004.1, read on the forward strand.
TGTTCATGCCCTGCCTTTGATCCAGGAGGGAATGGGCATCCTGACGCACTGCAATGCCGGCGGCCTTGCTACTGCTCGATACGGCACCGCTCTGGCACCGATGTATCTGGCTCAGGAACAGGGCATCTCATTTAAAGTATTCGCTGATGAGACCCGGCCTGTGCTTCAAGGAGCCCGGCTCACCGCATTTGAGCTCCAGCAGGCCGGTATTGATGTAACTCTCCTGGCCGACAACATGGCCGCCATGGTCATGTCCAAGGGATGGATTCAGGCCGTTATCGTCGGCACCGACCGAGTAGCAGCGAACGGCGATGTCGCTAACAAAATCGGCACGTATGGCGTAGCGGTTCTGGCAAAAGCCCATGGCATTCCTTTTTATGTCGCCTCCCCGCTCTCGACCATTGATTTAAACACCCCGACAGGGGCGGATATTCCGATCGAAGAGCGGCCGGCTGAGGAAATTACGGAAAGCTTCGGGAAACGGACCGCACCCCCGGGTGTCCAGGTATTTAACCCGGCATTTGATGTTACGCCGAATGAGTATGTAACTGCCATTATTACCGAAAAAGGTGTCGTCAGGGCTCCCTATGAGGAAAGCCTGAAAACCCTGTTCGAGAAACAAAACAAATAATTACAAAAGGGACGTGCCGCTTACTGGCCGTCCCTTTCTCATGTGGTTTGTTATAACATGCGCATTAGTGCATCCTTGCCTTTCAGTCCCGCGTGAATGCCCCATCTTTCCGCCTCCACGGTGACCGATTCCAGGGGAGCTTCCAGGAGATCATCAATGGTCCGTACTCCTACGGCCCTGCCTGCAATAATCTGTCTGTCGGCCAGCTTCTCATTCAACAGCTGCACATCCAAAGCCCCGCACATAATGTAACCCCGCTGTGTGTAAACCGCCAGCAATGTCGTTTTCGGCAGCTTGACCTCCACCGCCATCACAGTGTGTCCTTCGATTTGAATAGGAATCAAAGTTACCAAGCAGTACACCTCCTCAAAGGCATCTGCTTCAAGTGTATTCCGACTCATCTGAAATGGTGCAAATGGCTTGCCATGACGAAAGACCTTTATGTAAATTACATGACGAACGTATGACATTTAGACTATGAAAATTTGAAAGGTGTGATATAGTTGTCTATAGGAAACATTGTGAAAGCTGGTGAACGACAAACTTATGAATAACAGCACTCCCCCAGAGAACAACGGCTTTTTATTTAATGTAGATATTCTTGTAAAAAGCCCCTCCAATGCATTTGCCCTGCAGCATTTGCTGGAAACCCTAAATCAGAGTCAACATATTGCTGATTACCGAATTAAATCAGGCATGGAACTGGGTGGAATGATTGATCAGCTGATTGAAGCCAAGAAAAGGTCTGTCATCACGAAAGCAGCAGCAGCGACCGAGAAAGTTTCACCAGCGGTGACCGAGAAGACCAAGAAGCAGCCTGCGGAACAGACCGTATCCGACGTACCTGAATCTTCTTCTGATCCTACGGAATTAATCAAGATCTACTCCAAAGATAACCGCCTGATCCGATTAACCACGAACCGACAAGGAAAGAAATTCAGTCTTCCCTGCCGCATTTTAAATTATGATGAAAAGAATCGCCTGGTCACGGTATACCATGTAGATGAGAAGCAAGTATACACTTTTAACATCAATGAAATCGATGAATTCAGCACCAGTTGACACTTCCATAAAAAAACGGCGGACCCTTTACTCGGAAAAGGTCAGCCGTTTTGTTGATTTGTTTACTTTTGTGATCTTGAAGATCCCAAAGCTCCTAAAGCCAGCATAATCCATCCCGCAATAAAAGATACGCCGCCGATAGGCGTAATCGCTCCCAGCCATTTGGTCCCGCTAAGTGACAATACATATAAACTTCCTGAAAAAATTACAATTCCAATCACAAAGAGGCATCCTGCCCAGTACAGCTTACGGGATGCACCTAATCCGATGCCGGCCAGACCTGTCAAAATAAGGGCCAAACCATGTATCATATGATAATGGACTCCTGTTTCAAAGGTAGCCAGCGCATCTTCACTGATCTGATTTTCCAGCATATGCGCTCCGAAGGCTCCAATCGCCACCGACAAGGCCATAATCAGGGCGCCCCAAGCGATCCATTTTCTACTCCACTGCAATGCTAACCAGCTCCTCATGTGATGATCTTGTCATACGTTCTCAGTGTAACGGATACCGCTTTGCTTTTCCAGCAGGTTTCAAGGCCTGTGACTTGATTTTAGCAGCATTTTATGAAATCTTAGTAACATATAAGGAAGGAGAGAATACATAACGATGTCTGAACAATCCTCCAGGCCCGACTCATTAAAACCTGCTTCTACCCAAGCAGCAGCCGGCCGCACTCCCCGCGAGGATCGCAGAACCTCCAAATTGGGAATCGCTTCATTAGCCATTGCCGTGATCACCCTCCTGGGATACATCGTCATGGCTTCATTTGGTACGGCGATGATTGAACCGTATGTCACACCTCAAGGACCGGTTACGGAGCTGCCCAAGGAAGCGCTTGAGGCCATGACCACCCTCGCCGCCATTTTTGTTTTTGTGGTTGCCTTGAACCTGACCGGTCTTGTTCTCGGACTGTTCGGAAGTTACAACAAAAACAGCAAACGGGCCATCGCGATCGTCGGAGCCATCATTAACGGTGTTGTTTTAGTTACGATCCTGGGTATGTTTATTTTTGTATTGAACGGTTGAGTAAGGCGTGAACCATATCTCGAGACCCTGTATCCCCTTGGATGCAGGGTTATATGTTCTTCACTATCAAAATTTTGTTAAAAATTACGCAGGAAGTAGGATATTATAGAGAGAATTAAAAGATTTCATACACATATCCGACTATGAGGCTGGTGCAAATATGAATACTAAAACCATAGGAGTTTTGACCCCGCTTCTGGACGGGTTCTATTTTAACGGGATCCTTCAAGGAATTCATCATGCTGTCAGAACAAATAATGCCCACCTTATCCTGTTTCAAACGATGGATTCCCAAATGTCACGAGTAACCTATCAGCGCTTTTTGGGCATGGAAGAAATCGGCGCCTGGATCGTGCTGCTGAATGCCGTCACCGATCCAAGTTATATAGAACAGCTTGAAAAAACCGGAAAACCTATCATTTGCAGTCCCTACCAAGGTGGTTTTCATAATGCTGGAATCTTCATCGTAAACAATGAACAGGGAGGTTACGATTCTACAAGTCATCTGATTCAGCATGGACATCAGCGGATTGCCAGTGTATTCAGCAGCAAGAATCCCGAATGTCTGCTTCGTCATGAAGGATACTTGCGGGCACTGAACGAACATGACATCCCGTATGATCCGGAGTTAGTGTACGATATGGATGACCTCTGGGAAGCCAATGGAGTTCATGCAGCTAATCTCATGAAGCAGCGAGGATTTCCATTCACAGCAGTGACTGTTGCTTCCGATATGATGGCCATCGGAATCGCAGAAACCATCCGGCAGTGGGGATTATCCGTACCGGATGATATTGCAATTATTGGTTTTGATAACATGGATGCAGCCCGTCAGAAATCGATAACATCCGTAGAACAGCCGCTCTTCAGCAGAGGCAGTCACATGGCAGAAATTCTGCTTCAACAAATGGATGGCGGGATGGAACAGACAGCCCATCTGTATAAAGAACCAACTGCGCTCGTTATCCGTGAATCCTGTGGCTGCAAACCTACGGAAAGTTATATTCCCAGTGTTGAAATGCCTGCAAAAAATGCGCAGGAAACCATTGATTATCTTGCCCGGGTCATCCAGCGGAATCATCATATCGCTCATGAAATGGTTCGTGCTGATGGCAGTAAAATTAAAGATTTATCCTGGTTAAAATTTACGGATTATTCCTGGGCGTGCCTGGCATTGTGGAATGCAAGCGGTTCGCTGACTATAGACAGTATCTATACCAGTAAAACCGAATCACCTCTGGCCGCAGGAGAAACGTACGAGGAGCAGTGTTTCCCTCCCTCCTCTCTACATTCCTTAATGAAACCGGATGAAGCACTTTCGATCCATACAATTCGTACAGAAGACCGTGAATGGGGCTATATGGTTCTGATCGGGAGAATCGATGATAATAACCGGACCAGCAATTATAAGTTTGATACCATGACGCACAGCCTTGATCTTGTGGCTTACACTCTGGAACGCGAAGCAATGTATCAGGAAGCTCGCGACCGCGAAGCTCGGATTGAAATCGTCACCTCTACGACCAATGATGGTATTTTCGACTGGGATCTTAAGAATCATGAAATTTCCTGGAACAAGAAAATCATTCGCATCCTTGGAAATATCGGTACTAATATGCATGCGAAAGAATTATTTGAACGTATTTATCCTGATGATAGGCGCGGATTAATCCGAATCATCCAGCAGCATTTTCGTGAGCATATGCTGTTCCATGCGGAATTCCGCCTTAGACAGGCTGACAATCATTATGCATGGGTTTCCGCAGCAGGTGAAGCCATACGAGACGCTGATGGAACCCCACTGCGTATGATTGGCTCCATTGTGGACATTACAGAACGAAAGCTTTCGGAGGAGCGCATTCGCTACATCGCTTACCATGATGCCCTGACAGATTTGCCTAACCGCAGGCACATCTACGAACAAATTGCCGAACGCTGCCGTGCAGGCGGACGTTTTGCTGTTATGCTGCTTGATCTGGATCGCTTCAAGAACATTAACGACAGTCTCGGGCATTCGGTTGGCGACAAGCTGCTCCAGCAGATCGCGCGGCTGCTCCACAGCCTGACGGGTCCAGGCGATATGGTCGCACGGTTAGGCGGAGATGAATTCATCATTTTAAGTGGACGATTAGATCAACCTAAGGACGCGGCTCGTCTTGCTGAACAAATTGTCAGCTCCATGGGGTCCCAATTCCGGATCGACGGGCATTTTGTTTTTGTGACTCCCTCCATCGGGATCAGTTATTTTCCAGAGCACGGCACCGATCAGGAAACTTTGGTGAAAAATGCCGACCTGGCCATGTACCATGCCAAAGAAAACGGTAAAAACCAGGTCCAGTCCTATGATCCGAGAATGAGTACCGTCTCATTGGAGCGGCTGACGCTGGAGAATCATATCCGCGGAGCGCTCGATAACAAGGAGTTCCAACTGTATTACCAGCCGCAGTATGATACGGAGAGCAGCCGCATTGTCGGCATGGAAGCGCTCATCCGCTGGTTTTCACCGGAACACGGTATGATAACACCTCTGAAATTCATTCCGCTCGCTGAAGAGACCGGACTTATTCTGCCGATCAGCGAATGGGTGCTTTCCCAAGCGTGCAGTGATAATAAACTCCTTCTTGATCAGGGCTTTGAACCGCTGATTGTGTCGGTGAATATTAGTGCTGACCAATTTACAGATATGCATTTTGTGAGTCAGGTCGAACGTATATTGACCCATACCGGACTGCCTGCTGAACTGCTGTGTCTGGAGATTACCGAAAGCGTTGCCATCCGAAACCTGGAGCTGACGATCCGACATTTAAATGATTTAATTACCCTGGGTGTCCAGATTGCCTTGGACGATTTCGGAACCGGCAATTCCTCCTTGTCACTTGTAAAATCTCTTCCGCTGCACATGATCAAAATCGATCGGGCTTTTGTGCGCGATATGACGCTGAGTCCTGCAAATATGGCTGTCTTTGACACCATTCTAAGTCTCGCCAGGGGCTTGAATCTGGAATGCTGTGCAGAGGGCGTTGAGACGGCTGAACAGTTTAAAATCGTTAGTGACAAATACTGCGGTCTGGTCCAGGGATATTTTTTCAGCAAACCCGTGCCGCTTTCGGATCTTGACGCTTTTTTGAGAGAGATGGGTTCTGGTCCACAAGAGGAGGAAGATTAAGCCTTCCATCAGGAATCCACTCTGAAATAGGCTTGCCTGCAATCATACGCACCATCCATACGCATACAATAGCTAGAAGACTTCATCCGGATCATGCTAGCTCAAACAGGAGGTGGACGTATGACAGAACGCTCTTTCATCGTATCCCGAGAGGATTGGTCGCTGCACCGCAAAGGATATCAGGATCAGGTTCGCCATCAACGCAAAATCAAGGAGGTCATCAAGCAGAACCTGCCCGACCTCATTACAGAAGAAAATATTATTCTGTCCGACGGCAAACAGATCATCAAAGTGCCGATCCGGAGTCTCGACGAATACCGATTTATTTACAATTATCAGAAACAAAAACATGTCGGACAGGGTGACGGAGACAGCAAGGTTGGAGATGTATTGGGAAGGGATCCGGCACATCAGCAGCCCGGCCAGGGAGAAAAAGCCGGCGACAAACCGGGACAGGACGTGGTTGAAACCGAGGTGGACATGGAGGAACTCGAGAATATGCTGTTCGAGGAACTCGAGCTCCCCCTGCTGCAGCCTAAAGACAAGGAACAGATCGAAACCCAGTCTATTATTTTTAATGATATCCGTAAAAAAGGGATCATGTCCAACATCGATAAGAAACGGACGATACTGGAAAATCTGAAGCGTAACGCCACAACCGGCAATCCTGGCATTCATCATATCAGTCCCGATGATCTTCGCTACAAAACCTGGGATGATACCGTCATTCCGGAGTCCAATGCCGTCATCATCGCGATGATGGATACGTCCGGATCCATGGGTTCCTTTGAAAAATACTGTGCCCGCAGCTTCTTCTTCTGGATGACGCGCTTTCTGCGCAGACAATATGAAAAAGTGGAGATCGTGTTTATTGCCCACCATACGGAAGCCAAGGAAGTAACAGAGGAGGAGTTTTTCACACGTGGAGAAAGCGGAGGCACCATCTGTTCTTCCGCTTATATTAAGGCACTGGACATTATTAACCGGCGCTACCCGCCCGCTAAATATAACATTTATCCCTTTCACTTCTCGGACGGCGATAATCTCACCTCTGACAATGAACGCTGCGTCAAGCTAATTGAGGAACTGCTGAAGGTAAGCAACATGTTCGGCTATGGTGAAGTGAACCAGTACAATCGCAGCAGCACCTTGATGTCGGCATATAAGAATATTAAGCTGGAGCCGTTTCTGTATCACATTATCAAGGATAAATCCGAGGTATATGAGGCCTTGAAGACGTTCTTCCGTAAACGGGAAGGTGCGGCAAGGTAAGTTTACGAAACAGGCTGTGTACAGCCATCCTTAAATGTTTGGAACCAGCTTCAGTCAGCTGCCCTTTAAGTTGTTTTTCTCCTTCGGATCGATTGAGTATATAGAAAAACCATGTTTTCTCCAAGGAGAAGACATGGTTTTTCTTAATTTAATCTGAAATTCTTTCGTACTGGAACCAATCAATATCTGCAGGTATACGGCGCCCAGATCCCCCATTGCTGGCATAAAAACCGACCATTGTTCCGGTAAACGCTTTCTTCTCCTGCGTTCCTTCGTCACTTAAAAAGCGAGCATCCTCTACAGTGCCGATCAAGTTCCATTCCTCCCCATCCAAACTATAGGAAAATTTTCTGACCGCATGATCGACATCAACGCGCAAATAAACAACATCTTTGTATGACACTTCGCAGCCTGCTATGAAAGAATGTTCTCTAGCTCTATTCTCGTGCAGTTGAAGCTTCGGCCCGCTTTCATAAATTAGACATAATTTAATATAGCAGCGGCTGTCATAGTAACAGATTAACCCGGCCTGTTCCCCGTTCTGTTCCGGCCGGAACTCCAGCTTCATTCGAGCTGTGTAGATATGATGCCTCTCTCTCCGGACAAGCACATTCCGAGCACCGATCGAAGATAAATCAGCCTCACCTGTCCATATACGCACCCAGCCCGGCTTTTCTTCAAGTGACCACTGACCGACTTCCGGGTTTCTGACAAACTGCCAATGCAGCGGCAGGTTCGGCGTATCGAATTCATCCTGCATCGGCTCGTGGTACGGAGATTCCTCTAGTGAAGGAGCTCGTTGAACTTCGCTCGGTCCACGGCTTTCATTCACCTCAAACCACCCGTCTGCTCTCCAGTGCACCGGATCCAAACAAGTTTCTCTTCCGAGTGTACAAAATCCTCCATCCAACGGGCGCCCGGCTAAATAAACCATCCACCACTCACCATTCTGAGTTTCGACAAGCTTGCCGTGTCCGGCTCTCTGAATGGCTGCAATAGGATTGCTCTGCGTATGTACAGGATTAAAAGGACAGGGTTCATAAGGACCAAGCAGCTGCCTCGATCTCGAAGCCGTTACGCAGTGTCCATATTCCGTTCCACCCTCGGCCATAATGATATAGTAATAGTCTTCCCTTTTCAGAATATGCGGCCCTTCTGGAGCAGATTTTCCAGATCCTTCCCACAACAAGACAGGTTCGCCTACCACTTTGGTACATTCATCATTGAGCTCGACAATCTTGGTCCCTTTACTTCCGTAAGCCATATAGTGAGTTCCGTCATCATCTACGAAGTGCGAAGGGTCTATCCCTTCCGTATTGATAACAACCGGCTTCGTATATGGACCTTCCGGCTTACTCGATTTCATCATTAAGTTTGCCCGCCCCGCACCATTCAACCTCAGCGTGGCACATATATAAAAATACCCGTTATAATAGGAGATATCGGGTGCCCATATTCCGTAGGAATCAGGAAGGTCATTCAGTTCTAAATAGCTGCTTGATGTAATGGCATGTCCGATATAACGCCAATGTACCATGTCCTTAGAATGAGAAATGACGATGGCCGGAAAGTATTGAAACGTAGAATTCACCATATAGTAATCATCCACGACACGTACGATCGATGGATCCGGATGAAATCCGGACCGAATAGGATTGGTATATGTTCTTCCAGACAAAATGATTCACCTCACATGTATTGTGTCATTTGCTATTCAACAATTGAAGGAACAGCCAAACTGAAGCTCCAGTGATGACATGCGCCGTCGCCTCTAGTCTTTGACAAGTGAATAGATGAAGGAGCTATCGTATCTGTGTCCATTTCCATCATAGTCCGCTGCAAAAAAAGCTTTCCCGCCGAAATAACTCGGTATGACACTCCGGTTTCCTTGCATTTCAGCTGAAAGGTGCAGTAATGCTAAAGGGTCGATGGAATCAAATCTAGCATACACATGGCGTTTGCTCGGAAGAAAGAAACCATGGTGGAAAGTGTTTGCCAGAATATGATCTCCGATCTCTTCGGCAAGTGTCAGATAGTGACTCTCGGGATGAATAGCGGCGAGTTCCAGGAGTCCGAATAAAACATGTGTATTCGAACATTTGGTTCCGCAGGGTAGTAATGTACCGGCTTGACGCAATTTATCTAAATCCCCTAGGCCAAGACCACGCCCCATGTTTCGGACAATATGCCACAATTCAGGGTCCTCCGAACGGCGGTATCCTGCTGCATAAGACCAGAACATGAGGCCGTCAGCCGGTTTTGAAGAAAGTGCCTCTCCGCGCCGGCCATAATAACCGTCTTTCTCCAGCACCAGTCCGGTCAAACGCTTGCCGTTCGTAAGTACAGGATGAAAAACATTCTTCCTCTCGTCATATGCATACCGGCCGTATGCCTGAAGATCAGCGAGTGCCCAATCGAGAAAACGGCGGCCTCTTTCTCCCAGCAGGTCGTAAATGGCCATACGGCACAGAGCCGATTCACCTGCAATCGCATGAATCTGACCAGGTACAGATAACGTTGCTTCAATCGGCTGGTCATTAGCCAGCTGCTCACCGAACTGATGGGCTGCCCGGTCACCTCGCTGTCCCGGCAGTTCGCTAATACTAAACTGATACCCGGTCATTCCTGTTTCTGGATGAGCAGTCTCCGCGTACCGTGCGGCAAGCCTTTCAGCCCATTCAATCGGAGCCTCCTGTTTTGTAAGAGCCCCAACAACAGCAGCTGAATAATAAAGATCACTGCCCGCATTAACGAATGTCAATCCTTTTCCAGTAAAAAAAACCGGGTCTGAACGATACGAGCGGTCCCATACCCCGCCCTGCTTATAGGTTGTACCCTCATATTCCTTGGGCTGGCCGTGGCGATTAAACTCCAGGTTATTCCAATCCCTTACGTGACTTTCCCACATTGCCTCAATCATCTTTTGAGTCTCGGTGCGGTTGATCTCAAGCATAAATTCATAAAATGGATAATGGCATTTTAGTTCATGCTGCGGTCCTTTATCAGAAGCATGGATCTGCTTCTTGGAATTAAGATCATATGCCATATGTCCGCCCCAACACATCAGGTCTCCATACCTTAGATGTTTCAAGGCATACTCCGTCGCCAGGCGCGCTGCCTTAATATAACGCTGATCTCCTGTCAACTGGCTAAGCCCTGTCAAAGTACGAAATAAATTCTGTTGGTTGGCCGGATTGGACAATATCCACTCTTCTCCTTGGGACAGCCATGCAACCGGCTCCCCATTCTCGACGCGGACCCCATCTACAAGCAAAGGAGTTTGTTTGTCTCCGTACCGATCCTTTCCCGCCTCAAGTACACGATCTGCCCATCGCCTAACAGCTTCAATAAATCTCTCGCTCATCGGTACCAGATCACCTGCTGCCGTTCGAAATGCCATTGATCATGAAACATTTAATCACCCCTAGCGGCCTGATTTAGGTGATAGTATATTACAAACATACGAATATTTTATATTATGTTTCATGTCCTTCTATAAGCAGATTTCATTAAATTTGTCGTTAGGTACAATCTTACTTTGAGCTTCGTATGAATCATACAATCACAGGGCTGATAATTTCTTAAGCATGAGTTCCGTGAATAGCCAGGAGAGTGAAGCGTGGATAAAAAAACTGCCTGAGAACAACATCTGTTCTCTCGGCAGCTCAGCTGATCATCAGTTAAAATCCAAGATTACGTACAATATACTCACGGACGGCTTTGTCAACCATGTCCTGAAACGAATCAAACGATGAGGTTTCCCGAACATATTGATCCAGCGGCTCTTGCGGAAGAGCATCGAAATCCTCATCGTTCTTAACAAGAAAACCACCTGCTTCAAAAAAGTGTTCCACGGATGCCGAGTTCGCATATTTGGCCATAAAGTCCGGCGTTAAAACCTGTTCCACCGGAACACTCCGATTGTTCTCAAGCTCCCTAGTCTTCTGGTCCAGCTCTTCTGGGCTGCTGTTAAATTCTTCAAACCCTTTCATATCAAAACCCATATCCATCACTTCTCCTTTCCAAGATCCGTTCCTCTTCCAATGCCTTACATCATATCACAGATGTTGACTCATAACAGGTATGTTTTTCCTTAAAATTTGTCATAACTTCTATGTATTTGTCATAAAAACCAAGAAAATATAAACAATTTCCTACTAACCTCAGCAAACAGGTGGTCAAACCACGCATTATCTTTTATGATAGGAATAGAGACTTACTAACTAACCGTTAACCACAATCTGAGGAGTGAATGTTTTGGAAAAGATAGGTAGAAATGATGCCTGTCACTGCGGCAGCGGCAAAAAATATAAAAAATGCTGTATGGAGAAAGATCGCCGTTCCGGTGGACCCCGGCGTCATATCGAGCCTTCACAAGATGAGAAACTGGCTATGCTCAACGCTCCTTCCAGTCTGGACGAGCTTATGACACGAATCGGCCAAATGAAATGGAACCAGCCTTCTTATCGTGAACTGGCGGAAGAACTTTTTCCACAGCTGTACGAAGATTATGAATATAATGAGACCGAGAAATTATTTTTCTTCTATAATGCGCTCATTATCTGGAACGGGTTCTGTCAGAAGGAATCTCCGAAGTTCCGTAAACCGGGTGGTTTCAAAGCGGCCCTGGATCAGCTGTGTACAAAAGCACTGGACATTCCGGTGACACAAAGCGAACTGGCGGCAAAGTATGAAGTGGCAGCTACGACCTTATCCAAATGCTCTGCTCAGGTCAATCAGTTTATGGAGCAGCTGGGCAAAACCGGCTAACCAAGCTGAACGTTAATATATAGGCTGTGAAGGTGGTGTGATGCTGCATGAGCTATAGGGTATCTAAACAGTGGCTGCTTGCCCGTTTATATGAACATGATCTGATCATCGTCGATTGCCGCTTTACATTAGGTGATCGTGATAAAGGCAGACTGGCTTATGAAGAAGCCCATATTCCCCGGGCCGTGTATATGGACCTGGAGACTGACCTCTCTGCTCCAGTCTCACAGCATGGAGGACGCCATCCGCTGCCAGAGGTATCACATATCTCGCAGGTCTTCGGGAAAGCCGGTATTAGCCAGAGCTCCCGTGTGGTCATTTATGATGATCAAGGCGGGATGGTGGCCAGCCGGCTCTGGTGGATGCTGAAATATACTGGTCATGAGCAGGCTTATATCATGGACGAAGGGTTTTCCTCTTGGAAGGACGCCCACTATCCCGTGACGGCTGATGTTCCAATTGTGATTCCAGCTTCTTATGAGCCTAAAGCTCAGCCAGTCATGCTCAGTGATATGGAGGAAGTACGGCAAGCATCGAAATCTGGTGCCCCTCTTCTGATCGACTCACGCGAGACCCGTCGTTATGCAGGACTGGAAGAACCTATTGACCATACAGCCGGTCATATCCCGGGTGCGGTGAATTACTTCTGGAAAGATCTGCTGAATGCTCAAGGACGATGGAAATCACGCGATGAGATCAAAATGATGTTTGCAGAAATTCCGCTAGATCATGAGATTATTGTATACTGCGGCTCCGGCGTGTCCGCCTGCCCCAACGTGCTGGCCCTCAAGGAAGCCGGTTACAGCAGCGTCAAGCTGTATGCCGGCAGCTGGAGCGACTGGATCTCGTATGAGGGGAATCCGGTGGCCAAGGGAGAAGAATAAGGAAGAGCTGAATAAGTAAAAGGAACCCGCGGATGCGGGTTCTTTTTGTTGTGTGCTAATAACCAACTTTTCCCGCGCTTTATATTTGAAGTTGCCTTTCCTCTACCCACTGTGTGCGAACTAAAATTTATAAAAAATTAAAATTAGAATATTCCTTATACAGGGTACGTTTCATCTTTCAACGATGATGGTTATGAATTTAACGAACAACTAATTTACATAATATTGAAATTGCTATAACTACCCTTTCCAAATTTAAGTTTTTCGCTATGAGTCCCGAATTAGTGGCTGCGATTAGAGCCAAGGGATATGAACCATACATTAATCGTTAAAGTTTTTGCAGAAGTCATAATCGTTACCCAGTTCATATTGCTTCGGCCTCTGCGTAATCAGTCATGATCAAAGGAGTTGATTAATATTAGACCTAAATCTATTCTGTATGTAACTTCCCTTGGACTTATTGCAATCATCTTCATGCTCGGAGGAAGTCAACAGATCAAAATAAATAACAATGATCAGGACGATGAACGAAACGAAAGCTACTGCTGTTCAATACTTCAAAGATAAATACAATTTGGACGTTGAAATCACAAGTCAAAAAAACATCCAACATATATTATATCTGAGGTAGATTTAGAAGAAAACGTTGTTGGACTTGAAGATCATGCTTTCAATATTTCAGTAAATTATAACACTCAAGAAGTTTCTGGATTTTTAATAACCCCTCAGCTAAAAGAAAAACTAATAAATGATGGATACGATCCTTTTGAATGTATTAAAAGCAAAATAATACTCCCTCCGGCATACCTTACATTGAGATCGTTTCATTAGGAATATTGAAGGAGCTGATTTTTATAAAAGTAGGATCCAGTACGTATATAGCAATACTTCTACTTGTTGCAATTACTTTGATGCTTGGGGGATGTCAACAGGTAAAAGAAACGAATCTCGATGACAACTATAGAGTTGTCCACAACAGTGAAGATCAAGCAATAATCGATATGGCTAAAGCCACTGCTACCAAGCATTTAAAAGATGAATATGCGTTGGAAGTTGAAATTACAGGAGAAAAGTTACTACCCGCATATGTAACTACCGAAGTCATTTTTGAAGGAAATGTGGTCGGGAATAAGGAACAAAGCTTCAACATCTTTATCAATTATAATAAAAATGAAATTTCTGAACTCGGAATGAGCCCCGAACTAATTGCTGCAATCAGAGCCAAGGGATATGAACCCTTTGATAATCGTTAGGGTAATTTTAAAAGGTATGATCGTTGCCTAATTCATTTCATAAACTCTGCATAATTCAATAATAAAAATGTTAAATCACATCATAGAAACGGACTAACCATTTACAAAATATTGAATTTCTTGCGAAATACAATTATTATATACACAACCTGAAAGCAAATCCCCGTTACATCTGAAACCTGTTAGTATGATCAAAGGAGCTGATTAATATTAAAGCTAGATCCATTTTGTATATAGCTTCTGTTGGATTTATTGCAATCATTTTGATGCTTGGAGGTTGTCAACAGATGAAGAAAAATAATAACAATGGTAACGGTGAAGTTGTCCAAAAAAGTGAAGATCAAGGAATCATTGATAAAGCTAAAACCATTGCTGTGAAGCATTTAAGAGATGAATATGAGTTAGATGTTGAAATAACAGGAGAAAAGTTACTACCCCAATATATAAATATTGAAGTCATATTAGAAGGGAATGTCATAGGGAACAAAGAACAACATTTCAGTATTTCAGTCAATTATCAAACGAATGAAACATTCAATTTCGGAATGAGTCCTGAATTGGTTGCTGCAATTAGAGCTAATGGATATGACCCCTATGAGAAAAAATAAGTTTTGGAGGAATCCTTAATTGACAACTTCTTATAGAATTAATGATGAGACTTATAAAATGATGTCTGATGCTGCCTATGGTACTCATGAAAAAGACACTACATTTAGAGATTTTCCTGATTGGAAAGTTTTAGAGGACACTAGAAGTAATACATCAACTGGATTTGATGCGGTAACTTTCGTAAATGAAAAAACGAATGAAGCAGTCATCGCTTTTCGAGGAACAGAATTACAAAACGGAACAGATAGAGCCCTCCAAGATTTTTTAAATGATCTTGATATCGGGTTCGATGAAGTAAAAAGAAAGATGAAACCGCCTCATCCTTGGGACGAACCCATGAGCAAAATAGACGATGCATTAGGGATACCCAAACTTAACAACTGGATTGACGAACGCGAAAAAGCAGTCGAGAAATTTTTTACATTACCTGGAACAAATCAAAACTATCAAGCCGAAGACTACGCTAAAGAGATGCAGGAAAAATACAAACATTTTAAATTCTCTTTGACTGGTCATTCCCTGGGTGGTGCTAATGCACAATATGCTGCTGCTTACACAGGGATGACAGCTGTTACCTTCAGCGCTCCGTCCGTTGTGCCCAGCCTAACATTAGAAATGAGAAAAAAAGCTGAAGAAGGCGCATTCGATGATCAGATTATCAATTTCGCTCACCCGAAAGACATTGTCGGTAGTGGCGCGCTCGGTGGCTACGATGGTCACGTAGGATCAACCTACTATATAGATTCCAACTACCAAGATGCTAACCCAGAAGATAACATCTTGAATATCAAAGAGAAACTCACAAACTCTTTCTCTGGCCCTAACAGTTACCACTCTCTTAATCAATACAAATTTAAAGACGGCTACATCTCGAATCCATTATTCGATGGAGTTACGGGCGAGCCTATTGAATCTCCTCGCATCCCTTCTTCCTCTAATATGGCAGAAGAAGTGAAAGAACGAATTACGGGAGCAATTACAGGTGCAGTGAGTTCATTGGCAGCTTTTGCCGGGGTGATGTCCAAAGCTGCGGACTCCGCCAATGCTGGAACCATACAGGTAACCCCGAGTGAACTTCGAAGTGTTGCGGAACGATGGAAATTAAACGCTAAGTATAGTCACGCCGAAATTGAAGGAATAAGACAGAGGCTCTACACATATATGCATTCCAGTCATAGCCGGAGACTCGAGCCTATTGTCCAGCAGCTCAATACTTCTATCGCCTCTATGAGTCAAGCACGTTTACAGCAAACGAACGATATTCTATACTACATCAATACTAAGGCTGACTTGTTCGAACAAACTGATAACAGCTGATAACACAGACAAATCAAGCTCTTGGAGGGTTTAAAATGAATGGTGAAATACGAGTTGAGCTCGATGATTTACTGCGGGCAGAGAGACATTTAACCGAGTTGCTAGCACAACTTCGTATGGATGAGCAGGAAGCTAGAAGTTTGTACGCTTCTCTACAAAACTGGAAGGGTCACTCCGCTAATGTTCTTAAAAACCAGATTGAGGCTTTTTTTGAGGACATGTCTCGGCGAATCCTGGATATCGAGCAGCAAAAAATGCAGCTGGTTCAATATGTTCAACATATGCGACAAGTGGACAATATGGCTCAATAAATGGCAAGCGGCCACCACACGTGTTCGATAAACAATCGATTACCAAATCCGTGACCACGCTTTAATGCATCCAGCCGCTCACCTTTTCTACGCTTGAGATGGCCGGACAACCATTGATCATGCTCATTGTTAAAACTCATGCTTCATCCCTCATGTACTTCTGCCCACGCACAAAACCCCGCCTCTATTCCGTTTGGGAATTGAGACGGGGCATACTTTACTCCATTAACTTGTTCGTATATTATTTTTTGTATTATAAAATTGTCCCTTCGTTTAAGCAACACCTAAAAGCTCACTTATCTTTAATCTTCCATACACGATTAATGTAGCCGTCAGAACCATACATAACAGCCACACCCGGAGCCGGAGCTGGAAGATCAAACCCTAAATCTACGACAGGTAAATGTTTTACAGAATCCTTAATTGACGCAATATAGTCATCTTCCGATTTTCTTGCTTCTAAGTCTGCAGCTTCCTGTCTTACATCAGTCTGTTGCGACTTCGCATCGTATTCATCATATTTTATATCATATGTCAGCATAGATTCATCGTTCAGACGATATGTGAGAATTGTGCCGGGATCCATTTTTACAGGTATTTCAGAGGTGATTGAATCAGCATGGGTTAGCGGTACAATCAGCGGTCCATGGTGAGCCGCAAAAAGATCCAAAATCACCTCATAGCTCTGGTCCACCAGGGATATGTTTTCTGAAAGAGTGAATTTCAATTGGCGAAACAGAAACCACTTGCCGCTTGGATGTTTCTCGTAAAATGCGACACCCTTTTCATAAAACCCATCGTTAGCACGGGTAGTATAAGCTGCAGTACTCGCATCTTCCCCTGTCGCTCCCCGCTGCTCCCAATCTGCAAATGATAACGGCTCATATACTGCAAAACCTTGCTCTTCTGCCCAGCCTGCTTGTTCAGGAAAATAAGTACCAATGCTGTTGATAGCACACCCCTGGCAGGATCCGGCAGTGTCTGAAAATCGCAGGCTCTGCTCCTTATTGGCTGGATTGGTCAAGGTTACCCCAAAAGAACCATTCGCTCCGACGCTAGCGGAAGCATCCCAGCCGATCGGTGCAAGCAGCACATATCCAGACATCATGTCATCCCGATAAACCAGGACCGCTTGCAGTGCATCCTTCACTTCCGGTGGAATTTTATAGTTCACGGCATCAGGTATTGAAAATGGATGAAGGTCTTCATTTGTACCGTCGTCCACGTGAAGTTCAGCTTTAATTATTCGCAAGGGAAGCGGCACCTGGTTGCCATCTGTATCCGAAAAAATGATCTCCTCTGCTTGCTGGTGAGGTTCCTTCTCGACAGTGACGGCCTGCGTTAATGACTGCACAGAACCGGAAGGCCATGATTCGTAACCCAGCCAAAAAACACCCAAAAGAACAGAAAGCACAGCGGCCGTCATAACCCATTTTCGAAAAGTGCTTCTTTTGGTTTTCACACGCTGCTCCACCTGTGCCACCATTTGCGGGGTAAAGTGGTTTTGCGTAAACGGCTTTGTCTTTAGTTCATCGTCCCATTCTGCGTTTTTCTTCGTCATGATTGGTCAGCCCCTTCCCATCGCGCTTTTGCTCTTTGTCTGGCTCTCTGCAGCCTGGATTTTGCAGCAGATAACGAGATGCCGAGAGTGCCGGCCAGTTCCTCCATCGTAAGTTCATAATGAATCGCTAATATCAATACTTCCCGATCTTTTAAAGGCAGCTGATACACCAGTTTCCACACATCTGTGCTAAGTGATTGTTCCAATGCCTCATCCTCCGCGGATTGTGCGGTCATGCCGGATATTGCTTCCGGTTTATGGACAACACGTTTGACAAAACTGGTGCTTCGAAAGGAGTACCAGCGATTCCGTGCAATACGCAGCAGCCAGGTTTTCACTGAGGCTTCACCGCGATAATTATTCATATATTTATATGCACGAATAAAAGTCTCTTGAGCAATATCATCTGCAGCAGCATGATTACGCGATAAAAAGTAGGCGTAGTTCCATACGGCCTCACCGTACGTTTTCATCAGTGCAGTTATGTCTTGAGTCTCCATCATTTGTACGTTCTTTTCATTCATCCATCATGCCGCTCCTCCTTTAACTCTACTAGATAGACCTTCACATCTGTGGAATAGTTGCAGACAGATCCCACACACGCTGGAATGTATATGGTTTTCCACATACATTTCGTCCCTAGACCGCTCGCAAGTACCGATGTATGTGGTTTTCCACATACATTCGACCACAAGACCGCTCGCACGCGCCTAACTCATCTGGTCTTTACCGCGCAGCAGCAAAAAAAGCCCCTCATCATACCTAAGAGGGGTGGTTCAACCCTGCGTGCGAATCTAAAACTATACGCGCAAAAACTTGTATCCAATGCCCCGCACCGTGCCGATGTAACGATGGCCTGAAGCTTCATCCTCAATTTTACGCCGGAGATTGTGGATGTGAACCATGACAGTGCGGCTGTCGCTACCGCTATCGAGTCCCCAGATCTGTTCGAACAGCTGCTCGACACTGAACACACGGTCCGGATACCGCGCCATATGAAGCAGAAGCTGCAGCTCTTTTGCCGGCAGACTCACTTCTTTCCCGTTCACGCGAACCTCTAGACGTCCGAAGTGGATGTCCAAGCGCCCGTCGCTCCATAAATGACCGCCTGCATCTGCGTTAACCTTCCCCACGGCCAGCCGCCTGAGCCTGGCCCGAACCCGCGCTACCATCACGTCAGGATCGAACGGTTTGGTAATATAATCATCGGCATACTCAAGCCCCTGTATCACATCCTCCGCTTCCTTCAGGCTGCTGAGAAAGATGACCGGCACATCCGATCGGCTCTTCACTGCTTGAATCCAGTCAGTTCCCTTACCATCAGGCAGCATAATATCACAAATAATCAGATGCGGCTTCCGGATTTCCAGCTGAATCGCAGCTTCTGCAAGTGAGGACGCAATGTATGTGATGTAATGTTGATTACTCAAATATATCGAAATTAAATCCGCGATATCCTTGTCGTCTTCCACCAGCAGAATCTCGCTGCATTCTTTAACTGCTGTCACCTTAAAGCGCCCCCCCTCTGTACGATCGGCAGCTCAAAACTGAACTCACTTCCCTCTCCCGGCTCGCTGACTACCCTGATTTCTCCATGATGATAATGGATGATTTCTTTGCATATCGCCAGGCCCAGCCCGGATCCATTATGGTGAACGGCCGTTTGCTGCTTGGCTTGCCCGAACCTTTCGAAGATGTGTTGATGCATGTCCCGATCAATACCGACACCCGTATCCCTCACTCCAACCACAGCGCGAGAGCCTCCATCGGACAACCGGACTATCTGAAGCTTCAGCACAATCACTCCATCTTCCGGTGTATACCGAACAGCATTAGAGATCAGGTTCGACAGCACCTGCTCAATGCGGATAGAATCCACTTTAATGAAAGAACCCGCTCCAATTACATCTTCAGGAAGCTGGATCTGACAGTGAATCCCTTTGCTCTCAATCTCCCACTCATACTTCAGGAATAATTCCTGCAGGAATGGCACTACCTCTACCTCCTGCATATGAAATCTCACCTGGTTTGTCTCCAGCTTAGTCAGCTCAACCAGATCATGAATCATTCGTTCCAGCAGCAGAGATCTTTCATAAATCCGATTCGCATACTTGGGAGCATCCGCCGTGATGATACCGTCGCGGAGCGCTTTGGCGAAGCCTTTGATGGAGGTGATCGGCGTACTGAGCTCATGAGAAATATTCGAGAGCAGCCGTATACGGAAATGTTCGAATTCTTCCATCTTCTTGTTGGCTTCCTGGAGCCGGGCATTGCTTTTTTGAAGGGAGTGAGTTCGTTCTGCTACAGTGCGTTCCAATGATCGGTTATTCTCTCTAAGCTGTTCCGACAGCTGCTCTTTCTCCGCAATCGCCCGCGAGAAGCGTGCCGACAGATTCAATGCCTGGGTAAGCAGAAAAGCGAGCAGGCCAATTGACAGCAAATCGTTAGTCGGCAGCAGTCCTGTATAAAACATCATGTCGTTTAAAGCAAAAATCGTAAAGAACAGGAAGCCGATCGCTGTTGTCATGGAGCCTTTTCGCCGCCGGATGGCTGAGAGAATGTAAATATACATGGTGTACATAAGCACGGGAAACAGCACTCCCCATATATAAGGAGTCAGATAATAAGTATATACACGTGCCGGAGTAATCAGGAAAAAGATGATAAAGCTGCCGAGCACCAGTCCTGCAGCCTTTGGCACCCAGGATATGGACTCCCTTGGATATTCCCTGCTCACAAATAAAATCAAGCACAGCGCGGTCATAGCAATGGATATGTATTCTGCCTTTACCCCCCACTCCCAGGGAAGGCCGGGCAGCAAAAAGAGGGCTGTCGACTCACCCAGTACAATGGTTCTGATCCCCACCGAGAAGCAGAGCAAACCGAACAGAAATGCAGAGATCTCCTGCCTCCGGTTAACGTATACGAAGAAGTAATAAAGCGCCATTACAAAAAAGATACCGACAATGAACACCTGGGCAGACACGCGTGATACCCGCATCCATGCAATTCCGTCAGCCGTTCCAAGCTCCACCCCCTGCCATATCCCGGCATTGCGCTGGGAGTAATTCGACACTTGAATGATAATCTCGTTCCAGCCTTCACGAGGCTCAAAGTAAATGGTTTTGGGATAACTCCGAGGTGTAGTGCTTGAGGCGTCAGTTCCTACTAATCCATTGCCGCCCTTCAAGTCACCGTTCACCCAGAGCTGATAAGCAGAAGCAATACTTTTCGGGTATAATCCTATACTTTCACGGGTACGAGTAAGACTTTCCGGTAAAAGAATGCGGAGGCGATATGTTGCAAAACCTTCGTTAGGCAGCGGCCTGCCGTCTATCGAGTATCCGGTCCACGGCTGGGGTATATCTACAATTACTGGTGAAGGCATGGCCAAAGAACGAAAATCCTCCGGTTTCAGCATCTTCCCCCAATACAATTCCCATTCACCGTCCAGCATCAGGCTTGAATTCACCTCGGCGTTCCAGCCTGAGGCATCCAGCTTACCTTGTTCTGAAGTATATATAGTGGATGTAAAAAGAGTCGGATCATCTCCTGCCAGCCATTTTGCACATACAACCAACAGGACAGCTGCGGCCAGCACAGCGGCAAAACCAAACAGGAACGAAAACCGTTTTTTCATGCTGTTTCCAGCCGGCTCAGTAATCAACATTAAAGAAACCTCCGGGTGCTGACAGGTAATTTATCCCTATTATAGCAGGTCACTCAGCAGGTGTTGAAAAAAATTGCAGATTTCCTTCAATACTTAAACAAAACTTAAACATAACTCATTACAATAGTTCAAAAGATGTCGAATCTTAGGCATATTGAACCGGTATGAAGAAAGGAAGATGACTTTGATCCGATCAACTTCTGCGACTGAAGACCTTCTCAAACCTGGTGCTAGAGAATCATGAGCTGCTATTTTTCAGTATGTTCGACTTATAACTATCAACAGCAGTATATGGACTTTTTGCTGGCACATTACAGCGATTTGAATTTGTTGTATCCCTTTCCTGTTTCACTGAGTTATATCGCCAGTCCTTTGTTAATGGAAGGTACAGCTGTGCTCTGTTTTGATGATGAGGATCAGCTGTCAGGTGCATTCGGCTATATTCACGGAACCGGTGAACAAGATTACAAGGACCGGCATGTGATCCAGCTTCAGGTGGCATATATTGTGGAACATCACCGGAGCACCCGAATGTTCTATGAAGCGCTTCAATTCCTCGTCAGTCACCTGTCGGATCAGGAGGAAGAGCGCGTAGAGGAAATCAGGTTTTGGATACCGGGCGAGCCTCGTACTAGAAGATTATGTTCACGATTTGCCGATCTGCTATCTACCGTTGATCAGACACAGGGTTGTTTGGACGAATACAGGATAAACGTAAAGCATCTGCAAAAATATGTATCTACATTCGGGACACGCTCTTTGGCCTGAGTTATAACGGGAGGAAGCATGAGCAACGTCATCCGTCACTTTGTAACATTTCTGAGTCCCCGCCGAGGTTTGGCAATAGCTTTTTTCCTAACGTCATTCATTGAACTGACCGTCTTGTCCCTGGCGCCGCTTAGTTTCAAATTTATGATCGACTATGCCATTGAACCGGGAGATCGTAACGCATTTTTCCTCATCCTCGGCATTCTCGGCAGTATCGGTGCCTGCGGTGTCGCCGCTGGACTGATAAGTGACCGGCTGCTGGCCACCATACTAGCTGAGGTGCAGCAGCAGTTAAGGCGGCGATTGTTCTCCCACCTGCAGCATTTAAACATGGAACGCTTTCAGGCCAGCCGCGCTGGAGAGCACGTGTCCCGCTTTACAGTGGATCTGCCCGCTATCGAAGGCGCCATGATGTCCATGATGACAATCGGACTGCAATCGGTTGCTGTAGTCAGCATCAGCGTTGCCATTCTGTTCACTCTTCAGTGGAGCATGGCCCTGCTCATCCTGGCGGGAGCCAGCCTGATCTACTTGGGCCCGTATCTGCTGTCGCGAAGGGCGCGAAGAGTTTATGGCGCTTATCGTGATGAGCTGGAAGCCATGACCGGGGATGTTCAGGAAAATGTCCGCGGCCAGATGATCATCCAAGGATTCCATGTACAACAAACACAAATTCACAAGTTTGAGAAACGGCTGCAGCAGTTATTCATTCGTCATGTTCATTACAATGTGACCAACGCTTCGCTTGACCGGCTGCCTATAATCAGCCTGCTGCTAGTAAACTTCTCCATTATCGGATTTGGATCCTATCTTGCCCTTTTGGGCCAAATTACGCTGGGTACGCTGGTCGTCTTTTTCACCATTTATACATCGATGGGCAATGCGGTTTATAATCTTACGGCAATCCTCCCCTCCTTTGCCAGCGCTCGTGTCAGTTTGGAACGTTTGTCTGAGATGCTGACAGATGAGGAGAAACAACAGGCTGAACAGAAAGATTCAGCAGCACTGCAGCCATGCCCTGAAATTATCGCCGATGGGCTCGTGTTTCGTTATCCTGGCAAGGAACCTGCGCTGCAAGGCATCAGCTTCACTATTCCGGCTGGAACAACTGCCGCATTCGTCGGTCCCAGCGGTTCCGGAAAGAGCACGATCCTGCAGCTGATCCTGGGGCTGAGACAGCCCTCCGGCGGCCGGCTGACTGTTGGTGGAATCGATATCCTGCACGTGGACGCAGAGTCATACCGCAGCCGGGTTGGCACTGTATTTCAAGACAGCTTTTTGTTCCGTGGTACGGTTAAGGATAATATTCTGATCGGCAGGCCCGACGCTTCTATGGAGGATGTGGTCAGAGCCGCAGAACAGGCATCGTTACATGAATTTATTACTGGACTTCCAGATGGCTATGATACCGCTGTTCTTGAAGATGGCACTAACTTTTCCGGCGGACAAAAGCAGCGGATTGCTATTGCACGAGCACTGCTTCGGGAACCATACCTGCTGCTCCTGGATGAAATTACATCATCGCTGGATCCGCTGTCCGAAGCCGCTGTCACCCATACCATCCAAAACCGCTCGAAAAAGCGTACTGCCGTCATCATATCCCACCGTCTTTCTGTCATCAATACTGCTGACGTAATCTTCGTCATGAACGAAGGAAGGCTGGTTGACAGCGGCCGTCATGATGAGCTCTTGAGACGTTGTCCTCTATATTTACAGATGTGGAAACAGCAAGACGAAGATCATCTCAATATGATGAAAAAGGAGACGTGGACATCATGAAAGCAACCGTCAGACGATGTCATCTTGACGCGGATTATGCTTCCTTTTCGAGATTTTATCTGCATAACTGCCGGGAATTCGATCATCACTATATGCTCCAGGATGCACTGGTTCATCTGATACATACGGTAACCGATGCTCAAATTCTGCTCTTTCATGACACAGAAGATCAACTGGTCGCCTTTATTCAATACCGTTTCGATGAAGATCAAGATTACGTGTTCATCGACGCTGCCATGCTCGCCAAAAATTATCGAGGAAGCAGAATCTTTTTTGAAGGACTCCGGGACTTGGCTAAAATTATCGCAGAAGATCATCCGGGGGTGCATACTGTCGTTTTTCATGCTTCAGCCGATAACCTCTACATCAATCGCATTTACAGCAAATTCGCACAACGGATAGAAGTCAGGGAGCGTAATGGCCGGATCGAACATGTCTACAAAGTCAGCCTAAAAGACCTAATGACATATGTAAGGCTGGATCGTGCATAGTTTCCTGATTTTTATTATCAACCCAATCTTGAAAGGAGGTGATTCACATGGTGCCAATGAGACCGAATTTTGGTAAGGAAGATAGCAACAAAATCAAAATCAGCCGTATCACAAATGTTTTGAAGCTGAATGAACAGCTGAGAACATCTGCAGCAGTATCCAAATAATCCCCCCCGATTAAAGGAGCTTTACGCTGCACACCTTACAATCATGCAGTCATTGCAGGCAAGCCGGTAGTTTTTACTGGCTTGTTTTTTTATGTCCTTGTTGACATACAACCGTTTCGGGGTAAATGAATCAATAAGGAGGAATGAGTCTATGTGGGCGGCACTCATGTGGGGTGGTGTTTCAGCCTCTGCTGTTATTGTGGGAGCCTTGGTATCCCTGTATATGAATATCCCGAAACGGGTCATCGGCTGGATTATGGCTTTCGGTACAGGAACACTGATCGGTGCTGCCGTATTTGAACTGCTTCAAGATGCACTGAAAGGCGGCGGGACGATCGCGACGGCCATCGGCTTTATCTCGGGCGCGCTGGTGTACACAGGATTCGATCTGTTCATATCCAACAAGGGCGGTGCACATCGAAAGCGATCTGGTCGCAAGGAGAAGCCAGAACAACAGCAGGCACAAAACGGAAAGGCCATTTTCGCAGGAACGGTGATGGATGCCATTCCCGAATCGATCATGCTGGGCGCAAGCTTATTGACTGGAAAAGGTGTCAGTCTCGTGCTGATCGTGTCCATTTTTCTGAGCAACATACCGGAAGGCCTGTCCAGTACATCGGGACTCCGGCAGAGCGGATATTCCAGACGTAAAATTGTGCTCATGTGGGGCAGTGTACTGATTCTCTCTGCACTTGCCGCCGGGGGCGGATATCTGTTTATGGAGCAGTTGTCTAATGAGACGGAAGCCGCCATCGGAGCTTTTGCTGGTGGCGGAATAATCGCCATGATCTGTTCTACCATGATGCCTGAAGCCTTTGAAGAAGGCGGTCCGGTCGTCGGTTTTATCGCTTCTATGGGTCTTCTGGTTTCATTATTACTGGATACCTGGTCATAAACAAAAAGTACGCCGTATTTCAAGATTCTGCGAAATACGGCGTACTTTTTGTAGTTTAACACCCTGATAAAAAAATTTTTTAACACTTTCTTTAAGAAGTTACACATCGCAGCAAGCAACAACCGCTTACATCCTTATAGCTATAGGCATCCTCTCGAAATGGTTACTTTTCATGAAAACGCTATATATTCATGCAAAGAGGTACGTTAAGTTTCTTCACGTGGTTGACCCCCATCTTTGTCCTATGTTACGGTTTTAGCAGCTTAAATATCTCGATTGCTTCATAAAAATTGGTTTTCCAACGTAATTCGCGTCATTTAATGTGACACAAAAAAAGTACAAACAACATCTACATCCAAACACAAACGATCAACATGTAAACAACTACATTCTGAAACAGGAGGAACACAAACATGATTAAAGCGATGATTTTTGATTTTGACGGAACCATTATTGATACAGAGACAGCATGGTACACTGCATTTCGCGATGCGTATAAAGAACACGGGGTAGATCTCACACTTGAGCAGTATTCACAATGCATCGGAACAAGTCTGAACTCTTTTAATCCTTATGAGTATTTAATGACCGACTTGAACCTTCCTATTGACAAAGATGCTTTTCGTGAATCTGTACAACTGCAGCATGCAGCCCTGATGAATCAGGAGCAGGTTCGTCCCGGTATTCTGAACTATCTGGAACAAGCACGTAAAGCAGGAATGAAGATCGGCCTGGCGACAAGCTCCGGCCGTGCATGGGTAGAACAGCATCTGGAGCAGCTTGGACTGCTGGATTATTTCGATGTGATCCGTACTGCAGACGATGTATCTCATGTAAAGCCAGACCCGGAGCTGTATATCCAAGCACTCGAAGGACTTGGCGCTGCGCCAGAGGAAGCTGTTGCCATTGAAGATTCACCTAATGGTGCCCGCGCAGCAGCAGCAGCTGGCATCCATTGTATCGTTATTCCAAATACGATCACCGGGACATTGACATTCGATATGCCTCATCAGCGCTTATCTTGCCTGACTGAACTTGAATTTAACGATCTAACAACCAAGCCGCTTACAAAAAGCGTCTAAACTAAACAAAACACATTCTAAGGGGGAAATCATCTATGAAAGCCGTACACTTTGGAGCGGGCAATATTGGCCGCGGATTTATCGGCCATATGTTGTCCGCTTCGGAATATGAGATTTGTTTTGTAGCACGCAACAAAAAGCAAATATCTCAATTGCAGCAAAGGCAGGAGTACCCGATTACACTTGCCAATCCGGAGCAGGATACCACGATTGTCAGCAACGTCACTGCGATCAACATCACGGAGCATGAACGCGTTGCCGAGGAGATCGCTGCCGCGGACATCATCACGACAGCAGTGGGAGTCAGCGCGTTGAAGGATATCGCAAATCCCATCGCGGAAGGTATCAAGCTGCGGCTGATGCAGAACAAAACCGCTCCCCTTCATATCATCGCTTGTGAGAATGCTATAGCCGGCAGCACCCGGCTGAAGAAGAAAGTTTACGCTCTCCTCGATGAAGAAATCCGCGAACAAGCAGACACCTGTATTTCTTTTCCAAACGCAGCTGTCGACCGGATTGTACCCGTGCAGAATCATTCGGATCCTCTTCAAGTTACCGTAGAACCTTTTTATGAATGGGTCATACACCGGCCGGCTCTGCTTCCAGGTTTTCATGAAATTAAAGGTGTTCATTATGTAGATTCTCTGGAACCTTACATTGAGCGCAAAATGTTTACCGTTAATACAGGCCACTGCTGTGCTGCATACCTTGGTTACTTGGAAGGTTTTAAAACAATACGGCAAGTGATGAAAGACCCTTCACTGCGGGCCAAAGTCCGGCATGTTATGGAAGAAACCGGTGCCCTGCTTATGGAGAAGCATGGATTTGATTCGCAAAAACACGATAAATACATGAACGCTATTCTAGAGCGGTTTGCCAATCCGAACCTGACCGACAAGGTTAGCCGGGTGGGACGCTCTCCCCTGCGTAAGCTTTCACCGAATGATCGCCTTGTGCGTCCTGTCATGCAGGCCAGCGAGGCTGGAATCGAAACTCCACACCTCATATCTGCTATGGCTGCTGTTCTCATGTTCCGTGACGAGCGGGATCCGGAAGCCGTCAAGATGCAGAATATGATTTCGGAAAAAGGAGTCTCAGGCTTCATTTCCGACCACATGGATATTCCCGCCAATCATATTGTTCATCAGAAGCTGCTTGCCAGCTATGAAACTCTTCAAGCATCTGTCCGATCCGAGGTGCTTTCAAATTAAATACATCTTGGACGGAAATTCCGTCTGAAGGCTTATAAAGGCCGGCAGACTCCTGCATCACAGGGTCCTGCCGGCCTAAATGCGTCATCATGCGTACGTCATGATCTCACGATGACCTGGGTCAACTGATTTTGCCCCGGGCAATCTTTTTATAGTGTACCTACATGTGTTCACCCGTCAAATAACGTTGCTCTAGACCCACACGATTCTGTTCTGATAGGATAAGATTCATCCCATTGATTCGAGGTCGAAGAATGACAAATACACCAAAAATCGCATTTCTATCTGTTTTAAGCAATACCTTTGTTGTACTGATGAAACTGGCAGTCGGCATATTGACCGGTTCAGTTGCCGTGCTTTCAGAGGCTATCCACTCCTCTTTGGATCTGCTGGCATCCCTGATCGCTTTCATATCTGTACGAATATCCGGAAGACCTGCTGATTCTGGACATCCGTATGGACATGGCAAGATCGAGAATATTTCAGGTACGATAGAAACCCTCCTCATTTTTGTTGCAGGCATCTGGATTATTTATGAATGTGTGCATAAATTGATTTATCCTGAACCGGTCAAGCTGCCGATTCTTGGCGTCTTGGTCATGATCGTCGGCGCAACCATTAATTTTATCGTTTCGAGGGTGGTTGGACGTGAGGCTGTAAGAGTGAACTCTGTTGCTATGAAATCCAATGCACTGCATCTGCTTACCGATGTGTATACATCACTTGGTGTCGCGGCCAGTCTCCTGCTCGTCACCCTGACCGGATGGACTTTCCTGGATCCGATCATCGGAATTGTGCTCGCTGTCTATATTATGGTGGAAGCTGTCAAGCTGATGAAGGAAGCCTTCCCTCCGCTGCTGGATGCACGATTGTCTTATGAAGAAGAAGAGGAAATTTTGAAGATGATCGAGGGCTTCCGTGCTGAATACATTGAAATTCATGACTTTCGGACCCGGCGTTCCGGACCGCATGCTTACATTGATTTTCATATGGTGGTACGCTCCAAGGACAGCTTCGAGCAAATACATGCACTGTGCGACCGAATTGAACAAATGGTAACCAACAGGTTCAAAGATGCCCAGGTCCTGATTCATCCCGAGCCTGAACATGAGCGTGTGGTAGCAAAATAGAGACAGCAAAACCGGCGCGGACCCTGGGGGGCTGCGCCGGTTTTTATTATGTGCAGCTATTTAGAAAGGGATAAAATCTGCTCCGCCTTACGATGTAGTTCCCATATATTGCACGTCTGGTTTACTAAAATTGCAATGGTAGTATCCTGCTCCGGATAATAAGCCAGCATAGCTCCTACACCGGCATTAATGCCGTCTTTAAACATCGTAATTAGCTTGCCGTCATGGTCGTATATAAAATGGAAACCATAGCCATTACGCATCGTTCCCTGCTCTACCTCTTCTTCCAATGTGGTTTGAGATTTCAGGATCTCTGCCGTCGACTCGGAAGAGAGCAGCCTGCCGTCCGCCAAAGCACGAATAAACCGGTCAAGATCACCTACGGTGGTAAAAGCGCCGCCATCCGCTGTTCCAACAGGAGGATACGCATAAATATTTTTACGCCACTGGATCTCTCCGCCATCTCCGTAAACGGCATCATATCCTTCAGCAACAGGCGCATCTCCCTGATCCTTCGCAAAAAATCCGGTGTTCTCCATCCCGCAGGCCTGGAATACGTTTTGGGTTACATAGTCCCTGTAGCTTTCACCACTGGCTTTTTCGATGGCAAGCCCCAGAAGCACATAGGCACAGTTATTATAGCTAACATCGGTCCCTGCCTTAAACTTGGGCTCTTTGTAAGCAAACTGCGGGAGGAAATCGATACACTCCCGAATCGAATAGTTCGGCTTTTCTTTGAACAGGTCTTCGTAGTTCTCGCCCTCTTCTTCATCCGCATCATCTGCAATTCCCGAGGTGTGTGTAAGCAGATGCGACAACGTCACGTCCTCAGGAATTTGAGTACCGGCCAGATCGATCAGATCCGTAATCCGGTCATCCAGATGAAGCTTACCCTTCTCAACCAGCTGCAGAACGGCTGTGGCTGTAAACAGCTTGGTGACGGATGCCGTGTCGAACCGGGTATCCAGCTCGTTAGGAATTTTAAACCCTTGATGAGCCAGCCCGTATGCACGTGAGAAAAGGGTCTCGTTTCCGGTTTGAATCAGCGCTGCCCCTGAAAAGTCATGTTCCTTATAGTACTCATCAAATAAAGATATGATTTCCTTCATGGTATTGCCTCCCTTTATGTGTGGATTATACTTCCAATGTTTACCTCAAAATACAGTATAACATAATCGAGATACACGGCAGGCCCCGGCTGATTGAAGGAATCTAGATATGAAAAAAGGAGCCTGCCGGCTCCCTTCACTATAAACCTTCGTGGATACAGGAAGATCCTGTTATCATCGTGATATTTTGCAGTGTGCTAATATCTCCACAACGTTGCACAGCTTGTAATACCCGCTCCAACCGACCACATAAAGAACAAATCTCCTCGAGCCAATGTACCGGCTTGAATGGCGTGATGGAGGGCGATAAACGGACTGCTCGTACCGGTATAGCCGTATATATCACCAATGTACGGGAATTTGTCCAACGGTTGATCCAGCTTCCCGGCAATGTCATGAATGACATTTCGGTTCAGCTGACTCAATATGTATTGCTTGACCTCGTCTTTCGCCAAACCGTGCTCCTGCAGGAGTGACTCCATATTGGCCACTGCCGTCGGGAAGGCTACATTCACATTGTACTCGGGATGAAGATAGATCTTCTTCTCTTCAAGATCCGTTTTTTCATTGTACATCTGTGTCATCCCGCCAGCGGGAAACTGCATATCCTCCGCTTTTTGTGTATTGGTGTAGTACATGGAGTCGATCAAACCTTGTTCGTTGTCTTCCACTCGTTCCAGCAGTACCGCACAAGCCGCATCACCACACAGGCCTTTGGATGCCAAATCGCCTTCCTTATAGAAGCGGGCAATCTGTTCGGAGCCTACGATCAGAGTATAAGTGATCTTGGGATTGCTCATCATAGAGCGCACAGCCTGATCCGCTGCGACAACCATACCTACACAATTGGCGTTACTGTCATAAATAATACAGGAATCTTTCCCTTCCAATGCCTGATGAACAAAGGCTGCATCCGTAGGAGCACTGAAATCATGAGTTCCGGAAGAGAATACGATCATATCCAGATCGCTGCCTTTGAGATGGTTCTTTGCCAGCAGTTCTTTGGCAGCTTCAATCCCCATAAAGACGGTGCTTTCTTGGTCATCCGCAGCCAAGTAACGATCCTTACGGCCAAAATGTTCCCAGATCCCAAGCAGCTTGTCCGCTCCATCACCAGCATGCCGGGCCAGCTCTTCATTACTTACTTTATGAGACGGATGATATACCGCCGTACTTACAATTCTTACATTAGCCAAGATTGCTTCACCCTTTGCAAATTAATCGTGATACCTTAGGATTTAACAATCGCCCAAGCTTCTTCCACTGTATCGACAAAATGCCCTGTGAACCCAGCCGGTTTAGCTACACGCTGCAGTTGAGCCTTGGCGACCATTTTGCCCGGATTGACCAAAACGGCATGTTTAAATGCGTTATACATCACGTAGCATCGCTCCAACACAGGCAGAATCTCCTGTTTAAAGGGAGCCATATCTGAGCAATCGATAATCAACGACATCTCATGAATGGGCATTGTCGGCATCAGCGCCTCGAAATCATCGACGGCCTGCACGGTGGTTTCCAATTCGGCAAAGCCATGCAAACTAATAAAAATGGTATTACTTTCAGGGTGCATTGTTGTTTCAGCAATCATGTGTACATTCTCCTTCTCAGATGTAAGATAGATTAATATAAGATGCTAAAATATTATTATCGACAAAAAACATTTTTTAGTTTATCTTTTTCGTCAAAATTCTCCAAAATTCAACATTGCAAGAGGGCGGCTCACTAAAGAGCGGTGGCTTAGCCACATACTTGTCTTATACAAAAAAAACACCGCTTGAAATCTGCGGATTCCCCCTATGGGGATGCCACGATCTCAAGCGGTGCAGTGGAAGGCCATTTTGTGTTATTGGATACGAAGTGTTATCCGCGTTGAAGCCTGCGTGCCCGATATTGTTTATATTGAAAATAAACCGTACATCCAATGCAGTAGCCCAGGAGAGCGGCTAATGCAGCTCCTCCCATCATCGCGGCAAACACATTGCCAGCGACGGTCCATCC
Organism: Paenibacillus lemnae; assembly: GCF_012933385.1. GTDB lineage: Bacteria > Bacillota > Bacilli > Paenibacillales > Paenibacillaceae > Paenibacillus_AQ > Paenibacillus_AQ lemnae. The sequence continues at coordinate 256,641 of NZ_JABBPN010000004.1, forward strand.
CATCAGCAAGCTGAGCAAAGACAGAACAAGAAAGCTGACCGCAAGCACATTATTGAACCGCTGAAGTTCGGCAGCTTCCGTCTCTGAGCGTCTCACCAGCCTCGATAGAAAAGGCCGTGCAATCTGAACAAACAGGTTACCCTTCAATCCAAAGAGCAAACCTGCAATCTGGATAACGAGTAAAGCCGCGATAAACCATACTGATTGCGTGACAAAAAAGGCTGCCAGCATGATTACAATGCCAGTCTGATTGCTCTTTACGTATGGAACGGGGATTTCTTTCATCTATAAACCAACTTTCCTTATTGGAATTAAATAATTACGTTGATTATAAGGGATCGCGGCCTGTCTTGGCAATAGAGTCAGCGCGTGCGCTTCATTACATGTTTTCTTTGACAATAGAAGCGGTATCCGCGGAAGCTCGTTTATGCTTTATCGAAAAGGGAAGTATCAAAAGCTGTATTTTCAAGTTGCGGCAGTTGGCTCCAATATTGAAAATTTCAAGGCAAAGGATATTCTCAGCCCTGTCACCAACTATAAATTTAATGTTTATCATTAATTAATTATTGTTTATCGAAGGTTATTCCTGTAGTATATATTCTAAGTTCACTTGAAAAGGAGATTGCGCATGAACGGAATCGAATTCAAAATCAAACCTGGCTTCAAAAGAATGTACACTGCGCTTGAGATCGGATACTGGGGAGGAATCGGTCTGCTCATTGCATTACTCTGTTTAGATCTATGGATCGGATTGAAGCCCCAGGAACTGTTCTCTGCAGAGAAGGGAATCGCGCACTGGTTCTTTTCAGTACCGCTATCGGATACTGTGACGAAGAGCGTCATGGTGCATTTCGCTTATTTTCAACCGATCGATCCCGACAGATTTCACGCCAAGAACGCTTATCTGGTCGTTAGCTTGACCAATGCTATACTTGTCTTCTGTGCTTACATCTATTCGATCCGCCAGATTCGCTATATAATAGGAGACATACTGAGCGGAAGCAGCCCGTTTAGCCTGGCGAATGCCACCCGTCTGAGAAGGCTGGGAATCATCGTCATCCTATATTCTCTGCTGGCGAAGCTCATTCTCAACATATTGATCATTCTGTTCGTTACCGGTATATTCTCAATCAATCTGGGCGGTATTTCTATTATCGGAATTATCATCGGCATACTAGTGCTGTTCGTCTCCAAGATTTTTAAATATGGCGCTCTTCTGCAGGAAGAGCATGATTCGACATTATGAGAATGGAGACTGATGATCGTGCCGATTATTATACGTCTGGACCGAGTCCTGGCTGACAAAAAAATGAAATTGAATGAACTGGCCGACAAAGCAGGAATCTCGAATGTCAATCTGTCCAATCTGAAGACTGGGAAAGTGAAGGCGATCCGGTTCTCCACCTTGGAAGCGATCTGCGAAATTCTAGACTGTCAGCCGGGAGACATTCTGGAATTTGTTCCGGCCGATAGCGATAGCTTTGAAATTGAGTGAAGGGACCTATCCTCCCTTCAATAATTTTTACAGAATATTCCAGCATACTGTGTACCATGGTACACCACTCTGCGCTCCAGCAAATCAATCAGTGCAATCAGCAGCACGGAAACTACCGTGACAGCACAACGATGGCAAAGGCCTGTGCCGTGTTATACAAGGAAGTCGCTTGAACCAGAATGTTGCCCAGTCCATCCTTGGAGGCCAGCATTTCACCGAACAGAGCACCTACCAGCCCCGCCGCAGCCGTAATCCGCAGCAAGTATAGACTGCTGATGGTGCCGGTGAGAACGAGCAGCTCGCACAGACCGAGAAGGAGCACCAGCAGCCCCAGCTGTCCCGCAAGAACACCTGCTTTTTTGCGTCGCTTGGGTTGATTCATTGTGCTCACTCTTTCAGCTGAAGCTCAAACCGATTGCCTGGTTTCTCTAGTCCCAAATGACTCCGGAAGGTGTCTCCATCATAGCCTTGGCATGAAGCTTGGTCGCCAGCACAATATCATGCCTTCTCTTCTGAAGCAGCCGTCCGAGAATGTCTTCCGATTCTCCAAGCTGGTTAACATCCCCATTGTCCATGCCTCTGCCGTAAACATCAGCCGTATCAATCAGATTGATGCCCAGCGCAAGTGCCTGATCCAGGACTCGTGCGGATGAAGACTCATCGATCCACCGTCCAAACGACATCGTCCCCAGACTAACTTCCGAGACCTTGATCCCGGTTTTGCCAAGTGTTCTGTAATTCATCTCCAAGACATCCCCTCATTGTAAAAATACAAAAACAACCGGAAATACACATCCCTCTCCTGAAGTCAGTACGACAGGAAAATTCATGTGCATCTCCGGTTGTCCGGTAGAGCTGTATTATACTATATTATTCCGATAGAATAAGTGGAGTATATCACCTGCTAAGAGAGTCTGTCAAACACTTTTCGACCTTTAACCCATGTGGACATCACATTTAAGCCGGAATCCAGCACAAGGAAATCTGCATCTTTTCCAGCTTCCAGAGAGCCTTTTCGGAAGTCTATCCCCACTTGCCTGGCCGGAACAGTTGTAAAAGACGGGAGTACCTCTTCAAGAGATAGACCGGTGAATGACATAATATTCCGCAGGGCATCAATCATAGTCAGGGAGCTTCCCGCCAAGGTGTTTGTACCTTTCAGATAGACCTGACCCTCCCGCATTTCTTTATAGCCATAGTCTCCGTCCGGGAGGCCGCAGCTGGTCACCGCATCCGTAACGGCACAGATCTGCAGCGCCTTTTTCAGATCATACATCATACGAACAACAGCAGGATGCACATGATGTCCGTCTGCAATCAGCTCGATCGTGAGCTCCGGCAGCATCAAGCCTGCTCCCGCAAGCCCTGGGTCGCGGTGGTGCAGCGGACTCATCCCGTTAAAATGATGCGTCGTATGCGTAACACCCCGTGTAACCGCTTCCTTTATTTGTTGAAATGTGGCATCTGAATGCCCTGCAGAAACCGTAATTCCGTGACTTCGAAACTGCGTCACAGCCTCCATGCCGCCATCAAGCTCCGGTGCCAGTGTAACCAGTTTTATCATATGTCCGGAGGCCTGAATCAGCTCATCGATCTGCCCCGGAGTTGGAAGACGAACATCATCTGCAAGCTGAGCACCGCGCCGCTTCAGGCTGATGAAAGGACCTTCCAGATGAATACCGAGCATTTCTGCCCCCTCTACTCCCTTCGTGATGGCATCTGCGGCACAGGCCAGTGCTGAAATCAAATGCTCCTGATTCGACGTGTTCGTCGTAGCCAGAAATGAAGTGGTTCCGCGAGCTGCATGAAAACGGCTCATTTCATTTAAGCTTTCGTATTTCGCATCCATCACATTACAGCCATTCCCTCCATGAACATGAACATCGATAAAGCCTGGAACAATGATTAAGCCCTCAGCCTCATGGATGTTTACTTCTTCTGGCTGGTGCCCAATCTGCTTACCTGCAGCTTCAATTCTGCCATCTTCACTAACCAGCAGATGTCCCCTCGCGAACTTACCGGAAGGCAGGTAAATGTCCGCACCTGTCCATAACGTTTTCAATGTACTTCCCCCTCTCTAATCTAATTGGCATTCGACAGGCTCATAACCGCACCGTACAGCCCTGCCGAATCTCCAAGCTGACCTTGTGTCACTTCAGGCCGATGAGCTTTAGGATACAGCTGCTGAATTGTATTCCGGATCGGACTAAGCAGCATATCTCCCGCATTGGCAGCCCCTCCGCCAACTACGATCATTTCCGGATCCAGCAAATAAATCATAGTGGTCAGCTTCTTCCCCAGCACTTCACCTGCATAGGCAAAAATGTCACATGCAAGCTTGTCGCCACTAACAGCCGCTTCGTGAACATGCCGTGCGGTGATGGTACCGGCGTATTCCCTCAGAAGGCTGTGTCTCCCTTCTTGGACCGCTTCCTCTGCAAGCCGGGCTAAACCGCTGGCTGAAGCAATGGTTTCCAAACAGCCTTGTTTCCCGCATTTACAGGGCACCATATTTCCTTCAACCGGGTCATGACCGATCTCGCCTGCATATCCATGAGCCCCGCGGATCAAATGCCCGTCTACAATAACCCCGGCGGCAATACCGGTGCCCAATGTAATACAGATCACACTGTTTAACCCTTTTGCAGCTCCGCCTGTATACTCCCCCCAGGCATACATCCGGACATCATTATCGATACTCACAGGTACCTGCCATCTCGAAGAAAGATCGGATACGAGCTTTACATCATACCATCCCAGGTTAGGAGCACGAAGCACGGTTCCCGATGCCAAGTCCAGGTGGCCTGGAACACCTGCTCCAATGCCGCTCAGAACGGCATCAGAACGGTGCATATGCATCATCCTTTTAATCTCCTGATCCAACCGGTTTAAATAACCCGTATAATCATTATCAGCATCCGATGCCGTCCGCATTACATGTTTGGAGATCAGCTGGTGCTGCTCATCAAACATACCGATAACTGTATTGGTTCCTCCGATATCGAGCCCGATTCTCACCTTATTCACCCAAGTCACCTTCCTATTCTGATGTGAAACAATATGTAACTCATACCTATAAAAAAGAGCGGGAAATCCATAATATATGAATTTTCGCTCGATTTTTTGGCCCCATGAACGCTTATATCAATGGTAGATTTTACATCAACTGGAATGATATACTGTCTCAATTTCAACAACAGGGTTGCTGTCTGCCTCATAATCCACACCATCGGTTTCAAATCCGAAGAGCTGGAAAAATTCGCGGCGATAGCCTTCCAGGTCGGTCATGTCATGAATATTGTCGGTTGTGACCGCATTCCACAGCTTTGCCACGTCTTCCTGAACATCTGGCCGCAGTTCCCAGTCGTCAATACGAATTCGCCCCTTCACATCAACAGGCACTTCACTTCCACTGTACAAGCGTTCCGCAAACAGGCGATAGCTCTGCTGAATGCAGTTCTCGTGGAGGCCTTTCTCTTTCATCACCTTGTAGAGCGCGGAGACATAGAGCGGTACGATCGGGATCGCGGAACTGGACTGTGTAACCAATGCTTTGCTGACCGATACGAAAGCACGGCCACCGCCTGCTGACAGCTCGTCATTAAGCTTCAAAGCCGTAGCTTCCAGATGATCTTTTGCCTGTCCGATGGAGCCGTCCCGATAAACCGCCTGCGTAATCTCGGAGCCGATATACGAATACGCAATGGTCGTTGCATCCTCAGCCAGTACACCGCCTTCTTGCAGCGCCTTGATCCACAGCTCCCAATCATCGCCGCCCATGACCGTTACGGTATCCTGAATTTCCTGGTCGCTCGCAGGCTCAAGCGTAACCTCACTGACTTCCCCTGTGTGGAAGTTGACGGTCTTGTTCGTAAAGGACTGGCCGATCGGCTTCAGAACAGAATTTGCAACTTCTCCTGTCCGCGGATTGGTACGGCGTGCAGAAGCGACGCTGTATACAACAAGATCAACCTGCCCCAGCTCTTTGGAGATCACCTCGACGGTTTTCTGTTTCGTTTCCTCAGCATACGCATCACCCGTGACGCTGAACGATTTCAATCCGGCTTCCTTCGCCATGCTTTCGAATGCAGCAGAATTATACCAGCCTGCAGAAGCTGTACGCTTCTCTGTCCCTTGGCTTGGACGATACACGCCAACCGTATTGGCGTTCGCTCCAAAAGCAGCTGTTATCCGTGCCGACAGACCATAGCCCGTCGATGCACCAATCACCAGCACATTGCGCGGACCCTTAAATTCGGGACGTCCCTGAATATATTCCACTTGTTCTTTCACTTGACGTGCACACCCTTCCGGATGGGCAGTCGTACAAATAAATCCACGTGTTCTCGGTTTAATAATCATTATTCATATCCTCTCTTTACTACATTTTAGGATCTGATCATAAACGTAATCTTCTTTATTCTATCAATTTTTTCCCCAAGGCTAAACCTTTTCTTATAAACAGCTCTTCACGGCCTCTACACCAGCCCGCTCACTGTCCGGATTCCACCATGACCATTTCCTTGTAAAAGTCATCTGCAGAACCTGGCTGCTTCACGCGTTCCTGCACGATCTCATCCCACTCCTGTTCAGATTGAAGCTCCGACAGACTGCCCTGAATACCGTACCACTCCGCTAATTCATTGCGTTTCACCGTATAATCTCCGTCCGGGAAGTGCCATATAACCGCCTCCAGATTATCAATAAACACCATGTTCGCTGTCGTATTATACATCAGCAGTTTTTTCAAAAGAGAAGGTTCAATTTCAGCCGCAGACTGTTCGAAGTTTAACTGCGCTGTCAGCTGGTCCGGATACAACTGGAAGGTAAATCTCAGATCGGAATACGGCAGCTGCCTGTTCAGGTTTGATACCTTTCCTGCATCCCCCATATATTTGCTTTTGTATCTCGCCGCCGGGGCGATATGATGTGTTGCCGGGTCCTGCTGCATGATCTCATACTGTGCCGCTTCTTGTTTCACATTCGGTTTCACATAACCTTCAATAACAAATAATCCGATCAATCCAACGATGATCAATGATAGAATCCATTTATTTTTTTGCTTCATTAAGAACTCACCTCGTATTTGCTAATTCTTTGTTGTGCATGCTGCAGCACCAGCGGAATCAATATGGCTGTCAATGTAGGCAGCAGCTCCATACCGAGTACATATAAGTCATAGGGTCCGTTTAGATGAATGGGCCGGCCAAACCATAGATTGCTTCCGAACCGAGTCAGCAATGTGAACACGGCAGTGACGAGCATTGCGGCTCCCCAAAGGGCCCAAGCTATTCTACTGATTTTCTTTAAAGCATTCGTATTCACCATGACGGTCTGGCTTTCCCGGGAACGGCCTGATTTAACATAAATCACATACCCTATCCCAGCCGCCGCACAGAGTACAATCAGCAAGTTATTGACCACGAACCCCGAAAAGGTCATGCGGGCAGGCAGCGTGATAATCCAGGCTAACAGCATGCACAGCAATGAGTGCTGGAGAAGATCCAATCGAAAACCACTCCAGTCCGTCTGCTGATGACCTTCAATCAGATAATCAACAGACTGCACATCCCGGGTTGCTGCCGCCACAGCCGCATCATACGTCATCCCTTCCTGCATATAATCCTGAACCTTGGCCTCCAGATTACTCAAAATTTCATCCTTGAGCTCTTTCACCGCCTTGGTCTTGCGCTGCTTGTGAAATAAACGGTCTACATAGTGCTCCAGATCATTTGGCGTTGTCATTTGTCCTGCTCCTTTCCATCCCCGATCAAAATATCGATAATCTTTCGGGCCGCGTGCCACTCCTCACGATTGTGCTCCAGGCGGCTGCTCCCTTCTAGAGTGAGATGATAATACTTGCGGCGCCCGCCCTGGGTTTCTTCGCCCCAATAGGACGTAATCAAACCCTGTTTCTCTAGTCTCTTTAAGCTTGAGTACAAGGTAGGTTCCTTCAATTCAAACTGACCTGCACTTCGCTGCATGATTTCTTTAATAATCTGATATCCATAATTGTCTTCATCCAGAAGTACACGCAGTATAAACGTATCAATGCTGCCCCGGATCAGGTCACTGTTATGTAATGGAATACTCAACGTCCAGTCATCTCCTTTCTCGAGTGTAATGTAACACGTATAACTATGTCTGTCAAAGTACTATGACACATTAATATCATTTCGGTACTTTTCTTCCCGGTCTAAAGCCCCAGAATTTATGAAGCTGAAGTACCAATCACAGGCAGTAAGCCGCAGTCTGATTGATATTCCCTAAATTCTGGATTAAACTATTAGCGTACTATCATGTCTAAAGTGTGACAATTTATTAGAATGTGCAAGGGGTGATAGTGGAGATGAAGATTAATGTTAACAAAGCAGCTGGTGTCTTTTTATTGTTGACTCTAATCATAGGAGGATGTCAAAGCATGAACAACAGCACTAATCCTGCTCAGCACACTAATACTAATGATGTGACAGCAGATCTCGAGTCTGAGGAGTTACAAACACAAGCCGAAGAAACTGCCAAGCAAAGCCTGAAGGAAAAATACGATATCGAGGTTGAGATCACGAAAAGCCGAGTTTTACCGGAGCACATAGCCAATGAGGTTCGACTCGAAGGCCATGTTCAGGGTGATGACAAGCAATTTTTCAATATTACCGTTAACTATGAAACCAATGAAACCTCCAACTTCTCCATGAGTCCGGAGCTAGTCGAGCATCTCAGGGAGAAAGGATACGAACCGTTTGATTCCAAAAAATAACTTCAGGATTGGAGGCCTTGCTCGTGTCCGACAAGCCGAACATTGACGACGAAACGTATAACAGAATGTCCAGTATTGCCTATGATGATCTAAGAGAGGGCCAGCAAATCGAAGATCTTCCTGGATGGGTCGTACTCGAGGATACCAACAGCAGAGCTATTTCCGGCATGGACGTTGTCACATTTGTCAATCCGGAGACCAATCAGGCGGTCATCGCTTATCGCGGTACGGAAGCCAGTGAAGCTTTGCCGACTTCCGTTCCTGACTTCTTGGCAGATGGCGGCATAGGTCTTGGTGAATTATCGCGCAAACTGGAATTTGAACGTCCTTTCGACGAGCAGCTCACCGCTTTTGAAGATACAGTTGGGATCACCGCTTTAAACAACTGGATCGGTGACGCATCCAAGCAGGTCGATAAATTTGTAACCAACTCTTCCACGAACCAGCTTTACCAGGCGGAGAACTATGCAAATGAAATGATGGAAAAATACGACAATCTGGATTTTTCCTTGACTGGACACTCCTTGGGCGGCGCCAATGCGCAGTATGCAGCCGCTTATACCGGACTTGATGCTGTCACGTTCAGTGCCCCATCCGTTGTCGGAAGCCTGACACCCGAAGCAAGAAGAAGAGCCGAAGAAGGTGCATTTGATTCACAAATTATTAACTACGCACACCCTGGCGACATCATCGCAAGCGGAACACTTGGGGGATATGATGGTCATGTAGGTTCAACATACTACATCGACTCCAGCTACGCCGATGCGAACGATGGCATCAGCATTAAAGACAAGATCGATAATACACTTGGCGGTCCTAATTATCACCAGCTGGATCGATATGAATTCGACGAGAATGGATATATTTCCAACCCGCTGTTTGATCCTGTTACAGGTGAAGAATTAGATTCGCCGAGAATCCCGCCGAATCTGTTTGGACTGAGCGGTGCAGCAGGTACCGGGGGCATCCTCGGAGGCGGAGGCGTCTTTGGCCAGCTGGGCGCTGGCAGTGCGGCGCTCGGAGCAGGTGCCGGGACCATTCAGGTCACCCCTGCCGAGCTCAGAAGCGTGGCAGAACGCTGGAGAAGCAATGCCCACCAATGTCACAACGAGATCGAAGGCATTCGTCAGCGGCTGAATCGATATATGCATTCCAGTCACAGCCGGCGCCTTACGCCGATTATTCAGCAGGTGGATCAATCGGTCGTTTCCATGAGCCAGTGGCATATGCAGCATACCGGTGACATTGTGGATTACATTAAATACAAAGCAGATGTGTTTGAGCAGACGGACCGAAGTGGATAAAACATCGCAACTTGCCGGAGGAGGCACATCAATGAACAGTGAAATTCTGCTTGAGCTAAACGAATTGCTTCAGGCTGAGAGGGAATTAACCGCCCTCCTCAGCAAGCTGCGGGCCGATGAACAGGAAGCTCGCGTCATGTATTCACGTCTCCAGGATTGGAGAGGCCAATCGGCGAACGTGCTTCGGGATCAAATCGAGCTGTTTTTCTCAGAGCTGTCCAGACGCATTCATCAGATTGAACTCGAGAAAATGGAGCTTGTGCGGTACGTACAGCATATGAGACAGGTGGATGGCGCATCGTAGCTAATCCATACTATATTGAATGCACAAAGAAACCGTTCCGATCATAAATGGTGGCTGGTACCTCCATTTTACAAAGGGCGGTTTCTTTGTGCTTTGTTTTGGGGCAGACTTGCATGAATCAGCGGAGGGGACGAATCAATTCCCGACAAGCGAGAGCGATGGGAGGAATGATTCGTAACCGCAGCGTTTAAGCAAACAGCCCCTTTATCCTATTACAAAGTGTTGTAAGAGACGATATCCTCAAGCGGAAGTCTGACTGTAGGTCTCGCAGGTGCAGCCGCCTTGCCAACTGCGATCAGCATAACACTGCGGTAATGTTCCGGAATCTGGAATGCCTCCATAAACTGCCCTTTGTGGTATCCCCCCATAGGTACGGTATCATATCCTCTTGCCCGGGCAGCCAGCATCAGCTGCATGGAGATCAGTCCGGCATCGACATCCACTGTTTTTTGCAAGTGAAAAATGCTGAGTTTTGCTGCGAAAAGTGCCGAGGTCACTTGCCAGCATAATCGTTACTGCGGAATTCGGTCCATAGCCTGCTTGAGACGGAAGCTCTCGCCTGTGAAAGAAAGAATATGAGCATGGTGTACCAGACGGTCCACTAAAGCAGAAGTGAGCTTGGTATCACCAAAGATCGAGGTCCATTGTCCAAATTCGAGATTGGACGTCACAATCACGCTTTGCTGCTCATAGCAATCGGCAATCACGTTAAAGAGCAGCTCGGATCCGGTCTGGCTAAAGGGTACATATCCGACTTCATCCAAAATGAGAAGGTCCAGTTTTCTCAGCTTTTCCCGGAATCGGGTTAGTGTACCGGCTGCAAACTTTTCCTGCAGCATAGCGACCAGATCCGAGGCGCGGTAAAACTGTACAGCTTGTCCCCGTCTGCAAGCCTCCACGCCTAATGCCGTTGCCATATGAGTTTTTCCGGTGCCCACGGCGCCCATTAAGAGCAGGTTCTCCTTTTGTTCTAACCATGTCAGTTCCCTCAAAACGTCTAACGGTTGTCCATTGGGGAATGTAATATGCTCTTCCACATATCCGTCAAACGTCTTCAAATGGGGAAACCCAGCCTGCTGGACCAGTTTTCCCAGCTTGGCTCGGCGTCTGCCTTCGCGCTCTGCGAGCAGCAGCTTTTCCACGAGTTCGCTTGTTTTCTCATCCTGCCCAGCCACATAATCCACCACATGGGCCAGTCGGAGCTGCCGGCAAAGCTCGGTTAAATCTCTTCCCATCCTAACTCACCCCCATCAGGCGGTCATAGCGCTCTAGCGATTCTGCCGTTTGGGTACCTGGCGGAGACAGTGTCTCAGGCCATGCTGCCGGAATATCCCGGTTACTTTGCAGGATACCTAAAGCGGCACTCAACTGAGCCACGGTTGCCTCAGGTCCAGACTCCTCCAGCACCTGCCGAATGTGTTCCAACTCGTACACCCCACTCCAGTGCAGAAGCGCCTGCAATCGTTCTTTGCGCACGGCCAGATCCGTGACCTTTACATACGTTTGGATAGCCTCCGGCAGCATGCGGACAAATTGCGAATGCGTGACGCTTCGAGGCTTCCGAAGCAGATTCGTAAACACCTGCTCCCAAGGGATATCGGCGGTTCGTCCTGTATAGGGACGAGGCACTTCCCGAATTCGCTGCTGCTGGGAAGTGAGAAGCACCAGGCGGTCCCAGAAGATTTGGATAAGTACTTCTTTCCCCGGCTGAACCAGGCCTGCCAAAGGGATCGTATGCTCATCCACACGTATTTCCCCGTATTTGTTCGCCACGGCTGCACTCATACGGAAGGCCTCATAACCGTGTTCCGGCAGAGTAAGCAGAACAGCACGGTC
>NZ_JABBPN010000050.1 GCF_012933385.1 Paenibacillus lemnae
TCGCTTGGCGGCGTCCTACTCTCCCGGGACCCTTCGGTCCAAGTACCATCGGCGCTGGAAGGCTTAACGGTCGTGTTCGGGATGGGTACGCGTGGAACCCTTCCGCTATCGCCACCAAACATGATTTTTCGGAGCTTCGCTCCTTGAAATCGCTGCGAGAAAATATCAATCCATGATATCAACCACAGTTGCTTCAGATGTTTGATCACCTGAAAACTAGATACGAAACGAATGTGCGTGTTTAGAAATCTTCTCCGTAGTAGTCCCCAAAGTACTTGCTCCGATGCAAAGCGTAACGCTTCCGCAGCGAGTTTTCTTTCAGAAAACTTATAGGATAAGCCCTCGACCGATTAGTATTGGTCAGCTCCATGCATTACTGCACTTCCACCTCCAACCTATCTACCTCGTCGTCTTCAAGGGGTCTTACTAGTTGGGAAATCTCATCTTGAGGGGGGCTTCACGCTTAGATGCTTTCAGCGCTTATCCCTTCCGTACGTAGCTACCCAGCCATGCTCCTGG
>NZ_JABBPN010000051.1 GCF_012933385.1 Paenibacillus lemnae
ACATTGCTGGTTTTTAAGGGCATCCTTGTGAGCTTGTGGTGGGGGAGGGATGTGAGGGCGTCGCTTCGAAGATGGAGGCTCAGGCAAGCAAGTATCCTCAAGTGAAGCAATGGAGGGCGGCTCCGTGACCTGGATCGATCTTCCGATCGCTGTTGGTGTTGAACATGTCTGAATGTATTATGGAAATGTACATGTTCAACACCAAAGGCGAACGCTTCGCTTCTCCAGCTCGATTCCAGTCCCTCCGCTGACATTGCTGATTTTTAAGGGCATCCTTGTGAGCTTGTGGTGTGGGGGGATGTGAGGGCGTTGCTTCGAAGATGGAGGCTCAGGCAAGGAAGTATACTCAAGTGAAGCAATGGGCGGCGCTCCGTGCCTGGTAATCGATCTTCCGATCGCTGTTGGTGTTGAACATGCCTGAATGTATTATTGAGATGTACATGTTCAACACCAAAGGCGAACGCTTCGCTTCTCCAGCTCGATTCCAGTCCCTCCGCTAACATTGCTGGTTTTTAAGGG
>NZ_JABBPN010000005.1 GCF_012933385.1 Paenibacillus lemnae
TACCCATCCCGAACACGACCGTTAAGCCTTCCAGCGCCGATGGTACTTGGACCGAAGGGTCCCGGGAGAGTAGGACGCCGCCAAGCGATATACATAAGTTTTGGACATTGTTTCTTTCATTCGGCCCGTTGGTCAAGGGGTTAAGACACCTCCCTTTCACGGAGGTAACAGGGGTTCGAATCCCCTACGGGTCACCACTTTTAACACTCGCTTCAGGGGATGAGAACCCCAATGGTTCGTCGGAGCAATGACATCGATAGGAATACTTCGCAGTCTCGAACGAAGTGAGAGTATCCCCTACGGGTCACCACTTTTAACACTCGCTTCAGGGGATGAGAACCCCAATGGTTATATTGTAGTAAGATTAATATTGACGCGGGGTGGAGCAGCTCGGTAGCTCGTCGGGCTCATAACCCGAAGGCCGCAGGTTCAAATCCTGCCCCCGCAACCAATGTGGAACTGTGGTGTAGAGGCCTAACATGCCTGCCTGTCACGCAGGAGATCGCGGGTTCGAATCCCGTCAGTTCCGCCATTTTCATAACCGAAAGAGCTTTTTGGCTCGGTAGCTCAGTCGGTAGAGCAGAGGACTGAAAATCCTCGTGTCGGCGGTTCGATTCCGTCCCGAGCCACCATTTTTTGAATAACTGTATACGCCGGTGTAGCTCAACTGGTAGAGCAACTGACTTGTAATCAGTAGGTTGGGGGTTCAAGTCCTCTCGCCGGCACCATTTGGAGGATTAGCGAAGTGGCCAAACGCAGCAGACTGTAAATCTGTTCTCGTACGAGTTCGGTGGTTCGAATCCATCATCCTCCACCAGTTTTATAGGGGCATAGTTTAAAGGTAGAACAGCGGTCTCCAAAACCGTTAGTGTGGGTTCAATTCCTGCTGCCCCTGCCAATTGAAAATATTGTGGCGGTCGTGGCGAAGGGGTTAACGCACCGGTCTGTGGCTCCGGCATTCGTGGGTTCAAGTCCCATCGATCGCCCCATATTTTTTTCAATAATATCATATTGGGGATTAGCCAAGCGGTAAGGCAACGGACTTTGACTCCGTCATGCATAGGTTCGAATCCTATATCCCCAGCCATCGTATTGCGGACGTGGCTCAGCGGTAGAGCATCGCCTTGCCAAGGCGAGGGTCGCGGGTTCGATTCCCGTCGTCCGCTCCATTTTTGTTTTTGGCGCCATAGCCAAGTGGTAAGGCACAGCTCTGCAAAAGCTTTATCCCCAGTTCGAATCTGGGTGGCGCCTCCATTGTATTTTGTGCCCTTAGCTCAGCTGGATAGAGCGTTTGACTACGAATCAAAAGGCCAGGAGTTCGAATCTCTTAGGGCACGCCATTTAGCAAGCCGGTGTGGCGGAATTGGCAGACGCGCGCGACTCAAAATCGTGAGGGAAACCGTGGGGGTTCGAGTCCCTTCACCGGCATTACAAAAAGGAACATGGGAAACCATGTTCCTTTTTCTTTTAACCAAGCAAATATACAAACAAGTGGACGAGTGAGACTCCTCCGCTTGTTTGTGTTTTGTAATGAATTGACAAAGGTCTGTGAATAGCCCCGACTAAAGTCGAGGTCGAAAAACCGCCTGTGGTCCGTTTTAGAACATATGAAATTTCCCTAAAATAGAGTCATAAGGTTGATTTCCCCTAAACATGAGAAAAAAGAAAACTAAAGAATGATTTTAAAAAAGAGAGGCGGTGTTACATTGAGAAGCTCGAAAACAAATGGAATGAGTATTTTATTGATTGGATTAGGTGCTTTAATTCTGTTGGGTGTGTTCGGTCCATTGTTAGGCTGGTTGTTCAGCTTGTTGATTCCTATTCTGATGATTGGGTTGGGATATTACGGGATCAAGCAGGGAAACACACTGATTGGTTGGATCGTGCTCGCCATCGGGATTATGTCCCTGATTGGGAAGCTGTCCTGGTTAATCGGTCCGCTCTTGGGTATTGCCTTGATCGTGTTCGGCATTTCCCGATTAAAAAGAAATCGGCACCGGTATTATTAATCTAGACACAGACACGATTTGATTGAAAAGGAGGATTACCCATAATGAGTGTGTTTCGTCGTATCCGAGACATTACAATGGCAACTTTAAATGAAAAACTGGAGCAAAGTCAGGATCCGGTCAAATTGATTGATCAGTTTCTGCATTCGACCCGACAGGACATCCTGGAGGCAGAGAAACTTCAGCAGCAATGTGAATCCCACACCCGTCATTTGAAGCAGCAGGTGGATCAAGCGGATTCTATGAAAAACAAACGCGAGGAACAGGCTCTTCTGGCTTTAAAGGCTGGAGAAGATCATTTGGCTAAATTAGCTCTTCAGGAAAAGCTGTTATATGAAGAAAAAATAGAACAGTATCAAGGCTTGCTGAGTACGAGCCGTGAAGCTTTAAGGGAAGTAGAAGAGCAGCTTGGCGTGCTTCGCATGGAGTATCAGAGCGCCTACAGCAAGCGTCAGTACTACGCAGCACGCATGGAGACACTAAGACTCCAGCAGCGCATGAACGGCCGTACAGGAGCTCACAATGGCCAGGATGTACCGAAGATGTTTAACCGCTTGGAAGATCGCATCAGCGACTGGGAACTGGAAGCCCAGAGTTTACGGGATCTTCGTAAAATGGATAACCAGTATTCCGGCCAGTCAAGTGAAGGTGTCTCTGGTATTCTCGACCGGGAGCTGGCACGTCTGAAGCAAAAGCTGAACAACAGCGGAAAGGAGTAATCATGACGAAATTGTTCCGTTCTACCCGAGACAAGGCGTTTACCGGGTTGATCGGCGGACTGTCGGACACGCTGGGCGTCGATTCAACCCTGATCCGTATCATTTTCGTAGTCAGTATATTCTTTACGGGCGGCGCGACACTGTTGATCTATTTAATCGCCGCACTGGTCGTACCCAAAGAGCCCAATTATCGGGATCCATATCGACGCGGGGGACGCCGGCCAGAGGATTATCGTTATGATTATGATCCCCGCGGCCCGCATCAGGGTTATCCGGAAGGCCGCAGAGATTTTCAAGGAGAATATGACGGCTATGATCGTTCTTACCGGGCTCCAGGGTTTGATGAAAGAGGTCCTTCTCCGAGACAAAGTGCGCCTGAGGCTGATCTGGATGCCATGATGAAGGACATCGAGAAGAAGGCTTTGAAGAAAGAAATTGATGAACTCAAACAAAAATTATCCAAGTACGAGAAGGGAGATTTATAATATGGGAGTATTTAAAAGAATTAAGGATATGACAAAAGCATCGGTGAATGAGCTGCTCGACAAGGTGGAAGATCCAATTGTAATGCTGAATCAATATTTGCGTGATATGGAAGCTGAAATTCATGAGGCTGAGGTAACGGTTGCCAAGCAGATGGCCAATGAACGCCGGATGAAGCAGCGTGTAGAGGAAGCTGTAAAAATGGCAGCACAGCGTGAATCTCAAGCAGAGCTCGCTCTGAAGAACGGTCAGGAAGAAGTTGCACGTAAACTGCTGGAAGAAAAGATTTACTTTGATCAAAAGCAGACAGAATACCAGGATCTTCATGATCAGTCCGAAGCTCAAGCGAAAGAGCTTGTTGCTCAGCTTCATGAAATGAAGGATGAGTTTTACAAAATGCGCAATAAGCGCAATGAGCTGGTAGCTCGCGCACAAATGGCGAAAGCGAAAAAGCAAATGTCCCAGGTCAGCAGCCTGCATTCGATCGAGAGCGGAAGTGCGTCCATGGGCTTCCACCGTATGGAAGAGAAAATCATGCAGCTGGAAGCAGAAGCTGATGTGATGCGCGCTCCTTACCGTTCCAACCAGGCCTACACTAGCCCGGTAGATGCTGAAAAGCAGCTGAAAGTGGAAGAACAGCTGAATGCGCTGAAGAATAAGATGAGCGGTGACTCGAAGGCTGAGTAATTCGTGAATGATTGATAGTAAATGTGATATGCTACTGGAGTGCAGTACATCCGGCCGCCGATCACCATAGAATCAGAAAGCCTTACGGTGCGGATCTTCCGCACTGTTTTGGCATTTTTAGAGAGCTTACTTATATATAAAGTCATGAACAAGGGAGGTGCGTTATGGAGAGGAATGCCTGGATTGCATTTGTGTTGATTGGAGCAGGCGTCTTTATGCTGTTTGGCAGATGGTTCGGATTCTTCACCATAATCGCCCTTTTGCTGATGGCTGCAGGAGTTCAACAGATCCGGTTCGGCTGGGCGAGAAGAGGCTATATTCTTCTTGGGATCGGTGCTGTTCTGCTATTGCTGGATCAGATGATGCTTGTGATTGGGATCGGTTTGATCTCGCTTGGATTTTTTTATCATAAGGCACGCAGAGCACATAAGAACGATTCATTTATTCAGCAGCAGAATTTCATGTCCAATTTTGATTGGAACCGTGCCCCATGGGTGATGCGAAGCCTGAGTGTCTGGCATGTGCTGGGTGAGGCTGATTTAGATTTATCCCTGGCGATGCCGGAGGAAAAAGAGACCGTGCTGATGTTTCATGGTCTGCTCGGCGATATGGATATTGCGATTCCGGAATATTACGGGGTAAAGATCGAAGCTTTTGTGCTGTTTGGCTCGATTGACACAGGACGCCAGCGGGAAACGGGAGTCATGAATCGTTTGAATTGGAGATCGCCCAATTATGAAACTTGCGACTATAAGGTGAAATGTATCGTATTTTATCTGGGCGGGGACTTGAGCATACGTCTGGTATGATTTAATCATTACGTTAAGGCACGTTATTGCACAGGAGGGAAGGCTCGATGGATTCGGATAAAAAGTCAAACATGATCACCCGGAGCATGCGCGAGGGCACCCTCCTGGGCTTTGCGGTGATGCTGATTGTGCTGTATGTTTTGTATACATATGATTATCTGCAGCTTATGGACGATTGGGGAGATGCCATTCAAGCGGGGATTACGATCACGCTGATGCCCATCACGCTGGGGGCCGTGTATGGATTTTTTCAGGGCTACCGAACGAAACGGAAGCTGGACCGGGTGAGAGAAACATTAACAGAATGGGAAAAGAGCGGGATTCATCCTGGCTCGATGCCGGATGTTGGCGACGACGAGGTCGGCAGACTCGGTGATCAGCTGGATCGGATCAGCAAGCGCTGGGAAGAACAAGTGACCACACTGCAGCGGCTGTCCACCAATAATGCACAGCTTGCGGAACAGGCCCGGGTCTCTGCAATTGTAGAGGAACGACAGCGATTAGCGCGAGAGCTTCATGACGCGGTTTCACAGCAGCTGTTTGCGATTTCGATGACGGCAACTGCCGTGCGAAGAACGCTTGAAAAAGATTTTGGTAAAGCTCAGCGTCAGGTGGAGCTGATTGAGGAAATGGCCTCTGTTGCCCAATCGGAAATGCGCGCACTTCTGCTGCATCTTCGTCCGGTCTATCTGGAGGGCAAGGCCCTGGAACAGGGGCTGCGTGAGCTGATTCGGGAGCTGCAGATCAAGGTGCCAATGGACATCCATTTGGAGATGGAAGAAGGCATGACCCTGGTCAAAGGGATCGAGAATCATTTGTTCCGGATCGTACAGGAGGCCATGTCCAATACACTGCGTCATGCCAAAGCCGAGAAGATGGATATCCGTATTCACCGGAAGCAGAACACGGTTCGGGTCATGCTTCGGGATGATGGTATCGGTTTTGAGCTGGATGAAAGAAAGCAGGCTTCCTACGGTTTGTCGACGATGGAAGAACGTGTTACAGAGCTTGGGGGATCGATTCAGATCATTACTGCACCTGGAAAAGGAACGCGTATTGAAATATCCGTTCCATTGATGGACGATGAACGAAAGAAAAATGAGGGGGATGGAGATGGCAGCCGAAGTGGAATCAGAGATGGAAACATCCATCAAAGTGCTTCTGGTCGATGATCATGAGATGGTTCGGATCGGATTAGCTGCGGTGTTGGGAACGGAAGATGGAATTGAAGTGGTTGGCGAGGCCGGCAGCGGGGAAGAAGGTATCCGACTGGCGAATGAATATCATCCCGATGTGGTGCTCATGGATCTGGTCATGGACGGCATGGACGGGATTGAGACTACACGTCAGCTTATGAAGCTGTTTCCGGACTGCAAGGTCATAGTGCTTACCAGTTATCTGGACGATGAAAAGATGTATCCTGTCATTGAGGCAGGCGCATTCAGTTATTTGTTAAAAACATCTCGTGCTTCTGAAGTGGCGGATGCCATTCGGGCTGCTGCAAGAGGACAGTCAGTTCTGGAATCCCAGGTAGCATCCAAGATGATGAACCGGTTCCGGCATCCCCAGGCGGAAGCACCCGCCCATAGTGAATTGACGGATCGTGAGATGGAAGTGCTTACGCTGCTCGCCAAGGGTAAATCAAATCAGGATATTGCAGATGACCTGTTTATCGGGATCAAGACTGTAAAATTTCATGTTACGAACATCTTGGCCAAGTTGGGCGTGGAAGACCGCACACAGGCGGCTATCTATGCGTATAAGAACGGATTAGCGGAATAGCATTCCCTGTTGTAAACTTGCAGTATTTTAAGGCTCAAGCTATTTATAGCTCAGGGCTTTTTTTGCTAGAATCGGGAATAGAATTTAATCTTTCGGGCATCCTTTTACTAGGTTGATAGATTCCAATCTGTAATGAGGGGCTGACCGGAATGAAATTTTATAAAGTTCAATGGGTGATGCTGACTGCAATTATAGTAATCCTCGGAGCTGTCTTTGCTGGTTTTGCAGCTGCAGAGCAAGCAGAGCAGCATACGCCACCATCCGATGAGTTGATGGAATTATATGATCTAACCCGCAAGAACATCGCAGCACCTCTATATGCCACGATTAAAGTTCAAGGGGAGCATGAAGCTCTGACGAGCGCACAACTTGAACAAATGGCGGACAACATTGTAAAGCAGCTGGGCTGGTCCGGTCTTCGTTCAGAAGAAGAAAACGGTCAGAGAACGTACCGGGTTCGGGAACGTATGGGGGATGTCAAAGTTTCTTTTGACGTGGTGCAGAGTGAGAATAAAAGCTATTTCAAAATTCAGATAGAGGGTCAGGCTGATGGGACAATCCAGCGATGGCTGGAAGTGCGTGACCGTTCTCTTCGGGTACTTCAGGGACAAGGGATATCTGCGGAATGGAATGCGGCTTTTCAGGGAAATGTAGGCAGTAGCAAACCGGCAGAGGAGCTTGCAGCTAGGGTAGAGACAGCATATTCTCAGATGATGCAGGTTCAGATGCTGGATTCTTATGAAGACAAGAATTCCTCCACGATCAGCCGTTCTTATCAAGTTCCGTCTTTAGCTCGTAAAGTGCTCAGCGGTGAGGAGGCCATTCATATGCAGATCGCTGTGCATGAAGATTACATGAAGAATAAGAGTACCATTACGATCGGATTTCCCGTCATTACCGTAGAATATTAAATCGATTATCTGAATTAAAGATGAAAAAGTATGAAATGAGATAGCATCCTTGACAGGGATATGCTAAAATGTCATCACATCGTGGTAAGTTTCGATGCATAAAAATACACTATATTACATAGAAAGAATGAGGAGCCATGACTGAATATCAAAATCTGGATACATTGAACACACCGGGATCGGTATTTTTCATCTTTGGAGCGACCGGTGATTTGGCACGACGCAAGCTGTTTCCGGCGATCTACAGCCTTTACCGTGAAGGGAAGCTTTCCGAGGATTTTGCGGTCATTGGCGTGGCGCGCCGCCCACGCACACAGGATGAATTCCGTGAGGATGTATATCAATCGATCCAGGAATTCGGACGGTACCGTTCCGATTTGAATGAGGAATGGAACACGTTTGCGCAGCATTTTGAATATAAATCGCTCGACATTAATAATATTGACGGCTTCCGCGAGCTTCGCGAGCAAACTGAGAGTCTGGAAACGAAGTTCGGCATTCCCGGCAATCGTCTGTTTTATCTGGCACTTGCTCCAGAACTTTTCGGCAGTGTTTCCTTCAACCTGATGAAGGGCGGCATGCTGGATGGTGCGGGCTGGAATCGTCTCGTGATCGAGAAGCCGTTCGGGTATGATCTGGAGTCAGCGGCGAAGCTGAACGAAGAAATTAATCAGGTGTTTAAGGAAGAAGAAATTTACCGGATTGACCACTACCTGGGCAAAGAAATGGTACAGAATATTGAAGTGATCCGGTTTGCGAACGCCTTTTTTGAACCGCTGTGGAACAACAAACACATCGCTAATGTACAAATTACGCTTGGCGAAACCGTGGGTGTAGAAGAGCGCGGCGGGTATTACGACAATGCGGGAGCTTTGCGTGATATGGGTCAAAACCATATGCTGCAGATGCTGACCATGATTGCCATGGAACCCCCGAGCCGTCTGCTGCCAGAGGATATCCGTGATGAGAAGGTGAAGGTACTTCGTTCATTGCGTCCTTACGCATCCAGTGATGATGTGGCTGAGAATGTGGTCCGCGGCCAGTACACCAAGGGTAGTGCCGGCGGCAAAGAGCTTACAGCATATCGTGAAGAGGATAAGGTTCATCCGGAATCCAACACGGAAACGTATTTTGCTGCACGTTTGTTTGTGGATAATTTCCGTTGGGCAGGCATTCCGTTCTATATCCGTACAGGCAAACGCCTCCCGGTGAAAACAACGGAAGTGGTCGTTGAATTCAAACGCATGCCGGGCAATGTCTACCTCGGTCAGAAACATTCACTGGAGCCGAATCTGCTCGTAATCCGCGTGAATCCGATGGAAGGCTTGTATGTGAAGATCAATGCGAAAAAGCCGGGATCAGAATCGGAGATCGAGCCGGTAGCGATGGACTTCTGCCAGAGCTGTCTGGTGGGCATTAACTCGCCGGAAGCTTATGAGCGTCTGCTTCATGATGCTGCACGCGGTGATCATACGTATTTCACCCGTTGGGATGAAGTGGCGTCGGCCTGGTCCTTCGTGGATAAGATTGCACAGTCCTGGAGAGAGAACCAAGGCCAGCTGGAGCATTATCCTGCAGGATCCTGGGGACCTCAAAAAGCAGATGAGCTTCTGCAGAAGGATGGATTCCACTGGTGGCCGGTGAACGGTCAAGATGAAGATAAAGTGATATGGAACAAAGGTGCAAATTAATGTGAACATGTAATATACAAAAATCATCCCCGTACGCTACTCGTATGGGGATGATTTGCGTATGGATTGTGGTACAATGATATACATGACTTTAGTACGAAGGGAACAGTGAAATGAGCAAAATCCAAAATGAGCTGCAAGCCGAAGTCGATAAGCGCAGAACGTTTGCAATTATCTCCCACCCGGATGCCGGTAAAACAACACTTACCGAGAAGCTGCTGCTGTTTGGCGGCGCCATTCGTCTGGCAGGGTCGGTTAAGGCCCGTAAAGCAAGCAAGCACGCAACCAGTGACTGGATGGAAATTGAGAAACAGCGGGGAATTTCAGTAACATCCTCTGTGATGCAGTTTGATTATAAAGGTCACCGGATTAACATACTGGATACACCGGGTCACCAGGATTTCAGTGAGGACACCTACCGGACACTTACAGCAGCGGACAGTGCCGTCATGCTGATTGACGTAGCCAAAGGGGTCGAGGCGCAAACGATCAAGCTGTTCCAGGTTTGTGCCAAGCGGGGAATTCCGATCTTTACGTTTATCAATAAGCTTGACCGTGAAGGGCGCAGCCCGTTTGATCTCATGGAAGAGATCGAACAAGTGCTGGGTATTCGTTCTGTGCCTATGAATTGGCCGATCGGATCCGGACGGGATTTATGCGGTGTCTATGACCGCATGAAGAATCAGGTGGAGCTGTTCAATGGCGAAGACCATTCTACTATTGAAGTGAAAAAGGTCGATGATTATAACGATCCGGTTATACGTGAAATGGCAGGAGAATACCTGCATGATCAGCTGTGTCAGGACCTGGAGCTGCTGGATGTGGCAGGAGACCCGTTCGACCTGGATAAAGTGCTGAAGGGTGAACTAACCCCAGTCTTCTTCGGAAGTGCTGTTAACAATTTCGGGGTACAGACCTTTCTGGAGAACTTCCTGCAGCTGGCACCGAAACCGGAGCCGCGCAGCAGCACAGAAGGCATGATTGAACCGACGAACGAGCGGTTTACGGGATACGTCTTCAAAATCCAAGCGAACATGAACCCGGCTCACCGTGATCGTCTAGCATTTCTTCGGATTGTGTCAGGGAAATT
Organism: Paenibacillus lemnae; assembly: GCF_012933385.1. GTDB lineage: Bacteria > Bacillota > Bacilli > Paenibacillales > Paenibacillaceae > Paenibacillus_AQ > Paenibacillus_AQ lemnae. The sequence continues at coordinate 10,182 of NZ_JABBPN010000005.1, forward strand.
CGAACGGGGCATGAGTGTTAGACATATCCGTGCAGGGAAAGATATTAAACTGTCGCAGCCGCAGCAATTTTTAGCCCAAGATCGTGATATCATTCAAGAAGCTTACCCGGGTGATATTGTCGGGTTGTTTGATCCCGGTATTTTCCGCATCGGCGATTCCTTGAGCCAGGGAGGAGAAGTTATTTTTAATGAGCTTCCAACGTTCTCCCCGGAGCTGTTCGCTAAGGTAACTGTTAAAAATGCACTCAAGCATAAGCAGTATCAAAAGGGTGTGGATCAGCTTACAGAAGAAGGCACGATCCAGGTATTCCGGACCATCAATTTTGACGATATGATCTTAGGTGTTGTCGGTCAGCTTCAGTTTGAGGTATTTGAATACCGTATGAAGGCGGAATATGGAGTGGAAGTCCAGCTTCAGCGTATGCCATATCAGTTCGCACGGTGGCTGGTCGATGACAAGGTCGACGCGTCCAAGTTCCGGATTAATTCTACGCTGGTGAAGGACAAAAAAGACAATTATGTCGTTCTGTTCGAGAATGAGTATGCGATGAGAACCGCAGTAGATAAAAACCCGACGGCTCAATTTCTTGAAACGGCGCCTTAAATCGGCAATTGAGATTTAGCAATTCGAAATAGAAGAACGACGTATAACAAAATCCCCCTGCCAGGCGGCGGGGGGATTTTGCACAGCCAAGACTGTTATTTCTGTACCAGCTGACCTGGCGTTACAGTCTTGAGGTGGTCATGAAGGGAAGAGATTAGATCAGTCTGGGCGGACGCATTCATATCCTTCCACATCATCTCAAACATGACGCCAAGGCCCGGAAGAGCGGCTTCCGGACCGTCAACGGAACCCTCGATCATGGAGCGCAGCTGTTGTTCATCCTGTTCATGGACCTTATGAATGACGGCCTGCCTTAGATCTAACAATATGGACATCGAAATGTTCCTCCTTGTTATTTGGGGTCTCCATTAATGTGCCCGCACCAAGAGTGATAAATTCAAGAATATCCTGTGCTATGCTATACTGGCTTAACAGCATATACTTGCGTCCGGGGGGAAAGAATATGGCAAAAAAACAATATGCCGTGATCGGCATGGGACGTTTCGGTACGAGTGTGGCTAAAGAGCTCAGCGGCATGGGCTTTGATGTATTGGCCGTGGATGCAAGCGAACAGCGCATCCAGGAGATCGCGGGTTTGGTGACACATGCCGTATCGTCGGATTCCACAGATGAAGAAGCACTTCGTGCGCTGGGCATCCGAAACTTCGATGTCGTAGTTGTAGCTATTGGAGAGGATATCCAGTCGAGCATTCTGACGACACTGATTCTCAAAGATTTAGGCGTGCCAGTCATTATTGTGAAGGCAAAAAATGAACTTCACGGCAAGGTTCTTGGCAAGATTGGTGCGGATAAAGTGATCTTCCCTGAGCGGGATATGGGGCTTCGAGTCGCACATCACCTCGTATCACCCAATATTCTTGAATATATTGAGGTTTCGGATGATTACAGCATCATGGAAATGAAAGCTTCTTCCGAGATGATCGGAATGAACCTGAAGGAGCTGGATATCCGGGCACGATTTGGATGTAACGTTATGGGAATTCGAACGAACGGATCGATGAACATTTCACCCCATCCGGAAGATCGACTGAGAGCAGGCGATGTTCTGGTCATTGTGGGGCAGAAAAACGATTTAACGAAGCTGGAGCTTGCTTATCCGAAATAATATTGTTGTTACAGCACTTATTATGTATGAATGAAAAAAGCAGGTGATGTTGTGGAGATTTTATCGCTGCAAAATGCCCGGGTCAAGTCCTGGGTTCAACTGCAGGAGAAGAAGCATAGGGAGAAGCAGAGTAAATATCTGGTTGAGGGTATTCATCTCGTTCAGGAGGCGCTTCTTGCCGGCGCGGATGTAGAGGTTGTTGCATATGACCGGGATCAAGGCATTCCTGCTGAACTCCGGAATCTGCCGGACCTCGGCCGAAAAGTGGAGTGGATTGGCGTAACAGAGGCAATTATCGCGAAAATCAGCGATGCCTCCACACCTCAGCCGGTTCTTGGCATTGTACGCAAAGAACAAGGTCCATGGGACAAATTGCTGCAAAATGCCGGGCGTCCTGTCATCGTGCTGGATGGAGTGCAGGATCCCGGCAATGTAGGCACCATCATCCGGAGCGCGGATGCATCCGGCGCAGCCGGTGTGGTCCTGGGGAAAGGCTGTGCAGATTTATATAATCCCAAGACGGTCCGCTCGACCATGGGATCTTTGTTTCATCTGCCCGTGATTGAAGGGGATCTGGAAGAACTGCTTCCGCAAGCCAAAGAAAGAGGGGCGAGGCTGGTCACCACTTCGCTGGAAGGAAAGGCAGCAGCCTTTCATTACGATTACACCGGCTCTTGCTGGATTGTGATTGGCAGTGAAGGCCGCGGAGTATCTCCGGAGGTCACAGCCATGGTGAATGATGCGGTGATCATTCCGATGCCCGGACGGGCAGAATCGCTTAATGCGGCGATGGCAGCAACGATTCTTTTGTTTGAAGCGTTGAGACAGCGGGAATATTCGCAGCGCTCCCAAGGAGGATTGTAGTGTGAATGACGAACGGTATGAGGCTCTGTTTCAGCCTCTGAAGCTGCCTTGCGGTGTAGTGATCAAAAACCGCTTTTTCAAATCTGCCATGAGCGAAGGGATGGGGGATGATTCCTATGGTCCGACACAGGAATTGATCCACCTGTATAAGGTGTGGGGTGAAGGAGGGACCGGGCTGCTTGTGACGGGAAATGTCATGATAGACCACCTTGCCTTAGGCGAGCCGAGTAATGTGGTGGTGGAAGATAACCGGCATATGGACAAGCTGAAGGCGTGGGCTCAAAGTGTCACAGGCACGGGTGCACATCTTTGGGTACAGCTGAACCATCCAGGCAAGCAATCACCCAAGTTCCTCTCCAAAGAGCCTGTTGCTCCGAGTGCCATCCCGCTCGGCGGCAGTTTAAGCCGCTATTTTGCAGCGCCCAGAGCACTTACGAAAGATGAGATCCGCGAGCTGATTCAAGGTTTTGCACGTTCGGCATTGATCTGCAAACAGGCCGGATTCAGCGGGGTACAGATCCACGGCGCACACGGCTATCTCGTAAGTCAGTTTCTCTCTCCTCATCATAACCGCAGAGATGATGCATGGGGCGGCAGCCTGGAGCATCGGATGCGCTTTGTGACCGAAATTTACAAGGCTATTCGCCATGAGGTCGGACCGGAATATGCGGTGAGCATCAAGCTGAATTCTGCAGACTTCCAGCGAGGCGGATTTACAGAAGAAGAGTCCCTGGAAGTGATTCGCACACTGTCCGATTTAGGGATTGACCTGATTGAAATATCCGGCGGCAGCTATGAAAAGCCGGCAATGACCGGAAGTGAAGTCCGGGAGAGCACACGGGAACGGGAAGCGTATTTTCTGATTTTTGCTGCTAAAGTCAAGTCCGTCGTAGCTTGTCCGGTGGTCGTTACAGGCGGATTTCGCTCGGTCCGTGCCATGAATGGGGCGATTATCGACGGAGAAAGCGATATGATCGGTATTGCCAGACCGCTTGCGGTTATGCCGGAGCTGCCTGTTCAGATTCAACATGGGCATTATGAATCGATGGAAGTCCCCAAGGTCACAACCGGATCGAAAAGTCTTGATCAGAAGCTGGGTCTTTTGGAGAATGTATGGTATTCATCCCAGCTCAAAAGAATAGGCGCAGGAAAACGGCCGGTAAATCAACCGATCGGGAAGAGGCAGCTTCTCAAATTGCTCATGGACAGCGGTATTCAGATCTTGAGAAAAAAACGGGCATGACCTTCTACAGATGATAATAGCCCATCCTTATGTAAAGGACCGAAACCACGATGTTGTGGTCTCGGTCTTTTTGTTGTGAATGCTGGCAGTGTCCTAAGATAACCGACACGCGGGTCTTCTTTTTTACATGTTGTCCGCATATGTTCTTGTAAAGGAAAGGCATGAATGCACAAGCTGTGATGCCTCCGATACCGGGAGGGGGACGCCTATGTTTCGTAGAAAAAGATGGGGAAGCCGCCGTTTGTCACTGCCGTCCTGGCCGTCTTGGCCTAAAGGCCGAATGAAGCGAGTCTACCGAAAGCCGGTTCGCATGATGAGACCTGGTGTTTCTGCATGGAGACCGTCAAGACAGCATGAGACAAGACCGAAGAGCCGGAAAAAGTGGTGGCTGTTTGCTGTTTTTGTGCTGCTGTTTGCCATATTTCAACTTTTTTTATACGTCGAGCGGAATCTGAAGCCCCCCATCATGCATCTGGCTCAAATTCGGGTGAAGCAGATTGCTACGGAAGCGATTAACAAAGCGATTACAAGCCAGGTTTCTGAAGGGAAGACCTTCGATAATCTGGTGAACTGGCAGACAGACAGTGCCGGAAAAGTAACAGGGTTTATGCTTAATTATGCAGAGCATCTTAGGATCACCTCATTTACGACCCAGCTCGTTCAGGAAACGCTGGAATCCATTCATAACCGGAAGGAACATATTCCTTTGGGACAGGTACTGAAAAGTCCGATCGTGGCTTCGTTTGGACCGAAAATTCCTGTGAAAATAGAACCGCAGGGCGCGGTAAAAGTTCAGCTGGATACGAGGCAGCAGGAAGCTGGAATTAATATGATCCTGGTAGAAGTCTTTGTTCATATTGTGACCGAAGTAGCCGTCGTCGTCCCTTTTGATATGGAGCCGCAGGTAGTGGAGACCGACATTCCCATATCATACCTTTTGGTTGTTGGTGATGTTCCTATGTATTATTATGATAATCAGGGCCGGCCTGTCGGCGAGAATCGTTCTGCTGCACCGAGCATCGCTATACCTTCACCTGCACCCAATCATGGAGAGAAACTGCAATCCGTTCCTGGACCCCAAACGACGGTTCCCGTGAATCCGGGTGTGGAATCTCCAGCTAAAGACGAACTCGGCGGGAGTTCGCCAGAAACAACGAGTCCATCCCAGAAAGAAGCAGACCATGGATCTTGATCAGAAAAAGAGCCAGCCTTAACAAAACGCAAACGCACCGTTCTCAACGGTGCGTTTGTTTGTTCTTTCGAAGCGATTGGCGCTCCTGTATTTCCCACTGTTTCAGCAGCGGATAAGGATCAAAAGACCATTCGGATAATCCGGTATCCCGATAAATTCCGTAATGCAGATGAGGAGGGAATTTGCCGGAGGTGCCGGGTTTTCCATAACCTGAACTGCCGACCCAGCCAATGGTTTGACCGGGCGTGACAATATCACCGGCATTGATCCCTTTTTCAAATCCCTGCAGATGCGCATAATAGTGATAATGGTTGTTCAGATCGCGAATGCCGATCCGCCATCCCCCAAACCGGTTCCAGCCTTTAAGTTCTACAACACCGTGGCAGGTGCTTCGTACCGGGACACCGTATCTGGCAAACAGATCGGTCCCTTCGTGGATACGGCGCCCACCCCAGCTTCGCCCCAGACCATACGTGCTGCGGTATGAGAAATCGCTTTTGACAGGAAGCGGAAAGGCGTGATCAAATAAATCCAGGCGTCCATGGGTTTCATACAGCTTCCCATACTGAAGAATACGCTGAACAGCCCGTCCATTCTGATAATAAGCCCACAAACCGTCTGCAAAATTGTCCTCACGGTGTCCGTATGCACTCAATTTAGAGGCCACACTGTACAGCAGATCGATATTGTTGTTGGATTCCGCTTTCCCGTCCCCGTCCCCATCCAGGCCCATTCCCGAATACAGCTCAATGGTGACAGGATACGTATCTTCAGGATCAGGGTTAAGCGGTCCAGCCCAAGCGGTCAAAGGTACAAAAATTCCGATGGCCCGTTCGGGATGTTTTCTGTCTTTGGGATGAACCCGGGTTAACGTACGCTCATATTGATCGATGGCCGCCAAGCGGTACCAAGGGATCTGAGTCACGGCGGAAATGCGTTCATACAGCTGTTTTCTCATTGTAAAGACGTCGCTGTCCTTCTTTTCGGGAGCAAAGGCTGCCACGGGAGAAGGCGCGTGATCTGCATGTGCAGCAGCAGTACCGCCCTGCCAGAAACAACATGCGGCAGATGGGATCACCATCAAAGCGGCAATCCGCCTGACCCACTGCCTGTTTTTTTGGCGTGTTAGTTTGTTCATATTCCTGCCCTCCTGAGTTGCAGCTTGAATCTCGATTGACGCATGAATGCCTTCCTGTAGGGTGTTTCACGCGTGCTGTTTTTATCCATGCCGAGGAAAGATCAATTCCATAACGACAAGGATAGGTAATCAAAGGCTTTTCATGATATAATATGGGACAGTCCTTGGACTACCTAACTTCTAAACGAAAGAAGGTTTCTTTCTTGACCAAAACTAGAGACAGCAAACCGAACCCGAAGCCGGATTGGATCAAGATTAAGCTCACGACGGGCGATAATTATAAAGAGATCAAAAATATGATGCGCTCTAAAACTCTTCATACAGTATGTGAGGAAGCACGCTGCCCGAATATCTATGAATGTTGGGCAAATCGAACCGCAACCTTTATGATTCTGGGAGACATCTGTACACGGGCCTGCCGATTCTGTGCTGTGAATACAGGACTGCCGACAGAATTGGATATGCAGGAGCCGGAACGCGTGGCAGAGGCCGCGGAGCAGATGAACCTGCAGCACTGTGTTATTACAAGTGTTGCACGGGATGATCTGAAGGATGGCGGAGCGTACATATTCGCAGAAACCGTCAAAGCAGTCCGCAGACGTCTTCCCCTATGCAGTGTCGAAGTGCTGATCCCTGACTTTATGGGAAATACCGAAGCCCTCCAGATGGTGATGGATGTAAAGCCGGATATTTTAAACCACAATATTGAAACTGTGGAACGGCTTTCTGACCGGGTTCGTGCAAAGGCAAAATACGAGCGTTCCCTTGGTCTGCTGCGCAATGCGAAGGACATGCAGCCTAACATTCCTACCAAGTCCAGCATTATGCTGGGTGTGGGCGAGGAATGGGATGAGATTTTGAAGACGATGGATGATCTCCGTGCTGTCGACTGTGACATCATGACGATCGGACAGTATCTTCAGCCGTCTCCAAAGCATTTGAATGTTGAGAAATACTATACCCCTGAAGAATTCGCGAAGCTGAAGGAAGAGGGGCTGAGCCGCGGGTTCAGTCATGTGGAATCAGGTCCGCTTGTACGCAGTTCGTATCACGCGCATGAGCAGGTCCAGTCCGCTGAACGCCGGAAGGAAGAAATTGTACGGTCTTAGCCGGGAAAGGCAGGGGGAACTTGCTTGATCGTTATAGGCAATAAAAGCTATGAAGTTGTTGTAGATTACAAGAATGGCTGGAATATGGAAGTGTTTCGCGACCGTTATAGTGAGGTGCTGGAGCGATATGATTATATTGTCGGAGACTGGGGCTATAACCAGCTCCGGTTAAAAGGGTTCTACAAGGATAACCATCCCAAAGCCAGCAGAGACTCCAGTTTCTCTACGTTATCCGACTACATCAATGAGTACTGCAACTTTGGATGTGCCTATTTTGTTCTTTACAAGAGCAAGGAGATCAAGGATCCGAATGAACTCAAGGAGCTCAAAGAAGCGCAGGAGCTCCTCGAAGCCGCACAGGCTGCAAGTAAGGAAGAAGAGATGGCTCAGTCTGAGTCAGATGGAGAATCAGGCAGTGACACAGCAGAAGAAGAAATCAAACCTTCTGTTAAAAATCATCAGGGCAGCTATGACCGAAACTCCGCTGAACCCCGGAATAAACGGGATTCCAGGGAGAACCGGGAACCCAGGGAACATAAATCCGGGAAGCCTTCTAAATGGAAGGACTCCAAGTCCCGGGAGAACCGGGAGCGCCGGGAGTCCAGGCCGGCAGCCAAACAGCGCTCTCAGAATGATGGAACCTAATCATAAAAACAGCAGCCGCGAATCCGCGGCTGCTGTTTTTTTTGGCATTTAATCAAGTATTGTCTATTACCCAAGAAAAGCATCACGTACCCGATTCCAGAACGGAAATGGACGATAACGTGCAAAGCTGACCTGCTGTTCGGCAACCTGGCAGCGGACGGAGATCAGATCATCAATTGCAATATTATTGTGATCGACCGTCAGGAGAAGGCGCTGGTCCTTCCGCGAGAAAATATCGCAGTGATGATGCTTTGGCAGAAGCAGAGGCGAACCGAGTGTACGGAAAATCCGGTTATTAATGGAAGCAATCTCAGCGATTTGAAGGGCATCAATGGAGGGATGCACCATAGCGCCGCCTACGCTTTTATTATAGGCTGTACTGCCGGATGGTGTAGATATGCAGATCCCATCTCCCCGGAACATTTCAAAGGTAACATCATTAATATCAATTTGGGCAACAACGGTACCGTCGACACCTTTAAGTGTAAATTCGTTTAAGGCAATATAAGAGGCCGAACCGGATTTTTTATGAATCTCGAGCTGAACGAGAGGGTACTTCACGATACGGGGTTTCATAGCTTTGGGATCACCTTCGCCGCACATCATATCGACCAGCTTCGGAATTTCATCTGCTTTCCAGTCGGCATAAAATCCGAGATGGCCCGTATGAACCCCAACAAAGGCCAAATCGGGAATACGGTCGATGAAGGTATGAAATGCATGAAGCATTGTACCATCCCCGCCTATGGAAACTACGATCTCCGGTGATTCCGCATCCAGTTTGAAGCCCCGCTGTTCCGCCAGCTTATGAAATTGTTGACTTAATTCGACGGACAATGGATCGCCGCGGTCCAGAACATAGTATCTCAAGTCGATAAGCTCCTTTTGTAAGATTATATAACGATGATAATCAATAATGGGACAGAACACAATGTTTCACCTTGTGAATTCACGGAATTTGCGCCCTATGAGAAAGACGGCTTCGATCAGAACCATCACGCCCAGGGCCATTCCGGCCGAAATACAAAACAGGGTCATGATATGGGTATAACCGTCCAGCATACCGTAAGAAACAGCCGGAAGCATGAAAGCCGCGCCTGACCTAGCCATCAACGGCTCCCAAATCACTAGTACAACCACTGCTGCGAGGATCCCATGAACAAAGCGGGCCGCCATAAAAGGCAGATAACGCAGGTTGGTCGAGTGCAGTATGCTGGCGACCTGCGCATGTACGGAAAGTCCGCCCCAGGACAGAATAAATGCAGCAGACGCTGCTTTGTAGAGCAGCGGTATCGTTTCTCCCGCGCCACCGGCATATTTTGCTCCAAGGGTGACTTCGAAAAAACCGCCCATCAGTGCAGAAGACAGCTGTTCGGGAATTCCGAAAAGATGGAGCAGGAGGCCTAATGTCTGATTTAACAAGGAGAGCACACCGGCTTGGGTCCACAATTCCAGAAATACGGAAAAGAATACAACAAGCCCTCCAACGACAATAATAAGCTGGAGAGAGGATTGGATCGCCTGAGTCAAGAGTATGCCAAATGGCCTGCCGTGCTCCACTCTGGCCTGATGCATGGCATGAAGTGCAGTTTTGAGCCGGTTTCCTTGCAGTAGTACAGGGCTGTTAGGGAGGGAAGCTGGAGCCTTGGCGCCATGAAAACGCATGAGCAGGCCGATCACAAGGCCGCTGCCATAATGAGCCAGTGCCAATACAAGACCGACACGGGGATTATGAAAAAAACCGACGGATACGGCACTGATCAGAAATATAGGATCAGACGATGTCGTAAAGGCGACCAGCCGTTCTCCTTCTTCACGGGTGATCATTTTTTGCTCCCACAGCTTGGCCGTAAGCTTGGCACCCACAGGATAGCCTGAAACATACCCCATTGCCGCTGCAAATCCTCCGCTGCCGGGAATGCGGAATAAGGGTTTCATAAACGGATCCAGCAGTGTGCCGACTAGATGGACTACTCCGAAACCAAGCAGTACTTCAGATATGACAAAGAAGGGGAATAATGAAGGGAAAAGTACGTCCCACCAAATGGACAGGCCGCGAACAGCGGCTGTCAGAGCAGGCTCTGGATATATTCCCATGAGGACTACGAGGGACATCATCATGAAAACCATTAAAGATAAATACAGCTTCTTCATGTGGATTGGGTTCGCCTCCTGAAAAGGACAGAATTGCTCCGTAATTCTTCTTGGCATTCTGCTCCACTGTATGCGGCGAATAGGACAAACAGTACAAAAAGTCCTAGAAAGCGGTTACAAAAGTACTTTATTTTCACGAACATTGTGCTATAATAAAAAACATCAAAGCACATCTTTGTAATATGGAACGGGATGGAGTGATGATCATGAGTATTGTGACGGGTTTGCTGGTATGTGCCTTCGTTTATGTTATACGTGCATCTCTCGTTCGTCAGGGAGAAGAGGACTGGAGAAGTTACTGATAGGGGTAAGGGTGCTAAACTCAGGTTTAGCACCCTTTTTTGTACCTGCTGCGGATTTTTTTACAACAGCACTCCACGAAACGCTCGTGTGATAGACCTTTTGTCCTGGTCTGATATAATGGAGAGACGCAAGTGTAATCATTCATCACAGATAGGAGATGACACCAGATGAATCCCAGTCTCAGCATTTATGATCAGCTTGGAGGCGCGGAAGGTATTCGTGCATTAGTTGAGGCTTTTTACCCTAGAGTTCAGCAAAATGATGTCCTGGCTCCGTTATTTCCAGAAAATATCGAGCCGGTCATGGAGAAGCAATATATGTTTTTGAGCCAGTTCTTTGGAGGACCGGCCTTATTCTCGGAAGCCTATGGACACCCAATGATGCGGGCCAGGCACATGAAGTTTACCATTACTGACCTTCATGCAGATGCTTGGCTTGGCTGTATGGCTGAAGCACTGACCGATATCAGAGTCGATGAACCGCTTAGAACTTTTGTCCTGGATCGATTAACGGGACCTGCCCGGCACTTTGTTAACAGCTATTAACGTCAACCGCATAGGGGATAAGAAAAGTCATGAGTATGACCATGGAACCGCTGTATAAGATCAATGTAACCTGCATCAACTGCGAACACAGCTTTGAAACTTCACGTGTTCGCCCCAGCTTTAAAAAGGCGATTCTCAGCGATACCGATTTCTGCGGGTATTATAAGAATGAGAATCCTGATTATTATGTGGTCCGTGTCTGCCCCGAATGCGGCTTCGCCTCCACTGAAAATTCAGCCGCGAGCTTGACCGAAGTCCAGAAATCGGCGTTCGTTAAACAAATCGGAAACCGGTGGATTGAACGTGACTTTGGCGGCCAGCGCAGTCTTGAAGATGCTTTGGAAACCTATAAACTCGCGCTCTTATGTGCTCAGTCAACCGGCGAGAAGGACCGCATTCTCGCAAGTTTGCTTCATCATATTGCCTGGCTCTACCGTTATCAGGGTAATCAGGAACAGGAACAGCGTTTCCTCACTTATAGTCTGGATGCTTATGTTCGCTGCTATGAGCTGGAGGGCACCACAGGCAGTGATGCACGTCTGCTGTACCTGATCGGCGAGATAAACCGCCGTGTCGGCCGGTATTCGGAGGCGGTTCAGTGGTTTTCCAGAGTTGTACAGGATAAAAAGATTATGGACTCCGCGATGATTCGGGCCTCAAGAGAGCAGTGGGCGCTTCTCAGGGAACAGATGGAAGCTGAGAAGCTGTCCACGTCTTCGGACGGTCATGCTGCTCCTTAGAACCAATCACAGGGCTGTTATCGAAGCTTCTGGTCTGTCAGGATATAATCCGCATCGCTGTCCAGCACAGTGACTCGGTTATGGCAGCAAGGGAAAACGAGCAGCTTTTTTTTTCCTTCTCTTACACTGACCAGCTCTTTGGGTTTCATAGGGAGCAGCACATTGTCACAGCCGCAGAACGGACAGCTTTGTACGTAAACGTCTCCCGAAACCACATCATAGGGCCAGGCCTTGGCAAAAGGAATCATGATTCCTTCTCCGGTGACTTGCCGGCGCTGTTCTCAGGGGAAGCTGTTTCCTCGGAATTGGAGAGTTCTGCAATTTTTTGCATTAATATATGCTGAGGCATGTGCATCAGGTTTTCTAAGGGTACATTCAGTTTTTTAGATAATATTAGCGCCGTTTCCGGTGATATTTGTAATGGTCTCATATGAGCCTTCCTTTCTATGTGTAAAATATAAGTGTAAAAGATTCTTTTACATAGTTATACACTGTTCTGTCCAAAGTCACAAATGAAAATAACGCCCAAATTTCTGATACGAAAAGAGGTTTTAAACAATGAATACACCACTTCGACAAACGTGGGACCTGGAAACGATATTCCCCGGAGGCTCTTCCTCGCCAGCATTTCAGGAATTTCTTAGCCAGCTGGAACAGGAGATTGTTCAGCTGTCTGACATGGTGAACTCGGTTAAGCTCCCTCAGAACCTGGAAGAAACGGCACAGCTGGAACATATTCTCGTCAAGCTGGAGCAGTGTTATGCCAAAGGCAGTGAAGCCCGTGCATTTATAAGCTGTCTGACGGCACAGAATCAAAAAGATACAAAAGCTAATCAGCTGTCCGGTAGAATTACAGGTATTCTCGCCCGTTTCCAAAGTGTTTCGGTACAGTTTAATACTCTGCTGCGTGGGATGGATGATGCTGTCTGGGAATCCTGGATTTCGAGCGAGACAGTGGCACCGCTTGCCTTTACGCTGAATGAAAGCCGCAATCTCGCCAAGGAGAAGATGAGTCCCGAACTGGAAGGTCTGGCTCTGTCCCTCTCCATCGACGGGTATCACGGATGGGGTGATTTTTACAACACCATTGTCAGCAAGATCCATATTCCATTTGAAGAAAACGGTGAGACCCGGATGCTGTCTGCAGGGCAGGCTGCCAACAAGCTCAGCCATCCTGACAAGGATGTCCGCAAAGAGATGTTCCACAAATGGGAGGAGGCCTGGACCTCTTCGGAAGACTATTGTGCAGATACATTAAACCATCTGTCCGGTTTCCGACTCAAGCTGTACGAAGGCCGCGGCTGGGATCAAGTGCTGAAAGAGCCGCTGGCCGTTAACCGGATGCGCCAGGAGACGCTGGATGCCATGTGGTCTGTCGTTCAGGATACGAAGCCTGTGCTAGTTGAGTTTTTGAACCGCAAGGCAAAGCTGCTCGGCCTGGAGCAGCTCTCGTGGGAAGATGTGGATGCCCCGCTGCAGAAGTCCGAAGCGAAAATCAGCTATGATGATGCAGCTAAAACCATCGTGAATCAATTCCGGACATTCAGTCCCAAGATGGCTGACTTCGCCCAGATGGCTTTTGATAAGAACTGGATCGAAGCTGAGGATCGTGCGGGTAAACGTCCTGGCGGCTTCTGCACATCTCTGAAATACAGCAACCAGACGCGAATCTTCATGACCTATAGTGGTACAGCATCCAATGTATCGACTCTGGCCCATGAGCTGGGCCATGCTTATCACCAATATCTGATGCGGGAGCTTCCGGTTCTGAATCAGAGTTATGCGATGAATGTTGCGGAAACGGCATCGACCTTTGCTGAAATGATCGTCTCTGATGCGCTCGTAAAAGGTGCTCAAAATGAGGAGGAGCGCCTGGCCCTGCTGGAAGAAAAGATCAATCGAAGTGTGGCTTTCTTTATGAATATCCATGCACGGTTTCTGTTTGAGACACGCTTTTATGAGCAGCGCAAGCAGGGGATATTAACCGCCGGCGAGATCAGCGAGCTGATGGAGAATGCACAAAAAGAAGCGTACCTGGATTCCCTGACAGAGTATCATCCGCATTTCTGGGCATCCAAGCTGCATTTCTATATAACCGGAGTGCCGTTTTATAATTTCCCATATACCTTTGGCTATATGTTCAGCACAGGCTTGTATGTCATGGCCCTGAATGAGGGGGCATCCTTTGCTGCTAAATATGAGGCGCTGCTTCAGGATACTGGCATTTTAACGGTCGAAGATTTGGCGCAGAAACATCTTGGAGTGGATCTGACCCAGCCTGATTTCTGGCAAAAGGCTGCCGAGTTCTGTGCAGATGATATCGGGCAGTTTTTGGAGATGACGGATCATTTGGTTTAAAAATAACAGATTCATAACGACTAGAGTGAATGAAGTCCTTTTACGTAGAGGGCTTCTTTTATTGTCGCAAAAAGATGAAAGTTGACGAAATTAGGCATATATTGATTTGTTTTGATATGCAAATTTAGGGATTAATACCCAATTATGTTGTAATATGTTGATGTAAGCGGCTTCTTGTCCTATAATGAGTCACAAGCCCTATATAGGGTTAGGATTTGAAAGGGGAGGGGGGTTGAAATGATTAAATTAGAGCAGCTTTCATTGGCACGTCAGCTGGATCTGGTATTTAAGGAGCTGGAGGAAGAACTGTCAGGCCTGAATTCCGGCACGGTATTTGTGCAAATACGCAATAACGTCATCGGGAAATTTGGTATCCGCCATAATCCGTTGGCAGGGCGCAACGGGATGATAGCGCCAGCAGAGGATGGATTGACAAAAGTACAGCAGACTTCATTTCGCAGTATGGCACTGGAAAGCCTCAAGCATAAACGCCGCTGGACCCATGGTGAAATCAGTTATGAGTTTGCAGTCAGGCAGGGAACGATCCTGGTTGATGCTGTATTGGAATCCAATTACAACATGGCTAATATGATGATCCGTTATACCCGATCGGCTGTTTCCGATGCAGCTTCCGAATCCTGATCTCATTTTTTTTTGTACATACCGAAAGAGGCGATCTTTGGGGAGAAGACCGCCTCTTTCTTTTGATCTGGAGGGAAGAGAATCAATTACAGGTTAGAACGACCCGATAATTGCTGCTCAGCCATTTGTACCAGACGTTTTGTAATATAGCCTCCCAAAGAACCTGTTTCGCGGGATGTGTACTGACCCATGTAACCGTCTTGTGGAATTGTAACGCCCAGTTCTTGTGCGGCTTCGTATTTCAGTTGTTGAAGCGCTGCATTAGCTTGTGGAACAACCAGGTTGTTCGAGCTTCTGCTGCGGCCTTGTTGTTGACCCATACCCATGTTTGTCACCTCCTTCGTCGTTGTATGAAGATATTATGGTTGAAAGAAGAGCATCTCATTCGCGAAGATCAGACTTCATTCCTGGTAATTTTCACCGTTATTCCTTGCAGCACAAAAAAAGGCTGTTTCAATGGGTCCGTGATCATTGAAACAGCCTCTACTATGAAATAACATGTGATGAATGCTCAGCCTGGATGCTGAATTTCCAACTGGGTCAGCAATTCAACGGATGATCCGGGAAGAAGTTGAATCAAACCGGTCTCTTCCTGTGGCAGGTTGAGGTTAGGCGCATTGGGAAGCCAGGTATAAGGTTCGATGCACAGAAATTCCTCAGCTGCACCTTTGGTGTATAAAACCCAATGTTTAAACAAGGCCTGATCCCCAGTATAGCGTATGGTGTAACCGTCATCCCGGGAGAGGACAGCTTCGGCTGGCTGATCTGCAGGAATTTTGAAAATAGTATCCAGATCAGAGCCTTGAAGATTAAATCCGGTATTCAGTGACTCAAGTTCCCGAAGAGAAACGCGTTCTCCTGTAGGGATAAGCTCTTCATTCAAGACATAAATCCCTTCGACAGGAAGCTGGAGATTCCATCTGTGCGGCTGTCCATCAAGTAGAAACCAAGTATGATATCCCATTCCAAAGGGGACGGGCCGGTTTCCGAGATTGCTGACTCTCAAACGCTGTTGAAGGGTGCTTCCCTTCAGGTTAAATACCATCTGGAGTTTTAAAGGTTCAGGAAACTGCTGTATCCACTTGGGATCATCTGCAGTTTGGAACTCGGTAGTTACGGAGCATCCTTCTTCATCTTCTTCAATATCGCTAACACACCATGCTTGTGTACGGTGCAGGCCGTGGATATGGTTATCATGAGCAGTATTCTGATCAAACTGATAGGTCATGCCGGCGTAATCAAAACGTCCCTTGGAGATTCTTCCTGGAGGTATAAGCATAGGCATGCCGAAGTGGTAAGGCTTTTGTAAATAAAATGCCAGCTCGCTTTCATCGGGTCTGCGCAAAACCTGCCGCTGTTCCTGCAGGTCATGAACCGCAATCACGTTGTTGCCGAGACGGGGCAGGAGGGTTACTTCTAATATGCCGCTGTTAAGAATGTAAGTATCATAACCATTCCACTGACCCTTAGTCACCTGATTCATATCGATGCTCCTTTACCACATTGTTTCTGAAGATAACTAAACCCATCATACCAGATTTATAAAGGACTCGTAAAAAAAATGCCTGTCATTTCAAAATTAACTGTCTGAGCGTCCATGTTTGGCCTTCACAATAAAGCCCCAGCCGATATTCAGCAGTGTGAGAACACCCAGCGCTGCAGCGATCCATATATTCTGGCTGATCATAATAGAAGCTGCACTAAGCAAAATGATGGAGGAGACAGCAAACCAGAGCGATAAGCCCTTTCCCATATTGTATGACCTCCCTGAAATTATTTTTTTTATTTATCGGTATAACAGTGAGAGAACGAGCCATAATAAGCTTGCAAGCTTGCACAGACACAGACATTGATTGAAGGGAGAATGAACAACATGGCACAAAGAGGATCCCGCAGTAATAATCTGGTTGTTCCACAAGCAAACGCAGCCCTGCAGCAGCTCAAAATGGAGGCGGCTCAAGAGCTGGGCGTAACCATCCCGCAAGACGGCTACATGGGTCACTACACTTCTCGTGAGAATGGCTCTTTGGGAGGATATATCACAAAACGTCTGGTACAAATGGCTGAACAATCTCTGTCCGGCTCTGGACGCAGCAGCCTGTAAGGATCATTTATACGAGCAGTTCCCTGGCCCGAAGCTATGCTTCGGGCTTTTTGCTGCCTATATGATAACCTCTCATTTCCTAGACAAATTGTGCCGTAATGCAGGCTTCCCGTCAAGGTAAAATGCTTGCTCGTAAAGTGTCACTGAATTGTCATACCACTTGAACCGAAAGCTCTTGTTTTATGGAGCCATAATCCGCCATCATATGATAAGCTTGATTACAAAGTGGAAGACCTAGTCTTAAAGGGGAGACCGTAACATGAATATCATGAAAAAGTACAAATGGTCGTGGCTGCTGATTGCCGTTTGTCTGATTGCAGCCGGATTTTTAGTTGCGAACGTGCTGGGGCTTGGGAAAAGCAAGCTGCCGGTCGTGGGACAAGTTGCCGATTTCAGGATGGAAAATGTAGATGGAAGCACGGTATCCAGAGATGATACAGCGGGGAAGGTAAGATTGATGTACTTCTACTTCACGAGCTGTCCGGACGTATGTCCGCCGACGACGATGGTGTTGTCACAAGTACAGAATGAGCTGAAGAAAGAAGAAGGCGTTTTCGGAGAAGAAGCGGCTATCGTCTCATTTTCCTTCGACCCTGAAACCGATACGCGTGAAAAAATCAAAGCATTCGGTGACAAGTTTTTTGCGGATTACAGTGGATGGTATTTCTTAAGAGGGGATCAGGAAGAAACCCGCCAGCTCATGCAGGGTTCGTTCAAAATCCCTCTGATTGGAAATAGTGCGGAGAACTATACGCATGGCAACCGGATCGCACTGGTCGACCGTGAAAACAATATTCGCAAAATGTATGATGCGAGTGATCCGAGCAATGTTGTGGTGGCGGATGTAGTAAAAGACATCCAAGGTTTGATCAAAGAATAAATGAACAAAGCGTCCGGTTCCGTATATATTAGGGAATCAGACGCTTTTTTTTATAATTCCGGAAGCAGCGGAGGGTAAATAATGAATTCCTCCAAACCAGCCTTTTCCAGCTGTGCAATCAGATATTCATCCGGCGTGCCTTCCACGCCTGCATATCCCCTGCGGGTATAAATATGGATGGCATCCGGAAAGGCATCTCGAAGAATGCCGCGGATTTTTTTGCCGGAGTTGTCGTTGTCCATAAACAAATATACTTCCTCATTCTTAACTTGTTTGCGCAGAGACTCCAGTTTAACGGAGTTCAGAGTGCCAAATGTGCACAGGATGCTGATGTCTGGTGTAAGCAAACGGCGAAGCCGGCTGCGATCATTTTTTCCTTCGACGATGATATACATGGAAATATAGGCACCTCCCGTCATATTCTGCTCTGAACCGTCACCATTCCCCGGGAAATGAGATCATTATGTATAGTTTAACTTTATCGGTGTATATCATGCAAAAAAGATGCCTTCATCCGCTTCTGCGGAATCAGGCACCCTTGGAGTGCAAAGTTTATATTAGTAAAAGCAGCTCAGTATGATAACCAGCAGGATATAAAGCACAAGGATCATGCCAACAGAGGTTCCGATTCCGCCAACTGCAGGATAACAAGGCTTATGAACATGACTCATATTGAAATTCACTCCTTCGGGGATGTGATTATTGCTCGGTGGTCATCTGCCACACTGTATCCTATGTCAGAATACCCAAATGGATTGTGTAACCGCCTAGAAGGTTCATATTGGGCCAACTGGACAGCCTGTTACAAATGTGCTCTGGCTGACAAATCGATCGGGCTGTTGATTTTTCTGAAGGGCAGCAGGATTAAGGCGATCATCAATAAAATAAATCCTGCAAAGTAAGGGGAGATATCACTCCGCAGCTGCCCGGCAGCTACGGGTCCCGCAAAGGAACCAATAGACATGGCAATGGATTGATAGGAGAACACCCTGCCAAATGATGCACCTCCGCTCAATTCGATAAACAATGAAGACAAAGCGGGGAACAGAAGTCCTTTTGCCATGCCGATCACGAACAGGATTCCAATCAGCGGAACCTGTTTTGCCGCAGCAAGAGCGTAAAAACATAAGGCCAGGACAAGAATGGAGGCCGCTGTTCTTTTGCCAGGTGAATAATGGTTCAGAAACAGCATGCTCAGCGTGATTAAAGCACCAAGACTTATGGAGGAAAACAAAATGCCGGTGGATAAAATGCTGGCATGACCGCCAGACCGGAGCGAAATCTCAAAGAACAGCATACCCTGACAGCATGCGATGGCAAACGGAACGATATACAAACGCAGGCTAAATGGAAGCTTTCCGGCAGGAGCTGAGGCTTCTTCTTTAGTGTTATTAGGAAGCCTTGATGTTTTAGGGACGGTAAGATAAGCGATCAACCCGGTGAGAATGAGAAGCCATCCCAGACTTTGAAAAGTGCCCGAGAACCCGCTTTTTGCTACGATGAAGGCACCCGCTGCGGGAGACAGTACGGAGGCTAACGTATGTACGACACCATGGCCTGACATATACTTCCCCTGCGTCACCGGATCTTTAGACAAGGAAGCCAATAGCGCAAGGCAGGCGGGAGAAAGAAAAGCAAGCACAAAACCACTCATGGACCGCAGCAGCATCAGCTGCCAGGGCATCTCGACATGAGCCTGGAACAAGAGAATGAGACCAGCTGCACTTAAGCTGAAAATAATATAGCGCCGGCTGCCATGCTTATCGATCATACTTCCGGCAATGAGGTTGCCCGGCATATGAGTCAAGGCATAAATCCCCATCATCCATCCTATAAAAGCGGGAGCAGCACCGAGGGAGAGAGCAAAGGGGGTCAGGACCGGATGCTGTGCATGCAGATCAAAATAGGCCAGAAATAGGAACATATAAAGCCATAAAGCAGTTTTCACAAAAAGCACCTCCTACCAGCAAGAAGACAGGTTATGTACTACTTGTACGTAGGAAGGGACGTGCTTATACCTCCTGATTTTTAACCCATGATGTCTGGCTGACAGCAGAGCAGGAAATCATGTATAATTAAATATGAGTGGCTGAAGGTATGAATACCTAGTTGTGCCGATAGGAGTGAGATGGTTGGATACTCAAGTATGGTTAGAATTTCTGAAGCAAAATTGGCTGGTTATAGCCATTGGCCTGATTGTTTTGCTGATCGTGGTCAATCTGGTCAAGACCGTGGTCAAATGGCTGCTTGTGGTTCTCATTGTAGGGGGACTTCTCATTTACAGCGGTATTTCACTGGACCAAATCAATGATGTAGTGAGTACGGTGAAGAATGAAACGGTGGATACGGTCAAATCTGAAGTGATGAATTTAATGATGAAGGAAGCGCAGGACGCTAAATATACATCAAACGGGGACGGAACCTACACGGTCAAGGCTCCCAATCTGGAACTTAACGGGAGCAGCGGATCCGGGGAAGTGAAAGTAACATTCCGGGGGGTTCCGGTAGGGACTTGGGATATTAATGATACGATTCAGAGTTATATCGGACAGGCCAGGACCAATTCGACAACAGGCAGCTGAGTGGCTGGATAGACAGGAGGGATGACATGTTGGCGATGTGGAGTGACAGTCTGCGCGAAGGCAACGTGGTAACCATATTGCTGCTGCTCATCGCGGTCCTGTCCCTTATTCAGGGCTGGAACCGGGGAGCATCCCGCTCTGCGGGCAGGCTGGCTTTTTTTCTGGGTGACACGCTGCTGCGTCTGATCGGCCTCGCTATTTCTGTGCTGTTTACCTTGTCGGTTTCTCCGAAAGCAGCAGGCTGGCTGGAAGTATTGGGACAGCGGATGCCTGGCCGGGAGCTGAATTTCTGGGAACAGATCTGGTATACGGCCATTCATTCCATGGCGAGCTTCCCGCTGCTGCGCTTTGCTGTGATATTTATGATCTGTTACGGTATCATCATATCGCTGCTGCGTCTGCTGGCGGCATTGACGATTGGCAGCAGGGGCGGCGGAGCTTCAGGCAGCCGTGAACGGCCTGCCTCAGTGACTAGTCGTCTCACCGGAGCTTTAATCGGGGTACTGCTGGGGACTGCACGAGGAATTCTTGTGATTGCCGTCTTGTTTATTTGTGTAAGCTTGAATCCTAGCAGTGACTTCAGCCGATATGTAGAGGCATCTCCGGTTTACCGGCAAGGAGCGCAAGTGGTGATTGAACCTCTGTCCGGGACGTTCGTGAAAGAAAAGCTGCCTGTGTTTACACAGTCCGTTCAGCAAGAACTGAACGGAATCATGCAGAAGAAATATGAGGTCATCGACCATGCGATTCCGCAAGGTATTCAGGAAACTGCTGCACATGTGGTTAAGGACGCAGCTACGGACGAGCAGAAAGCCCGCCTTCTCTATGATTGGGTAGGGACGCGTATATCGTATGATTATGACAAAGTAAAGCTGTATGAGGAGCAGCGGATCTGGAAAGAGCAGACGCCGCAGGACACGTATGATACAAGGTGGGGTGTGTGCATCGATTACGCACGTTTGTATGCCATGATGGCACGCTCCCAGGATCTTGAAGTTCGGGTGGTCACGGGCCAAGGCTACAACGGCCAGGGAGGATATGGACCTCATGCGTGGAATGAGGTTTATCTGTCAGAACAGGACCAGTGGGTGCCGCTGGATCCGACCTGGGCGCAGAGCGGAGACTGGTTCAATCCGCCTCGCTTTGCAGAAACGCATATTAAAGAAGAAGTGTTTTGAAGAACAGGCCGCTCAAAGATACGCTTGAGCGGCCTGTTCTATGATCTGCTGCGACTTGCAGGCTATGGAGATGAACCGTGCAGATGGTTATGATAAGATATGGGTACGTGAACGTGAACAAAAGGAGAGAAATGAAGTGAAGTTTTTCAAGCGGGACAAGCGGAAAGAGGAAGAGGTCGACGCCGGGCACCAGTTCAATATGCGGATTAATGTGTTCTTTTTCAGTACATTTCTTATATTCAGTATTATAATTGTACGGTTAGCCATTTTGCAGTTTGTGGAAGGTCCGGAATTAACCGAGCAGGAAACTGGCGGCCGGACCAAAAACTTTCCGCTTGCGCCGATTCGTGGCAGTATTCTGGATGCTGCAGGTACACCGATTGCTTACTCCAAGCCATCCAATGCACTCTATGTAACGCTTCTTAAAAATTATAACAAGGATTCAGAGATCGGAGCGAAGAATCGTCCTGAGATTGAAGCGTTTGCCGAAAAAGTGGTAAAGGCTTTTAAAGAGCATGGAGATCAGGATCCTGAGAAGGCCATGACCATGGAAGAGGTCATTTCGGCACTTGATCTGGAATCCAATAAACAGCATGGATATGAGCCTCGCCGGATCAAGGGGGACCTGACGGATAAAGAGGTTGCGTTTTTTATTGAGAACAAACACCAGTTTCCAGGGATCGAAATTGTGGAGGAGAATGTCCGCTATTACGACAAGGATACGGTGGCTGTACAGACCGTAGGTTACTTGAGGGAATTTAAAGGGCAGAAGAGTTTGACTAAATACGGTGCTATTGACAAGAAGAATGGTAACCGGGAGCCGGGGTTAAGGTATACGGAAACCGAGCAGGTCGGTGTGGATGGGCTGGAGATGATGTTTCAGGATGCCCTGCGCGGTAAAAGCGGATATATGAGCATTCCAATTAATCCGCAGAACATGATTGACGGGGTGCCGGCACTGGTTGCGCCTGAGAAGGGCCACAATGTGTACAGTACGATTCATAAAGAGATTCAGATGCGAACAGAACAGGCCATCGTGGAACAGCTGGAATGGCTGCGCACAACCCCATTCTCGGGTCAGACGCATCCGAATGCTACAACAGGTTATGCTGTGGCCATGGAGGTAGACACAGGCAATGTCGTTGCCATGGCAAGCATCCCGGATTACGACCCGAATGTATGGAAGGATGGAACGGATGAATGGGACAAAGTGCTTCCCTTCTATGGCAACGGCACCATCTCGCCATACAGCAGCGGTCGTTCCAAAAACGGACTGGATTCGATTCCCATGCTGGGTTCGACCATTAAACCGTTAAGTGTTTTGATCGGGCTGAATGAAGGTCTGTTTGGCGTTAATGATTATTATTATGACCAGGGATTTGCCCAAATCGGAAATGACACGCGCTCCAAAGTTCGTAACTCGGGCAGCAAGGCGCTGGGATCCATCAATGCGGCTAAAGCGATAGAAAAATCGTCGAATGCCTTCATGATTGATATGGTGGGCGAAAAGCTGTTTGCGAAATACGGCGCCAAAGGGATCGATGTATGGGATAAATATATGAAGGATTTCGGCCTGGGTGTATCGACCCAGTCAGGACTTCCAAAGGAATTTCTTGGCAAGATCGATTATCGTTCGGAGAATGCAGGAAGTCCGATAGCCGCGCTTGCATTTGCGTCCTTTGGACAGTCGGGCGGTTACTCGACACTTCAATTGGCGCAGTATACGTCAATGCTGGCAAACCGGGGAGAAAGAATCAAGCCGCAGCTGGCCAGCAAGATCGAAACCCAAGATGGAAGAATTGTACGAACGTTTAAACGTGAAGTGATCAGCAAAGTAGAGCTTCAGGACCGGCATTGGGATGAAGTCATACGTGGAATGAATACGCAGGGGCTTCCTGCCTTTGAAGGCTTCGGATATGATTTTGCCCGGAAGACGGGGACGTCCCAGATGACCATTTACGAAAAGGGCGAACCTATCTTCACAGATAATGGTGTATTTATTGCGTTTGCACCGCGGGAGAATCCGAAGCTGGCAGTAGCTGTCATTATTCCGGAAGGGGGCTTCGGTTCTTACAGTGCGTCACCTGTTGCCCGTAAAATCTTCGATGCATACGATGAGGTGTATGGTCTGGACGGCACGCCGCATCCTAAAGAAGAAGAAGTTCCAGAAGGTGAAGAAGCCGATGAAGGGACAGAAGCGGCCGGGAGCGATACCGGAACGACAGCTCCATAACTTAAATGACTTGATAAACAGGCGGAGAAATCCGCCTGTTTTTTTATGTAATATAAGGAACTTGCAGGATGGAAATTATGGTAAAATGTGAAAGTGTATAAAAAAGGGAGGGCCGTAACGTGTGAGAAGATTTACATTTATGAAACAGAAGCCGGAGGAAGAAGGCAGCGACCGCCAATTTAACGTACGGATCAATATATTCTTTTTCACCACATTTCTTATATTTAGTATCATTATCGTACGATTAGCTATTTTGCAGTTTGTAGAAGGTCCGGAATTAACGGAGCAGGAAGCGGGCGGCCGAACCAAAAACTTTCCTATGGCGCCCATTCGAGGAAGTATCCTGGACGCTGCGGGTATACCACTCGCCTACTCTAAACCATCTCATGCCATGTATGTAACGCTGCTGATTCAGGATCGGTCTGAGATTGAGGCGTTTGCCAATAAAGTTGTACAAGCATTTAACAAGTATGGAGATCAAGATCCTGAGAATGCCCTGACAGTAGAAGATGTGATGGAAAAGCTTGATCTGGAGTTCAATAAACAACACGGATACGAGCCCCGCTGGATCAAAGGGAACCTGACAGATCAAGAAATTGCTTATTTTATTGAGAACAAGTCCCAGTATCCGGGGATTGAAATTGTAGAGGAAAACGTCCGTTATTATGACAAAGATACGGTGGCTGTTCAGACTGTAGGTTACTTGAGGGAATTTAGAGGACAGAAGAGCTTGGAGAAATACGGTGCCATTGACAAGAAGAACAATGACCGGGAACCAGGTTTGACATATTCGGAAAGTGAGCAGGTCGGTGTGGATGGACTGGAGATGATGTTTCAGGATGCTCTCCGCGGCAAAAGCGGATATATGAGCATTCCCATTAATCCACAGAACATGATTGACGGCGTGCCGGCATTGATTGCGCCGGAGAAGGGCCACAATGTGTACAGTACGATTCACAAAGAGATTCAGATGCGAACAGAACAGGCCATTGTAGAGCAGCTGCAGTGGCTGCGCACGACTCCATTCTCGGGAAAATTGCATGAGGAAGCTACTACAGGCTATGCCGTGGCGATGGAGGTAGACACAGGGTATGTTGTTGCCATGGCAAGTATCCCGGATTATGACCCGAATGTATGGAAGGATGGAACGGATGAATGGGACAAAGTGCTTCCCTTCTATGGCAACGGCACCATCTCGCCATACAACAGCGGTCGTTCCAAAAACGGGCTGGACTCGATTCCATGGCTGGGCTCAACCATAAAACCGTTAAGTGTTCTGATTGGTCTGAATGAAGGTCTGTTTGGAGCTAATGATTATTACAATGACCAAGGTTTTGCCCAAATTGGGAATGACACACTCTCCAAAGTTCGGAACTCTGGCAGCAAGGCGCTGGGATCCATTAATGCGGGCAAGGCGATAGAAAAATCGTCCAATGCTTTTATGATCGATATGGTAGGCGAAAAGTTCTATGCAAAATATGGTGCTAAAGGAATTGAGAAATGGGGAAAATACATGAAAGATTTTGGTCTGGGCGTGTCAACGGAGTCCGGGCTTCCTCAAGAGTTCCTGGGCAAGATCGATTATCGGAATGTGGAGGCCGCTGGAAGCCCGATGGCTGCTTTGTCATTTGCATCTTTTGGTCAGTCACACGGCTATACTACACTGCAGCTGGCGCAGTACACGGCGATGCTCGCAAACCGTGGAGAAAGAATCAAGCCGCAGCTGGCCAGTAAAATCGAAACCCAGGATGGAACTGTAGTTAAAACATTTAAGCGTGAAGTGATCAATAAAGTGGAATTTCAAGATCGATATTGGGATGAAATCATTCGAGGAATGAACACGCAGGGACTTCAGGCCTTTGAAGACTTCGGGTATGACTTCGCCCGGAAGACGGGGACCTCGCAAATGACCATTTATGAAAAAGGCAAAAAAATTGATGCGGATAACGGTGTATTCATCGCCTTTGCACCTCGTGAAAATCCGAAGCTCGCGGTGGCCGTGATCATACCGGAAGGCGGATTTGGTGCTTACAGTGCCGCGCCGGTGGCCCGTAAAATGTTCGATGCATACGATGAGGTATATGGGTTAGACGGCACCCCGCACCCTAAAAAAGAAGAGGCTCCAGAAGGCGAAGAGGGTGTGGATGGTACAGAATCGGGGGAACAGTAACGGAACGACAGCTCCTTGACTGCAGTGTCCCAACAGCAGTGCCATAACTAATGTTCACGCAACCCGGCGCTGTCCCATGACGTTAGTTTTTTACGGTACAAAGAAGTGGCGATAGGGTGCTAACCTTGAATCGCCGCTTCTTTGCTTGCCCAAAGCTGCTTTCGCTTGGGGCGCACGCACCGGGCAACCAGCAACGTAAACGGCTTTGGGCGGAATTTTTCATTTGTGGTAGAATGGCGTTATATTAATGAAGAGAGCAAACAACGAAGGGGGCTTACCCATGAGTAAGAAATACCAGCTGCTCGCCCTAGACATGGACGGCACCCTGCTGACAGACGAGCACGAGATCTCGCCGGAAACCGTCAAATGGATTCAAGAAGCGGTTCGCCAGGGCGTTCACGTCTGCCTGTCCACAGGCAGAGGATTTCAAAGCGCGTATCCATATGCAAAGCAGCTGGAGCTGTCGACGCCAATGGTTACTGTTAACGGGAGTGAGGTGTGGCGTGCGCCATATGATCTGTACCGGCGTTCACTGATGGACGTGAGCCTGGTGCGTCAAATGCATCAGCTGGCGGTTGAAACCGGATCCTGGTACTGGGCGTATACGGTAGAGCGAATATACAACCGGGACAGCTGGACCGATGCGGTTGAAAAGAATATCGAGCAGGAGGAGTGGCTGAAGTTTGGCTATTATACCGAAGACGATGAGATCCGGCATCATATTTTGATGACGCTTCAGAATATGGGAGGCCTGGAAATTACCAATTCATCGCCGCATAATCTTGAGATCAATCCACAGGGAGTGAACAAGGCCGAAGGCATCAAGCAGGTATGCGGCCTGCTGGGACTGGAGATGTCTCAGGTTGTGGCCTGCGGCGACAGCCTGAATGACCTGGCCGTCATCCAGCAGGCTGGTCTGGGCGTTGCCATGGGTAATGCCCAGCAGACGGTCAAGGATGAAGCCGACATTGTCGTTGCCGGAAATAACGAGGACGGAATCGCCGAGGTTATTCGGGAACATATACTTTGACAGGAGTGGGTAGCAGGTGGATGTATTAGGCTGGATCATTATTATTGCCTTATTCATTATTGGTATGGCCGGAGCTGTGTATCCGATCCTGCCCGGAGTTGTCGCCATTTATCTGGCGCTGTTTGTATACGGCTGGTTCTTTACCTTTGAGCATTACACCATGTGGTTCTGGATCATCCAGACCTTGATTTTGATCGTTCTGTTCATTGCGGATTATGCCGTGAATGCTTGGGGCGTCAAAAAACTGGGCGGCTCCAAAGCTTCGATCTGGGGAAGTACGATCGGTCTGATCATTGGTCCATTTGCTATTCCTGCGTTCGGTCTGATCATCGGTCCGTTTCTTGGTGCCATGATTGGAGAAATGATATCCGGATCGGCGCCCGGAAAAGCGGTGAAGGTGGGCTTGGGCTCTGTACTCGGCCTCTTTAGCACGATTGTTGTCAAAGTGGTTTTACAGCTGGCGATGATTATTATATTCCTGATATGGGTTTTTTAAAGAAAGAAGGGTAAGGATTTGGCAAAGAAAGATACGTTCATCAAAGGCACGATTATCCTGGCCGCGGCCGCTCTGGTCGCACGGGTACTGGGACTTGCTCAGCGAATTCCGCTGGAGCATCTCTTGAATGATGTGGGACAATCCGCATTTACGATCGCAAATAATGTTTACCTTATTCTTCTGGCACTTGCGACTGCCGGAGTTCCGAGCACACTCAGCAAAATGGTCTCGGAACGATATGCTATGAACCGGCCCGCAGAAGCGAAGCGTGTGTATCAGGCAGCGCTTTATTTCTCAGCAGGAGCAGGAATTATCATCACGATGCTGCTGTACTTTTCGGCCCCATATTATGCCACACATATTGCTAAGCTGCCCGAAGCAGCACCTGCCATCCAGGCACTGGCACCGGCGCTGCTGCTGTTTCCGACGATCGCAATTATGCGAGGGTATTTCCAGGGCAGAAACTTTATGACACCGGGCGGTGTTTCACAGATTGTGGAACAGATCGCCCGGGTCGTTACCGGGATCGGCCTAGCTTACATACTGATCCGCATTGGTTACGATGATCAATGGGCAGCAGCGGGTGCTACCTTTGGCGGAGTGCTTGGCAGTATTGCTGCATTCTGTGTCATGCTGGCATTTGGCCTAAAGCTGCGGCGCCAGGATAAGGTGCAGAACGAGCTGGGTGCAGATACATCCATTCCGCTGGGCGGGATCTATAAGGCGATCTTTACCCTGTCGATCCCGATTGTGCTGTCATCTGTGACCGTACCGTCGGTTAACTTTCTCGACACCTCACTCGTCAAGCCTCTGCTTAACGGGGTGATTGGACCGAATCAGGCGACGGCTGCACTGGCTGTACTCGGCACACGTGCACAGAGTATTGCTGGTATTCCGCCTATTCTGGCGGTGGCACTGGCACAGTCGCTGATCCCGATTATTTCGGCTGCATATGCCCGTAAGGATCAAGAGCATCTGCAGAGTCAGGTCACGTTAGCGCTGCGGGTTTCCATTTTGTCAGGAATGCCTGTGGTGCTGGTTCTGGCCGCAGCCTCCTATTCCTTGAACGGACTACTGTTCAGTTCCCTGGGCGGCAGCGGAATTATTATGATGCTTACGCTGACGACGATTTTCCAGATCACGATGGTGACCTCAGGCTCCATACTGCTGGGAACCGGCAAAGCCAAAATAACGATGCTGCACGTGCTTGTAGGCCTGATTGTCAAATTAGTGTTCAGCATCCTGCTCGCTCCATTACTCGGCATCTACGGGATCATTACAGCGACCGCGCTTTGTTTCTTGATCATTACATTCCTGAATGTAAGGACGATCAAGGGCATTGTTCCATTCTCCATCCTGGGAACACGCTGGATCAGCTTTGGAGTGACGGTGCTTGCCGGTTTTGCGGCTGGCTACGGAACCAATACTCTGGGCATCCAGCTGGTTCAAGTGATGCCGGACCGTCTCGCTTTTCTGATCACCTGCTGTTTCGTTGGTCTGATCGTCGGTGTGGTCTACCTCCTGCTGCTTGTGGTCCTGGGCGTACTGCGGAAGTCGGAGCTGGCTGGTTATCCGCGAGTACTGCAAAAGGTCTTCCGTCCGCTGATGCGTCTTCAGCCGTCTGTTTTCCGCGAACATGACGTGAATAAATAAGCTCATAGGTGAAACCTCTCTGCTGTTATGAGCAGGGAGGTTTTTTGCTATCTAAATGACCTGGCGGCATCATGCACTGCTGAAGTTCTTTCCAGTGAAAAGCGGTGGGCATGCGTCATATCGATCCATAAAGGAAGTGCCGGTTTGCTGACATGGCGCAGCATATCGGGCTTTTGAAACCAGTCATATCTGGGGATCGGCTCATATTCTGTATCATACCAGACCTGTTCCAGCCGCGGACTGTACAGCCGCTCTCCCTCCGGCAGCCACTCGGATTGGAGCAGCACACTGCTCTCATCCGGAGCATTTATGGCTTGTTCCTGCACATGTGTAAAGAGATCAGGCCAATATTCGTCCCGAGATCCTTGATGGGGGGTACATCTGGCAAAGTGCAGTGCACCCTGAAACACAGACTCATAGCCAAACAGCATGGCATAAAGCGTCTTACCTGTCTTGATTCTTGCCGAAGGATCCGCAAAATGCTGTATGGTCAGACCGGTCAGCGGGCGAAGCGGCAATATCGACTGCTTGTACAGATCATGACGGCAGTTGCTCTCACCCAGAGGAAATAAAATCTGATTCAATCGGGTCCATTCATGAAGCTTTACATAACGGTGATTTAATACATGTTCCCGAAAAAAAGGATGACGAATCACCCTGTCTTCAATATAGTTTTGTTCGTTAATAATCAGGGCGACACTAAGCAATGAGCTGCTGCGATCAATCCAGAACCGATCCCAAAACGGAATCATGAATTCCGAGATTTGGAAATGCTGCAGCAGGTGAAAGCAGCTTCGTTCCAGTGCTCTGCTGTGCTTATAGAGAAGCAGCTGCGGGTAGGCATCCTGAAAAATAAGGGCATTGCACCGTTCCAGAAAACGATACATATTCATCTTGAACCGGGTATCGGTCAGGTCGGACATCAGACCGCCCTTCAGGTCAGTCATGTTCCAGCCGGCATTTCGGGAAACCAGGTGCGCAAGTAAAGCCCAATGTAATTCAGGGAATTCTTCATAGATCTCCAAATAGGCTTTTGTCCGAGTAATATTGCTGCGGTTGGCCTCCGCAGAGGTTTCCCGGATTCGCTGAATAAGCAGGTGGTCAGCAGAGGTGAGATTCTGCGATGCTTTCGACGGCCAGCCAGTCCGTCCTGCTCGCTCTCTGCGGCACCCCTCGGCGGTTTTGTCAAGAATACATAGGATGCTTCTTGTCGTCCCTTCATTCCAGAGTATAGGCTTTTTCACCCGCCGCAGTTCGCTGGAATTGTGCCAGGAAGCCGCAAGGCCTAAGGCAGCCTCCGACGCTGCCCGTGGTAATGAAGTCAGTGTGGACCATAAGGAACGTCCGGCTGCATGTCTGCGGGGCTGTCCCATGAACCGCTACCTTCTTTCATTTTTTATAAGTACATCACCTTCAGTATGGCTCAGAAATTTGACTTCCACTCAAACATTTGCTTCACTAAAGAAGAGAGAGGAATTCAGAGGAAAAGGGGAGTGTCCCATGGAAAAAGTCACATCAGAAGCCGCATTTCAAGTATCGATCCAGTCCCCAAGACTGACTATTGCTGTATTCAAGGCAGACTGGTGCGGTGACTGCAAATTCATTGATCCGTTTATGCCAGAGGTGGAAGCGAAGTACTCTGACCGTCTGACACTGGTTGAAGTGGATGTGGACCAGGTTGGTGACGTCAGCCAACAGCAGAATATCCTCGGTATTCCAAGCTTTGTTGCTTATTCGGACGGGCGTGAGCTGGTCCGGTTCGTGAACAAGCTCCGCAAATCCAGGGAAGAGATTGAAGCGTTTCTGCAGCGCGCACTGGAAGTATA
Organism: Paenibacillus lemnae; assembly: GCF_012933385.1. Taxonomy (GTDB): domain Bacteria; phylum Bacillota; class Bacilli; order Paenibacillales; family Paenibacillaceae; genus Paenibacillus_AQ; species Paenibacillus_AQ lemnae. The sequence goes on from NZ_JABBPN010000005.1 coordinate 40,997, forward strand.
CAACTCCATCCAAGAGTAATGTGCACACTGCCTCCGTGATATCAGGAGGCAGTGTTTTATTTTTGAACATTTTGTCACAATCAATCCATGACCATATGGCTTGAATCCGCTATAATATAGATTGGATTGTGTATTAGTGATAAATGCTTTCCGAAATACTAGGCAGCAGGTGAATATGTTGAATAATAAACAACTGAAATGGCTCAGCTACATAACATGTTTGATTATGTTTCTCGCGACTTTTGGAGGGATGGTGGTCACGAAAACGGAATCAGGGCTCGGCTGCGGCCGGGAGTGGCCTCTTTGCAATGGTAAATTTGTTCCCGCTTACACACTGGCTTCCATGATTGAGTACTCTCACAGGGCGGTCAGCGGTTTGGCCGGGTTGTCTGCGCTGGCATCCCTTATTGCTTTCTGGAGGTTCAAGCGCGACCGCCGAGATTTGATGGTTTTTGTAATTCTGACTTCGGTCTTTGTCATCCTGCAGGCGATCATGGGAGCCATGGCGGTATTATCACCGCAATCGGCAGCCGTCATGGCCTTGCACTTCGGGTTTTCTCTCGTTGCCTTTGCAAGTTCTGTCATGCTGGCACTGGGGATGCGAAGACTGGAGAAGGCAGGAAATTTCATGGCACATGATCATCTGCCGCGTGTAAGCAAGAGTTTCCGCAACCTGGTATGGGGAACAGCTATTTATTCCTATGTCGTGGTGTACATAGGAGCTTTTGTGAGCCATACGGATTCACGAGAAGGGTGTTCAGGGTGGCCCCTGTGCAACGGAGCTGTAATTCCGGAGCTTACTGGCGGTGTTGGCATTGCTTTTATGCACCGGGTAGCTGCGGCACTGCTGCTGCTGGTGGTAGCGGTCATGGCTCATTTTGCCTTCTGGCGCAACCGGGATAACCGTGAAATTCAGATGCTCGGGATCTCCGCAATCGTCATCTGCTCACTGCAGGTGCTGAGTGGACCTATTCTGATGGCGACCATGCATAATGACCAGCTGTATATTTTTGCGGCTCTGGGACATACCCTGCTCATATCCGCTTTGTTCGGCGTGCTGTGCTACATGAGTGTCCGGGTGTGGCAGCTAAGCCGGGATACAGCTCAACGAAGCATCAAGTAAGTTTGTTTCAAAAATAGTCCAAGTCCACGGCGCGCTGCGTTCGGGGACTTCACTTTTATAGGGGGAAGAGCTGTGAACTATAGTAATCTGCGTCAATGGCTGGAAAGCCTTCGCAAAGAAAAAGATCTGGCTGTTATTGATGCGCCTGTAGATCCATACCTGGAGCTGGCCGAGATTCATCGTCGTGTGATCGAGGAGGGCGGCCCGGCACTTCTGTTCACCAATGTGAAAGGCACACCTTTTCCGGTAGCCACCAACCTGTTTGGTACACCGCGTCGTGTGGACATGGCTTTTGGACCCAAGCCGGAGCAGCTGATGAAATCGTTGATCGGAGCAACAGAAACGCTTTTGCCGCCGACGTTTACATCGCTCTGGAATGAACGGGGCCTCATTAAGGACATTTTAAAGGTAGGGCTGAAATCGGTGCCGGCTCAGGACGCTCCTGTCATGGGTGTAAAAGTGACGGACGCCCCGCTGAGAGATTTACCGAAAATTACAAGCTGGCAGGAAGATGGAGGCCCTTTCATTACGCTGCCGCTGGTGTATACGGAGAGTCCGTCGAAGCCCAAGGACCACAATCTGGGCATGTACCGCATCCAGCTGTATGACGACCAGACGACCGGTATCCACTGGCAGATTCATAAAGGCGGCGGCTTTCATTATCACGAAGCAGAACAGCAAAATCAGGCACTGCCGGTATCCATTTTTGTTGGCGGGCCTCCTGCTCTGATCGCTTCCGCTATAGCTCCTGTGCCTGAGCATCTGCCGGAACTGCTTCTAACCTCGCTTATTATGGGCGGGAAGCTGCCGATGGCTGACAATCCTTTGGGTGGTCATCGTATACCTGCAGAGGCGGAGTTTGCCATTCAAGGTCTGGTTCCGCCGCATGAACGCCGCCTGGAAGGGCCTTTCGGGGACCACTATGGCTATTACTCGCTAGCACATGATTTCCCGCTGATGAATGTACAGCATATGTGGCGGCGCAAAGATGCCATCTTCCCTGCAACGATTGTAGGCAAGCCCCGTCAGGAAGATTATTATATGGGGGACTTCCTCCAGCGGCTCCTTTCACCCGCATTCCCGATGGTTATGCCTGCGGTGAAGTCGCTGTGGACCTATGCAGAAACCGGCTTTCACGCCTTGACAGCCGCCGTGGTTCGAGAAAGTTATTCCAGGGAATCGCTAGTATCTGCGTTTCGGATTCTGGGCGAAGGGCAGCTGTCGCTGACGAAATTTCTGATGCTTACCGACCTTCCGCTCGACCTTGCTCATTTCAAAGATACGATGGAAGCTGTGCTTGCTAGGTTTAATCCGACTACAGATCTGTTTATATTTAATAAAACATCGCACGATACGCTGGATTATACCGGGAAGAAGCTGAATCATGGCAGCAAGGCCGTAATGCTTGGCATCGGCCAGCCGGTTCGTGAACTTCCAAGGGTGTATGAAGAAGGTGTTATTCCCGGAATTGAACAGGTGCAGCCATACTGCGGAGGGTGCCTGGTCGTGTCGGGAGCATCGTATGATCAGAATCCGGAGCTTGCCCAGCAGGTGATGCAGCACATGCTGGGCCGCAATACGGGGTGGCCGCTGATCATTGTGACCGATGATGCCATACAGACGTCAGCAACCCAGACCTCATTCCTGTGGACGGTATTTACCCGCTTCAATCCGGCAACAGATATGTTTGCTGCAGCTGAAGTCCGTAATCATCACCTGTCCTACAGGCTCCCGATCGTGATCGATGCACGTATGAAACCGGGTTACCCGGATGAGCTGTTTCCGCGGGAAGATATTGTACAGTTAGTGGATACTCGATGGAAAGAGTATTTTGACTCAACTGCCAAGCTTTGAACTTGACTGTAGGAGGTAACGCCATGCTTCGAATACTGCTGGGGGAGGAACCCCGGCTTAATCACGGTCTGATGGAAGATGCTATTGAAACCATGGTCAAGACCACCCAGCTTCTCCAGAAGGAAATGGAGAGGAATCAGGATCCTACCCATGACTTCCGCAAGCTGGAAATCTGGAGCCAAGGGCTGATTGTGTCACTGGACGAATTGGAGCAAAGCTGGTTCGCGGCTGCCCATTTTCGCAAATCCGTCAATGCCGGATATGTCGACGACATGTCACTTCAGGAGCAGGGGGAATACAGCCGGTATGTGTATTTCTACAAAAATGGATTTATCCGTGTATTCTCCATCCTAGACAAGCTTGGCACAGTGCTGAATGACTTGTATGATCTGAATACTTCCAAAGTGAAGCCGCATTTCTCTTATTTCACAGTGCTCCGCCAGTTCAAATATTTAAAAATCCATGAGGATTTGTCCCGGACTCTGGATGATATCAAGGACACATACAAAACGCCGTTATCCATACTGCGCAAACGCCGGAATGCAGAAATTCATTACATGAATTCCGAAATGCAGGACGACTTGTGGCAGCGTCACCAGGGATTGAAACACAAGATTGAACTGGAAGATCTGGACAAGCATCTGGATGATCTCAAGCAAGGACTGGATATGATATGCAAAACACTTTCGGCAGCCTATCACTATACGAACAAAGTTTTGGCTGAAAAGGGCATGAAAGTTTAATGTATTTCCTGAAAAATCCTTTTGACAAAGATTTTAAAAGATCATATACTTACTATTGCAATCCATGATTAGTTTCTGAAAATCAATCAAACAATAATTTCATATCGATGTTTTCTTATCGAGAGAGGCGGAGGGACAGGCCCGATGAAGCCCGGCAACCGATTTCTGAGCAATGGCGTATACCTCGCCGATGTCAGAAGTGTCATGGTGCTAATTCCTTCAAGACCGTGCGGGAGCACAGTTTTGGCAGATGAGAAAAGGCATTCGTCTTTACGTAAAGAGAGCCCTTTTTGATTCTGCAATCAAGGGCTCTTTTATTTGTTTAATGATGCATAACGAAGGAAAGGAGTGGTCCGAACATGATCGAGCTTAAACAGCTGACGAAACAGTACGGAAAACCGGGAAGGCTGACAACTGCTTTATCCGGTTTAGATTTATCGATACAAAAGGGAGAAATTTTTGGGGTTATTGGACATTCAGGTGCAGGCAAGAGTACGCTGATCCGATGTATGAATCTTCTGGAACGCCCGACCTCGGGGGAAGTCTGGGTGAACGGCATTAACCTGACGGCATTGGGTAAAAAACAGCTGCAGAACGAACGCCGTAAAATCGGGATGATCTTCCAGCATTTTAACCTGCTGTCTTCGGCAACGGTGTTTGACAACATTGCTTTCCCGCTCCGCTTGTGTAATACACCGAAGTCGAAAGTGGAACAAAAAGTAGGTGAACTGCTGGCACTGGTAGGGCTGGAGGAACACCGTCACAAGTATCCCGCACAGCTCTCCGGGGGACAGAAACAGCGGGTAGGTATAGCCAGAGCGCTGGCAAGCGATCCAGAAGTGCTGCTCTGTGATGAAGCGACCTCTGCACTGGATCCTCAGACCACAGATTCCATACTGAAGCTGCTGCTGGACATCAACAGGCGTTTTAATCTGACGATTGTGCTGATTACACATGAAATGCATGTGATCCAGAGCATTTGCGACCGAGTGGCCGTCATCCATCAAGGCGGAATTGTGGAAGAGGGCCCGGTGACGGAAGTATTTCTAAAGCCTCGGCATGAGGTGACCCGGGACTTTATTCGAAATGATCAGCTGAGTGATGGGGATCCCTTTACGACTTTGAGCGGGCAACCGAATGAAAGAACAGTTAAAATAACGTTTCTCGGAGCCAAAACCTACGAATCCACATTATCTGATGTCGTCAGGGAAACTGGAGTCACTTTTGCCATTCTTCAGGGGACTATTTCAAAAATTAAGGAGACCCCTTACGGTCAATTGATTGTGCGTTTTGAAGGCAGTCCTGAATCCGTCAATCAGACGGTTGTACAGCTGCAGAAGCAGGGACTTGATGTGGAGGTGAGCAGCTGATGTTTGGACTGGACTTTTCCATGGTGGATTGGCAAGAGGTATATACCGCAACAATGGATACACTGCGGATGCTGTTTGCCTCCTCGCTGTTTGCGGTCCTGATCGGACTCCCGATTGGGGTCATGCTGTACATGTGTGCCCGTTCAACATCGGTCTGGATTCGGGCATGCTACACGGTGTTATCCTTTGTAGTCAACATTCTCCGGTCGGTGCCGTTTATCATCCTGATCGTAGCGCTCATCCCGGTTACAAGAGCCATCGTTGGTCAATCCTATGGTGTACTCGGGACCATCCCGCCGCTGGTAATCGGGGCAGCACCTTTCTTTGCCCGGCTGGTGGAAACAGCATTGAATGAAGTGGACAAGGGTGTCATTGAGGCAGCTCATGCCATGGGATCTTCAACCCGGCAGGTTGTATGGCGTGTGCTCCTTCCGGAAGCCCGCCCAGGATTGGTTGCGGCAATCACCATCACGGTTGTAACATTGGTATCCTATACCGCGATGTCTGGTCTGGTCGGAGGCGGAGGGCTGGGTGACCTTGCCATCAAATACGGCTATAACCGATATGAGACTGAAGTGATGATTGTGGCAGTCGTGCTCATGGTGGTATTGGTGCAGCTGCTTCAGATGGCGGGTGACCGGGTCGTCCGGCATTTTACAAGAAAGTAATGTTGTATTGAGATTGATGATAATTTATTTAGGAGGAATTGAATAATGAAAAGATCGAATGTAATGATACTGACACTGATCATGATGCTTGTACTGGCAGCTTGCGGATCAAAACCCGCAGAGGAAGGCACTGGCAGTGGATCTGAAGGACAAACTGCAAATGAACCAGTTACGATCAAAGTGGGAGCTTCCCCTGAACCGCATGCCCAAATTCTGGAGCATATCAAGCCAGCGCTTGAGGCAGAAGGTGTAAACCTTGAAATTGTAGAATTCACGGACTATGTACAGCCGAACCAGAGAACAAACCAAAAAGAAATCGACGCGAACTTTTTCCAGCACAAGCCGTATCTGGACAGCGAGGTTGAGAAACGCGGATTTGATCTGGTGTCCGTAGCCTCTGTTCATGTCGAGCCGATGGGCGTATATTCAAAAAAAGTGAAGTCGATTGATGAACTGAAAGACCGGGCTGTCGTTGCTATTCCCAATGACCCATCCAATGCTGGACGTGCACTTGCGCTGTTGTCCAAAAATGGATTGATCAAGCTGAAAGATGAGAACAACCTGGAAGCCACAGCAAAGGACATTGTTGAGAATCCGAAAAATCTGGATATTCGTGAAGTGGAAGCACCAATGCTGCCGCGTATGCTGGATGAAATGGATATGGCCGTCATCAATACGAACTATGCGCTTGAAGCAGATCTCAATCCGCTGGAAGATGCACTGGTGATCGAAGACAAGGATAATCCGTATGCCAACCTGCTGGTTGCGCGCTCTGATAACAAGGATTCGGAGGCGATTCAAAAACTGGTGAAGGCTATAACCTCGGATGATGTGAAGGCATTTATCGAGAATGAGTACAAAGGTGCGATTATTCCGGCATTCTAAAGCACATGAAAATAAGAAATAAACAAAAACAGGTCTTTCGAGCGAATGAACTCCCTCGAAAGACCTGTTTTGATTTAGAGACGAAGATTCCTTTTGGTCGGTTCAGGGTAAATAGGTACAATAACGGTATAATACATATAAAAGCCTGTTTTAACCTAATTCAAATATAGGAGGTCTCTCCATGAACCCTACACAAAACCACAGCCAGGTCTCAATCCTGGGCATTGGGACTGCACTCCCGGTCCATGAAATCCCTCAATCCGATATCACAGAACTGTTAACCTCACATCTGGAGGATAAGCCGGACTTGGCGCGTTTTGCAAGGAGAATCTTTCGTTCCTGCGGCGTAGACACTCGTTACACCGTAGAGCCAAGCTATAAAGGAACTGCAGGAGAGTGCCGTTATTTGCCGGCCGGGGATCACTCCAACATACCTACCACGGAAGAAAGAATGGATACATATAAACGTGAAGCTCTTCCCTTGGGTCTCGAAGCTGCTAAGAAAGCATTGAAGGAATCGGGAACCCACCCTGAACAAATCACGCATTTAATTACTGTGAGCTGCACGGGACAGTATTCTCCGGGGCTGGATGTTATGCTCATTCGCCAACTTGGATTATCCCCTCGTACAAACCGTCTGCCGCTTATGTTCCTAGGGTGTGCAGCTGGATTGAAGGCGATTCAAATGGCCAGAGACGTCGTGCAGGGAGCGCCGGGATCAAGGGTTCTCGTCGTATGCGTGGAGCTCTGTACGCTGCATTTCCAGCCTGTTATGGAAAAGGAAGCTCTGTTCGCAGCCTCTTTCTTCGGAGATGCCTCTGCTTCTTGTGTCGTTGGAGAAGCTGAAGATCATCATGCAGATTATCTGCAGCTGGGAACGGGATACTCTGTTCTGCTTCCGGATTCTACTGAGGATATGACATGGGAGGTCGGCAATTATGGGTTTGACCTGTTCCTGTCTCCGCGTATTCCGAAAATGCTCGGCTCCCATCTGGTTCCTGAGCTGGATAAGCTGCTCGCAGGGGACTCCATGCCAGAACTTTGGGCTATACATCCGGGCGGCCGGGGGATCGTTGATTCGGTTCAAGACGTATTGAATCTGCGTGATGATCAGACCCGTTTCAGCAGAGATATTTTGAGAAATGCAGGCAATCTGTCTTCTTGTACCATTATGTTTGTATTGAATGCGATGGTCAGTGACCTCAAATCGCAAGACAGTGCTTCTAAGGAAGGAGTCGCTATGGCATTCGGTCCAGGTCTGACTGCGGAGCTGATGCGCTTCAAGTATGTGCCGGCACAAGTATCTTCCCAGAAGACGGAGACCGATCATGTCTATCTTTAGGAATCTGTCCAAACGGGCTCCGGAAGATGAGCTGATGGATGATTTCTCTATGGGCGGTGAGGAACTGAGTGAAGCTCTGGTTCATCTGCGTCGTCTCAATAAAATCTTCGCTGCTCCTGGACCGACTCGCTATGGCGTGGAGAAACTCTGGAAGATGATCGGCAGCCCCCAAAAGCTCAGTATACTGGATGTAGGCGCGGGCTCAGGAGATGTTAACCGGAAGCTCCTGCAGTGGGCGAACGAAAAGGGCATTGATCTTCACATCATCCTGGTGGACCTGACGGAAGAAGCATGCCGTGAAGCGGAAGTGCTGTTTAAGGATGAGCCGCGTATCGAGGTGCGTCAAGCCGATGTGCGTGAGCTGCCGGATGCCATGGCTGATGTGGTAACGGGATCCCAGTTTGTTCATCATTTTGTGGGGGATGACCTGATCGATATCGTGTCCCACATGCTGAGGGCTTCACGTCACGGTGTTGTGATTAACGATATTCATCGCCATAAGGTTTCTTATACTGCGGTTTGGCTGACAACCCGTCTCATCTCCCGGAACCGCTATATTCGTCATGACGGCCCCCTGTCTGTGGCAAAAGGTTTTACGTCGGCAGACTGGAAGGATCTGAAGCAGAAGCTGAACCATGACAGTATGACCTATGCCTGGAAGCCCATGTTTCGTTATGCTGTCGTTATTCCGCGTAACCACAAACCGGCCTTGACGGCGGAGGGAGGTGCAGCAGGTCATGGTAAATAAACAGGCCGACGTCATTGTTATTGGTGCGGGTATTGCCGGCGCGAGCACAGCCGTACAGCTTGCAGGCGAGGGGCACCACACGATTTTACTGGACCGGCAGGAATTTCCGAGACATAAAACCTGCGGAGAATTTATGTCCCCGGAAACCAAAGAAATGCTGGAATTCCTGAGCATTCATCCGGCTGAAGAGAAAATCCATCCCAGCTATATGGACAGAGCCCGGATCATTATGCCTCAGGGCGGAGAAATCACGGCACCTCTGCCCGGTGAAGCTTGGGGTATCAGCCGCTATGAGCTCGATCGTCTGCTGCATGAGAGAGCCCTTTCTCTGGGCACCGAAATTCTTACCAAGACAACCGTAACCTCCATTGAGCGGGTGGAGCATGGTCGATACCGGGTTCAAATTCGGACGGGAAATGAAGCGGTTGAATACGATACCAAGGCGGTTATTGCAGCTTACGGTACGAGGAAGCCGAAGTTCGCAGCAGACACCACAGACATATATCGGGATGAAACCGTCTATATAGGCGTGAAATCCCATTACACCGGCCTGTTGACTCAACCGGAGGTCGAGCTGTATTTCTGTGAAGGCGGCTATACCGGTATTAATCCGATTCAGGATGGAATGGTCAATGTAGCCGCACTATTGACGCTGGAATCTATACAGGGTTACGGGAAGTCGGTAGAAGATATTTTACATGCAGCGGCCAAGTCCAATCCGAAGCTGGCTGACAGATTGAAGGATGCGGTCCCCGTGGAAGGCACCCAGGTGTCCATTGCCCCGGTACGTTTATCAGATCTTCCGGAACCTTGGTCGGATTTCCCGCATGTCGGTGACGCCATGATGATGATTCCGCCTCTCTGCGGAGATGGTATGTCGATTGCACTGCGCTCCTCAATGCTGTGCAGCAGGCTGACCAACCTGTATTTAGAAGATCATATCTCGCATGATGAATGGAAAAGTCGTTACACCAACCAGGCAAACCAGGAGTTTACCCAATTGCTCAGAAGGGCACGGATGATCCAAAAGCTGGCTTTTTCCAAAACCAATCATTGGTACCCTGAGCTTGCCAAACGGTTCCCTGGACTTGCATCATATCTTGTGAAAGCCACGAGACTGCCTGAGAAAGGAATCATGTCCTCGCAAAGTTAGCGAAAAGAGAGCTGTGTTCCTCAAGGAATGCAGCTCTTTACATAAGGTCCAAGATCGTTTATAAACTTCATCAAGTTGTGAGGGAGGGACAAATATTTTATACTAAGATAGAGATTAAGCTGAGCCGGAGGAGGAAGGTCTTTGAATGGGAAAGTGGCGCTGATCACTGGCAGTGCAACCGGTTTGGGAAAAATGACAGCTCTGTCACTCGCCCGTCAGGGCTGCAGCATTACATTGAACTATGTGAACAGCCGGGATGAGGCGCACGCTCTGCAGCGTGAAATTGAAGCCTTGGGTTGTCAGGCTATCGCAGTGAAAGCCGATGTCGCCGTCACGTCTGATCTGTATCATTTGGTCGAAGAAACGGAACGGCATTTGGGTAAAGTCGATATTCTGGTCAATAATGCAGGTCCATTTATCCGTGAACGCCGCTTGTTCGCCCAATACGAGCCGGAAGAGATACTTCACCTTGTGAATGGTAACTTGACGGGTGTGATGCTTCTGGATCATTTGGTGCTGCCTTCCATGAGGGAGAAGCAGTGGGGAAGGATCATTCATTTCGGCTTTGGACATGCTGGAGAAGCGCGTTCATGGCCGCATCGGTCCGTATACGCTGCTGCCAAAGTAGGGCTTGTTTCTTTTACGAAGACGCTTGCTGTTGAGGAGGCACCATTCGGAATTACCGTCAATATGGTATGTCCTGGCGATATACGGGGAACAAATAAAGAGAAGACGATTGCAGAGGTGTCGGGGATCCGTGATGCTGATACGCCTCGCGGCCGTTCCGGCAGCGGTGAAGACATCGCACGGGTAATTGAGTTTCTTTGCATGGATCATTCTGATTTTATTACCGGTAATATTATGGATATCTCCGGAGGACTTGATCCAATCAGGCCGCGAATCAGTCCGGAATAAACCGCATAAAAAAAGCCTTGGTTCCATAAAGGAGCCAAGGCTTTTCAGCGTATATGGTTTAGAATACTTGTACGACTTCTTCAATACCTTCCACTTCTTCAACCAGTGCACGTTCGATACCGGCTTTCAAAGTAATGGTGGAGCTTGGGCAGCTGCCGCAGGCGCCTACCAGTTTAAGTTTGACGATACCGTCTTCAACGTCGACCAACTCCACGTCACCGCCATCGCGCTGCAGGAACGGACGAAGCTTATCGAGCACCTCAGCCACTTCATCATAAACGGTGGTTTGTAAGTTTTCGCTCATCTTGATCAACTCCTTTCCTCCCTATATTATAGTACAAATAGAATTAAAATGCCAATCTGAAGGCAGGTCGTTATAGATGAAACTAATTGTTGAATTTTGTGCAGGGAATGCCCATTTTGGAACAGATAAAGCACTGAAGCCGCTGGAGGAACATCCTCACATCAGTGTCATTGAATATGGATGCCTCACGAACTGTGGACAGTGCTATCTGGCCCCGTTTGCCTTGGTCCAGGACGAAATGGTAGAGGCCCCTACGGCAGATGAGCTGTACTTGGCCGTTCTGCGTAAAATCGCCGAATTGGAAGGGCAATCCTGATCATGGTCTGTTTTAGAAGTGGCGTTTGGATTTCCACAATACCCCGCTTTTGAGCAGTCGTGGAACACGCCCCAGGACAGAAGTCTTGCCCATAAGTCCGAAGCCGGCACGTTTGCCCAGTGACCCGAGCGTACCTTTCAGCTTCAGAGGGTGGACTTTAGGTGTTTCCTCTTTCCAGATAGCTTTCAGCACATGACCGATCTGTTCGGCCTGGGCTCCAGCTGCCTGGGCGCTCGGCACGAATGGAAGGCTTGCACAATCGCCGATCACGTAGACATCAGGGTGAGAAGGAACCTGGTAATATTCGTTCAGCAGCACACGGCCGCTGCGGTCTTTGGGCAGTGCCAAATTCTGTACGACCGGTACAGGCTGAATGCCTGCAGTCCAGACGGTCATATCTGTGGGGATAGCCTGATCAATGTTATATACCATCTGGGGTTCCACCCTGGACACCGACACCCCTGACAAAATGTCCACATTGTTCTCCGCAAACCAGCGCTGAATATACGAGGAGAGGCGATTCGGAAAGGACGAGAGAACCCGGGCTCCCCGGTCAAGAATGGCAATATTGAGGTCCGGACGGCTTTCTCTAAGATCTGCCGCCACCTCGATACCGCTTAAGCCGCCCCCTACAATATGAACTTGACTGTATGGTTTTAAATTGTTAAGCCGGAGATACGTTTCTCTGGCTCCCGAGAATGATTGCAAACTGCACGTGAACTCTTCCGCTCCCGGAACACCATGATACCGATCCGTACAGCCGAGTGCGATGGCAAGCTGGTCATATTCCATGGGATCCTCATGTTCAAGATGCACCTTTTTTTGATCCAGATCTATCGATTTCACTTCTCCGTAATGGATGCGAAGCTTCTCGTACACCGGAAACTGAACCCGCAGTTCCGTGTCTGCTACTGTACCCGCTGCAAGCGCGTAATATTCTGTTTTCAAGCCCTGATAGGGCATACGGTCGATAAGCACGACTTCCAGATCATGAGGAAGATGGCTGCTGAACAATTCCTGAATTAAGGCAAGACCGCCGTAGCCTCCGCCGAGTATGACGAGCTTTTTCATATGTGTCTTCCTTTCTGTCTTGTTAAGAAGAGTGTCTTCTTACTACTTCTTAACCGGATGCACCGGGGTTGGAACGTTTTGTTACTCGTATACCTTGATTTCATTATAAAAAGTATCTCGCTCCACAGGAATCCGTCCAGCCCCTTGAATCAGCCAAACCAATTCCTTACGAGTCAGGCCTTCCGGTGTTAACGCGCCTGCTGCATGACTGATCCGCTCCTTTAGAATGGTGCCGTGCACATCGGAGGCTCCAAAGCTGAGAGCGACCTGTGTGAGCTGTGCCCCGATATTGATAAAGTAAGCTTTCACATGATCGATATTGTCCAGCATCAGACGGCTGATTGCGATCGTTTTGAGATCCTCATAAGCAGAGTTGCGGCGCATAATCCCTGCATTTTTGTTCTTCGGCTGCATGGAGAGTGGTATGAATACCATAAATCCTTGTGTTTCGTCCTGAAGCTCGCGGATTTGGATCATATGGCGGATTCGGTCTTCATGGCTTTCAATAGAACCGTACAGCATCGTCGTGTGCGTTCGGATTCCAAGCTGATGAGCTGTCCGGTGCACCTCCAGATATTGATCCACATTTGCTTTGTCCACTTTCATTTTTTGACGATATTGATCGGACAGAATCTCCGCGCCTCCTCCGGTAAGGGATTTCAGGCCGGCTTTCTGCAGCTCCTGCAGTACCTCAGCTATGCTCAAACCGCTGATCCGTGTGAAAAATTCGATTTCTGCTGCTGTATAAGCTTTAAGCGTGACTTCCGGAAAGCGTTCATGAAGAGCCTTCAGGGAGTCTACATAGTATTGGAATGGCACATGGTTATTATGTCCACCCACGATATGAAATTCACGGATGCCGGGATGGAAATGCTGCTCCACATACTCAATCATTTCTTGGCCGCTCAGTGTATAAGAACCTTCTTCTCCCTGATCCTTACGGAAGTTGCAGAAGGCGCAATGGGATTCACACACATTGGTGAAGTACAGGCTCATGTTTTCAATAAAATAAACCTTTTTCCCGTTTTTGCGCAGATTGGCTTCATTGGCCAGCTGTCCCAGGGTCAAAAGGTCGTCGGTTTGGTATAAATATACACCGTCTTCCACATTCAGACGGATCCCGTTTTGGACTTTTTCTACAATTTCAGCCATTCGTTTATCCATGGCAGGGCTAACTAGGGTAGACATATAAATCTTCCTCCTTACATTCATCCTGACTGCAGGTGATACAGCGGAAATTGGGTAGTGTCATGGTCTTAGCGCAGGCGCGCATCGGTTCGTTCATCTCATCCTGGGGAGGTAAGCTGTTATATTTAAATGATTTTGTGAAAAAATATACAACTATGTATCCGTCACATCTGATGATGTACTGCACCAGGTCCTTCCCTATTATAAACCCGACATATGTGGGTAGCAATACAAACAAGAGGGAATGGATAAAGACATTGGAGGAGGCAGGCAAGCCCAGCAATTGATGAATCGGCATATACCCGCCTTGAGAGATGAGGATGTCTGGAGTATACTAGAAATGAACGAAAAGGAGGGTGACCTATGATTACAATCAGCGAAACAGCGGCAGCGCGGCTGAAGGATATGCTGGCTGAGCAGGAAGCACCGGATATGTTCCTTCGGCTCGGTGTCACTTCCGGTGGCTGCAGCGGATTTTCGTACGCCATGGGCTTTGATGACGACGAATCGGAAGATGATGTATATATGGATATTCAGGATCTTAAAGTAGTTGTTGAGAAGGACAGCCTGAAATATCTGAACGGTCTGGAAATTGATTTTGAAGAATCAGGCATGACGGGCGGCTTTACTATTCATAACCCGAATGCGACCGTTACCTGCGGCTGTGGAAGCTCATTCCGCACAGCAACCGATGCCGGCAAGCCGAGCGAGGAGCCTTGTTAATCTGCGGTGTTTAATCAATATGACGGCCTTGATGACAGTAAGTTACTGTTATAGAGGCCGTTTTTTTTATGTCGTTAAAGCAGGCAGTGACGAATAAAAATAACTATGTGCTCTAATCCACCTTAGGATTGTAAGCCTGTATTGTTGTTTATTTACACGTACTATTACACGTGCTAATATAAAACCATAAGGTGGTGGTGCGATGAAGGGATACTCTTCGAGGGAAATGATAAGGATGATTGAGGAAGATGGATGGTACTACATAAGGTCAACAGGAGACCACTACCAATACAAACATCCAAGCAAGAAAGGAAAGGTTACAATCCCTCACCCAAACAAAGATTTACCAAAAGGAACAATCAACAGTATACTCAAACAGGCAGGGCTGAAATAGCCTTTCAAAGGAGGTTTTGACATAGATGAGTAACGCCAAATTTAAGGATAGATATGTTTACCCTGCTTTATTCGTTTATGAAGAGGACGGCATATCCATAGAATTTCCCGATCTTCCCGGAGCGTTGACAAGTGGCAACACGGACGAAGAAGCATTATACATGGCGAAAGACTGTCTTGCGCTACACCTGTACGGAATGGAAGAGGACGGCGACCCTATCCCGGAACCAACATCGGTCTCTAAAATACCGCAAACGCCAAAGAAAGTAGTCGTATTAATCGACGTATGGATGCCGCCGTTCCGTGATAAAATGGCTGACCGCGCGATTAAAAAGACGCTGACGATTCCGAAATGGCTTGACGACTTAGCTGCGGAGAACAAAGTAAACTACTCGCACGTACTTCAAGATGCACTAAAAAGTTACCTTGGAGTGACTGAACGTACCAAGAACCGCTCTAAGTAGATACATCATAAAGTAGTATCACATAAGTAACATGAAAAAGCGCTTCGGAGTCCGCGGGCTCCAAAGCGCTTTTTTACGCTGCTTATTAAGCGAAGAAAAATTTCTCGTTAAGCATAAACACAACCATGGCGCCTGCCAGGAGAGAGAATGCGATGCATCCCACGCCTAAACCTCTGCGCTTGTCTTTGATAAACTTAAATCCAATTGCAAAAATAAATATCGTAATTGCTGCCAATGACACGGACATGCCGACCATTGCAATCCAGTATAACACCTCGAATAAAGCCTCCAAAATGAAAAGCCTCCCTTACTTCTGAAAAACTGTAATCCTATGATTCTCACGGTTCATTCCTATATTACTATACGACAAATCGGTTTTATTGGAAAGGGAAGAATAGGGCTCAATCTCACCGGACAATCATACAAGAGAAAAAAGCCATGCCTGCGTAAGCTAAGATATGTCATCTATAAAAAGGAGGCGTTGGCAGCATGGCGGCTAGACAATTAGCGAGCAAGTGGCTGAAGACGGAAGCGCTGCTGAGCGATCCCCAAATCATACCTTATATTCCGGTCACAAAAGCATTTACTGCCGACACGCTTATGTCGATGGTTGCAGAGCACGGTATGGTCGTCATCAAGCCGGTGGTGGGTACAGGCGGAAATGGTGTGATTCGTGTTCAGACCGCAGATAAAGGTTATCTTGTCAGCCATAAAGGGCAGACCATGTTCGCAGCTTCATTTTCACAGTTGATCCAGATGATCACAAGAATAAAACTAAAGCGGAAATATCTCATCCAGCAGGGGATTCATCTGGCAAAAATCAACGGTCGGCCGCTGGACTTTCGTGTCAAAGTGGTTGAGATTAACGGTGTCTGGCAGTTCCGGGCTATGGTAGGGCGTCTGGCCCGCCGAGGATTGTTTGTGACCAATCTTTGCAAAGGGGGTACTATGCTTAAATGCAGACCCGCGATCCGAATGTCTCTACCACATGTCAACTCGCTTGCCATTCGCAATGAAATGAGACAGCTCACACGCAATTGCATAGCGGTAATGGAGTCCCATTTCCCTGGAGTTGGAGAATTAGGATTTGATTACGGGATTGATATCAACGGCAAGATATGGATCTTGGAAGTGAACACACGCCCTAGCTGATTTTTCCGACATATACCATTTATGTTGTTTATATCTTTTCGATGAGGGTAATAAACTATAAACGTAATATTGCCGATAATAATATTAAGTTAGTAAAAAATATTTTTTGAGTCATAGATTTCCTTTATATCCTGTGTATAACTGTTATCCCCATTATCCAGTTTGGTATATCTGGATTTACAGCACTTACTAACACTTTATACACAGGATTTCCACAACAGCTTGTGGATAGACGAACAGTTGTTCTGGCATTCAATGTTTGATATGATGATCTCAGGAAAATGAAGGAAGGGGTGCAATTCGTATGGCTATGTTGACGGATGAGATGCTTTTAGATTCCTATCATATGGCAATTGAATTAAAGTTGGAAAGGGAATTTATCACACTGCTTCTGGCCGAGATCCATAAACGGAACCTAGACACCGTTTCCAACAGTATCCTGCATTAACTCACACGACGTATAGAGAAATGAATCTATGATGACAGCATCATAGTGATAGAAGACCTACATATAAACAACTGTCATCCCATAGAAAAGGTATCTTCCATTCACAGATGATTTTGGATCAAATGTGGTGAAAGATACCTTTTTTGTGACTACAATTTCATATTTGAGCTGTGTCCAGGAGCCAGGCGCGCATCGGGATCGAAATATACCTTGGCATTGTTAACAGCTGTAGGTGCTTCACCGAAACCGACGGCAATCAGCTTTACTTTACCGGGATAACTCGTAATGTCCCCTGCAGCGAAGATACCTGAGACACTGGTTTCCATCCGGGAGTCCACGATGATGGAATTGTTCTCAATGGCAATTCCCCATTCTGTGATGGGACCCAGGGATGAAACGAAGCCGAAATTGACAATGACATCATCGACTTCAATATCCTGCTGTTCTTTAGTCTTGATGTGGGTAAGCGTGACCTTGTTGATCTGCTCCTCGCCATGTAGTGCGGAAATTTCGGTCGGCGTGATTACCTTCACGCTGGAATTCATGAGCCGCTCTACGCTGTGCTCATGAGCCCGGAATTTATCCCGGCGGTGTACCAGGGTGACCTGTTCTGCCAGAGGCTCCAGCATCAGCGCCCAGTCCACTGCAGAATCGCCGCCGCCGCTGATCAATACGTTTTTGCCTTCGAAACGGCGAAGGTCACTGATGAAATAATGCAGATTACTATCTTCAAACCGGCTGGCGTTCTCAAGTTCCAGGCGCCGAGGTTCAAAGGCACCGACTCCGGCTGTAATAATAATAGACCTGGCATGATGCTCGTCCTTGTCGGTCTTCACAATGAAGTGACGATCTTCCACTTTCTCGACAGCCAGAACCTTCTCATCCAGCCGGATGTCTGTATCAAAATGATCCATCTGCCGGGACAGATTATTTACCAATTCCTGTGCGGTCACTTTAGGGAATCCTGCGACATCGTATATATATTTCTCGGGATATAGGGCGGCGAGCTGCCCTCCAAGCTGAGGCATGCTTTCGATCAGCTTCACTGAAGCCTGGCGCATACCGCCGTAAAATGCGGCAAACATACCCGCTGGACCGCCACCGATGATAAGCAGGTCGCTCATTTGTTCCTCCGGTATTGTACTCATGGGGATAGCACCTCCGTCTTTCATCATTAGATTCTAACACATTCTTTACTATTATAATCGTCCTTCACGTGCAAAGAAAGCGGGGAGGCTTGTGCAGCCTAATACGGTCAAAATTAATTCTTGATCTTTGCAGTGAATATGTCTATGATTAACGTGATAACTTGTGCTTATTGGCTTGAACACAGCCTGCTATGCATGTAAATCTATGTCATCATATCAGCGGGCTCTTTAGAGAGCTCTCTCTTTTTTTAATCGATGGTCAATAAAACCCACTATATATAGAAGAAAGCCGGGAGGAGCAGGAGAATGAGCAGCATACCGAAAATCGTAATCCTTGGAGCGGGTTACGGCGGCATTTTGACAGCGCAGCGGCTGCAGAAAGAACTCAACTACAATGAAGCGGACGTTACACTGGTAAATCGACACGATTATCATTATATCACGACCCATCTGCATATGCCGGCAGCAGGAACAGACAGCATTGAGAATACCAGAGTATCCATTTCCAAGCTCATCGACGAATTCAAAATTGATCTGGTGAAATCCTCGGTACAGGAAATTCGTCTGCATGATAAAAAAGTGATTTTGGAGGATGGAACGCTCTCATATGATTATTTAATCATTGCGCTTGGGGGCGATCCGGAAACCTTCGGCATTCCGGGCTTGGCAGAGCATGCCATGTCCATTCGAAGCATTAACTCGGTTCGTCTCATTCGCTCGCATATTGAACATCAGTTTGCATTGTACAAGAATGAGCGCAGACCGCAGGAACGCATTAACTTTGTCGTAGGGGGTGCTGGATTCAGCGGCATCGAATTCGTTGCGGAGCTGGCAGACCGCATTCCCAAGCTGTGCAGAGAATATGACGTAGACCCGGCTCTTGTTAATATATACAACATTGAGGCTGCGCCTACGGCACTTCCGGGTTTTGCTCCTGAGCTGGTCGATTACGCGATGGAGACGCTGAAGAAAAAGGGAGTGACCTTCAAGCTGGGCACTGCCATTAAAGAATGTACACCGCACGGAGTTATTCTAAGTACCGGAGAGGAAATTCGCTCGAATACAGTTGTGTGGACCGGCGGTATCCGCGGTAACCGTCTGGTGGAGTCAGCCGGTTTTGAAACCATGCGCGGGCGTGTGAAGGTGGATGAATACCTGAGGGCACCTGGGCATGATAATATTTATATTATTGGAGACAATTCGCTGATCTTTAACGGGGAACGTCCTTATCCGCCGACAGCTCAGATGGCGATGCAGCAAGGTGTGTGCTGTGCGCAAAATATCGTGGCGACGATCCGGGGCAAAGTCCTGCGCAAGTTTGAATATCAACATAAAGGAACCGTCGCTTCCCTGGGCAAGGGACAGGGGATCGGGGTTGTCGGAAACAAGACATACCAGGGATGGAAAGCAGCACAGCTGAAAAAACTGGTAGACCTGAGATATCTGTATGTTATCGGCGGCATCATGCTCGTCCTGAAAAAAGGAAGGTTTCTGTAAATGAGACACTGCAGTGTACAGGTGCGCGGTTTACTGGAGAGAAGCGAGCTGGACCGATATAACGCGCTCATGGAGGTCGGTTCGTTCTTGGAGTCTCAGGAGCGATATGATCTGGCTTACACGATACAGCAGGAAGTGGATCTGCTCATTATGCCTGCTATCGAGCGTTTGAAGGATAAGAGCAGAGCACGAGATGCCGCTACGGCGGAATATCTGCAATCCCTGCGCGACAGCGAAGACGATGAATAAACATAAACAGGCTGCTTCACAGAGATATAATCTCTGCTGAGCAGCCTTTTTGTAATTATTTAGAATTAAAATAAAATTCACTTGTTTAACGTAGGTTGAGAACCAATCTGGAGAAGCGAAGCGGTCGGCTCAAAGCTTTCTGAAGGAAAGCTAGCATCGGAAGCAAACGCTATCCCCGGATTTACCCTTATATGAGTATCAATTCAAAAAAATCTGGGGATAACAGCGATCGGAAGATGGTTCTCAATCGAAGTGGACCTTTGTGTAATTTATAACTTCAATTTATGTAGGTGATATAAAAAAAGCAGCCTGCCTTCCATAGGGAGTGCAGACTGCAGCCATCGTGTGCGAACTATACTTTCATCAGCTGATTCAAGCTTGGGTGGTCCAGCAGATTACCGACGTAAAACGGACCAAATTCCCCGAAACGCGCACTAACCTCATCAAACCGCATTTCGTAAACAAGCTTTTTGAATTGGAGGGCGTCGTCTGCAAACAGAGTCACGCCCCATTCCCAGTCGTCGAAACCGACGGAACCCGTAATAATTTGTTTGACTTTCCCTGCATATCCGCGTCCGATCAGACCATGACTTTGCATCATGGATTTGCGCTCATCCATGCTCAGCATGTACCAGTTATCTGACAGATCCCGCTTTTTGTTCATCGGATAGAAACAAATGTGACGGGATTTTGGAAGCTGCGGTTTCAGTCTTGCCACGACATGTGGGTTCTCCATCGGATCGCCGCCGCCGGAAGCAGCCAAGTAGTTGCTCAGCTCCACAACACTGACATAGGAATAGGATTTCGTCGTATATTTGGCAAATGTCGTTTTATTAAACGCATTTTCGATCTCGTTCAGATCCTCCAGTGTTTCCCTGAGGTGCATGAATACCACATCGGCTTTTTGTCCCACAATGCTGTAAACCGCCGTGCTGCCCTGCTTCGCTTCATCCACCTGATCCCAGTCAGCCAGAAATTCGTTCAGCTCTTCTAGGGCTACAGCACGTTCCTCTTCATCAGCCGCCTTCCAGGCCGGCCAGTTGATGGAACGAAAATCATGCAGTGCGTACCACCCTTCCAGGGTTAAGGCCGCTTCATTCATATGATCACTCCTACATCATAATGATATTTCCATATCCACGCATCCAAGCAGGCAGACACATCGACTTGTCCGCTTGGCATACCTCTTTACATTGTATCGAACGGGAGGCGGAAGGGCAAACGCTGACACAATCTATTCACGGAAAATTCGTTGATATACGACATTATTTTTAGTAAACTATCTACTAGTCCGTCCTAGTTTCTACTAATGAAGCATGATATATAATAGGAACACAGGGCGGCGAAGAAGAAGAGGTGAAGGGCTGCAATGCTTGAATTAATTCCGGTTTTGGTACTGATGATATTGTTTTTCGTCATGATGTTCGGTATAGGCTTTATCCTGAACATGCTGATGAAAACGACCTGGTTTCCCTGTTATTTATTCGTGATCGTTGTTCTTCCCCTGGTGGTGTACAGCTTGTGGAGTCCGGAGGATACAACACTTCTTGCCCATATAGGTTCATTCCAGCTGGTCGATTATTTAACCGGTGTGGCTGGTTTAGGCGGAGCTTTTTTAAGCGGCTGGGCGATTCATGTTCTGCGGATCAAGGGGTTCAAAATGTTCTAGGGATCTTGTGCCATACTGTGGCATCGGCGGCTCACCCGAAGGGGAGGGTCGTTTTTATTTTCGTTTTTATGATAGAATAGAGGCAGTCTATTTTGAGCAGATGCTGCTTGAATGACTGGGAAGGAGCTGACACCATGCGCATGACTAATTTCTTGCATTTTACTGAAAACCACCGTTACTGCGTATATCGCGACTTCTGCCTGAGTGGTTTGGATGACAAAATGCTCAGTTCCATATATCAGCCTATGGTTGGCGCGTTTGCCGTCAGTCTGTATCGCCTTTTGGGCACACATGTGCCTGTGGAAAAGGTAGGCTACTCTAATATCGAGCAGCAGCGAAGGCTGTTTCTGACCTTGGGACTTGAGCCCAGCGAAAAAGGACGGCGATATTTAATCGAACAAACGTCCAAGCTTGAAGCGGTGGGACTGCTGCAAACCAGCCGGCTTTATGTGCCTGAAACGGATGATTATATTTACGAATATGAGATGCAGCCGCCGCTGTCGCCATCTGAGTTTTTTAATACACAGCATCTGACACTGCTGCTGCGCGACAAGGTTGGCAAGTTCACGGTATTGGCGCTTCGTGAGCAGCTGTGGAGCAAGGAGCCTCAGGAATGGAGCGGTGTTTCTTTAAATAAAGAGAATATCTCTGTCCCTTTTTATGATATTTTTGAACTGAATACACATGTCATCGATTACGAGCTGGAACAGGCGCTGACCGAGGTAGAAACTCCCAGGAAGCAGGCGGTTCCAGTGATTCAGCAGGCCGAGGGCCTGAATTATGCCGATATTATTCTCCGGTTTCCCCGCGAATCCAAAAACAGGGTGTTTGTGGAGCGGCTGCGGTATGATCATGAGCAGATGGGCATCGTGAACTATGTTGTCCGCAAATACGAGCTGAACGTGCAGGATATCTGCCGCCTTCTGGATGAGGATGGCATCTTCTCCAGTACGGGAGACGTGATGCTTGATGATCTTCAGCACAGGGCGAGCCTGCATTTTCGTCAAGGCATGAAGCTGCAGGAGAAGCGGCAGGTAACCGCAGGCAAGGTGGTAGCCCTGCATCAGGAGCTCAGTGCTGACTCCGGCGAGCCTGCTGAAGAACATGCTGTTCAGATGGAGTACTATGTAGAAGTGCCGATTCAGTTTCAGTCCAAGTGTGATATTCACCAATATAATATGATGCTCCGCAATGAACCGTATACCCGATTGCTGCAGACGTTTTTTCCGGGCTCGGTGCCTGTTCATTTTATGGATATGTTTGAAAAAATCGACCTCAGCTACAAGCTGCCGGGCGAAGTCATAAACGTATTGATTCATTACTTGATGTCTCTCATCGCCGCAGGCGGTGAACAGCGCATCAACCGCAATTTTGTCGAGGCGATCGCCTCCAACATGCTGCTGAAGCAGGTCAACAGCTATGAGAAAGCCGTCCAGTATATTCGCGACCAGGCCAAGAGCAAGGGCAAACAGGCGCAAGCCGCTTCGCGCACGCGTACATACGTCAACGGAGGGAAAGGCAAGCCGGACATTCCGGTCGTGTCCACCTCCGCATCAGGAGAGACGGTGACAGAAGAGGAATACGAAGAGATGATGAAGCTGGCTGCCGAAATGCAGACCAGCAAGAAAAAGGGATAGAGTATCTGCATGAAGAGAAAGGAGGGGACAGTCATGGAATCTCTGGGAGAACTGCTGGACAGCATGAAGAGTCCGGCCTTCCGCCGCAAGTCTGATGAAATTGCCAAGGAGCTGCTGGAACATCCGCTGGTCCGAAGCCTGAAAGAGCAGCATCCGGAGCTGACTGAACAGGTGCTCCGCACCAACTTGAGCAGGGTGTATCAGTATGTCGGGGATCACAATAACTGTGAGCACTGCCCGGGGCTTGAGCGTTGTCCGAATGATTTTCAGGGACACTACAGCAAGCTGGATGTTCAGATCGTGAACGGTTCGCCGGAGATTTATGAACGAAAGGCACCGTGCTCCCTGCAGATCTCGAAGACCAATGAGGACCAGATCCGTAAGCGGATCCGCAGCTTTTATGTGGATGAACGTGCGCTGGAGGAAGGGTACAATGAGGTTGAGATCATGTCCAAGGATCGCCTTCGTGCTCCTGCAGTCCATCAAGTATTCAGGTATATCCGCGATACGAGAGAGAACGGATTGTCTCCGAAGGGTTTGTTCCTGACAGGATCGTTTGGGACAGGAAAGACTTTTTTGATGTGTTATCTGCTGCATGAGCTGGCGAAGCAGGGGTTTACCGGAGTCATCGTGTATATGCCGGAGTTCATGGAAGATTTGAAATCCATGATGCAGGATAACAGCAAGCTGAAGGAAACGGTAGAAACGATGAAGCACTGCGACCTGCTCATTTTTGATGATATTGGAGCGGAAAATCTGAATCCCTGGGTTCGGGACCATGTGCTCGGCTCCATATTGAACTTCAGAATGAACCGCAAGCCGACATTTTATACGTCCAACTATCGGCTGGATGGCCTTGAGAAGCATTTGAGCTTTACGAGCAAGGATGGGGAAGAGGCTCACAAAGGACAGCGTCTAATGAACCGGATTTCGCCATTCGTCGATGTAGTGCAGCTGTTTGGAGAGAATCAGCGGGGATAGAGCAATAGGACAATCCAGATAAAAAGAGGGGTATCCCGCAAGATCCAGGATCTTGACAGGGTACCCCCTCTTTTTTCGTGTGAGACCTTATGGAGACATTAACTGAAGATGAACTTCACAATAACCATAGCGAAGAATACGATGAACATGAAAATAAACATGCCACCGAATCCAAGCATCAGGTCGAAAAAGTCATTGCGCGGTTCTTCATTCACATGTTCCCGAGGATCTACTGCGTGCACGTTTACATCCATGGTGCTGCCTCCTCAAACTGCCGGATGATGGGTGTAGACCGATCATCCAGTTGTTACTAGTAGTATACTCAATGCATTGTTCATTTGTAAAGAATAGAGAAACAGCCGGGTGCGTGTACATGTTTCGCAATCGACTCAATGGTGTGGTATACTATAGTGGTCAGCTTAGACATAATAGTCTAGGCACCATTTTATTGTGAGATCCCTGTAAGGAGGAGATATTCATGGCTATCGTCAATGTATCCGATCAAACCTTTGCAAGTGAAGTGGAAGGTCAAGGAACGGTTGTAGTTGATTTTTGGGCGCCTTGGTGCGGTCCTTGTAAAATGCTTGCTCCGATTCTGGATGAATTGTCCCAGGACCTCGGTGATGATGTGAAAATTGCGAAGGTAAACGTGGATGAGAATCCTGAGTCTGCATCGCGTTTTGGCGTAATGAGTATTCCTACCATGATCTTCTTTAAAGACGGCCAGCCTGTCGATAAAGTCGTAGGACTCAACTCCAAAGAAGCCTTGAAAGGCATCATTGCTAAGCATCAGTAAGCATCTTTAGCAAGGATGAAGTGTAATCATACAGCGCCTTCGGTTTTTTCTGCCGGAGGCGTTTTGTGTGGATGAAGGATGAACATGGTGTGATCCCATATTTCCCCCTTGGAGAGGAGGAGAAGGATGGAAGATTTTGCGCGTAAGCTTCAGGAACAGGAGAAAGCCATGGAGAAGATTCGCAACAAGCTGGCATTGCTGCCTGATCTGTCGGGATGTTACCTGATGAAAAACGGTGAGGGCACCATTATATATGTGGGCAAAGCGAAGGTTTTGAAAAACCGCGTGCGTTCCTATTTTACCGGGAGCCATGATGGTAAGACCCAGCGTTTGGTTTCGGAGATCCGTGACTTTGAATACATTGTAACCGCAAGCAATATGGAAGCGCTCATTCTGGAATGTAACCTGATTAAAGCGCACCAGCCGCGTTATAATGTCCTGCTCAAAGACGATAAAACCTATCCATATCTCAAAATAACCTATGAACCGCACCCCCGTCTAAAAGTGACACGGAAGGTGCTTAAAGATAAAGCTAAATATTTCGGACCTTATCCGAACGCCTATGCGGCCCATGAGACGAAAAAACTGCTTGATCGCATGTATCCGCTGCGGAAGTGTGATGTGATGCCGAAGGATGTCTGTCTGTACTATCATATGGGACAATGTATGGCTCCTTGTGTGAAAGAGATTCCCAAGCAGGCCTACGAGGATATTACGAATGAGATCCGTGCTTTTCTGAGCGGCGGTCATGAAGAGGTCAAAAAAGAACTTCAGCGCAAAATGGAAGAAGCCGCAGAGGAACTCTATTTCGAGCGCGCCAAAGAGCTGCGGGATCAGATCATGCATATCGATGCCATTATGGAGAAGCAGAAGATCACGACGGCCGATACCCGGGATCGGGACGTGTTCGGTTACTGGGTCGATAAAGGCTGGATGTGTGTGCAGATCTTTTATATGCGGCAGGGGAAAATGGTTCAGCGCAACGCATCGGCATTTCCGTATTACGGGGAAGCCTACAGCGACTTTCTGTCGTTCGTTGCCCAGTATTACAGTGACAATCCTGCGCTTCCGCAGGAAATTCTTCTGCCTGTTCCGGAAGAAGCGGATGACCTTGCTCAAACCGGGACACCGGCTGCGGCAGCTGAAGCTGAGCATGAACCGGGACGAAACGCGGAACATGACGCCGACCTTGTCGTGAACAATGAAGATACAGATGCCCCTTCAGACCTTTTGGATGAATCAGAAGACAGCCTGGATAACTCAGATGAATCAGCCAGTACCAAGGCTGACTTTAAACCGGATCTTACCGGGGCCGTGGATCCGGCAGGAGCGGCTTCTGCACTGCAGGAGTGGATCGGCGTAAAAGTGCTTGTCCCGCAGCGCGGCAAGAAGCGTCAGATGGTCGGCATGGCTTCCCAGAATGCGAAGGTTGCACTGGATGAGAAATTCCGCCTTATTGAACGAGACGAAGAGCGTACGACGGTGGCAGCGGCGAATCTGGGGGAATTGATCGGTTTGGAGAAGCTGGACCGGATCGAAGCCTTTGATAACTCCAACATTCAGGGGTCCAATCCGGTATCGGCGATGGTCGTATTTATCGACGGCAAGCCGGCCCGAAAGGAATACCGGAAATACAAGGTTCGGTCTGTCGAAGGGCCGGATGATTATGAGACCATGCGGGAAGTGATCAGGCGCCGCTATGAACGGGTGCTGAAGGAGAACCTGCCGATGCCGGACCTGATTGTCGTCGACGGCGGTAAAGGCCAGATATCCGCAGCTGTGGATATTCTGGAGAACGAGCTGGGGTTGTTCATTCCGGTCTGCGGTCTCGTGAAGGATGCCAAGCATAAAACAGCACAGCTGATGGTCGGCGACCCGCCGGAGCCGGTGGCGCTGCCCCGCGACAGCCAGGAGTTTTACTTGCTGCAGCGCATCCAGGACGAGGTGCACCGGTTTGCAATTACCTTTCACCGCGATCAGCGGGGGAAATCCATGGTGACCTCCAAACTGGACGGAATCCCCGGCATCGGAGAGAAACGGCGCAAGCTGCTGCTGAAGCATTTTGGCTCCATCAAGAAAATCAAGGAAGCCAGTATCGAGGATTTCCGGCCATTGTCCATCGGCGACAAGCTTGCCCGTGAAATCTTAAAGGCCCTTAATGATACCGTAAGTGAAGTTTAAGAGTCTGTCGCTTAACTTTTTATTGGATGGCACGGCAGTGGAAACTATATGTGAGACAAATAAACAAGGCTCTGCATCACGCTTCGCGGCGCGGCAGAGCCTTGTTTGTTAATTATATAGACTGAACTGAAGATAAAACCCTTCTGTAGCGGAGGTGACAAG
Source organism: Paenibacillus lemnae (assembly GCF_012933385.1). GTDB lineage: Bacteria > Bacillota > Bacilli > Paenibacillales > Paenibacillaceae > Paenibacillus_AQ > Paenibacillus_AQ lemnae. The sequence goes on from NZ_JABBPN010000005.1 coordinate 68,177, forward strand.
TGATTCTGGAGAGGCGCTAGACGGTGCTGCCGCCAAAGCTTTTCTGTTTCGGCTGATGATATTTGAAGATGACCAGTCCCACAATGGCGGGAAGCAGCATATAAAAGATGCCTGTCAGCAGGTTGGCCGTTCCGCTCATCATGGCCAGGCTGAAGCCCATCAGAATGCTGTTAAACACGACATGTGCAAACATGACAGCCAAGTACCCGTATCGCAGAAATATAAAGCTGAACAGCAGGCCGATCACAACCAGCTCAATGGGCCTTGAGATGATCGGGTAAATTGGATACAGCGTATGACCCAAAGCCCAGATGATGGAGGAGATCAGGCTGGCAGCAAATGTGCTGCGGAATATTTTTTTGAGCATCTTGATTCCGAACATTCGAAATACAGCTTCCTCCATAATACCGGCCAGCCAGGCCATTAACGGAAATAGAAAAGGATACAGCATGTTGTACGGAGACTGCTCCGCATCGGTGGTGGACCAGGTGTTCAGCGTCAGGCCGAGCACCACAAAGATGATTGACTGCACACCCATCAGGATGAAAGCCCACAAATATCCGAGCTTCATGCTCTGCAGGACGTAGCGTCCATAACCCGGTTCTTTGCTTCGGGGCCATGGGTTAAGACTGTTCTCTTTTTGCCACAGGCCGCTGCCCCCTACTAATGCAAAATATACCAGGGCGGAGAAGATCAGCGAGTAACCGCCGTAGAAGAGCATCACGCCACGGATCATGGAAGACGACATTCCCTCGGATTCATACAGCGGCATCAGGTTATACACATTCAGCATTTGAATGATGAACACCAGGATGGCCAGAAAGATTCCTCGTTTAAAGGAAGTGTGTGCCCGTGTCTTTACACTGTATACAATCGAGAGTTTCCCCAGGACCAGGGTCAGCAGGCCGTATCCGAGAAATGTGAGGAGCGTCGCCTGAAGTGTCTGCCGCTCTACATATTGGGTATGGGCTGCCGGAACAGAGAAACCGGGTTCGTACGATCTGAGCTGATTGTTCTCATATGTAAATTTCAATTCTAATACGGCATCGCCAACGGAAGCTGACGGATCTCTATAAATGAGCCCGGGGTCTCCTTCCTGCGTAACCAGTGTAAGCTTGGACGGATTATAGCCAGCCCGCACCACCCATGGCTCCGCAAGTGTCTGTTTCTGCGTTAGCGTCATATCGCCTTCGATCGCAAGCAGCATCTGCTGCCGTACTCGCTCTCCCTGAAGAAGCGCTCCTTTATAGCTGGAGTCCTTCAAATCGTAAATGAAACCCGAGATCGCCCCTGTCTGCATGTGCACATCGATATTCAATGCCGTTCCATCCGGCTGTTCAAAACGGACCCGATATACGTCATAGGGGTATTTATCTTTATACTGCTTGTTGTACTGCTCCAGCTGACTTTCCTTCGTCAAATATCCATAGAGACCGGATCGCGTCTGGTAGCTAACGACGGGACTCTGGGTACGGTCTGGTGTAAACGAGATCTGCTCGTTGACGAAGCGTTCCGCCGCTTCAGCTGCCTCTGTCTTGCTGATGAGGTTAGGATTGGAAGCCTCGGAATTAATCCCGGGAATGACCTGCAGAATCAGAAACAGAAAACATCCGATGAGCGCCATAGTGATCAAGGGCTTAAAATCAGGCTTCAGGACAAGCGGGGTCCCTGAACGGTTCATGTCTTACCTCCTTCGTATCTATATTGTGGACAGGACCTAAAGCCAATATAACATATTATGAAACAGGGGTAGGGGTTATCCCTTCTTTGAGAAATGAAAAAGAAGCTGAAAAAGCGGGAAAACTTACGAAAACCTCAGAAAATCATATGCTATTATTCATGAATATGCTCTATTTGCTGCTTTTTTAAAGGAATTCAATTAAAAATGGCTTTGGGATTTCACGGCCCTTGCGTTATAATCACTTCATGTCAACACATCATATGAATTGAATATACCAGCCGAATTTCGAATTGAAAACGGGGGAACCATGTAATTGGGGTGAATTTCGCAAAGCAAGTCAGCGAATAGGGCAGCCTGTGATATGCCCGAATCCGTCAGCTAACCTCGCAGGCTGTGTGCACAGGGACCTAGGCTTGTTTTTTAAAGGCATTGGATTTCCAGTGTCTTTTTTATTTGCGACTTTGTAGTGGGGTGAGAACGTTGATAAAAAAAATGAAATGGTTCCATCTGTCGCCGCCGCAGGTTCTGGTGACCGGCTTCGGCAGTATAATCCTCATAGGGACCATTCTGCTCATGCTCCCCATTGCGAGCGAAACTGGCGAGTCTTTGGGATTTATGAATGCTTTATTTACAGCCACTTCCGCCACGTGTGTAACAGGGCTTGTCGTCGTGGATACGGAAACCTTCTTCAGCACATTTGGAGAGGTGGTTATCATGCTATTGATGCAGATCGGCGGTCTCGGATTCATGACGATGGCAACCTTGTTCGCCCTGGTCCTGAAGCGGCGCATTTCCCTAAAGGACCGGCTGCTGCTGCAGGAGTCCATGAACCAGTCTTCGATTGAAGGGATCGTACGCCTGATCCGCAGAGTGCTCTTTTACTCTTTGATCATTGAAGGTGCGGCTGTTATTCTCTTCTCGATCCGTTGGGCGTTTGATATGCCTTTTGGAAGGGCCGTTTACTATGGGGTTTTTCATGCCATAAGTCTGTTTAACAATGCTGGATTTGACTTGTTCGGCGGCTTTAAGAGCTTGACCCAGTATGTAAATGATCCATTAGTGAATATTGTTAGTATGTTTTTGATCATCGCCGGCGGCATTGGCTTTGTTGTTATGTCAGAGCTGGTGGATTTCAAAAAAAAATTAAAGCTGTCTCTGCATTCCAAAGTTGTTCTCTCCATGTCGGGCACATTGATCCTAATTGGTGCGGTCGTAATTTTTATATTCGAGTTTACCAATACCAAGACACTGGGCTCTCTGGGATGGGGAGGCAAAGTATGGGGGTCTTTCTTTCAGTCGGTGACCCCAAGAACGGCAGGTGCCAATACACTGAATATTCCGGATCTCCGGCAGGCCTCACAGTTTTTCATCATCATCCTGATGTTTATCGGGGCTTCACCAGGCTCCACGGCAGGCGGTATCAAGACGACGACCTTTACGATCATGATTGGTGCGGTCATCGCAATGATTCGCGGACGCGATGATATTGTTCTCTTTCGTTATCGTCTGGCCCAGGAACGCATATTCAAGGCACTTACGATTTCACTGCTGGCCCTTCTGCTGATCGTCACCGTCTCGATGATTCTTTCTACCACTGAAGATGCCAGCTTCTTGACCATACTATTCGAGACGACGTCCGCGTTCTCAACGGTAGGATTATCTATGGGGCTGACGACGGAACTGTCGCTTTTTGGAAAGCTGCTTATCTGTGTGACGATGTTTGCGGGGCGTGTGGGTCTCCTGACGCTGGTATTTGCATTGGGTCCAAAGAAAGGAAAAGAGCTGTACCGCCATCCGGAAGGTAAAATGATTATAGGATAAGGGGATAGAAATGTATGAAACCAAAGCAGTTTGCGGTGATCGGCCTGGGACGCTTTGGCTCCAGCCTCGCGCTGGAGCTGATGGACCTTGGCTACGAGGTGCTCGGCATCGACCGGGATGAGGAAGTGGTAGAGGATATGAGCGATCTTCTGACACACACGGTAGTTGCGGATGCAACGGACGAGGAGGTCCTCAAATCACTTGGAATTCGTAATTTCGATTGCGGGATTGTAGCGATCGGGGATGATATTCAGACCAGTATTCTGACAGCTATTCAGTTGAAGGAGCTGGGCGTCGCCACCGTAGTTGCCAAAGCGATTTCCGTACTGCACGGAAGGGCGCTGGAGAAGCTGGGGGTAGATCGGGTTATATTTCCTGAACGAGATATGGGAATCCGGGTGGCCCATCAGCTGGTGACACCGAATCTGCTGGATTATATGGAGCTGTCCAAAGATTATCTTCTGGTAGAGATGACGGTAACTGATTGTATGAATGGCAAAACATTGAGTGAGCTGAACACACGGACACGGTATGGCGTAAGTATTGTGGCACTGAATCAGCGCAAAGGGATTATTGTCGCGCCTACAGCAATGGATGTTGTCAGTGCTGGGGATATCATGGTGGTCATTGGCAGCAAGGAGAACATTGACCGTTTTGAAGGAGAAGTCGTCAATACTTGATATCACACGTGAGAAAGCGGCCTTCACATTTGCGCGTGAGTAAGGCCGCTTGATCATGTATTCTTGTTAGCCGGGGGTTGGACAAGATCAGTGGCTCTTCGTATTCTTCAACCGCCGTTCTTCTTCCAGTTTACGAAACAGTGCCTCGGTCTCGGCAATCCAGCGGCTGGCTGCACTGCTGAGCTCGGAAGCGTCACCGTAAATGAGGCTGGTCGTTCTGCGGGTTTCGATCAGGGCGGGGATATGAATGTCCGCAAGCCCGTTGTCTTTCAGCAGCTGGGGCCTCAAATACGATTTGGGCAGCAGAGCCGCAGCCTTGCATGTGGGCAGCAGACGGACAATTGCTTCAAATGAATCGATTTCCATCCGGATATCCGGCATGATCCCCCAGCGGTGAAAGAGATCATCGGTCAGTTTACGGTACCAGGTACCTGTGGAAAAGATGATCATCGGCAGTCCCTGCAGATGCTGCATCCCTACTTCGGCGGCTTCAGCTAGCGGGTGACCCTCAGGCAGTACCAGCTCCAGGTGATCATCAAACAGCGGAATACAGTTCAGTCCCTGCTGGTTAATAGAAGACGCCACAATACCCACATCGACCCGTTTGTCACGGACAGAAGATACGATTTCATGGGTTTTGCCGGTGATGAGCTTGATTTCGGCAGATGGATGGCGCTCCATAAAGGCATTGACCAGCGGCGGCAGTGTGGTCTGCAGTGTCGTCAAACTTGCCCCCAGGGTAATGGTGATTTGTTCACCTTCCCGATAATGGGCAAGCGTCTGCATGAAACGCTGTTGATTTTGACGCTGCTCCAATGCGTAAGTATAAGCAAGCTGGCCAATGGAGGTCAGTTCCAGCCGTTTGCCGCGGCGATTGAACAGCTGGACACCCAGCTCGTCTTCAAGTTTGGAAATTTTGCGTGACAAGGCAGGCTGAGACAGATTAAGCAGCTTGGAAGCTTTATTCAGGCTGCCCTGTTCTACGACAATGGAGAACACGTCCAATTCGTCGAACAATCTATTCACTTCCTTATATAATAGTAAAAAGTACGTTATGCGTGTATATTATAACGATTAATAATTATATTGCAATTCCATTATAAGAAAAAAAAGAGTAACATGAAATGTGACACATGATGTTCACAGTGATAGAATTCATGAAAACGCTACACACATTGAAAGGGGAACGTCCACTGATGAATGGGTATTATTCCAGAAAGCTGCATTCCTTGCTCGGCATTATCCCGCTCGGAGCTTTCTTCGTCGAGCATTTGCTGACAAACTATCAAGCTTTCGAGAGAGGCAAAGAAGGATTTGACAGTGCGGTCAACTTCCTGAACAGCATGCCGCTGGTATTTTTCCTGGAGCTGTTTCTGATCTGGCTGCCGCTGCTGTATCACGGCGTCTACGGTTTGTACATCGCATATCAGGCCAAGAACAATGTAGGCCATTATAATTATTCCCGCAATATCCGTTTCACATTGCAGCGGATTACCGGTGTTCTCACGTTTGTATTCGTGATCTGGCATATGTATGATACCCGCTTTCAGGTGGCGATTGGTCAGATAACACACGAGCAGCTGGGCGGAGTTATGCATGAAATGGTGACCAACCCGTTGATCTTCGCACTTTATGTGATCGGTATCATCTCTGCTTCCTTCCACTTTACGAACGGCCTGTGGGCTTTCATGGTGAGCTGGGGCATTACCGTAGGACCAAGAGCACAGCGGATATCCTCCTATATCTGCATGGGGTTATTCGTCATTATGAGTGTGATGTTTATTATGGCACTGACTGCATTCCGCGGATCCGAGTTCCAAGAAGTTTCCGCTATCGGCGAAGTAATTCAAACAGTTTTAAGTTAAGGGGAGTGACATAAAGAATGGCATCTAACATTATTGTTGTGGGCGGCGGCCTGGCTGGCTTGATGGCGACAATCAAGGCAGCGGAAGCAGGAGCCCATGTTCATTTATTCTCGCTGGTTCCCGTTAAACGATCCCACTCTGTCTGTGCACAGGGCGGCATCAACGGGGCAGTAAATACTAAAGGGGAAGGCGACTCTCCCTGGGAGCATTTTGATGATTCTGTTTACGGGGGCGACTTCCTGGCGAATCAGCCACCAGTAAAGGCGATGTGCGATGCCGCTCCAGGCATCATCCATCTGATGGACCGTATGGGTGTTATGTTTAACCGTACACCAGAGGGACTGCTGGATTTCCGCCGTTTCGGCGGTACCAAGCATCATCGTACGGCTTATGCTGGAGCAACAACAGGACAGCAGCTGCTGTACGCTTTGGATGAGCAGGTTCGCCGCTGGGAAACCGCGGGTCTCGTCACCAAGTATGAAAACTGGGAGTTCCTGAATGCAGTTATCGATGATAACGGCGTATGCTGCGGTATCAATGCACAGGACCTGCGCAGCATGGAGCTTCGTGCTTTCCGCGGAGATGCAGTCATCCTGGCAACTGGAGGCCCTGGCATTATCTTCGGTAAAACGACGAACTCGGTCATCAACACCGGTACGGCGGCCAGTGCCGTTTACCAGCAGGGCGTACACTATGCCAATGGCGAATTTATTCAAATTCACCCGACGGCGATTCCAGGGGATGACAAGCTGCGCTTGATGTCCGAATCCGCGCGTGGTGAAGGCGGACGGATCTGGACCTATAAAGACGGTAAGCCTTGGTACTTCCTGGAAGAGAAATACCCGGCATACGGCAATCTCGTTCCTCGTGATATTGCAACACGTGAGATTTTCCACGTATGTGTGGATATGGGCCTTGGTGTTAACGGTGAGAATATGGTTTATCTTGACCTGTCACACAAAGATCCAAAAGAGCTGGATGTGAAGCTTGGCGGCATTATCGAAATCTATGAGAAGTTTATGGGTGATGATCCGCGTAAGATTCCAATGAAGATTTTCCCGGCAGTTCATTATTCAATGGGCGGCATGTGGGTCGATTATAATCAAATGACGAATATTCCGGGGCTGTTTGCAGCCGGGGAATGTGAATACCAATACCATGGCGCGAATCGTCTTGGAGCGAATTCTCTAGTGTCGGCGATTTACGGCGGTATGGTAGCAGGTCCGAAGGCGATCGAATACGTGAAGGGACTCAAGAAGTCTTCTGAAGACATTTCATCCAGCGTATTTGACCGTGCTGTACAAGAGCAGCAAGCCAAGTTCGACGGTCTCATCAACATGCAGGGCACCGAGAACGCCTATGTGATTCATAAAGAGCTTGGAGAATGGATGACCAACAATATGACGGTTGTTCGCTACAATGACAAGCTTGAAGCCACGATCAGCAAGATCAAGGAACTGAAGCAGCGCTATGCCAACATCAATATGACGGATACTTCCCGCTGGAACAACCAGGGCGCTGCCTTTACACGTCAGCTGTGGAACATGCTGGAGCTCGCAGAAGCGATGACACTTGGCGCGCTGCTTCGGGATGAAAGCCGTGGTGCGCATTACAAACCGGAATTCCCTGAACGGAATGACGAGAAATACCTGAAAACCACGAAAGCCGCATGGACACCGGATGGACCTCAAATCTCGTACGAAGAGGTTGACGTATCCTTGATTACGCCGCGTATCCGCGACTATTCAAAAGATAAGTAAGAAGGGGGATTTGACATGGCTGAAACAACTGCGTCCTCGAAAAACGTCAAGTTTATTATCACTCGTCAGGACAGCCCGGAGTCGAAATCCTATACAGAGGATTTCGAAGTTCCCTACCGTCCCGGCATGAATGTCATTAGTGCGCTGATGGAAATTCAGCGTAATCCGAATAATGCTCAAGGCCAAACGACCGCTCCGGTATGCTGGGAAGCCAACTGCCTGGAGGAAGTCTGCGGAGCCTGCTCCATGGTGATCAACGGCAAGCCGCGCCAGGCCTGTGCCGCTCTGGTCGACAAGCTGGAGCAGCCGATCAAGATTGAACCGATGAAGACTTTCCCGGTTGTACGCGATCTCGTGATCGACCGTACCCGGATGTTCAATGCGCTGAAGAAAGTCAAAGCATGGATACCGATCGACGGTACTTACGATTTGGGTCCAGGACCGCGTATGCCGGAGAAAAGACGGCAGTGGGCGTATGAGCTCTCCAAATGTATGACCTGCGGCGTCTGCCTGGAGGCTTGCCCGAACGTGAATGAAAAGACCGACTTTATCGGTCCGGCTGCCCTCTCCCAGGTTCGGCTTTTCAACGCCCATCCTACAGGCGAGATGAATAAAGAAGATCGATTGGAAACACTCATGGAGGACGGCGGGATTGAAGGCTGCGGTAACTCGCAGAACTGTGTACGCTCCTGCCCTAAAGGCATTCCTTTGACGACTTCCATTGCAGAATTGAATAAAGATACGACCAAGCATCTATTCAAACGGTGGCTGGGCGTATAAACCTAACCAAGCAAACAGGCACTTGACCGGATAACGGCCAGGTGCCTGTTTGCTTAACTTACGGAAAAATTCCCAGAGTCCATGGCCTCGCAGAAGGGTAATAATAGAAATTAATCTATGAATAATCCGACAGGGAAGGAGGAGGGCATTTGACTTGGTGGATGTGGTTGATCAATATTGTAGGACTGGTTACGCTTGTCGTTGTTTTTTATAACATTGACAAACGGTGGTCCAGTAAGCCGATATTGCTGGCACCGCTGCTCATTTATATTGCCATTTCTCTAGAAGATCTGGTAGGCTTGATCGATCTTAAGGAAATTGTACCGGGAGAAGGCGGCATGCGTGTGATCATCCTCCTGTTCACGTTAGCTTCCGCAGCATTTTATATACTGTATATTTTTCGGAAAATTGCGGAATCGGTACATAAAGAAATTACGATCCGAACGACATTGATCCGAATCAGCTTTGCTGCGCTGACATGTATCCTGTTCTTTACTTTAGTGTACATGTCCATTTACAAGTTATTCGGCAGGGAATCCTTTGTCGGGGAAAACTTGGGCGAGGATTCTTTGAGCCAGTTTATCTCTTTCTTCTACTTCAGTGTCATCACCTTTGTTACCGTCGGTTACGGAGATGTGGCTCCGGGTGACAATACCGCTCGTTTGGCCGTCATTATTCAGATCGTCTTCAGTTTTGTTACCGTCGGTTATGCGTTGTCCATGCTGGGAACACTTCGGCAGATATTCACGCCAGGTGAAGATGATCCGGATGAAGCTGTGAAGAAGGAGCAGGAGGAGGCTGCGGAGAAGGAAGAACAAGAGGAAGCAAAGGAGTCGTGAAGGAGATGAGGGGAAATCCGGGAGTGAATCACGATCCGCATTCAGGGTCCGACAGCCGCTCCGGGAAGATGATGACACGGCGTCAGTTCCTCAAACGGAGTATGGGGACTGTGGCAGCTGCAGGGCTGCTGAGCGCGGGGTACGGGACGTTCTGGGAACCGCGCAGAATCGAGACCATCCGGCTGGTATTGAAGCAGAAACGTCTTCCTGCTGCCTTTAATGGATTGAAGATTGTGCATTTTAGCGATTTGCATCTAGGTTTTCCTTTATGGGCGGAGGAAGCGGAGCATGTTGTCTCTTTGATTATGAAGGAGAAGGCTGATCTGATTGTATTTACCGGTGATATGGTGGACGGGGAGGCAGAGGCGGTAGATTCATCTATGAAAGCCTTGTCTCAGCTGAAAGCTCCTTTGGGCGTGGTGTCGGTTCTCGGGAATCATGATTACGAGAATGACCGTTATCTCATATCACGCCAGCGGGAAGCGGGTTTTACGGTGCTGCGCAATGCACACGTCATACTGGAGCGAAGCAATCAGCGCATGGCGGTGGCCGGACTGGATGACTGGCTGCTGGGTGATCCAGATCCCGAAGAGGCGCTCCAGGGAGTACCTGATGGCATGTATACATTGATGCTCATGCATGAGCCCGACTATGCGGGGATGGTTTCAACCTTCCCTGTGGATCTTCAGCTCTCCGGCCACAGTCATGGCGGACAAATCCGCCTGCCGGGTATGGGTGCCGTCATTACGCCTTCCGGTGCGAGAAGGTATATTCAAGGGTTATATGAAGTAGGAGACTCTCATATGAAGCTGTATGTGAACAGGGGAATCGGAACGACCCGGCTGCCAATGCGGCTGTTGTGCAGGCCGGAATTAACCGTAATCACACTGCAAAGAGACGATACCTAAAGTTTGTCACACAATTGAAATATAGCTGTTACGTAACTCTAACAGCAGTAGGGTAAGCTTATCACATGACCCCCTTTTGAGAATATATAATGCTTTTGGGACCCGAGTAATCGGGTCCTCTTTTTTTGTCCGCATATAAAAAAAGCTCCCGCTCCTCAAGGAAGAGGCACGGAAACCTTCTGCATTTGTTTATAATACACCCATTCTGTATATCCAATCTCTTTCAACATCACGGCAACCTGTTCAAGCTCATCACCGACCCTGGACGGAATGTGGGCATCCGAGCCAAATGTAACTTCTACGCCATAATGATGCGCCCGTTCCAGAATGGCATGAGATGGGTACCAGCCGCCGCACATTTTGGTTTTACCGGACGTATTAATCTCAATCGCTACCCCGCACTCTGCGATAACCTGAAGTGTATCATCCAGGGCTTGTTCTGCCGCAATATCCGAGAATGATGGATAGTTGCCTTTCATAGCATCGATATGGCCCAGGATTTGAAACATGCCATTTCTGGCGGATTGAGAGATCAACGCGTAGTATTCCTCTTTATGCGCGATCTTCTCTTTAGTGCTTAACCCTTTCCAGCGGTTCTTGTTGAAGATGCTGACGCCACCGACCTGATGAACCGATCCGATGATGTAATCAAAAGGGTATTGTGACAAGGTATCTCTGTAAACTTGAGCATGCTGCGGGAAGAAATCGGACTCAATCCCAAGAAGCACATCAATTTTGCCTTCATATTCTTTTTTTAGCTGTAAAACTTCGTGTACATAATTCGCGATCTCACTTTTGCCCATGGCGATATAGGGAAAAGGCTGTTCCTCGGGGCTGCCGAAATAGGGTGTATGATCGGAAATGCCAATGACCTGAAGTCCGGCGGCAATTCCTGCTTCTATATAATCACGAATATTTCCATCTGCATGGCCGCAGCGGAAGTGATGCGTGTGCAAGTCGAATTTCATATTGATTACGGTCCTTCCTGAACTCTGCGCTTGGCAGACTCGTATATTAAACCATTATTCACTGCTGATAAACTGGTTTTCAGGCATGCCTTTTAAATCACTTAAAAATTGACGCATAGCGGAACTGACGTATCTGCCGCTTTTGTAGATGACGCCGACAGGATGACTGACCTCAAGCTCCGGGATGGGCACAATCTGAAGACTGCCGTTGCGCAGCTCCTTCGATACCGATTGTTTGGATAGGATGCCCGCACCCATATTGATCTCAACCATTCGTTTGATTTCCTCGCTGCTGGACAGCTGCATAATGACTTGAGGATCAATATTATGTTTTCTCATGACTTCATCTGCAAATCTTCGTCCCACTGTATCCTGGGTGAGCATGATCAGCGGCGTATGGCCCAGTACTTCCATACCGGCTTTATTCTGTTTGGCCAGTGGATGCTGCGGAGAAACAACCAGTTCAAAAGAGTCGTAAAACAGGATGGATGAATTAACATTGGGATTGCGTTCAATCAAATAACCGATTCCAATGTCGATCAGGCTGTTTTCAACACCGTGGTAAATTTGTGAGGATGCCATGGATTGAATCGTAGTTTTAATATTTGGAAACTGATCCTGAAAATAAGACAGTACGCGGGGCAGAATTTGTATGGCTATGGAAGTGGTCGTCCCAAGACGGATATGCCCTTGAGGGGTTTGATCCAGATCCGATAGACGCTGCTTCATCTCGTCGACAATCCGGAGAATATGTTCGGCGTGTTCCACAAATACTTGCCCCCGGTCAGTCAGCGTTACGGGCTGGCTCCGGTCGACAAGAACCGTTTTGAATTCCTCTTCCAGACTTTTGATTTGGGCCGAAACGGCAGGCTGGGTAAGATTGAGCAGTTCTCCCGCTTTGCGGAAGCTCATCGTCTTAGAGATGGTGATCAGTGTTTCCAGTTGACTGATGTTCATGGCCTTCCTCCTGTCTAGATCTATTCCTGCTCGCCGGTATACGATAACAGTATTCATAAATTATAGGTGATTATGAAAAAAGGGGCAAACCTATTAACTGCGGCGAAAAAAATCCGATAATAGTAGAGACTGTTCTTTTGGAACTACTACTAAAGACCCTGATAAAACGGTTTACTCCGTTAAGATATCGGTTATTGTACTTTAGAGTGCAGTTTTTGTCGTTAATTTATGATGATTTATTAAAGGGTATCCATTATAATGACATTACATCGTTAATGGGACTTTGGAACCCGGACTAAGAACCCAGACAGGGGGCAATCAGTAATGAAAGCGGAAGTCATTAACCCATTTTTGGAATCGGCCAGGCATGTCATCGAGCAGGTGATTCAAGTTTCGCCATCCACAGGAAATCTCGGGGTTAAAGAGATCACGCTGGTTCATGATCATATCTGGATCATGATCGGCATGACAGGACAGATGAGCGGTGATATCGTTTTCGGTTTGAATGAGCAGGTTGCTCTGCGTATGGTATCGGCTATGATGGGCGGCTATGTGTTGACAGAGATGGACGAAATGGGCCAAAGTGCGATTTCGGAGCTCGGCAATATGATCAGCGGCAATGCCAGCACGATTCTGTCCAATCAAGGCGTGAATGTGGATATCACTCCGCCGCAGGTCATCCGTTCAATGAACTTCAATGATTTTTCCATGAAAAAGGCTTTAAGTATTCCTTTAGTGATGGAAGGGATTGGAGAGCTGGATATTCAGGTCATGATCTCTTAAAATAAAGGGATCACAGCCATGTGTACCGTAAAGGCGTAGGCAAGCCTTCCGGCAGGCTGCAGGGAGGAATAGAACATCGTGCTTACTAATAAAGTTGTAGTCATCACCGGAGCGTCCAGCGGAATCGGCGCGATCTTGGCAGAACAGCTCTCCAGAAACGGCGCTCATGTCATATTGACAGGCAGATCGGAAGAGCGGCTGAGAGAGGCTGGAAAGAAACTCTCTGGAAAGTATGATGTCATTCAGATGGATATTAAGGATATGGCTCAGGTGCAGGCCGCTTTTGACACGATATACGAGAACCACGGGCGCATTGATGTGCTGGTTAACAACGCGGGATACGGCGTGTTCGAAGCTTTTCTTGAAACCTCTGAGGAGCAGTTTGAGGATATGATGGATGTTAATTACATGGGCATTGTCCGCTGCACACAGGCGGCGCTCCCCGGCATGCTGAAGCAGAGCAGGGGACAGATTGTCAACATTGCCTCGATTGCAGGCAAGATGGGGATTGCCAAATCCACAGCCTATGCCTCAACCAAGCATGCTGTGCTGGGACTCACCAATTCGCTCCGTCAGGAGCTGAGAGGAACCGGTATTACGGTCTCATCTGTGAATCCTGGGCCTATCAACACGCCATTTTTTCAACAGGCTGATCCATCAGGACGATATGTGAAAAATGTAGGCTGGTTTATGATGAAGCCGGAGTATGTCGTCTCCCAAATCCTGAAGCTGATTGTAAAACAGAAGGAAGAGATTAATCTTCCCAAATCTGCAGCTGCGGGTATGAAAATATATCAATTGTTTCCCCGTCTTGCGGATCGGCTGCTTCACCGCTGGATGGATCTGAAATAATACAGTTTCGTTCAGTTTAAATAACCGTTTGTATATGCTGGAGGATGTCTTCAAGTCCGGTATAGACAGACGGTTTTTATGTTTGCGTGACATGCAAAACCATGTTGCAAGGATCAGTTTTTCATTTCGTTTGGTGGGATGTTCTCTTTTAGCATATAATGAGACAAGAGTGAACAAGACTCGAAAGATAAAGGATGGAAAAATATATGACCTCAGAACTTACATTTCAACGTCTCGGGATTGCCGAAGACTTCGCGGAACGTCTATTAGAGCACGGAATTCAGGAACCCTCCCCTGTACAGGCGGAAGGTATTCCTCACATACTTGAAGGCAAGGACGTGCTGGCTACTTCACAGACAGGCACGGGAAAAACGCTTGCATATCTGCTGCCGGTGCTGCAGGGAATTGATACAGCGGGCAAGAACGTTCAGAAACTGATTCTGGCACCGACACAGGAGCTGGCTGTTCAGATTGTACGGGAAAGTGAGCGCTATGGGGAGGGCCGCGGGATCGGCGTACTCGGATTAATCGGAGGAGCCGCTGTCAAGCGTCAGCTGGAGAAGCTGAAGCAGCATCCTCAACTGATCGTTGGAACTCCTGGACGGATTCGTGAACTGATCGAGATTCGAAAATTAAAAATGCACGAAGTCAGCACTATCGTCGTTGATGAAGTGGACCAGGTGTTTAATCTGGGCGGTGCGGGAGATGTGGATCGGATTCTGAAAAGTGCCAAGCGTGACCGTCAGCTGGTGTTTTTGTCTGCGACTGTCAGTCCTCAAACGGCGGAGCTGGTCAAGCGGGAGATGGATCGTCCTGTCGAGATCGGTATTGATCCGGAGCTGCGAACGCCTGCGTCGCTGGAGCATATTTATTTTGTTGCAGAAGAGCGGGACCGGGTGGATATGCTGCGCCGGATTGTACGACATTATAAACCACAGCGGGCCATCGTGTTTGTGAACCAGACTGAAGATCTGGCAGAAGTGGAAGCCAAACTGAACTTTATAGGCTTGAATTCTGCGGCACTGTATGGCGATGCTGACAAAATGACACGCAGCCGCGTCATGAATGCTTTTCGGGAAGGCCGCACCCAGCTGCTGGTAGCCAGTGATGTGGCAGCGAGGGGACTGGACATTGAAGGCCTGGAGATGATCATTAATTATGATCCTCCAATCGATTCCGAACATTACACGCACCGCGCGGGACGTACCGGCCGCATGGGGAGAAGCGGTATTGCGATCACGATTGTAACCGACCGCCAAACCTTTATTATGCGGAAGTTCAACAAGGAGCTGGGCATTTCCATTGAAGAACGGGCCATGTTTGGAGGCAAAGTGCGTACGCCAAGATCGGAACGTTTTCCCGCAGGGAACAAGGGAACAGGCGGTGCCTCCAAGGCGCAGATTGCCGGAAAGCGTCCGGCAGACAACGAAGCGGCGGGAAGAACGTCTTCCGGAAGAGATTCAAGGAACAGTGATACAGGTCATTCCCTAGGCAGCAGGCCTTCAGGCGGCAGGAAGAAGACCGTCAAGCCTGCGGCTAAGGAACAGCCACAGGCGCCGCGGCAAAGTGACCGGCATCGCGACCGCAAGAATAAGGGCGCACCGAAGTGGCTGAAGGACAAATCCAAAGGCGATTAGAGGCGGGGGGGACTGATGATGAACGAACATCCGGTATTGTCCGTTAAGGAACTCAGCGGAGGGTACAGCCTGAACCGGCCGGTGCTGCATGATATTTCCTTTCATGTACAGCCGGGAGAGATGGTGGGTCTGATCGGGCTGAACGGAGCGGGCAAGAGTACGACGATGAAGCATATACTCGGACTAATGAACCCTCATAAAGGGGAGGTCACGGTGAAGGGCAGAAGCCGCAGTGATGATGCAGAGGGCTATCACGGAGCACTGGGATTCGTTCCGGAATCGCCGATTCTTTATGAAGAAATGACAGTAAGGGAGCATCTCGAGTTTACGGCCAGATCGTATGGAATATCGAAGGAGAATTATGAGAGCAGGGCGGCTGCTCTTTCCGGCATGTTCCGGATGGAAGACAAGATGGACAGCTTGTCCTCCCATTTGTCCAAGGGGATGCGTCAGAAGGTCATGATCATGTGTGCCTTTGTGGCAAGACCGTCCTTATACATTATTGATGAACCTTTTCTCGGTCTGGATCCGCTGGGGATTCGCTCTCTGCTGGACTTTATGGTGGAGATCAAACAATCCGGCGCCTCTATCCTCCTGAGCTCCCATATCCTGTCCACCATCGAAAATTACTGTGACCGGTTTATCGTGCTTCATCAGGGCCGAATCGTGGCTCAGGGAAGCCTGGAGAGCATTGCTCAAGAGGCAGACACGCCGGGACAGCCGCTGGAAGATATTTTTTATGCACTGACCCAAGGCGGGAGCCGCAAATGAATCTGAGCGAGCTGTTTGCCAAACGAAGGGGACAATTCTGGGGACAGGTGCTACCTTATCTAGGTTATGTTATTCAGAGCGGCGTAGCGGTCGTCTTCTTATTTCTGCTTATTGCGTTTTCAGCATGGTACACGTCTCTTGTCATGAATGTGCCGCCCGGACTGCCGATCCGCTGGATCATGCTGGCGATTCTGGTACCGCTGGCCGTAAACAGCAGTGTGCGTACATACCTGCGTCCGGCAGACACGGTGTTTCTGCTGCCGCAGGAACCTAGGATGGATATGTATTTTGCTAAAAGAAGGGTCAGCGGGGTTGTTTATAAACTCATGCTGCTCATGCTGGTTCTGATCACATTGTGGCCGCTGTATATACGCAGTGACGATCAGCCCAAGATGCTGCTGGCTACCGTGCTCTTGTTAGCGGTATTAAAGCGGTTGTCGAGTTGGGGAAGCTGGAGAGAGCAGCATATCGTTTCCAGACCGGCGGCAGCCGGCCTGCGCGTACTGAGATGGTGTATCATCCTGCTGTCGGCGGCTTCGTGGTTCTGGTATCCTGTCCTGCATAGTGTCATCTTTACCAGTTTGACTGCACTTGCCTATATCGCTGCCTGTTCTGTACCATCACGATATAAGGTGGCCTGGGAACGCCTCATTCTTCTTGAGAAACGTCATGCAGCCAGAGTCATGATGGTGCTGAGCTGGTTCGTCAATGTGCCTCAGGGAGAGCAGCGCGTGTATGCCCGTAAGTGGCTGTCACGCTGGGGCAGCGGTATTCCTTGGAACAAAGGGAGTGCATACCGCTTTCTGCTGATCAAAAGCTTGTCCCGCAGTGATGTCTTTGGAATTCTACTTCGCGTTCTGGTGCTCGGTGCTGTTCTGGTCTGGGTCACAAGAGACAGTCTCGCTTCGGCTGCTGTCTATCTGGCTGCGCTGATGATATCCGGGCTTCAGCTATCTTCTCTGCGGAAGGTACACAAAGAATCCTTCTGGCTGATGGTATACCCGCTTCCTGAGGGCTCACGTCATCACAATGAGATCAAGCTGTTATTTCAGGTGCAGCTGCTCTGGGCCGTGCTGCTCTGGCTGCCGCTGCTGTTCTCGATCATGTCGGATCCCGGATTTGTACTGGGCACTCTAGCGGCAGGTTTGTTAACGGTATGGCTGTTTCGAGCGTCGGCGATCCGCAGTGTGAAGAAGGAAGAAGCGGAAGAGGATCTGTAGTGGAATGCAAAAGAGGCTGGCGCCTGGAAGGCGCCGGCCTCTTTATGAGAGTTGATCATCAGAAAATTAGATCCAGAAAGCACGAGTGATGATTACGAGCAGGATATAGAGAACCAGGATCGCTCCTACGCTTCCGTATCCGTAACCATATCCGCATCTTGCTGCGCCTGCCACTGCACTCATGTTCATTCCCCTTTCGGTTCGTTTATTTGTTGTGGTTGTGATACATGGTATTGTATGATCGCCTGCTTATAGAGGTATGGGCGAGCGTTTATTTACCGGGAAAATAAAAAAACAGACCGGAAGATACCGGTCTGTTTAAGGGATTGATCAGGCTGGCAGGTATTAGGCTTGCTTTAAATCCTGAATGCCTTTATATACGAGATCATACAGATCTTCCAGATGTTCTTCTTCAATGCAGGAGAACGCGATTCTGAGATCATATTCGCCCAGAGCAATGGTCCCTACTCCATATTCATGCAGAAGATGGGAGCGCAGGCTTTCTGCCGTCACATCCTGCAGCTTCAGGCACATGAAGTAACCGGAATTAAACGGATAGTACTCCCAGGCATCGCCGTATTTTCCGCTGTCGAGCAGAGATTTGACCTTATTAGCTCTGCCCTTCATAATTTCGAATTTCTCCTGCTTCTGGCTCTCAAACTCCGGTGCTTTCAATGCATCCAGTACAAAGGTTTGAGACGGATGGGCACCGCTGGAAATGGTGGCACGGATAATACCGAGCGTTTTTTGCTCCAGTGCAGTGAGGAGGTCGGCATGCTTGGAAGCATACGTAATAAAGCCGACGCGGAAGCCCCAGACAAATTCCTCTTTGGTAGCACCGTCAATTTTGACAGCAAGCACCCGGGGGTGAAGATCTGCCAGACGGCCGAAGAGGGATTCTTTGAGCGAGTTCTCAAAAAACAGTCCAAAGTAAGCATCATCCGTTACGGCAACCACATTAATGCCGGCTTCAGCGGCTTCCAAAATAGCGGCAACAATCTCTTCACCTTCCTCCAGCCCCGGTGTATAACCTGTCGGGTTGTTCGGGAAGTTCAGCAGTACAATGGCTTTGCCTTGATCTTTCTGGGACAGCAGCGCTTCCCGGAGACCTGCAGCATTAAATTTCATATCTGCTGTAAACAGAGGGAAGTTAACCGTAACGCCATGACGGCGGATTCCGAAGGTCAGCTCGTAGTTTTCCCAGTTTTTATCCGGATAAATGACGGCGTCTCCTTCATCCACAAACAGGTCGGCGACAATGGAAAGACCGTGAGTCAGTGCATTGGTGACGATTGGATTGCTGAAGCTCTTGCCTTCCAGAGAGGGATTCTCTTGGAGCATTTTGCTCCGCCAGGCTGACCGCAGTTCAGGCTTGCCTTGTGGAGGTGCATAGCTGTATAGATCCTTGGGTGCAAAGGCGGACAGCTTATCCTGAATGACATCCAGGTGCATCGGGATGCCGCCTTCTGTGGCGATTCCGATCGTGGCATTATATGTTTTGGCATGGCTAGCGGCTTCGGCAGACTGGCTCAGTATGCCTTCTTTAGGAAAATAGATTTCCTTGCCGAGATTGGACAGCATGTCGTATACGTGACGGTTTCCTGCCGAAATGCTTTCGTTCAATTGTGCAGCCAATGGGTTCATGAGTGGTTATCATCCTTCCGATAGATCAATTCATTGCCTAACATTATATCACTTCACCGCGGAAGCGTCACGCAAAATGCACATGAGTAAAATGATATCCAAGACCGGGTGAACGTGTAGAAGAACATGCAAAATAATCAAAAAAAGAGTATGATAGATAAGGAATGCCGATTAATAGACAAGGGGGAATGACGTGATGCTGAATGCATCGCCGTCTTCTTTTGTGATCAAGCCCGCTTTAGCCAAAATCGCCTGTGAACCGGGATGGAAATGGCAGAAGCGTGAGAAACCGATGCAAAATTATGACTTGTTTTATGTGTGGAGCGGAGAAGGAACTGTCATTGTGAATGACGAAGCTTACGAGGTGGAGAAGGGGAGCTGTTTTCTTTTTCATCCAGATGATTATACAAGCGCCACCCACAATCCGCAGAAACCGCTCGTTTTGACCTATATACATTTCGATGTCACGGATCCGGTTGAGGAGATTCCTGGACGGTACCGCAAGCTGAGCGACACCATTGATTTCGAGTATCTGCTGGCACGTTATGTGCGTTTATATCTGGATCGACCCTATGGTGCCGAGGAGGAAGGCAAGCTCATTCTGAAGCAGTTGATGATTTTTCTGCTCCGGGAGGATAAGGATATCCCGATTGAGAAAAAAGCAAGTCATCATTTGAGTGAAGCGATTCAGGAAATTGCGAATTATGTGCGCCTGCATCCGGGAATTCCGCACAAGGTGGAGGATTTAGCGGCCAGAGCCGGCTTGTCTCCGAGGTATTTCTCCATCAAGTTCAAAGAGTTGGTGGGGATTCCGGTACAGTCCTATATCATCAAAATGCGGATTGAACGTGCACAGCATTTGCTGCTGCACCAGGGAATGAATGTCACAGAGGTAGCGGATGCCCTGGGATACAGGGATATTTTCTTTTTTAGCAGACAGTTTAAGCAGTACACAGGAAAAAGTCCGTCGGAAGTCCGTTAGAGCAAGTACCCACTTGCTGGTTCATGGCATACCGGTGCGGGTAATACCAGCATAAGGTTAAGCTATGACAGAGAGGGGGTGCCGGCAATGAGCCAGAGAAGAAGAATGCGCAGTCTGATTTGCAGCCGCGGCGGCTGTGGCATTTTCAAAAATCGCTTGCGTCGGTCCAAATTTGTAAAACCGGAAATGGATATGTGGTTTTAATAAATATTAAACACCAAACACAGCATCTTGAATGCCACATTCAAGGTGCTTTTTTGATGCAGTTGTATGGGGGGAGTGGTCATATGATAAGAAAGAAAAGACAGCCAGGGAGAATGTCAGACCTTCATGGAAAAACCGCATTGGTGACTGGGGCTTCCAGCGGCTTTGGCCGGCTGATCGCCGTTGAACTCGCGTTCCGGGGATATGAGGTCATTGCGGGCGTTCGCAGACCGGAGTCGCTTACCGATTTGAAGGCATGGGCCAAAGAAAGTGATGTGGATCAGCGGATTCACGGCGTAATGCTGGATGTTTGTGAACCGGGTCAGATGGAAGAAGTGATGGCGGGAATACAGCATCAATTCGGGCGGCTGGATGTATTGGTGAATAATGCAGGTGAAGCCATTGGGGGATTCGTGGAAGAAGTAAAGATGGATGCATGGCGGCGGCAGTTTGAGGTGAATGTGTTCGGAACGATTGCCATGACCCGGGCCGCCCTTCCTCTCATGAGAGAAGGCGAGGGAGGGACGATCATCCTGATGAGCAGTATCAGTGGTCTAATCGGCTTCCCGGGATATGGGCCGTATGCCGCTTCCAAGTTTGCACTGGAGGGCCTGGGGGAAAGTCTTGCGATGGAATTGGAGCAGTTCGGAATCCGGGTGGTCCTGGTAGAGCCGGGTGCATACGCTACGCCGATCTGGGAGAAAGGTTTCCGTGATTCAGGGCCAGACGAAAAATCACCATATCAGGATATGATGAGAAGCGTCCTTGGTTTTTCCAGCCAGACCGCAGACAGCAGCCGGGATCCCCGGGAGGTCGCGGAACTGATTGGTTATATTGCAGAACATCCGGCACCAAAATTCCGGTATATGCTGCCGGCATCTACCCGCTGGACATTGGCAGCCAAGCGGCTGCTGCCCTTCCGGATGTTTCGGCGGCTGGTGCTGTCTGCCATTCACCGCAAGCGGTGAGGCTATTCGTTGTCTTTCGAATAAGGGTGCAGCAGACCTAACAGTTCGCCCATTTTGACCTGGTCACCGATCTTCAAATCCCCGCGGGGGGTATACGTTCCATTCTCGGTGAGCAGAACAACCGTGGAACCGAATTCAAAGTAAGCCAGTTCATCGCCATTTCGCCATTCGTTCACCGACTCATCGGCATACCGGATACTGCTAACGTTCATGGCGCCCACTTTAACGACAGCCACTTCACCGAATTCATGTGTGATATAGGTGATGAGACGTTCGTTTCGGCTGAGGACGCCGCGGATATGCGTCATGGCAAAATCGTTAACCGGGTACACTTTTCCGCGAAGATATTCGCTTTCTGCTTTTTTTCCGGTAACCGGTGCGTGAATACGATGATAATCGGTGGGACTCAGATAAAGCACATACATATATCCGTTCAAGTAGTTCTCCATGCGCGGTGATTGAGCCAGCAGCTCGGCGATCGTATAGTCCTGTCCTTTTACATTCAGGATTGTGCCTGCAGTTACAGCACCCATTCCTGTAATGACACCGTCTACCGGGCTGGTCATGGCATCTGCCGTCTCGTCGATGGCGCGCATACCCATCTTCAGCCGGCGTGAGAAAAACTCGTTCAGTGAGCGGTACTCGTGTATTTCTTTTTCAGCCTCATGGGCCGGAATTTGGTAAGCTTTAATAAATGTCGGGATCAGATAACGGCTGGCCCTGCTGTGGGAAAAACTTCCCATCAGACGGGAAACCCATTTACGGGAAGACAGCTCTGTCATCAGTCTCAATAAATGTTTAGCCATGAAATTCTCCTTTGAGATCATTCGCCTTGACAGGCACACCATACGCATTCGTACTCTGCACTATATTGACATAGAACAGGGGTTAAATCAATAAGCAGACCTGCCTCAAAAAAAGACTTGCAAATAAATGGGATTCTGTGTATTTTTAAGTCAGCTTAAAACCGAATATGGACTACGGGGGCTTGAGTGAATCAGGCTGAGATTGCAGATAAGATCCTGCTGCTGACCGTTAATCTGAACTGGGTAATGCCAGCGTAGAGAATATCCCATGCCCCTTGTATGTCTAGGGTCTATTTTTCCGTCTGCGCGCATGTCCCAGACGGTTTTTTGCCGTTAATTTTAATTTATTGTTATGGAGAGGGGATTGCGGCAATGCAAAGTAATGGAGGAAACCTTAAACATGGGGGAGGGAAAAAAGGCCTGCGGCTCAGTGATATCCTGGTGACTGTCCTGATTTCTCTGGTGTTTGGTGTGGTGTATCATTTTTGGGGTTCGGTATACAGTTTGTTCAAACCGCTGTTCCCGGAAGCGGACGAGCTGCTGTACGGCATGTGGTTTGCAGCGGCAACACTTGCGTTTCTGCTGATCCGTAAGCCGGGCGTAGCCGTCATTGCAGAACTGGCGGCCGCGCATGTCGAGGTGCTGTTTGGGAGCGGCTGGGGACTGAATCTGCTGCTGTATGGTCTGATTCAGGGTCTGGCGGCAGAGCTGGTGTTTGCGGCATTCCGCTATCGCCGGGCGGGGATCTGGGCTGCGTCACTTGCCGGAGCGGCAGCGGCGATCGGTTCCATGTCCGTAGATTTCTATTTAAGCTATACCGATGATTATGCACTGTGGATGTTTATCGCCAAGTACACGATGCGTGTCATCAGCGGTGCGCTGATCGCAGGAGCCGCCATGGTGGCCTTGGGTAAGGCGCTGGATCGCACCGGCGTGACCTCTCTGCTCAGCCCGGCCTCTGCCAAGGATTATGCGGCACTGGACGATGTGCGTCATGGCTGATCTGCTTCTGCTTCAGGCGGATGATGCAGAAGAGCTGGCAGGAGCCGGGGAAGCGGATAGTGAAGCTGGGCAAAGCGGTCCGCGACCCTCTGTATCTGTGCAGGATTTGCGATTGAAGTTTCCAGGGGATACGCCGATGTTGTTCAGGGACTTGTCCTTTCAAGCGTCTGCGGGAGAGAAGGTGCTGCTGCTTGGACCAAGCGGCTGCGGCAAATCGACATTGCTGCAGGTGCTCAGCGGCATGATCCCGAGGGTGATTGAGATTCCGATGAAATGCTCGGAACAGATCATTCCGGCTTCATGGGCCTATGTATTTCAGGATCCGGATACACAGTTCTGCATGCCTTTTGTAGATGAGGAGCTTGCCTTTGTACTGGAGAACCTGCAGGTTGCGAGGGATGACATGGCCGGACGGATGAAGGACGCTCTGGATGCCGTGGGTCTCCAGCTGCCGGAGCTGCATACCCCGATCTCCAGCCTGTCGCAAGGAATGAAGCAGAGACTGGCACTTGCATCAGCACTGCTGCTGGAGCCGGAGGTGCTGTTTCTGGATGAGCCTTCGGCACTGCTGGACCCTGAGGGGCGGAAGCAGATCTGGGAAGCGGTAAGATCGGTGTCGGCGGACCGGACGCTGGTTATCGTCGAACACCGGATTGAGGAGATTCTCCATGATGTGAACCGGGTTATATTGTTTGGACCAGACGGCGAGATTGTGGGAGAGGGCCGGCCGGAGGAAGTGTTCATCAAGTACCGTAAGGAACTGCAGCAGTACGGGATTTGGCATCCGGGTGTGTGGGAGGATTACAGGGCTGCCGCTTCTGAGAGATCGGCTGTTTCACGGGGGTTCTCTTCGGTTTCGGAGGGGCCGGCCGTTGGTGTGAATCCAGGTGCCGGGGAATCACCGGTTCTGGCGCTGTCACAGTTTCAAGTGCTGCGGAAGCAGCGCCCCGTGGTCACAGTAGAGGAGGCCAGCCTGTATCCCGGTGATTTTACGGCGGTCATTGGTCATAATGGTGCAGGCAAAAGCTCGCTGTTGCTTGGACTTATGGGATTGCTTCCATGTACCGGAGATTATCGTCTTGGCGGAGAACCTGTCGTTTTCGGCAAGAAGCGGCGGGAACGAAAGATGAGGGAACATGCCTTGCGGCGGATCGGATTTGTGTTTCAGAATCCCGAGCTGCAGTTCGTTAGTGAGACCGTGTTGGATGAGGTCCTGTATTCTCTGGTTGTGGATGGGCGGAGCCAGGAAGAAGCTATACAGGAGGCGCATGAATGTCTTGCTCATTTTGGTCTGAGCGGCATGGAAGGGCGGCATCCGTACCAGCTCTCGATGGGTCAGAAACGTAGGCTCAGTGTAGCTACTGCCATGGTGAGGAAGCCGGAAGTGCTTCTGCTGGATGAACCGACCTTCGGTCAGGATGCCCGGAATACGTTCGGTATTCTTGAGCTGTGTCAGGAGCTGGTTCAAGCCGGGACCGCCATACTCATGGTGACCCATGAGATGGACATTGCGCAGCAGGTCGCTCGGGAGATTTGGGAGATCGGAGAAGGGCGTCTGCTGTCCAGGCGAAAACCGGAGGTGGACCGATGAGCATCTGGGGAATGGACCGCCGAACCTGGCTTCACCGGGCAAATCCGGTGATCAAGCTGGCTGTACTGCTGCTGCTGTTCACCATGACCGTGCTCACCCACGATATCGATTTTGTCATATATCAAGCGGTCATATTTACGATATGTCTGGTGCTGTTGTGCGGACTGAAAATGTGGAAGATCCTGCTGTTTGCCCTGCCTTTTCTCATTGCTTTTGTCTCCTCATCCTCTACTATGATGCTGTTCGGTCGAGGAGAGACCATCTGGTGGGAGTGGGGACTGCTCCGGGTATCGGAGGAAAGCTTCTATCGCGGGCTGCATCTGGGTTTCAAAGGGATTGCATTTGCAGCAGAAGGACTTCTGTTCGTGACTACCACCTCATCGGTGGACTTGTTCTACGGATTGATGCAGAAGCTGAAGCTGGCTCCCAAATTTGCATACAGCTTTATGGCTTCGATCCGGTTGCTCCCTATGGTATGGGAGGAGTTCCTGATTCGGCGTCAGGCTCTTCAAGTCCGGGGGTGTCCTCCCCTGCGCGGGGTCCGCGGTATGATAAAGCGGGTTGGTATGTACGCCGTGCCGCTGCTTGCTCAAAGCATCCGCCGTGCCCACCGGGTGGCGGCAGCGATGGAAGCCGAGCAGTTTAACGGAGAGCATGGCAGGGGGCGGACGTATTATTACGAGTCCCGCTACTCCGTCTATGACCTGCTGATTGTTATATTGCTGACCCTCGCAGCAGCTGCAGCTTATATGTGTGCAAGCTGGTATCCATGGTTTGGAATTGGGGATGTACGATTTGATTGATTTTGGCAGCCGTCCGTGCTAGACTGTCTGTAAATACTTTCCTGCTGCCGTATAAAGCGGAGCTTACCGAGCATTTCGGTGGGCTCCGCTTTTTTTGATGATGGGAGTTCGACGGGGAGGCATCAGTGAGAACATTGCTGGCAGGATCTCAAGGGAGGGTTTCAATGACGAATTTTTAAGGAATATAATACCAAATTAGTCTGATTTATGATAACATAGTACCAATTTTGCAGGGTGTTTATTTGTGAGGAGGTCATGAGGTAATGGGTGTGAGGAAGACATGGTGTGTAGCTTTCCTTTCGATTGTGCTGGCGGGTGGACTGATGATGGCTGAAGGACAGGCAGTCGCTGCATCAAATACACAGGTAGAAGTGTTATTGGATGCGCGCAAATTAAGTTTTCCAGATGCCAAACCGTTTCAGGATCAACAAGGCAGTGTTATGGTCCCTATTCGTTTTGTTTCCGAGGCCTTAGGCGCTAAAATTTCATGGAGTAAAGCTCGAGGTGTGACCAAAGTCGATCTAAAAAAAGGGGATAACCTTGTGTCCATGATAGTCGGTCAAGATACAGCACTGATCAATGGCAAATCTAAAAGTTATGGCACCAAGATCATAATCAAACAGAATCGTACATTTGTGCCGCTTCGTTTGGTAAGTGAGGGACTCGGAGAAAAAGTGCAGTGGGATAAAGTAGGGCGATGGGTCTGGATTGGGGAGAGGGGTTTTCGCAATACAGATGATAAGGAGTTTAAGCTGCAGTCTTTGAAGGACTTCAAGCAGTATACAAAAGCTGATAAATTTTTCACTAAATTTAATGGTGAAAGCTATGACGGTATTAAAATAATCAGCTTTAAAGATCTACCTATTAAGCTAGGGAATGGTGAGGTTATCTATGATATTAAAATAGAGAAGAGCTTTAAGAAAGATTACATAGCTATCAGAAGTTCACAAAGAGGAACGCCTATTTTCTTTATGCTCAAAGATGATTTTGTAAAGTATCGATACGGGGTGGATAATGCCTTCATAAATCATAAAGATGGTACGGCAACTAACTTTTATCCCATAGTTAGCACATCTGATAAGTTTCAAAATGGTGTGTATGTTAAGGATTATGTCTGGACTGATTTTAATTTCCAACTTGTAGACTACATTGCATTCAGCACTGATAAACCAGAAAACTACATAGTGGCACTAAGTAACCCTTTTTAAATAAGGAGCTATACATGTTGAAAAAGTTTGTGGGCTCATTTACGTACCTTTTTGTGATGGTTAATCTGTTATTAATTTTTCCTAAAGATATAGAGGCAATTGGAATTTCAAGATTTTATCAAGATCCATATAATGTAAATAAATTTTATTTTGTGGGAATGGTGTACTACGAAACATGGAGCAATTCTAGTGGCCATTGGATAAATACACCACCTGGAGGGGTTACCGATGTAGATGGATTTGACTATATGTTTGAGTTTAATTCAAGTCGAAAAATTAAGGAGGTGACCGTCAGTAGGTTTGACTACAATCATATCTATGGTGATGAAATATTCGAAACATCTAGATCATTTGAAATGTCACAAAATCCTAAGAACTACTATATGAGATCAACATCAGGCTCTTACTCCTTCACGACTAGAGTATGGACTGGCAAAGGAACTAATATTGCCAATGTTCCGGTTTACGTTACCTCTGGAAAGTTAGATGCGATAGTACCGGTAAATAGAAGAGAGGAAGAAGAGAAGAAAGGTCAAACCTTTTCTGATCTAGTTCAAGGCTGGCGATACTACTTCCCAACATTGTTCGAAATCGAACTCGAACCCGACGAAGGCAATGCCATCATCAAGCACTACACGACCAACGGGCGTTCACTAAATGGTGAAGCTGGATTTCAGGATCGTGAAGAAAAGCTGGAGATGGACAGCAATTATGCATTTACACACACACCCGGAAATTCTACATACACCTATAAAGGCCACAAAAAAAGCACGGTTTCCGCACCAAGCGGAGGAACAATTACGCCGGGAGATCCCTACGCTTTCAAATATGACGGCAGTTTCCCTACATATTATCTCTTTTTCTACTATGAGGCGAATGATCCGGACATCCCACCCCCAGAAAGTTCGTGCACCACACCTGCGCCTGGGCAGAAGCGGGAGGGGAGGTATATGGATCCTGTGGTCACCGGAGAAGTTAAGGCAGATGCCCGTGGAAATGAGTCCTTTGACGTTCTCCAGGGCATTCCGACCTCAGAGACCCTCTATGGTAACGTACTAGCCAGAGAGTACTTGTATCAAAATACCTTTGTGAACATGACAGGAACATGCACGTTTGAGATCGAGGTGGAAAAAACGTGGACCTTGACCTGGGATCCTAAAAAGACGGTAAAAGGTCCGGACGGAAAAGATCGTGAAGAGTCCGACCCGCAAACCGATGAGGAAACCGTCACCGAACGGTATACGATTGAACGTCCTTATTCCTATTGGGTGATAGAGCAGCTTGAGATTTACAAAATTGATGAAGCGCAATTGATCAATTACGCGCTGCCGGGCGGGCAAATAACATTGCAGCCTGAAAATTATATTTCTCCATCCTACTCCACATCGCCCAGCGGGAAATATACAGCGCCGAATCCGCCAACCCTGGTTACAGCTCCTTCAGGATCCAGGTCAGGAGGGAAAGAAAGGCCAGCGCCGCCTATAGAAAATCTTCAATCCTTCGCTGAAGAGGCCGTGGATCCGGTCAAAGTAACCAATGATGGACTCGCATTCAAAGGGACAACAATCATGAATAACGTCCCGGCAGATGCATCTGCACCTGTACCTGGATACATACCGGAGCCGCCTCGTATTGGAAATAATGTTCTGTACAGGCCAAATCAGATGATTAGCAGTGACAAGGTTAACCGGGCGAATACCACCAGCGCGGGCAGTATCTTCTATGGACTATTGCCAGGGAACATCAACGGTGGTGAAGACAAAACATTTCCGATCTACGGGATCAACACCGTGACAGTACATACCCCGGTAGTCAATTATGCATCTGTGACCGATGACCAGGCACATAACCAGAAAACCTACCCAAATCCGAACCGGGCTGCGTTTATTTTGGATCGGCCGTTTACGATACGTATGTCCAACTCAGGAGCACATCGGAGTATTCCGGGTTATGGAAACAGGGACTACGCCAAGTACGTGCGCACGAAGCAGGTTTATTTTCCATTTGATGTGTACAACCGGGACCGGACGGTCTTTTACCCGAAAAACCAATGGATTACCGTCCCCGTGCCGCAGACAGAAATGGACTTCTTCCTGCCAGTCTGGGTGGATGAAGGCGATTATTTCGTGTATTTTCGGACCATTGCGGAAAATGCCCCAACAGATTACACGACTCAGCCCCAAGCGAATCTGGATCTGGTCCACCATGTCGCTACCGATATCGAGCCGGTGGAGGTGATTGGCCGGGTGTATGATTTCAGAATTACCGACATTGCCGACTATCACTGGGAGTCTGTATTTCGAACCTCGCCAGGGAGTGCTAACTCAAAAGGAACGTCTTACTGGACGGGACTAAGAGACATCGACGCAGGGCCGAGAGGAAATGTCCTTCCTTACACCCTGCCTATTGCACCCGGCAAACACCCAAATCCAGGCTTCAAAAATGTCGCGGTCAAAACCGGATACCATTTCAAATTTGATCTAAAAACCAAAGGAAATATGTGTGCGACTTGTTTTGCTATAACTGGTTAATACCAGGAAAAGCAAGGACTTCATGTAATGAAGTCTAACTTTCTATCCGAGGACAGGAATGATGAATCCAAGTTTTCTGAAACTGTCCCGTTGAGACTCCTACATGCTTTCTGTTCGGCAGGAACAAAAGGTATGAAGCTAGGTGAAGTCGGCAGAAGGAAGGCTGAAGCCGCCTGCAAAGGAAGGTATGCTAACTGATATGCCGGATGGCTGAAAAATTGTCTATGGTGAGAATGTTCAATCGGGAACTGACTAAACTCCGAATTTTACGAATCTAGATGCCTAACTCATGGAAACATGTTTACCAACAGATGTTGGGGCAAGTGGCGTTGAGTACAATTACATGTTAGGAAATACGCTATACCGAACAATGGCGGTATCAAGCTTGCAGGTTCAAAGGAGTCACCTAAGGATAATATGTATAGCTAGGATAGAAGGAACAAGGAAAACAAGGAACGTCGCAATGAGGACTGCCATCCAAGACGGTTGCTATAAGGTATCCACCGAAATGCATTCATCCTTGTGAGAGTAAGGGAGCGACTGATGAAACTTCCGTAATCGAAGTGGAGGAATAGCCCTGAGTCTTTATAATAGTTTATCTATTTTCCAAAAGTGAACTGTATCGGTCCGGTACGAATGTGGGGACAATCTCTGACAGGGGGTTGCCACAATACAGGCTCTACGTTATTGGGATTACTACAACTTAACAGATACCTTTTCTGATATATATGAACGAGCCAAACAAGGAAATACTTTTAATCGTCTTTATGAACTAATTACATCTAGAGAAAATATTCTCCTTGCTTATCGAACAATCAAATCAAATAAGGGATCAAAGACAGTTGGGACAGACGGTAAGACAATTGAGAACCTCAGAGTAATGACGGACAACGAGCTAGCAGACCTTGTGAAAACAAAACTAAATAAATACCAGCCAAAGAAAGTCAGACGAGTCTTCATCCCCAAAGCAAATGGTAAAAAGAGACCATTGGGGATTCCATGTATCATTGATCGATTGATACAACAATGCTTTAAACAAGTACTTGAACCAATCGCTGAAGCGCAGTTTTTTAAACACAGCTATGGATTTAGACCGCTAAGATCTGCCCACAACGCATTGGCCAGAGTGCAGTTTCTGATTAATAAAGGACAACTTCATTATATCGTTGACATTGATATAAAAGGATTCTTCGACAACATTAATCACGCGATCTTGTTAAAGCAAATATGGAATCTAGGGATTCAGGATCGCAAAGTCTTAAGCATCATAAACAGGATGTTAAAAGCTGAAATCGAAGGTGAAGGTGTTCCTGAAAAAGGAACACCACAGGGAGGCATTCTTTCCCCTCTGCTTTCCAATATCGCACTACATGACTTGGATGTATGGGTGGCCGGGCAATGGGAGGATTTCCAGACCAGGCACGCATATACAAAGAGGAATAAATATAGCGCTCTGAAAAAGTCCAAGCTTAAAGAAGGGTTTATCGTACGTTACGCTGACGATTTCAAAATCCTCTGCCGTGATTGGAAAACAGCCCAAAAGTGGTTTCACGCAGTAAGACTGTATTTGAAAGACCGTCTAAACTTGGATATTTCCCCTGAAAAGTCGAAAATTTTGAATCTACGGAAGCAGAAATCTGAATTTCTAGGATTCACAATAAAAGCGACTCTGAAAGGAAAGAAGCAAGTTGCACATACTGGTGTGATTGATAAGAAGAAACAACAGATAAGAATGCAGTACAAAAAACTTATTCAAAACATCAAACAATCACCATCGGCTGGTAACGCGCACAAATTCAATAGTTTTGTTCTCGGTGTCCATAATTACTTTAGAAAAGCGACACATGTATTCAAAGAGTTCTCACGACTTGCCTATGACCTGAAAAAGTTCACCTATAATCGTCTGAAACGATGTGGCATATACGATCATCCAAGTAATCCACCACCAACATACAGGAACTTTTATTCGACCACCTATCGAACGTTCCTAATCAATGGTGTTTATCTTTACCCGATAGTGGATGTAAGCACTTCTAACAACCTAAACTTCAGCCAAGAATTAACACCATATACGTTAGAAGGCCGGAGTCGTATCAGCAGAAAACTGAGTGGAGATGTCCAAAAGGAAATCATTAAGTTAATGAAATCCAATAATCCCCAGCGCAGTGCTGAGTATCTGGATAATCGAATTAGCCGGTATAGTATGGCTATGGGTAAATGCGAGATCACAGGTGCATTCCTATACGCCGATGACGTACACTGTCATCACTATATTCCGTCAAATTCTGGTGGTAATGATAAGTATAACAACTTACGTATTATCCATCGAGATGTCCATAAGCTAATTCATGCTGTGAACCATGAGACGATTATTGAACTCAAAAGCGTGCTGGATTTAACCAAAAGCATGCTTATCAAGGTTAACCAATACCGTAAATTGAGTAACTTGGGAATGATCGATTAAACTATTATGAAGATGGAACGCCGTGTGCGGTGAAAGTCGCATGCACGGTGTGGAGGTGGGGAAAAGGTAGCGACGTAGTCAAAGCCTTACCTATACCTATTTAGCAAAACCGATGCAATCTCGATTACGCCACAGTTTGATTTCGTAAGTACAGACGGGAGCAGTCGGCAGCCAGTGGATCTGTATTACCATAGTGGTGATCAGCATTTTATTCGTATTGGATCACCAGAGGATACCGTGCGGCGGTATGTGGTTTTGAACGAACGGCTCCGGAATGTACCCCGGCAGGAACTGCTGGATACCGCGGGTTATTTATATCAGCAGGAGGGGCGGGGCGGAGGTTCGGCGAGTGAATTCACAACCGGGTATATCAACAACACAGCGAAAACCAAAACGTGGATCGGCCGCTACAGCTGGCTGATGCTTCCTTCAAGTTTACGGACCCTGACAGGACCTAAGGTGATACCATCCGGTGTCGATCCGTTGCGCGCGATTGCGTCCACTCAAACGTGGTATGGCGAGTACAGTATCCCGTCCGATGTATATGTCGTACCGCAAGGGACCGATCTGGCAGCGTATGGAGTAGTGAACAGACTGGATGAGAAATCGAGTGTTTTTCTGAAACATGGATTTATTGTGGTGAATTTCAATATCGAAACAATCCAGGATGGCCGTCTGGACAGACCGCACCTTCAATATATTCATGCGCCGCTGATGAATCAGTGGAGGCTGGAAGGTTTTGCAGGGAGCTACCGGGACCCGTATGGTTATAACTTTCTGCTTAAAGACGGAGATACATTGTTTTATCATGCCGATCTGTCGAGCAGAGGGGATTTTACTTCTCAGGTGCCGCATTAAAGATATATGTTTGCTGCTACTGCTATACTATTGTTATGTGAAAAAAGACCAAGTTCCTGCAGTTCTTGCAGCTTGGTCTTTTTTAGGTCATGTTTCATAGCTTAGCCGGATTCAGCGAGGATTCAATTTGACTTGTGAACCTTTGCCGCCGGACTGGATTCCGGTCTCTTTTACCCCGCATTCCTTCAGGTCTGCCAGCAGGCGTTCCAAAACAGATTTTGCCGCGGCAGCCTCCTTGCTGCCCGATGCTTTTACCACCAGCTGAACCGGCTTGCCGGAGCGCAGATGCTTGTCTGCCTGGCGGAGCTTGGTATCATAATCATGATCCTCGATATATGCGGTGAATCTCAGTTCTTTGACTTTTTCTTTGGCAGAACCTTTACTCTTCTTGTCTGCTGCCATACGGCGGGTGCTGTTCTCGGATTTATTTTGCCCCTGAGCGAATGACTTACTTTTTCCCTTGGCTACCAGACGGCAGGGAGGGGGACTGCTCATAAGAGAAGTACAGACCAGGTCTGCTTTATACCAGCGGGCTGTAGCAAGCGCCTCTTCACGGGACACGACACCAAGCGGTTCGCCATTAAGTCCGGTAAGATTCACCTCAGAAGCACGTATTTGTTCATTCATGAATAAAGCCACGGGTTGATTCCTCCTGAATAAAATAGATATAGCTATCATATCGGCAATGGAGATCAGTTTCAATGAACCAGGCAGGCAAACCGCAAGGTTTATGAATAACTTGTCTACCTGTAGTCAACTCGTTAATTTGGTAATTCAGTAAAAGCAGGAACATGGGTAAAGATGGAAGAAGATATACATACAGAAGATGAGTTACCGAGCCTAATAATATAAAAAATGAGGTGAACATTGGTATGTCTTATACACAGCTCCCCTTGCATCACCATCAGATTCCGGCAAGCCCCTTGGTTCTAGGATGTATGCGGTTCGGAGGTGAATGGGACGGCCTGCCTATTACTTCGGATCTTGTGGTGGAAGGCCATCGGGCGGTAGAAGCCGCTCTCGAAATAGGTATCAATCATTTTGATCTGGCGGATATTTATACGCGCGGCAAGGCGGAATATGTACTTGGACAGGTGTTGTCCGAAAATCCGGGTCTTCGCGAACAGATCATTATTCAGTCAAAATGCGGCATTCGGCTCGTGGGCGATGATGAAGGACCGCAGCGTTACGATACTTCAGCTGCTCATATTCTGGCGAGCGTGGATGGAATACTGCATCGTTTAGGTATAGATTATCTGGATATTCTGCTCCTGCACCGTCCTGATCCGCTGTCACATCCACAGGAGATTGGGGATGTGCTGGCGAAGCTTCATCAATCCGGTAAAGTTCGGCATTTCGGGGTGTCCAATATGGGCTCTGAACAGATACGCCTTCTTCAGAAGCACAGCCGTGTGCCTTTGATCGTGAACCAATTGGAGATGAGTCTGGACAAAATCGGGTTCGTTGAAGCTGGTGTCACGGTAAATCGTGTGCAGGCAAAAGATAATGTGTTTCCCTATGGTACCATGGAATATTGTCAGGCCGAGCATATCCAGCTGCAGGCCTGGGGGCCGCTTGCTCAGGGACGGTTTACCGGCAGGGTGGTCGAGGGTCAGCGCCCGGAGATCGAACTTACCGCTGAATTGGTTAATCGGATGGCGAAGGAACGAGGTGTTACACCAGAATCCATCGTACTGGCATGGTTAATGAAGCATCCCGCAGGGATTCAGCCTGTGATTGGTTCCATCCGCCCAGAGCGTATTCTGGCCTGCCGTGATGCTGTAGAGACTGAGCTCACCCGATATGAGTGGTACGAGCTGTACTCGGCTTCATGCGGACGCAGGATGTAAGGTAATTAAAACGACAGTAGATCCACGATGTGTTGAATTCGGAAGATTTGCAGATGGTCCTGGCCGCTGCAAATCTTTTTTTATTTCGCGTCATAACCGCAGTGATGCCGCATACCATTAGGCGAATGCTGCGAAAAGGGAGGACACAACGATGTCGAAGAGCGAAGCAGGCAGTCAAGCCAGGGTACAGACATGGTTATTTCCGATCTCTGTTATGACGATAAGCGGGACCCGCTGGGGGTATATGGATGCACTGGGGAATGTTCGGCTGAAGCCGGTTTGGGAGGATGCCCGTGATTTTCAGCCTAACGGTTTGGCGGTCGTTGTAAAGAGTGGTCATGCCGGTGTTATCAATCTTGAGGGTCAGTATGTCGTGCAGCCTGTGTATGATTCCATCAATCCTTTTTCCGAAGAAAGGGCGATTGTGGTCGATGCTGAAGGATTTAAAATGATGAATGAGCAAGGCGTTATTTTGACAAAAAGAGCTTATCCGTTTATTGCTGACGTGGAGAACGGCCGGGCGGTGTTCAATCAGGCAGCCTCTGATCCGGCTGGTGAATCAGGAACGAAGTACGGTTATTTGGATGCTTCGGGTAATGAAGTCATTTCGGCTCATTTCATATCCGCAAACGATTTTCAACATGGAAAAGCCGTGGTACAGGTCCGGGATCATCAATATGCGTTAATTGATCGGGATGGCCATCAGCTGGCTGTGTATCCTTATGCTTATGTGGGGCCGCTGGGAGACGGCTTGCTGGCTTTTCAAAAAGAGACCTCGGGTACTTACGGTTACATCGACGAACGAGGGAATATCGTCATTCAGCCCGGGTTTACGTCTGCTTTACCTTTTAAAGGAGGGCAGGCGATCGTGAATACAGCTCGGGATTACAAGTCGAGCTATGGTGTGATCAATTCACAGGGAGACTATATCATACAGCCTGCTTATAATGACATTCAGGCACTGGGGGAGCAGCGCTATGCGCTGGGGAAGGCGATTGATCCGGAACAGCCTTTTATTGGCTCTATATACGCAATTGCAGATGCGGAGGGCAGAAGACTTACAGATTTCAAATATCGTGAAGTGAGCACTTATCGCAACGGGCTTGTTTCTGTATCAGACGGGAGACAGACGTATTTACTGAATCTGCGTGGCAGGCCAGCCCCTGGATACCCGCAGGTGGAAGGTTCCGGGACGATGGAAGCTGCTGCACCTGATCTGATTAAGGTCTATGTAGATCGGCGGTTATCTTATGTAAACCGTACTGGCAGGATCATTTGGCGGCAAAATACTATTGTGCCGCTTGCCCCTCCGTATTCTGTACGCGAAGAGAAGTATAAACCGAATCGAGATTACCTAGTGTATTATCCGCAGGTAGAAGGCCTGAGTGATCCATCACAGCAGCGTGCGCTGAATGCCAAGCTGAAGATGCTTTCCCAGGTAAAACCGATCCCTGCCGAGAAACAGCTGGATTATACGTACACAGGAGATTTTGAGATTACGTTCTATCAGAAGCAGCTGCTGCAAATACAGCTCACTGGCTACAATTATCCGGCGGGTGCTGCGCATGGGATGCCTTCGATAGTGTATGCGATCATTCACCTGAGTGATGGACAGCTGTATGAGTTGAAGGATTTATTTAAGCCCAATAGTAACTATGTGCAGGTATTAAGTGGGATTGTGGGTGATCAGATTAAGAATGATCCACAGTACGCATATGTATTTCCGGATACGTATAAAGGCATCAGCCCGGATCAGCCGTTTTTTGTCTCAGAGGACGCTCTTCATCTCTACTTCAATCCTTATGATATCGGTCCATATGCAGCAGGTTTCCCGACGTTTACGATTCCGTTTGCCCAGATTAAAGATATTATTGATATGGAAGGTTCATTTTGGCGGGCATTTCATGCTTGAGGCACAGCATTCGTAGTTCAGCGGTACCAATGCCCGATCCGATCAATCTCCGCCCAGGATTTCCTGCGGAATACCTGCTCTCAGATAAAACTCGCTTATACTTTCGTCAGGGAGCATGGTTAGATCTGAAGTGAGCAGGGCGACAGCAAAACGGTTCGCCTGACGCTCCAGCTTTCCGGGCGCGAAATAAGAATGCTCCTCCATAAAAAAGCGGCTGATTCCCTTGTGCAGACGGTCGTGTCCCAGCTCATGGGCACAGATAAAACGCTGCCATTCGGCGGGCAGCTGAGAGTGGATGACGATAAAACGCCGCCGCAGCTTGCGAAAATACAGACCCTTGGTGGCCTTCCCCAAATCGGCATAACGGATATGGATGCCCAGTAGGGAGGCCAGCGCGAACGGGCAGTTCGTATGATGTTTTTTGATGAGCCTGCTGATTATCGATTGTACCAAATCATCCATAACGTTCACCTGCACTTCTACGATTTATCTTTGCCCCGTTTGTTCATCTGTTTGGCTTCCCAAAACAGCCCGGTCAGCACATCCTTAATCCGCTGCTTGTCCTCCTGATCCAGAGGAATCCCGTCAAACATCAGCTCACCGTCATCTTCCAGCATTTTTTTGAAATCTCTCTTATCCTTATAGGTAGCCCAGTCGGGTGTGTCATGATTTGATGCACCCTGGCCGTATACAGGGTCGTGCTCTCCATCCGTCCAGTATCCGGCCCGGGTCATCAGCTCCTCATAAGAGCTGCCCAGCGCATCGGCGATTTTACGGATGGTCGGTGGCTTGGGAATTCCCCGCAGTCCATTTTCAATCCTTGATATTTGTGAGCCGCTGATTCCGGCAGCCTGGGCCAGCTGATTCATGCTGATCCCGCGGTCCTCCCGGAGTTTTTTTAAATATAAGCCAAAGGCTTGCTCCACATCCGCCACTCCTAACATTCCGAGATTCATGCTGCATCATCCTGCTGCTTCATCTTGCTTCTTTACTATAGTATAAACACAATATTTTTTGTTGCCAACTGGTAAGATAAAACTAGATATATTACCAAAAGGCAAGGAAATGAGAGACAGGGAAGTATTCTACAGCATATTTGATGATATTAAGCCTTTTACTTAATTGACAAAAAAGTGGTATATTCAATCTAATAAAGAACATTTGTTCTTATATCTAATAAACGGATGTACTATGCCATTTGGCAAAGATACAAAAGGAGGAGTTCACGGCTTCATCTGTCTTATAAAATTTAAAGGAGGGGTTGTTATGATAGAGTTCATGGAGACAGCTTATATTTGGATTGAAGCAGCTGCGCAGCGTTCAGCAGAATATTTATGGGGTGGATGGTCATTACAATTGAATCTGCTCCTGTGGATGATTATTGTCAGCGGACTGATGGGGTGTGGGGCAGAATGGATGGAGCGTAATCTCAAATCACGGACGATGTACATTTTGTTAGCTCGAAAGGCAACGGTTTTTGTTATGATTGCAATCTCTCATTTAATGGACAAGACATGGGGCGAGATGAGTTACTTCCAGAATACTGTTGTTTTTTTCTACCTGGCGAATGAACTTCTTACGATTATTGATCATGCTGGACGAATCGGGGTACCTGTACCTCACGCGCTTAAGAATGCAGTAAAGCTGTTTCATAGCAAATCTCGGGATGAATAATCCCCCAATAAAAAATACCTGACATCCTTTTTCTTTAAAGCGCGGAATGACATATAATCATAGATAAACCACAGCGTACATGAAAAACGCATGATACCTCCCCTTTAAGGAGAGATATGATAACACATAGACACTGGATAAACAGGAGTGGAGCAGGATGCAGAAACATACTAAAGCATTGAGAGAACACCGCCAGTACCCCGAAAAAACAAAAGATGACGCGACCCGGGCTGCTTACGAGCGGGATTATTCCCGCCTCATTCACTCTCCGACGTTCCGGCGCCTGCAGGGAAAATCCCAGGTTTTTGGCGCAGGGACGGGGGATTATTACCGAACCCGCTTGACCCATTCGCTGGAGGTGGCCCAGATTGCGAGGGAGGCGGCGCGCAGTCTGGCACGGACCTATCCCGAAGTGCTGCCGCAGGCCGCAGAGAATGCCGGGCTGATCATTGATCCGGAGGTGGTGGAGTGTGCGGCGATCGCGCATGATTTTGGACATCCGCCGTTCGGACATAAGGGTGAGGAAGTGCTGCAGGACATTCTGAACAAGCTGATTGACCGGAAGACGGAACAGGATCTGCTGAAGCGCCCGGGCATCCCTTCCCCGGAAGAAGCACTGCAGACCAAGCTGGACATGCAGATGAAATATGAACATTTTGAAGGGAACGCCCATAATTTCCGCCTGATGATGTTTCTGGAGAAACGAGAAGACGTCAATGGTCTCAATCTCTCTGATGCGGTGCTGCTGGGTGTTAACAAGTATCCGTTCCCGGGTCTCGAGAAGCCCAAGGGCTTGTATCGCCATGAGTGGGAATATATCTCGCACATCCGCCAGCAGTGGGGCATCCCGGGGAAGAAAAGAACGCTGGAAGCCCAGCTGATGGACCTGTGCGATGACATCGCCTATTCCGCGCACGATCTGGAGGATGGCATCAAGGCCGGTAAAATCGAGGTGCATGAGCACTTTTTGCGGGATGGTCACCTGAACCGGCTTATCGTGGAGAAAATTACGACGCTGGAGGATGACTTCTGGAGTAACTGGACCCCGGAGCAGATCGAGCCGAAGGTTACGCAAGTGCTGGATGCATTCCTGCGCGTGTGGAACGAAAAAATGCCGCTCTGCGAGAATGACTACTCCCGTACCCGCCGCGAGGTCAAGGCATACTGGGTCAGCCTGTTTGTGAGCAGTCTCGGTGTTATTTCAGACGGAGATTGGAAGAAGGTTACATTTGTAAAAGACGGCATGGAAGACGAAGATATGCTGCGCACCGTCAGTGTGCTCAAAAGCTTCGCCTGGGTTACCATGATCCGCGACCTTCGCGTCCAGCGGCTGCAAAAGCGCAGCGAATGGATTCTCCGCCGGTTGTGGGGGGCCTTTGTAGATCCCGATTCGTCGAAAGCGATTATTCCGTCTGACTGGCTGCAGCGCTATGAAGACGATCAGAAGCGAACGCATCCTATCTGGACCTGGGAGCATATGGTGATTGATTACATTGCAGGAATGACGGACGCTTTTGCCGAGAAAATTTATAATGAGCTGTATGGACTCAAGGTAGGGTCGATTTACGATCTGGACTAGGGCGTAGATATGCCTGAGCTGATAGCGGTAAGGAGGAATACGCTTGAAAAAAATTACGTTAGGCGTGCTGGACCTCGTTCCGCGCATGGAAGACATTTCGTTTGAAGAAGCACTGCAGCAGGGAGTCAGGCTCGCGCAAACGGCAGAGCAGTGGGGCTACCACCGCTACTGGGCAGCCGAGCATCACGATATGGATGGACTGTCCTGCGCATCGCCGGAAGTGCTGCTGAGCCATATCGGAGCTGTGACGACGCGGATCCGGCTTGGTTCGGGTGCCGTGCTGCTGCCGCACTACAGTTCGCTGAAGGTGGCAGAGCATTACCGCATGCTGGCCGCGCTGTATCCGGGACGCATTGATCTGGGCATCGGCCGGGCTCCCGGCGGATCCGCTCATACGTCGATGGCGTTGAGCGGGAATTTTCTCGCCCATGTGGCGGATATGCCGGACCGGGTAAAAGCACTGCGTGCACTGCTGCAGGACAGCTATACATATGAGGATGTTCCGGTGACGGCGAAGCCCGTTCCACAGGTACAGCCTGCGCTCTGGATGCTGGGCACCCATGTGAAGAGTGCAGATCTAGCTGCTGAACACGGAACAGGTTATGTATTCGGGCAGTTCATGAGCGATAAAGACGGCAAGGAAGTGCTCGCAGCATACAGGGAAAACTTCCGCCCATCAGGTTTACAGGAAGAGCCGTCAGCCATAGTCGCCGTCGGAGTCATCTGTGCAGAAACACAAGGAAAAGCGGACGAACTGGCACAGAGCTCACGCCTGCCCGGTCCCCCGTCTGAAACCGAAGAAAACGGCCGCCGGTTGGTGGCAGGAACCCCGGACTATGTATATTCCAGACTTCTATTGATGGCAGATTATTATAACTGCAGTGAGTTTGTCATATATACCCCGCCGCTGGGCAGTTATGAGGAACGTTTGGCGTCTTACCGGCTGCTCGCAGAGGAAGCAGGCAAGTTATGAGGTATGTGTATACCTTTGCCTGTCATGAATCAGAGCAGGACTTGTGCCGTATGGAGCTCGGGGAACTGCTGGGACAAGCACCGGAAGGGCAAAGGGGCTTGATTCCGAGCGACAAGCTGGTGGACCCGAACCGAAGTCCGTTTCTTACAGGTAGGCTGGATGTCGTCATAACAGGAAGTACAGCGGCGGAAGTTGCTGTTTTGGCTGAAGGGATCGGGCTGTCTGAACAACATGAGCAGGGTTCCATACAGACCTTCAAAGTGCAGTATCTTAAAGAAGGAGATCCTTTCAGCTATGAGGAGCAGCGCCGTTTGGAACGATGGGTAGGAGGAAGCATCCAAGGAAAAGCCCGGATGAAATCACCGGATATTGTTCTGGGACTCACGGCAACGCAAGGAAATTGGATGCTGGGCATGATGCATACACCGAGACGGGAATGGCTCGCGCATAAACAAAAGCCGCAAAATTATTCGACAGGACTCAGTTCGCGGGCTGCGCGGGCGCTCGTTAATATCGCGGCACCCCGCCTGGAAGGCATCTCGCTGCTGGATCCGTGCTGCGGGATGGGCAATGTGCTGATTGAAGCCTTGTCTATGGGGCTAACTGCAGAAGGGTGTGATATCAACCCGCTGGCGGTCCGCGGTGCCCGGGTCAATCTGCGACACTATGGATATTCGGATGATTGCGTCCGGATCGCAGATATGAATACGTACACCAGCGAGTACGATACCGCGGTACTGGACCTGCCGTATAATGTCTGTTCCGTGTTCCCGGAAGAGGAGAAGAGTCAAACGCTGGCAAGCCTTCGCAGGCTCTCCCGCCGTGCCGTTATTGTCAGCACGGAGCCGCTTGGCGAGCTGCTGCAGGAGACAGGCTGGCGTGTCCTTGGTCACATTACGACACGCAAAAGCACCTTCATTCGGGAAATATGGCTGTGTGAGTGAACGATAAGGCCGATCCAACATTTGGATCGGCCTTAAGTATGTTTAATATAGGTAGACTTCTATAAATAGTAAATTCACAAAAAAAGTGGCAGCAGCACTTAATAAGAACGCTCGTAATCGATCACATTGCGCGGGAGCGGGCTGCCCTCCACGAACGCTTTTAGATTCTCCACAAAGATATCCATCACGCGCTCATTATAGTGCTCCGTATCGCCCGCAGTATGTGGTGTGAGCATAACTTGCTCCATGTTCCACAAGGGGTGATCTGCAGGCAGCGGCTCTTCTTCAAATACATCCAGACCTGCTCCGGCCAGATGTCCGGACTTCAACGCGTCGACCAGGGCGGTTGTATCGACACTTGGACCACGGCCGACATTAATGAAGAAAGCTCCTTCTTTGATCGCAGCAAAGCGGTCGGCATTGAACAGACCCTTGGTTTCTTCAGTCAGCGGCAGAATGTTGATCACGAAGTCACCCTGACCAAGCGCTTGATCCAGTTCTTCTGTCGTATACATGACATCAATATGAGGGTCGTCTTTGCCAGATCTGCGGACACCGACGGTTTTCATGCCGAAGGCTTGAGCGATCCGGGCGGCGGCGCTGCCGATCTGACCTACACCAATGATCACAGCCGTCTTGCCGGAAAGCTCATGAAATATTCCGCTTTTATCCCACTCGTTCCGGCTCTGATGGCGCACCGCCTGATGTAGATTCCTTGCGTAAGCAAGCATAAAGGCGAAAATGTGCTCCGAGATCGGTATGCTGTGAACCCCGCTTGCATTGGTTAACTGGATATTCCGTGCATCCAGCTCCTGAAGCGGCATCCGGTCCACACCCGCAGACCAAACCTGAATCCAGCGCACCTGACTGTTCTCCGCCAGCGCTTCCTCCGCGGCAGCACCACTCCATCCCATAAGGATATCGGCGCCTGACACGGTACCTGATGGCAGCTCCTTATATTTACCAGAAATGACTTCATATTCAGGAGCCGCATCCTCAATTCGATGGATTTGTTCCTGGGAAAGTTCGTGTAATGCAACAATTTTTGGCACGATACAGACCTCCTTTTATTGGCGAATAAAAAAAAGTACTCACTTGTAAAGACATCTTAACAAAATTAAACCTGCCATGCATTCAGTAAACCATTTCTGCCTCAAGAGAGTATTGAAAAAGGGGAACAGGTGCGCGTAAAAAATACTTGATACATAAGCTTTTATAGCGCTTTCACTCTCACAGGCCACCCACTCAATCGATGCTTCCTTGCCGTGTCATCCGCATTCCCCCTTAGAGACAGGCAATGAGCTGTGAAACGCCGACAGATGTATACCAGGAAACCCTGGATGGTATTTTTTTGCATTCACTTTTTTTGAATTTATGGTATCATGTTAAACTTAACGCGGGTTTGTACACAATATGAGGGTGTTATCCAAACGAAAACAGGAAGAAGGTTATATCATGAATGCAGCCGCCGAGCGTTCGGTTTTGCGTTTATTTGTAGCGGTACCTCTCCCTCAAGAGGCCGCTGAAGCCATATTCCGGTGGACAGAAGAGCTGAGCCAGCACATGTCCTTCCGCAAATGGGTACATCCGCAGGATTATCATATTACACTTCAGTTCCTCGGGGACACAGACACGGAAAATACGGCAGCCGTGGTGTCTCACCTTCGTCAGGCTGCTGAAGGCCAGAAGTCATTCACCTTATCATTACGGGGAGCCGGTGTGTTCGGTCAGCCGACCTCGCCGCGGGTGCTATGGACGGGGATTGACGGAGAGGTTCAGGAACTGTATTCTTTGCAGCAGCGTGTAACGGATGCGATGGCACCGCTCGGCTTTAAGCCAGAAGAGCGTCCATATCGTCCGCATATTACGACTGCAAGAAAATTTATAGACGGCCGCATTTCATCGCCATTGCTGGAGCAAGGACCAGACAGCGTCAGCTGGACGGCCGGCTCTATGGTCCTGTTTCGGACCGTGATGCATGCAAGCCCTATGTACGAAATTCAGGAGCAAGTACCTTTTGGAAGCTAAATTATTTTGTCATTTGAGAACAGTCATGTTTTCAACTCCTGAGATTTTGGTTACATAGAGAAGGAATGTGCCGACGTATAGGAGGAAAAACATGGGAATTTCAGTCTTTCGGCAAAATCGCTGGATCGCTCTTTTAGTTGGAGCGCTTTTAGTGAGCTTGTCTTTAATAAGTCTGCTGGGAATGCAGACGATTACCGAAAAAGGAGGGAAGAAAGAATCTGCTGAAGCACGACAGGCTGCATCTTCTTCCACCGTCCCTGTCACTCATGGGGACATCAATGTTCAGAGCAAGAATAAGATAGATATAAAATCCAATATAGAGAAAAAGGAAGGAAACCCTGTGCAATTGCCGGGATTGTTTGCAGCTAATGAGCTTCAGGGCTGGAAACCCGAACCGGATACCCTATTGTCCTTACCGGAAATTGAGCGTCAGGAAGAGAATGTACCTTCCAAGAAACAGGAAAAATCAACTCCTGAGAAGAAAAGTACACCTTCCAAAAAAGACGACGACAACCGGATTTCTAAAAGCAGCTCCAATGATGCAGCATCCTCAACGACTGCAAAACAGGTGAAGCCGAAGAAAAAAGAGGGGACGACTGCCGTACAACCAAAGGCCAAGAGCCTACAACCCCCCACCAAGTTATTCTTCACAAGAACAAAGACGTTAACTCAGGATCAGAAAGAGAATGCAACCTGGGATTATGCTTTGTCGGCTGAAGAGCTGCTTCTGCTCCAGAAGATTGTTATGGCAGAGGCGGAAGGCGAACCGTACGAAGGCAAAGTGGCAGTTGCCAATGTTGTCTTAAACCGGCTGCGGTCAGCTAATTTTCCCGATACAATTAGAAATGTCATTTACCAAAAATACCAGTTCAGTCCTGTCGCGAACGGGCGGATGGACCGTGTCAAACCAAGCAAGGAAACCATTAAAGCTGTAACAGCTGCGCTGCATGGGCATAAAGCAGTCAGTGATGACACTTATTTCTTCCTGTCTTTAACGCTGGCTCAAGACTTGACGGTGCATCATTCAAGGACCTTTAGCAAGAAGATCGGCAACCATTCTTTTTACAAATAACCTTAGTTGGGTAATGTAAAACAAGGAGGTGCTTTAAGCCGTGAAAATAACCTATTATGGCCATTCCTGCACGCTCGTAGAGCATGATGGAATCTCTGTGATTATTGATCCTTTTTTAAGCGGTAATCCGCATACAAACGTGGATCCAAGCGACATTAAAGTGAATGCTGTGATTCTGACCCATGGTCATGACGACCATTTCGGGGATACGATTCAGATTGCGAAGCAAAATGATTGTCCTGTCATTGCGGTCTATGAGCTTGCCGTATTCTGCGGTAAAAAAGGCGTAAAGGCTGATGGACTCAACATTGGCGGCGGCCGGAAATATGACGGGTTCGAGGTG
Organism: Paenibacillus lemnae; assembly: GCF_012933385.1. GTDB lineage: Bacteria > Bacillota > Bacilli > Paenibacillales > Paenibacillaceae > Paenibacillus_AQ > Paenibacillus_AQ lemnae. Next base: position 113,135 of record NZ_JABBPN010000005.1, read on the forward strand.
AAATACACCCAAGCCTTTCATTCATCCTCGGTTTCTGACGGGGATTCCTGGGTGTATGCAGGCCAGCCGGGCGGCGTGCTGCTGACCATGGGAGGGAAAACCTTCTATCATGCCGGAGATACGGCACTCTTCGGAGATATGCGCCTGATTGGGGAGATGAATTCAATCGCCTGTGCAGCACTGCCGATTGGCGGCGCACTGACAATGGGGCCGGAGGACGCGCTGCTGGCGGCACAGTGGCTTCGCACATCACGTGTGATCCCTCTGCATTATAATACCTTCCCGGGCATTGAGCAGGACCCTGAAGCTTTCTGTGACCGTTTGAAGCAGACCGGTGTCGATGGATGTCCGCTTACCCCTGGCGAAAGCCTGGAATTATAAAATGTTTTTAAGCTGACTGCGCATGAGCGCGTCAGCTTTTTTTTGTTCTCCAAAGCGAGGGGAGGAACGTTTCGTTTCGTACGGGGAGCGTCTCACAACAATAAAAAAGGCCATCCCATAAGATACTAGATCTTTTGGGACAGCCCCTTCACTATTAAGAATCTGCCAGCAGCTGAATCGCCTGAGGGTAAACAACCGGCTCGTGATTCAGCATGCCCAGCACCTGATCGGCACAATGATCCGGCTTAAGATGAGCGGAAATGCCTCTCATCATATCACGCCGGTACGCTTCAACAGTATCATATCGTTCTGCTAACAGATCCAGCCATTTATCCAGTAAGGAAGGCTCCAGTACCTCGCCCAATCCTTCACTGACAAAGAAATGGCAGTTCTCTTCCTCTTGTCCGGGAATCGGCTCGTAGAAGAGCATTGGAATGCCTTTGGCAGCACCTTCGGTACAAGTCATGCCGCCCGGCTTGGTGATGAGAAGATCCGAAGCGCCCATCAGCTTGTGGATGTCTTTCCGATATCCGAAAATATGAATATGCGGATGGCGGAACAGCGGATTATCCTTCATATCCGCGACAAGCTTCTCATTTTGCCCCATGCAAAATACCAGTTGGATTTCATCGGCTCTGGATGCGAGTCTGCCCAGCAGGTCTTTGTTGAATACGAGACCCCAGCCGCCGCCCATAATAAGGATGGTGGGCATATTTTTCAGCTGGAGCTCTGATCGCAGTAAATCCTGGTTCTCTTGATCCCAGAACTTCGGATGAACAGGAATGCCGGTTACATGTATGTACTCGGGCGAGATATCTCTGCGCATGAGCAGCTTCTTCACCTGAGCAGTGGATACCAGGTATTCATCGACCTCCGGATTCACCCAGGTTCCATGTGCGTCATAATCGGTAATCAGCGTAAACAGCGGCACATTCAAGCCCTGACGTTTGAGACGGGATACAACAGCGTTTGGAAATGGATGAGTGCAGATGATCAAATCCGGTTTAAGCTGCTGAATGACTTGTGCTGCCTGGGCATAAAAAATCCGGTGCAGAGCCAGACGTGTTAGTTTGTTTAAGGATCTTTTATATTGGGAACGGTACAGCATGCCCACAAGTCTCGGCCGGACACTGACGGTCTTGCGATAGGCCGACAGGATCAGCGGACCGACGGTCGGATTCAGAAAATTGCCGAGTTCGATGACACGGCACTGAATGTGCGGATTTTTCCGCTTCAGCCCTTCAGAGAGAGCATACGCCGCCTGGGTATGTCCTGTGCCGAATCCCTCCGAGAAAAGGAGCACTCTTGTTTTTCGCATGATTTCACCTACTTCTTTCTCCCTCTATCTTACAAAACAGGAATGCTTTTTTGAAGAGCACGATCGAAAAAAAGTGCAATTATTATTATATACGCATAAATCGTCTTTGTTTTCCGTTTTTCTTCTTGCAAAAAAAACATGAGTTTGTTAAAGTGATAATTGACCGTTTGACCGAAAATGAATTTTAGTCAATTTGTGAATCCGACAGATTAACTACTATTATAAAGCAGATTGGGAGGGATGCATATATGGCAGCCGTAGACCGCCGCAGACTTGTGCTTGATGCAGCCGCCAAATCGTTTGCGCTGTTCGGATATAAGGCAACGACCATGGATCAGGTGGCCAAGATTGCGAATGTGGGCAAAGGAACCATCTACACTTTTTTTACGAATAAAGATGAGCTTTTCGATGAAATCCTGCATTCAGCTATTACGGATATGAGAAAAATTGCCGAGCGCACGATCCGGGATGACCGCGATTTTTTTGATAATCTGTACCGGGTGCTGGATGCGCTGCTTGATTTTCGTGACGAGCACGCCTTGTTCATCAAACTGTCCCAGGAGAAGAGAGATCTTGGAACACCCAAGGCAGACTACGGTCTGGCCAAGGTAGAGAATGTGATTGTAAGCTATATTCAGGGTGTCGTCGAGCAGGCGATTCGTAATGACGAGATCAGGCCATGTGATGCCCAGGTCGTGTCATACGTGATGCTCAGGCTGTACACCTCACTGGCAGGGGATTTCAATCAATTGCGAGAGCCTCTTCCCAAGGAACAAATCAAGGAATACATGCTGTTATTTCTGGAACAGGGGCTTCGCTCCTCAGGTTAACCGATGTTAAAGATGTTAAAGACCGGCCTGTATGGGGCATCATTTCGGGCCATTTTTTTTGCACTAAAATGACTATATGAATGATATGGTCAGTTAGTATAGATGCTTATTAAATAGAAGGAGATGGAACAATTGAAATCATTATCTGTATTTTTCAAAGACATGGGGGCGGCGGCCCGCAACCGAAAGCTGTTAATTCCGCTGATTGCCGTGCTCTTTATTCCGCTGATGTACAGCGGGATGTTTCTCGGAGCTTTCTGGGATCCCTATGGCAAGATGAACGATCTGCCTGTAGCGGTTGTAAATAATGATCAGGGAGCTGTGTTTGAAGGGAAAACCCTGACGGCAGGCGAGGATCTTGTGAAGGAATTGAAGAAGGGAGCCGACTTTAACTGGCAGTTTGTCAGCCGCCAGGAAGCGGAAGAGGGAATGAAGGACAATAAATATTATATGACGATTATCATTCCTGATAACTTCTCGAAGCAAGCGACGACTGTGCTGGATGATCAGCCGGCACCGGCGCAGCTTCTTTTTGAACCGAATGAAGGTTATAACTTCCTCGCCGGACAGATTGGTGGATCTGCGGTCAAGGAAATTCAGTCCAAGGTATCTGCCAAAGTGACAGAAGCCTATACGGAAACCTTGTTTGGCCAGGTCAAGACGATTGCAGACGGCCTGTCTGATGCAGGCAGCGGTGCAACGCAAATTTCAGACGGTGCCCAGAAGCTGGATGCAGGCGCGCTGAAGCTGAAGCAGAATCTGACCAAGCTGGTCAGCGGGACCGAGGAGCTGCGCTCCGGAATCGCGCCGCTGACTAAAGGTGTAGTGGAATTGAACACCGGCGCAGGCACACTTCATCAAGGTGCTGACAAGCTGTCCTCTGGTCTATATCAGCTGCTGCAGGGGCATGAACAGCTGCAGGCTGGAGCAGTGCAGACAGGTACAGGCAGCCGCAAGCTTCAAGCCGGACTTGAAGCTGCATTTAATGGAAGTAAAGAATTGACTGCAGGGCTCAAGGCCAGTCAGAGCGGTGCAGCTGCACTTCAATCCGGTGCACAAAGCGCCGAGAGTGGTGCGGGCAAGCTGGAAGCGGGGCTGTCGCAATCCCTGGAGGGTACAGCATCCCTCGAGCAGGGCGCACAGTCTGTAGCAGCGGGTCTTAAACAGCTTGCAGCAAGCAATGAAGAATTGGCTTCCATGCCTGAAGTACAGAAGCTTCTTGCAGCGAGTGAAGCGGTAGCAGCTGGAAGTTCAAAGCTGAACGAAGGACAGAAGCAGCTGGCTGCAGGTGCAGCAGAGCTGAAGCAGGGTACCGCCCGGCTGGGCGAAGGTGCAGGCCAGCTGAGTGCCGGTGCGGGCCAGCTGGTGCAGGGCAGTGAGAAGCTGCATGCAGGCAACGGGCAGCTGCTGGCAGGTGCGAAGGAGTTAACCGCAGGACAGGACAAACTGTCCGCGGGAATGAAGCAGTTCGGCAGCAAACTTAGCGAAGCTGCCGGGGGAGGCAAAGAGCTGGCCGCAGGTGCTGCCCGTCTGAATGAGGGCACACGACAGTTGAGCGCAGGTGCCGGGAAGCTGGGCAGCGGTGTAAGCACATTGGCAGATGGTTCGAAACAGCTGGATGCCGGTGCCGGTGAACTGGTCAGCGGTATGGATACGCTCAAGACCGGAACCGGAGAGCTTGCCGGCAAGCTTAACGAAGCTGCAAATAAGACCGGAAGTGTAAAAGCGACAGATACGAACTATGCGATGTTTGCACAGCCCGTTCAAGTCGATGAGCACAAGGTCAATGAAGTGCCGAACTATGGTACAGGTTTTGCACCTTACTTTTTGTCATTGGGACTGTTCGTAGGTGCGCTGATTACGTCCATCGTCATGCCGGTTTACGCTTCCAGCGTACCGGGCGCGAGCGGCTTCAGCCGATTTGTGAGCCGCACCCTTTCTTTTGCAGGCATGGGGATTCTTCAGGCTTTACTGGCTGTCGTGGTGCTGCTGTACGGATTGAAACTGGAAGTGCAAAGTGTACCGATGTTCTACATGTTCTCTATTCTGACCAGTCTGTCTTACATGTTCCTTATCCAGGCGCTGGTTACATGGCTGGATCTTCCGGGACGTTTCGTCGCGATTGTCATTCTGATTCTTCAGCTGACGACCAGTGCCGGAACCTTCCCGCTGGAACTGATCCCAAATTGGATGAAGGCCTTTAACCCCCTGCTGCCGATGACGTACAGTGTATCGGGTTTTAAAGCGGTCATTTCTACCGGGGACATGGGATATTTGTGGAGCAATGCAGGTGTGCTGGCCGCCTTCGGCGGTGCATTCCTGATCATCACGGCCTTATATTTCCTAACCCATCGTTACAAAAATAAAATTCAAGACACGGCTGCAGCCCCTGCCGTATGATGACAAAAAAAGACATTCCTCCTTTATCGAGGAATGTCTTTTTTGATCTTTTTTTTGCATTAAAATACATAAAGTAAATGAGGAAGCCTTTAGATAGCGGTCACAAAAGCAAAAGTTATCGAAATTATAAAAACTTTGAATTGCACTGATATTAAGGGAATGCTAAAATGATAACACTAATCTAACTTAGGATGTAAATTGACGACGGTCCTTTTAATGTTTTTGCACAAAATGTCATTGCAATGTAAATATTGACTCACAAGCAGGAGAGAATGGCTGTTGATCTAGGAGGCTCCATTTGTCTTTGGCTTATTTTATTTTGTAACAGGAAAGGTTGCTTACTATGAAACATACCGTTATTCCCCGGAAACAGGGACTTTATGACCCGCAGTTTGAGAAAGACGCCTGCGGCATGGGTTTTGTCGCTCATATCAAAGGCTCTCCTTCACATGAAATTGTAAGCCAAGCCTTGACCATGCTGGGCAATATGGAACATCGCGGCGGACAGGGCAGCGAGCCGAACTCCGGTGACGGAGCAGGGATTATGATGCAGATTCCGCATAGCTTTTTTGCAGCCGAGGCGGAGCGTCTGGGATTCTCGCTGCCAGAACCGGGACAGTACGGAGCAGGTATGCTGTTCCTCTCCCATGATGCTGGAGTCCGCGAGGTTCATGAGCAGAAACTGGCCGGCATTATCGCAGAAGAGGGCCAGACGCTGCTGGGCTTCCGTGACGTGCCGACCAATGATGAGATGCTCGGCAAGACCGCGAAAACCGCGAAGCCGTATGTGCGTCAGGTGTTTATCGGCCGCAGTGAAGACATTCAGAATGATCTGGATTTTGAGCGCAAGCTGTACGTCATCCGCAGACGGGCGGAGCTTGCTATCCGTTACAGTACTATTCCAGAAGGGGATACATTCTATGTATCCAGCCTTTCCTGCCGCAAAATCGTATATAAAGGCATGCTGACCACCGTACAGGTAGGACAGTTTTATCTAGATCTGCAGGAGCCGTCGCTCACTTCAGCGATTGCACTTGTGCATTCCCGTTTCAGCACCAACACATTCCCGAGCTGGGAGCGGGCTCACCCTTACCGCTTCATGATCCACAATGGTGAGATCAACACACTTAGAGGGAATGTCAACTGGATGCATGCACGTCAATCTCTTTTTGAGAGCGAGCTGTTCGGCAGCGATCTGGAGAAGGTGAAGCCGGTTATCAATCCTGACGGATCGGATACAGGGATGTTTGATAATACGTTTGAGTTCCTGTACCTGAGCGGACGCTCTCTCCCGCAGGTTGCCATGATGATGGTGCCTGAGCCTTGGAACAACCATGAAAGCATGGACGGGACCAAAAAAGCATTTTATGAATATCACAGCACGCTGATGGAGCCGTGGGACGGACCTGCTGCAATGGCATTTACCGATGGGGTTCAGATCGCTGCAACCCTGGACCGGAACGGCCTGCGCCCTTCACGTTACTATATTACCAAGGATGATCTGATCGTCCTGTCTTCGGAGGCAGGCGTACTGGATATCCCGGCAGAGAATGTTCTGCTGAAAGACCGCCTGCGCCCTGGACGTATGCTGGTGGTGGATACACAGGAAGGCCGCATTATTTCCGATGAAGAGGTGAAAGCCAATATTGCCTCGGAGCTGCCTTACCGCGATTGGCTGAATGAGCATCTTGTGGAACTGTCGGATCTTCCGGAAGCACCTGAGCTTCCAAATCCGAAGCATGAGAATGTCCGCCAGCTCCAGCAGTCGTTCGGATTTACATTTGAAGAGCTGCGCAAGGTCATTGAGCCGATGGCACTGACTGGCGGCGAAGCGATCGCCTCGATGGGGTATGATGCACCGCTGGCTGTACTGTCGGATCGCCCGCAGCGCCTGTTCAATTACTTCAAGCAGATGTTTGCACAGGTTACCAACCCGCCGATCGATGCCATTCGCGAGGAACTGGTAACTTCTACAGCAACGACAATTGGTCCGGAACGCAATCTGTTGAATCCGGAGCCGGAGAGCTGCCGCCATATTCGTCTGGATTCGCCGATCCTCTCGAATGAGGATTTTGCAAAAATCCGCCATGTGCACCGTCCAGGCTTTAAGTCCATGACCATCCCGATCTTCTTTACGGCATCTGAAGGTGCAGATGGACTCCGTAAAGCATTGAACGGTCTTTGTGAAGCGGCTGACCGTGTTATTGATAAAGGCCACAACATCTTGATCCTGTCCGACCGTGGTGTAGACCGTGAGAATGCAGCGATTCCATCTCTGCTTGCTGTGTCGACCCTGCATCATCACCTGATTCGCCAGGGTACACGTACAAGAGTAAGCATCCTTTTGGAATCGGGCGAGCCTCGTGAAGTGCATCATTTTGCACTTCTGCTCGGATACGGGGTGAGTGCCGTGAACCCGTATCTTGCATTCGAGACGCTGGATGACATGATTCAGGAAAAAATGCTGCGAGGAATCTCGCATGAGAAAGCTGTTAAGAATTTCATCAAGGCAGCGAGCAAGGGTGTTGTCAAAGTCCTGTCCAAAATGGGGATTTCGACGATTCAGTCCTATCGCGGAGCGCAAATTTTTGAAGCTGTCGGGCTAAAATCCGAATTTGTAGATAAATACTTCACCTGGACGCCTTCTCGAATTGGAGGGATCGGGCTGGAGGAAGTTGCAGCCGAAGCGCTGGCTCACCATGAGAGAGCCTTCACAGATAAAGACGGAAATGATAAAGCGCTGGATTCTGTGGGTGAGTATCAGTGGAGAAATGGCGGAGAAGAGCATTTGTTCAATCCGAAAACCATTCATCTGCTGCAGCAGGCTGTTCGTACAGGCGACTACAAGCTGTATAAGCAGTATGCTGAGCTGGTTCAAGGCGAGAATGAGAGCTACATGACCCTGCGGGCACTGCTTAACATCAAGCCTGCTGGCAAACCGGTTCCGCTTGAAGAGGTAGAGCCGCTGGAAAGTATTATGAAGCGGTTCAAGACGGGCGCCATGTCGTTCGGATCCATCAGCAAGGAAGCCCATGAAAGTCTGGCGATCGGTATGAACCGGATCGGAGGCAGAAGCAACACGGGCGAAGGCGGCGAGGATCCGAATCGTTTCACACCGGATGCTAATGGAGATTCCCGCCGGAGTGCGATCAAACAGGTCGCCTCTGGACGATTCGGTGTTACGTCCAATTACCTGGTCAATGCGGATGAGATTCAGATCAAGATGGCTCAGGGCGCGAAGCCTGGAGAAGGCGGACAGCTGCCTGGCCGTAAAGTATATCCTTGGGTCGCAGAAGTGCGCGGATCTACACCAGGTGTAGGTTTGATCTCACCTCCGCCGCATCACGATATTTATTCGATTGAGGATTTGGCAGAGCTGATCTATGATCTGAAGAACAGCAACCCGCGCGCCGATATCAACGTCAAGTTGGTTTCCGAAGTCGGCGTAGGTACGATCGCGGCAGGCGTAGCCAAAGGCCGGGCCGATATTATCCTGGTCAGCGGTTATGACGGCGGTACCGGTGCTTCACCGCAAGGCTCCATTCGACATGCAGGTATGCCTTGGGAGCTCGGGCTGGCAGAGACGCATCAGACATTGATGATGAATAATTTGCGTGACCGCGTGGTGCTGGAAACCGACGGTAAAATGCTGAACGGCCGTGACCTGATCATCGCCGCTCTGCTGGGTGCGGAACAGTACGGATTCTCAACAGCTCCACTGGTTGCGATCGGCTGTATCATGATGCGTGTATGTCAGATGGATACCTGTCCGGTTGGTGTAGCGACCCAGAATCCGGAGCTGCGTAAAAACTTCACAGGTGATCCGGACCATGTTGTAAACTTTATGAAATTTGTGGCTGAGGACATGCGTGAGCAGATGGCTGCACTCGGATTCCGTACCGTTGAAGAGATGGTCGGTCGTACGGACTGCCTGGATTCCGTCAATGTAGATACACATTGGAAGAAGAAAGGTGTGGATATTTCTGCCCTTCTCTATACACCAGAGGTGCGTGAAGATACCACCCGTTACCGCACGAAGCATCAGAACCACGGACTGGAAGAAACGCTGGATATGCGCTTCCTGCTGGACAGCGCGTCCCCGGCTCTGGAATCCGGAACTTCGGTAGAGGGAAGATTCCCGATTACGAACGTGGATCGTGCAGTCGGAACGATTGTAGGGAGTGAGCTGACCCGTAAATACGGATTAGCAGGTCTGCCGGAAGATACCATTCAATTCACTTTCGAAGGATCTGCAGGGCAAAGCTTTGGTGCCTTCGTACCCAAAGGAATGACGCTGACTGTAGAAGGGGACAGCAACGATTATGTCGGCAAGGGACTGTCCGGCGGCAAAATCATTGTTAAACCTTCACCTAAAGCAACATTTGTGGCTGAAGACAATATTATTGCGGGCAACACCGCGTTCTACGGTGCGACCAGCGGTGAAGCCTATATCCGCGGGATTGCAGGAGAACGTTTTGCAGTCCGGAATTCCGGAGCGAGCATCGTCGTAGAAGGTGTCGGCGACCACGGTTGTGAATACATGACAGGAGGCCGCGTTGTTGTACTTGGCGATACAGGCCGTAACTTTGCGGCGGGTATGTCTGGCGGTATTGCCTATGTGTATGATCCGGATGGAACGCTGTATGGTCGCTGCAACAGGGAAATGGTACTGCTTGAGCGGGTAGAGGATACAGAAGAAGCTGAAGCTTTGTTCTCCATGATTCAGCGCCATTCCGTGTACACTGACAGCAGTGTCGCACAACAACTCCTTGGAGATTGGGAGCAGTCACTGAAGCAGTTTGTTCGGATTATACCAAAGGACTACAAGCGGATGATGCAGCAGATTCAAAAGGTGCAGGATCAAGGCTTGATTGGTGATGCAGCGCTGCTGGCTGCATTTGAGGCGAACATGCGGGAGCTTGCACGTACTGGAGGCGCCTAAATCATCAACAGCTTCATAACTATGTAGGCACTGAGGTTGTCACAGACGCGGGAATACAGCGTTTGTGACAGCCTTTCGTATGAATAGATCAGCTCTCTATGGAGAGCTGATCTATTTTTTTGAGCACATAGCACTAAATCTATGGGTTTAAATACCTTTACAATAGCGCTAACAAAATAACTGACTTTAACTAACAGCTTAGGAGTTATAAGTAAAACACTCTGAGAATTCGACAAAATTAGAAGCAGATTTTTGATTGGAGAGTTCCATGAGACGACAGTATCAAAAGGCTTGGTCAGGTATAATATTCATAAGTAAGTCAAGGTGCGCAGCGGGGGAAGCCAATCTGGAGATGGGGAGCCAATTAGATAAGAAAGACGAGGTTTTCGACGGATGAATAAGGAGAAAGAGACTGGGCCGCGGCAGGAGCGTCAGCAGCCCGTTCAGGAGAAAAAGAACCTGGATATCTGTACGATTATGATCCAATTGGGAATTCATCCAGAGAAATGGAACCAGCATCTGAGAGAACAGAAAAATATATAATGTCTGTTATTTGTGACAAAAACAGAATGTAAAATCCCCGGGAGCTAAAGTGCCTCCGGGGATTTTTACATTATTTCATGGACCGTTCCATGCGTACAAAAGCAATGAATCTTTTGGCTTCTTCTTCTGACAGCTTGCGGCCGTCAACGGTCAAATTGAAGCGCTCCAGCAGATCCTCATCTGCCAATTCCAGGCCGTCTACAAACTGGCTCACGTCCGGATCCAATGTCATCTTTTCATTCTGGGTTCGCCCGATTAAATAATCAATCGAGACGTCAAAACGATCAGCCAGAGCGGTAAGAGTTTCAAAATCCGGCTTGCGGCGATTTTTTTCATAATGAGATAGTGCAGCTCTAGTGATGCCGACGGAGGTGGCTAGCTCCTCTTGGGTCCAGCCCCGTTGATCTCGCAGTTCTGCTATCCGTTCTCCGTAGTTCATGCAAGGGTCCTCCTCAACGATATAGCGAATTCCAGTGGAATTTATATTGACTAGATACAATATGTATCGTAATATAAACAATAACAGAGATACAAAATGTATCTTGGTGTGACATTTAGTATCATTTTATCCAAGGTCAGGATGTCCCATACCATAATTTCATGGAAAAGAAGGAAGCTCAATGGATGTTTCGGTATTGATTAAAGAGCAGCCCTGGCTTACCGTCAGACTTCAGCTCGCGGCAATTGGCAAACTTCATATGTCCGGACGGTTTCACGAGGTTGCCCCGCTGGAACTCAGTACAGAGAAGCTTTCATTCCTCTGCGACTGGGAAATTCCTGAGGCGCACAGCGTCAAGCTAAACTATGAACTGGATGACACCTGCGACCGATTGCTGATGCAAGGAAAGATGCTAAGCCGGAAACCATGGGGAAGCCGGATGTTATATACCGTGAGATTGGAAGCTTCAGAAGAGCAAAAACTCCGGATCACAGGTATCTTAAACCGGATGATGTCCTGCTATGCTACAGATCGGCGCCTGAAATGTTATCAATAATAAAGAATACATATATTTTACACTACTTGAGTTGGTTGGTCATTAGTTCTTTTACCTTAAAAATGACGCCCTATTTTTGCAGGAGGGGAAACACATTTGAAAAAAGTCCTGAAATGGGCAGCGCTCGTAGTGGGTTTTGTGATACTGTTTGCCGCAGGGTATGGATTATATCTCTATCACTCGGTTAAGGAAACGGCCGAGCAAATATTTGAGCAGCGCACTCCTTCACCACCCATGATTATTCAAGCGGAGCCGGTTTCTGCGGAAAATGCCAAACCGGGCGGCGGAGCATCTAATCTGCCGAGTTCGAATTCGAGTTTGAATGTAAATCGCATACAAGTAAACCGAACCGTCGATTTGGATAAAAAAGAACCTTTTACCGTGCTTGTTCTCGGGGTGGACCAGCGTGAGAATGACCGCGGCCGTTCCGATGCGATGATTTTACTATCGGTAAATCCAGAACGAAAATCCATTCTAATGTTCAATATCCCCCGGGATACCCGAACGGCCATAGCCGGACGTGGTACAGTGGATAAAATTAACCATGCCTATGCTTTTGGCGGTGTCGATATGTCGGTCAGTACGGTGGAGGAGCTGCTGCAATATCCCGTCCATTATTATGTGAAAGTCAATATGGAGGGCTTCTCCAAGATCATTGATACACTTGGCGGTGTGCAGGTCAATAACTCACTGGCGTTTGATTATGGCGGCTACCATTTCGCATCAGGCAATATACATCTGGACGGGAGTCAGGCTCTCGCCTTTTCCAGAATGAGATTTGATGACCCCAGAGGGGATCTGGGACGGAACGCCCGTCAGCGCGAGATTGTAAAAGAAGTGATTCGCAGTGCTTTGAATGTATCGACCGTGTTCAAGCTGAATTCACTGCTGAATGAAGTGGGGAGCAATGTGCGAACGGATATCTCCTTTAATGATATGAAAACATTGGTGGCGGACTACAGGCAGGATCTGAACACCATCGAGCAGATCGAAATCAAGGGAACGGGAAGTAAAATCGGCGGGATTTGGTATTATATCGTGGACGCGAATGAGCGGCAGCGAATTCACACTTTACTTGCAGAGCATATGAAGACATTACAATGAACAAAGCAGCATAATCATCATGCAGGCATATGGGAAGCTATCCCGTATGGCCTGTTTTTTTTCATCCCGAAAAAAAAGTAAAAACGACCCGAAAGCCGTTTTTACTAAGGCGTCTCAATCATGCTCAATACTAAATCGGCTAACTGATGTACCGTTCGTTCGTACAGTGGACGCTGCAGCTGGTAGATAGGGAGATTCCCAGACATACGTGCAGTGATGTCAAAGTGCCAGCTTGTTAAGCCGTTTCCTGCGAGCAGTGATTTACGGTAGGTGTGCCGAAACAATAGTGGAAGACGTTCAAGCTTATCCACGGTTCTTAATTGAACCTCACTGCAGTCGGATTTGACAAGCTCAAAAATGCCGGCGAGCGGTAACGTCTCTTGTTCAAAATGGGCCTGCACAGGAACAGCAAATTTGGTCTCTCGTTCAAACAGCGGCCGATATTGGCTGGAGTCCATGCCGAAGTTATCCAGACTTTCCTGCCACAGCTTTTGCTGCGGATACGCGGGAGTGACAAACGGCTTGTCAGCATCATCCAATGAGACCGCAATGACATCATCGGTGATGAGGCTGTATCCCAGCTGCATTAAAGCAGAGGCGAGTGTTGATTTTCCATGCCCCGAATGTCCGACAAAAGCAAAGGCTTTACCGTTGATAGCAATCGCACTGCCGTGGAGCGGAAGAATTTTTCGTTGAAATAATAAGGCCCCCATACAGCTCCCCAGTATATATAAACGTAATTTGTCCTCATCGGCATAGGTGTCGGGGGAAATCAGGATACGGTTTCCATTCTCAGAGGCAAAAATGGCGAGTTCAGGAACCTGGAACATGACAAGCTGATCCGTGCTGACCCATTTCTGTGCAGGACAGGAGTGTGCAGTCCAGCGTTCTGACAAATCAGCGTAGAGGATATGAATATCTGCGTCTGCTGGCTCGGAGGGATGGATCTTCTGCAGCTCGGGAAGCGGAATTTCACTATGGATGGAATAGCCGAAAGCCTGGTACATGGTTTGAGTTTTCGTTATCGTGACATTCACCCCATTTATTCAAACTGCTGTTGTAAAGTAAGGTAGCCCGTATACCATTAAGGCATATACGGGCTCTCCAGGAGATGATAAGTACTGCATTAGCTGGTGTAGTGAACCGTTTCATCCGGATCCGGCTGTGCAGCGTCAGGATGAGTTGCTCCTGGTCCGGCCATGGTCATTTTCGTGTCAAGGATTTCTAAAGTAGGTGCGTTCCATTCTTTTTTCATTGGTATCACCTCCTTTCAAAAGGTCTTTTTAAGGAACCGATATAAGATCAGACTCCGCATTAACAGCTTGATCGGAGCGTGGTAGGCTTGATTCGGATGGATGCCATGACGGGCTTCCTGGATAGCTTTCTCAACAACAGGCATGTTGATCATCTGCTGTATCTGGGTATCCTGCTGCATCTGCTCCAGCTCTGTTATCATCTGGGGCCAGTGATTCCGCAGCCGGTGAATCGAATCTGCAGCCTGTATGCCTCGGGTCCGCTGGTTGAGCCGGATAGAATCCGGCAGCCATCCTTTGGTCGAACGCCGGATCAGCGCCCGGTCCATGCCCTGCTGAACAAATTGCTCTATGGGAGCCGACAGGCAGAATCGGATCACCCGCAGATCATTGGTAGGATCATGCCCGCCAATCCCGTAGCGGAGCGATAGCTTGGAACCGCTCGTTCCGGTCGTGCTCCACACGTTTACTCTGTCAAAATGAACCTGTCTTGCTACCAGCGGATCATCGGGCAGATCATAGGTAGAACCAATCCCCGTAAACGATCGGTCTTGAAGCTGGTCATACACCCCGGTTTTCTTCGCAAAGTCGGAATGGATCCATTGCGGCCACTCATGAGAAGAAGCGGCAGGCTTCAGGCGGTTAATCCCCGGAAAAGCTTTACGGCAGATAACAGAATATAATGCCTTACGGCTGATATTTGTGTTCTTGCTGTATTGTTTGACTTCCCTTGTTAACTGAATCCAGTTGAAGCTCCTCATCAGACGGCCGTAGTAGTCCAGTGCAGGACCCCAGGATATGCTGTAATTCCCCCGCTGCCCGTTCAGCAGAATACCGATGTCCGCACGGCTGGCCTGCTCATGGATGCCTCTCAGCCAGAATGAGTTATCAAAAAACTTGTAGGGAGATTCCAAAATATCCAGCCAATCATCCATTTCGGAAAAAGCACTGGACCCTTTAAAGTCCAGGTAACGGGGCTGGATGTTCTCCACAAATTGAACCGTCTGGGCAATAAGCGGTCTTTCATCTGCCAGTCTCCGTTTCGGAGTCCAGTCTTCAAATTCGTCCTCCGGCACATAGCTGAAGGTTTGTAATGGACGGTTCTGCTGCTGCAGCGCTTTCGCTGCAAAGCTGACAACAGATCCGGAATCCAGACCGCCGCTGAGATAGGCTCCCGCCTGTTTATGGCTTCGGCACAGTCTCGACATGACCGCTCTTTGAAATACATCCCGAAAGGCTTCTTCGTACTCTTGGGAAGAAGACAGCTGTAAAGGAACTACATTTCGTAAAGCGTTATATTTCGTCAATGAGATTTGATTACGTGTGATGGTCATCATATGAGAGGGCGGCAGCTGATGGATCCCGTCATATACAGTTGTCGAAACATCCGGAGGTTCAAATACACCGCTGATGGCCATGAATTGTGCCAGCCAGTTTTCGTTCAGCTGTTTATGTACATACGGCAGTGACAACAAGGGTTTGATCATGGTACAGAAGGAAAAGTGGCGCTCGGAATGGTGGTAATACAGTGTTCTGGCCCCGGAGAAGTCTCTGGCTCCAAACAGCAGCTGCTTTTCCTCATCCCAGATAACAAATGCAAAATCCCCGATTAACCGCTCCGGCATTCGAGAGCCCCATTTTTCATAGGACTTCAGCACAATTTCACTGTCTGTCATCCGGGATCGCAAGGCATGGTGCACCATTAATTGGTCCAGCAGCTCGTCGCGGTTATCCAGGATAATATCCGCCGTGATAGCCAGCTTGCGAACAGGGTCATAATGCGGCAGCTGTTCTTGTGTGGACTGCAGGGTCATCCATTGCGCATGGCATCCCAGCATAACAGGCCCTTGATTCCATACCGCCCTCTGATCTGCCGGAAAATGAGCTAATACCTCCATGACAAGATGGCCATGCTCCGCTTGTACCGATTGACTGTCCAAGCGATAAATACCAGCAATTGCACTCATGCATGGATTCTCCTTTGCTGCTTAGGATCTACATAGACTGAAGTTAAAAGTTATCTCTACGGGAGCTGCGATGGCAAGTGTTCTTACGACCGCTGTTGCCTCCAAAATGCTTGGAATTATAATTTATGGTAGCATTTTGGAGGCAAAGGCGGACGCTGTCGCTTCTTCAGAATCACTTGTCACCTCCGCTATAGAAGAGTTTTATCTTTAGTTCATTCTATATATCTTTTTTTGATACTTTATGTATCGAGGTCAGTATACATTACGTTACAAAATGTATCAACAACTTTTTTGAAAACTTCCGGGTAGTAAGGATTAGTCTATAAGTCTAGGTATCTGATGAATTTACATATTTGCGAGAAAAGAACAGTTTACACACCAGATAAGCCAGTATAATCCCGAAGGAATCATTGATGACATCATAGATTCGGCCGCCGCGGAAAAAGTAGAGCTGCAAAATTTCAGTAGCTGCTGCATACAAGATACACAGAATAAACGCAAATCTGATTTTCCCGAAATTAGAAGCAGACAGGGCCAGTACGAAAAAACCAATCAAATGCCCGGCCTTTCGCAAGATCCAATCATTTCGATACCACTGAAAATCCATTCTGAACAACTCGGACCAATCCGGAGCGGGATTAAAACGGAAATCAATGAGCTGCTGATGGAGCAGAGCCTGAAAATTGATAGAGCAAGTGAAGGTGAATAGAACCGCAGCCCAGAACACCGTGAATATGATGCGCATAGCTCATGTATACTCCTTTTGTGATTCTTTAGATACAAATTGTATCATTACGAAATCATATCATAAAGCACTGTCAAACGAATTTCAAGTTCCAGGGATAAAGGACTTCTGGTGCATAAAATGGGTGAGGGGCTTGGGTGATGTATAGGCAGGTTCCTCAATCATAATGGATGGAACCTTATTACTATGTAGCAAAGGGGAGATGAACATGGCCAATCATCAAACGAACTACCTCAAGCTGAATACATGGTCATCTGGGGATATTGTACTGCCAGAAGAGCTCGGCTCTAATTTCGATAAACTGGATGAGGAGATGAAAAGCCGCGGCATCAATGTGAAGTGGTTTGGAGCCGTCGGTGATGGTAAGACGGACGATACGGCCGCTTTTCATGCAGCCATGATTGCTTGTGATAAAAAATATAAAATGTATATTCCCGCCGGTGACTACCGGATTAGGCAGACGATTGAGAACAACAGCCGGGGCATAACCGGAGCAGCGCCCTATGTGGATGGAGGACAAATGGGGACTCGGCTCATCTGGGATCCGCTGGACAAAGAGCGGGATTTGCTGCCTTGTATAAGGATTCAAAATGCGGGTGTGAAAGCGGTTTTTGAAGACTTTACGATTAGCGGAACGGTGGGGTACAACTCGAAAGATCTGGCATCCTGGGTAGATAAGAGTTTATTGGATCAAAGCTTGTATGAGATGTTTGTCCCTGGGACTGCTGCGATTGAAGTGGCGGGGTCAGCAAAACCTGTTTTCAGAAATATACAGACGTCCAGGGTTAAGGTAGGGCAGCTGCTTAATAGTACGAAAGGACACATCTCATCATACGACTGTACCTGGAGCGGAATGATCGGCGTGTACTGCCGGATTAACTCAGGTGATTATCTATATCAAGGCGGCGGTATATCGGGAGCTTTCTGCGGCATTTTGCTGGGAACGATTTTGCATGCAGGTCATCGAGGAGGTTTTCCAGCCCATTTGAATCGTGTCCATCTCGGTTTCTCGCCCTATGCGATCTATCAATGTATTGACGGTGGTCTAGAGGATTATAACCAGGCTGCCGTTGTGGGCGGATTGAGCGGAATTTATATAACGACCCAATTCGAACAGTGTGGTGAAGCGGCCATCAAGCTGCTCAATAAATCTGTCAGCACAGAACTGAAGTTGTTTGGGTTCGGATTTTCGTGGTCTGTTGCGGAACATATAGGAAACGCATCCAGCTGGGAATATCCGCTTCCGACAGCATTGAAGCCGCTGGTTGAGAAGCAGAAGTTCGCGGCCTGGTTTGGCACCATTAGATCACCGGTCACCTTTCATGATGATCTGGGCATGCTCCGTAAATCGACAGCACCTGGGTCTGTCGGTACGGCCTATATTGATACGTTAACGGGTGAGAAGGAGTCCGATTTGACCGGGCTGAACGTGGCGGATACGGTTATTCGAAGAAAAGTGACGCCATTATATAAAACAGCAGATCTGCAGACGAGAATGCAGGAGCGAGAGCATCGGACACTCATGCCGGTTTCGGCACCCAATCTGCTGCGGAATCCGGAGATATTAACCAACTGGATCGTTTCGAACGGTGGGATGGTAAGTCTGGTAACTGCGGAGCAGGTGCCGGTTCCCATCACGAACGAGATGAAGCAGGTGATCGGTCCGAGTCCAGTTATTCTCAAAGTAACACCTGATGGAGTACGCTCACCAAGTATCCGCATTCCATTTCATACACCTGTACTGCCCTATCGGGGGGATGCTGGCCGAAACCTGGCCATGCAGTACTTTATCCTTGAAACGGAGTTTGAAAGCGGCTCTCTCTATAAGTCCATCGGGCGTGTTACTGCACAGGACGCGGAGTATATCTTCAACGATGCAGCAAGCTGGAAGACGTTCGGATGGAAGCACATGAGAGGAAGAGAGCTGGCAAGCCAAAGCGGACTATTATATGAATTCAGCATCGGATTTATACCGAAATCAGGAGAAACCTATATTGCAGGGGTGATGGTGACCTGGGATCATATCGGTTCGTATTCTCCATATCCCCACAGCTATATGACCGATTCCTTAGAAATTGGAGGTCTTGGAACCGGTTTGATATTAACAGATCCTGTGAGCAATATCCGGTATCAATTATCGATTCGGGACGGAAACCTGCAGATCACGCCTCTGCCCTGAAGCAAGAGAACAGCTTTTCTGATTCATTTCAGGAAGCTGTTCTCTTTTTTGTCGGAGAAAATCGTAAACGCTATCACAAAAATGAATACCCTTTCATGATACAAAATGTGCCATTTAGTTGGATAAATACGAAAATGGACCTTGACATGATACGAAATGTATCTTAAATTATGGGATATATTATACGTATTGTATCGAAAGACTTACACAAAGAAATAGGGCTGGGGTTTTTTATAGGACTCCAGTTGCAAGAGTAATATGAATCAGAAATTGCGGAGGGTTGCAGACCTATGGAACTAAAACAGTATTTTGAAGTGATGCGAAAGAAATGGTGGCTCTTAACCATCATCGTTGCTGCTGCGATGGCGGTAGCAGGCGTCAAAAGTTTTTATTTTACGACACCTGTTTATGCAGCCAATGCCAAACTGATCGTAAACCAATCCTCGGGTGATGGAGCCGCAGCACTGAATGCGAGTACCATCCAAACCAGTATTTTTCTAATCAATTCGTATAAAGAGATTATCAAGTCTTCCGCTGTGATGAACAAAGTCGTTGAGCAGTACCCTGAATTAGGAGAAAGCGCCTCTCTATTATCGGCAAAAATCTCGGTGACCTCAGCCAACAACTCCCAGGTCATGAATCTGGTCTACGAGGATACTTCTTATCCGAAAGCCGCTGCCGTGGTCAATGCGGTCTCGACGGTATTCAAAGCCCAGATCCCCGACATTATGAATGTAGATAACATCACTATATTAAGTGAAGCCGATCTTTCTCTCTCCCCGGCTCCGATCAATATTAACCCGGTTATGAACATCCTGATCAGCTTTGTCGTATCGCTGATGTTAGCAATCGGCTTCGTATTCCTGCTGGATTACCTCGACGACACGCTCAAGACAGAATCCCAAATCATTGAGATTATGGAAGGCCCCATTCTGATCGCGGTGGATAAAATCACGAAATCAGACTTAAAGAAGACGGCAAGATCCAAAGCCGCACAAAAAGAGAAAGCGGGTGAAGGCAAATATGCGACGGTCAATCAGTGACAGCAGTCTTATCGTCTCTCTCAATCCCAAGTCTTCCATTGCAGAAGCCTATCGGCTGCTGCGGACGAAGATCCAGTTTTCTTTTAAAGATCAGGAGTCCAAAACTGTGATGGTTACCTCATCCCAGGCGGGTGAGGGGAAGACAACCACAATCAGCAATCTCGCCATTGCTTATGCGCAGGAAGGGAAGAAGGTGCTTCTCATCGACGCGGATTTGAGGAAGCCTTCGCTGCACCGTATTTTTTCGCAGATGAACCACCAGGGACTGAGCACACTCCTGGAAGGATATACGAGTGTACAGGATGCCATACAGAGTACGGATTTTGACCATCTGTATCTGCTGCCTTCGGGACCGGTTCCTGCAAATCCTTCGGAGCTCATCGATTCTGCTGCAATGGAAGAACTGATGGAGCTGCTGAAAGAGCAGTATGACGTGATCCTAGTCGACACACCGTCAGTATTGTCGGTTTCGGATGCAGTTATTGTCAGTTCATTATGTGATGGTGTCATTATGGTGGCTGCATCGGGCAAGGTTCGAAAGGAACACCTGAAGAAAGCCAGGGAACAACTGGATCATGTTCAAGCCAAGATGCTGGGTGTTGTACTTAACCGGGTAGTCTAACCCATACTCTTTGTGAAAAATGACAGGTAATGTCTACTGCACCTTTATCACTGTAGGCACTCGGTTACGCTGTGGGTCTTTCAAGAGACCTTAGACATGATTGTCGAGGGTGTAATGTGAGGTTGGGTTCAATGCCCTGTTTTAGAAGGTTTAGCTATGTTTTTTTCGGGGGGAAGAGTGCATAGCTAAGTCCTTCTGCTGCACCAGTAAGGGGTCTTGGTATTCCTAAACATGATAAAAAAATAAAGTAGGAGTGTGAATTAAGATGAGGAAAGTAACCAAAGCGATTATTCCTGCAGCGGGACTCGGGACACGTTTCTTGCCGGCCACAAAAGCCATGCCGAAAGAGATGCTTCCGATTGTGGATAAGCCCACTATTCAGTACATCGTGGAAGAAGCGGTAGCTTCGGGCATCGAGGATATTATCATTGTGACCGGTAAGGGCAAGCGATCCATCGAAGACCATTTCGATCATGCTTTTGAGCTGGAGCATAACTTGTTCAGCAAAGGCAAATTTGACCTGCTTGACGAGGTGAAACGCTCTTCCAACGTGGATATCCATTACATACGCCAGAAAGAAGCCAAGGGACTTGGACATGCGGTATGGTGTGCCCGAAATTTCATCGGTAATGAGCCGTTTGCCGTGCTGCTCGGGGATGATATTGTGAAATCACCGGTTCCCTGCATACGCCAGCTGGCTGCACAATTTGAGAAGCTTCAGCGCTCCATTATTGGAGTTCAGACCGTCGCTGAGAACCAGACCGACCGTTACGGAATCATTGCTCCATTGAAGAAAAAAAATCGTTTGTATGAGGTGGATTATTTTGTTGAAAAGCCGCCGGCAGGCCAGGCACCATCCCAGCTGGCGATCATGGGAAGATACATATTAACTCCCGAAATCTTCGGATTTTTGGAGCACCAGGAAGAAGGCGCCGGCGGAGAAATACAGCTGACCGATGCGATTCAAAAGCTGAATGAAAGCCAGGGCGTATATGCCTATGATTTTGAAGGAACGCGTCACGATGTAGGTGAGAAGCTGGGATTTATCATGACCACACTGGACTTTGCTCTTCAGAATGAAGAACTTCGCAAACCGCTGCTGCAAGGCATGGAGTCGATACTTGAGCGAGAGCATTCCGCCAAAATATAAAGCTGATGAGGTGATTACAGATGTACCCCAATCCGCAACGGAATGAAGCAGAGATTGTTCTCGAAGGAAGCCCGGCGTATAAAGGCTATGTCCTGGAAAGACGAAGCAGCAGAACACCTTATCTGGTGGCCAAACGTCTGATGGATGTTATGCTTGCGCTTGTGGGGCTGATCTTTTTGTCACCGCTGTTCATTATGGTATCGCTGCTGATTAAGCTGGAGGACCCGAAAGGGTCCATTTTTTTTTACCAGACCCGTGTTGGTAAAGATGAGAAACCGTTCCGAATGTATAAGTTCCGCTCTATGGTGTCCAATGCGGAAGAGCAGCTGGAGGAGCTGCTGGCTCAAAACGAAGTCCGCGGCGCCATGTTCAAGATGAAAGAAGATCCCCGGATTACTAAAATCGGGAAAATCATTCGCAAGACCAGTATCGACGAGCTGCCGCAGCTGTGGAACGTCATCCGGGGAGATATGTCGCTGGTTGGCCCAAGACCGGCACTGCCCAGAGAAGTGGAGCAGTACAGCGCCTATGATAAGCAGCGCCTTCAGGTAATGCCGGGCTGTACAGGATTGTGGCAGGTCAGCGGACGCAATAATCTGAGCTTTGAGGAGATGCTGGATCTGGATCTGGCCTATATTGATCGAAGAAGCTTATGGCTGGATGTAAAGGTGATGCTCAGAACCGTGAAGGTCATGATCCTTCCGAACTCAGCTTATTGATATTGGAGTTGTAAATGAAATGAAGATGACGATTAGTGTAATCATTCCTACCTATCAGCGTGTTGAGGTGCTTGCAAACTGCCTGGAAGGCCTTCGCAAGCAGCGCAGGCAGCCGGATGAGATTATTGTTGTGGTGAGGGATACGGACCTCGGTACGAGAAAGTATTTAGAGGAGCTCGATCAGGATATTAAAAAGCACCGGCGCACATGTTTATAATGAACTGGATATCAACCAAGCCGTAAAGAAGAGAGGGTGGAAGCTAATTTATGATCCACAAATATGTGTCGATCATTTTCCCTCTGAACGATTTTATGAGGATTAGAGGAACGGCTTCAATGAGACAGCGTTTTTTAACATGGCACATAACGAAACCTATGCCATGCTGAAGCATTTAATTGGTCTAAACCGATTTATTTATATGTTCTGGGTATTGGCAATAGGAAGTAAGTCTTCTCCCAGAATTGTTCAGGCTATAAGGATGCATCCTCGTTAAAAGGTTGCTGCTATTAAGATGGTAGCCTGGCTCATAAGGCAGATGGGGTGGTTAGAAAACATGGAGAGGGTTCTTGGATTAATAAATCGAAAACGAGTTGCAATCAGTATTCTATTGATCCAGTTAGTAGGTGTCATATTAATTGGTATCATAATTGGATATGCTAGCTCGCTTCAATCCTATCATATGAAATTGTTAGAAATGGTATACCTGCTTGTCAGTACCTTATTAGGATTTTTAGTGCTATCTAGAAGTCCGGGTTCTTTGATTCCTTACACACTTGTTATCTGGACCATCAGCCCTGAAGTGAGAAGAATAATTGATTGGTCATTCTTATCATTTAGTGATTTCTCATTAATCATGATAAGTCCTCACTGTGTATCTTTAATACTTTTAATTCCAGTACTGAATAACTATAAATTCTTGGATCATAAAATAAAAATTATCCTAAGAGTTATGATTGCTGCATTAACGTATGGTTGCATTCTCGGATTTATGAAATATGGTTTGTCTACAGTATTTGAACTGCTTAATTTGGCTATCCCTTTTTTAGTATTAGTCTATGTTGGTGTAACTCCATTCAAAGACGAGATAAGAGATAAATGGATGAGGAGCTTTACTTGTCTTGCTGTTGTTGTAGGATTTTACGGTATATATCAATATTTAGTTCTGCCCCCGTGGGATGGTTTTTGGATCATGAATTCTGGAATGAGGTCAGTAGGTCAACCAGAAGCACAACAATTCCGAGTGTTTTCCTTTTTAAATTCTCCTGGACCAGCGGGTATGTTCTTAGGAATAGCATTAGCAGTTATGATCGTGCAAAAAAAGTGGAGAGCGTTTGGATTGATAGGGGTTATGACAGTTGCTTTTGCTCTAATGCTCACATTGGTAAGAGTAGGGTGGATTTGTTGTTTAGTTATGTTTATTGCATATTTTTCTCGTTCCCAATTAGTGGGCAAACTTAAATTATTTACTGTGGCAGCTATTCTAGTGCTATTTTATTTTATACTGCTTCCTCTGCTGCCTGGTTCTGACGAGATAACTTCACGCTTCAACACATTCGAATCACTTGAGGATGATCACTCATTTAATGAGCGACTTGATTTTGCTAAATATATTATTTCAGACGTAATGAAGAATCCTATAGGAAATGGTATAGGAAGTTCGGGAATCGGTGTTAAGTTAACTCAAAACACTAATACACTTGCTGTTTTCGATAATGGTTATTTAAATTTGTTATATTTATATGGTCTTCCCTTGGGAGTTGCAGTAATTATTATACTGTTGCTTCTTTTTGTTTTCCTTCTCAAGAGGAGTAGAGTGGAAAAAAGATATACTCCTTTATCATTTGCAGCCATCAGTGCCCTCTTCTTCTTGATGTTAAGTAGTAACGTGATGGCAGGGTTAAGTGGATACATCTTGTTACTGTTAATCTCTCTTTCCTATTCAAGGAACTCTGAAAGAAGTTAGCTTTAAAATGACGAACATATGGCGTTAAGATAGCTTTGCTTACGTGACATTAGCTTCTAAATCGACTATGAAGCAAGAAAGGTGAGAATATGAAAATCTGTTTTGTAACGCATAAAGTTAAGAAAGGCGATGGTCAAGGCAGAGTGAATTATGAGATTATTAAGGAAGCCATACAACAAGGCAATAAGGTTATAGTGGTTTCAACAGAGTTATCCAATGATTTGAGAAACTGTCCCAGCATTACCTGGTTTAAAATTGAAGCAAAATTCATACCTACAAACTTATTAAAAAACCAATTCTTCGCAGTTGCCTCATATGTACTATTTTGGTTACGAATAATTAAGGCAGATTTAATTGTAGTGAATGGGTTTATTACTTATGCTAAATCAGACTTCAATTGTGTTCATTTGGTTCATAGCGCATGGGCAAACTCTGAATATCATCCGTTTAGAACTAAGAAAAACATAAAAACAAGTTATCACTATTTCTACAATCGTGTGAATGGATTTCTTGAAAAGATCGCATTTAAGAAAACCCGTCACGTGATCGCTGTATCTGATCAAGTTAAACGTGAACTTCATTTCCATGCAAAAGTGAATAGTTCATCGATCACAGTTATCCACAATGGAGTAGATACGGATGAATTTGCACCCAAAATATTAGATAGAAGGAAGTATAACTTAAAAGATGGTACAATATACGGCCTGTTTGCTGGTGATTTAAACTCGGGTATAAAAAATTTTGAAACTGTACTCACTGCATTGACAAAAATAAAAGATTTAGAATTGTTGGTTCTGGGCAATGCCGAAAAGAGCCATTATCCCAGTATGGCCAAAAAGTTAGGAATTAATAACAGAGTGCACTTTTTAGGTTATAGAAGTGATATCTCTAACATTATGTCATTAGCTGATATTTTTATTTTTCCATCAAGATATGAGTCGTTTTCTTTGGTAATTCTTGAAGCTATGGCAGCGGGCCTACCAGTGATTACGAGCGATCGCTGTGGAGTAATTGAATTAATGACAGAAAACTCAGCTTTTATATTAAGTAATCCAGACAATACTGATCAATTAAGTACACTAATAAGAAGTTTAATTAATAATCCAGAGAAAATGAACCAGATGTCAATTGAAGCGAGGTCTGTGGCGCTTCAAAATCAATGGACTGCCATGGCTAAAAAATATTTAGAATATATTAACAAAGAGTTTGAATTGCAACAAATCTAAATAGTGGGGGAAATGCGAAGTAACTTGCATTAATATTTTCGTCAATTATAAAGACTCGGAGATGAATTATGCAAACCAAGCTGTTGATGAAAGATAAAAGGTTTAGTAATTTACTACAAACCTTTGGAAGTCAGATCATTATTTTGATTGTAACATTAATATCTGGTGTCTTGCTGGCGCGAGGTCTCGGACCAGAAGGCAGAGGGCAATATATTTCTATCACAATGTGGGCGAATTTACTGTATTGGGCACTAAGCTTTGGTGTTTATCAGACAGTTCTATACTACTGGAGATCGTATGAAAATTCTAAAAAAATAATATTCACCACACTTCTAGTGTATAGTGTATTCTTTTGCTGCCTGGCTGTACTAGTTGCTCAGCTTATAGTTGTTCCATTGGTGATGTCAGATTATAGTGAGGATATTATATTAGCGGGACGTATTTATTTTTTTGGTATTATATATTCCGCTTTTTCAGATGTTTTGATGGCCGCTTTGGCAGGGGATGAAGAGTTCAAGTATTCCAATATGTTACGCGTGTCTCTACCGGGTCTGACTACTCTCATAATGACGTTGTTATTTTTCACAGACAATTTCACCATTACTAATGCACTTTATGTATCTTTTGTAATGTTGTCTTCTCTATTTTTATTGAATTTATGGAAAATAAAACAGAAGGGTCTGTTTAGCAAGCAAGTTGATTGGAAACTGATGCTTAGCGCGTTTAAATATAGCTCTAAATCTCATGGAGGAAATGTAGCTGGGTTAGCTTCAGTAAATTCCACACAAATAATTCTATCTGTATTTCTGCATCCATCTATGCTAGGAATTTACGCAACAGCACAAAGTTCAATAACTCCTCTCAATGCGATAACTACAACGGTAGGAATTACTTTACAGCCCATGCTAACCGCAGAAAACAGAAACGTTATTCATTTGCGAGCTATGAAGATAATAAGAAATTCGATATTAGTGATAGGAGTCTGTTCATGCATGCTAGGTATTATACTTCCATTCGCAATACCTTTTGTTTACGGAGCTGAGTTCTTGGCTGCAATTATGCCCGCATTAATTATGTTGCCTAGCCTTTTGCTAAATAGCATATCCAATACCTATCGAAATGCCTTAAACGGTATAGGAAAAACATTTATTAACACTAAAACAGAGGTAATTGTATTAATTGTTACTGGGGTATTACTTTATATTTTTCTTGAACAACTAGGCCTTATTGGTGCAGCAATCGTAACGACTTTATCCAGTATAGTTAGGTTGTTGGTCTTTTTTAGGGAGTATAAAAAGGTTATATCAATAACTTCGTTTGGTTCTATGCTTCCGCGGCTAGAAGATGTTAAAGAAACCTTTGAGGCTTTAGCTGGATTATTAAAGAAGACATTTAATAAAAGTTATGTAAAAAGAAACAGTGCTTAACGCTTCGGAATAAGTAAAGCGCTTGTTATTAGATTTACATTGTAATTTCAATGAAATAAAAAATGATACAACGACAGAAACGAGGTGATCCACATTCAAATCCTGCATATCGCGAATCACGTAAAAGAGTGCGGGAACGGCATCGTCAATGTGATGATAGACTTGGCCTGTGAGCAGGCAAAGCTCGGTCACAAGGTAGCAGTTGCCTCTTCAGGTGGGACTTATACTGAGCTGCTGGAGCGGAACGATGTAGTCCATTATAAGCTTAATCAGACACGTAGGCCGGTGCAAATACTCCGGGCTTTTTTTCATTTCCGGAAAATCATCAAAGAATTTAAACCGGACATCATTCATGCACACATGATGACAGGAGCTCTCCTGTCCCGATTATTCAAGGGCTTTCATAAATACAAGATCGTTACGCACGTGCACAACGAATTTCAAAAAAGCGCGAATGTCATGAAAGTCGGAGATTCGGTGATTGCGGTTAGTAAAGCTGTCGCAGAATCGATGCAGAGCCGTGGAATCCACGAGAATAAACTTCATGTCATACTTAACGGTACAGTGGGAAGCTCACGTAAAAGAAATTCACCAGAAGTTGATTTGGAAGGGATCTCAATCATAACAGTTGCCGGAATGTATGAGAGAAAAGGAATTACCGAGCTCATTGAGGCCTTTGATATCTTTGCCAAAGAATATGAGGAAACACATCTGTATCTGATTGGTGAAGGACCTGATAAGGCGAGGTTTGAAACCCAGGCAAGCAGGTCGCTATATCGCGATCGAATTCATTTCCTTGGCTTTCAGACTGCCCCCCAAACTTTCATGAAAGCTGCGGACATTTTTGTGTTAGCTTCACATAAGGAGCCTTTTGGTTTGGTCCTCATCGAGGCAAGAGAAGCAGGATGCGCAATAGTCGCAACTGAGGTAGACGGTATCCCCGAAGCCCTTGATTTTGGTGAATCGGGAATGTTGGTACCGCCGCAATCTCCAACTGAGCTAGCTAAGGCGATTCTGAACTTGCTTAAAGATCCCGATGTAATGAACGCTTACCGTCAAAAGGCATCGCAGGGTCTTGAATACTACACTGTTGAGAGAGTGGCGAAAGACACGTTGGAGATTTATCAAAAACTGCTGATCAGTTAAAGCATAGGAGAGAAGAGAGAGATGGGGATGAATGTACTGTCGACCGGTATGGGCTGGATTGATATTCAGCATGGTGGATTGAACCGGTATTTTGCAGATTATACCCAGGCCTTGAAAGACTATGGTCATAAGGGAATGGGTGTTGTGGTCGCTCCAAATGGGGCACAGCTCCCACAGGATCGGAACATTAATAATGCAACGGATGATATACAGGTCAATCATTTTCTAAACCGCATGAAGCGGGTACGGCATCATGCTGTGCGTGCCGTGCAAAGCTTTCAGCCGGATGTGTTCAATCCGCATTTTGCCTTTTATACCACGATGGTGACCCGACGACAAATCCCTCTTCATGTTCCGATCGTTACGCATTTTCATGGACCATGGGCTATGGAATCCAGGGTCGAGGAGAAGAGTACTGCCAGCCTCATGAATGAAGCCCGTTTCTGGCTCAAAAAACAGGTAGAACAGCTGACCTACCGACGTTCCGACAGCTTTATCGTACTCAGTGAATATTTCCGCAGTGTACTCACGGATACCTACGGGGTTGACCAGCAAAAGATCCATATCATCCCTGGTGCCGTGGATCATCATCTGTTCCAGCCTCATCACGACCGGGACGGATTAAGATCCGAAATGGGGCTTGCCCCAGGTCAGAATGTATTGTTCTGCATCCGGAGGCTGGTTCGCCGGATGGGCATTGACCGCCTGATCCAGGCGATGGTGGATATCGTGAAGCAGCACCCGGACACGCTATTGTTTATCGGGGGTGACGGGCCGCTGCGATCAGAGCTGGAAGCACAAATCGTGCAGTTGAATTTGACTGCTCATGTCAAACTGCTCGGACGGATCAGCAATGAGGAATTGGTGCGGTACTATCAGGCTGCAGATATCAGCCTGGTACCGACACAGACACTGGAGGGTTTTGGATTAATCACGGTGGAATCTTTGGCCTGCGGAACACCGGTATTAGGAACACCCTACGGAGGAACTCGGGAAATTCTTCACCAGATTTCGGGTGATTTGCTGTTTCAGGATGGTACTTCCGAGTCGATCAGCCGGAAAATTATAGATGTCTTGGAACATCCGTCATTGCTTCCTTCCCGTGAAGCGTGCCGCGAATATGTGCTTGGCCGTTACACGTGGAGCAGGGTAGCAGAGGCGGTCACCGATGTATTCTCAGAAGAAATCGATAAAAGAAAGGGTTTCCGATCATGAAAATCGCTTTTTATAATCATACCAGTGACATGAGTGGTGCGGAGATCAGTCTTTTACTGACAGCCAAACATTTGAAAAAAGCACATCCGATACTCTTTGCTCCCGAGGGGCCTCTGCTGCAAAAAGCACGCAGTCAGGGCATTGAAGTCACCGCCTTGTCCAGCTTCCGTGCAAGAATGACCCGAAATCCGTTCATGCTGATAGGATATGCGATGGGCATGCTGTTGGCAGGCTGGAAGCTCGCAAGACAGCTGAAGCGAAGCGAAGCTGATCTTGTGCACGCCAACTCCATTCGTGCAGGAATCATGGCCGGTTTATTCCGCTGGTTTCATGGTCTGCCGGTCATCTGGCATGTGCGTGACATGCCGCCCCGAGGGTTCATGGGGCAGTTGATCCGGCGTTTCGCTGCCCGCAGCGCGCAGGCCGTGATTGGCATCTCGGACTCGGTTCTTTACGCCATGGAACACGAGTCACTCGTAGACAAATGCCACCTTGTGCATAACGGAGTTGAACTCAAGCAGGCGGATCCGGCGGAACGAAGAGAGAACAGGGAGAAGGTCCGAGCAGAACTTGAAACTTCGCAGGATGCACAGGTGCTGGCCATTATTGGACAGATTGCGCCATGGAAGAGGCAGGAGGATGCGATCGAAGCTTTTTCCACGCTGGTTCGGGAGGGTCGGAATTGTGTGCTGTGGATTGTAGGCGAAGCCAAATTCAGACCGGAGAACGAGCGTTACCTGGCGCATTTGCACGAGCGAGTCAAAGATTTACAGCTTCACAATCATGTGAAGTTTACCGGCTATAGGGAAGACGTACTGGAGATCTGCTGCGGAGCAGATCTCCTTTTATTATGTTCAGAGGACGAACCGTTCGGCCGGGTCATTATTGAAGCCATGTCACAGGGAACGCCGGTCATTGCTTCCCGGGGCGGGGGCGTGCCTGAAATTATCGAGCAGGGCCGCAGCGGATGGATGTACGAAACGGGTCATATTCAGGAGCTTACGGACCGGATCAGGCAGGTACTGGATGATGACAGGTTGTGGCGCAGTCTGAGCCATAACGGACAGCAAAGAGCTGCGGACCGCTTCTCGATTCAGCAAACGGCCGAGAAGGTGGAATTCATCTATCAGCAGCTGCTGAACAGACCCGGCACCCGAGCGTACGAACACCGCCAGGCAAAGGAGATGATGTAATGTCTGAGCTGAAGGTTGCCATCGTCCATGACTACCTGAACCAGATGGGCGGGGCAGAACGGGTCGTCGCGGTATTTCACAAAATGTTTCCCGATGCCCCGATCTATACAACCATTGCCGACTATAGCAAGCTGCTGCCGGAACTGCAGGATGCCGACATCCGAACTACCTGGATGCAGAACATTCCAGGTATCCTCAGCCGGTTCAAGCTGTTCTTCTGGCTGTATCCCTTTGCGGTGCGGTCTATGAAGCTAAAAGGCTATGATCTGATCCTGAGCTCCAGCAGTGCTTATGCCAAGGGAGCGCGTAAAGACCGCGGCAGCCTGCATGCATGCTACTGCCATACTCCGATGCGGTTTGCCTGGAACTTTGAAGGATACATGGAAGGGATGCAGGTGCCCAAAGCGGTAAAAAAGGCGGCCAAATGGCTCACATATCCATTACAGGCCTGGGACCGGAGAAACTCCAAGGCAGTGGACCGGCTGATTGCCAATTCAACGACCATTAAAGACCGGATCCGCGACTGCTATGGCGTTCATGCGCCGGTTATTTTTCCTCCAGTGGATATCGACCGGTTTGAGATCAGTGACAGGGAGGCTGAAGATTATTTCCTGGTTGTCTCCCGGCTGGTCTCTTATAAAAAGATTGATCTCGCGGTCAAAGCCTGTACCCGGACAGGTCAGCGTCTGCTGATCGTAGGGGACGGCCCGGACCGTCAACGGCTGGAAAGCATGGCTGGAGAGACCGTCACGTTTCTTGGGCGGGAAAGTGATGAGCAGGTTGTTACCCGGATGCAGCACTGCAAAGCCTTGATTTTTCCGGGGATTGAGGATTTCGGCATCACCCCCCTGGAGGTCAATGCCTGCGGCAGGCCGATCATCGCATACCGGGAAGGCGGCGCACTGGATACGGTGGCAGCCGGTAAAACGGGGCTCTTTTTCGAAGAACAATCGGTGCATTCATTAATTTCCGCGATCAAGCGATTTGAAGACCATACATGGGACCAAGCCGTCATTCGCCGTCATGCCGAGGCATTCAGTGAACAGGTGTTTATCGAGCGGCTGACGTCCTGCATACAAGGGATGGTTGATACAGAACAGGTACAGGCCAGGATGACCCAGGCAGAAAGGAGCTCGTAATATGCAGATTGTATTGCTGTCCGGAGGCAGCGGGCACCGTTTGTGGCCCCTGTCCAACGAAACAAGATCCAAGCAGTTTCTCAAAATATTGAACAATGAATCCGGAACACGGGAGTCGATGGTACAGCGGGTTTGGAGCCAGCTGGGACAGATGAATCTTCAGCAGTCTGCCATGGTGGCTACAGGCAAATCTCAGGTTGAGCTGCTTCAGAACCAGCTCGGTTACGAAGTGGAGATGATCGTCGAGCCAGAACGCAGAGATACATTTCCGGCAATCGCATTAGCAGCATGCTACCTGTATTCGGTCAAAGGTGTCAGCCTTGACGAGGTGGCAGCCGTTCTTCCGGTGGATCCGTATGTCGAGAATCATTTTTTTCAAAAAGTTCAGGATTTGGAAGCCCTGCTGCAGGAAAGCGGAGCTGACCTCGGATTAATCGGCGTCACGCCGGATCACCCTTCTTCCAAATTTGGGTACATCGTTCCGGCAGGTCATGAGGCAGCCAGCAATGGGGCCTCTTATTATCATGTCAGCCATTTTGTTGAAAAGCCGGATGAGCAGCAGGCTCGTCATCTGATGGAACAGTCTGCGCTTTGGAACTGCGGGGTGTTTGCATTCCGTCTCGGGTATATCATTCAGTATCTTATCGATCATTCCCTGCCGATCCAATATGACGAAATGCTGAGACAGTACGGCCGCATGGATAAAATCAGCTTTGATTATGCTGTAGTGGAGCAAGCGCAGCACATCGTTGCAATCCCGTATCAGGGAGTCTGGAAGGACCTGGGGACGTGGGATGTGCTGACTGAAGAAATTCATACTCCGCTGGTGGGCAAGGGGACTTTGACTGAGGATTCCTTCAATACGCATATTATCAATGAATTGGACATTCCGATTACGGTGATTGGTGCGCCAAATCTGATTGTGGCTGCAAGTCCTGACGGGATTCTGGTGTCTGACAAGAATGCCAGTATGAGAATCAAGGAAGTGCTTCAGTTTGGGGATCAACGTCCGATGTATGAAGAACGGCGCTGGGGCCGTTACCGTGTGCTGGATTATATCAAATATCCCAGCGGATCTGAAGTGCTGACGAAGCGAATCTGTATCCTGCAGGGTAAGAACCTGAGCTACCAATATCATCTGCTGCGCAGTGAGGTATGGACGGTCGTATCTGGACGCGGTGAGATGATCCTGGATGGAGAGATCCGGTCTTTAGAGACGGGGGATGTTATCGTCATTCCGGCCCAGGCTAAACACAGTCTGCGCGCCGCGACAGATCTTGAAATTATTGAGGTGCAAACCGGGAGTGATCTGATTGAGGATGATATCGTCCGGCTTGCTTACGATTGGGACGAAATCAACATGATGGTTTTAAACGAGCAGAAAGAATCACTTGAGACACGGTCTTAAAGGAGTGGATACATTGAAGATCACGGTCATTGGAGCAGGGTATGTAGGATTGGTATCCGGTGTCTGTTTCGCAGAGCTGGGTCATGAAGTAACTTGTATCGATAATGTGGAACAAAAAATCAAACAGCTCAATCAGGGCGAGGTACCCATTTACGAACTCGGCCTCCAGCCGCTGATTGCGGACAATATGGAAAAGGGCACACTGGCCTTTTCCACGGAGCTGGCCTCCTCGGTTAAACAGGCTGATGTTGTCATCATTGCGGTAGGAACACCGTCGCTGCCCAATGGCCAGGCCAATCTGAGCTATATTGAACAGGCGGCGAAAGAAATCGGTATGGCGCTGAGCGGTTATACGGTCATCGTCACGAAGAGCACGGTTCCGGTAGGAACCAATGAGAAGGTCAGAGCGATTATCGCCCAGCACACGGATGAGGAGTTTGATGTGGCTTCTGTTCCGGAGTTTCTGCGGGAAGGGACCGCGGTCATGGACACGATGAACCCGGACCGGATCATTATCGGAACGGACAGCCAGAGAGCAGAAGAGCGTCTGATTGAGCTGCATCACAGCCTGACGTCCAACATCATCGTGACAGATATCCGAAGTGCCGAGATGATCAAATATGCGTCAAATGCATTTTTGGCAACCAAAATCTCATTTATCAATGAAATCGCGAATATCTGTGAAAAAGTAGGAGCTGATGTGACGCAAGTCGCCCATGGTATGGGGTACGACAAGCGCATCGGCTCTTCTTTTTTGAAGGCAGGCATTGGCTATGGCGGATCCTGCTTTCCTAAGGATACACAGGCACTGATCCAGATTGCCGGACAAATGGATTATGATTTCAAGCTGCTGAAGTCTGTTGTTGAAGTGAACCGCGAGCAGCGCTTGAATATCATTCACAAGCTCGAAAGCCTGCTGGAAGGACTGAAGGGCAGAACGATTGCAGTCTGGGGTCTGGCATTCAAGCCTGAGACCGATGATGTCCGGGAAGCTCCGGCATTTGAGATCATTGCAGCATTACGGGAGCGGGGCGCTTTTGTCAAAGCGTACGATCCGATTGCTGCACCCAATTTTGAAGCACAGTATGGTTCGGATGGAATTGCGTACTGTGAGGATGCCCGGGAAGCGGCCTGGCAGGCGGATGCGCTCTGTATCTTGACAGAGTGGGGAGAGTTCCAGCAGGTGTCGCCATCTGAGATTCAGGAATGGCTGAAATCGCCGTACTTGATCGACGGCCGGAATGTGTATGATCAGGATCAGCTTGCCGGCACGCAGCTGGTTTATTACTCGGTAGGTCGTCCTGGAATGAACAAAGGGATGAGGGAAGAAGTGCCTCTGCTGTCCCTATGACCACATCTCATATGATAGCGTGGGGCTCCAGGCGTGCCGTGGAACTTGATCGGAGCGAAGTATCTCAAGAGCTGTCCTTGCTGCTCCATCTGCTGCAGGATGATTCGCAGCAGGAAATAATATCACAGGATAACCTTCATGATCTGGATTGGGATCGGTTTATGAAGCTGGTCTCACATCACCGTGTATTTCCGCTGGTATATTTGAAGCTGAAGGAGTGGGATCCTGCACGTATTCCTGCCAGGGTGATACAGACACTCCGGCATCAGTATCATACCAATACGATGAGAATGCTTCATCTTGGCGGAGAAATGAGCCGGATCTGTGAGACCTTGGCTCAGGGCGGTATCCGGACGCTGGTCTTGAAGGGACCGGCGCTCGCGCTGCAGCTATACGGCGATGTATCGCACAGAACCTCCAAAGATCTGGATCTGCTTGTCGATGCAGAGGATGTAGAGAAGGCGGAAGAAATCCTGCTGGAGCTGGGGTATGAACTGCAGGATGAGCGTGTGCTGGGCAACTGGAAAAAAACAAGTCACCATCTCTCCTATGAACATCCGAAGCACGGCGTTCAGATTGAGATTCATTGGCGGCTCAATCCGCATTTCAGTAAAGCTTATGCCTTTGACGCGCTTTGGACACGGAAGCAGGAAATCCGTCTCTCCAATCAGACATTGTACGGTCTCGGGGATGAAGATCTGCTCTGCTATCTGACTGACCATGGAGCAAGGCATGGCTGGTTCAGGCTGCGGTGGCTTCTGGATATTGTGAAGCTTCTTCCGAGGCTGGATGCAGGGCGGGTGAAGTTGCATTTTGAGCAGTATGGAGGACATGAGGCTGCTGGCCAGGCATGGATTCTTTCCTCATCGCTGCTTCAGGCCAGGATTCCGGCAGAGCTTACTGCATATATGATGTACCCAAAGTGCCAGCGCCTGGCCGGCATGTCGCTTCACTATATCCTGAGAATAGTGCAGCTCAATCCTGTGCCCGAAAAAAGCGTGGCGCTCCACTATAACGCATATCTGTTTCTATTGATGTCTGGAAGACAAAGGGCAGCCTACATCCTCAATAAATGCATTCCGAATTCGAGGGATGCCGTGCAGCTGCCGCTGCCAAGAACCCTGCATTTTTTATATATTCCTCTCCGTCCCTTTTTATGGCTTTGGCGAAGAAGAAAGCGTGCCGTTTAAATTTGAATTGAAATCGGGAGGTTAAAACGATGAACACAGAGGTTATTTCCGGTGAAGACAAGATTGTCCAATCTGAAGGTTTTTTTGTCAGCGATATGGATGGTGAGAAGGTCATGATGAGCATTCAGCACGGGAAGTATTATAATCTGGGCCGCATCGGCGGGCGGATTTGGGAGCTTGCCCATAGCCCTGTCACGATCTCCGGTATGGTGGAACAGCTGGTGTCGGAATACGACATTGAACCGGAAGTATGCGAGCAGCAGGTACGTGCTTTCCTGAAACAGCTGGCAGACGAAGGACTTGTACAGGTGAGTAAGTCCTAATGCGCCTGCTTCGGAAAGCACGCCGCTTTATGACCTGCAGTCCGGCCATGAAATGGATGCTGATAGAAGCTTTCTTTTATCTGGCCTGGGGACGTATTTTCAAGCTGCTCCCCTTTGCCAAGGCTGCCTCTTCCCTCGGAGAACATATGAAAGAAACACCCTTTACACCTGCTTCACAGCAGGAAATGCTTCTCATGCGCCAAGTTTCCAAGGCTGTTCATACGATGAGCAGAGTGACCTGGTGGGAAAGCCAGTGTCTGGTCAAAGCGGTCGCAGCGATGAAAATGCTGGAACGAAGGGGCATTCCGAGTACACTCTACCTGGGAAGCGGAAGAGATGATACAGGGCACATGGCAGCCCACGCCTGGCTCCGCAGCGGCTCCTATATTCTGACGGGAAAAGAAGGGCATGAGAAGTATGCTGTCGTTGGGATTTTCGGGAATAGCATAAGCACGTAAGGAGTTTTGCATGTGAAGGATCTGTTTTATTTTATCGGCAAACTGAATGGTTTCGCGGGGTACAGACTTTATCTCAACATGCTCCTGATTCTGGTCATCAGCCTGCTGGAGGGAATCGGAATTTATATGATTATCCCGCTTCTCGGGATGATCGGCATCGTGGAGCAGGCCAGTTTAAGTGGAATCCCCCTGATCTCGTCAATGGAGAAGATCATCGATGGATGGTCTTGGGAACTGAGCCTGCAGTCCGTTCTGGGCCTGTATGTGGTCATAGTAGGAGGCCAGGCTCTGCTGTCACGGTGTCAGGCACTGCTGAATGGCAGGATTCTGCAGGGGTTCATTCGTACACTTCGGATGCAAACCTATGAAGGCTTGATTCATGCAAAGTGGGAGTTCTTTCTGCGGAGACGGACATCGGATTTTCATCACATTATGTCAAGCGAGCTTGGACGGGTAAACCAGGGGACCTTTCTGTTCCTGCAAATGATTTCCGCCTTCCTGTTTACGGTGATCCAGATTGCTTTGGCTTTTTGGCTGTCACCGGTGCTGAGTGCCCTTGTCCTGCTGGCTGGAGGAAGTCTGGTCTTGTTCGGGCGCAGATTTGTTCGGAAATCGAAAGTTGTCGGTGAGCAGACAACGGCTTTGTCCAGGCATTATTTTGCCGGCATTCAGGAGCATTTTAACGGAATTAAAGATATCAAAAGCAACCAGTTAGAGCCGTCTCATCTAAACTGGTTCAACCACCTGTCCCGGAGAATGGAAGAGAATTTTATCCAGTATGGCAAAATAAACGCCATGTCCCAGCTCATCTACCGCTTGGCTTCGGTTGTGCTGATTGCAGGTTTCGTCTATGCCGCTATCGAGATTTTGAAAACGCCGCCTGAGCAGCTGGTGCTGATCGTGCTTATTTTTTCACGCTTGTGGCCGCGGTTTATTGGCATTCAATCCCATGCGGAGCAGCTGGTATCTCAATTCCCTGCTTTCCGGGCTATCCGCCAGCTGCAGTCGGATGTTGAGTCTGACCGTGAGCGGATTCATACAGAGGAAAACACGGGTAAAGCGCTGCCGTTACGAATGAATCAGGGGATACAGTGCAGGGAGGTGGATTACCGATATGATTCCAGTCTGCCTGTATATGCCCTGCGGTCGGTGAATGTACATATTCCTGTGAACCGGATGACAGCCATCGTCGGGAAGTCCGGGTCAGGCAAAAGTACGCTCATGGATCTGCTCATGGGACTCATCCAGCCTGAGCGGGGAGAAGTCCTGATTGACGGCGTCTCTCTGCGCGAGGAAACCCTGCTTCATACCTTACGTGGAGCTGTCGGGTATGTGCCTCAGGACCCGTTCTTGTTTCATGAGAGCATCCGGGATAATCTAAAAATGGTGTCGCCGGAAGCAAGTGATGAAGAGCTTTGGGAGGCGCTGGATTTCTCGGCTGCCGGTGATTTCGTGAGGACCCTTCCGCTGGGCCTGGATACAGTAATTGGGGATCGGGGAGTCCGCCTCTCAGGCGGTGAGCGGCAGCGGCTCGTGCTGGCACGAGCGATTTTGAAGAAGCCTTCTATTCTTGTTCTCGATGAAGCGACCAGTGCCCTGGACAGCGAGAATGAGCAGTTGATTCAGGATGCCCTGGATCAATTAAAAGGAACCATGACGATCATTGTGATCGCCCATCGCCTTTCTACCATCCGGCATGCTGATCAGGTCATCGTTATGGAACAAGGATATGTCGTTCAGCAGGGAGGTTACAAGCAGCTTTCGCAGG
Source organism: Paenibacillus lemnae (assembly GCF_012933385.1). GTDB lineage: Bacteria > Bacillota > Bacilli > Paenibacillales > Paenibacillaceae > Paenibacillus_AQ > Paenibacillus_AQ lemnae. Next base: position 151,134 of record NZ_JABBPN010000005.1, read on the forward strand.
ATCATCAAGGAACCTTCGGTCAGCTGCTTCAAGCACAGACACGGACCGCATTGTAATGCAGGAGGTACACACAAGAGCAGCCGCTCTCCATTTTGGGGAGCGGCTGCTTTTTTTATTTTTCTGAAAATTTTAAAATAAAGGAGATAATACTCATTTTTTTTCGGGTAAATAGGCCTAGACAGTGTTGACAAAATACGCAAAGTTTTATACATTTCTTTTATGGATACAAAATGTATCGAAAAATGCCGAATTGACCCGGAGAGGAAGCTGCCTAAATGAATGAGACGAACATGTACTGCGTAACCTGCCGCCGTGTCACTTGCCTTAGCGGAAAAGTATTCCGTACTGGTTTCTTTAAGCATAATACGCCAATGGGAATTTGCCAGGCGTGTCACTGTCGTATGGAGCATTCATCACGTTTAGAGCATTCATCATGTATGGAGCATTCCAGTATAGAACACCCTCTAACGTCCGAAATCGTCCCAGCTCTGAACCTGTGTTATGATGACAAGTAACAACGAATAAAGGAGTGGAGTGGATGATAGAACCGCTCGTCAGCTTGAGAGGGGTCAGCAAGGTGATTTCCTCCCGGACCTTGGTCGAGGATCTCACACTGGATGTTCCTGCAGGGCAGGTATTCGGGTTTCTGGGTCCCAACGGAGCAGGCAAGACAACAACCATCCGTATGATGGTTGGTCTGATGTCGATCACCAAGGGAGATATTCTGATCGGAGGACACAGCATCAAGACCAGCTACGAACAGGCTTCTTCACTGGTTGGCGCTATTGTTGAAAATCCGGAAATGTACAAGTTTATGTCAGGATATAAAAACCTGATTCATTATGCGCGCATGATGCCTGGCATTACACCGCAGCGAATTGAGGAAGTGGTGGGGCTTGTCGGGTTAAGTGACCGGATCCAGGATAAGGTCAAGACGTATTCTCTCGGTATGCGACAGAGACTGGGCGTGGCCCAGGCCCTGCTGCACCGGCCCAAGCTGCTCATCCTGGATGAGCCTACGAATGGGCTGGACCCGCAGGGCATCCGTGAATTGAGAGATTATTTGCGCAAGCTGAGCCGTGAAGAGGGGACGACCGTGTTTGTTTCCAGTCATCTGCTTTCAGAGATGGAGCTGATGTGTGACACGGTCGGCATCATTCAGCAGGGCAGACTGGTCGATGTTCGCCAGCTTCGGAGTCCGGAAGGAGAAAGAGCTTTTGAAGAGACGGCCTTCGCTGTGGACGACACAGCTGCAGCCAGTAAAGTTTTGGCTTCATATCCGCTGCGGATTCAGGAAGGCCTGATTCTGGTCGGCGGTGACCGTGAACGTATTGCGGAAATCAATACCACATTGGTGCAGAACGGGGTGAGGGTGTACGGGATCCGCCCTGTCACCACATCGCTGGAAGATCAATTTTTGCAGATGACGGGAAGTGAAAGACATGACTGATTTTCTTAAGCTCGTCGCCAATGAGAATATGAAAATTTACAGCCGGAGCCGCACATGGGTCATGCTTGCGATTCTGGTGCTTTGCAATGCCGGCATGCCGCTGCTGTTTTATATCGCTGGCGGGGATATGGACCGCTGGACGGTATTTTCGTGGACGGAAAGCTTCACGTTCATGCTGACTACGATTTTTACAGTGGTTATCGCAGCCGAAATGATTGCTGGAGAGTTCACGTGGGGCACGATTAAGCTGCTGCTGATCCGTCCCTGGAGCCGGGGGAAGATTCTGCTATCCAAATATTTGGCGGTGCTGTTGTTTTCGATCGTAGGTACCGTGATTACAGCTCTGACGGCATTTATCTTTTCCAGTATGCTGTTTGAGAGCCCTGCTTCCGGCATGGAAGGATTCATGGGTGGAACTGCGCCAAGAGGTGCCCTGCTTAACCTGCTGACAGATTACGTCGAGCTGTTCGTGATTGCGTTAATTGCGTTTATGATCTCGACAGTATTTCGTTCAGGAAGCCTGGCGATCGGCTTGTCGTTGTTTATTCTTTTTGTGAAGAACCTGTTCGGGCTGATCTTCAACCCCGAGCGGTTCGAATGGGCTAAATATGTATTGTTTCTGCACACCGATCTCAGTGTCTACATACATTCACCCACAGGTCCGGGAGGCGTGAGTTTGTGGTTCTCGGTGACCGTGCTGGCCGTATACTGCCTTATTTTTGCAGCCATCACCTGGACCGTATTTGCAAAAAGAGACGTAGCGGCCTGACCGGCATTTGGAGCGTGCGCGCGGGCTGCTGCTGCGTGCAGGAAGTTCCGCGGAAGGAACGTCCGCATGCGTAAACGTATCGTATTATAAACGTTCCTTCCATCGCTATGGTGATTCTGTAGTGGGGCCTATTCTGGGTTTAAGCTTGAATTCCAATCTTATTTTCCTCATTTCTCCTGTGGAGAACAGTTTAAGACTGAAAATCAGTCTTAAACTGGCTGGAATTCTCCAGGCAGGCCAGAAAAAGAGCTGAAGTGAAAAAATAAGCCTGAAAACCAACCTTATTGTGCTAAACACCTAGGTTTTTGTGGAAATAAGCTTGGAAAACAATCTTATTGGGGATGTCAGGTTTGATACCAAATCAAAGACATGGCGGTATGCCAGGGAGAACTTCCTGGTACCGCCATGTCTTTGTTATTGTGAAGCCTTATCCGGCTTCCGGACGATGTAAAGCCAGAGGCTCCGCAGGGCTGCTAGATTCGGGACAGTGGTTCATGTGGCTGGCGCCGTTCAGCACCCCGCCCTCCATAATAATCAGGGAGGCTGCTGCGACATCCCCATACATTTGACCCGTTCGTGTGATCGTCAGTTTCTCTTCCGCGTTAATGTCCCCGTATACGGTTCCTGCCACGATAACCTCAACTGCTGTGATCGTTGACCGGGCCACAGCCCCTTCTCCAATCGTAACATGGGCCGTACTCTCGATGTCTCCCTGAAACTGGCCGTCAATGCGCAAATCCGTCTCACAGGAGAGCTTGCCCTCAACCAGGCTTCCCTGGCTGATTAACGTGGCAGGGCCCTGTGCAGCCTGCTTTTTCTTTTTTCGGGATTTTTTCATTTTGCGGTAATCCTCCTTATAAAGTAAGTAAGTCAGCAAGTAAGTCAGTGCACATCAATCAACAAAATGCAGCGGATTGACGGGTCTGTTGTTCTTCACCACTTCGAAATGCAGATGAGCTCCTGTACTGCGCCCGGTATTGCCCAGTGCTCCAATGATGTCTCCCTGCTTGATCTGGTCACCGGCCTCTACAGAAGCACGGTCAAGATGGAGATACCAGGTCTGAAGACCATCAGGGTGGTCTATGATCACATATCGTCCCCGAGCACTGCTGAATTCCACCGCACTGACAGTCCCACTGGCAGCAGCATATACGGGATCGCCCCGGCTTCCGGCAATATCGATACCGGCGTGGAAGGCGGAACGCCCGTTGATCGGATCACTTCGATAGCCGAAGCTGGAAGTAAGCCGCCTGGATTCCGTCGGCCAGCGGGAAGGTGTAGATTCACGTTGGTGCTGTGCCTGGGCTGCGTGATCCAGCGTGCGTGGAATCGCTTTCTCCATAGTTTCCATCAAATTGCGGATACGCTCAAAATCATCGAGCGTTTCTTCTGCAAGATGCAGCATGTCCTGCTCATATACTGCGATATATTCGCCGCCCATGGAGCTGGGGTCGCCCGTCTGAGAGGACGAAATGTCTTCTGAAGATTCAGAAGGATCAAAGCCCTGCTCCTGGATGAAGGTTCGGAGCTGCTCCTCAAGCTGTCTTACACTCTTCATGTGGGCATCGGTTTGGGCAGCTTCCTCCGAGAGCTGAATAATGGCTTGATTTAACCGTTCGATGGCAGCTTCTTTATCCGAGACGGTGATTTCCATGCGCAGGGACTTCAAATGCTGCAGCGTCAGCTGACGCTCCAGCTCCGAGATATCACGGCTCGATTGAATCTGCATCGATAGAATGAGACCGGTAATCGAGAGGATCGCCGCGGCAGGCACGGCGATCAACAGGGGCTTGGAGAGATGGACCTGTTTGACGGAATGCTGGGCGTCACGCAGCACAAGCAGGGTTAACGGCTGCTTTGCCGGCTTTGGTTTCATGACATCCCCTTTCTGTGCCGTCATGGATGGACAGAACGTGTGCTTGGCATAATTGGGTGGACGGCTCCTATTCTCTATCTATTCAAGCCGAGCGGGGAACATGTCTAAAATATAAGAATATATGCCCGAAGTATTCACTTGCCAGCTTGTTTGGGTATGTATTGAATAAATCTGTGTTTGAGTGGTCAATGCTGTATTACAGATTGTATATTTTGACTGACACGTCACTCGTTCGCATTCTATTCATAGTTGGGAGGCTGCCGATATGTGGCTTCTGCTTGCACTTATCGCTTTTATTTTCCAGATGGCAGCTGTGCTGCTGCTTGAATTCAGAAATCCCTCTAAAGCGGTCGCCTGGCTGTTTATCTTGTTTTGCTTGCCGCTGATCGGATTTGTGCTTTATTTCTTCATTGCTCAGGATTATCAGAAACGGCTCAAAATCAGAAACCGCGGAACACGGCTTTTTCGAGAAATTAAAGGACACTTATGGGACCGGGCGGCAATCGTTCATAAAGCATCGGACATGCACAACCCGGATTTCCATCATAATCTCAGGCTGTTTAATCTGTTAAACCACTTGTCTGAAACGCCCATTACCGGCTGTAACAGCACAAGGGTTCTGACTGACGGAGAAGAGGCTTTCTCCGCCATGCTGCACGCCATGGAGCAGGCGAAGGATCATATTCATGTGGAATTTTACATATTTCGTCATGATACCATCGGAACCAAATTCCAGGATGTCATGATCCGTAAGGCAAAAGAAGGGGTGAAGGTTCGTCTGGTCTGTGACGGACTGGGCAGCTACAAGCTGAAACGCTCCTTTATTAACCGGTTTAAGGATTCCGGTGTGGAGTTTCACTTTTTCCTGCCGGCCATGGTTTCGATGTTTAATCGCAGAATCAACTATCGCAATCACCGAAAAATTGTCGTCGTCGACGGGACGGTCGGATTTTTGGGCGGGATCAATGTAGGAGATGACTATCTCGGGAAATATCCCGATATGGGATACTGGCGGGATACGCATTTGGAAGTAAAGGGAGATGCGGTGTATTTCCTCCAGAACGTATTTTTGCATGACTGGAAGCTGGCAGCCGGTGAGAAGATCCTCGATATGTCGTTGTTCCCTGAACATCAATGTACAGGGGACGAACAGGTGCAGATCTTGAGCAGCGGACCGGATTTGAACTGGAATGCGATTCAGGAGATGTGCTTCGGTTCCATTTCAGTGGCCAAAGAGCGGATCTGGATTACTACGCCATATTTTATCCCTGACGAAGGGGTGTACGAGGCGCTGAAGACCGCGGCTGTAAGCGGGGTCGATGTGCGAATTATCATTCCCGACAAAGCAGATTCCCGGCTGGTTAAGCTGGCATCGCTCTCCTATGTGGAGGATCTTATTACAGCAGGTGTGAAATTTTACGAGTATCAAAAAGGGTTTATTCATGCAAAAGTGCTCATTGTAGATGATCTGATCGGTTCGGTAGGCACAGCGAATATGGATATGCGGAGCTTCTTCTGCAATTTTGAACTGACCGCGGTGATGTTTGACAAGAAGCCGATTGATCATCTGGTGGCAGACTTCGAAGAAGATCTGACCAACAGCAAAGCCATTGACGAAGAGGCCTTTCATGAACGGGGCAGAGCTCAAAAAGCAGCAGAAATTTTCTGCAGAATGCTGTCTCCAATGCTGTAATCAAACTATATGAAGCGGTCTATAACGAGAAGTTATAGGCTGTTTCTATTTTTTTGTTCACTCCCTTCCTATTAATAAGGGGGCATGATGTGATAAAATAAACATAATAAGCCATTAAACATGTTATAGGTTTACGGTTTACGCATAATGATCGGGGGATTTGTATGTCGAGTGAAATGAATGCCTTATCTAAACCGGTGAAGCCTTCTGCCAAAGCACTGTCGATCCGGCTGCTGCGCCGCCTTATTTTTCTGACACTGGGTGCCGGGCTGATGGCTGTGGGTCTGGAAATATTTCTGGTGCCGAACCAGATTATTGACGGCGGGATCACGGGGATTTCTATTATGGTTTCACATATCACTTCACTGCCGCTCGGGATTTTTCTAACCTTGTTTAACCTTCCATTTTTATTCATGGGGTATAAGCAAATCGGCAAAACGTTTGCGTTGTCTACACTTTTCGCCGTTTTGGTTATGTCGGTCGGGACCTACCTGCTTCATCCGGTGTCCCCGCTTACCATTGATCCATTGCTTGCTGCCGTTTTCGGCGGTGTCATTCTGGGTGTCGGTGTCGGTCTCGTAATCCGCTCGGGCGGGTCGCTGGACGGTACGGAAATCGTGGCCATTCTGTTCAGCAAGAGATTGCCTTTCTCAGTCGGTGAAGTGGTCATGTTCATCAATCTCTTCATACTCGGCAGTGCCGGATTTGTGTTCGGGTGGGACCGTGCGATGTACTCTCTGATTGCCTATTATCTGGCTTTTAAATTGATCGATATTACGATTGAAGGCCTGGATCAATCCAAGTCGGTCTGGATTATCAGTGAGAAGTACAAAGAGATCGGGGATGCGCTGACCCAGCGACTCGGCCGTGGTGTCACCTATCTGGATGGCGAAGGCGCTTATACAGGAGATAGCAAAAAAGTGATTTTTTGTGTCATCACACGCCTGGAGGAAGCCAAGCTGAAGACGATTGTGGAGGACTGGGATTCACAAGCCTTTCTGGCCGTCGGCAACATTCATGACGTGAAGGGCGGACGCTTCAAGAAAAAAGATATCCACTAATACAAAACATCCTGCGGAGGACTCATCCGCAGGATGTTTTTATATGTTCGCCTGCAGTATGCTCTCATCTCTTCCTGCCGGCCAAGTGCCGCAGTATCGGTTCAAGCGGCTGTGGCGGCAGCTCTTCCAGCAAATCGCCTTTGTCCTTCAGCCGCTCAACAATGTTAAGCAGGTGAAAGGAAGAAGGAGAGACATTTTGCGACACTTCCTCCCATGTCAGCGGTGTGGAGACGGTAGCCCCTAGCCTCGCTCGGGGCGTATAAGGAGCAGCCAGTGTTTTTCCGCTGTAATGCTGCAGATAGTCGAAATAAATCTTATTCCCGCGATTTTTTTTCAGCCGCTCTATCGTAAACAGCCCGGGATGCTTCTCGGTCACGTATTGGGCCACAAACTGTCCGATCGAGCGCAGCTCGTCAAACGTAATCCCTTGCTCAATCGTAACAATAATCTGTACACCGGTCGCTCCCGAGGTTTTCGGCACGGATTCAATGCCAAGCGAGCGAAGAACTTCTCCCACGACAAAAGCAGCTTCCATAATTCTCGGCTCTTCCGGAAGTGAAGGGTCCAGGTCGATCATCCATTCACAGGGGTGGAGACTCCCAGCCAAATGAAGGGAAGGGTGAAATTCCAATGCTGCCAGGTTACCGAGCCACAGGAGCTCGGGCAGGCCGTTCAACAGCACATAGCGGATGTTGTCATGAATGGCGGTGGAAACGAAGAGAGGGAGCGGTTCGGGAGCATTTTTCTGATAAAAAGATTCACCCGGCACTCCGTGGGGATACCTGATTGTCGTTAACAGTCGGTTCCGGGTATAACGGAGCAGATACGGCGACAGGGCGGCCAGCTTCTGGAGGTACATGGCTTTGGTAATCCCGGCTTCGGGCCACAGTGGTTTATCAGGATTAGTGACCACAATTTCCTGACCTTCGATCGTTAAAGTTCCTTTGATATGTTTTCTCATGGTGTCTTCAGTCCTTTGATATCAACCAGCTTCGGATGTCTCATCACCCCATCCTGGCTCCATTCCAGAAAGGTAACGACAATCTGAAGAGGTTTACTGAGCCAGGACAGCTGCTCCTTGTGCAAATCTGAAGGAAGGGGAGACAGGCAGCAGGTGCCGGGATACTGCTTCGCATACGCCAGCAGCAGCTGCCTGGTTTTGTCATTCAGGCCCAGGGAAGCCCGTCCAATATAAGCCCCGCCTTCTCCCGTGACGACAAGGCTGGCGGCTCGTCCATCCCGGATGATCAGAGCCGGGGCTTCGGCGTCCAGGATCACAGATGTTTTTTTCTTGAACCAGTCCTGATGTTTCTTGCCTTCCCGATAAGGAGCAGACAGTTTCTTGATGACAATGCCTTCCCAGTTCCGTTCCTCTGCCCAGGACCACAAGGTGTTCCCATCCTGAAACAGGTCGGCGAGCAGAAGCCCCTGCTGTCCTTGGATCACATCCTTCAGCCGCTCATGACGCTCGATGTAGGGAAGAGGGCGTAGATCTTCATCTCCATGAATCAAAATATCGAACAGAACATAGGTAAGCCGCGGTGCCTGAGCATTGACGGTGCGGGATCGCTCTCGCTGCAGTACCTTCTGGAACACCGGACGTCCAAGCTCGGGGTGGAAATAGACGACTTCACCATCAAGCAGCAGCCGCTGGTCTTTCAGGCCCGAGAGTGCTGATGTCACCTCGGGATATAAACGGGTTTTATTGAGCATGCTGCGCGAGATTAATGTGATGTTCCCGTCTTCAATCAGTGATAGAATCCGGACACCGTCCCATTTCAGCTGGTACCCCCATTCTTCACCTTCCGGGATACGGTCGGTGGAGATGGAGATGGGGGCCATCGGCTCCTTCGGAAGAAGCTTTTTCAGTTCGGTCATGATCAGGAGCCCGATTCAGTTTTCTTGGCTTTCGTGGTGCGCCGTTTCGGTTTTGGCTTGCCTTCCACACTGTCATCGCCGCTGGCTTTCGCTGTTTCAGCAGCTGTTTTGCGGGCAGATTTGCGCGGTTTGCGGGTCTCTCCGGGATCTGTGGCCATCGGCTTGACGGCTTCAATACTTGCCTGCAGGGCAGCCATGAGGTCCACCACGTTGGTTTCCTGTCGCGCCGGTGCAATCTTGATCTCTTCGCCAGCGACCTTGCTGTTGATCATATCAAGCAGGCGCTCCCGGTAGTCATCGGTATATTTGGACGGATCAAAAGGAGTCGACAACTGATCGATCAGCATACGGGCCATCGTCAGCTCTTTCTCGTTCACTCCAGTTTGCTCCGGCAGGTTCGGCACTTGGGAGACGGGACGGATTTCGTCCGGATAAAAGATCGTCTCGATCACCAGGCATTCCTCCACAATCCGGATGGCTGCCAGACTGCTTTTGGAGCGGATCGCGATTTTGGCAATACCGATTTTACCCGACTGCCGCATCGCTTCCAGCAGCAGACGATACGCATTGCTTCCGGCTTGATCGGGTGAAAGATAGTATGTCTTCTGAAAATAAATGGGGTCAATTTCTTTCAGGTCCACAAAATCAAGAATCGTAATGTTCTTGCTGTTCTGTTCGGATAGCTGATCCAGCTCGTCCTTCTGGAACAGGACAAACTTGCCTTTTTCGTACTCATAGCCTTTTTGAATATCATCCCAGCCGACTTCTTCTTCACATACCGGACATTTACGAACATAGTTGAGCGGGCTCCCGCAAACGTTATGTACATATTTCATGGAAATATCCTTGTCTTCTGTAGCTGAGAACATTTTCACGGGAACATGAACGAGTCCGAAGCTGATTGCGCCTTTCCAGACTGTATGCATATTAAGGACAACCTCCCTATCATTTTCTACGCGTCTATATAAACTATTTATAGTTTGCCCAAAAAATAACTCTCGTATGTGTCTGCATAATTACGTAAATTTTGTGGCATATTGAACCGGAGTACAGCTGACAAACGCGAATAGACATCAGGGAGGGATGGAGAAGTCATGACGCAGAAGGATGAACCCGTGAATGGGGAGATGCTGGATTGGGAAGCGCTGACCGGCGTAGAGCCTGGAGCTGTCCGGGAATCCACCATGCTGGATATCGACCGGATGGTGAATGAAGGACTAGGCGGGGGCTATGTAACAGAGGATGACAATGGAAAAATCGGGGATACGACCACCGATACAATGAAAACAGTGAACGAGATGCCCGGAAATATAGAGGAGGAGTAATTGATGGAATTGGAACGCGCAATGACGATTTTTGAATCCCCCGATACTTTTAAAGTCAATCTTGCCGGTCAGCCGGTCTGGATCGAGGAGATTGATCAGGCTAATGGCATGGCCACAGTTCAGGTTGGATCACGTCCAACGAATACGATGACCGTGAGTGTCGACCGACTGCAGGAAGAAGCGAAGTAAGCACAAGATCGTAAGCTCACACTTTTATCGTTATTAATCATGCTGCCTCTGTTTTTTTCGGAGAAGGTCTCGGAGCCTTTTTCTGAAAAAAACAGGGGCTTTTTACATAGAGAAGAAGGTCAGCACCTTGGAGTCCTTCTCTTGCGGGGGAAAGGGCAGACCGATATAATTAAGGGATGTTCGCTTTAGTGAAGATATTTTATGAAAAAAGGTGATATACAGGTGACAGAAAACGGTCCACAGCAATTCCGTTATGAATCTTTTGGGCTGCAGGATACGAAGACTCTGGCAGCATGGCTGGCACAAGCGGCGGAGCCCGGGACGGTCATCGGTTTGGACGGCGATTTGGGAGCAGGGAAAACGGCTTTTTCGCAATATTTTGCCTCATCTTTGGGGGTTTCCGGTATCGTAAACAGTCCGACATTTACGATTATTAAGGAATATGAGGGGCGGCTGCCTCTTTATCATATGGATGTTTATCGTTTGTCTGTCGATGAGGCTGATGGACTCGGTCTAGATGAATATTTTTACGGCGAAGGGGTTTGTCTGGTGGAATGGAGCACCTTGATCACGGAGCTGCTTCCGGAAGAATATCTGCATATTCAGCTGGAGAACCGTGGGGCTGAGGAGCGGCTGATCACGGTTACAGGATATGGGAGCACTTACGGCGGCTGGTGCCGTGACTTGAATGAGAACGGAGTTAGATAAATGAATCATCATGAACATCAATCACATCAACGGATTCTTGCACTGGATACGTCAACATCGCAGCTCGCAGCTGCGGTGCTTGAGGATGACGTGCTGTTGAAAGAAATCAATGAGAACGGCGAACGGAATCATTCGGTTCATATGCATCCGATTATCGAGCGGGTTGTTCTGGCTTCCGGCCTGTCAGTCCGTGATTTGGACGGGATTGCGGTTGGCGTTGGTCCTGGTTCTTATACAGGTGTGCGCATGGCAGTAACCGCGGCGAAGACACTGGCTTGGGCGAACCGTATTCCAGTTGTTGGTGTATCCAGTCTGCATGCCCTGGCATGGGGCGGATTAGAGCAGGGAATGCTGGCTGAAAAAGGGCATGATCATGCCATAAACTCAAACCATTGGATCATTCCGCTGTTAGATGCCAGACGGGGACAAGCCTATACGGCCTTGTTCGAGGGGACAGGCGGCACGGCTCCAAAGCGCCTTGCACCGGACGGAATCCGGCTGATGGGAACCTGGGTGGAAGAACTGGAAGAACGGCTGGGCAGGCTTCCGGCATCCCAGCAGCCAGCAGGGATCTGGTTTACAGGCGAAACCGGCGTGCATGGGCCGGTGGCAGAGACATTACGGGAGAACGGTGCCTGTCCGGTGTATGTGCAGGAGTATGAGCTTGAAGGCAGATGGGCCGGATATTTGGGCGCAGAGCGGCTGCTGAGAGGGGAATACGATGAGACGCATTCCCTGCTGCCGAATTATACACAGCTGTCCGAGGCGGAGGCCAACCTGCTTCGCAGGCGGTGAGGAGGCGAAAACGACAATATGAATGAGCTTAATCATCATCGTCCGGAGGACGAGGCACTGAGTTTTCGGCTCATGGTCCTGGACGATATTCCGGAAGTGATGGCCGTGGAGCATGATGCCTTCAGCCTCCCCTGGACAGAGGGTGCGTTTCGCAACGAACTGACGATGAACCATTTTGCCAAATATATGGTGATGGAATATGAGGGACAGATTATCGGATATGCCGGGATGTGGACGATCGTCGATGAAGCGCATATTACCAATATCGCACTGCTCGGAGCTTATCGGGGGCGTAAATGGGGAGAGCTTCTGTTAAGTGAGCTGATGAAGACGGCTGCTTATATGGGAATGGAACGCATCACGCTGGAGGTCCGGGTCAGCAACGTCATCGCGCGGGGGTTGTATGAGAAAAAAGGTTTTCAACCTGCCGGCATCCGCAAAGGCTATTATTCGGATAATCAGGAGGATGCCCTCATTATGTGGGCAGAGCTGCCGCCTTACCGCGGTCAAGCAACGTAAGGAAGGAAGCGAAGGATGATCATGAGTGCATCAATAGATATCAAAGATAAAAGTCTGATTTTGGCGATTGAAACGAGCTGTGATGAGACTTCGGTCGCGGTGGTGAAGGATGGATGTGAGGTACTGTCCAGCGTCATTGCGAGCCAGATTGAGACACATAAAGCGTTTGGCGGTGTGGTGCCGGAAGTGGCATCGCGCAAGCATGTGGAAGTGATCACATTAAGCATCGAGGAAGCAGTTCAGCAGGCAGGCGTGGATCTCCAGGACCTGTCAGCCGTTGCAGTTACCCAGGGACCGGGGCTTGTCGGCGCACTTCTGGTCGGGGTCGTCGCTGCCAAAAGTCTGGCGTTCGCGCTGGACAAGCCGCTGATCGGAACCCATCATATCGCAGGCCACATTTATGCCAACCGGATCGTCGGTCCGCTGGAATACCCCTGCATGGCACTGGTTGTGTCCGGGGGACATACCGAGCTGGTACATCTGGAGGAAGAAGGACGGTTTCAGCTGATCGGCCGGACTCGGGATGACGCCGTGGGCGAAGCCTATGATAAAGTGGCGCGCGCGCTGGGATTTCCTTATCCCGGCGGGCCTCATGTCGACAAGCTGGCACTTGGAGCGGAAGAAACGGTAGATCTGCCTCGATCCTGGCTTGCGCCGGACTCCTATGATTTCAGCTTTAGCGGCCTGAAATCGGCCGTTCTGAATGCAGTCAATCAGCATAAGATGAAAGGGCAGGAGGTTCCGGTTGCTGCGATTGCGAAGGGCTTTCAGGATTCAGTTACCGAGGTCCTGGTGGAAAAAGCGGTTCGTGCAGTCAAGGAATACAGCAGCAAGCAGCTCCTGCTGTGCGGTGGCGTAGCAGCCAATCAGGGACTGCGTCAGCGCCTTACGTCCCGGTGTGAAGAGGAAGGCATTCCACTGACGATTCCGCCGCATGTCTATTGTACAGATAATGCAGCAATGATCGGAGCAGCTGCCCATTTGAAATGGAAGCATGGCCTGACCAGCGAACTGGATCTCAAGGCAGACCCCCAGCTTAAACTGGAAGAATGGTAAGTTTAGGCTTGACATCGATTTTGCAGAACCTTATAATCAATTTCAATTCCAAATTGTAGAAACGCGAAGAACAGGAACAGTAGGATATTCCGTCATCACAGAGAGCTGCGGGGAGGTGCAACGCAGCAGACCGGAACATCACGAAGCTCGCCTGGGAGCGGAATGGGGGAACATGGCATCCTTGCAGGAGCCATCAGCGGATTGAATATTCGCCTGCAGTGCAGTATCCCGTTACGGTTTGCCGCCGTCAACCGGCCCGTCCAGATCAGCCTTGAGCTGCAAATGGACGATCAAGTGGGCTTTATGACGAAACCCGTCTAGGATGGGTTGTAATGAAGTCAACAAGAGTGGTACCGCGACAGTTCAGCCTGTCGTCTCTTGCAATAAGAGACGACAGGCTTTTTATGTTTTTATTCTATATATCATAAACGCAATGAACGGGAGCAAGTAGAAGGAAAGCTGTGATCAGAGAGCCGCAGAAAGGTGCGATGCGGACACAGTGCCTTTGAAACTCGCCCGGGAGCGGAAGAAGGGAATGCTTCTTACGGATGCCTCCGTCATCAGGTGAGCTGAAACTGTGTTTTCGCTATTTGGCCAATTGCGAAGAACGGTTTCAGCCTGAAGCGGACGCTTCACGGCAGGGATGCCAATGTGTAAGCGTCAAGCAGAGTGGTACCGCGGAGGGGTTAAACCCGTCGTCTCTGAAATAGGAGATGACGGGTTTTTTATGTTGAAATGGGCTGGACTATGGGCTGATTTCATCACGCTGCCGGCAGCGAAAGGGAGGGCAGGCGGACGCAAGTCGACGTGCGGACGCCATCAAGAAAGAAATCTGAAAGAGTTACGTATATTACAAATTACAAATCAAGGAGGATCATCATATGGATCAAAGTCAGGCTGGAAAAAGAAGAGTGCAGGTCATGGATACAACACTGCGTGACGGAGAGCAGGCGCCGGGAGCAAGCCTTTCCCCTGCACAAAAGCTGGAGCTGGCTGTTCAGCTGGCAGACTTGGGTGTGGATGTGCTGGAGCCGGGTTTTCCGGTATCCAGTCCCGGAGAATTCCAGGCGGTCCAGACGATTTCGCGCCAGCTGCAGCAGGTTGAAATCTGTGGATTTGCCCGGGCTGTAAAGGGAGACATTGATGCGGCTGTCAAAGCCACACAGGATGCCGCTAGAAGGCGGATCCATCTGTTCATCTCATCGTCTGACATTCACATTACCCATCAGCTGCGCAAGAGCCGTAAAGAAGTCGTGGCAGCCGCCCGGGAAATGACGGCCTATGCCAGACAGTTCTGTGATGTGGTCGAGTTCACAGCCATGGATGCTTCACGAACAGGAATGGATGATCTGATCGAAATGGTGGAGGCTGTCATACAGGAGGGTGCGAGCATCATTAACCTGCCCGATACCGTAGGATACGCGCTGCCCGGCGAGTATGGAGAGATGTTCCGCCGCGTACGGGAAGGGGCAAGGGGAGGCAATGGCGTGGCATACAGTGCTCACTGTCACAATGACCTTGGGCTGGCCGTTGCGAACAGTCTGGAAGCCATCCGTAACGGGGCCAGCCAGATTGAGGTAACCATCAATGGTGTGGGAGAACGTACAGGGAACTGCGCACTGGAGGAGCTGGTCATGGCATTGGCCACACGTGGAGACAGCCTTCGGGCAGAGACGGGAATTTCTCCAGAGAAGCTGTATGATACGTCACGGATGGTCAGTGCGGCGATGCATTTTCCGATTGCATTTAACAAGCCGGTGGTTGGCCGTAATGCTTTCCAGCATGAATCGGGTATCCATCAGGATGGCCTGCTGAAGAACCGCAGCACCTATGAGATAATGGATCCGGAACAGCTGGGCATTCCCCGCAGCATGATCATACTCGGCAAGCATTCAGGCCGTCATGCACTGAAGGACCGGTTAGTTCGTTACGGTGTGCAAGCTGAAGCTGAAGATATCGAGAAATTGTATCCGATATTCAAGGAGACAGCAGACTCACAAAAGGTGGTCAGCGATGACCAGCTGTTGAAGATGGCGGGAACGACCCTCGGAAAGCCGGTCCACATCTATGAGCTGGGCGAAGTTCAGGTGACTGCAGGCAGTCACGGGAAGAAAGAGGCTGTTGTGAGCATCCGCCAGCTGCATGAACAGAAAGAACAGTCCTGGACTGGATCAGCCGACGGCCCTGTACAGGCTGTGATCTCAGCCATCCGCCAGGGGATCAGCGAAAGCATTTCATTTCTGGATCTGGAACTGCATTCGCTCAGCCGCGGTGAGGACGCACGAGCCGAAGCGGCTGTCACGGTGGAACGGGGTGGCAAGATCAGCCGCGGCACTGCTGTGCATGCCGATATTGTGATGGCCGCCGGCCTCGCTTATGTCGCGGCATGTAATGCCGCGCTGCTCTCGATGTGATATGGAAAGGCAGCCGCCCCTTTAGGAAGGGGGCGGCTGCCTTTTGCTCAGCGCCCGTAGCTCAGCGGCGAGTGCCCAGCATTTTGTAATAAGACTGTTTTCCAGGCTTATTTCTACCAAATAGATGCAGCACGTCCAAATAAGCTTGTTTTTCAAGCTTATTTTTCCAATTCAGGCCTATTTCTCGTCTAAATTGAAAGGTTCAGCCACTTTAAGACTGAAAACCAATCTTAAAAAAATATTGCAGTAGAAATGAGATAAATAAGCTTGGAATTCAAGCTTATTTATCTCAATCATCCTCATCACAGATACTTGGTGACTATTGGACACCCATATAACCAGTTTGCGCAATAATGAAACAAACGGGATGTCAAGTTGTGGACAGAGTTATACACATATTCTCACGAAAATGTGCATAACTCTGTGGAAGGCTGACATGAAGGCATTTTGAAGGATGCTGAAAGTAAGGATAACCTTTTCACAAAATGATAGCTGAACTGTGGATAATGTGTATAACTTAGTGGATAAAGCTGGATAAAATATGGGATAAGCCAGTCTAACAGCATAAATCCCTATAAAATAGCCAACTTACCTTTCGAGTTATACACTTTATTTGTGGATAAAACTGTGCACAACCAAAACTCGAGTTTCATACTTTTAAATGTGAATTTTTTATGAACAGACTCAAGGGTTGGGTATTGCCTGTCAAAGTCCCATGATCTTAATCCTCCAGCAGTGATTCCCACTCTGTAAAGATCTCCTCCAGCTCCGCTTTTTTAGTATCCAGCAGCAGCTGTTTTTCTTGAAGCAGTACATAATCCTGATACACCTCAGGCAGTGCCAGTTCGGATTCGATCCCGGTAATGTCAGACTCCAGATCTTGAATGCTCTTCTCCAGAGTTTCAAGTCTGCGCTGCCGGTTCCGTTCTTCACGCTTCGCCTGCTTTTCGGCTTCGTAGGAGGTGACACCAGGTTTGTCCGGGGTCTGCGCGTCTTGCTTCTTTTCTACATTGGGGGTTCCGTTTTCGAAAGGCTCGCCAGGTTCGCTGCTCATTTCGAGCAGTTCCCTCTTTTTCTCCGTATAATCATCATAATTGCCCAGGAAATGCTCCACACCTTCAGGATGAAGCTCAATAATGCGCTCAGCCATTTTGTTAAGGAAATACCGGTCATGGGAAATAAACAGCAGTGTGCCGTCATAATCCAGCAAGGCAGATTCCAGCACCTCTTTGCTGAACAAATCCAAGTGGTTGGTAGGCTCGTCCAAAATCAGCATATTTGCTTCCAGCAGCATGAGTTTGGCGAGCGATACACGAGCTTTTTCGCCTCCGCTTAATGAGCTGATTTTCTTCAAAACATCTTCACCGCTGAATAAAAAATTGCCAAGCACGGTGCGGATACGCGCTTCTTCCAGGTTCGGATAGGCGCCCCACAGTTCCTCCAGAACGGTGTTGGCGGGATTCAGATGAGTCTGCTCCTGGTCATAGAATCCGATTTTCACTTTTGTCCCCCACTGAAAGGTTCCTGCCGCAGGCTTCATCTCACCTGTCAGACATTTCAGCAGCGTGGACTTGCCGATTCCGTTCGGACCGATAAGGGCTACGGTTTCCCCGCGGCGGAGGTCGAAGGAAACACGGCGGAATAAAGGACTTCCCTCTTCAAACGAAACGGACAAATCCCGCGCCTGCAGCACTTCCTTGCCGGACATAAATTCAACTTCGAAAGAAAAATGCGCCTTTTTGAGATCTCCAATGGGCCGGTCCATACGATCCATCTTGTCCAACGCCTTCCGTCTGCTCTGGGCACGCTTGGTCGTCGAAGCCCGGACCAGGTTGCGCTGAATAAATGTCTCCATCTTTGAGATTTCATCCTGCTGCTTCTCGTACTGCTTCATCTGTGACTCGTACTCGGCTGCTTTCAGCTCCATATATTTGCTGTAATTTCCGGTATAGCGTCTGGACTGGTGGCGCTCCACTTCAACAATCGTTGTGACCAGCCGATCCAGAAAATAGCGGTCATGCGATACGACAAGCAGAGCGCCGGCATAACCACGCAGATAATCCTCCAGCCAGGTCAGCGTGGCAATGTCCAAGTGGTTGGTAGGTTCATCCAGCATGAGCAGATCGGGTGCCTGCAGCAGGATCCGTGCCAAAGCCAGGCGGGTCTTTTGTCCGCCGCTTAAGGTTGAAATGAGCGTATCCGGCGGGAAACTTCCAAATCCCATACCGTGAAGCACGCTGCGGATGCGGGTTTCCATTTCATAGCCGCCATGGTCTTTGAACCAGTCCGAACGTGCAGCATAGCGCTTTAGCAAATCGTCGTATTTTTTCGTATCCTGGGCTGAAGCAGGGTCGGCGATCTGCTGCTCCAGCTGACGCAGTTCCCGTTCCGTTTCCGTCAAGGAAGAGAAGACGCCCATCATCTCCGCCCAAATGCTGTGGCTGGAGACGAGTCCGCTGTTCTGGGCGAGATATCCGATGGTAGTCTCCTTCGATTTGAAAATCTGCCCGCCGTCATAGGACATTTCTCCGGCCAGTATTTTCAATAATGTAGATTTCCCGGCACCGTTCACACCGACCAGACCGATGCGTTCCCGTTCCAGCACCTGCAGATTGACACCTTCCAGAACAGGGGTGACTCCGTACGATTTTATAATTCCGTTTGCTTGTAAAAGCATGGTGCATAAACCTCCATTTATAGGGTGATTCCTGATCTCTTCCAAATATCCAATCAGATTTCTGTTATACGGTAAGTTTACATGAAAAATGTAAAACAAGCGACAAAAGTGCAGTACTTCCGGCATTCTTGGCGAAAGGAAGGAACAGTGGTAAACTAATCTTAAATATGTACGTGAGAGGAAGAATTCAGGTTTGAGCAGCATGGATCATAACCCCTTGACTCCTGCCCTGAAGCGGGAGTTGAGATCTCGTGCAGGAGTTCTTCGTGACGCTTTAGGCAGTGAGCTCAGACAGCGCCTGTCCATGGAAGCATGCCTTCACAGCACTCGCTGGATGCAGGAAAAGGGGATAAGCAGCATGATGGTATATCTTCCGTTCCGCTCGGAACTGGATACCTGGCCGATGATTCACTGGGCCTGGGATCACGGTGTTACCGTGGCAGTGCCGCGAAGCCTGAAGGGTACCCGAGATATGGAGCTGTACTGTTTGTCCAGGGAAGATGAGCTGATTGTCGGAGCCTACGGAATCCGCGAACCGGATCCACAGACGGCAGACGCCTTCCAGGAGATCCCTGAAGTCATTTGGGTCCCCGGCCTGGCTTTTGATGTACAGGGCGGGAGACTGGGTTATGGCGGCGGTTATTATGATACGCTTTGCTCCCGTCTGCGTGCCTTGACCATGGAGGGCGGAAAGCGCCCGCTGTGGATGGGGATCGGCTGCAGCCCGCAGCTGATGGAGAATGTGCCGATGGATGATCATGATCTCCGGCTGGACGGGCTGGTGACGGACATGGGATTGATCAAGTTTGATGAACCGGAAGGTGAGGAACAATGGAACTGAGTCATATTAACGAACAGGGCAGGGCCAAGATGGTGGACGTAACCGACAAGGAGACGACGTCACGAACAGCCGTTGCGCAGACGGCCATCCGTATGAACCCGCGTACGCTTCAACGGATCAAGGATGGCGGGATTGAAAAAGGGGATGTGCTCGCAGTGGCGCAGGTTGCCGGTATTATGGCGGCCAAGAAGACGCCCGATTGGATTCCAATGTGTCATCCGCTGCCACTGACCGGTATTGATATTCAATTTGGCGATAACGGCCTTGATGAACTATATATAGAAGCTTCTGTCCGTACATCCGGCAAGACCGGTGTCGAGATGGAAGCATTGACCGCGGTTTCCGCTGCGGCTTTAACGGTCTATGATATGTGTAAAGCACTGCAAAAAGATATGCAGATCGGCCCGACACGGCTTATTAGCAAAACAGGCGGCAAGAACGGGGATTATACACTTTAATATTCAGGATTACGCTGACGAGAGGGAAGGAGAGGTTTCTCATGTTGTGGAAAACGGCGATCCTGACAGCCAGCGATAAGGGCTCGCGCGGGGAACGCGAAGATACAAGCGCTCAGGTCATTCGAGAACTGGTGGAAGAAGAACTGGGCGGAGAAATTATTGAGTACAGGATCGTGCCCGACGAAGAAGACGAGATTATTGCCGCATTGATTGAGCTGACAGATTATTATCATGTAGATCTCGTGCTGACGACAGGCGGAACTGAACTGGCAGTAAGAGATGTAACCCCTGAGGCCACACTTCGGGTTGTAGAGCGGCAGGTACCCGGGATTGCGGAGGCGATGAGGGCTGCTGTCATGCAAAAAAACCGCAGTGCCATGCTGTTTCGTGGAGTATGCGGTATCCGGGGCCGGACGCTTGTATTGAATCTCCCAGGCTCACCCAAAGGGGTGCATGAGAATCTGGCTGCCGTAATGGACCAGCTGCCCGAAGCACTTCTTATGGTCACGGGTCAATACCGTGAGAAACCATTGACTTAACATAAGGAAGATTTGTGCAGAAGTTGTCAAAATTCCGGCCTATATATGTAAATATATTTATGCTATGATGGTGTTATATGTCCGTGTTCTGTTGTAATATCGGCAGTATTGATCTGCCGGTGACGATATGTTCTGCGTGCGATTTAAGGAGGAGATTAGAATGGGTCCAATCGGTGTGCCGGGTATTATTCTGCTCGTCATTCTCGCGCTGCTGTTGTTTGGTCCGAACAAGCTTCCCGAACTGGGACGTGCTGTCGGACGGACGTTTCGTGAATTCAAGGACGGAGCCCGTGAGATTATAGAGGACGAACCGTCTTCCAAAAAGAACGAGGCGCCACAGCCGCAGCCAGCAGTAGTTCAAGTCAAAGCGGAGGACAAGCGTCTCCCGGAATAAGGCTTCTCTAGACATATGAAATCCCTCCTTTGGAGGGATTTTCGGTTCTTTTAAGCAGAATTTGTTGATGAACTCTTACATATAAAGAAGGATCGTTAATGCGTCGGGTGGCGAAAGGGCGAATACTTCTTGAGTTTTGCTGAATATGAGGTGAATTTAAGCGTGTCTGAACAAATGGAACAAATGGATCTGACCGAGCATCTGACCGAGCTGCGTAAGCGGATCATATGGGTGCTGCTGCTCTTCGTAGGCGGATTGATTGCAGGACTTTTTATCGCTGAGCCGATCTATCAATATCTGACAGGATCCCCGCAGGCGCAGCGATTTGAACTGAATGCATTCTCGTTCTGGGATGGTATCGGGATTTATATGAAAATTGCTGCATTATTCTCACTGGTCATCTCCGTGCCGTTCATATTTTATCAGCTGTGGGCCTTTGTGAAGCCTGGTTTGCGTAAAGAGGAACAGGTCGCTGCCGTACGCTACGTTCCTTATACGTTCGTTCTGTTTATTGCTGGCGTGGCCTTCGGTTACTATATTGTGTTTCCTATGACCCTTTCCTTTACAACTACTGTTACGCAAAGCATGGGACTCGAAGAGACATACGGCATCACGAACTATTTTAACTTTATGTTTAATCTGGTGCTGCCGCTGGCGCTGCTGTTTGAGCTTCCGCTGGTCGTCATGTTCCTGACCCGAATCCGGATTCTCAATCCGCTGCGTCTCAAGAAAATGCGCCGGTTTGCCTATTTCGGTCTGGTATTTATCGCGGTAATCATCACGCCGCCGGATTTCATTTCGGATTTTCTGGTGACAATTCCGCTGCTGCTGCTGTATGAGTTCAGTGTGTATTTGTCTGCCTTCGTTTATCGAAAGCAGCTCAAGGCAGATCAGGAAGTGGAGAACCGGTACGTGCGAAAAGATGAAGATGAGTAAGTGGAGAACGACCTGAGCGTCCTGATAAGGGCGTTCTTTTTTTATATTATAGTGCTTGAACGCTTGCTTCTCGTAAACCAAGGCATAAACCCATCAGGTATGGATACAATGGAAGAGGGGATTTGCCGGACAACCTGCTGCTAAGACTAACAAAGGTAAAAAATGCGTAAAATTTCGTGCAGGGGACTTGAAATTTATAGTCAACTTGAGTATCATAAAACATGGTTGTTAGCACTGACGGTGGTTGAGTGCTAATACATAAAGAGATTTTAAATTCACCACAAACTATTTAATAAGGAGGCTATTTTTCATGATCAGACCTTTAGGTGAACGCGTATTGGTAGAACCAATCGAACAAGAAGAAACCACGGCATTCGGGATCGTGCTTCCGGACTCCGCCAAAGAAAAGCCGCAAGAAGGAAAAATTATCGCTGTAGGCAGCGGCTCTTTGAAAGACGGTGCTCGTGTACCGCTGGAAGTTAAAGAAGGCGACCGCGTGATCTTCTCCAAATACGCCGGAACAGAAATCAAATACGAAGGTAAAGAATATTTGATTATGAAAGAAAGCGACATCCACGCGATCTTGGGTTAATTATTAACCTGCATATACGTACGATGAACGATTTTACAAATTACTAGGGAGGTAATCATATCATGGCTAAGGATATCAAGTTCAGTGAAGACGCGCGCCGCGCGATGCTCCGCGGTGTGGATGCATTGGCTAACGCTGTAAAAGTAACACTCGGACCGAAAGGCCGCAATGTGGTGCTGGAGAAGAAATTCGGCAGCCCGCTGATCACCAATGATGGTGTGACGATTGCAAAAGAAATCGAACTGGAAGATGCATTCGAGAACATGGGTGCACAGCTCGTTAAAGAAGTTGCTACAAAAACTAATGACGTAGCTGGTGACGGTACAACTACCGCTACCGTTCTCGCTCAAGCGATGATTCGCGAAGGCCTGAAGAACGTAACTGCAGGCGCTAACCCGATGGTGATCCGCAAAGGAATCGACAAAGCCGTTCGTGCTGCTGTAGAAGAGCTGAAGAGCATCTCTAAAGCGATCGAAGGCAAACAGTCCATCGCTCAGGTTGCGTCCATTTCGGCAGCTGACGAAGAAGTAGGACAACTGATTGCAGAAGCTATGGAAAAAGTGGGCAAAGACGGTGTCATTACTGTTGAAGAATCCCGCGGCTTCCTGACTGAAATGGAAGTTGTGGAAGGCATGCAGTTCGACCGCGGCTACATTTCCCCATACATGATTACGGACACAGATAAAATGGAAGCTGTCCTCGACAATCCATATATTCTGATCACAGATAAGAAAATCACGAACACCCAAGAGATTCTGCCGCTGCTTGAAAAAGTAGTACAGCAGGGCAAACCGCTTGTGCTGATCGCTGAAGATATCGAAGGCGAAGCTCAAGCGATGCTGATCGTCAACAAACTGCGCGGCACATTCAACGCAGTAGCTGTTAAAGCTCCTGGCTTCGGCGACCGCCGCAAAGCGATGCTGCAGGATATCGCTGCTCTGACTGGCGGCCAAGTGATCACAGAGGAATTGGGTCTTGACCTGAAATCCGCTACGGTTGATCAATTGGGTACAGCACGTCAAGTGCGCGTAACCAAAGAAAACACGATCATCGTGGACGGTGCTGGCGACAAAGCCGACATCGAAGCACGCGTGAAGCAAATTCGTTCCCAATTGGAAGAAACAACGTCCGAATTCGACAAAGAAAAACTGCAGGAGCGTCTGGCTAAACTGGCTGGCGGCGTAGCTGTTATCAAAGTCGGCGCTGCAACCGAAACCGAGCTGAAAGAGCGTAAGCTTCGCATTGAAGATGCTCTGAACGCAACTCGTGCTGCGGTTGAAGAAGGTATCGTATCCGGTGGTGGTACAGCCCTGGTGAACGTGTACAAAGCAGTAGCTTCGGTTCAAACCGAAGGTGACGAGAGAACAGGCGTGAACATTGTACTGCGCGCTCTGGAAGAGCCGATTCGTACGATTGCTGCGAATGCCGGTAAAGAAGGTTCCGTCATCGTAGAACGTCTGAAGAACGAAGAGATCGGCATTGGCTACAACGCTGCTGCTGATACTTGGGTGAACATGTTCGACGCAGGTATCGTTGACCCTGCGAAAGTAACACGTTCCGCTCTTCAAAATGCAGCATCCGTAGCGGCTATGTTCCTGACTACTGAGGCTGTAATCGCAGATAAGCCAGAACCAGCTGCACCACCTGCTCCAGATATGGGCGGCATGGGTGGAATGGGCGGCATGATGTAAACAAGGGCTTGAGCCCTTGTGGGGCAAGGGTTTCTCCTCGGAGAATCCCGGATTGCCCACGTTTTGCCCACATTGTGTAAAATGAAGACAGCTTAGAGAAGACGGGATTATCTCCCGGCATTCTCTAAGCTGTCTTATTTTCGTGATGTCAGGATGTCTTTATAACGTGACTTCGTTATTCATTCATCCCATCATTGGAATTGCTTTTACATATCAGATGCCGAAAGATTCCTTGCAGGAACATAGAACCCAATAAGAGTATGATTAAAATCCACCATCCGACCGACTCAAAAACTTCCTGTGGAAAAATAAATGTATAACCAAAATAGGCTAAAAACAATACTCCTTGGAGTATTTTAAACGTTTTCGCATCGGCTTCATTATTTAATGCAACGAGTCTTTCATCACTCTCTTTAATAATGATGCTCCGCATCTTTTGGGGTGATTTTTTTATTTTTGACAACTTCAAGAAAGAAACGAATGCCAGACTTAACGGTAGAAGTGACAACGCCAACAGTGCCTTGTTGTCTGAAATTAAAGCAATATCAAATTGTCTGGATACAAGACCTACTGTCAAAAGGACGAAACCAACAATCAGCGATACAATCATAACAGTTTTAGTCTCTTTAACTATCTTTTCACCACTCATGCTCATTCCTCCCAAAATAAATCATTCAATGTTTTGTTAAGTGCCCTGCATATTTCAATACATAACTTAAGGCTTGGATTGTAGTTGCCCGACTCGATTAAATTTACCGTTTGCCTTGTGACACCAACGATCTCGGCTAAACGCTCCTGAGATACTTCAGCTTCTATTCTGGCAATCTTCATTTTTTTATTTTTCAAGATGCCTCATCTCCTTTCACTAACACAATACCACCTCGCATTACTAAATGTCAAATATAAATTACATTTTGTAATGTGGTTATGAGTTATAAACTCAGCGCAAAACGCTTTATTTGACAATATTCTCTCTGTATGAAAAAATAACCTGTGTAACTATACCGGTATGTATAATATAGGGGGTGATTACATTGAATTTTATTTATAATAAATCCACTTTAAAATTAATCGCTGCAATAGGTTTCGTAATTATGTGGAGCTCCGGTTTTATTGGAGCAAGGCTTGGGACGCAAGAAGCAAATTCAATGACTATCTTGATGTGGAGGTTTCTAGTTGCTGGAATTTTATTAATGATATGGTGGTTACTTACTCAGAATCATAAAATTTCCTTGAACACAATTTTTCAGCAAGTGGTTATAGGACTGTTTGCTCAAGGGATATATTTATATTCTGTATTTGTGTCTGTGGAAAACGGTGTTTCTGCGGGAACCTCCAACTTGATCACTGCTTTGCAGCCCATCACTGCAGCTGCATTAATTGGCCCAATTTTAGGAGAGAAGACTAGTAAGAATCAATGGGTTGGCTTGACTATAGGAATACTAGGAATAACTTTTGTAGTCAGCGGCGATATAAATGGGTCATTAGATACTCCTATCTGGGCTTACGTTCTGTCCTTCAAGCAGTTCCCCCATCTTCACTAGGGTTTTGGTTAGCTGTTGCTTGGTTAGCAGGCTTATCTACTATTGGGGGCTACGGATTTTATTGGTTAAACTTAAGGTTAGGGAGTGTAAACAGGTTAAATGGTTTATTATACCTAACTCCCCCAGCCACAATGATTTGGGCATTTTTTATGTTTGGTGAAACTATCGGGATGTTTACGTTAATGGGAATGGCTATCTGTGCTGCAGGCGTGATTATACTTAGGAAGTATTAAGTTTAAAGGATAGTATGATAAACTTTAGTTAAATTGGTTTCATCATAGAAGTGAGGGAACTAACATGGTGGATTTAAAAAATATGACACCTGCTGCTATAAGAATTTTAGAGACTGCCTCCGAATTATTTTACTGGCAAGGTATTAGAGCTGTTGGTGTGGAGACAATCGCTAAAGAAGCTGGAGTAACTAAGAAAACAATATATGACCGTTTTGGTTCCAAAGAAGAATTGATCGTAGCTTATCTAAAATATAGAGATGAGAAATGGAGAACCTTCCTTGCGGAAAATCTAGAAAAAGTTGCTGATAATCAGCCTGAACAAAAAATATTAGCTATTTTTGATACTTTAGGAGAATGGTTAATTAACGAGAATCAAAGAGGTTGTGCATTTATAAACGCATTTGCTGAACTTTCAGAAGAAAGCCACCCAGGCCGAAGAATAATTATCGGAGAAAAAGAATGGTTAAAAGATAAATTTATCAACTATCTGGAACAGATGAACGTTAAAAATGCTGTGGAAGTAGGCGAAAGACTAATGGTGCTTCATGAGGGTATAACAGTGACCTATTCCATGAACCTCAATAAGGATTCAAGTAGTTTAGGTAAAGATATGGCGTTAGTACTTATACGGAACAACATATAAAAGAAATTGTAGTACCTATATTATCTTAAGCTTAGGTAAAACGATGCTATATATAGAAGGTATAGGCAGCTGCACAGTCAAAAATATGCTCCGAGTAATAAACTGTTTTCATCCCGTAAAAAGAGGAGATGAGAATATGGGCGGAGCTGCTTATGGAGTAGGTTATGGTTCTGTGGGTGCAATCCTGGTGCTGTTTATTTTGCTGGTTATCATCACTAGCGCGTTCGTTTAAGTGTTATTTATAACACTAAAAGTGAAAAGACCCTCTTGGAGGGTCTTTTCACTTTATACATATTTTTCAAGAGATTAAAATTGAATAAATGGAACAATATGGTATCCTATAGAAGGGGAATTATTTGATAATGCAGCATTCATAAACAAACATGAGGGGGGATTACCATTAACAAACATAAACTGCTGATCTACCTGTTTATTTCAGGTTCGCAATTACTCATACTTATAACGGTTGCACTTGCTCAAAACTATTCTGCAAGCTTGAGTGAGAACTCAGAAGGAATATCGATCAGTAATCATATCGCAGATTTAATGATCGGTGATGATCAATGGTCTATTGAGAGGTTTAGAACCTACTATGAGTCAGCTACGCTGCTCAGTGCTTTATTCATCGTGACAACTCTGATACTTGTCATAACGTACTATGTGAAAAATAAACTGCGTGAATAAGTAATATATGTGGTTTTCCACATATATTGGCTTCAACACCGCCTGCATGCCGAAATATATATGGTTTTCCACATATATTCCCCTAAACCCCGCTCGCGTGCCTACTCCCTATGCCGTTGGGCGATCCCGTGCAGATCACTACCGTTCAACCAGATTAATATGATCCAGATCTATACTGCTGTTAAAAATAAACTCCAGTTTGTATTCACCGCGGTTGTATGTGAGTTTAGACTGGGCCTTTTGGCCTGCATAAATGGTTTCTGATGAACTTGGAGCATACCAGTTTTGTTTCAGCATCTTTTTTGTGATCCCGCCGATATTGGTTTGGCGTTCAACATTTGTCCCGAAATAGCGGATTTCACTAATGACATCATCTTTATTGTACGAAACGGCATAACCGGGATTGCCCATATGGGCGGTATAAAGATCAAACCTGTTTTCCCCTTCATCAGGCTTTGGAGGATTTCCGATTGTTTGATATACCTCCTGCCGCGTGCTTTTACCCACAGTCAGACCACTGACCGCACCTGGGAATTGACCTTTCAAGGCAGGTTTGTAAAAGCTGTTCAGCTTCTGTTGAGCCATACTGGCTGCAGATGCATCAGCCTGAGAATAATTGGTACCATTCGTTAGTGCAGCACCCTCAGCTTGATAAGCGGATGCCCCAAGGCTGATGCTGCTCAGACTAACAGCTCCTGCAGTCAAGGCAATTAACATTGATTTACTTATCGTGTTTATATTCATTTCCATCCTCTCCTTATCTAAGAGTGTATTACCACGTCTATGATGATCTAAACGAAAATAATTAAAATTAATATGTTAATAATAACATATATATACTTCCGCTGTGTTTTGTATTAAAATTATACAAAGATTATATATTTATTGTATAACCTTTGATTCAAAAATCACATGCTTGTGTATATATAACTAGGACTTAAGTTACATATTGCCTTTAATTAGAGAGGATTGAATACATATGTTAAAACAGCAGCAGGAAACTTTGTTTGTGTCGGACCACATGATTGTACAGGCGTTAGAGAAAAATCTCGCGGTCATTCGTTTTGATCTGGATCGCCGTGTGACATATGTTAATGACTTGTTTGCATCCAGCGTAAACTACCGCAAAGAAGATATGATCGGAATGCATCATAAGCAATTTTGTCATCATACTTTCAGCATGAGTGCTGAATATGAAGCGTTTTGGCAGCGATTAATATCGGGTAGAAGCTTTCAGGATAAAATTGAGCGTAAAAATGCGCTTGGCCAATCCGTTTGGCTGGAAGCAACCTATATGCCGATTATGGATGATGACGCACGAAATATTATCGGGATTCAAAAGATCGCAACCAACATAACAGAACGGCAAAACAATATATCCCTCGTGGTGAACGATCTGCAAAACATGGCTGAAGATTTAAATAACCAAGCCTCGGCAGGAATTCATCAGAGCGGAGAACTGATGAATCTGATTAATCAGGTCACTGAGGTGTCCGAGCAGAATTCAGCTGCGCTTGAAGGACTTCACCATCAGGCGGACGAGATTAAAGGCATCGTACAAACGATACGGGATATTGCAAGCCAGACGCAGCTGCTGGCGCTGAATGCAGCGATTGAAGCAGCCAGAGCAGGTGAGCATGGACGAGGCTTTGATGTGGTGGCTAAAGAAGTACGAAAGCTTTCGGTGCGCGTAGAGCAATCGATCGGCGAGGTGCGTAATAATATCAACGGCATGACCAAGGAAGTATTAAGGATCTCCACCGGTACAAGCCAGGTTAAAGAAGATATTCAAGAAAGCCAGACTAAAATCAAAGTCATGTTTGATGATTTCTCAAGCCTGTCTTCATCCTCCAAGCTGTTAGAGGATCATGCACAGCGATTTCATGAAATTATTTAAAAATCCAGGATAACAAGCACAGCTTCACATGGGCCTAATGCTCAAGTGAGGCTTTTTTTATTTTAACTCGATCACTGGGCAAAGAATTATTTGTGAGAATGATCACTTACATTATTGATAAAAATCATTAAAATAAAGTTAAATAATCAGAAAACAATAAGACAAACACGGAGGGGTTTCCATGAATTTTGATTTTCTTCATCCGGCAGATCAGATCCTGTTGATGATGGAACGTATTTACAAGTACGGAATGACGACCACATCCGGCGGAAATTTATCCATTTTGGATGATAATGGAGATATTTGGATTACCCCTGCAGGAATCGACAAAGGAGCACTTACCCGGCAGGATATTGTGTGTGTCAAACCTGATGGTGACGTTCATGGAATACACCGGCCCTCCAGTGAGTTTCCTTTTCATAAACTGGTCTATCAGACCCGGCCGGATCTCAAGGCCGTTGTGCATGCGCATCCTCCGGCTCTCGTGTCATTCAGTATGGTAAGAAAAGTACCGGAAATCAGACTGCTCCCCAATGAAGGCCGGATTTGCGGAACTATTGGAATGGCAAAGTACGCCCTGCCGGGCAGTGAACAGTTAGGGCAAAATATAGCGGATATATTAAAGCAGGGCGTTAACAGCGTCATGTTGGAGAATCATGGTGTCGTAGCGGGCGGAAGCAGCCTGTTTGAGGCATTTAAAGCATTCGAAACGCTTGATTTTTGTGCAAGATTGGAGATAAAGGCCAGACAGATCGGATCTCCGGTACTTTTATCGGATCCCGATTATGAGATTGTTCAAGCCAATCAGGAGCAGCGTTATGATGTGTTTCAGGCAGGTGCTTATGGATCCAGGGAGAAGGAGATCCGGCGGGATATGTGTCTGTTCATACAGCGTTCATACGATCAGCAGCTGTTTACGAGCACACAAGGAACATTCTCACACAAACTGGGAGAAGACAGCTTTGTTATTACTCCGTATAACAAGGATCGGAAATATCTCAGACCCGAGGACTTGGTGCGGGTGGATGATGGTCAAGTCGAGTCAGGGTATCAACCGAGCCGCTCTCACCAGCTGCACCGGCTCATATACAAGAAACATCCTCATATTCAATCCATTATGATTGCACACCCGCCGAATATTATGGCATTTGCTGTGACGGATGCTGCATTTGATTCTCGAACCATTCCGGAGAGCTATATTCTGCTTCGGGAAATGCCCAAGCTTCCGTTTGGTGCCGTGTATCACGATATGGAACGCGTGGCGGAGGTATTTACCCCGGCAGCACCTATTGCCCTGGTGGCGAATAATTGCGTCATAGCTACAGGTGCGAGTCTGCTGCAGGCTTTTGATCGCCTTGAAGTTGCGGAGTATAGTGCGAATGCGATGATCGCTTCTGCGAGCCTGGGAAATATCGTTCATATCGACCATAATCAAATCAAAGAAATTGATCATGCCTTCAAGTTGGACCCGATTTAATTTCGCTGTAGAATTGGGGCCGCAGCAGAACCAGTGGACATGGAGCAGGATATTAAGGCTGTGCCGGACCGCTAAATGCGGTCTTGACAGCCTGATCGATGAGTGTCATAATCACTTTTGAAAACGCTTAACTTTATATGCTGCATTGGGTGGAGACCATGAGAATACCCATGCCCCAGCGTTTATTTCACTTTGTTTTGCTCAGGTGGAATAAGCATGGTGCATGGTTTTTTTGTGTCTCCATTTTTTTGTGTCTTTAAAAAGAGAGGGGAATGATGATGATGTTCAAAAAGAAGTGGCTCGGCACCGCACTGGCAGCGGTACTTGCGTTCGGTACCGTGACCGGATGCGGCGGCGGTGATGAAGCAGCGGAAATGCCGCAGGGAGATCCGAACGATACGACACCGGTAACGATCCAGTACTGGCATTCTCATGCTGAAACCCAAATGGGCGGTTTAAACTACATGATTGACGAATTTAAAAAAGCCTATCCGCACATTACCGTAGAGCCTGTATTCCAGGGCGGATATCCGGATCTGCAGAAAAAGCTCAGTGCGGCGGTAGCGGCGAATGATGTACCGGCTGTGACGAACGTAGAGGTTTCGGTAGTCGCGAACTTTGCGGACGGCGGCTTGTTTCAGGACCTGACGCCGTATATCAAGCGGGATAAAGTTGATATGGAGGATTTCTCCAAAGGTATGCTGCAGGCCTATGCATATAACGATAAGCAGTATGGCTTTCCGCTCATCGTCAGCACCAGTGTGATGGTGTATAACAAAACACTGCTGGATAAGCTTGGTGTACAACCACCCCAGACATGGGATGAAATCGAGGATTACAACAGTAAAGTGACAGAGAAAGAGGGGGGCAAGACCACACGCTATGCATTTTCCGTTCCCGGATGGGATACCTGGTATTATGATCCCTGGATTTCCAATGGCGGCGGTACCGTACTGACCGATGACGACACGGTTGGGTTTGATCAGCCGGAGAGCCTGCGTTGGGCTGAGAATTTTAAAAAGTGGATCGATGACGGTTCCCTTATGATGGGATTCGGCAAGGGCGCATCAGACACGATGCGGCAAATGTTCCTGGATGAGAAGATTGGCATGGTGGAGCACTCTTCTGCAATTATTAAAATGTATGTAGAGAATGCGAAATTTGATGTCGGGGTATCTTTCCTGCCAGGAGACAAAGAGCGGAAATCGCATATCGGCGGAGCGGGCATCGTCATGATGTCAGGTGCTAAGGAAGAGCAGAAGGAAGCGGCGTGGAAGTTCATTCAGTTCATGACCTCTGCTGAGCATAATATCAAATGGGCGGATGAAACCGGCTATCTGCCAACCCACAAGTCCGTCATCGATTCGGAAGAAGGCAAGCAGTATTTTGAAAAATGGCCGCAGTATAAAGCGGTATTCGATAATTTTGATAATGTCGGCCCGCGTCCACAGCATCCGGCATACCCGGAAATGAGCAGTGTTTACAAGGATATCGTCGGAGAGATGATTCTGAACGGAAAAGATCCGGTTCCGATGCTGAAGGAAAATACACAGAAAATGAATGATGTGCTGTCTGATTATTAATTCCATTACAGAAAAGTGAGGGAAAAGGATGAAACAGGCCCCGGCCGCGCGCACCAAGCCCAAAGTTTCTATGGCTTCCAAGGCTTCAATCTCCCGCCGGCGGATAGAAAGTCTCAAGGACTTTTCTTTCGCGGCTCCGGCACTGCTGATCCTTGGCGTCTTCATCTACTACCCGCTGTTGTTCTCGTTATATATCAGCTTTACGAACTGGAATATGACAAGGCCGATGAAGAAATTCATCGGCTTCGAGAACTACGATCGGCTGGTCAGTGATCCGCTGTTTTATAAAGTGCTCCGCATTACGTTTACGTACACCGCTTTGGACGTATTCCTGACCCTGGCCATCGGACTTGGCCTTGCGCTCTTGTTCAATGTATCCAAACGGTTTTACAACTTTATGCGTACCGGTATTTTCATGCCCTACTATATTTCCATGGTTATTGCCTCGATGGTGTTTCTATGGATATTCAACAATCAGTATGGGCTGCTTAACAAGTTTATCGGTGTATTTGGGATGGACCCGGTCAATTGGCTGCAAAATCCGAATACGGCCATCTGGACACTGCTGGCGGTTTCGATCTGGAAAGGTGTGGGCTTTACGATGCTGATCTTTCTGTCGGGTCTGCGCAGCATTCCACTGGAATACTTTGAAGCTTCAAGTCTGGACGGTGCGAACAAGTTTTGGCAGTTCCTGCACATTACATTTCCACTGCTCTCGCCAACTACACTCTTTCTGCTGATCACGAATTTTATTTCATCCATGCAGGTGTTTCAGTCCATTGACATTATGACAAATGGCGGACCGCTGGATTCGACGAAAGCGATCGTGTACTGGATTTACGAGATGGCATTCGTCAACTTCCGGACAGGCCGAGCCTCAGCGCTGGTCATAATTTTCTTCCTGATCATTATCGTGCTGACTGCTGTACAAATGATATTAACCAAGAAAAAAGTTCATTATGAAGGGTAGGGGACCGAAATGTCCAGCAAGACATGGAAAACCATCCGGCTGATCGCGGCAATTCTGGTCACCCTGATTATGATATTTCCGGTGTACTGGATGGTTATTACTTCATTCAAAACATCCAACGAGCTTCGCCTGGCGGTTCCGACCTTCTGGCCCGAAACGTTCATGTGGAGCAATTACGCAGAAGCTTTCCAGGCTGCGCCTTTCGGGCGTTATGCCGTGAATACGGTGATCCAGACGGTCGGCATTCTGTTTCTGCAGATCAATCTCGCCATTATGGCGGCATATGCGTTTGCCAAAGGCAGCTTCCCGGGCCGGGATAAGCTGTTCCTGCTTGTTCTTGCCGCACTGATTGTACCAGAGCAGGTTACCTTCGTGCCGGTATATGTCATGCTGTCCAATCTGAGATGGATTGACACCTTTTATGCGCTGATCGTGCCACATGCCGTCTCGGCCTATACGATCTTCTTACTGCGCCAGACCTTTAAATCGATTAGCAATGATGTGATTGAGGCAGGAAAGGTGGACGGTGCGAGCCGGTTTCAGACGTTGTATCGGATTTTAACACCGATGGCCTTCCCGACAATTGCTACGATGGCGATTCTGACATTTATCAGCAGCTGGAACTCTTACTTCTGGCCGCTGATCATGACCAATTCCAATGATATGCGTGTATTGACCGTCGGAATTGCTATGATGAGGGATTCGGTTGCCGGGGACGAAGCGCTTAATTTCCATCTCATTATGGCAGCGAGTGTGATGATTATCCTTCCGATCGTATTGATCTTCGTATTGGCACAGAAACATATCATTACAGCGATGTCGAACTCGACATTCAAGTGAGGTATGCAGCATAAGAACAGCATAAGGAGGTAGTCAGTCTGAGAATAGAAGGACATGAACTGGATTACAGTGGGGCCGTGACTGTTGAATACACGGCCTCAGGGTCGAAGCCTTGGCGAATTCCCCATGAAGCTCGTGCTTTGTTTGTACCGGATGCGGTGAACGGAAAAGCGGAGGTAACAGCTGGCGTCCGTATCGCATTTCAAAGTTCTTGTGTCACAGCGTCGCTTGAGCTGCAGCCTATGGATCAGGACGAGCGTAAGCTGGATTGTGTTATTAACGGACGTTTTCATTCCACGGTTCTGCTGAAAGCTGATGAGAGCTGGTGCAGCTTTGAAGGCCTGCCGGAGGGCGAGAAACAGCTGGAGGTGTATTTGCCCCAGACACATCCAGCCGTGGTTGTAAGTCTGCAGCTCAATGACCATGCGAGTTATCGCCCGTTTGAGGACACACGTCCGAAATGGATTTGTTACGGAAGCTCCATCACACAATGTGAGGCGGCGTCTAGTCCTTCGCGGACCTGGCCGGCACTGGCAGCACAGTATGGAGGATGGCATCATACCAATCTCGGATTTTCTGCCAACTGTCACTTGGAGCCTATGATGGCCCGTATGATCCGTGATCTGCCGGCAGATTTGATCTCACTCTGTGCAGGAGTGAACATCATGGGAGGCTCGTCGCTGAGTGAACGCACCTTTATGCCGGCACTCATTGGTTTTATTCAGATTATAAGAGAGAAGCATGTTAACACGCCTATTACGGTGCAGTCACCGATTTATGCGGAAGAGCGGGAGATCCAGCTCAATAAGGTGGGACTGAACCTTCAGATGATGCGTGAACAAATAAAGCAAGCGGTGGATATTCTGCATGGGCAGGGTGATAGCCAGCTTTTCTATATCGACGGGCTTACGATTTTTGGAGAACGAGATGCCTGCCATATGCCGGATCAGCTTCATCCTGATGCCGAAGGGTATGGAATCATGGCCGAGCGGGTGATTTCCCAGCTGGAGAAATTGAATGTGACACCGAAACGGGCACGACATCCGTTATAATAAGTACATACATAATATGAGGAGTGGATACTGTGTCGAACAAGAAAGTACCTATTATATTTGCACATCGTGGTGCTTCGGGCGAAGCGCCGGAAAATACGCTGGCCGCATTTAGCCTTGGACTGGAACAGGGCTGTGACGGGTTTGAACTGGATGTACATCTGTCCAAAGATGGGGAGATTGTCGTGATCCACGATGATACGATTGACCGGACCACCAATGGTTCGGGTAAAGTCCGGGATATGACGGTGGAGCAGCTGCAGGCTGTGGATGCGGGGGCCTGGTTCGATGAGAAATATAAGGGAGAAGTTATACCACGGCTGGAAGAGGTTTTTGATCTGGCACCGCCGGAGATCGTTATTAATGTAGAAATTAAGGGATCGTGTGAAGGAAAGTTGGAACCGATTCTGGTCGAGCTGCTGAAGCGGAAGGGCCGTCTGGATACCGTCGTCGTATCTTCTTTTGACTGGAAAAGCCTGAAGCATCTCAAACAACTGGAGCCGGCAATCAAGGTTGGCCTGCTGTACAATCTGAATCTGGATCATCATGAGCATTTGCCGGCAGCAGCTGGTACAGAAGTCTACTCCTTGCATCCGAATATGAAAAGATGGGAGCCTAAAGATATCACTGGTCCCCAGGCGGCGGGGCTTCAAGTATACGGATGGACTATCAATCAGGCAGAAACAATGACGGAAGCTATTGAAATGGGCATGGATGGCATTATTACCGATTATCCAGGCAGACTCAAAGCATTACTGAAAGGTACACCAGCATCCCGTTAAATCAAATGAAAAAGCACACCTGAGACAGAAGTAATTCTTCTTTCGCGGGTGTGCTTTTTCATCAATAGATGACAAAAAAACAGGAAATATGTTATTCTCTATATATGTAACGTAGTTCTTTGTTTCACAATGTCAACACGTCTGCCGCGTTCCGCTGCAGGCGTTCTACTATTTTATTGAAAGGGGTGCGACTTTTTTTGAATACATGGTCACAATTTAAGAAGGCTTCCCGGATGCAGGTTATCCCTGTGATGCTGATTCCCGTTGCACTAGGGGCGTTGGGGGCATATGTATGGACCGGTGAATTTCATGTCTGGCTGTTCCTGCTGACCCTTCTGGGTGCAGGTGCTGCTCATCTGTTCTCGAATATGGTCAATGATCTGTGGGACTACAAGAATGGTACCGATGAAGAGGCGGCGAACAATGTGGATGCGATCTCCACAAATTCCGGCTTCCTGACGCAGGGGAAATGGTCTATGCGCAAATTCGAGTTCGTGACATGGCTTCTGTTCGGCATTGCCGCATTGTGCGGGATTGTACTGGGCTTTATCAGCGGATGGTGGGCGTTCATATTGGGTGCGCTCGGCGGATTGATCGCCTATTTTTACGTAGCGCCGCCGCTGCAGTTCGGTTACAGGGGAAAAGGATACAGCGAGATTGCGATTTTGCTCTCTTTCGGCATTCTGCCGGTGATGGGCGCCTACTATGTACAGACATCGCATATGGATGTTCGGGCACTGCTGTTGTCACTGCCGATTGGTCTACTGACCACACTGATCCTATTTAACCATCATTTTCTGCATTGGCAGGCAGATCGTCAGGCCGGCAAAAAAACACTTGTAGTCGTATGGGGAGAGAAGCGTGCGTTGATATTCTCACGTGTTCTGCTGCTTCTGTCCTGTCTGTCCATTATTGCTTGTGTTGCAGCGGGTGCGCTGCCGATATATGGACTGGCTGCCCTGCTCACGATGATTCCATTATATCTGGTCTACGGCCGTCTGCAGGACCAAAATCGCTCTGAGGCTTATTTACCGCTAATGGGCGCTTCGATGAAAGCAACGATGACATGCGGAAGTGTATTGATGTTATCGTTAATCGTTCAGGCTTACCTACAAACCATGTAAAGAAAAGAGGGTTCAACCGCTATGGAACAAGAACGTATTGTTGGAGATTTTCATACCATCCTCTCAGAGGGCGAAGTTTGGAAAATGGGCGGGTTTCCGCTTCCGGACGGCTCGTTCTGGGAGTACCGGGAACCGGATGCCGTCGTCATCGTCCGAAACGGGATGCTGTATGTGCGTGCTCCGCTGAGCCGACAGCATAATCAGGTGCAGATTCTGGATAATGCGAAACACATGTATTATTCTGTAGAAGATGTGAAAGTGCCTGAAGCTGGTGAAGTCAGCTTTGAACTGCAGATTCGTGCGCGCAGCCAGGGTACCGTGCCGGGAGATCTTTACGACGGGTATGTATCTCTGAACCTGCTGGATTTCTCAACAGGAGCGGCACTGGACTTTTTCGCTTCCAATGATAAATATGCGAGCGTATATGCCGTACTGCCATTCCCGGGTGTCGAGGTTCCGCCGTCAGACAAGACCCGGTACTTTTGTATTTTTAAAGAAGATACCAATTTCAAGCCGCGTGAGTTTAATACGTACAAGATCACCTATAACCGTGCCCAGGATGAGGTCATCTTTTATGTGAATGGGGAAGAGGTTCGCCGGCAGCAGCAGGTACCGGTCAAATTCAACCAGTTTACCATTGCACTCGGCATTATGACCGAAAAAGACCTCACCCCGGAAGGAAGCGTGTCTGTCCATGGACAGACCGTGATCGGAGAATGGTCACCGGTTAAAGTTACGATTAAAGAGTAGTAGAAATTCAGATTCCCATAGCATGAAACGAAACCGCTTGATGTGGATATGTGCTGCATAATCCGCGTCAGGCGGTTTTTTTATGTGCTGGATTTTAATTCAGCAAGCTCTGGTTTATTTGTGGTTTCCAAATGATGTGACGTTCTGGAATGTGGTATACTTTCCATAAAATATGGAGACTTGAGTGGTTAACTAAGGAGAGTTTTGGAATGAGTAATAAACCGGATCGTATAACGTTTCAAAAACGTCTGGAAGATATGGTAGGCACGCTGCGGCGCGAGATCATCACCCGGGTTAAGCCTGCTGGAGATTACCTTCCATCAGAGCTTGCTCTTGCCGAGCAGTACAAGCTCAGTAAAAAATCCGTTCGAAAGGGGCTGGAGCTGCTGGTTTCTGAAGGGCTGATTACGAAGGTGCCGCGTGTGGGCAACCGGATTAACAGCATGGAAACCGAAGGCTCCGTCTCATTAAAAATAGGAATATACCCTTCTCTGGAAGAGGAGACCGACTTCAGGGAGCTGATCAGCACCTTTTGCAGCAAATATCCGCATATTCAGGTGGAGACGATTGCTCTGCCGTATCACCGCTATCCGGAAGCGATAAAAAGCTATCTCGATCATGGCTGGCTTGATGTCATTACACTGAATCACTGGAATTTTCTAGAGACTAAGGAGCGGGAATCTCTTCATTTATTTGAGGAGCAGGAGGCGCACCCGGATGCCTATCCATTTCTACAGCCGGTGCTTTCCCATAATGGCATTCTGTATGGCAGACCCTTTGTCTTCTCTCCGGTAGTGCTCTGTTATAACAAAGAACTGCTGAAACAGTCTGGAATCTCTGAGCCCGACAGCAGCTGGTCCTGGAAAGACCTGTCGAAGGCAGCGAAGACGCTGAAAAAAGGAGGCAGCCCGTTCGGGTTCTATGCTCACATTGCCTCAACTAACCGCTTTCCGATTGTGCTCCTTCAAGAAGGTTACCGGTTTCAAAAGGAAGATGGAAAATATGTTTTCAATGATCCTGAACTGTGGAAGGCGCTCAGCGGTTTAAGGGATGTATTTTACTCTCAGGGAGCTTTTTCATCCTTTTTATCTGAAGCCGACGCGGATGCCGAGAAGCTCTTTTTGCAGCAGAAGGCCGCGATGATTATGACAACCTATTATGGGCTCAAATATTTGAAGAATGCTGATTTTGCGTATGACCTGGCCCCGGTTCCCTATCATGACCATGCCAAAACGATAATGCTCGTTACCGGGCTGGCCGTGAACCGCCAATCCAAGCAG
The DNA here is from genome assembly GCF_012933385.1 of Paenibacillus lemnae. Classification (GTDB taxonomy): domain Bacteria; phylum Bacillota; class Bacilli; order Paenibacillales; family Paenibacillaceae; genus Paenibacillus_AQ; species Paenibacillus_AQ lemnae. Next base: position 189,854 of record NZ_JABBPN010000005.1, read on the forward strand.
AAGGAGGCAGCACGGCTTTTGGTGGACTTTCTCACTTCGGCGGAGGCGCAGCTTCATATCCGGCAGCATACGCTCAGTATACCTGCCAGTAAGCATGCTGCGGAGTGGAGAGGAGAGGAGAGTATGTATCGTCCGTCCCGCTTTCAGCTGTACCGGGAAATTATCCCCACGTTCGGTACCTATGATGATTTGGCGATCTCTATACGGGAGCTCGATATGCTGCGTAATGAACTGAAGCTGTTTTGGGCTAATATGGAGGAGGCCGAGCAGGCAGCGCAGCGACTGGCACCCCGCCCGGTACAGCCATCTAGAACATAGACACCTGAGCCCGCGGGCCGGAATGTATGTGGTTTTCCGCATACATAGGGTGAAAATCCCACTCGCACGGTGAAATGTATGTGGTTTTTCACATACATAGGACCCAAACCCACAGCGTTTTGCCACAACAAAAAGGGGCGGTCCCACAAGATCATAGATCTTTGTGGGACCGCCCCTCTTTTTGTTGTTTAAGCTTACTCGCCTTTCAAATCTTCAATGGAGCTGATCTCCATGTAAGAAGGTACGACCAGTCCGGTTTTTACACCTTCCATGTTGGCACCCAGATCGTCCAGCTTGTCTTCGAATTCTGCCATGTAGTCAGCATGTGTCAATGGCAGCCATGCAGCAACGCTTGCATCGACATCGCCATTAGCGACACCTGTCCACATTGGGCCGGCTTCGACTTGAAGGGCAGTCACTTTGTAACCGAGCTTGCTCTCAAGCACATATTTTACTACATTTGTGCTGGCAATTTCAGAATCCCAGGCAACATAGCTGAGCTTCAGCTCTTTGCCGTCAACGGGTTGAATGTCTTTGGTCCATTCGTCAACACGATCCGTATTGCTGTCAGCCCATTCTTTTGCTGCGTCTTCAGGAGATTTGCCTTCCTGAATGGCAGTCATGATTTCACCCATTTCATCGGATGTCCACATGAAGTTGTCGAGGAACTGATACGCTTCAGGATGATCTTCCTGCAGACCTTTGCGTCCCAGTGTGTGAATTTCTTCAGCTTCACCATACACCTTTTTCGGATCTTCCAGGTACTTCAGATCATATTTCGAGAACATCCAGTGCGGTGTCCAGCCTGTAATGATGACAGGTTCTTCATTCTTGATAGCTTTGTCCAGGGTAGCGGTCATTGCTGCGCCGGATCCTTCGATCAGTGTCCAGTCGCTCAGCTCATAATCTTCGATCGCTTTAGCGGTTGCTTTCATGATACCTGCACCCGGATCGATACCGATAATTTCATGGTCTACCTGTTCACCGACAGCAGCTGGTGTTCCGTTGTTGTCTCCTTCGCCTGCAGTAGTTCCGCCTTCGTCCTTCTGACCGCATGCGGAGAGGACCAGCACAGCCACCAGGCTGAGCATTAACAATAATTTCGTGTTCTTTTTCAAATCAAGCACCCCTTTTTTTCGTTTTAAATATATTTTGTGTAAAGCGGTCAAGCACAATCGCAAGAATTACGACGGCGAGACCGGCTTCAAACCCTTTACCAATCTGAAGCTGGGTTACAGCACGGTACACTTCAGCACCAATGCCCTGCGCCCCGATCATGGAGGCGATAACGACCATAGACAAAGACAGCATGATTGTCTGGTTCACACCTGCCATAATCGTCGGCATAGCGAGCGGCAGCTGTACTTTAAACAGTTTTTGACCCGAAGTCGAGCCAAAGGCATCGGCAGCTTCAGTTAATTCACCCGACACCTGCATAATGCCAAGCCGTGTTAAACGGATGGTCGGTGGAATCGCGAAAATAACAGATGCGATAACACCCGGCACCACGCCGAGACTAAAGAATGTTACAGCCGGCAGCAGATATACGAATGCTGGCATCGTCTGCATAAAGTCAAGAACCGGAATGATAATTCGGGAAGCCCCTTTGCTGTATGCCGCCCAGATGCCAAGCGGTACGCCGAGAATCACGGAGATCAGACCGGATGTCAGCACCAGGCTCAAGGTATCGATCGTCTGCGGCCAGTAGCCGAGATTATCGATGATCAAAAAGCCGATGACACTGAACAGCATGAGCGATGTGCGGCCAACCAGAAAGGCCAGAACACCCAGGATGGCGATGAAGACGAACGGATGCGGCAGCAGAAACAAGTAACTGAAGAAATCCACAATGGATTCGATAACATCAGCCACCAGGTCAAAGAAGCCTGCCAAATATTCTTCCATCCAGTCCACGATAGAATTAATCCAGTCTGCCAAAGGAATCTTAGGCATGAGGTTTCACCTCCTCGGCCTTGCTCTCGCCGGCCAGGGCGCCAAGAACAGCACCCCGGACGATGACGCCAGTTAATCGGCCGTTATCGTCGACGACGGCCAGAGGCACCTTGGACATGCTTGTGATTTCGAACAGTTCATTCAGCAGCGTATCCGGTCCCACTCGCGGACCATCGAGAATGACGATATCCTCCAGCTTTTTGTTGTTCTTGAGCGCATCTGAAGCATCCTCGGCTGTAATGACCCCGATCAGCTTCTTGGAGCGGTCAATGACAAACAGATTGGATATGCCGCGTTCACGCATCACTTCCAGTGCGACACGAGGTCCCCGGTCTGTAGTGATGGTCTCTGGACGCCGCATCACGTGGGAGGCTGTCAGCACCTTCGACAGATCCACGTCTTCGACGAATCTCTCCACATAATCATTGGCAGGCTGCGTCAGTATCTCTTCAGGTGTGCCAATCTGTACAACAGCGCCATCCTTCATCAGAGCAATTCGGTCTCCGATCCGGAGTGCTTCATCCAGATCATGTGTGATAAAGACGATCGTTTTTTTCATCTTATCCTGCAATTCCAGCAGCTCGTCCTGCATATCCCGGCGGATCAATGGATCCAGCGCACTGAAAGCTTCGTCCATCAGCAGAATTTCGGGGTCATTGGCGAGTGCGCGAGCGAGCCCGACACGCTGCTGCATCCCCCCGCTGAGTTCATCTGGAAGTTTATCTTCCCAGCCTTTAAGGCCGACAAGCTCCAGAGACTGAAGCGCAGCCTCACGGCGTTTGCTTTTCTCAACCTTCTGAATTTCCAAGCCGTATTCGACATTCTCGCTTACCGTCCGATGCGGGAAGAGGGCGAATTTCTGAAACACCATACTGATGGACTTTCGCCGTACCTTCCGCAGATCTTCTTTATTCATTTTCCTTAAATCCTTACCGTTGATAAGAATTTCTCCAGATGTCGGTTCGATTAAGCGATTTAGCAAACGCACCAGCGTGGATTTCCCGCTTCCGGAGAGCCCCATGATCACGAAAATCTCTCCCTGTTGAATGTCAAAGCTCACGCGGTTGACTCCGACCGTAATATTTTTTTCTTTCGCAATACGTTCCTTGCTCCATCCTTGCTGCAGGAGTTCCAACCCCTGTTCCGGATGGCTTCCGAAAAGCTTGCTAACATTTTTAACTTGAAGAATCGTCAAGCTTACTCCTCCTTCATTAATATTAAGAAGCCTGAACTCGTCACCGTTTCATAGTGCCATGAACCCATGCCCAGTATTATATCAACACAAAAGTCCTACTTTCAAACGTTAAATCCGTACGTATAGAACGTACAGTAAAAACTGTACAAAGTTATGCTTCCATTTCCTCTGATATGCTCCTTTATCCTCTCGAGAGGTGATCTTTACTTTTAAAATAGCATTCCCTACAATAGACAAAGAATATGTAGAGCTTTTATTTAGTTCACTTTTCAAAGGGCAACATGATCATTTTTCGCCGGCTAAGGACACAATAAAGTGAGACAGCGGACATGGTTATAGATAGAGGAGGCTGCAAGCATGGGCTTGTACCATTTAAATGAAGAACGGCAGGCTGCCGTCGATAAAATTCGTAAACGTGTGATCGAAAACATTGGAAGAAATATGGACTTATATGGAATACCTGTATCCACTGGACATCTCTACGGACTGCTGTTTTTTGCCGATAAGCCGATGAATCTGGATGAAATGGGTCAGGAAATGAAGATGAGTAAAACCAGCATGAGCACCGGTGTACGGACACTGCTTGATTATAAAATGGTTAATAAAGTGTGGGAAAAAGGCTCTCGAAAAGATCTGTATGAGGTGGAATATGACTGGTACCAGACCTTTTTTGATTTTTTCGATGTAAAGTGGAGAAAGTCGGTAGAAAGCAACATTTTAATCTTGAAGAAGGCGATCGAAGAGTGGAGTCGGCTAAGGAAAGAACATGGAGACGACGAGTATTTAATCGCAGTGATGGATCAGGATTTATCGAAAATGAAAGAAGCGGTAGCGTATTATCAGTGGCTTGACCGGTTAATCGATACGTTTGTTAATGGTGATATTTTTAAACTGGTTCCGAAGGAACCGCCTGAACAATAACCAATAACAAGGGGCAGATGCTCTTGACGATGAAAGGCGCAACCAGACGGTTGTGCCTTTTTACCTTGGCTTGGTACACTTATCATTAAAGGAGATATCACACATGTTTATTCGACAAGCACAACCCGCTGATGCACAAGCCGCGGCCAGGCTGTTATACGATGCCCTGCATGATGTGGCACATCAGCTGACCGGCATGAAATCGGAGGAGGATGTGATCCGGGTACTGGTGTCTTTTTTTGAGCAGGAGGAAGGAAGACTCGGATACCGTCAGGCTCTGATCTGTGAAGTAGAAGGAACGGCAGTAGGGATTGTTATTTCCTATGGGGGCAGTGAGTCGGCGGTTCTGGACCGTCCGATTCTAAACCGTCTCCGGATGCTGAAGCAGGATTCTTCTCTTACGCTCGACCCGGAAGCAGATCACGATGAGTTTTATATTGATACCTTGTCTGTTTCAGCAGAATTTGCTGGAAGAGGAATCGGCACAGCGCTGATGAATGCAGCGAAAGAACGTGCTAAAGAGCAGGGGTTTTTCAAAATAGCGCTTGCTGTGGCACGCGGAAACCAACGGGCGCATGACCTGTATCTCCGAAACGGTTACAAAAGCGATAAAGAAATTATGATCAACGGCCATCCTTATGCTCATATGGTCAAGTGGCTGTAGCCAGGGAGGAATCACCTTGTGAATATACTCATCGTAGAAGATGAACCTCATATTGAGAAATTGCTGGTGTCCTGTGTCCGAGATGCGGCCCCGTCTGCGCAGGTGTACACGACAGGCAAATCGAGTGAGGCGTTGGAAATCGCCCAAACCCATGACATTAAACTGTTTATTCTGGACATTCAATTGACCGATTACAAAGGCACAGAGCTGGCGAGACAGCTGCGGGAGATTCAGCGCTATGCATACACCCCTATTATATTTGCCACTGCATTAGCCAACGAGGAGCTAAATTCATATCGGGAAATCAAATGCTACAGCTTTCTCATTAAGCCCTTTACGAAAGCAGAAGTACTGCAGGTTCTACGGGATGCTTTAACGTACTTGCAGCACCTGGCCGGGGGAGAACGACAGAAGCCGGAGACGATCACCATTGAGCAGAAGAGCCACATTCTGGAGTATCCTTTAAAGGAAATTGTTTATGTAGAATCCTTCGGCAAACATCTGGAACTGCATGTGAAGTCCACCGGGGGCGGGCTGCGTTCTGACCGGATTTCCGGGCTGTCACTGAAAAAGATATCGGACCTGCTGGGGAATCACTCATTCGTTCAGTGTCACAAAAGCTATATTATCAACACCTCATATATTACGAGGATCGATAAATCGGAAGGGACCGTTGAACTGGCGGGTGCAGATCAGTTGATTCCCATCGGCCATAAGTACAGACATGGTCTAACGAACAGAGGAAGCCAATGATTTATTTTCAGATTCTCCTGGATACGGTTATTATGCTTGTGCTCTGTTTCAGTCTGGCGGGACAAGCCATCCGGTTCGAGAAGAATACAATTATCTGGTTTATCTGTTTTCATATTCTCTGCTTAATTTTGCGCTACCGGAGGACTGGAAATGCAGTATGGTGGGAAGGTTTCGATGCCAATAATTTTGACCTTCTTCCTGTGAATAATCCGATTCTTCTGCTTGTGCTGCTGATGTGTGTACTTATGCTGAACAGCAGTCTGATCTATTCCATATCGAACATGAAAGTGATTGTGGTAACCTTTCTCAGCTTTCTGATCTGGATTCTGCTTCGAACCTTCAGTATCGCGGGAGCCGGTTTGATCATGGCGCAGGATTCGGATGTCTTTTCCTATATCCACAGAGGGATTACGCTGCTGCTTGCCCTGATGCTCTATCTTTTATTGATCACAAAGCGGGGCAGTTTTTATCTTGGGGATTACAGTGGTATTTTCCCTAGAATTATGCTGGTTCAGTCGGCTGTGGTGGTTCTCTGCATCGTTATCTATGCGAACTTTGAGACGTCATTTGTTACACAGAACCTGCTGCTGATTCTGCTCCTGTTTACGCTGGTCATCAGTATGAATCTGTGGATTATCTATGAACATCACAAACAGACACGCCAGGAAAAAAGGGTCTCCGCGATCGAGCAGTATCTTCCTGTCATTGATGAGCTGGTGAGTGAAGTGCGTGCCAGACAGCATGAGTTTCATAACAAGCTTCTCGCCATTCACAGTATTGTGGAAACGGCCCCCAACTTGCCGGAAGCGAGGGCCCAGATTTCAGCCTATACGGACAATGTCATTATGCAGTCGGAGATCCGGGAGGTTTTGCAGCTCGACAGCAAAGTGATCGGAGGTTTTCTGTATACGAAAATGAGAATAGCCGAACAGCGAAAGATTACGCTGACCCCGGTCATCCATGTCTCGTTTGGACATATCGTGACAGAAGAGCACCAGCTGGTGGAGATTCTTGGGGTTCTGATTGATAATGCCATTGAAGCGTCGTTCCCGGAGGATGAGATCATCGTAACGGTTCAGCGGACAGAGAAGGAGGGGCTGACCGAGATCAGTGTCATGAATCCAGGTCCTCCAAAATCCAGCACAGATTTCATCCAAATGTTTAACAAGGGCTATACGACCAAGAATACAGCCCAGGGATCTCGCGGCTACGGCTTATACAATGTGAAGCAGATTGTACTGCAGCACAAGGGCAGGCTGATTACCCGCAATACCGAATATAAAGGGATAACTTATCTGTCTATAGGTGTGCTCATCCCCTGAAGGAAGAGCATAAACAAGGGCTTTACGGGAACGAAATTTCGTTCATACCCGTAAGGCCCTTGTTCGTTCTGCGGCTATTGTACCTGCCGGAAAGGCAGTCTATATTGAAGACAGGTTAAGACAAGGAGGAATGAAGATTTTGAACAAGTTACTCAGACTGGAATGGAACAAGCTGCGCTGGCCGGTCCTGATCACCATGCTGAGCTTAAGTCTTGTGGTATCCGTTCTAAGCGGCACGATATATAAAAGCTATGCACTGGAACATGATCTGGAGGCGTGGGAAGTCGGCATACCGTTCATCGTATTCCTGTTTCCGCTCATATCTGTTCTGCCGACAGGCTGGCTGATGTATATGGAGCGCAAAGACCGGTTTCTTATGTACACACTGCCCAGGGTCAAGAAAAGCCGGTACATATTATCGAAGTGGATGATCGTCGCGGGCAGCTCGTTTCTCATCATGTTTGTGGCAATGCTCATGGGTGTGATCACAGCCCTTTACATCAAGCCGGACATCACTCCGATTTACAGTCTGGTCGATAGGAGCACAGGTGAGGTTGCCCCAAGCCTTGAGAGGCTGCATTTTATGGGTTCATTATTTGTGAATCAGCCGCTGGGATATGGAATCATGCTGAGCTTGTGGCAGGGATTCTTATCCGCTATTATCGCTACACTCGCATTTGTGTTATCGCTGTATGTCTCTAATATTTTTATTGTTCTGATTGGGCCATTTCTCTATGCAATGCTGGAAAACTTCATTTTAAATCTGTTTAAATTACAGGATTACAAAATCTATGACAGCTTTGAGCCCGGGTTCTATGACACTGACAAACTTGGATATTGGCCGCTTCTGGCCGGTCCTGCCATGGCGCTGCTGTTCACGACATTGATTGCTATCTATTTCAGCAAATTTAAAAAAGTTACGGTCTATCCGTCCTAAAGGAGGCGAAGCGCTTATGACAGCTGTTCTCCTTCGGGATGTGCGCCGCTTCTGTACGCCAAGGCTTGTGATGTTAATGCTGGGCTGCCTGCTGTTCAGCTTGGCAAAGCGCAAAGGCTTCTCATACTCCTATGAACATTTTGTGCTGCACATGCTGTCCGATCATTATTATATAACCTTTTTTATGGTCCCGATGTTTCTGTACATCATTTACAGTCACCTGGAAGATGATCTCGATTATGTCCTGATTCGTATTAAAAAATTCCCGCGGTACTTCGCCGTGAAGTCAGCTGCCATCGGTGTGAACATATCGATATTCGTCCTTCTGCAGCTTGCCGTCATATTGGCTGTGGGCCTGGGGCTGCCAGGAGGTTCGGGTTTTCCTCCTGCGGACACTCAGGATTCATCAATCGAAGTGCTGCTCATATTAGGCGGCTATTTCCAGTACCCCTGGCAGGGGTCTGCACTGACGGTGCTGCACATGGTGCTTGGACTCAGTGTCCTGGGAAGCTCCTTTATGGCGATGCATCACTTTTTTGAAAAACGATGGGTTGCCATCATCACGGTAGGTCTCTTTTTTCTAATGGTATATGCCATGAAATCCAAAATTCCGGAGCTGACGCGAATTCCGTTCCTGTTCATTAACAACTACATCATTTTCATGTACAACCTGACGTTTCCGTATTCATTTTGGGTTACTTACATTTCACTAGGTATGATCGCTGGGGGTACGGCATTCTGGATCTGCAGGTACTGGAACAAAGAATTGAAGTGGCAGTTAAAATGGCGTAAGCCGAGGGGTGTCCTGCCTTATTATGGGGCACAGCTATTTTCGGCAGCCAACGCAGGTATTCTAATCGTCCTTATCGTTTTGTTAAGTCTTTGGAAATGGCCGCAGCTTCAGAATCTGACAGGAGGCACGGGCACGATCGCGGATTGGATGGTGTACACCTTTTGGGGTCACGGTCACGGCTACTTTAGACCTTCCGATTTCCTGGCTATGATGCTGATGAACTCAGCCCCCGTGTGTCTGATTGCTGTTTTTTTGCAGCGGGAATGGATGGACCACAGCACCCCGTTAACCATCCGCCTTGCATCCAAGCGGCAGTGGGGATGCTCTGTTGTTGGGATAAGCAGCTTGTTTTTGCTCACATACACCGTCTTGTTAACTGCCGGAAGTCTCTTATTTCCTTCCTTTACCGGATTGCCAGCAGGGGGCGTGACAATCTTGCCTGGCATAGAAATCAGCTTGAGTAAGCTTTGGCTTTATATCACAGCCATGAAAGGGCTGGAACTGTTATTTCAGTTTCTGTGTATGCTGCTGATCTTCCTGTGGAGTCGTCAAGTCACAGCCGCTTTTGGAGGAATTGTGTTGATGTACGCGTTCTATTTCCTGCCTTATGGCTGGACGCAGTATGTTCCTGTTGGCATGTCCAGTCTGTCACAGCATCAAGTGTTTGCAGCAGCTGCGGAACCGGGTGTCCCCGCATTATCTGGTCAGGTGATCTTCCTGATCATGGGGCTTCTCACGATCATACTGGCTTTATACATCTTGATATACGGTTATAAGCGGCGGTTTCGCTAAATCAGAATAATTTTGAGAGAGGTGATCATGATGATCGATATCAGAATAGAAGAGGTATCCAAAACGTTTAACGGTATCCCGGTACTGTCCCAAGTAAATCTGGACATCGAAAAAGGAAAGACGATCGGTATTGTCGGTGCCAATGGCAGCGGTAAATCCGTGCTGTTCAAGATTATGTGCGGGTTTACAGCCCCTGACCAGGGCAAAGTGTTCGTAAGAGGCAAGCAGCTTGGCAAGGACCTTGATTTTCCCGAAAATGTTGGTGTGTTTATTAACGGTCCGGGATATATCGGCATCTACAGCGGCTTTAAAAATCTGAAGTTTTTGGCCGATATTAACCGTAAGATCGGGGATGCCGAGATTAAAGATGCGATGAGGCTCGTCGGCCTGGACCCAGAGCTGAAAACCAAGGTTGCCGACTATTCACTGGGTATGAAGCAGAAGCTTGGCATCGCACAGGCCATTATGGAAAGGCAGGATATTCTGGTGCTGGACGAGCCTTTTAATGCGCTGGATTATCAGACCTATAATGATATGAAGGAGATTGTACTCAAGCTGAAGGAAGAACATAAGACCATGCTGCTGACCAGTCATAACTATGAAGATCTTGAATCGCTCTGCGATATCCTGTACATCATTCAGGGAGGCCGGCTGGAACGGTTGACCGAGGAGCTTAAGGAAAAGTATTTCAAGAGAAAATAGATTGAATCAGCTTCATACTTGACATAAGAACCGGCTGCCCATGAGGGGAAGCGGTTCTTTTTGTCGTTTGGAGTATTTACATACAAAGAATTGCGTGATATTATTCATTTAACGGTCTAATTAATTAGATCGAACTAAATTTAGATCATTCGCATAAATTAGATCGAGATACTATATAGAATGAATTTAAGATTAACCCTTCTATAGCGGAGGTGACAAGTGATTCTGGAGAAGCGTCAGCGTCCGCCTAAAAGCTTTCCGAAGGAAAGCTAGCATCGAAAGCATAAGCTTTGACTCCAAAATGTCACCATTGATTACAATTCCAAGCATTTTGGAGGCAACAGCGGTCGTAAGAACACTTGCCATCGCAGCCAACCAGAACGGTAACTTTTAACTTCAGTCTATATAATTGAGATTTTAAAAGGGGAGAATCGTAATGCCAGATCAGCCTAATCATCAACCTGAAGATCATCCATCAGCGGACATTACCGTAGAACAGGCCAAACTGCTGGGAAATGCGCTGCGGGTAAAAATCGTCGGAGCCATCGTGGAGGTACCAAAAACGTCGAAACAGGTAGCCGATGAACTTGGAGGGACTCCAGGCAGCATTCATTATCATATCCAGAAGCTGTATGAAGGCGGCTTGATTGATTTGGTAGAGACCCGGCAGGTGGGTGGCATTGTAGAGAAGTACTATAAATCCAAAGCCAAATGGTTCAACACGCAGGGAACGAAGCTGGTGGACCCTGTGCTGGCCGATGACTTCGAATCCTCCACGAGTACACAGGTGAGTCTGCGGCTGGAGCTTTCCTCACAGCAGCGGGATCAGATGACGGAGGAGTTTAAGGCACTGCTTGAGAAATGGGTCGGGGTGTCTGCAGCTTCCAAGGCTAAGGATACGAAAGAGTATGCAATTGGCATTAAACTCAAAGCAACGGACGAAAAAACAACGTAAGAAATCAACAGGTGTAAAATTCATTTAAGATTGCGAGGTTCCCCGCCATGATTTTCAAAAACCGTAATTTTCTTCTGCTCTTCTCCGGGCGGATTCTAACTAATATCGGTGACAGCTTGTATGCTGTTGCCGCCATGTGGCTGGTATATGATCTGGGTGGATCTACTTTATATTCGGGATTAGCCGGTTTTTTATCCATCATCCCCAGAGTGATTCAACTGCTGACAGGTCCAGTCATTGACCGTGTACCGCTTAGAGGCATGCTGGTGGTTACCCAGCTTTTGCAGGCTCTGCTGCTGCTCACTGTGCCGGCTGCTTATTATCTCGATATGCTGACCGTCGGATTGGTGCTGGTAATTACTCCGATTCTAACCACCCTGAATATGTGGATTTATCCTGCCCAAATGGCTGCCCTGCCCAAAATTTTGACAAGAGATCAGCTCACGCAGGGCAACTCTTTGTTTACTGTGGCGTACCAAGGGATTGATATCGCCTGTAATGCTATTTCTGGTGGTTTGATCATTCTACTTGGAGCGGTATCGCTTTATTTTTGGAATGCTGCCGGATTCTTTGTTGGAGCCCTGCTGTTCACACAGTTATCCATAACATCTTCTGTTTTAAATTCTGATAACAACGTGACGAAGACATCTATAAAAGCAGGTTCAGAAAAAAGAACACGTCTTTACTTCAATGAAATTAAAGAGGGATTAGCTTTTCTGCTGGCGACGCCGCTGGCCCGAATTCAGGTTGGCATGATTGTGATCAATGCCGCGGGAGGCGCGACGTTTACCCTGCTGCCGGCGTTCGGAGAAAGCCTGGGCGGTGCCGGAATGTACGGCATGATGCTGATGGCCCAGGCTGCAGGAAGTTTACTGGGCGCCATGTTAACCCCGTATTTAAAGCTGGAGAGGATTCCGATCGGCTTGATGTTCGGGACATCTTTTATCCTATCTGGTGCCGCCTGGGGTGCCAGCATGTTTGCGCCATTCAACTGGATGATCCTTATGATGTATGGCCTGGCCTGGATCCCGGGAGGCGTCACCAACGTTATGGTCAATACGGTCCTTCAGAAGGCGGTGCCTCAGAAAAAGCTGGGAACGGTATTTGCAGCAGCAAGTGCGATCAGTGGCATCGCGATGCCTGCAGGAAGTTTGCTCGGGGGAGCACTGGGCACGATTGCTTCAAGCTTCTATATCATTGCAGGATGTGGATTCACCGTGCTGATCGTAGGTGTGTACTGGATGTTAAATCCCGTGACCAAAGGGCTCCCTTCCTCAAGGGATATCAGTGAATCATGGTTTGTTCTTCCCGGAACAAAGGAAGAGTTATCGCAAGACCCAGCTTCCTCATCCAGCTTGTCAAGCCCGTCTGCATAATGTGACCAAGTCCCTCATAGACATGTATCAATGAATTCAAAACATGTGCAAAAGGGGATGATGACATGCGCCGGATTTCTTGGGTGCTGCTTGCTGCCGTAATGTGTATCACACTGGTTTTATCAGGGTGCGGCAAGAAAGACGCAGACGGAGTCATAAAGGATCTGACCAAAATGGCGGATCGGCTGGAAGGAGAGAAAGGCGCTTATCAGGGCAAAGGGGTCATGACCATACATACCGGGTCTGTGCCGCAGCAGTATGAAGTGGAAGTATGGTATCAGGCTCCATCGTATTACCGGATCAGTCTCACCAACGGCCAGAAAGATTTAACTCAGATCGTACTGAGAAATGATGAAGGTGTGTTTGTTCTGACGCCAAGCCTGAATAAAAGCTTCCGCTTCAAAAGCGACTGGCCGGAGAACCAAGGTCAGGTATACCTCTATCAGACGATGCTGGGCAGCATCCTAAGTGATAATACCCGCCAATTTGCAGAGGATAAAGATGCTTACGTATTTGACGTTGCTGCCAATTACCATAGTCATTCGCTGGTTCGCCAAAAAATCTGGCTGGCCAAGGATACCTATTCTCCAAAGCAAATTCAGGTTTCCGACTCTGAAGCTAAAGTGGTTGTAGATGTCAAATTTAATGCCTTTACGTTCGACACCAATTTGACGAAAGACTCATTTGATACCAACCGTAATTTGAGTGCGATGAACGGAGAAGATCAAGGAGCCATGGCGCAAGTGGATGAGAACGGAATGCCGGCAGCTCAGGGTAACGAGGAAGAGGGTGCAACCGAAGGGCCAGTCAGCGAGCCTGTCTCCGCTGGACAATTGGGGGCTTTCGGCATTATCGAACCTGCCTACACACCTGCAGGTGTTATGAGCAAAGGCATTCAGGAGATTGCGAACAGCAAGGATCATGCGGTTATTCTTCGTTATGATGGGGTATATCAATATACGATCATGGAATCACGTCCACTTGATCGTGCCGTTTCCCTTGCACCGGGTCAGGTCATTGATTTGGGCTTTACAGTCGCTCTCCTGACCGGAGATGAACAGCAGACATTAACCTGGACCACCGAAGGCGTAGAGTACCGGATCACCAGTGCAAACCTTCCGACTTCGGAAATGGTAGAAATCGCTGCTTCCATGCAGGGACAATCGGGTAAATAATACGATGAAGGCGGATAACCGACTATTGCAGAGCATGGATAATGACTGCAATACAGGCCATTCGCCTCTTTCTTCAAACTGCGGAGCATGGATGACATGACGCATGTGCTGCAAGGATCCGCGGTAACAGCTGAATCCGCGGAATGCCAGGACTGCCTGCTGGATTATATTCATGCAAGGCAGAGTGATTGACAGTTACCTCATGGAACATTACCATTAACTTTATTGTACAACTGAGCTTTTTCAAAATGGTAAGAAGGTGACTGAAATTGCAAGACATATATCGACCTACCCAAGCGGAAATTGATCTCGACAGACTGGACAGCAACTTCTCCGCTTTCCGTAAGCATCTTCCAGAAACCATGAAACTGCTGGCCTGCGTTAAGGCTAATGCCTATGGACATGGTGCTGTGGAAGTAGCCCGGGAATTAGAGAACCTGGGTGCTGACTATTTAAGTGTGGCTTTCCTGGACGAAGCACTGGAACTCCGGAAGGCGGGTATTACCCTGCCGATTCTCGTGCTGGGATATACGCCTCCTGAAGGCTTGCATATCGCACAGGAGCAGGATGTAACAGTCACAGTGTTCAGCCATGAGGTTGTGGAAGCCATTCGAACTCTGCCGGATCACATGCACAAACGACTCAAGGTGCATATCAAGATTGACAGCGGTATGGGGCGTCTTGGATTGCTTGCAGACCGGACGGCAGTTTCTTTTGTGAATGAAGTCATATCTTTGCCGCAGGTCTTTGTTGAAGGATTATTTACGCATTTTGCAAGAGCGGATGAAAAGGTTAAAAGCTATACACTGGAACAGTACCGGCGGTTTAAGAGCGTGGTTGATGCGCTGCGGGATGAAGAAATTTCCATCCCGATTATACATACGGGCAACAGCGCCGCAGCGATCGACACACCCGGCTTGTCCTTCAATATGGTGCGGGTAGGCATCAGCTTGTACGGACTATACCCTTCGGATGATGTCAATCAGACAGCGGTCAGCTTGAGCCCGGTCATGACGTTAAAGACGCAGGCGGTCTACGTCAAAAAACTGCCCCCGAAGTATGGAATCAGCTACGGCTCGAAATACGTCACCGAAGAAGAAGAGGTGATTGTCACTCTTCCGATCGGATATGCAGACGGATATTCACGTATGCTCAGCGGCCATACCGAGGTACTTATACGCGGACGCCGTGCTCCTGTCGTCGGCAATATCTGTATGGACCAGTGTATGGTATCCCTAAAATCTTTCGCTGAAGAAGCGGAACAAATCAAAGCCGGCGAAGAGGTTGTACTCATCGGCCAGCAATCTGGGGCTGTTATTACCGCAGATGAACTGGCATCCAGGCTGGGTACCATCCCTTACGAATTGGTCTGCATGATTGCACACCGTGTGCCTCGAACGTATACACGCGGCGGCATACCGGTGACCATTGTTAATCCCCTTTGGTGATTTGCCTTTTTGTTTTACCGGATTATTTATTGAGGATAGCAGGAATACGTACAAACCCTCCCGAAGTATGAATATGACGGTTGGTCTGTACGAAGTGCCGAGTGTAGTTTATAATGAGATGCAGCATACTTGATATATCCTCGGCATATATATTTTTGTATAAATTTCCTTGAATAACGTAATACTGGTGCACAGGGCAAGAAGGTTGTGGGGGTGGAAGACAAGGTGGCCAACATGCAGAACACCAAACGAATCATGATCAGTCTACCGGATCATCTTTTGCAGGAAGTGGATGGGATCGCTCAGCTGGAAAATTCCAACCGCAGTGAGCTAATCAGGCAGGCCATGAAGCTGTATTTACATGAGCGGAAGAAGCGTTATATTCGTGAATCCATGCAGCGGGGTTATATGGAAATGGCCAAAATTAACCTGACCATGGCATCTGAAGCGTTTCATGCGGAGGAAGATGCAGACAGCACTCTGGGCCGCTTAGTTAGCGGGGTGTGAACAAGTGATCGTAAAACGCGGCGACGTATTTTTTGCGGATCTTTCACCCGTTGTGGGTTCAGAACAAGGTGGTGTCAGACCGGTGCTCGTCATCCAGAATGACATCGGCAACCGGTTTAGTCCGACGGTGATTGTTGCAGCTATTACAGCTCAAATTCAAAAAGCGAAACTGCCGACCCACGTTGAGATCGACGCGGCGTCACATGGATTTGACCGGGATTCGGTCATTCTACTGGAGCAGATTCGGACGATTGACAAGCAGCGCTTGACGGATAAGATTACCCATCTGGACGATGAAACCATGAGCAAGGTGGATGACTCCCTGCAGATCAGTCTGGGTTTAATTGATTTTTGATGCGTGACTTGAAGTACAGCCGCCTAATATGAGGGCTATACGGTAACCCGCCGATTACATTCGGCGGGTTTTTGCTGTGGAGACAGGTTATTCTACCATTCGTAGAATTGGATCTGTCGTGGCAGTCGGCAGCGAGCTTCCCTCAGAACTGCCGTCGGGAATCATCGTATAGGCTGTGGCAATGACAGCGATCCAGGTGGCCAGACAAACAAGTGAGATCAGCCAGGCTTGTTTTCGATTCATAATAACCTCCTCCATATGTATGGGTAATGACCGGCTTTTGTCAGCGGACATGTATGTTAGGAACAGTGTAACGTGTGAAACTTAAAATCAGATGAAAAGAGCCGAATTTATTAAAAATTAATCTGGAGAATAATGTTTTTTTTCGTACACCGATTTTCCTGTAAACCGGATCCTGCTGGAAAATGAACCGAAGTTTTGGGATAATGGGGGTACAGTTTGTTTGAAGAAAGAGGGATTAGCATTGTCTGATATCGAAGCTGTCGTGGAATTGAACAAAGAACAGATCCATAAAGAACAACAGGAACGGATCGTGAAACAGATCGCCAAGGAGCTTCAATTGACCTTAAAGCAGGTTCGTACAACGGTCGATCTGCTGGACGAAGGGAACACCATTCCGTTTATCGCGCGTTACCGTAAAGAAATGACCGGTGAGCTGGATGAGAATGCGCTGCGGGAGATCGAAGAGCGTACCGGATATCTGCGCAGCCTTGAAGTTCGCAAGCGGGAAGTTCTGCGCATTATAGATGAACAGGGCAAACTTACAGAAGAGCTAAAGACATCCATTGAAAAAGCAGTGAAGCTGCAGGAAGTGGAGGATTTATACCGTCCGTACCGCCAGAAGAGAAAGACACGCGCCAGTGCAGCGAAGGAGAAAGGATTGGAACCTTTGGCAGTCTGGATCACAGCCCAGCCGAAGCAGGGAGATGTCCGTGCTGAAGCCTCTAACTATGTCAATGAGGAGCTAGGGGTGAACAGTCCTGAAGAGGCGCTGCAAGGTGCTATGGATATCATCGCTGAGAATATCGCGGACGATGCCGCCATCCGGGCGTGGATTCGCAGATATAGTATAGATCACGGCATGCTGGTATCGGAAGCCAGAGACCAGGAGGCCGAATCTGTATACGAGAACTATTATAACTACAGGGAACTGGCCAAAAAAATGCCGCCTCACCGTATCCTTGCCATCAACCGCGGCGAACGGGAGAACATACTGAAGGTGGGGCTTGAGGTACCTTCCGATTCCGTGCATCAATATATGACGAAGCAGATTGTAAAGGGTCCTTCAGCTGTAACCGATATTCTGCAGACGGTCATCGAGGATGCTTACAAGCGATTGATTGCCCCGTCTATCGAGCGGGAAGTCCGCGGAGAAATGACGGAAAAAGGGGAAAACCAGGCGATTTCCATCTTTGCAGGCAACCTGCGCAGCCTGCTGCTTCAAGCTCCGGTTAAAGGCCGCACGGTACTGGGTGTCGACCCGGCTTACCGGACCGGCTGCAAGCTTGCCGCCGTGGATGAGACAGGCAAGCTGCTCGAAGTGGCTGTAACGTATCCTACACCGCCTAATAACAAAAAACGTGAAGCTGCAGCAAAAATCAAGGAAATGATTGATCAATACGGTGTTCAGCTTATCGTCATTGGTAACGGAACCGCATCAAGAGAGACCGAACAGTTCGTTGCCGAAGTGATTGCCGAGGCAGGGAAGCAGGATTTGGCATATCTGATCGTTAACGAAGCAGGAGCAAGTGTGTATTCCGCCTCCAAGCTGGCTCAGGAAGAATTCCCTGATCTGGATGTGGCTGAGCGGAGCGCTGCCTCCATTGCCCGGCGTGTACAAGATCCGCTGGCTGAATTGGTGAAGATTGATCCGAAATCTATCGGCGTCGGCCAGTACCAGCATGATGTTAGTCAGAAGCATCTGGAAGAGAGCTTGAAAGTGGTTGTTGAGTCGGCCGTTAACCATGTGGGCGTGGATGTGAACACGGCATCTCCTTCGCTCCTCTCCTATGTGGCAGGCATTAACGGGACCATTGCCAAGAACATCGTGAAGTTCCGTGAGGAAAATGGTAAGTTCTCCTCGCGTAAACAGCTGCAGAAGGTACCCAGACTGGGTGCCAAGACGTATGAGCAGTGCGTTGGCTTTATGCGGATTTCAGACGGAGAGAACACGCTTGACCGTACACCGATTCATCCGGAGTCCTATTTCGTGGTGTCCAGTCTGTTGAAAGAGTTGGGAGTCGGTCCTGAGAAGGTCGGCACACGTGAACTGTCCGAGCTTTTATCCCGGCAGTCCGTAGAAGAACTGTCTGATACGCTGGATGTCGGTGTGCCGACACTGCGTGATATTGTGGACAGCCTGCAGCGTCCCGGTCGTGACCCTCGTGAGGAACTGCCGCTGCCAATTTTCCGGACGGATGTACTGAAACTTGAAGATCTAACACCGGGGATGGAACTGCAGGGTACGGTCCGCAATGTGATTGACTTCGGTGCATTTGTCGATATCGGCATCAAAAGCGATGGTCTCGTGCATATTTCCCAGCTGAGCACCGGATATGTCAAGCATCCCATGGATGTCGTATCTGTGGGTGACAACGTTACGGTATGGGTGTTGAACATCGATTTGAAAAAAGGCCGTGTCGGACTTACGATGAGACCGCCTAAAGAACAGAGTATGTAAACAAAAAAGTGCCCTTCATGAGCAGAACGCGATCCGCATGGTTCGCTGTCTGCGCCGGAAGGGCACTTTTTACATCAAAGATTACTCATGACATTAAACATCCGGACTCTCTCCCGGAGAATTACGGTAAAAAAACCAGCATTCATTCAACAGCTTGATCTGGCGGCGGTCCTTTTTGCGGAAAGCGCGGATCAGCTGATTGCAGAGCCACTGCGGCAAGGGAATCTCCTCCTCTGACGTAACCATCTGTATGGATAACATATGGGGAAGAGGCCCAAAGCGTGCAGGTTTTCTCTGGATTAAACGACTTCTTCTTCGTACCACTGCTCAAGCTGGGCTTGAAGCGCGCGGATCTCGGTCAGCAGTGAAATGAGCGGATAATGGTTTTCGTTCAGGGAAGCGAAGGAACGCTCCAGTTCATTAATGTAATCCAGGCCTCCAATGATTTGGGAGGTTTCCTGCAGCAGGTCCAGCTGATCGCATTCTGCGACAGCCAGCGGAAGCTCAGGCCTGCCTTCTGCTGTCAGCTTGCTGACCTCCTTGTTTAATCTCAGGTTCAGCGCACTCAGCTGGTATGCATAATCTGACGGCATTTCCACATACTCCAGCTGGTCCCCTTTTTGTAATATACAATAACGCATTGTCGGCATGTTGAATATTCTCCCTCCGTACTACCTGTATCCTGATTCCATCAGTCTTTACTTGACAGTGTAGCGTAGGAAGAAGTTAAAATTCAAGTAGATTTACTCCAGCGTGTAAGCTGGAACTCGGGAACAAGTGGAAAGGAAGCTGTAATCCATGTTTAAAATGACAAACGACGAACTGCAGGCTTGGGTGGAAGAGATATCCCTCAGCAGCTTTCAGGCCCCCTTCAGGCATCGTGCGGTATTTAACCGCAGGCTGTCAACGACCGGTGGACGTTATTTTATGAAAAGCCATAATATCGAGATCAATCCCCACCAACTGGAGAGCAACGGCATGGACGAGGTGGAGAAGATCATCAAGCATGAATTGTGCCATTATCATCTGCATCTGGCCGGACGAGGTTACAGGCACCGGGATAATGATTTTAAAAGGCTGCTGCAGGCTGTGGGCGGAAGCCGATATTGCCAGTCTGTGACGAAGCCTGGCGGGAAGCCGCGCAAGCCGGCACCCTACCGGTACTTGCTGCGCTGTACGGCATGCCACACTGAATATATGCGAAAAAGAAAGATGGATCCTGCGCGTTACCGCTGTGGAAGGTGCCGTGGTTCTCTCCAATTGCTGCCCCTTGACTCATAAGAGAACTCATGATAAATTATAAAATGTATTCATGAATGTTCCCTGATAGCTCAGTTGGTAGAGCACTCGACTGTTAATCGAGTTGTCACAGGTTCGAGTCCTGTTCGGGGAGCCATTATTTTGGAGAGATACCCAAGTGGCTATAAGGGGACCCTCTGCTAAGGGGTTAGACTGCGTAAGCGGTGCGAGGGTTCGAATCCCTCTCTCTCCGTTTGAGATATCATCGATAAGAGGCTCTGCCGTATCCGCGGCGGAGCTTCTTTTGTACATCGACAAGAACCTTGAACAAGTTTTCTTGAAGCATGAAGGGCAAGCAGGGGGAGGCATAATGAAAAATAACAAGTTTGAGGAATTTATAGAAATCACTACATGATTTCTCCTTCGATAAAAAAATAAAAAAAGTGCTTGTCACACCTTTAACAATTTGATATACTCAATCTTGTCGCCAAGGTGGCAGATATTGCAGTAAGGCCCGTTGGTCAAGGGGTTAAGACACCTCCCTTTCACGGAGGTAACAGGGGTTCGAATCCCCTACGGGTCACCACTCTCATTATATGCTTCTTGCTAAGAAATAATGGCGCAGCTGGTTTTTCTTCGAGAGCCATTAGCTCAGTTGGTAGAGCACCTGACTTTTAATCAGGGTGTCGAAGGTTCGAGTCCTTCATGGCTCACCATTGTTTTATTGTTCTCCTTATATTATGCGGTAGTGGTGGAATGGCAGACACGCTATCTTGAGGGGGTAGTGGGTGTATACCCGTGGAGGTTCGAGTCCTCTCTACCGCATATCAAAAAAAAGTTCCTGCAATGCTGCAGGAGCTTTTTTTTTTTTTTGCGCAGTTATACATAAATTAGTGCTAAATAACCTGCTTTTTCTATTCGTGTTTATGCATTTGATGTGTTTCATGCCCAAAGCAATGGTTAATATCATATCGTGGACGAGCAATTTTTCCAAAAAAACCTATAGGAGTGATTCAAATGGCAAATAACAAAATGAGCCGTGAAGAAGCAGGACGTTTAGGTGGAGAAGCAACTGCAAAGAACCACGACAAAGAGTTTTACCAGGAAATCGGTCAAAAAGGCGGCGATTCTACCTCCGGTTCCCATGACAAGGAATTTTATCAAGGTATTGGCCGTAAAGGCGGAGAAGCGACTTCCGATTCCCATGGAAAAGAGTTCTACCAGGAGATCGGTCAAAAAGGCGGTGAAGCCCGCGGCGGCAGTTCAGACAGCGATGATGGCAAGATGAGCCGCGAAGAAGCGGGACGTAAAGGCGGACAGGCGAGAGCACGTCAGCGGCGGAACTAAAACGCAGGCATCATGATTATTCAGCATAGGTAAGGAATCCATTCAGCAAGGTGAATTCATACCCGGCAGCCCTGGTTCTATGTGAACCAGGGCTGTTGTTTGTGCTAATCGTCAAAATAAGAAGGATGTTTGTCCAGTATGGAAGAATATTTGGGATAGAGACTGCGAATACACCCTGGACATATATCATGCGTGAAATGAACAGGGATTACGCTTTCCAGATAACTTTCCACAGGCTTCCATGCAGCAGAAGTACGAACATGCTTGCAAACCGCACAAATCGGGATATGGTCAGGAAGATAACAAATACAAGACAGGGCATTCTCCAGTTCGCTCATTCTTTTCATAATGGGGGTAATATCCGTAATCGAAAGGACAGCTCCGTGAGTTTGTGTGTCCTGAACACCGGGCAGGGCCTGAACTTCAAATAGGTACCAGTGCGGCTTTCCGTTCAGATCTATTTTGTATTCCATGCGCTCATGCTGTTCCTGGCCTAGGAGGACGCTGCGGATCGATGGAAGATACACCTCATTATAAAAAGCCGTGAATGAAGCCCGTCCAAAAAAATCCGGTTCAATATCCAATATACTCAGACCCTTCAGGCATCCTGAAGAAGACATTCCCCATTCTAAGGCGAAGGACTTCAAACGGCTGTTAAATTGATCAATAGTTCCGTCCTCCCGGATAATGACAATCCCGGACATCATGGAATGAACAGCATGGCCCCAGGCATATGAATCGTTCAACCTTATCTCTCCTCCGATTAGGTTCTAGGTAACTACGGACAGATGATGAAATATGGTATAATTTAGACATATTGAATTTATTATACACTTATTTAAGTGCTAAATCAATAGGTTATGACGTACATACGTATTATTTTTGTCGGAAGGCGGTTGTTTCATGTACTCTATATACCAACGAATCGAACAACTCATCGAAAGCCGAGGAATGACCAAAAAAGCCTTTTGCGAGCAGCTGGGTATCAGTACAGGGAATTTCGGTGATTGGAAAAGAGGAAAAACAACGCCAAGCACCAGCAAACTGGTTGAAATTTCATCCTTTTTCTCAGTGAGCCTGGATTGGCTTATTGTAGGCCGGGGAAACCCCTCCTCCAGCATTATGGAGATTCGAGAAGATTATAGTATGAACGAAGGCGGAGAACAGAGCCGCACATCCACGCTTACGGACGAAGAAAAGCAGTTTATTCAGGAATATGTGGAATTTACCGAATATCGTAAAATGAAAAAAAACAAACACTGAGAGCAAAATGCAGGTCTGGAAATCCTGGAATAAAAATCAGCTTTACATTTTAATCATTGCTCTATATAATAGGGAATGTTCTCTTGTTGAACATTTCTTATTATGCGGTAGTGGTGGAATGGCAGACACGCTATCTTGAGGGGGTAGTGGGTGTATACCCGTGGAGGTTCGAGTCCTCTCTACCGCATTAATGAATGATAAAACAACCTTTTGCTTTCATGCAGAAGGTTGTTTTTTTATTTTCAGTGATGACATTTAGCGCTTTGGGAAAAACTAGGGACGGATTAAACCGTTTCATTTTTTGTGAGACGTTTAAGTGAAAGTGTGAATGAAAATAAGACAAGGGAGATGACAACATATGCAACCATTGTATACAGCTGACGTGAAAGTAAAAGGCGGACGAAATGGATCCATCGAATCCTCTGACGGTGTTCTGAAACATAATCTTACGATGCCTAAAGAACTGGGCGGCTCTGGCGCGGAAGGTACAAACCCTGAGCAGCTGTTTGCTGCAGGATATGGCGCATGCTATGAAAGTGCCCTGGCCAATATCGCCCGCAAGGAAGGCGTCAAGGTAGACAATGTGACCGTTCACTCTCAAGTCCTGATCGGGAAAGACGACAGTGATGGCGGTTTTAAGCTCAGCGTGAAGCTGAATATTGAAATGCCAGGCCTTGAGCGCAGCCAAGCAGAAGATCTGGCGAAGAAAGCTCATGATTTCTGTCCATACTCCAAAGCCACACGAGGCAACATTGATGTGGAATTGAATATTGTCTAGGGAATGACTTTGGATCCCTCCCGGCTGTCTCGTTGGTTGACATCGCCTTTAAAATTCTTTAATATGACTAAGTACCGTAAAGTACAAAGAGTCATTTAACGAAATTTAAGATAAACGGGTGATTATCATGCCATACAGACCGCAGATTAAGAATGTGACCAAGGCCGGAAGCAATGATAAGGATGGCCTTTACGAATTTATTGTTAACCTGGCAGACGGAACCGATTGCCGTATGTTCTACAGCCGTAATCCGGAATGGAAGCTGACAAATGTCAGCCGTCTGGGCAAGACGCCATGTCCGATATGCCGCAAAGATTTTATTTGCAAATGTATGGAGAAGTTCTCTGCTGATTTTGATAATCAGATGAAAGAGAGAGAATGGCTGAGCAAGGCGGCTGCAGAGTAATTGAATACATCACAAATACAGCGCAGAGGGCAGCTTCTGCGCTTTTTTGTGTATTTGGGAGAGGATTATGATGGGTTCGGACAAAAGCGCGGCACAGCCGCACGAAGAGTATGTTATTGTTCTGATTGATGGGGTTTGTCATATGTGCCATGGGCTAACAAGATTTATCATTCAGCGGGATCCAGCAGGAATCTTTCGATTTGCTTCCCAACAGTCGGAGATTGGACAGGAGCTTTTACGGCAGAACGGCCTGCCTCAGGAATTGAATAACACGGTAGTGGTACTGGAGAAAAACCGTTATTATACCGAATCCGCAGCCGCTCTCCGGATCTCCCGACATTTGCCGATGCCCTGGTCCCTGTGGTACGGGGGAATCCTGATCCCGCGTTTTCTGCGGGATGCCCTGTATCAGTGGATCGCTAACAACCGCTACCGCTGGTTTGGAAAGGATCAGGAGTGCATGATTCCTACACCTGAAATTCGCAGCCGCTTTTTATAAAATGTTATCGCTTGGGCGCACGGAATCCGGACTTTACAGCCTCCTGCTCATTGCAGAACCATTCCTCCGGCACGGTTCGCTCGTAGTAAGGGGACGCCGGGGTATGATATATTTTTTCACCCTTTGCATTGATATTCCCTTTAATGCTGCAGCCCTTGGGTGGTGAATTGTTCTGTCTGTCAGGAGATCCGTTGGATGCAGCAGGAGCTTCAGAAGGATGTTCTTCATTTGTTTGATCCGGATGAAATCCATCTTCCTGTGCATAGTTTTCTACACTCCAGATTCCGGCTTGCTGAGATCGGCTGTCCTGCTGAAGATCGTTGAACTTATCGACATACCGGACATTCGGCGGATAGATATAAGCTACTCGGGCCAGTCCTTCTTTCAGCAGTTCTTCCTGAACCATGATGCCGTCGGCATAAACATAGGCCAGCAGCCGGCCATATTTATCGCGGTTTGGCCCGATATCAAACTCCAGTTCCAGCGTTTTGGCTTCTTCCACCACCTTGGCAGTGAATGCTTTTGCCTCCGGTCCGAATGGTTGAACACCCAGGCGTGGATGTTTGGTCTCTGGCGTATCGATCAGCAGAAAACGGACATTTTCCGTATTACCCTGCCATTTCACGCTGATCGTATCGCCGTCGATGGCTTTGACCAGCGTAACCTTGGTTCTGGGTAAATCCAGTTCATCGGTTTCATATGTGCGGGGGGATGTTTCCGTATTGAAAGTGCTGCTGGATGTATCCGGACTTGCAGCAGGATGAGACGGACTTGTACTGCATCCGGATAACAGCAGCATACTTGTGAGCAGGGCGGATAACAGGCGTGATTTTGTCATGTTGCTTCTCCTCTCTGGGATGTAAGGGTTTTTATATGTAGGAGCCGCCTTTATAGCTGTATATTATATAAGGCTGACTGCTTCAGGAACATTTGTTCCCGGCGAATTCATTATGTCTTGTTTTTATTATTTTGGCAAGGGAATGGGATGTTCTTGAAGGTGAATAATTTAGGGCTTGCCGAGTCGTAAAGCTGTGTGGTATTCTATGTAAAAATATAACAAGACAACGGAAGCACCGTTCCATAAACCGCCTTTTACCGGCAGTTTGGACGGTGCTTTTTTGCGTTGTCTTGAGAAAGGGAGAATGCGGTATGCATCCGGTAAGACTGGTGCTCGCAGTCCAGGATCCCCATTATGTGGAGCCGCTGCTTCACTATATTCAAGGAAGCGAGTACGGGACACGGCTTCACATTACAGCTTTTACCCGCGTGGAAGCGCTGGCTGAGTACAGGGTCAGAGGGTTGAACCATGATCTCATTGTATTGGATAAAGACATGCTGGAGGTCTGGCTGAGCGGCCCGTCTTCTGGTGAACCATGGGTCTACCTCAGTGAGGGAGGCGAGAAGCCTGAAGTGGAACATCTGGTCACAATGGCGAAATACCAGCCGCTTCCGCAGCTTCTGGAATCCTGGATGGCTCTCGCTGTATCGCGAGGAACAGGGAATCTGGATAAAGAAGGAACACGAGTGATCGCTCTGGTGTCGGCAATAGGACGCAGCGGCAAGACGGTGATAGCCATGAACCTCTCCCGGCTGCTGGCTGAACAGGGATACAAGGTGTTTTATCTCAATCTGGAGTCGGTGAATTCCAGCACTGTCCTGCTGCAGGAAGGGAGCGGACATAAGGGGACAGAGTTTTTTTCCCGGCTTCTGTATGATCTTAAAGTACTGCAGGAGACCGGAGAGCCGATCGACATTAACCGTTATATCCAATGGAAAGAACCGCTGAAATGCGATGGTTTTGTCTCAGGTACGCTGTTGAAAGAACTGCTGGAACTGACGCAGGAGGATACGAAGGCTCTTATCCAGCGAATCCGGGAAACGGGTCGTTATGACTATGTGATCGTAGACAGCGATGTTCCTCATAGTGCACCATTCCGGGCAGTTCTGGAACATTCTGATGTTCTGCTCTGGATTCTGAGGAACGATCCGGCCGAAATGTTTAAGACCGCCAGTTGGCTGGATTATTTGGAAGGCGTGAATCCGGATTCCTGGTCTCCTCTCATGGGCAAAAGCAGATTTGTCCGGAACGCGTATACCGGTACGCCTTCTCCACACAGCGATATCCGGGTGGACTACGATCTGCCGTATATCGCCTCCTGGGACGGGGGACATCCATTTCAGCAGCCGCTCTATTCTCCGGTATTTCAGCGGGAGATTTTGAAGCTGTGGCGTTCTTTATCAGAACAAAATGAGAAAACCGCTCCATTTGTAAACCAACATGCCGGAGATCAGGCTTATGCATGATGAAGACCTGTTTCAAGCATTGCGTAATGAAGTGCGTTCGGGACTCGACATGTCCGCTGCTGTCGGAAACCGTGAGCTGATGCAGTATATTGAGGAATCTGCCTGGCGGCGCAAGGAGCTGGCTGCTTTCACGGCTGCAGATAAACGCAGGCTGATTCGCAGAGTGTTCGATTCCTTTCGCGGACTGGATGTACTTCAACCCTTGGTGGACAATCCCACCATTACGGAAATTATGATCAACAGCCACCAGGAAGTGTTTATTGAGCAGGAAGGCGAAGTGAAGCGCCTGGATGTCCAGTTTGAATCCCGAAGCCGTCTGGAGGATATCATTCAGAGCGTCGTTGGTTCGGTGAACCGGGTCGTGAATGAATCTTCACCGATTGTGGATGCCAGGCTTGGAGACGGTTCACGTGTGAACATTGTTCTTCCGCCGATTGCCTTGAAAGGTCCGACAATGACGATTCGAAAATTTCCGGAATCGCCGATGACGATGGACCAGCTGGTGGGCAGGGGGGCGCTCACCCCTGAGACAGCGGATCTGCTCCGGGTCCTGGTGAAGGGGAAATACAACATCTTCATCAGCGGCGGTACGGGATCCGGGAAGACCACATTCCTCAATGCCTTATCCCAGTTCATTCCGCCGGATGAACGTGTGATTACAATTGAGGATTCTGCTGAACTGAACATTGCAACCGTACCGAATCTGGTCTCACTGGAGACGAGAAATGCAAACACGGAAGGCCGTGGTGAGATCTCGATCCGTGATCTTATCCGCTCATCTCTTCGCATGAGACCCAACCGCATTATTGTGGGGGAGGTCCGGGGAAGTGAGGCGCTGGATATGCTGCAGGCGATGAACACCGGCCATGACGGATCTCTGTCCACCGGTCACAGCAATAGTACGAAGGATATGATCAGCCGTCTGGAGACGATGGTGCTTAGTGGAGCAGACCTGCCGGTCCCGGTGGTGAGGCAGCAGATCAGCTCGGCGATTGATATTTTCGTGCATCTGTCCAGACTGCGTGACCGGTCCCGCCGTGTGACAGAGATCAGCGAGGTGACGGGGATCCACGAAGGAGAAGTGCGGATTCATTCGCTTTACCGCTTTGTGGAGCACGGAGAGCGTGAAGGAAAGGTGCTAGGCAGTCTTGAGCCCTGCGGGAACCGTCTTACGAATATTTCCAAACTTCAAATGGCCGGAATCACGGAATGGTCGCTTCAGGAGGTCGAAGACATTGAAACCACAGGATAAGATACTCAAGAAAGCGGCGCTTCCGGATTACAGGGTGTATGAATTGTCCAGGATACAGCGATGGTTTTCGGCAGCTGCCGGCATGCTTCTGTTTTTCGGAATGGGATATTTGTTTTATCAGAATATGATTTTATCTTTGCTGATCGCCCTAGGAGGATTGATCGTGCCGCGCTTTGTGCAGAATCATCTGCTTCTTCGCAGAAGATCTGCCTTGAATCTTTATTTTAAACACGCACTTTATTCCCTGTCCTCCTCGATGTCTGCAGGCCGGTCCGTCGAGAACGGGTTTAAGGATGCGGCGTCGGATCTGATGCTCCTGCATCCCGGGAGGGAGAACGACATGATTTTTGAGATCCGTGTGATTACAACAAGGCTTGAAATTGGAGAGCCGGTGGAGTCGGCTCTGCAGGATTTCGCCAGCCGGGCAGGGATTGAGGATATATCCAATTTTGCAGATGTGTTCACGACGTGCAAACGAACCGGGGGAGATCTGGTGGAGGTCATCCGGCGAACGTCCTCGGTTATCGGAGAGAAGCTGGATATTCAGCAGGAGATTTCTGTAATGGTGGCACAGAAGAAATTCGAGTCCAAGGCACTGCTGGCGGCCCCGTTTCTCTTGCTGCTGTTTATGAACTTTACAGCCGGTGACTATATGAAGCCCATGCATGAAAGCGGGGCGGGAATTGTCATTTCCACGTTAGCCTTGGGTACCCTGACAGGATGTTTTTTCTGGATCTCCAAAATGATGAATATCCGAGTATAGGAGGAGGTGAGCTGGAAATGCTCAGAGGTGTGTGCGGCGTGGTGGTAATTCTGCTTGTGGGTGGCTGGGTGGTGCTGAATTACCGCAGCGCCGGACGATACAGGGCGTGGCGGCGAATTCAGATGGAGGGGGTCAGGCTTCAGCGATGGGCCTCTCCGCTGCTGCTGATCCTGGAACGCAGCAGGCTGCTTCACCAGTTTCCAGTTCTGTATTTTCGGATTGAGCGGTCGGTGCAGAAGATTTACGGGATGCGGCTTATTCAGGAAATGACGCTTCTTTTTATAGCTGAAGCTTTATTGTATGGGTGGCTCACCCTGGCAGCCGGCTGCACACTGACACTGATGACAGGACAGACCATAGGGATCTTAGGCGGCCTCGCGCTAGCTGTTGTGCTGCCATTTTCTTTTATCAAAGATCTTGAGCGGAAAGTCATGGTTCGTGAACAGGAAATGGTTATGGAACTGCCAGAGCTTCTGAACAAGATGGTACTGCTTGTAGGCGCTGGAGAGACCGTTCAAAAAGCACTGGTGCACTGCTGTCATCGCAAGAAGGAAGACAGTCACCCATTATATGGTGAATTGAAGAACATGATTGCAGAATGGGAAGGAGGTCACTCCTTTCAGCAGGCTTTCGAACAATTCAGCAAACGC
This sequence comes from Paenibacillus lemnae, assembly GCF_012933385.1. Taxonomy (GTDB): domain Bacteria; phylum Bacillota; class Bacilli; order Paenibacillales; family Paenibacillaceae; genus Paenibacillus_AQ; species Paenibacillus_AQ lemnae. The sequence goes on from NZ_JABBPN010000005.1 coordinate 219,222, forward strand.
TGTTCGGTGCAGGAAGTATCGATCTTTACGACCACGGTGCTGTTAAATTTCAGGCGAGGCGGCAATGATTTTGTACTGGCGCTGCGGGACTTGTCCCGCGTGCTGTGGGAAAAGCGTAAAGCGATCGCTCGTACACGGGGGGAACAAGCATCATCAAAGCTGGTATTTCCTATGGTAGTAATTTTCATGGTGGTTCTGGTACTGATCGGGACCCCTGCATTAATGATGATAAACATGTAGAAGGGTTGGATGATGATGTTAACGTATATTCGCAATCAGGTGAAGAGTTTTTGGAAGGATGAAGAAGGTCTTGGAACTCTCGAGGTTATTCTGATTATTGTTGTTATTCTGATTATTGCACTGCTGTTCAAGAATCAGATTACTGCGCTTGTGAACAGCCTCCTCGGCAATGTTAATCAAAAGAGCCAAGAATTTCTTAAGTAGGCGTCCGGTGTGGAATCGTCAGGAGGGGAACTTCACGATTGAAGCCTCTCTTGTCCTGCCGATTGTGCTGATTACGGTATCGCTGCTGCTTTTTATGTGTCTCTACCTGTATCAAAAATCGTTTCTGCTTCAGGCTTCATCCGCCGTTTCGGAGCGTTCCTCGTTCATCTGGGATAACAGTCATAAGGAAGCTGTCAGCGGAAGCGTCGTTCCAGGCTTATATGACGGGTTGTATTGGAGATTGACGGATGATCATTTAATCTCAGGTCTGTTTGGGCTGAACAACGGGAAAGGCGGGAATTCTTTGCAGCTTCCAGGCGGATCTTTCTCAGAAGGAGACCTGGCACAGGTGAAAATGTCCAAAGCTGCCCTGGCCGTTCCATCCGGTATGAATGGGGAGATGCGTTACGACCATCAGCTGTTCATCCGCCGTGTCTATACGCAGCTGTCTTGGCCGCAGGTGATCTCTCCGCTGGACAGGGCTATACCTGGGGGTATGAAGCTGACGACTCTTTCCCAGTCTGTGATCGTAGACCCCGTAGAGTTTATTAGAACCGTGGAGCTGATGCGTTACTACGGATCCAAATTTTCGAAGTCTGGTTCAGGAGGAACCAATCCTGCAGCTGCTTCGAAGGTTCTTGGACAATATGGAGGGAAAACACAGTGAAGAAGTATGATAGCCACTTTGTGATGAAGCGGAAAGCTTTGGACAGCGGACGCAGTGCGGGAACCGGGGAAGACGGTGCAGTATCGATTTTTTTGATCATTGCCCTGTCGGTCGTGTTTATGTTTGTGGCTGTCTTCATCGATTATGCACGGATCGCGGCCATGAAGGTGCAGAGTGAGCGTCTCACGCATGCGGCTGTCCGTTCGGTAATGTCTGCTTACGATCAGCAGCTTCAGCAGGAATATGGCCTGTATGCATTTGGCGAGACAAGCGGAGATCTCATTATGGGGAAGACACTGAACGAAAGTTTGAAGCCGGGAGAGAGAGGGGATGCTTTCAAGCTGCTGCCCCTGCATCTGGACAGCTCCGGGCTTGAACTCCAGCGTCCGCTTGGAACTTATGAAATATTTAATCGGCAGATCAGTGAGGAGATGAAATATAAGGCACCTATTGATTTTACACTGGAGTTGATCAGCAAGTTCAAGCCTCTGTCTCAATCCATGAAGGAAACCTCAAATACGGTGGATGTTCTGAAAAAGCTTCGAAAACTTTATGATCAGAGGGAGAAGGCGCTGGATGACATGCTGGAGAAGCAGCGAGAAGCCGGCAAGCTTGCTCTGCCTTTCCCGAAGGTTATTATGCAGCCTCCCGGAAGTGGTATCGAAGATGAGAGTCTTGGAGGGGGCATTGAAACTGCAGCAGATGCTGCAGCACAATATAATGATTATCTCGATAAATCCCTGGAGGATGCTTCTCGGGCCGAGGATGAGGAGAAGCAGTATACCGGCCTGATCAACGATTATCTGGATAGCGTATCGTCCCTTCGCTCTGTCATTTCGGGACAAGCAGACAGCTTGCGCAGGAAGCAGGAGAAGCTGCTGCAGGAGGCAGAGGAGCACTTGGAAAAAGCTCGTACGCTGAATGAAGACATGAAGAAGGTGATTCAGGAAGTCGAAACCCGTTCCACGAACGGAGGCTACGATCAGGTCACAAGTCATCCGGTACCGGGCTCGGATAACAGCAGTCTGGGAGATGCAGAAATGATTCAGTCGATCCGTAAGCAGGCCGAAAAACTGATTCACTCAGATACATTCATGAACGGCTTTCAAGTTGAGATATCGAGGCAAACCTCCAGCAGTTCTTCCATTCATCATCAATTGAGCGCACTGGTTTCTTCAATGGGCGGGGCGGGGATGGAATCGACTGTTCTATCAGCCAGCCAAGGGATAGAAGACTACATTTCAAAGTATGGAGCGGCGGGTGCAGGGAATATTCTGGATCGTCAGCAGGCGGCTCTGGAGCAGTTTCGTACATCGGATCATGAACGTAAAGAGACGGAAAAGAAAGCACAGATCAAGCTGAAGGAAGCTGCGAAAGTGATGGAGAGCATCCGCAGCGGAGATAAAAATTACAGTCAGGCACTGCAGCAATTCAAAGAACTTCAGGGTTATTATGAAGAAAGTTTGTCCTTCAATGCGGCAGATAGCGGTTCTCCAAGCGGCAAGGAATGGGATAGTGATCCATATGACAGCGGTAAATCTTCCATGGACAGCATGGATGGCATCTTTGGTTCCATGAGCAGTCTGCTGGGAGGCGTGCGTGACGAGCTGTTTCAGAATGAATATGCGGTTCATTATTTTCAGCATTTTGATATTACCCGGTTATCTGGTTTAGCGGGAAACGGAAATTCTTCGGCTTCCGGTTCCTTGGGAGATCAGCTGCAGGTTAAGGATCAGGAAGTGGAGTATATTCTGTACGGCTTTCACAATCCCACAGCGAATATCGCTGCAGCTTATGGCGAGATCTTTGCATCCCGTCTTGCGATCCGTACGATGGAAGGGTTTGTAGTGAACAGCAAGATGGGAAATCCGCTGCTCATTTTGGCATCTGCTATTCTGTACGGTATTGAGAAAGCTATTGAAGACATGATTACACTGTGTGAGAAAGGAAGCATTGAATTCTCCAAGTACGTTCCAGTAACGATTACATATCGAGATCATCTGCGTATTTTTTTATTACTGCACGGAAGCAAGGAGAAAAAAATGTCACGGATGCTTGCTCTCATTGAATTCAATACAGGCATTAATCCGGCAGAAAGGGGCACATACGCATCAAGTCAAGTTGTGTTCGCTATGAATCTGTGGTTTCTGCCTGGAGTCACGAAGTCGCTGGGCAGTGTATTTCAAAGTGGAAGCGATGAGGTCCAGGGCAGCAAGTATATCGTAACCCGTAAAGCGGACTTTTCTTATTAGGAGATTTTAATCATGAAGAGGAAGTCGTCTCACGATTCAAGCATAGAGCAGCGGCAGCGTTCTGCGGGTCAGGACGGTGAGCGTGGCAGTATGGTGGTGGAGGCATCCATCGTGCTCCCTCTGTTTATGTTCTTTGTCATCTTTTTAATTTATATCGTTCAGATGACTTTAATTTCGACCGCGCTTCAGAGTATGGTTTCTGACAGTGTAAAAACCGTGTCAGCCCATATCTATCCTGTATCGCTGGCCATCCAGCGCTCGGATAGCCGTGGGGGAAATTCGTCAGGACAGCAATCGGAGGAACCCCGGTCCACCCATTGGGAAATTCCGAAGCTTTCGCTGCAGGATTGGGCAGCACGCTACAGCGCTTCGCTGCCTGCCCCGGTTAATCAATGGGTTCAGGATGCTGCAGCAGCAGGGGATGAACCTCTGCAGGAATTGAAGAATCAAGCGGCAGAGGCTGTGCTTGATCCTGTCATCAAACCGCTGTTAAAGCCTTTTATTCCAGGCGGTCTGCTGGACTACGATCGAATTCATGTCTCCAATATATCCATTCCAAATCTGAAGACCGGTGAACACCCCTATTTCGGGCTGGAGGTTAGTTATGAACTGCCCATCCGGGTACCTTTTGTAAATCGAAAACTGGTACTCCAGGCCAAGTCACAAGAACGGCTATGGATCGGGGACACAGGTGAAGGAGGTAGCGGAGGCGGAAGCCAGACTGGTGAAAATCACGGCATTATTGAACTGCTGGAGAAACCGGATCCCGCTGTTGCCAGCAAGCAGGCAAAAGTGAAGGTGAAAGTGGATCCCGGGGTTTCAGCCCAGCTGTCCGTGTACTACAAATCCGGCAAAAGCTCGGCAAAATATCTGGGATGGCACACTGCAGATTCGGAAGGGTATATCGAGTGGGAATGGAATGTCGGTTTCAATACAACACCGGGAACCTGGCCGTTCGTCATTGAAACGGCGGACGGCCAGCGGATGGAAGTGATGTTTACGGTAGTGGAAAGATCATAATGCGCAAGAGTACTTGGCATGTCAGGGGGGATGAAGTGATTGCCGCTCATATCATATGCGCCGTATTTTTGAGCGCAGCTTTGGTAACAGATATTCGATATATGAAAATACCCAATATGTTAACACTTCCGGCTGTTTTGGCTGGCCTGGTTTTTTTCGGAGTTTCGGGAGGTTTGGAAGGCTTGTTGTTCTCCTTGAAAGGGATGGCTGCAGGCTTCGGGATTGTACTGATCATGTATATAGCAGGTGCTGTAGGTGCAGGGGATGTGAAGCTGTTCGGTGGGATCGGGGCCTGGTGCGGAGCCTGGTTCACTATACAAGCGCTGTTTTATTCCGTACTGTGTGCAGGTATGATCGGCATGCTGATCCTGTTATGGCGGAAAGAAACCTTAAAACGGCTGAGGACAGCAGCGCTGCATACGTTCGGTATGTTCATGTTCAAAAGCATGGCATCATGGAAACATAACAAAAAGGAACATCTTCGCTTTCCTTTTATGCTTGCCGTGGTGCCGGGAATGATCTGGACTTATTTTTATCAGATGTAGGAGGGAACAGCCCGTGTTCGGACTGACACGTGACTTTGTTCAAGATAATGGGACGTTTATGGTACTCTGCAGGGAAGAGAGACTGGACAGATCCGAGATCAGCGAGGTTCAAATGGGGATGATCCGTGCCGTAAAGATGCCTCATTTCCTGCCCTTGTTTCTCAAGGAGATGGATTTCAATATTACGCTGGAATACAATATTACGGGCAAAAAAATGTTAGCTCAAGCGCTGAAAACCGAAAAGCTCAGTCTGACTGAATGTTATGCCCTGCTGCTTCAGGTGATCACGACCCTGGAAGACAGTTCAAAATATTTGCTTAGAGCAGAGCAGTATATTCTGGATGAAAATTATATGTTCATGGAAGGTTCTATTCAATCCGGTATGGTTTACTTGACGTATCTTCCACTGGTACAAGGTGCATCCCTGGGAGATCAAGGGCTTGGTTCTGGCATCAGGGACCTGCTGACTAGGCTTCTGACTTCCATACGGGAACTCAAGGGAAACGGTATTCAGACGTTGATACAGTTCTGCGGCCGTGAGGACTTCAACCTCGGCGGTTTGAAGACGTTATTGCTGGAATTGATGGCAGAGGATGATGGGGATATCATCCCGAACACTGCGAAAGCGCACCATCCCCAACCAGAGCATGTCCAGCCACAGCATATGCAGCCGCAGCGTGGAGCCCAGAAACATGTCCAGCCACCTCATATACAACCAAAGGAAGCAGTTAGCACGGATTCCGTGCTGAATCAAGATAACGTGCGAAGTGGTTCCACGCCGCCATTCCAGCTTCATACGATCCAGACGGAAATCCCTGCAAAACCATCACATCATAACAGAGGATGGTTCCCTCCGCCTGAGAACCTGGATGACGATTGGGGTGGTGATGCTTTAGGGGAACTGGAGGAAGAGGGCGAAGAATCACCTGCGAGGATATATTGGCTTCTGGGTGGTCTGTTAGGAATGGCAGCTATCTGGCGCTTTCTATATATGAGCTCTCCAGGTACGGCTGCCATGATGATTTCTGCTGCAGCATCCGTCGTCGTGGGTGTGATATCCTTCTTGGGCTGGAAGGGAAAGATGAGGCATGCAGCGTCCGTGTTCACACGTCCGCAGAAAATAGCTGACGAGGATTCAGGATCACTGGATTTTCAGGAAGCCAGGTCCGGGAAATTCCGTTTTCAGATGGAGAGACTTACCGGACTGCTGTCGAACCGGGCCGGATCTTCACCGTCTTCAACTCCGGTTTCCGCTCATCGTGATTCATCAGATCTTTCGAAAGAGAACTGGAGATGGGGCTTTCCTCCATCACAGCATGATGACGTGGAAGCATCCGACTCCCAGGCAGGTGATTCTTTCCGCAGGCAGGGAGATCATTACAGCGTGAATACAGAGATTGCATCAGCTTTTGCTCCAGCAGATGCTGGCACGGTTTTGCTTCAACCTCAGCGTGAACCGGGTGCTGGATCTATGACTTCGCTGCAACACAAGCCTTCTCCGTACCTGGAAGTCTCGCTGCCTTCCCAGCGGGAACACGAGCGCGTTGAACTGCGTCAGGCTCATTTCATTATTGGACGCTCGGAGGAAGTGGCGCAGTATGTCGCTGCCTCATCGGGCATATCACGTGCTCATGTCGAGCTGTTCCGGAGTCCGGAAGGGTACAGAATCAAAGACCTGGGATCCAAGAATGGAACGCTGCTAAAGGGAGAGCCGATGATTGCTTATAAGGATTATCCGCTGGAGGAAGGCGATGTATTTGTCATTGCAGGCGGCCAATATACCTTCAGGGCCTCGTAATGGACGAGCACAACAACAAAAGACCGCTGTCCCATTCTCGGGCCAGCGGTCTTCATGCGTTATTTATTGAGCAAGTGCTGATAAGGCGCGTAATCAATTCCTTTTTTCTGCAGGAAGCTCATCAGGAATTTGTAATCCCGGCGCGGGGTAGCGACGATATATCCCTTGATGCAGTGGTCTCTATTGACTTCATGTGCACCGCTTTCCACGGCGATTTTGCCGATTTCAGCAGCGATGGAGTGCTTGGCGATGTCCCGGAAGGGACCCGGTACGGGCTGAACCAGTTCATTCAAGAATGCTTTAGACTCATCATTCCAGAGCGGCCTGCTTCGTTCTACCCAATAGTTCTGCCAGTCCAGCTTGGACTTCCCGTCCGCCTTGGGCAGCACCTTCAAAAATTTGCGGAACATAAAAAATCCGCCGATGCACATCACGCCCAGCATGACCCAGCCCCAGAAGGCGATGGAATTCATAAACCATGATGGCGGTGCAGTGGTGGTGAGAAACCGGAATACCGGTGCAGTGTTCAGCATTGTATATATCACCTCTATGAATTCAAGTCCACGATAACCTTTGTTAAGAATTATATCGCATTTCTAGATTTATTTCAGCTTTCAGGCTAAAATAGGTGATAATTGTGTGAAATAAGGGGGATGCAACATATGCTGAAAATCGGTTCCCACGTGTCCTTCTCCGGACAAGGGCTGCTGACAGCGGCTGAGGAGGCCAAATCTTATGGCTCCAGCTCGTTTATGATATATACCGGTGCACCGCAGAACACACGGCGCAAGCCGATCGAGAGTATGTTTCTGGAAGAGGGCAAAGGCCTGATGCAGGAGTGTGGTATCGAAGAAATAGTGGTCCATGCACCTTACATTATTAATCTCGGTTCGTACAAGCCTAACACGTACGAGCTTGCGGTCAGTTTCCTCCAGGAAGAGATCCGCCGGACACATGCTGTCGGTGTGAAGAACATCGTGCTGCATCCCGGTGCCTTTACAGATAAGGATGCCGAATACGGAATCGGACGGATCGCGGAAGGTCTCAATGAAGTGCTCGGGGGCACGGGTGAGACGGAAGTCAAGATTGCGCTTGAAACCATGGCCGGCAAAGGCACGGAAATGGGCCGCAGTTTCGAAGAGATCGCCCAAATTATTGACAAAGTAAAATATAATGACCGTCTGGCGATTTGTTTGGATACCTGTCACGTCCACGATGCAGGTTATGACATCGTTGAAGATCTCGATGGCGTCCTGGACGAGTTTGACCGATGGATTGGACTGGACCGGCTCACGGTAGTTCACTTGAATGACAGCAAGAATCCGCGCGGCGCAGCCAAAGACCGTCATACGCCGCTGGGTACAGGCTGGATCGGGTATGATGCCATCCAGAAAGTGGTTCATCATGAACGGCTGCAGGGACGTCCATTCATTCTGGAGACGCCATGGATCGGTAAAGATGCCAAAACACAGCGTCCGATGTATGAAATAGAGATTGCGCTTCTGCGCGGCAATGTAGAGGAACGTTTCGGTTCCGAGTTTCTGCCCCAGGTGCAGGAACTCGCAGCATTCTTCGCCGGTCAGGGCATCGAAGGACGTAAGTTCGTGCTGGACACATGGAATGTACTGAAAACGGATGCCAAAGCCAAAAAGGCAGATCCCCGTGAGCCGATGGAGCGCCTCTACGATCTCGTAACCGGCGCGGGTCTGCTCCCGGATCTGAGCGAGGAAGGGATCAACCAGCGCATCATCGCTTGGCTGGCCGGACAAGGAAAGTAAGTCCTCTCAGAATAATTATAGAAGAAACATATAGAAGGAGCACACAGCACATGGATATTCACATCAACAAAAATCTTCAGTCCGCGCCTGAGCATCAGGACCGGGCCCGCATGCTCATCGCATGTCCAGATGGACCAGGCATCGTAGCAGCGGTATCCCGCTTCCTGCATGAGCATGGAGCGAACATTGTGCAGTCGGATCAATATACGATGGATCCGGCGGGAGGCATGTTTTTTATGCGCGTCGAATTCGACCTGCCTGAGCTTGCCCATAAGCTGCCGGAACTGGAGTCGTCTTTTACCGAAGTGGCTGAAACATTCAACATGGAATGGAATATCTACAATACGGCCCGCAAGAAACGTCTGGCCATTTTTGTATCCAAAGAGGATCACTGTCTGGTGGAGCTGCTGTGGCAGTGGCAGGCAGGCGACCTGGATGCCGATATTGCGATGGTGGTCAGCAATCATACGGATATGAAGGAGTATGTGGAATCGTTCGGGATTCCGTACCACCATATTCCGGTGACGGCCGATACCAAGCCGGAGGCGGAGAGAAGACAGCTGGAAGTCATCGGTGACGATATCGACGTAATCATTCTTGCCCGCTATATGCAGATCATCTCGCCGCTGTTTATCAAGCATTATCGCAACCGGATCATCAATATTCATCACTCTTTCCTTCCGGCATTTGTGGGCGGGAAACCTTATGCACAAGCCTACAACCGCGGCGTCAAAATTATCGGTGCTACTGCTCACTATGTCACAGAGGAGCTGGACGGCGGACCGATTATCGAACAGGACGTACAGCGGGTCAGCCATCGCGATGAGGTGGCCGAGCTGAAGCGGATTGGCCGCACCATTGAACGTGTGGTGCTGGCCAGAGCTGTGAAATGGCATATTGAAGACCGCATTCTGGTGCATCACAACAAGACGGTCGTATTTTAGCAGCATGACACCCCGCTCCTGTTTTTGAGGAGCGGGGTGTTTTCATATGCTGCGGCTCCACATTTATTTTTTACATAACACACATCAAAGCAAACTTTTAAGTAAGAACACTCGTCATTAATACCATAAGGGTGAAGCCGGCTTGAAAAGCTGGTACCTGCATAATGGAATAAAGCGTCAATTTGTGAGAGAGGGGAATCATTATTTTGTTGTCATTGATGAAGAGAACAGGCGGGATGCTGCTGCTGGCAGTCATCCTGATGGTATCGGCACTGCCGTATCCGCTGCAGGGTACTGCATTTGCCGACGGACCTGAGATTGAATTGAAGATGGAAATTGGCTACGGCGGCGGGTGGATCAAACAGGGAACCTGGAATCCGCTCAAGCTGGTGCTCAAAAGCAGTGAGGATTTAACTGGAGATATCGTCATACGTATTCAAAACAATAATGGAATGGGCGAAGAGGCTTCGTATGTCCAGCGAGTGGATCTCCCCAAGGATACGGAGAAGGAAGTGACAATCGGGATCCCGGGCAACTCCTACAACAAGGACAACAATGAGATTTCATTTTATGAAGATTCTTACCGTAAAGGGAAGCCAGTCCCTTTTGTAGGCGGCAAGAAATATGTGAGTAAATCAGCGGTGTCGAGCGGAATGGTCGGCGTTCTATCCGATGATCCGGATACGATGAACTTTCTGAGTACACTGAACGGCAAAGGCAGCAATCTGTTGAAAATTCCGCTGAGAGCAGAAAATATGTATGATGACGCGATGCTCATGGACGGTCTCGACGTGCTGGTCATCAACAATTTTGCTTCAGATACGCTTTCCCAGCCGCAGCAGGATGCGGTTAAAAGCTGGGTGAGATCAGGCGGTACACTGGTGCTGGCCGGGGGAGCCGGTTACAGCAAGACGGCCGCGCCTTTTGCTGATATCGCGCCGCTGCAGTCGAACGGAACATCGGAAGTGACCGAAATGCCGGAACTGGAGAAGCTTGGCGGCAAGGCGTTAAATCTGGACGGGAACTTTACCATATCCACAGGAACCCCGGCAGAAGGAACGGTAGTGGAGAGCATGACATCGGATGCGCCGCTGTTTGCTTACCGCAAGGCGGATCTCGGCAAGGTATGGTATGCAGCCTACGATGTCAGCATGGAGCCTGTTAACTCCTGGGCAGGACATCCTGCGGCCTGGGCTTCCCTGCTTCGCAATGAACTGCCCATGACGAATAACGGCTACTATGGCGGATCTATGATGGACAGCCTGAGCTATGCACTGGATTATTTTCCTTCTATTAAAATGCCATCCTTCCCGATGCTGCTGTGGATGCTGATCATTTATGCCGTTGTGGCCGCACCGCTGCTGTATTTTATTCTCAAAAAAGCGGACAAACGAGAATGGGCATGGTTTCTGATTCCGCTAATCGCTGTGGTAGCGAGCGCTGCCGTTTATGTGGTGGGGTCTGCTGACAAAACCAAAGAAATGGCCCATACCCTGAATGTGATAGAACTGGACGGTGAGGGCAAAGGAATGACATCATCTGCTTCTGCTTTTTTCACACCGAGAAGTGGAGATTATGAGTTGGAATTCCCTGAAAACACCTATCTGAAAACGTACAGAAACAACGGTGGATTCGGCGGCGGACTGTCTGAGAACAAGAGCTTTATTCGGATGGATAACGGACAGACGTCGCTTGAGCTGCGCGATATGCCGCAATGGTCACTCGCCAAGGTGTCAGCAGACAATCCGCTTCCTCAGGAACGCGGTCAGCTGGCCGTCGTTGTTGATCTTAATGACAAGGGTGAGGTTGTCGGCAAGGTAAGAAATGAGACACTGAATGATCTCAAGCAGGTCGTACTGGTGGTCGGAGGAAGAGCCTTCCTGCTGGGGGATATTCCTCAGGACGGTTCCGCTGATATTCCGACAGACAAAAAGTTGATCAAGCAGGTCAGCGGGAATTTGAGCGATCAGCTGTACCCGTATGGACCCAATGGTATGAACGATAAGTATACGCGTGAACGCCAGATTGTACAGAGCTACAGCTACCAGCCGGGTGTATTTATGAATAACGCCTATATATTCGGATGGAGTGAGGATGATCTGACCAACTATACGTTAAAAGGCAAAGCGATCGAGAGCGACCAGCTGAATTTCTGGGTCCAGCCTGTAGACATACAATGGGGCCAAAATGGAGCCATTAACATTCCATACGGCTTCATTACACCGCAAGTCACGCAAGCAAATGCGCCTAATTTTATGATTTACCCTCATGGTGTGGAATTGGGGCAGGGCAGTGTGGTCATGGAGTTCCCGCTCATGCCTGCCGTCGAAGCGGAGTATTCCGAGTTTTCCATCAAGGGAGTCAAACTGGGCAATTCCATGACGATGGAGATCTGGAATGTGGAGACCAGCGAATGGGAGCCTGTGCCTGCGGATCAGAATGTGTTCACGGTGAAAGAAAATCCAGAGCGATACGTGGTGGATAACAGAATCCGTTTTAGCATTAATTCGACCAGTCAGGGAATGTTCCAACTGCCGCAGCTGTCCTTGAAGGGGGAAGTGAAATAAATGATCGAAATCAGAAACTTAAGTAAAAAATATGGAACATTTGAGGCGCTGAAAAATATCAGTCTTGATATCGAAAAAGGTACCGTGTTCGGATTTGTCGGGCCGAACGGGGCCGGCAAATCCACCACGATGTCCATTCTTGCAACCCTTGCGCTGCCAACCTCGGGTACGGCAAAGGTGGGAGGATATGAAGTGACGGATTATCCGAAAGAAGTCCGGAAACGCATTGGATATATGCCTGACTTCTTCGGAGTGTACGATCAGCTGAAGGCCACGGAATATCTTCACTTTTATGGAGCGAGCTATGGCATACCGCGGCCAGACCGTGAGAAACTGATTCCCCAGCTGCTGGATCTTGTGAATCTGAGTAACAAAGCCGACAGCTATGTGGACAGTTTGTCCCGCGGCATGAAGCAGCGGCTGTGTCTCGCCCGTTGTCTGGTACATGATCCGGATGTTCTGATCCTGGATGAGCCGGCATCGGGGCTGGATCCCCGGGCACGGATTGAAATGCGTGAAATTTTGAAAGAGCTGAAGCTGATGGGCAAGACGATTATTATCTCTTCACACATTCTGCCTGAGCTTGCGGAGATGGTGGATGAGATCGGCGTCATTGAACATGGTGAGATGATTGCACAGGGGAAGGTAGCGGACATCCAGAACCGTCTCCGGGTCAAAAAAGTCATTCATATCAGGACCCTGGATCAGGAGAACAGCTTGGCCGAAAAGCTGCGTGATGAGCCGTTCGTCAGCTCTGTATTGTCCGACAATACGGGCGTGCATGTACATTACAGCGGGGATGATGCTCAGCAAAGTGAGCTCCTCCGCCAGGTTATTTCCTGGGGAATCCCTGTCGTATCCTTTCAGGAAGCGCAGAGTAATCTGGAAGATGTGTTTCTTGAAATTACGAAAGGGGGGCCTTCGGCATGAATATGAATTGGAGCAGAAAATGGATCAACCCTGTGCTGGATAAGGAGTTTCGTCTACGGATGAGATCCCCGAAATCTATGCTGTCGGTGCTGCTGTATGTGCTGGCACTGGGTGCGGTAGCCATGGCATTTATCTATATGTTTTTATATCTGGGCCGCGGCGGCCAGCAGCGCTTTGACCCGTCCATGAGTCGGACGATGTTTTATGTACTGAGCTTTGCCCAGCTGGTGCTGATTGCCTTTATGGCGCCTGCATTGACGGCGGGTGTGATCAGCAGCGAGCGGGAGAAGCAGACGCTCAGTATGCTGCTGACAACCCAGCAGAGCTCGGCCACGATCGTGCTGAGCAAGCTGGTTTCCTCGCTCAGCTTTATGACCCTGATTGTACTCGCGACCCTGCCGGTCTACAGTATAGTATTTCTGTACGGAGGCATTTCGCCGAAGCAGCTGGTATCGGTGTTCTTGTTTTACTTATTTGTGATGCTGCTGCTTGGCTCGCTTGGCATATTGTTCTCTACCCTGTTCAAGCGGACCATTGTAGCCATTATCGTAACCTACGGTGTGGGTTTGATTATTTTCCTCGTAACCGGCCTGCTGTTCCTGTTCTTTATGGGCATTGTTCAGCGGAACTATATGATGAGTGGAGCGACAACTCCGCCTGTGAATTCATGGGTTGGCTATATTTTGGGGTTGAATCCCGGGGGTGCCCTGATCAGCATATTTGAGCCTACGTTCTCGAAGGAAGTGTTCTCTCTCATGAGCGGAGGCAGCACGATTAACAGTAAAGCTCCGATTCAGCTGTGGCTGGAGTTTGTACTGGTCTACTCGGTAGTCATTGTCATTGCCCTGTGGATCGCCATACGCCGGATTCGTCCAGTGAAACGGGGGCGATTGGGACGACAGAAGACCAAGAAGCCTGTTGAAACCTTGGGAGAATAACGAAATTAGTTCATAATCGCAATCGCAAAAAAAGAAGGGGGTGGGCCTCATGGATAACATACTGCGGATCATCAATGCTGCACGCCGGAGGCTGCAGGGCTTCAAAATGTTGGCTTATGCCTTGTACGGATTTGCCGGCGGGCTGGCAGCGGCCATGCTGCTTCTGCTGGCAGGCCGTTTCTTCCCGATTCCATGGTTAAGAACGGCGGCATTCATCATTCCGGCTGCAGGTCTGCTCGGCGGAATGCTGTGGGGATGGCTCCAGCGTGTGCCATTGAAGGACGCTGCAGCTACTATGGACAAATCTCCGGAGGATGGCGAGCGGAGTGACATGATGGTCACCGCTCTATCTTTTCAGCATGATGAATCGCCGGCCGTGCGATATCAGCGGCAGCAGGCAGAAAGCTACGGCAGCTCATTTATATCTTCTCTCAAGGAGCGCATGCCTGCCCCCAGCCGGAAAAAGCCAATTATTATCTGCAGTGCCGGTCTGGCTGCTCTGCTGATTCTGATGTGGATTCCGAATCCGATGGATCAAAAAGTTGAGGCTGCCAAGGAGCAGCGAAAGTGGATCAAGGAACAGGTTCAGGAAACGGAAAAGCTGGCGGAACAGATGCAGGATAAGCTGGAGAATCCGGAAGACAAGAAGAAGCTTCAGGAGCAGATTGAAGCATTGAAAAAGCAGCTTTCTGCCCAGAAGGATCCTGAAAAAGCACTGGAGAAGCTGGAAGAGAGTATGAAAGAGATGGAGAAAACAGCGAAGCAGCAGGAGGAGAAGTCTAAATCCCTGTCTGAGCTAGCACAGAAAATGATGAATCTTCCTCAGCTCGCTCAAGCTGGAAAGAGCCTGCAGCAAGGAAAGAGTCAGCAGATGAAGCAGGACATGAAGAAGCTGTCGGATGGTCTTAAACAAATGTCCCCAGAAGAAAAATCCAAGCTGTCGGATGAACTGAAGAAGTTTGCAGAAGAAGCAGCCAAGAAACAGGCAGAACAGCTTCAGGAGGCTCTGAAAAAAGCAGCTGAAGCGCTCCAGGAGAAGGGACTTACGCAGGAGCAGGAGGAAGCCCTGCAGAAGCTGGCAGAAGAGCTGGCAAAGGCAGCGGAAGCAAAAAATGGTTCTGAAGCGGCCTCCAAGGCAGCATCTGAGCTGGCATCTGCACTGGCGTCCCAAGGGTTAAGCCTGGCTGATCAGATGGCTGCTGCAGGCATGCCGGTATCAGATAGCTGGAGCAGCGGAGGCAGCGCAGAAGCGCTGGCTCAAGCCGGACTGGGAGAAGGTGCAGGCGGTGAGCAGGGTGAAGGTGGCGATGGATCTTCCGGTGAAGGTGAAGGAAGTGGAGGATCGGGCCAAGGAACAGGACAGGGGGCAGGACAAGGATCTGGATCTGGCCAAGGTTCAGGCAGCGGTTCAGGCAGTGGGAGCGGTGGTTCCGGAGGAGCGGGACAGGGTGGCGGCGCAGGTCTGGGATCAGGCGGCCGTGAGCTCGTAACCACACCTCGTGATCTTCAGGGCAGCGGAAATGTACAGAATGACAAGGGCGCTCTGAACGGTAAAGGCGGAGACATTCAGAAAGGCGGCGTCTCGCCGACTGTTCCGGGTACCGCACGGCCTTATGAAGAAGTGTATAAAGACTACGCCGCTGAAGCGCGCCGGTCGCTGGGACGCAATCAGCTTCCGGAGCAGATGCAGGGGCTGGTGGAGGATTATTTTACACAGATCAATCCGAATCCGTAGTGAATGAAATGAACGATATAAAGAGAGGCAGGACAGCGAATGTCTGAATTGACAATGAAACCCAAGGAATGGATGGAGCAGGTCGAAAAGCTGAGAAACCAGATCGGAGAGGTAATTGTCGGGCAGGAGGAAGTTGTGGAGCAGATGCTTTGGTGTATTTTTGCCGGCGGCCATGCGCTGCTGGAAGGAATCCCGGGACTCGGTAAAACCATGCTGGTCAGTACCGTATCCAAAGCGCTTGATCTGTCCTTCTCCCGCATCCAGTTCACCCCTGATCTGATGCCGAGTGATATCACGGGAACGAATATTTTATCTTTCGGGCAGCAGGGAAGCACAGGTATGTCGTTTCAAAAAGGACCGCTGTTCAGCAGCATTGTGCTGGCCGATGAGATCAACCGGGCCACACCGAAAACACAAAGTGCACTGCTGGAAGCGATGCAGGAGAAGACGGTAACTGTGGGCAGCCAGACGCATCAGCTGCCCAGACCGTTCTTTGTTCTGGCGACACAGAACCCGCTGGAGAATGAAGGAACCTATCCGCTGCCAGAGGCGCAGCTGGACCGTTTCCTGCTTAAAATTGAGGTTTCTTATCCCAGTGCGGATGAATTGAAGGAGATTGTTAAAAGGACGACATCTTCACGTGAAATTGGAGTGGAGAAGCAGATGACCGCAGAGGAGCTGCTTGAAATTCAGCAGGGAGCCAAGGAAATTTTGGTGGCGGATGAAGTGCTGGATTATGCCGTACGGCTGCTGATGATGACTCACCCCGAAGAGGAGACAGCACCGGATGGCGTACGGAGATATGTTCGTTTCGGTTCCGGACCTCGCGGCGTGCAGGCGATCATCTCCATCGGAAAGGTTCGGGCACTGTTCAGCGGAAGAATGCACTTGTCGACAGGAGATATCCGGGCTGCCGCACTGCCGGCACTGCGTCACCGTATCTTCCTGAATTTCGAAGGTCAGGCTATGGGGGTTACGACAGACCAGGTCATCCGGGAAGTGATGGACCAGCTGGAGCGTACAGTGTGAGCGGGTCCGGCCATCTGCTTCCGCCGGAATGGATGACCCGTCTGGAACGCCTCAGTCTGGGGTCAAGGACACGAGTTGCGGGTACGCTGCAGGGGAAGCGGCGTTCACGCCGGCTCGGCTCATCGCTGGAATTCGCAGATTACAGGCTTTATGCGCCTGGAGATGATGTAAGACGCTTTGACTGGGGTGTATATTCACGAACCGGGAAGGCTTTTGTAAGGCAGTTCATGGATGAGCAGGAGTTGATGGTCAGCCTTTATGTGGACTGCTCTGCATCCATGGCCGGCAGTTTCAGGGAAGGTGAAGGAGCTCCGGCTCCCGGTGGTCAGCATGGGGATCAAAGCGGGAACAAGTGGAGGATGACCCGTCAATTGGCGGCGAGCATCGGCTACATGGCGCTGTCCTCGTATGACCGTCTTCAGCTGGCCTGCTACAGCCGGACGATGGACTCCCGCCTGCCAGTGCTGCGGGGGAAAGGGGCGGCCCACCGCCTGTTTTCACACCTGCAGCAGGCTGGGATCGGAGGCGACGGCAGCCTTGCAGAGGCGCTGTCCGTACCAGGAGCACTGCCAAGACTGCCGGGCATGACGTGGATTTTCTCGGATTTCTGGCTGGAAGGCGGCGAGGAAGAACTGTCCCGTTCGTTATCACTGCTCGCAGGAGCAGGCCAGGAAGCTGTATTGGTGCATGTCCTTTCCCGTGAGGAGTTGGAGCCGCGGATGGCAGGCGATCTCCGGCTGGTAGACATTGAAACCGGAAGCGGCAAGGAAGTTGCGATGACCTCCAAAATTTTGGAGGTTTACCGGGAGGAGCTGGACCGTTACCGGCAGATGCTGGCCAGGGTATGTGCGGAAAGAGGCATGACCTATGTGCTGATTCCCGATGATATGCCGCTGCAGGAAGCCGTGTTCGGGATTCTGGCGGGAGCCGGCCTGGTACGGGGGTAAAAGGAGGAGAACGTGTTGGGAATTCAATCTTGGCTCGGCCTGTGGTTCGGTCTGACCCTTCCGGCCATTATCTTGATGTACTTGTTCAAACGAAAATATTTGGATACCACGGTCTCCAGCCACATGCTGTGGGACCGTGTACTTAAAAATCTGGAGGCGAACCGTCCCTGGCAGAAGCTGCAAAACCGCCTTCTGCTGTGGCTTCAGCTGCTGGCAGCTGCACTGCTTGTCTTTGCGCTGATGCAGCCCTTCTTGCGGGTGTCCGGCAGCGGCAGTCAGCACATCGTCATTGTAGCGGATACCTCGGGCAGCATGAGCGCAGAGGCGCAGAAGGAGCTGCAGGGCGGCGAACCTTCCGGCTCCGGGCTGACCAGATTGGATCTGCTGAAGGAGCGGATTCTTGAATACAGTGGCGATGAGGGCAAGAACAGCGAGATCACGCTGCTTACCGTAGGAGCCCGCCCGGTGACGCTGTTATCCCGTGAAAACAATCGGGATGCTATCAGAGATGCGCTGGACACCATGCAGCCGTACTATGGCCAGGCATCCTACAGGGAAAGCCTTTCTTTGGCCTCGGCGCTGACTCGTGAGGAACAGGATGCAGAGGTTGTCATTTTTACAGATGGTCAGTGGAAAGAAGATCCGGCACAAATTGCATTTGAGGTTCCGGTTCGCGTGGAGACCATCACCGGAGGAACACCGGTAAACCACACCGTAGAGCAGTTCGGTATTTCTGGCGGGAATACAGAGGGTGGTTCTGTAACAGCGGTAGCCGTGATCAGCAGTAATAGTAAGCAGGCTGAGCCTGCAGAGGCAAGTCTTTATGGAGACGGCAAACTGCTTGCCAGCAGAGAAATTGAGGTTCGGGAAGGGGAAAAGTCCACCGTTACGTTCACCGGTATGTCTTATGCGGATGTCTATCGTCTTGAGCTTTCTGGTGAAGATGCTTATGCACCCGATAACGAAGCATTTGCATTCGGCCAGAGTCACGGGGTGTCCAGAGTGCTGCTGCTTACCTCCGGCAATTTTTTCTTAGAGAAAGCACTGCAGCTCAGCGGCGCTGAGGTCACGCGCATTCAGGTGGATTCCAATTCGGAGGCTGCGGTAACGGAAGGACAGGAAGATCAGGGGACAGCATTCGTCCCCGTTCCGGAAGGGGACTTTGATCTGGTTGTTATGGATGGACCGGTGCCTGCGGCATACCAGCAGGGAGAGTGGTCAAAGCTGACCGCTCAAACTCCCCTATGGACCCTCGGGACTGAAGAAGAAAAAGGGGGGCTCGCGACCGGGCGTACAGTCATCGAGAATCATCCGGTCACCTCCTATCTCAGTCTGAGCGGCGTTTATATCGGCTCTGTAGCGGATGAAAAACCGTCTTGGGGTGAGGCTGTCGTGAGAATCGGAAACAGACCGGTCATTTATGCCGGTAAAGAGGGCGGGTATCCTCGTCTTTCCTTTGGTTTTCGCCTTCAGGACAGTGATCTTCCATTATCTTCGGAATTTCCGGTGCTGGTGAACAATGCCCTGCAGTGGATGACTTCAGGCAGCAGTACAGGGTTAGGACGTTATACCGCCGGTGCCGCAGCAGATATTCCGATTACGGCAGATACGGTGAAGGCCCGGTGGATACCGTTAGAAGGACTGGGCAAGCAGGCTGGATATTCACCACAAGAGCCAATCGCCACGGATAAAGGTTATTCAGCTGTACAGCATGTGCCTGATGTTCCAGGGTTATACGGTTTCGAACAAGAGAATCAAAGCGGCGAGAAAACGACCTACTGGGTCGCTGCAGCACCGGATCCTTTTGAAGGAAATCTTGCAGAAAGCAGGGGACCGGGCGTGAGCCAGAACACTGGGAATGCAGGTGGGACGTCACCGAATGAAGAGGGGTCCAACCAGAGAGAAGCGGACCGTTCTTCAAATGCAGTGACCTCGCTGATTCCTTGGCTTGCACTATTAGCACTGGCCGTGATTGCGGCAGAATGGGGGGTGTATCAGCGTGGGCGTTCAATTTAGCCAGCCGTGGTGGCTGCTGCTGCTGATCCCAGCCGGTATCTTTCTGTATTATGCGTACCGCTCCGATTTTCGTCTGGGCGGGTTTCGTAAAAAGCTGGCTTTGGGTTTAAGAGCCTTGATCATTCTGCTGCTGATTTTCGTCATATCCGGTCTGCACG
Source organism: Paenibacillus lemnae (assembly GCF_012933385.1). Classification (GTDB taxonomy): domain Bacteria; phylum Bacillota; class Bacilli; order Paenibacillales; family Paenibacillaceae; genus Paenibacillus_AQ; species Paenibacillus_AQ lemnae. The sequence goes on from NZ_JABBPN010000005.1 coordinate 238,990, forward strand.
GCTTCACGGTGCTGCGGGATAAGCAGGTTGTCTATTTGGCTGACCGCTCAGACAGCATGGGTGACACATCAAGGCTCGAACAATGGATAGCGGAATCCATAGACGCAAAAGGAGAACAAGACGGTACCGCCCTGGTCTCTACGGGGCTGGAAGGCGCTGTGGAGCGGAAGCTTTCCACAGACATCAAGGCAGGCGCGTCCTTGAATGCTTCTGTTCAGGGAGCGTTCACTGGGCTTGAGGCCGGACTTCAGCTGGCAGCGAATGCGTTCGAAGGCAGAGGGGATTCCAGAATCGTCCTGCTGTCAGATGGGGAAGAAAATGTCGGGAATATGGCGGCAGCAGGAAGGCTGCTGAAGGACCGCGGCATTGCCGTGGATGTTCTGCCTGTGCCGCGTCCGGAGATTCGGGATGCTGCCGTAGAAGAACTGCGGGTGCCGGATAAACTGTATCAGGCGGAAGCTTTTTATGTGGAAGTGCTGATCAACAGCACGTATGCTGCATCGGGCGAGCTCCGCATCTATGAGGACAGCCGGGAAATCGGCCGCCAGCAGGTAGAGGTCAGCCCGGGGGAGAACCGCTATGCGGTTAAAGGCCTCGCCAAGTCGCCGGGGCTGCATCGATACCGTGCTGAAATCTTCATGGAGGGCGATGAGTCGTCTGCAAATAATGCGGCCTTTGATTTTACACGTGTCGATGGACCTCCCAATGTACTGATCGTGGAAGGGACACCAGGCACATCCGGCAATATTACAGCAGCCCTGGATTCAGGGATGATCGGGACCGAAGTGATTCCGCCGGAAATGCTCTCCCTGGAAGCAGCCAAGTATGCGGCATATGACAGCATTGTGTTCAATAATGTGTCTGGCAGCCGTGTCGGTGGCAAGCAGATGGAGCTCATCGAGCAGTCCGTCCGAAGCTTTGGCACCGGCTTTATCATGGTCGGTGGTGAAGACAGTTTTGGCATGGGGGGATATTTCAAGACGCCGATCGAAAAGGCGCTGCCTGTGTCCATGGAGCTGGAAGGCAAACGCGAAATTCCTTCTCTGGGCTTGATTCTGGTTATAGACCGTTCAGGAAGTATGGCTGGCGGTAAAATGGAGCTGGCCAAGGAATCGGCCATGCGTACCGTAGAGCTGCTTCGCTCCAAAGATACCGTGGGTGTCGTTGCCTTTGACGATAACCCGTGGTGGGTTGTTCCTCCGCAGAAGCTGGGGGATAAGAAGGAAGTTTTGGAGGCGATTCAGGGCATCCAGAGTGCTGGCGGTACGAATATTTATCCTGCGCTGTCTTCCGCGCTGGATGAAATGCAGGAGATCAAAACCCAGCGCAGACATATCATTCTGATGACAGATGGACAATCGGCGATGGGCGGAAGCTATGATGAGCTGACGGACAGCATGGTTCAGCAGAAAATCACGATGTCTTCGGTTGCGGTCGGGATGGATTCCGATACGGTGCTGCTGCAGTATCTGGCAGAAGCAGCCAAAGGCCGCTACTACTTCGTAGAGGATGAAACGACGCTGCCGGCCATTTTCAGCCGTGAAGCCGTGCTGCTGGCGAAATCGTACATCGTCGACAAGCCGTTTATTCCTGCAGTTCAGAATGCAGGAGACTGGCAGTTTCTGTTCGATCAGGGTGTGCCGGGACTGCTGGGCTATGTAGCCACGACGCCGAAATCCTCGGCACAGGTAGTGCTGAGCAGTCCGGAGCCCGACCCGGTGCTGGCCCGGTGGCAGTATGGATCGGGCAGAACGGCAGCGTGGAGCAGTGATCTCAGCGGTAAATGGTCCAGAGAATGGGTATCCTGGCCTGCATTTGCAGATACATTGACCGAAATCGTGAAATGGACATTTCCGCAGTTTGAATCCTCTCCATATGAAGTGACCGCCCAGGCGGCAGGCAATCGTGTTAATCTGCAGGTGGTCACGAATGGCGATCTTCCGCCGGAGAAGCTGACGGCTGTTGTCGGCGGGGATGAAGGAGATGCCCAGCAGGTAGAGCTGATCCAGGAAGCGCCGGGGCGGTACACGGGTGAAGTAAATGTATTAAAGCCCGGGGCATTTCTGCTGTCACTGGAAGACCACAGCAGCGGCACACCTGTTCAGGCGGCTCCCGGTACGGGCTTCGTCGTTCCCTACTCCCCGGAATACCGGATTTCCAGCGGAACCGGGGCAGAGGAACTGACCCAGCTGGCCCAGCTGACCGGCGGACGGGTGCTGGACTGGGATAATCCCGCCGAGGTGTTTGACCGTACGGCGGCATCACGGCAGGTGCTCCATGACTTGAGCTACCCGCTTCTGGCAGCGGCCCTGCTGCTGTGGGTCGCCGACATCGCCGTGCGGCGCCTGGCTCTGCCATGGGCCGCCATAAGCTCGCGGCTGGCGCATTGTCTGCGCCGCCAGCCCGCACCAGCGCCGCAGGCCGGCCATGACGCCGGCCTCACGCGCCTGGCCGCGCGCAAAGCCCGCGCGGCCAGCTTCTACGGCGGCGGGGCGGACACCCGCCCCG
>NZ_JABBPN010000006.1 GCF_012933385.1 Paenibacillus lemnae
GACCGTGCTGTTCTGCTTACTCTGCCGGAACACGGTTATGAGGCCTTCCGTATGAGTGCAGCCGTGGCGAACAAATACGGGGAAATACAGCTGAGAAAACTGGACCTTCTCATTTTGGATGAAGTCGGATATGTACCCTTTAGCCAGACCGGATCCGAGCTGCTCTTTAACGTGATTGCCGATTGCTATGAGCAGCAAAGCGTGATTGTGACGTCCAATCTCGAATTTGGACAATGGACCTCGATCTTTGGTGATACCAAGCTCACTTCTGCTTTAGTGGACCGTCTGGTACACCATGCTCATATTCTTTCTTTCACAGGCGAGAGCTTCCGTCTCAAGCAGGCTATGGACCGAATTCCGCAGTAACGATTATGCTGGCAAGTGACCTCGGCACTTTTCGCAGCAAAACTCAGCATTTTTCACTTGCAAAAAACAGGTAGGAGAACGTGTCGAATATGGACAAAGAGAAAAAGGCTCTGGAGAAAGCAATGGTGTTTGAAACAGACGAGATCATAACAGCTAAAGTGTACAAGGTCAGCCCGGAGCAGAAAGAGGAACTCGATCGTTTCTCAGCAGAGAGACACGAGAAGTTATTCGAAAATGCAATCCCAAAGATCCGTGCGCGGTATGATCAGTTGGTCAAGATCCGGCAACAACAGAAGGTAGATGACGGAGGCAAGTCGTCCGAGTGATTAAGCTAATGGGATACGAAAGTTCAATAAAGATAAGTTTTTTCTAAAATTATGTTGTTTAATAGATAACAGTAGCGGGATTGTCCTAAAAAATGGAATCAGTTAAAGATATCCGTATGACTAAGCAAAAATTTTAAACGAAAGGGCGTTATTTATGAAGGTTGTAACTGCAACAATAGATGACCTCAAAGGGTGGTTAGAGCTAGCTTCTGAGGTTGAATACTTATTTGGACCAATGGTAAATGATCTAAAGTTTATACAAGCATTAGAGAAGAATATAAATCAAGATAGCGCTTTTTGTGTTAGAGAGAATGATGGATTACCTGGTTCTAAATTGCTCGGTGGAATTTTATTTTCAGCATCAAATGCCCCAAAATATAAAATTGGTTGGTTATCTGTTTCATCGAAATCGAGAAATATGGGAATAGCAACTGCTTTGGTAGATCATGTTTTGAGACTTATCACTTTTCCATCAGAAGTAGTAGTTACTACATTTGGTGAAGATATTCCAGATGGGCAGCCTGCGAGAAAGTTGTATCAGAAGTTTGGTTTCATTCCATTAGACGAGTTAATTACAAATGGTCCAGAAGGCGGTAGTCGTCAGAAATTTAAGTTAGATGTCAACTAACCTGCCTGAAAGAAGCCACTTTGATTGGCTTTTGACATGATGCCATCCTGGCACTTTTAATAGTAGAATACCGCATGCTTCAAAAATATGTAACACGCTTTATCGAGATTTTCTTGAAGGGAAAGAGTCCATCCATCATCAAAATTACCATATGGAGCGAACGTGGCTACATGTCCTGTGAAATCGTATTTGTCTTGGTTAGATGCTGCTAACGTAACTTCAGGCCCAGTATTTAGATCCATCAACAGACACGTGTTATCAAGTTCTTGTCAAAACGCAATGACAAGAACTTGATAACATTCCCGACAATATCTGGGTGTTCGAAACATCATAAGTCTTTATTTATTGGTTCATGGAAAGCAGTGCAAGCATCTCAACCTGTTGAAGGAAGTAATGAAGAGTTAATTCAATTTAATCACTTAAGTGTGACATTCTCAGATCTGACTTTTCAAAAACTTCATGAAGAAACTGGGAAGGAAAGTGCAATTGTTGATGCAGAAAAGAAGGTTGAGTATGAATGGAAATCAAATGATCAGATTTTAATAGATAACAAACTATTTACTGGTTATACATAGATGGCTTTCCTTGTGGGTATGGGAAACTGCGTCATTATCTGAATGATAATTTACTAGAACATGGTGGACATGTTGGTTATGTTATTCGGCCTTCATGTCGAAATAAACTAACGTGAAACAAAGAGGTGTCGTTTTAAGAGAGAATCAAACCTTATTACAGTTATACGAAGAGAGAACTCCTTTGTACGAATCTTTCGCTGACATTATTATTGATGCTAAGAATTAACAGCCGAAGAGTTGGTAAATGAAATATTAAATAAACTAATAAATTAGAATAAACGTTTTGATAGTAAATGCTTTGAAGTCTGGGAGATTACCTAACAAGATATTTGCGCGTCTGGTATTCGAGATTGCGGAGAAGTTGAATCAGGCGACAACCCTACACTGGCTAAGTCCGTCGGGCCCGCGCTTACGCGCTTACCCCATTGAGGGTTCGTGAATACAACAATGTTATAGGAAATCATCGAAATGAATAAAAATAAAGGATGTAAATAAATGCTTGATTACATATGGATCGATGACAAAAACATCAATATTAAATCAGGTCAAAGATCAATATAAATATGCTTTAATTATTACTAATCCGTTTATTCAGATGCCGCAAGGTTGGTACAACAATAAAAAATATGCATACCCAACAAATGAGGAAATAATTGAGTATGGTAAACCTGTTTTGTGGAGTCAAATATTAAAGCTAACTGAACTTGAAGACTTAAAGAGTTTAGCTTTAGCGATGAAAACATATATATCTGCATTAAATAAGTTCTATGCAAGGTCTGATTTAATGGAGAAACTTAAACAAGGATTGCAAGAAGATGTATATTTGCCTAACGAAGATAAGATCTCTCAGTTCTTAATTCCAACCATAATTGAAGTGTTTAAATCAAAAGGAATGACAAAAATTCAATACACAGAGCCGATATTTGATACGAGTGACGAAATACTAGTAGATGATATTACAATTCAAAACTTTTATGAAATGGCACCTTCAGAAATTATTGTAACGGACGAAACTAATGAGACAGCATTTTTAAGTGTTTATGATTCATTTATTACACTCATGTTAACCAATAATATAAACACGAAGGAAAAAATTCTTAGTGCAGGTTGGGAAGCAATTGAATGTAATGAAGATACAATGATAAATTGGTATCTTAAGTAATGTGGTTGGAGCTACACCCGATACTTTTTTCCCGAAGGATACGATAAGGGCTATCGACTTGAGAATGATGCAGGGACAATTCATCAATAATTTATGGAACTTCGAAGAGAACATGGCGTGTCTTCAGATCTTGAGATTCCAATGGAGTATTTTGCTTACTCAGTCGAAAATGCTTTGAAAATATATGGGGCTCATGGTGAACAGAATGAATGCATTACTTCGCAGCAATGGCTAGAGGCGATTAAACTTACTGGATACATTGAATTGGATACATTGAATCTGAAATCTACATGGCTCTGGCACATAAGGGGGCTAACTGAATGAATATCATTTGGAGAAAAGAATGGCTTTATGAATATGTGTCGGGTGACAAAAACATAGCAACATTAGAAATCGCTAATTATGCGGTTTTTTTTATTTATGTTATCAAGTTCTTGTCAAAACGCAATGACAAGAACTTGATAACATTCCCGACAGATGACAAGAACATTGTTACATTACCGATATGATCTCATTGATGGCTGCTGCAAATAAAGAAGATAAGACACCCTTTTTTTAAACTAACGGGCAGGATAGTTCAATAAAAAAGAAGAAACGGCTAGCTGGCAAAACGAATCTTGAGAAGGGCTGGAAGAAGCCGAGAAGAAGGTACAGCACCTGCGTAAGCTAGGGTTACCGGAAGGTCATACATACCCGTGAGTGAACTCCCGACCTGGGTATTGGCGTATCGAGGGAAGCGCCGTACTGTCTCGTTCCACAACGAACGAAAAACTCGCACAGATAGGGTATTATGTCTTCCCTGCCCAGTACGAGTGTCTACGTCAATTGCACTCAAGCGGTTGAACCGCCGTATACCGAAAGGTACTTACAGGGGTGTGGAAGGTCTTCTACTCAACTAATGGGCAGTCTCCTAACCGAATATTAATCTACTAGAAACCTTTTTAGAACGTGAGATCAAATAATTAATAAGAAATTTCTGTAAGAGTAAGAAGATAGAGTGTGCTAAAATGTATAGATAATTATACCTATATTAGAAATATTAGTTGTAGCATTATTGTAGGCCATAGGATGTATATTGATGTTTAACATATGATGATTAGGAGGATTTATAGATGTATATTTCAAGTATTAATATTGAGAACTTTCGTAATTTTAAAGGACCGAACAATATTGTTGAATTCAACGAGGGAATGAACGTAATAATAGGACACAACAACTCAGGTAAATCTAATTTACTTAAAGCAATGGAACTAGTTTTAAGCGTTGGATCTTCAAAAAGACTGACTGTCGATGATTTCAACAAAGAAGTGATTATAAGTGAATTGAAAGCAGCTTCCCCAAGAATTTCAATCACGGTAACCTTTACCGAGTCAGCGGATGAAGCCGAATTCTCAGAGGATTTGGTGACTGTTTCAAATTGGCTTACTGAATTAAACAAACCGTATAAAGCCAGTTTAACTTATATGTTTTATTTGCCAGAAAAAGAAGAAGAAGACTACAGACAAGCAATGACAAACATTACTTCGGATATTACGGAAGATTACTGGCAAGTTATTAAACATAGTTTTTTGCGGAAGTATAAGACCAATATTTATGCTGGGGATTTAAGTCTGAAACAAGTGGCTGATAATGAATCACTAAAGAAAATCGACTTCCAGTTTATAGATGCAATTCGTGATGTTGAACGCGATCTATTTACGGGAAGGAACACTTTATTGCGTGAAGTGATTGACTTTTTTATGGACTATAGTATCAAAAATTCTAGAAAAGATAAACAAACTCAATTGCAAGAGATAGAACAATTGAAGAAAGAATTTTCTCGTAATGCTGCAACTCTTATTCAGTCGCTTAAAGATCGTATGAATTCAGGAAAAGTAGAAATGTTGAGTTATGCCAATGATACGGGGGCATCTTTTGGAAATGCATTTCCTGATTTTGATGGAAATATTCTGGATTCAGAATTATATTCAGCGTTACGACTCATCGTGAAGTATGAAACCGGCATTTCTATACCTGCTACCCATAATGGACTTGGTTATAATAATTTAATTTTTATGTCTTTATTGCTAGCAAAAATGCAAAAAGATGCGTCAGGAGATTATCTTGGGAGTAATGCTAAAACGTTCCCTGTCTTGGTGATTGAGGAGCCAGAAGCTCATTTACATCCTGCAATGCAATATAAATTTTTAAAATTTCTCAGAGAGAATGGAAAGAGCAAAGCTCGTCAAATCTTTATAACAACCCATTCTCCTAATATAACTTCGGCTGTACCTTTAGATGAAATTTTATGCTTTCATCGGACAGAACAAGGGCAACTGAATATTGGTTATTTAGGTAAGATCTTTGAAGGCGATTCTGCTGGGAAGGCTTATGTTGAACGATTTTTGGACACTACAAAATCAGACATGTTGTTTGCAAAATCAGTTATCTTGGTAGAAGGACTTGCAGAGCAATTGACGATGTCCCTATTTGCAAGGTATCTGGGTATGGATCTGGAAAGTAATCATGTTTCAGTCATTAATATCAATGGTCGGTTTTTTAATCACTTTCTTAAACTATTTGATAAAACAAAACCTCATACTATCCACAAACCCATTGCATGTATCACTGACTTAGATCCATTAAGGGAAAAACTACCCGAAAAATGTGAAGATGCGTCGGAATCTGCAGAAAGCATAGTTAGTGAGGCAGATTCAGATACTGACGAAACAAGCACCGGTGATCAAGAGATTGAATTAGAAGCCGATAAACTAGAAAAATGTTATCCGTTCGAATTAGGGCTAGACCCGGAACAATTTTCCTATAAGCCATACTCAAATAAATTAATTGATCAAGAGTTATCAGACAATATGAGATGTTTTTCTCAAGATGTTGGTAATGGTCGGACATTTGAATATTCGCTCGCTTATGAAAACCCTGGTAATTCGCTGCTACTTATTGAAGGGATGACTAATTATTCGGAGTTAAATAAATTGTTTAACAGCTATCTGGAGGGAAATAAGACAGAGGAACTCCTTCAAATTTTGAATAGAAGAGGTAAATTAAATCAAAGGATTAGAGTTAACATAATCAAATATGAAGGACAGGATAAAAGAGAACATATTTTGGCCGCCAGATATTTGAATTCAGTAAGTAAGGGAGAAAATGCCTTTGAATTGGCCCATACATTAGAAGCAAATCTGCTGAAGGAAGAACCCCAACCATTCAAAGTACCGAAATATATAGCGGAGGCGATAGAATGGATTCTCAAAAAATAATTACTGCAGATATGAGCATTCCTATAAATAATCACTTCAAGATAATCGCTGGTCCTGGAGCTGGTAAGACTAGATTTTTAGTCAACCACATACGTAATGTTTTACACCACTCAAACCGCCTTGGAAGAAATAAAAAGATAGCTTGCATTACGTATACCAATATTGGTGTGGAGACTATTGTAGATCGATTAGATGAAGGCGTCGATCATATTGAGGTGTGTACCATTCATAGTTTTTTATTTACGCACGTACTGAAGCCCTTTGCCTTTCTAATAAAGAGTGAGCACGATATTAGGGTAACAAAAAATATGAAACCATCAGAACATCTCGTTTCTGGTTACTTTGATCGAACCAACTTGGGAACCAGACATCGTTTATCGAATAAGGAGTTAATTCAAAAAACATTCTGGTTTATTGAAGGAGATTTTTGCAAGCTACATGTAAGAGGAAAAACAGTTGATATGCATGCTGATTTGTATAGATATAAAAAATTGTTTTGGGAGAAGGGGATATTGCATTATGACGATGTACTGGCTTTGTCGTGGGAAATATTGCATAACCATCCTGAAACACTGAGAGTCATTCGATCTAAGTTTCCTTATATTTTTGTCGATGAATTTCAAGATACAAGCTCCATACAAGCTGAAATTTTGAAATTAATCACAGAGAAAGAAACTACTTTGGGTGTAATAGGTGATAGTGCACAATCCATTTACAGCTTCCAAGGGGCCAACGTTGAACAATTCAACAATTTCCTTTTGTTAGACATGTCAGTTTATAAAATGAAAGATAACCACAGAAGCACACAAGAAATCTTAAATCTGCTAAATAAAATGCGGACAGATATTAATCAAGAAAGTCCTGAACAAAAAAAAGGAAACAAGCCACTTCTTCTTGTTGGAGAACCCTTTTCTGTTGCTAATTATATTCGAGGTTTAATTAATTCAAACGATTTGTATACTCTTTCTTATTCTAATATTGCAGCAAACTCTATGAGGGATAAAGTGGAGTATGTTGCTAATATTTCATCATTAACAATTGAATCAATTCTCATAGATAATGATTCCAACAATAATCGAAGAAAAGTTATAGCTTCTCTGATGAAGGCTGTTGAGTTTGCAAGACAAAAAAGCTATAAGGAAGCAATTCGTGAAGTAAGCAGGCATCTGATAGATGAAGATAGCCAAAGGCAGGCCATTTCAATTATTCACGGATTGTTAAGTTCTTATTCAGAATATAGTTCTAATCCACTAATAGAATTCTATGAAAAAATAAAGGCTTTGAACATTATTCATTTACCTAATTTTCAAAGAAGAAAGGGTGCTCAAACGCCTGCAGAACACTTTTACAGGACGACTAAATACGCTGAATTAGCTCTACTTATTAAAAACCAAGAGAAAGTCGGTTTTGATCGAACCATTCACCAAGCAAAAGGGGGTGAGTTTGAAAATGTTCTAGTTGTTGTTAAACCTAAACCTAACCAGAATTATAATGAAAGTAGAGATCTAGGTTTTTTGTTAAATCCAGATATTAATAATGAAGAACATAGAGTATATTATGTCGCTGCTAGTCGGGCTCAAAAAAATCTTTATTTTTGTGTCCCTTATTTATCAGAAACCAGTGTAAACAAAATAAAGAATATATGTGAAATTGAATATTTGTAAACTAGAGAGATTAATCGTCTTCAATACTGTTTTTTCAATAAAATATATACTTATTAAAAATATAGGATGTAATTAGATAAGATGTGTTGGGATATGATTTTTTCAAATAGCGTACGAATTGGTGTGAAATTACAAAAGAAATAAATGCTTATGATTTATATCAAAAACATCCACAGTACTGATAATAAAACAAGGTTCTTAGAGCTAATTTTAAAGTTTCAAAACGCATCAATACATTCAGATAAAACCACCAAATGCTTATTTTTGCGTGTCAAAAATCGAATAGAATAATTACCGAAATGTTTTTAACATCTTCTTGAATAAAAAACACAGCAATGAAATGACTGTGTTTTTAATACTAGTTGAAAACTAAGTAATTTAAGAGTTAATAATATCATGTTAGAGGATAAGAACATACATAAGGAGTCGCCAAAAGGATTGACGATTCACTTAATGTTGCTCTTACTGGAGTCATCCGCAGAAGATAGGACATTAAACCAAGCATAGTGACCTTATTGGGAGTGCAATTTGGGACTCAGTGATCGATACTAATTGTGAAAAACAAAGGTAACTTGAAAAAGGGACTGATCCCATAACGTAAGAAAAATTAGATCACCTTCAAGAGAATGCAACCATGTCGTAAGATATGGAGACAACCTTGGAGGTGTCTTTTCATGGCGACAAGAGTCAGTTCAGTTATCCCTTAGAAGTTAATATGCACAGGAGATTGAATTGAGATCGGTAGGGACTCTACGATCATCGGTTCAGCCAATAGAATTATTTACAAGGGTTCTGGTCACGAATCTAGGAATATATTACTATGTAAATAATCCTAATTTGAAGAGAGGAAGTTTAAATAATATGCTGAACAGTTCCATGAAAAAGGAAGCCATAGAAAAACTGAAAAGTGCCGTCAAAAAATACGAAACCTCTTCAGAATCGCTGAAAAGTAGCGCTATTAAATTACATAATACAAGAACCTATGGTTTAGATGTCATTAAGAAAGTGGAAGCATACATAAATACACTGGCTAACACGCCTAAGGAATTCGAAAAAACCTTTCAGCAGGTCCGGGTAAATCTGGCAAGCTTTAAGGCGCTCATGGAAATATCCTATGATGAAAAACAAATGATCAAGCTGGCCGGCGGCGGCACGGTAGCCGGAGTTGCAGCGGGTGTAGCGACAGCGGCACTTGCTCCAACGGCGGCGATGGCGATTGCTACAACCTTCGGCACAGCGTCTACAGGCGCTGCGATTTCGGGGTTGACGGGTGCGGCAGCTACGAATGCAGCATTAGCCTGGTTAGGCGGCGGCGCGCTAGCCGCCGGCGGCGGCGGAATGGCGGGTGGCAGCGCCCTACTGGCACTGGCAGGACCCATTGGCTGGGGGATTGGCGCGGCGAGTCTGGCAGCGGGCGGCTTTTTTGCCAGCAAAAAGAACAAGGAAGCGGCAATCAAGGCGGATAAAGAGCGGGTAGAGGTGGTGAAGGTGACCAGGACCCTAGAGGCAACTACGCATGAAATTAACGCTTTGAAGGAGTCCACGCAGCAGCTGGCCAAGGGCCTGGAGAAAAGCCTGATCTCCTTTACGAGCATGACGAAGAGCATTACTTCTTTTGCTGAGTTCTCGCAGGATGAACGGCATTTACTTAGAGCGATCATTAATAACACGGAAAGCCTGTCCGCCTTATTTATGAAGGAAGTAGGCAAATAAAATGTCTGTAGCTATGTCTTCTAATATATTGAAGGACCAGATTGCGGCCAGCGGTATCGGGGCGTTTAATGAGTGGAAGCAGCAGACGCATGCATCGCAACTGGATCAGGTGGTTAAGGATGCGCTCGCGGCGGAGAAGCAGCAAAATGCAAATCTTGAAAAAGCACTTGGACATATGATGAAGATGCGGCAATTCTTGTCGGACCCGGAGCGGATTCTTGGATCACAGCAGACCAAACACGGTGAGGTCGCGGAGCATCTGGAAGTCAACGTCCGGAATGCGTGGTCGGCTATAAAGGGGAATGGAGAGGTGGCGACCTTTGACGGGGTGGGCCGCACGGCGCCGGAGGATTTTATATTAAATGGAGTCAAATTCCAGTCCAAATTTATCAATGGCACGAATAACACCCTAAAGCATGTGCTGGATCATTTTGAAACCTACCGGGATGCTTCCATGAATTACTCTATTCCAAAGGATCAATACCATGTTATTGAAGCAGTCCGGGCAGGAGGTCGGCCAGCCGATTTAAGTGACAAATCCGTCCGTGCGATCCTTCGCAAAGTCGAGGAAATTGAAGCCGAGACCGGCCGGAGCTTTGATGACATCGTCCGTCCTTCCGTCTCGAACTATGATGAGGTTCAGCTCGGCCGGGTCGGCGGGACGGTTTCGGGATACCAGGATGAACTGGTGGATGAGAATCATCTCATCAAGGAGGAAATCCGTTCCGAAGCGCGGGAGAAGGCCAAAGCGATTGAAGGTAAAAGAGGACCTTCCATTAAAGAAGGAGCCAAAGCCGCTGGGGCCGCCGCTACCATCGCTGCGTCATTAAGCGTCATTACGACGATCTACCGCAAGGTTAAAGACGGCCGGCGGATTCAGGATTTTGATAAAGAGGATTGGAAGGAAGTCGGTATGGAAGGTGTAAAGGCAGGAGCCAAGGGCGGCGTTACTGCAGGAACGATTTATGCCTTAACAAACTTGACTTCCCTCTCCGCGCCGTTTGCCGGTGCAGTTGCCAGCGGGATGATAGGATTGTCTTGGCTTATGGCCGATGTATCGAAAGACCGAATAACAATGGATGAGTTTGTGACCCAGGGCCAGATTCTGTGCATAGAGGCCGGTATTGCTGCTACGGGTGGGGCTATCGGTCAAATACTGATCCCGATCCCCGTGCTAGGCTCGATCATCGGTACTGTCACCGCAAACTTCATTTGGAGTTTTGCTAAGGGACGGCTGGGAGCGAAGGAGCAGGAGCTGAAGGCAAAGCTGGATGCATATACCGCATCAATTCTGGCCCAGATTGATCAAGCCTACGCGGACATTATTGCCTGCATTGATGCGGCTTATCAGCGATTCGATTCCTTGATCGAGGCTGCCTTTGACGTGGATGCCAATGCAGCCGTCCTTGCCGCCGCTTCCGTGGATTTGGCTGTCGAGTTTGGCGTAGACAAATCCAAAATATTAAGAGACGATGTAGATCTGGAGGCTTTTTTCCTGGGCTGAGCTTTTTTACGATTAAGTTTCCCTCATATAGGTTTTTCGGGCTCCTGCCCACATTCAATGAAATGACGATGAACCCGTAAAGCAATTGCGTCCGGTTTTATTGTACAAGTGCGGGAGGTGTCGTCAAGGTGTCCGGACCGTTAAGCTCGACTGGGCTGCTGATCAAGGAAATATCGATGCTGGTAACCAACTCTGCAGCCTAACCCTGTTAACTCCCTCAAGTTTGTCCTCTATGCGCGTGTTAACGACTAATACTAGATACTATAAGGAATGAGTGATTCAATGAAGATCGTATTTAATTTTAATACAAATGAATATTCTTATAGATACTGTCTTTCAATAGTTGAAGACATGCAAAGATATTTTGGGATATCGAAACAAGAAGCAGTAGATCGTATTAACAGTTTGTGGAAAGATGTGGATCTAACAGGCGAAGTAGATCCTATATTTCATGAGAATCCAACATATTGGGCTTACGAAATATTCAGTGATCATAACCCTGTCCACTTGACAGGGTTATGACCAGTCGACTAATATGATCGGTTTCTTTTTCTTTAAGCTAATGGGCAGTTAATCTCAACGAATATGGAGTTTGAAACATTGATTACAGCCTCAGCTATTCATACACTTTATCAAGCTAATTTAGGCTTCGATGGAAAAACGCATTATATGGATTATGTTACTAAACCGAATTTTGAATTGAAATTGAATATAATCATTGAACTAACGGGCAGGTTAGCTCAACCAAAACGCTGATTTTCCCATCATATGTCCGTATGCATATGCTTATGTTTTTTGGAGAAAGTCCCTGCTAAAGGAAGAATATTTCTACTGTAATAATCTGTGCAGAACGATGGAGAATAACTCTTACTATAGATCACCATTAATTATAAGGGATCATTTAGAGTACTTTACAGACCAAATTGTCAGTCATCAAATGAGTGTATCGGGGGGAATCCATCCAAACAGTTTATTCTGGGTACTAGAAAAAATAGTGACTACGTTTAGTAACAACTTCTTTAAGGCGTGGTTGAGTATAGCAGGGAAGAGAAGTCAAGAAACTAGTGTTCCTCGCTGGGATGAAATTGAAAAAATGAGGGATTTGTGTTTTCCGAACATAGCTTTTAAATTTGCCCAGAACGAAAATGGCTCATCAAGTTCCATTGAATTTTATCATTTAGATTCAGAACAATCAGTTATCAAATGCAATTGTCCGAATCAGGATGAACTAAGCAAAGAAGCAATCCAATCTATGTTTTCGTTTACACCTCAAAAAATTGCAATGATCGTCATGAGCAAACCAGATGATGAGAACATCCAACTCCAAAAATCAGTTGATCTATATGTTAAAAAATTGAATTTTTAAACCCCGTTGAATGATTAGATTCAACGGGGTTTAATTTTTTATTAAACAAGAAATCTAAGAGGAAAGGGGCAAGTAACGGCAAAAGGTACATGTTCTTGTCCTCCGACACAAAAGGATCTCCAACTGGGAGATCCTTTGGATTAATAAAGAAACTAACATATGTACAAAATACGAGTTTTGTGTAATTGTGTTTAAGGAAAATGAATTTTACACTGAATCCTAAACCCGTTACCGTTCATTCAATTATTTCATTTATTTCATTATTATAAGTTACTGGGTTCATTCAATGTACTGGTTCACAAGTTCATACACTCTGTCTTTTGTTGTCTTCGCTAAGGATTGGGATAAATAAATTCCGTATGATGTGGTATTCAAATAATCAGCAGCTGCATTGTCAGCGGTCTGATCACGCAATTCAATCCATTGAAGTTGTTCATTTTTCAGATCAGCCATTTCAGACTCAGACAAATTCTTTTTCAATACACCGTACACTTCATTCAAAATATCATCCCAACTTGTGAAAATTTTCTCAGCTGCGATTTGTAATTCCGGAGTTGGCGCTTCAGCTTTCTGGATAACTTTTTCAAATTCAATATTCTTTTCTTCAATAGCATTTAATTTATCTAAATATATTTGTTTCTCGCTTTGATGAACCTCTTCTGAAACAATGGTTTCTTGGTTCCCTTCCATATCCTGGTTAATCGAATTGGATTCTGTCTTGTCAGAACAGCCTGCCAAAAATAAAACTGCAGATATTACCACTATGCTTTTTTTCAACAGTAATCCCCTTTCGAAAATGTTATCCCAGTAAACTAACACAACTGTCCCTTAAATTCAAATTTAAAAACCCGGACCTAGCGGTCACGGGTCACGATATAACTCAGCAAATGATGGAGAAAACTGCTGTTCCGGGGCTGATGCTGCAGCATCTCTATGGCGTCACAATAATGCTCCCACAAGGCTTGCTCTGCTCCCTCATATCCAAGAATGGTTACAAAGGTCGAATTGTCATTACTGGTATCCATCCCTGTCGGTTTTCCAAGCAGCTGTGGATCCCCTTTAGCGTCGAGCAAATCATCCTTGATTTGAAAAGCGATTCCCATATGGTAGGCAAACTGCTTGAGAACCTCAATGTCTTCAACACCCGCTCCTGCCAAAATGGCTGGCATCACAAGTGATGCTTCGAATGCGATGCCTGTCTTGTAGAAACAAACCATGTTCAGCTCATCCAGGGTAAGCTTCCTGCCTCTGGAGTGTAGATCCATCGCTTGCCCTGCACACATGTCTCCGGCCCTTTGGGAGGAATATTTCATCAGCGACTGAACACGAAGCGGATCAAAACCTGCTAAAGATGCCTGCTCTTCCATCGCCTTCTGTATTAAATACAATCCGGTCAGTTCGGCCGTCGCACTGTTATGAATCTGATGCAGTGTGGAGCGCCCTCTTCGGACAGAAGCATTGTCCTGAGAAGGAAGATCGTCGAAGATCAGCGAGGCCGTATGCATGTATTCCAGAGATCGCAGCAGCGGAAAAATATCTTTCCCATCCAGTCCGTATTCCTCTACACCCATCACATATGCAATGATCGGCCGAATGAGCTTGCTGTCTCCCTGAAGACTGTAATTGGCTGCATCGATTAACGTCTGCTTCATGGAGGGCATATCTGCCATTTTTTCGATAGACAGACCATGCTTAATCTGTTCCCGCACCTCACGAACCGTTTGATGAAACTGCTCCTGCTCAGTCCGGTTACTCCTTAACGACTCCACCATTTGATCACGAAGAAGCTTATCGAAAAAATCCACATGATCTGCTCTCAGAACCATGTTCTGCAGCAACGTCATCAGCGAGGAATTTTGAAGTACCAGCCTCTCCATAATCTCTGTGTATTGCTTCGCTCCAAGCCGTTCCCGGAATCGCTTCAACCCATTGACTGCCCGGTCCAGGATTACTTCCTGCGCTGCAGAATGGCCGTGATATACATGATGGATTAAATGATGAATCACAGCCCAATAGAGTTCAAACGGGTTGATCAGGTCCGGTCGCTGCTGATGATGCTGCATGTAATACGTGTAAGGGGTCACCGCGCCTTTTTCCATATCGTCGAACATATCTGCAAAATCATCGGCCAGCTGGTTATATAGTCCATAGTAAAAGGTACGCTGATCATAACCTTCATCATAATCCGCTGCGATCACAGAACGCACAATGGAGCGGGAAGCAGCAGATTTCAGGATAATCGGGATATACAATTCTTCATTAGTATATTCACTGTTTTCCAGGTTCTTGGCACGGTCCTCTTCCTGGGCATGAAAAAAGATAAACGCCTGTTCAAAGAACAGCGCATCAGTCTCTCGCCTCTGAACCGAATGAATGTACTCGAAGGCCTGCTTCAGTTCCTGATACACATAGGTGAGAAGTTCCTTTTGATGGTTCGCCCATTCCCCTGGCTTAGGGACAACACCGGTCAGCAGCGCACTGCGGATCATGTTCGAGTACTGCTGCTGCTCATGAGCGTTCAATACATCCGAATCCAATAAGTCATCAATGAAGGGATAGGTCAGGCCGTAAGAGTAACCCAGGCGAATGGCCTCATCCAGCCGCCGGCTTCGCTCTTCAGGTGATGTATTTTCCTGCACCTCCTCAAGCACATGGAGAACTACACCAAGGATAATCTTGATCAGTTTTCTTTGCGCATTCTCCGGATCCATCCCTTGCGGGATATGTGAAGCAGTGTCCTTTAGCTTGCCAATAACCCATATAACGGCAGACTCCACATGCTCCTTTTGCGCCCAGCGGTATACATCGGTCAGACTGAACCAATCCGATTTCCCGCTCTGACCATGAGGCTGAGCCGTCGATATAATCCGGCCCCGCAGCCGATCACTCATCTCCTGAATGCGTTTTTCCGTCTGCACCGAATCAAGAGAAAAACCTAAATCTCTCATATACATATAGGTAACACTGCGCTTCAAGTAATCATCCAGACGCCCTTTATACTGCAGCCACTGCAAGTAAGTAGAAATATCCCCGCTACCCGGCTGATTTCGTTTTCCCGCGAAAAAAGAGAAAGCAGATCTTTTATGCTTCTTTCCCCACAAAGTAAAATCAGCAATCAGCGTCTTTGCATACTCTTGCTGATCGATCTGTGTCTGCAGCTGCTCCAAATATCGTGCCGCCTTCTGCTCGGCATGCTTGTACCCGTCTTCTGCACCCTGTTTATTTTCGTTTATCATCTATGATTTACCTCAACTTCTATGTAGGTTTGTTCATCTTGGCTGACATATCTTCTGCATACTACGCAGCAGTGGCATTAAAGTTACGGAAACGAGTCATCGGTAATAACCACCACTCTGCCGCAATAATGTTCTAGTGTATAGTATACAGACAAAAATTATGATCAAAGCACGTTTATGTGATCGATAAACAAACAAAAAAAGCTGCATGCCATCACAGCATACAGCTACTCTTACCTTTATGCACCTTTTCTGCGAGTCATCACATCAAAGATAACGGCAGCGGCCAGAACGCCCCCACGAATCATATATTGGTAGGAGATCCCGACACCTAACAAATTCATGCCGCTGGACAGCGAGGCCATCACGATCGCTCCGATGATGGCGCCTGTGACTTTTCCGACACCTCCGGCAGACGATACGCCGCCGACATAAGCTGCAGCAATGGCATCAAGCTCGAACAATGTCCCTGCCGTGGTCGTAGCCGACTGCAGACGGGAGGTGAATAAAATCCCCGATAGGGCTGAGAGCATGCCCATGGAGCCGAAGACGATGTAGGTAATCTTCTTGACGCTGATTCCGCTGAGATGTGCCGCTTCCGGATTGCTGCCCACAGCGTAAATATGCCGGCCCAATACCGTTTTTGTAGTAAAAAAGTGATAAATCAGTACGACCAGCACCATAATGACCACCGTCCACGAGAACCCGTTATAGCCCGCCAGAATCCAGGTGATATAGGCAATGATGGCCGAAATAAATATTAACTTCAATGCGAAGATAGATTTTGACATGACCTCAAATTGATACTTCACTTTGTTGCGGCGCGTAGAAATTTCACTTGAAACATACAGGATGATACAAATCAGACCCAAGGCCAAACTCAGAACATGCAGACCCTGTATTTGAAACAGAGAAGGAATAAATCCATTACCGATCGCATTGAAATGAGTATCTTTTACAATAATGGTTCCGGTTTTCTCAGTGATTTGCAGCAAAGCTCCGCGGTACACAAGCATTCCCGCCAAGGTGGCTACAAAAGACGGAATCCCGATCTTCGCCACCAGCAGACCGTTCACCATTCCCAGCACAACACCAAGAACAAGAATAATGGGAATTGTAATGTATACAGATACTCCGGCTTGTGTAAGCAGTATGGCGGCGATAGCTCCCAGAAAACCGGCTGCAAAGCCCACCGATAAGTCAATCTGACGGATCACAATGACGAGCGTCATCCCAACGGCCAGTACAGCGATATATCCGGTCGCATCAAGCAGGTTGCTTATATTACGGGAAGACATAAATAATCCGTTCGTCATAATGGTAAAGGTAAGTATAATGACGAACAAGGCGATAAACATGCCGTAATCCCGAATATTTTCTTTAACCAAATGTCGAGTTTCTTGCAATAAATTAGGCTGTGGGACGGAATTGATCGGATCCCGGTTTTGTTTAATTTGCATGTGCACCCCTCCTACTGTGTCGCCAACTGCATAATTTTTTCCTGATCGGCTTCGGCAGACAAGAGCTCGCCCTTTAACTCGCCTTCCGCCATCACATAGATACGGTCACTCATCCCAAGCACCTCGCCCAGCTCCGAAGAAATCATAATAATACTCATGCCGCTGCTAATTAACTGATTCATAATAGAGTAAATTTCAAATTTAGCCCCTACATCAATGCCGCGTGTCGGTTCGTCCAGAATTAACAGCTGGGGACCGGCGAACAGCCATTTACCCAGGGATACCTTCTGCTGATTCCCTCCGCTTAACTTCCCGACAAGCTGTTCTACAGAAGGTGCCTTAATGTACATGGAATCTTTATATTTGTTTGCCTGCTTGATTTCTTCATTGTCATTAATGATGCCCTTTTCCGATATTCCCTTTAAGTGTGCAGCCGTAATGTTGCTCTTAATATCTTGTGCCAGGAACAATCCGTTGCCCTTGCGGTCTTCCGTCACATAGGCAATACCGGCCTTGATCGCATCGCTCGTATGCGAGAACTTCACCGGTTTACCGGCAAGCAGCATATCTCCTTCGACCTTGTAGGCTTTCGGATTGCCGAAGACACTAAGCGCTAACTCGGTTCGCCCTGAACCCATCAGCCCGGCAATTCCGACAATTTCACCTTTCCGTACATGCATACTGATCTGTTTCGCGACAGGACGACCCAGCATGGAATCATACGCTGTCCAGTTCTTCAGTTCAAGAATGTTATCACCGTATGAGGAGTTAGGACGCTTCGGGTAAATATCCTCGATCTCGCGGCCGACCATGTTCTGGATAATGGCTTTTTCCGTAATCTCACCCTTCGCTGCATCAAGCGTACAGATTGTCTTTCCGTCCCGCAGTACGGTAGCCGAATCGGCGATCGATATGACCTCTTTGAGCTTATGGGAGATCATGATGCACGTGATCCCCTGCTCTCTCAGTTCACGCAAAAGCTCCAGCAAATTCTCGCTGTCATCTTCATTAAGCGCAGCTGTAGGCTCATCGAGTATTAACAGCTTCACTTCCTTACTTAACGCTTTCGCAATTTCAATCAGCTGCTGTTTCCCGACTCCCAGATCCTTGACCAGTGTTTCCGGATTCACCTTTAGCTTGACCTTTTCCAGCATCTCATTGGACTTCTTGATCGTTTGGTTCCAATCCACAAGCCGTCCCCGCTTCACTTCATTCCCGGCAAAAATATTCTCATACACCGATAAGTCCGGAAACAGCGCAAGCTCCTGATAGATGATGACAATGCCAGCCTGCACACTATCTTTAATCTCATTAAATTGCTGGATCTCGCCATCAAAAAAGATATCTCCCTCATATGAACCGTAAGGATAAACCCCGCTGAGCACCTTCATCAATGTAGACTTTCCAGCTCCGTTCTCACCGACGAGACAATGGATCTCACCCTTTTTCACGTCGAACTGAACGTTAGACAGCGCCTTGACCCCTACAAACTCCTTGCTGATATGATGCATCTCCAAAATGTTCTCACTCATGGCTTGCCTCCTTCGATGGGACAGTCACTATGGATTGCGTAAAAGGGATAGAGTCCTCTATCCCTCAACGCTTCCATGCTGAAGCTTACAGACCGGTGAAGTCTTCCGCTTTGTAATAACCGGAGTCGACCATTTCCTTTTGTACATTGGATTTGTCGACCACGATCACATCGGTTTGCTTCGCTTTCACTTCAATGTTTCCGTTATCATAAGAACCGGTCGTTTCCGGTGTGTTACCATCCAGAATTGTAACCGCCATACCCATGGCATCCTGAACCAGTGTCCGCACATCCTTGAATACGGTCATCGACTGCTTCTCATCAATGATGTATTGAATGGATGCTTTCTCGGCATCTTGGCCTGTGATCACGTAATCTGTAATCGCGCTGTCGGAGCCAAAAACGTCCGCGATGCTGCGGGCGGTGCCGTCATTCGGTGCCAAGATGGCAACATTCCCTTTCAGGTCGCTGCCTGCTGCTGTCAAATGCGTTTGAGCTTTGTTCTTTGCTTCGTTGGGATCCCAGTTCGTAGTCACTTGGCCGATGATTTTGCTCTGCTGGTCGCGGGACAGCTCGGCTGTGCCTTTCAGAGCTTCAGCTTCACTGGAGTTGGCGATTTTAAATGTCCCGTCAGCAATCTTAGGCTGAAGAACACTCCATGCACCTTGGAAAAACAGGAATGCGTTGTTGTCACCGGCGGAACCTGCATACAGATACAGCGGTACATTGCTGCCGTTCGCATGATCCACCAGGTACTGAGCTTGTGCCGCTCCCACTGCTGCGCTGTCAAACGTGACATAGTAGTCTACAGCATCGGTGTTTGTGATTAGCCGGTCGTAGGAGATGACCGTGATGCCTTCTTTCTTGGCTGATTCGACCGCTGCAGCTGCTGCGTCTCCATCCTGTGGACAGATGATCAGCACTTGAATACCGCGGTTAATTAGCGTTTCTACATTTTCTTTTTCTTTGGCCGAAGACCCTTGGCTGAACAAAATCTCCGTTGTGTATTTCGAGTCAGACAGTGCTGCTTTGAAACGTTCTTCATCCTGAATCCATCTTGGCTCGTCTTTCGTCGGCAGCACGATGCCGACACTTACTTTGCCGCTGCTGTTCTGATTACAAGCTGCTGTAAAGACAGCCAGCAACATAATAACCAGCATAAAAGCCATAGGTTTAAGTATCTTTTGCATTGATTGGTGAACCCCTCTCCATCTACAAAGTTTTAAGACAACTAGAATATAGCACCGCAGCATGTATCTTCAGGAAACCATTCATAGCACTTTTTTTAGATCGTCTGTACTTTTTTGCACCCCGCCAGTCTTTAGCGCTTAAAACACAAAAAAAAAGCACCAGGAGGTGTCCTGGCGCTATTAAGCGTTTTATTTGTGGCTATAGGAATTTACATGTTTAACGTAGAGTGAGAACCGATCTGTAGAAGCGGAACGGTCGGATCAGGCTTATTCCGTACCATACACCTCCGACCGCAGATGGAAGCCATCCGCAATGATCGTATCATCCATCGTTTGTCGGTTCACGGCAATGGGCGTCAGCAGGAGTGAAGGAACCCCCAGCTGGCCGTTGCTCATCATCCGGTTAGATGTGACGGGTTGATTCCGTGCCATCTTGACTGCAATGGCAGCCGCTGCCTCAGCCATAGAATGTATCGGTTTATACACCGTCATGGTTTGTGTTCCTTCCACAATTCGTTTTGCTGCTGTCAGATCGGCGTCCTGTCCGGCAACCGGAACTCTTCCGGCAAGGCCTCTTGCGGCAAGCTCCAAAATGACTTCATTCGCTGTGGCATCATTGGCTGCGATCACTGCATCAATGTCATTACCATTCGCATCTAAGGCAGCCTTGATATTATCCCTGGCCTTAGCGGTCTCCCAATCCTCGGTCCACTGGTCATATACAACGGTTATATCACCTCGTTCGATGAAGGGCTGGAGCACATTGAACACCCCTTTTTTCAGCAGCAGTGCATTATTATCGGTCTCTGCTCCTCCAATATAGGCATATTTGCCGCGGGGAACGAGTGCTGTGATCGCCTGCGCCTGAAGCTCGCCTACCTCCTCATTATCAAACGAAATGTACATGTCTACACTGGCATTGCGAATGAGCCGGTCATAAGCGAGAACCTTGATACCTGCCGCATGTGCCTTATGCACAATCATCGCCATGGCTTCCGCGTTATGAGGAACCACAACGAGCAGATCAACACCTCGGCTGATCAGCGTTTCGGCCTGAACAATTTGCAGCGCATCATCCCCGTTCGCCGCCATGACATCGACTACAGCCCCCAGCTTCTCGACTTCCTCTTTAAACAAATCACGGTCCTTTAGCCAGCGTTCTTCCAGCAGCGTATCCATCGAAAACCCGATAACAACCTTCTCCGCTTCTGCTGCAGGATCAACGTCAACGTCCGGTGTCTTGGTGTGGACTGCCGGAGGCTCTGGTTCAGGGTTCAAATAGTCAGGCAAGTAAAATACTCCTAGTACAGACATTACAACGACCAGCACCCATAGCCCTTTCGGAACTTTAGCCAAAACCTGTAACAACAATGATTTCAGTTTTCCCATAGAGCCTCCTTCTAAGTCATGGGTGATCCATTCACCGGCCTTTGTTCATTTCCCTGCAGCAGTGCTTTTCGGTATTCCGTTGGAGATTGGCCGCTCGATTTCTTGAACACTTTGCTGAAATAATTCGGATCATGATATCCGACCTCATATGTGATTTCCTTCATACTTTTGCTAGGATCCAGCATCAGATGCTTCGATCGTTCGATTCGGCATTCCGTCAAAAAATCAATATAATTGATGCCAAGCTGTTCCTTGAACATTTTGCTGATATAAAACGGATTCAAGCCCACCTGTCTGCTGATCATCTCAAGGGAAATGTTCTCATGGGAATGTTCCAAAATGTATTGCTTCATCGTATGAATCGTTTCTGTGGATGCATGCTGGTAAAACTGTTCATAAGCCTGCTCCAGCTGCTGCAGGATGCCTAGCGTTTCCGCACGGAACTGCCGGTAGTCCTGAGCTTGAAAGGTATACATCGGAGCAGGAAGTATAATACCGAGTTCGTTCAACAACCTTGAGGTCATCCACAGTACCTCCAGAATCCGCTGCTGCGCTTGAATAAGTGTGATTTGCTCTTGTTCAAAGGAACCGATCAGTTCCATCACACTGCCAAGCACCTGTTTCCAATGCCCCTGCCTGATATGATCCAGCAGCTGTTTTTCCTGCTCCCAATTCATTGTTTCTCTGACCGAGTTGACCACCGGAACATCTTCGTAGAACCGGTACTTGACCGCTGATGTTGTGTGAATGGAGGAAATTAAGGCTTCCTGAAAAGATTGTTTACTATTGTGAAGAGAGCTGTATACACCGCCAATTCCCACAAACCATCCTTCTTTTGAAGACGATGCCGCTCGCAGAATCTCTTGGGCGAGATCTACCGCTTGAGCGCGGAAGGACCGGTCAGGCCTGCGGAAGACGATCACCGGGATTTGTAAACCGCACATCGCTCCAACCCAGCAGGAGGAAGTGTTTTTTATTCTTTTTTTTACGGAAGCATATAGTGAGTCTGTGTTCTCAGGTAATGTGACTTTGATGGCAAACATCTCATTGGACGAACCTCCGCCGAGCAGATCCAGCAGCTCCTGCAAGTGGATATCATGTACATGATCGAATAACAGCTGGGTCACGATATCAGTTTCGATCAGCGGCATGGTCTTCTCCATAGCAGCCTGCTGGCGAGAAAGCTGGGAACGGTACATGCGTTCTTCTCCAATCTGCTCCAGCACTCGGCCAACCGTCGCTACAATTTCACGGGCTTTGCTTGGCTTGAGCAGATAATCCTTAACTCCCAGCTTGATGGCCTGGCGCGCATAGTCGAAGGTGTCGAACGCTGTGACCATAATAAAACGAATAAAAGGATTTTCTTCTGTAATGATCTGCACCGCATCCAGACCCGAAATACCCGGCATCTTGATATCCATTAGAATAAGATCCGGCTGAAACGTATGGGCCAGTTCAACCGCAGCGTTCCCGCTCGATGCTTCTTCTATCACAAGATCCGGGTGACCATGCTGTAGAATGACACGAAGCCCTTCCCGCTCTATCCGTTCATCATCCACGATCAGTACTTTGTACATCGTTCTCGCTGCTCCTTATCTTTGGCAGATTTAAGATGACTTTCGTTCCTACACCTGAAATACTTTCAATTTGAATAACATTCGGAACATGATAAAACAATCTCAGACGCTGGACGACATTGCTGAATCCGATCCCGGTGGAATGTCCGCTGAACTCAACATCTTGCTCATTTAGAATGGAATATACAATATGTTCTGGAATGCCGGGACCATCGTCTTTAAAAACTACGCACACGTGATCCGTTTCATCCCTAATCGCAAACAGAATCACTCCGCCTTCTTCTCTGGGCTCGACAGCATGAATGACAGCGTTTTCGATAATGGGCTGAAGCGTAAGCCCGGGAACCTGGATGTGCAGACAGGACTCGTCAATTTCGGAGTGAAACTGTAATCTTTCCGAGAACCTGGCTTTTTGAATCTCTACATATTGGTGAAGCACGCGCACTTCTTCATAGAGTGTAACCGAGCGGTTTAAGCGTTTGAGATTGTACCGCAGGAGACCCGCAACATTAACCAGAAGGTCACTCGTTTCTTCGGATCCTTCCAGATAGGCTTTTTTGGAGATCGTATCCAGCGTGTTAAACAAAAAATGCGGGTTGATTTGGCTCTGCAGACTGCGAAGCTGACTTTCTTGAAGCAGCAGCTTGTTATCCTGAAGCTCTTTTTCGAGCTGAGCCTTTTCCTGGATTTCCATGATCAAATTGTTAATATTAACCCTCATTCGCTCAAACATTTTGGCAAGAAACGATATTTCATCACTGGATTGCACTTCAATCTTCAAATCGAACCTTCCCCGTGAGAGCTCTTTGGCAGCTCTGCTCAGTGACAATAGCGGCCTCGTGATACTTAAGGAGAACCAGTATGTAAACATGATCAGCAGGAACGTAATTAATAACAGCAGCCACAAGCCCAGCCTTTTCAAAGCCTCTGACTTTTCCATAATGCCTTGATAAAATGGATAATACGTATTCAATTCCTTATCAATCAGGGTCAGGGTCATTTCAGAGATGTACATAGAGATGCGGGTAGCTTCTGCAAACGTTTTACCTGCTTCTTCTGTATCCTTCTCGGCCTGCAGCAGCAGGGTCCGATCTACGGTCTCTGTCAGACTGTCCATAAGATTGATATAATTGCTCAATTCAAAATCATTATCGGTATTGCGCAGCTTGTACACTTCATATTTTGCTTCACGGACCTTTTGTTTGCTAGTTCCCAGAACTTCTTTCTGCGCTGGCTCAGGTGAATGTAAATAATTATTTAATGAGGAGATCAGTTCTTTACTGGCGATGCTCGCTTCATTCATTCTGATGTACCGCTGCAAAATATCGTTGTACTGCTCCTGGGTCTGCTGATTGTAATAAGTCAACGCGATCCAAATGGAAGCCATGAGGCTGAGGACGACGGCGGCAAGAATCCAGATCTTTTTCAGAATACTGATATTCATGGGCGGTTCTTCGCCTTAATCATGGTGATATCTGTGTAATAGCCGTTCATGTCCAGTGGAACGGTCTTCCCATCAAGCCAGCTCACCATCAGGTTTACACTGATCTGTCCAATCTCTTCGGGGGATTGTTTAATCATCCCGTCCAGCTCGCCTCTCTCCAGCAGAAATCTGGTCTCTGGACTGTCATCAAATGAGTAAATGAGATATTTTCCACTCTGATAGCGCTTACCAACCGCATTAACCAAGGCATCGGTAATATGCGTGTTCACCGCTACAAAAGCATCCGCATTCGGATATTTGTTCATCATCTCTCTTGCAGAGCTGATCACCTTCTCCCGTTCATCAGAGGTCTCCGCGTATACAGTTACAAGTTCCGGATATTGTTGTAATACTTCCTGGATTCCTTTCAGACGCTGATCCTGGTCATACTGCTGTCTGCTGCCACCGATCAGGATGACTGTACCTTTAGTTCCCAGCTTGGATATCAGTTCTTTGGCCACCATGCGGCCTGCTGCCGTATGATCCGTTCCTACATAGGTTCTTCTCAAACTATCCTTCATCGGTACGTCGCTAGCCACGGTAATCACCGGAATCCCGCTGCGACCGGCTTGAATTTTGGTGAGCTCCTTGAACTCAGCTGTGTCCAGGCCTTGCACGATGATGCCATCCACCTTGGAAGCGATAGCGATTTCCATCTTTTTTAAAAAATCATCTTCATTGCTTCCATAGCTTCCCCATACCTGCAGGCTCACATTGTTCTTGGCAGCTTCCTCCACTGCTGTCTCGCCGACTTTATCCCAAAAAGGGGTATTCAGCTCTTGTGTAACCAGCACGAGACGGTACTTCACCTGCTCTTCTTGCAGTTCTGCGGGCATGGCACTTCCGGCTTCATACATTCGTCCAACAGACAACGAGGTGAAAAAACAAAGGATAAGCCCTGCGATGCTGCACATCACTACGGCCGTCTTACGCAAATCCAGCGGCCCCCTTATGTCCGAATAAGTTTCATTAATTCGCATTTTTTTACAATTATATAGGCATGGGATATATAAATAAAGATGAGATTTGTTACCAAACCTTTATAGCTGTTCTTATAACGATATAGAATTTGACAAAAAAGGGGCCTCTAAGATCAAAGATCTTAGAGGCCCCGCCCCATTTTGCTGCAGCATGATGCTGTGGCTGCCACACATATCGAGCCATTCCCGAGCCCGGGCCGGGTCTAGCCCCAATGTATGCGGAAAACCACATACATTCCCACAGGAGGGCCGGGTTTGTAACTAAGTTTTGGCGGTTAGTACCGTCTCCACGGGTTCTTTTGTCTTCTCGGCAGCAGATTCACCCTGCCACAAGAGGCGCATTTCCTGACTGGATGTCAGAAGTTCGGACAGGGTACCTTCAGATTCAATCTCTCCATCCTTCAGCACGATAATATGGTCCGCTTTGGAGAGCGCAGCTCTCCGGTGAGAGACCGCGATGCAAGTAACGTTACGTTCCTGGAACAGGCCATTCCATACTTGCTGCTCTGTTTCCACATCCAGCGCACTGGATAAATCATCGAAGATATACAGATCTGCACCAGTCATCAGCATCCGGGCTGTTGCAGCCCGCTGGATTTGGCCGCCGGAGAGCATCACGCCACGAGGACCGACAGCAGTTTCAAGGCCTTGATCGAGGTTCTGGATGTCTTTGTCCATGACTGACAGCCGGATCGCACGTTCCAGCGAAGATTCAACCTGACTTCGCTTCCCGGAAACCACATTCTCCCGAAGCGAGTCGCTGAATAACCGAGGGACCTGAGGCGTATACGCTGCCCGAGGCGGCATGAAGAATGCTGCCGGGTTCACTTCTGTTCCGTTCCAGGTAATGCTTCCTGCCTGCTTTGGCAGCAGTCCGAGCAGTGTGCGAACCAGTGTGGATTTGCCTGAGCCTATCCTTCCGGTAATGACGACGAATTGTCCGCGCTTAATGGAAAGGTCAATATCCCGGATACCATTGTCACTTCCAGGGTATTGATATGTCAGTGAAGAGACCGTAAGCTCTTGCAGCTGATCGTCGGGAGATCGCTTTACTTCCGCCACATCAGGCGGATCCTGGTTCAGATACGTTTCCCGGTATTCCATAATCCGGTCTTCTTCACCCGGCCTGAACAGCATACACATACGGTCGAATGAGACCTTCAGCCGTTTATGTTGGAAAACCATATAACCGAATAGTGAGATACTGAAGCCGATATTCGCCAGATACGTGTTGAACAGAGCAAAATCTCCGACGGTGAATCGGCCGGCCTGCATCTCTGCTGCGCACATCAGGAGAATCAGACCTGTACAGATGCTGAGTACATGCTGATTCAAGGAACGAATCCACTGCTTGAAGAGATTATCTTTCAAAGCGGCCTGCCTGCGGTCTTCATTCAGCTTCATAAATCGTTGATGTACATCATCCTCAGCCTGTCCCAGCTTCAATGCCTGAACAGCTCCAAAAGTTTCTGCAATAAAGCTGGTGATGCGTCCAGTGGCTTCCTTGTTTTTTTGTCCATATTGCCGTGCTCTGTTTCCGGACAGATTGTTCAGCAGGGTGACTACCACGAGTGGCAGCACAGCGACCAGCATGATCTTCCAGTTAATCATCGCCATCACGACAACAGAGACCAGGGCAAACACCAAGCGGCCCCAAAAATCTACCCAGGATTCCACATATTCCACGACTTCATCAACATCATCCCGGAAGCGGCTCATGGCTTCCCCCGGAGAAGCCGGGAGATTACGGCCAGGCCAGCGCATAATCCCGGACAGCATGTTGGTCCTTAAAATAGCCTGAATATGGTAGATGTACGTCACCCATGCATAAAATGCAGCGAAAAACGTGCCTACCCGCATGAAGCGGATGACCGCTATAAAAATGAGCGGTGCAGCCAGCCATACGTAGTCAGGCGAGTTCGCCGTGGCCCGGTCGAAGAACCACTGCATCCCGAGTCCAATAAACAGCGGCAGTGAGTGAAAGATGCACCACAGAATGCCATTGATCAGGAAGAGTGCTGGTCTGAAACGAAACAGACGGCCGATAAAGGTGGTCATACTCATGCCAATTCCTCCTTTTGTCCGGACGACAGCAGCTTGGCGTAATGGGAGTTGGGATCCAGCGCAAGCTGCTCCCGCCCGCCGAATTCCAGAATCTTTCCGCCTCCCAGCACCATGATGCGGTCCACCTGCTCCAGCGTAGACAAACGATGAGCAATAATAATGCCAGTACAATGCTCCATCATCTGATCCACTGCCGTCTGCAGTATGGACTCTGTAGCGGCATCGAGTCTGGAAGAAGGCTCATCCAGGATCACAAGACTTGGCTGTGTCAGAAATACGCGGGTCAGTGCGAACAGCTGCGCTTCCCCTGCAGACAAGGACGCCCCGCCAGCAGACAAATGTGTATCCAGCCCTTCTGGTTGAGCGTCAATCCAGTGGCTGAGGCCAAGCCGCTGTGTCGTCTCCATAATAAATTCATCCGAGATCTGATCATCAAACAGCGTTAGATTGTCCCTAAGAGACCCGTCGAACAGCTGAACATCCTGGGTCACCATGCCGACACGGCGATACAGATCAGGCAGCTCCAGTTGAGTAATGTCCACACCACCGATTTCAATACGGCCGCTGTTGATGTTATACAGCCTGAGCATAACCCGGCTCAGACTTGACTTTCCGCTGCCCGTGCGCCCAATAATACCGAGCCGTTCACCAGGCCGCAGAGAGAATGTAATATGCTGCAGCACCGGTTTATCTGGATTATAGCTGAACGTGACATCTTTAAATGCCAGGCCAAGCGGTCCATCCGGAAGGGTATTCTTCGTACCGCTCACGATTTCGCTGCGCTGGGATAAGAGCTCTCTGGAACGAAGCATACCGGATTTGGCTTTTTGAAATTCCTGGACCTGGTCTCCCAGCTGTTCAATCGGCTCATTCAGCATTTGTGTATATTGATAAATGAGAAACAAGGTACCCAGTGTGATATCCCCGCTCAAGTAATATCGAACGCCTAAAAGGAGGACAACAGTGACCGCGATCGCGAACAGCACGACCGTGGTGTTCCAGGGAATAACGCGCATCATCCAGGCTCTGCGGCCCTTCAGGAATACTGCACGCATCAGCCGGTGAAACCGGTTCATGACATAAGATACGTGTCCGTTGGTCTGCACATCTTCAATACCCGCGATCCGCTCTTCAATTAAACCAAACAACGAAGCGCTCGCCTCCCGTTCATTCTTGGAAGATTGGACACCGAGATTACGAACAAACATCATGAAGAGGACGGACAATGCGGTGAAGATGGTCATGACCAGCGCGATCGGTACGTTCACCGTAAACATATATCCGAGGATTCCGGCTAACAGTACGAAGCTGCCGATAACCTGCACAATGAACATCGCGAAGAAATTGGAAATATTCGTTACGTCTCCATCGACCCGCTCGATCATCTCACCAGGCGTCTTCTGATTATGAAATTTCATATCGAGGCGCAAACAATGCTTAAGCAGATCGCCCCGCAGCCGGTTAGTCGAACGCCATGCGACATCGTTTCCCAGGTAACTGACAAATACCGTAATCAGCTGATTAAAGACCGCCACAATGAGAAACAGTCCAGCCAGCTTCAACAGTGTGGTCATCACTTCTCCTGCAGCAGCCGTATCAATAAATTGTTTGACGATCTGCGGCTGGATCAACTGCAGGCCGGTAGAGGACAGCAGCAGGGTCAGCAGTATAAACAGGCGCCCTTTTACCGGTTTTAAGTATTGAAGCAGCCACGTCATGGATAATTTTTGGTTATTTTCTTTTTGCTTGAGATTTTCAATTTGATTCGATGATACTGTAGTTTGTTGGGACATGTTCGCCCACCTCCGAAACATTCAAATATGTAGATACCAAACTCACGAACGAAGCTAAGAAGAATCCAGACAAGCCCAGCCTGTTCCTCTAAAGAATTGGTCATGTACCCAAATTGTCATATCCAACAGCTCCTCACTTTTTAATTTTGATCATATACAGCAACTTGTTTGGATCAGCAGTTCGTTCATTAATAGTGGAAAACCATCACCCCCTTACAAAAAAATGGAAGGATAAACATGCTAAAAAGCCACAGATGAATTCAAGTTCATCTGCAGCTTTATGTGAAAATAGAAATACAGCTGAAGCCTAAGCATTCAGCTGTATTTCCTAATAGCACAGCAATAATGAAAGAATTTCATGACAGGAAGCATGACAAGATCATCAGACTGTTAAGAATTGTATACATAGACAATCGTCCACGTATCGATAGCAGCCTTAATATGATTCACCTGTTGCATGCTTTATTTAGTTAAGCTAAAAAACCTGTCATTGTGTTTTTCATTATTATCCACCCGTTCAATTAAATTTATTTTCATTCTAGTCGCTGTTCACAAAATTGTAAAGAGTTTTTTAATGGACTCTTTCATTTACAAGGTAATCATGGCTTTGATCACACCATTGGCGGGATCTGTCCAGCGGCTGAACTGCTCCGGCATATCTACAAAAGAAACCTGGTGTGTGATGTAGCGGCCGAAATCCAGATTGCCTTGACGGACCACCTCAATCACATGTTCGAAATCCGCGAGTGTCGCATTACGGCTTGCAAGCAGAGACAGCTCTCTTTTGTGGAATTCAGGATCATTAAAAGTAAGCTCTCGGTTCACCAGCCCCACAAATACCAGTGTGCCTCCATGAGCGGGATATAGAAAAGAAGCTTCCATGGCACCAGCATTGCCGGTTGCATCAAAGACGACAGATGGCATATCGCCATTGGTGATTTCTTTCAGCTGTTCCTGTACAGAACTGCGGGCATTTACCGTATGAGAAGCCCCAGCCCACTCTTTACAGAAAGCAAGGCGCTCATCGTTAATATCCACGGCGATGACCGAAGCGCCAGCCTGCTTTGCAAATGCCATAACCCCGAGACCGATCGGTCCGGCGCCGACAACAGCCACACACTCACCAGGGGTCAGCTGAGCCCGGCGTACGGCATGAGCGCCAATCGCCAGCGGCTCAATGACAGCCGTTTGTTCCAGTGTGAGGCCCTGCGTGTTAATCAGATGAGTTACAGGCACGGAGACTTTCTCTCTCATACCTCCATCGACATGAACGCCCATGACCTTCATGTCTGTACAACAGTTGGTTTTCCCATTTCGGCAGGCGATACAGCTGCCGCAATGCAGATATGGGATGATCGTAACCTGATCCCCTGCCTGAAAGCCATGGTTCTGCCCATCCACTTCCTCAATCACGCCGGCAAGCTCATGACCTAAAATGCGGGGATATTGGAAGAATGGCTGATTGCCTTGAAAGGCATGCAGGTCGGTTCCGCAGATGCCTACTCTTTGAATGTTTACAATAGCATGCCCTTGGGTCAGTACCGGTGGTTCACTGTCCTTCATCTCCCATTGCCCGGGCTGCTCACAGATCAGTGTCTTCAACGTACTTCACCTGCCTTGCTGTTGTATTCCGGACGGCCGCTGACCCAGGTCTGATTATGGATCGGCTCAAGGATCTTCAGCACCTCAGACAGCAGATGTTCATCCATCGGCTCAGCACTCCATTTCGCGTTGCGCACTATGTTGGCCGGAGTTGCCGTGCTGACAAGGGTTGTAGGAATATCCGGGTTGGAGGTAGAGAACTGCACAGCCAGCTTCGCAATATCCTCCCCCTGGTCTTTGCAGAATTGAGCGGCCTTCTGGCAGGTTTCTTGAATCTCACGGCTTGCCGGATGCCATTCTGGTGCACCGCGCAGGCTCAGCAGTCCCATGGACAGCGGGGAAGCATTAACCAAGCCCACTCCTTTTTCCTGCAGCAGAGGTAGCAGACGGAGCAGAGAAGTGTCATTCAGCGAATAATGACAATATGAGATAATGGCATCGACATCGGCTTGCGGAAGTATGATTTCAAACAGCTCAAGAGGCAGTCCGCAAATACCGCTGTTGCGAATTTTTCCTTGAGTCTTTAAATCATGGAGTGCTGGCAGTGCCTCTTCTAAAATGATCTTTTTATCAACGAATTCAATATCATGCAAAAATAAAATATCCAGGTAATCCGTGTGCAGGCGTGCCAAACTTTCTTCTACACTGGCGTAAATTCGCGATGCACTGAAGTCAAATTCATCTTCACCGTAGCGTCCGGCTTTGGTGCTAAGGAAATATCGGTCCCGGGATACATCTTTCAAGGCTTTGCCAAGAACCGTCTCCGCTTTCGTTAATCCGTAATAAGGGGACACATCGATCAGGTTAATACCTGCATCCAAGGCTTCGTGAACGGTTCGGATACTCTCGGATTCATCCGTTTCGCGGAAGACAGAACCGAGAGAAGAAGCTCCAAAGCTGAGTGCCGAAACGTCCATTCCTGTATTGCCAAGTGTTCTGTATTTCATCACAAATTCTCCTTTTCTGCGGAAGCTTTGATCTTATAAAATCGTTTGGCGTTTTCCCCGAACAAGCCAGCTTGTTCGTTCTCGCCAAAGTTCGAAGGCAGCGCGGAAACCAGAATATCCATCACTTCATCATAGGTACCTGCCATAAGACATACCGGCCAATCGCTGCCGAACATGACGCGGTCACTGCCGAAGCTGTCCATAACTTCAGTGATATAAGGAACAAAATCTTCTTTCGACCACCCATGAGGATCCGCTTCTGTTACCATTCCGGATATTTTGCAGTACACGTTAGAATGATTTGCGATTCGATGAATCTGATCACTCCAAGTCTCCCTCTGAGATCCCGCAATATCCGGTTTTCCGATATGGTCCAGGACCGCATGCAGTCCAGGGACCCTGTCCAGCATTTCCGCCAGCGTCTCCAGCTGATCCGAAGTCACGAGCAAATCAACAGGTACACCGTGTTCTGCGTACTTCTTCAAGGCTTCAATATAAGCGTCATCCAAAATAACGGATGGATCCGGCATATCCTGAATCATGATGCGAAACCCGGCATACTTCTCATACGCTGCACATTGTTCATAGTGATTCCAGTGGTTCAAATCCTGCAGATCCAAATATCCTACGACCCCAATGACAGAGGGCTCATCTGCGGTCATTTTTAATAAATACTTGGTTTCTTCTATAGTGGGAGCCGCTTGAACGACGATGGTGTGCTGAATATTATGCTTCTCTAAATTTGGCAACAAGTCATCTGGCAAAAAATCGCGGTACAAAACAGGGATATCCGGCGTAATCCAGCCATAATCCCCTCGCTCAATACTCCAGTAATGCTGGTGTGCATCGATCCGGATATGCTTGCTGTTCATGAAGGTCCCTCCTGCATACATCTGAAATTGATTTCATTTTATCATCATTATGGTAGAATGTAAGGGCTGTATCATGCTAAATTATGCTCTATATTGATGTTGATTGGGGTGAGAAGCTTGAATCTCATGGACAAAAAGTTTGACGATAACGGGCGTTACCCATATCACCTGGTTTATCAGGATACGAAATCACCGCAGCGCGAGCTGCCGGATCATGTCCATAACTGGTTCGAGCTGGTTTATGTACATCATGGACAGGGAGTGTTCTTTATTAATCAGACCTTCTATGACATGAATGAAGGCAGCCTGTTTTTGATTCCTGGAGACACGATACACCGGGCTTTTCCTGATGCAGATGCGCCAGTTACTTCATCCGCCATATTTTTCAACGCATCCTGGATACGTCAAGGCGAGCAGGAGTCCGACTTTTCTGTGCTGCGCTGCTTTGAACTTGCTGCACGAAACAACCGGTACCGGCTGTCCCTCTCAAATGAAGCCCGAGTTTTGATTGTCAAGCATCTTCAATTCATGCATGAAGAACAGCTGCAGCAGAAACCTGGATACCGTCAGGCGACTTTTCTGCATCTGCAGCAATTTCTGCTCTTCATGACGCGTCATATGCTGGATCAGAACAAGGATCAGGTACCGACCTCTGCCTCCCAGCCGCTTTGGATGAAAGAATCCTTACAGTATATCGACCGAAATCTTTCAGCTGACTTGAGACTTGCCTCATTATGCAAAAAAGCTTCAGTAACACCCTCCCATTTCTCCCGGGTATTCCGCCAGCTGACCGGTATGACTCTAACCGATTACGTGGTTGCCAAAAGAGTCGTTTATGCCAAGGAACTGCTGATCCGTACAGATGACACCAGTCATGACATTGCCGTGCAGTGCGGGTTTGAGAGCAGCTCTTATTTCTTTAAAGTGTTTAAGAAACTGACAGGCGTTACTCCTCTTCATTACCGAAAAACAAA
Organism: Paenibacillus lemnae; assembly: GCF_012933385.1. Lineage (GTDB taxonomy): Bacteria > Bacillota > Bacilli > Paenibacillales > Paenibacillaceae > Paenibacillus_AQ > Paenibacillus_AQ lemnae. The sequence continues at coordinate 33,660 of NZ_JABBPN010000006.1, forward strand.
CCGGTTTTAAACAGGAAACAGCCCGTCAGAATCTTCTACACATGATCCTGCGGACTGTTTGTTTAAGCTGTTATCAGTGGTCAGCTTGTTAAGATAGCTCTAGTAGTATTAAACAGAGGTTACTTTCCCTGTTGAAAATGTCAGTGTGTATGTTCGGCCTGGGGCTGCTTCGAATGAAATACGGTCATCTCCTCCAGCCGCAGCAATCTTCTGCTCCTGTCCATTGGAATGGATCGAATCTACTATGGAGGCCGCTTTGGTTCGAATGACACTCAAACCTCCCCGGTCTGATGTGATCTCGGCTTTCAGAATTTGTCCGTCCTTCCATTCAAGATCTACCGTATATCCTCCTCTCGCCCGCAGTCCCTTCACTGACCCCTCGGTCCATGAAGATGGCAGAGCAGGCAGCAGCCGGATGACTCCATTGTGTGACTGCATAAGCATCTCAGCAACACCGGCAGTAAAGCCGAAATTGCCGTCAATTTGGAACGGCGGATGTGCTCCGAACAAATTCGGGTAGATTCCACCGCCCGTGACAGAAGTTCCTTCTTCCCTGACTACATGCAGGACATTATCAATGAGCCCCAGCGTATGATCGCCGTCACCCAGACGTGCCCACAGATTGATTTTCCAAGCCAGACTCCAGCCTGTTCCAATATCACTGCGCCGCTCCAGAGATGTCTTGACCGCTTCAATCAGTTCAGGCGTTTCTTCTACCGTGAGCTGACTCCCCGGATACACGCCAAATAGATGAGACACATGACGATGATGAATATCTTCATCCTCGAAATCATAATGCCATTCCTGAAGCTGACCGTGTTTCCCGATCTGGTAAGGCATCAAACGTTCTAATGCAGACGCAATCTCATTCGTAAAGTCATCCTGAATGTCCAGCACGTCTGACGCTTGCAAACAGTGAGTGAACAGATCATGGATCAGAGCCAAATCCATAGCTGCACCTTTGCTTGTACCGTGCAGCTTACCATCTTCTGTCCTGAATTTATGCTCCGGTGAAGATGAAGGTGAGGTAACCAGATGTCCATCCGCTTCTTCTTGCAGCCAGTCCAGACAGAAAAGCGCAGCATCTTTCATTACTGGAAATGCCTGATCTCTAAGATAATGCAGGTCTCCCCCAAATTCATAATGCTCCCATAAATGTTGGCTCAGCCAAGGTCCCGCCATATACCAGCTGGCCCATACCGGGTCTCCGTGACCGTATGCACCAACCGGTGCAGACTGGCACCACACATCACTGTTATGATGGGCTACCCATCCTCTTGCCCCGTAATTGATATCCGCTGTGCGCCGGCCCAATTCCGCAAGATGCTGAACAAAACTCAGCAGCGGCTCATGACATTCAGACAAGTTGCAGGTTTCGGCCAGCCAATAATTCATTTCTGCATTAATATTCAGCGTATAGTTGCTGCTCCAAGGCGGTCTCATTTTATCATTCCAGATTCCCTGCAGATTGGCAGCCTGCGTACCTGGTCTGGAACTTGAAATCAGGAGATACCGGCCGTATTGAAATAACAGCTCAATGGATCGTTTGTCCTGGGAACGATAAGACGAGATTCTTTCATCGGTTGAGAGATTTGCCGGAATATCCAGAGAATCAGGACCGAGATCTAGTTCAACCCGGTTAAATAAAGACTGATAATCTTTGATGTGTTCCTCATACAGCTCTGTGTAACCCTTATCCAAGGCTTCCTTCAACCACTGTTCAGAGCGTGCCTCAGCCTGGATCGAGCTGTCTTCCGGTTTGGTCTTGTAATCCTCAAAGTTTGTCGAGGTACTCAGGTACAGAGTCAGACTTTGGGCAGATTGAACATGAAGGCCGTCATGGTCGGCATAATGGGTACCTCCCTCTACCTTCCAAGCGATCCGGACATCAAAATCCAGTCCGGATTCCCCATACTTAATCGGCTGACCGTTACTATAGTAGCTCGGATCCACATGTTCAGGTGCCCTGCCTTGAAGAATGAACCGGTCGGAAGTATTGCCGGTCTTATGCCGCAGCGGACTCCAAAGCCTTGCCGTAAGATTTAATTGATCAGGCTCACTCGCTTCCAGCTTCATCACCAGAACTTGTGCAGGTTGAGAAATAAAAGCAGTACGCTTATATTGTGTGGTGCCAATGGTATAAGAAGTGTGCACCGCAGCTTCTGAGATATCCAGTTTTCGCTCATAGCGGGAGGCCGAGTTTCCGTGATCATGCTGGATATGTAAAGACCCCAGGGGAAGGTAAGACTGCGTGTAAGGGCCCATCAGCTCCCGGCTTTTTTGATCTGCTTCAGCGTATTGATCCTGATTGATCAATTGACGAAGATCCTGAAGCGCCTGCCTGGCTTGTTTATTACTATGGTCCTTAGGTGTTCCAGACCATAAAGTATCATCGTTAAGGTGCAGAACCTCCTGCTCGACCCCTCCCATGACAATGGCTCCAATCCTGCCATTGCCTAATGGCAGTCCTTCCGTCCACCTTGAAGCGGGATGATGGTATTTTAAATGCATACGCTACCTCCTATAAACGTTGTATTAGTTCCATACTAACAACAAAACGCCGTATGAATACGCTCTAATCAAGCGTTTTCATGCTCTGTGTTGTTATTCCTTCTTTAGTGATTTATACGACCGGGGGCTCACACCAAACTGTTTGCGGAATAAAGCGGCAAAATGATTATAATTGTTAAATCCGACATCTTGAGCGGCTTCAGCAGCCGTCCGGTCCATATGCTCCATCATACTGGCAGCCTGTGTGATTCGCATGCGGTTCACATATTCAATGATACCTTCACCCGTTTCCTGCTTAAACAAATGAGAGAATCGGGATACAGAGAGACGAGCAGCGGCAGCAAGATCCTTCACCCGGATTTGATTATGCATAGACTGAGATAAAGTTTGCAGCGTCTCTACAATCCGGGGATCACGTTTATTCCGGAACTGCCGGGCAAGCAGAAGAATCATTTCACGGATCGAATTTTCGCAGAAAGAATACCAGTAATCCGAGCGTTCTCCAGCGTGGTAGAACACATGATCATATGCGGACAAGACCCGCTGCCTGGCATACCCCTCAGGGATTCCAGCTGCCAAAACCTCTTCCTGTGGTAGATATCCAATCTCCTGTAGGCTGCGAAAGTGAATCCACAGGAATTCCCACTCCTGCTCTCCTTTAACTGTGCCGTATTCATGTGGAATGTATTCCCGCAGCAGGCATAGTTCATGTGCTCTTGTCGTCTTTCTGCCGCCCGGTGTAAGAAAATATCCTTGTCCACGCAGCGTATAGACCAGCAGCAGATCCCCACGCCCCTGAGGTCTACGCACTCCATAGGAGTGATCGGCAGTAATATGACCACAAATAATCTCTCCAATATCAGCGGCTTCGTAAGGAACAATCGGCAAGCGGGTATCCATCATCAGCCTCCTGATTTATTAAGAATAGCAGAATCCATACAGTTTTCAGCTGAAATACTGCTTCTCCTTCATTATGAATACAGGTAAGATGTTGTCAATCTTATTATTTATTATAAAGGAGCTGTATGAAAGTGGAGAAATATATAAACAGACTGACACAAGAGCAGCTGGACCATTTTCAGACCGAAGGTTATCTCATCGTCAAAGGATTATTTACAGAGGAGCATTTGCTGGAAATCGATCATACCTTTGACGAAATGAGCAGTCAATTCATACCTGGCTATTATGAGCCTGAATTGTCTGCAGGCACAGAGGATCCGCTTAAACGATATCCTCGGGTCATGCATCCGCACAGATTTAATGAAACAGCCAAAAGATATATGCTGCATGAGCCGGTACTGGAAGTCCTGGAACAGCTCTATGGGGAAGAGGCGCTGGCGGCTCAAAGTATGTTCTACTACAAGCCTCCTGGCTCACGCGGCCAGGCTCTGCATCAGGACAACTTTTATTTACAGGTCGAACCCGGCAACTGCATTGCTGCCTGGACAGCCATCGATCCCGCTACACTGGAGAACGGCGGCCTGCTCATTGTTCCGAAAACTAGTGAACATGAGATCGAATGTCCGGAGCTGGCAGATGAAAGTGAATCGTTCACGACTCATTTCGTTAAGCCTCCCAAACATTCAAGTCCTATTCCTGCAATTATGGATCGGGGAGATGTGTTATTCTTTAACGGCAACCTGATCCATGGTTCCTACCGCAACAAAACCAAGGATCAGTTCCGTCGAGCCTTTATCTGCCATTACGCAAACGCTTCAGCCCTTCGCATCAACGAACATTACCGGCCACTGTACCGTGCTGACGGAACAGCAGTGGACCTCGATATTAACCCTGATGGCGGACCATGCGGTGTAGAATTTCAACCCCTGTATCCACATTGAGGTTTCATCAGAGATCCAGATAAATAAAACGCACGATGCGGGAAAGTCTGTAACTATAAAGCTAGGAAATCTTCCCGTATCGTGTGAATCCTCTATTCTTATCAGGGCATGAATCCAGCCTGAATTATCCGATGACCTTCACCACATGTCCATCCTGATCTTTGATCTTGGTCTCGATAATGTGTATCGAAAGGTTTGGAATCGAGGTCAAAATAATTTGACCCTTCTTAGGCTCAAGTTTGCCGCTGATCTCTTCCACAGCACTTTGGTCTAATGAGATGGTGACTTTGCCATTCTCCTCAGACCAGCCAGATGTGTCACCAGCCCGGAACTGAACAGTAAGCTCCCTGCCTGCGAATGTTAACTCCCGGTGTTTGGGAATTCGGCCGGTTAATAGCTTGCCAGCCGCGGCTGCCTGCTTCGCTCCTAAAGTTAATATCGCTGGTGTTCTCCGAAAAAGGCTCTTCTTCCCTGGCTCCCATCCTAATTGATCTACAAAGAGAAATCCGGTACTGGATCCGTCATTTTCCATGCCATCCTGGACTTTCTCCTGCACTTCAGGTATATGCATGACAGACTCCCGTTCTAAATCAGTAATGAAGCACGGAATGTATTTAACAGCTGATTCGAGTACACCGATTGTGTTCCAAACTTGCATAGCTTCAAGTTCATCTGCTGTAATACCCAGCATCTGTATAAACTCCATACGCCCGTTTGGTGTTTCTCGTAGTGAAAGAGCGGGGTCCTGAATAAAAGCTAATGCTGTCAGTTCAGTTTCAGCCTGGAGACAGATAGGACCATTCGCATCCAGATAATCTCCAGGACGGAACACATTACCGCTGTTAAATACATATCTGCCCATGTTCTGAAGCAGGTTAAGTGCCCATGCCGGCGGCTCCTCTTCACCTGACTGCCTCATTAGCCTGAACGTGAGCTCAAAACCGTATCCGCTGATATCCGGGTCTTCCGATTCCTTCTCATACAGTTCTGTAAACCCGTAGGTCACAAAATGCCAATGAGGCAGAGGTTCATTTACTGCATATGCACTGATCCCTTTCAGTGGATCGTGACCGCCGAGTTCATACGGAATCAACGTGCCATAGTGTTTGGGTTCAAAATCTCCATATAATGTTGATAATGACTGATCAATCGCATCCCAGCCGTAAGCCTGTTCTTCTTCCTCATTCTTCAAGAGTCAACACCTCCAGGAATGATCATAACCTGTTGGTGGAATCAGAACAAATATCCGGGCCAGTACAATCAGCGGGTTAGTTTGTTTTCCGCAGCAGCAATCAGGCGCTGTATTTCCTTTTCCCACCCTAGTATTTTCTGATGTGAAGCATTCATTTTCTTTAACTCAGTCAGCAGCAGATTCAGCTCAGCTGCAGCCGTAATCGCATTCCCAGTCTTTACAGCACTCTTGTAACGTTTGTCGGCTGCAGATTTACGCTTATTCATGTCTGCAATGCTTTTGTTTTCCGCTGTAATTAGTTTTTTGACTGCACTTACCGGGATGAGTGCATCCTTGACAACCTTATCTTTTGCCGCTTTCTGTTTCTTCGCAGCAGACAATGCATCATATTTCTTCTTGATATCCAGCCGGGCTGCTGCTGCCTCCTCCTTAATTCTATTGCGCTTCAGGTCGTACATCAGCGCACTCTTAGTGTTCTTAGCTTTACGTGCGGCCGCAGCCTGCTTACCCAGCTCGGTATACTCGGCAAGCAGCGGCGCATGCTGCTGTTTCGTCTTATCATATGAAGCCTGCAGTTGATCCACTTTGCTCTTATCGATCCCCTTGATCGATGCATTCAGTCGGCTCAACCTGTTATTATTCAACTTTCTAAGCTGAGTAATCTCCTGCTTGATCACCTTGTTGGATAACTCTACAGCTTCAAAGCTATCGTAGAGCAGCTCAACACTCTTCAATGCAGCATCCCAAGAGGAGCTGGCTGCTAGAGCCGGAGACCCCATTCCTGTAATCCCTAAGCCTAGAACTAAACAAATTAAAGATGTCATCCATAAATGCTTCAAACCCTGCGCACGCGACGTGTTCATCCTCATCATAACCCTCTCCTTATTTCAAATGGTATAAACGCAAAAAAAGCACCTCTGCCAAACAAGCTGACTACAGCTCGTTCAGCGAGGTGCTTCTCCCGCTTCAAAATATTAAATACAATATAATCCATAAAACAAATGATGTCAACAAAATAAAGAACATTTGTTCCCGGTAGATCGATTCATGAAATTCACCCATCTTTCACCCTAGCGTTCAACCCGTTCTTTCCTGGGCTGCGGCGGCTAATTGAAGGAGCTGCTCGCGAACCAGAACCACATCCCCAACTATGATGAGTGCCGGGTTTTGTACATGCAGTGCTGAGGCTATCTGATGAATGTTTCCCAGCGTGCCAGTAATGACTCTTTCTTCCGGGCAGGTTCCCTGTTCTACAATGGCAGCAGGAGTAGATTTCGGTCTGCCGCCATTAACTAAAGCGCGGCTGATTTCCGGCATATTGCTGACGCCCATATAGATCACCAAAGTATCGACAGACTGAGCAAGAAGATCCCATCTGACACCGGTGCTGTTCTCAGAACAGCAGGTCCCACTCACCAAAGCTACAGAGGTGCTGCAGCCCCGGTGTGTCAGCGGGATACCTGATGAGGATGCTGCCCCTGCTGCCGCAGTGACCCCCGGAATGATCTCATAAGGGATGCCTTTGGCCGCCATCTCCCCTGCTTCTTCACCGCCTCGGCCAAAGATAAAGGGATCGCCTCCCTTAAGGCGGACTACATCCAAACCGGACAAGGCATACTCAGCCATCTGTTTCTGAATCTGTTCCTGAGGAACAGAATGCAGCCCGGGAGCTTTACCGCAATAGTGAAGTTGAGCTCCCTTCTTCGCATGCTGGAGCAGCTGTTCATTGACTAGCCGATCATACATAATGACATCTGCTCCCTGGATACATCGAAGCGCTTTAAGTGTAATTAATTCCGGATCGCCGGGACCGGCACCTACTATATGGACAGTCCCGGGACGGTTATGGGGTAACGTCCTTAACCCTTCCTTCATGCTCCTCACTCCCTCTATAAAGGTTTGGTCACCAGCTGCAATCAGGAAGCAGCGCTGTCGCCTACATTTAACACGTCCAAGTAAACAGCTCCGCTTACGGGGTCGACTTCGACCGGGTAGGTTCTCACATGTCCATGATCCGGTGCTTGGACTGTACCGCTGTACAGTTCAATTTTCCAATCATGCAGGGGACAGTGAACATGGCTGCCGCAAACCATACCTTCCGACAGCTTGCCGCCTTTATGAGGACATTTATTCTCAACAGCAAAGATACTGCCATCCGATAAACGGAATAATGCAATCTCTACGCCATTCCATATATAAGTCCGGGAGCCTTTGCGATCAATTTCGGATGCATAACCCACATGTATTCTAACCATTTCTTTTCTCCTCCTCAGCCTTGGATTGGCTCGGCCTCTGTAAGCCGAATGAAATTTTTACGAAGCTCGGGCTCGGATAAAATCTCTTTCCATGGGTCCTTCTGTGTGGAGATTGCGGTCTTCAAGCGTTCTCCCAAAGCTGTGCGTACTTCCTTGTCCTTCAAAGCTTCCTTTACATGATCCAGTCCAACCCGGCCAATCCAGATGGAAGTACGCTCATTCCATTCGGCCTGCTCACGGTAATACTGCAGAAAAGCGCTGGCCCATTCTACGACTTCATCTTCGGTTTTGACCACACACAGCAGCTCGGTCGCTCTGACATGAACCCCGCCGTTTCCTCCAACATGAAGCTCCCAGCCGCCATCAATAGCAACGACGCCAAAATCCTTAATCGTCGCTTCAGCACAGTTGCGGGGACATCCCGATACGGCGAGCTTCACTTTGGCCGGCGTGCTCAGACGTTCGAATTCTTTCTCCAACCGGACGCCCATTCCGATGGAGTCCTGGGTTCCAAAACGGCAGAAGGTGGATCCCACACATGTTTTGACTGTTCTCAGTGCCTTGCCATAGGCATAACCGGACGGCATATCCAGCTCTTCCCACATGCGCGGAAGATCCTCTTTCTTAACGCCGAGTAAATCGATCCGCTGACCGCCTGTTATTTTGACCATAGGGACATCAAAACGTTCGGCGACTTCGGCGATTTTCTTCAGCTCCGCTGGGGAAGTGACACCGCCATAGATTCTGGGAACAACCGAATACGTGCCGTCCTTCTGGATGTTTCCGTGATATCTTTCATTGGTGAAGCGGGACTCTTTCTCATCCTTATAAGATTCAGGGTACAGCATTCCCAGATAATAGTTCAGCGACGGACGGCATTTCGCGCAGCCCTCCGGATGATCCCAGCCCAGAACATTCATGACTTCCTTCGTGCTTTTCAATCCCATTTTGGTGATTTCCGCAACAATTTCATCCCGATTCAGCGTTGTGCACCCGCAGATTCCTTCTTTAACAGGCGTTCCTGCCTCATCTCCGGCATACAGCTTTACTAGCCCTTCCACCAGCGGCTTGCAGCCGCCGCATGATGCGGAAGCTTTGGTACAAGCTTTCACGGAAGCCGCTGATGTGCATCCCTGATTGAGCACCGCATCCTTGATCGTACCTTTAGACACCCCATTGCAGCCGCAGATAATTTCTTCCTCCGGAAGCTCTGCCAGCCTCTGCTCCGCAGACACCGTACTGCCGCCTGGTGCAAATCCGAGCAGGAGCTCTTTCTCTCTCCCTTGAATGGATTCTCCGCTCTTCATGATAGAGAATAAACGGGATCCATCCGAGGTGTCCCCGAACAAAACGGCTCCGATCAGCTTGTTATCTTTCATGACGATTTTTTTATATATCCCATCCAACTCGTCCTGGTACCTCAGCGAGCGGCTGCCTTCGGGATCACCAAAATGTCCTGCAGAGAATACATCGACTCCGGATACCTTCAGTTTGGTTGATGTCACCGAACCGGCGTATCCTATTGTCTCCACTTCCGCCAAACGTTTTGCCAGCACATCACCCTGCTCATACAGAGGGGCTACCAGACCGTAAGCGATCCCCCGGTGTTCTGCACACTCACCCAGCGCATATATACCAGGGATACTGGATTGCATATAGTCGTCGACGACGATGCCGCGGTTCACTGCAAGACCCGACGACTGGGCAAGTGCAACATTGGGTTTGATTCCTACTGCCATAACCACGAGATCAGCATCCAGTGAAGTGCCGTCTGTAAAACGCAGCTCCTTTACCCTTTTTCTGCCCAAAATAGCCTCGGTGTTTTTCTTAAGCAAAAACGTCATGCCCTGCTTCTCCAGTTCCTCCTGCAGCATACCGGCAGCCGCTCGATCCAGCTGACGGTCCATCAGATAATCTCCGATGTGAATGACAGATACCTCCATCCCAAGATGCAGGAGTCCTCTGGCAGCTTCAAGGCCCAGCAGTCCGCCACCGATCACTGCCGCTTTCTTATACTGCTTGGAAGTCTGAAGCATGATTTCACAATCTCTGATATCCCGAAATGCGATTACGCCTTCTTTATCCGCACCGGGCAGTGGAAGCATAAATGGATTTGAGCCTGTGGCAAAAATTAAAATATCGTATGTGGCAGCTGCTCCGCGATCCGAGATAACTTGACGATTCACCGTATCGATGCCCGTTACCGTATGGCCTGAAAGGAGCTGAATACCGTGCTCTTGATACCAGTCCCAGCCGTTAATGATAATGTCCTGCATATCTGCTCCGCCGGCGAGCACGGATGAAAGCATAATCCGGTTATAGTTCGGATGAGGCTCACTCCCGAAAATCGTAATTTCATATTTGTCCGGAGCGAGCTTCAGCAAATGCTCGATCGTTCGCACTCCGGCCATTCCATTGCCGATCATCACCAATTTTTGTTTTGCCATGCTTATCTCTCCCCTCAACGATAAATGCTCTTAGTAATGACCGCTGTCCTTGATAAAACATAAAAAGCCTGTATTTCCACTGAAGAGTTCAGACTCTTCTTCTTGTGAAAACACAGGCTCCATTGCCGTGATAAGGATACATCGTTGTATCCAGAAATATGAAGTTCTTGTTCGAAATATACAACTTTTAAATTCGGTTGTCAACATAATTAACATCAAAAACGAAATTTTAAAATAAATATCGACACTTTTACATTATTTGTGTTATATAATTTAACATGTAAAAAGTATTTACTCATGAAGGGAGCGTCAACCCATGCGTTCACTGCTGGTCATCCATCATATGACAACCGCTGCAGCCCAGCATGATTCACAGACCAAGACGCTTCTTCCGGAACAAATCCTTCGTTCTTTCGGCTACCAGGTTATAGCAGCCCGAAATGAAAAACAAGCCTTAGCCGGCTTGAAGGAATCGGATGGAGCCGTTCTTCACCTTCCTCTGGAGGGAATCAAAAGCTGGAATGATAAGCTGGAACAGCATAAATCGATGCCGATCCTCTGGTGGTGCAGTGATATTACGGCAGGCCGCTCGCTCGAAGCATGTGAGGATGAGGTAGTGATCGATGGACTGCTGTTCCCTTCGATGAATGAACATGAGCTTCACTGGTCATTACATTTCAGCTCCAAGCATTTTTACGCCCGGCAGCAGTGGAGAGATGAGAAGCGCCAGCTGCAGGCGAGAATCGAAGAACGCAAGTGGATTGACATGGCCAAGGGCATATTGTGTGAAATGAAAAACATTACGGAATCCGAAGCTTACGATATTCTTCGCAAACAGGCCATGAATGAGAGAAAACGAATGGTCGATGTGGCGACCTCGATCGTCAAGCTGTATCAGCTGCTCCAGGAATCCGGTTCAGGAGGTGCATCAAAGCCATGATTCACTTATTAAAAGAAGTCGGCCGGGGAAAGCGCGGTGCACGTGATTTAAGCTATGAAGAAGCGATCCAGGCAGCAGAGTCGATCCTCGGACTTCAGGCCTCACCAGCCCAGATCGGAGCCTTCCTGATGGCGGAACGCATCAAGATGGAAAGTGTAGAGGAGCTGCAGGCGTTTGTCAAAACAGCCCGAAAGGCTGCACACCGGCACCCGATGCAGGGAGGCATAGATTGTGCTGCTCCCTATGATGGCAGAAAATCCTCATTTATCGCCTCCATTGCGACAGCTTTTATTCTTGCTGCAGCCGGACTGCCGGTAACCCTGCATGGTGCAGCAGCTCTGCCTCCCAAATGGGGCGTGACTCTTTCCGATGTATTTATGTCTGCCGGAATCCATGCCAAAGCGCTGCAGCGTGACAGCTGTATCCAGGCGGCCGAGAAGACCGGGGTGTTATATGTTCATGCTGAAGAATGGTGCCCACCCTTAAAACAGCTTCGGCCGATTCGTGAGGAACTGGGCATGAGAACAGTGCTGAATACGGTTGAAAAGTTGATCGACTATTCTTCTTCCCCATTCCTGTCGTTCGGCGTATTCCATAATACGGTGTTCGACCGCATGACCCGCTTAATGGAGCAGCTGGGATATCAGCAGTCCATGATTATACAGGGAAGCGAGGGTTCAGATGAGCTTTATATCCACCGGCCAACAAGAACCTGCCGCATGGAACACGGCCAGGCCGTTCTTCAGATGATCGATCCGGAGGCCTTCGGACTGGATACGCCGGTGCCAGAGAGAGAATGGTCAGCACCCCTCCAGGCTGAGACGACAGATGCCGTGCTTCGCGGCGAAGCCGATATGGCTTTTATACACCAGGTTCTTTTGAACGGGGGTGTTCGACTGCATCTGGCAGGCCGGGTTCTGTCGATCGAGGAAGGAATCTACACCTGTAAGGCCGTCCTGGAGTCAGGAGAGCCTTACAAACTGTACACCACCTGGCTGAAAATGCTGAAAAAAGAGCCGCAAGCGGTTTGATGACTAGCCACAACAAAAAAAGCAGCAAAGAGGCTATCTCATAATTAAGCTTTTAAATTATGAAGCAGCTGCCGCCCTGATTTCAGGTGATTGACTCAATAAGCTCGGTTTCCGGGCTTATTTTTTCAATTCAGAATAGCGGGATTATTCGCTCGTGCGCCGGAATGTATGCGGTTTTCCGCATACATTGCACTCCAACCTAGTTCGTGTGCCAGAATGTATGCGGTTTTCCGCATACATTGCACTCCACCCCAGCTCGCGCGTTAGAATGTATGTGGTTTTCCACATACATTAGGCCCGAACCCGGCTCGTACGCTAGAATGTATGTGGTTTTCCGCACACATTGCACTCAAATCCCGCTCGTGCACCGAAATGTATGTGGTTTTCCACATACATTAGGCCCGATCCCAGCTCGCGCGTTAGAATGTATGTGGTTTTCCGCATACATTAGGCCCGAACCCGGCTGGTACGCCAGAATGTATGTGGTTTTCCGCACACATTAAGCCCGAACCTAGCTCGTGCCCCAGAATGTGTGCGGTTTTCGCACACATTCCGCTCCAACCTAAATCATATCAAGACCTTAACGGCCTGACTGACACGGCAGCCGTTTTGAACGCCGGCATCCTGCAGTAAGGATCCAGATCGGGACGGGTCGCCCGGTTCAAATTCTGGGCTCCGCCCCAATGCATAGGCACAAATACCGTATCCTCCCTGATTCCCTCCTTATAGCGGCTACGCACAGTAAACAAACCTTCTTTGGAGGTAATCTCCACCCATTCTCCATCCCGAACCCCGTATTTGCGTGCTGTCTCCGGGTGAATTTCCATGAAATTTTCAATTTCCCTGGCAAGAAGCGATGGACTGCGCCTCGTCTGCACGCCTGTCAAGTAATGAGCCAGCACACGTCCGTTCGTTAAAGTTAGCGGATACTCCCGGGATTCCCCTTTCCAGACTTCTCCTGTCTCTGTGGTGAAAGCAGCCCGGCCGTCAGGCAGCGGGAATGAATCCTGGAACAACAAGCCTTCTCCCGGCTTATCCAGCGATGGGCATGGCCAATACAGACCTCCTTCTTGCCGCAGACGTTCATAAGTAATCCCGTAATAATCTGCTGCACCGTATCGACTGGCGACCCGCAGTTCGTTAAAAATGTCTTCAACATCCGAATATTGAAAAAATGAGCCTTTTCCCATTCGGATTGCAACCGCGCATAAAATTTCCCAATCATGCCTGGCATCTCCCGGCGGGCTTACCTGCGCTTCTCTTAACAGCACACGCCCTTCCAGATTGGTCAGCGTCCCTCCGTTCTCAATGTAACTGGTTACCGGAAGCACCAGATCCGCCATCTTCGCCGTTTCGGACAGAAACATATCGGCGACGACCAGAAAATCCAGCTTCTGAAGAGCTTTTTCCACGAAACCCGCGTTCGGATTTGAGACAACGGGATTGGAGCCCATGACAAACAGGGAAGAGATGTCTCCGCTGCCGATCAGCTCCATCATCTCGTAAGCGGACACACCTTTACCGGGTAGGCTGCCAGGTTCTATGCCCCATACTTTAGCCACATACGCACGGTCCTCTTCGTTTTCGATTGAGCGGTACCCAGGCAGCTGATCCGCTTTTTGCCCATGTTCTCTTCCTCCCTGTCCGTTTCCCTGTCCTGTAATAGCACCATAGCCGCAGCCTTCTCTGCCGATTTTGCCGGAAGCCAGCAATAGATTAAGAAAGTGCCTGACAGCCAGATGACCGTCAGCCTGCTGCTCCACACCTCTCGCTGTCAGCACCATTCCGGTTTCAGCGGCACCGAAACACAGCGCTGCATCACGAATTTTTTGCAGTTCTACGCCGCAGGTCTCAGCAGCTTCATCAAGTGATATACCGTTCAAGTAGTCTTTCAGTTCCTCATATCCCTTAGTTCTGGAAAGAATAAATTTCTCGTCGACCAGCCCTTCCCCCACCATGATCTTGAGGATAGCGTCCCCCAGCAGGGCATCATTCCCCGGCTTCACAGGCAGGTGAATGTCCGCTATGGCAGCCGTGGCGGTTTTACGGGGATCAATGACAATAATTTTCGCACCATTGTCTTTAGCCTGATTGAAATACGGCAGCAGTGTCGGCTGGCATTCCGCAATATTGGTTCCGGCCAGAATGATACACTGGGCTTTAGGGATATCGCTTAACCTGAAGGTAAGCCCGCGGTCCATGCCAAATGTCCGGGTACCTGCGGAAGCAGCCGCAGACATGCAGAATCTGCCGTTATAATCAATATACCGGGTGCCTAGAGCGACTCTGGCAAATTTCCCGAGCAGATAAGCCGTCTCATTTGTTAAGGAGCCGCCGCCATATACAGCATTTCCATCTCGACCAAGTCTAGCTGCACTCTCATTGAACCGGCGTTCCATTTCACCTATAGCCCGCTCCCAAGAGCAGGGAACCAGATCACCCTGGATTCGGATGAGAGGCGATGTCAGTCTCTGTGAATGAAACGAATGCTGATGGGCATTCAACCCTTTGACACAGACTCTTCCTTGTGAGGCTTCGTTCTCTGCTCCTTCGACAAAATAGCGCTCCTTCGTCTCACCCGGCTCACGCGATGAAATCTTCACGGTCATTTTGCATTGAACACTGCAGAAAGGGCACTGGGTGTGAAGTCCCTCTATCGCTGCGGATTTCTGCTCAAGCTTCGCCATAACACAGTCCCTCCATTTTCTCTAAATTCACATTCGCTTTTGCAGGGCGGCCGCACGATCGGTACAGCTTAATGGCAAGAGCTTGCCGACTCGATTCATCGAGGAGATGATGGCGGATTTCCATTACACCCCTGCGCTCCACCCATTGCCATATCGACTCTCCCGAAATCGCACTTTGGCGATACAATTGGAGAGCAGCGGATGCCAGCTCAACAACATCCTCCACTTCTTCTGCAACACCGATCAGCTGGCTTTCCTTGACGGGATGGGCCGAGTGTCCTCCGGCATACACCTCCCAGCCCGCTGGAGAGACAGAGATACCAATGCTGTGTACCAGCAGACTGACCGAGCTCCCGGACAACAAGGTAATGGCAGCACTAAGGTGATCCGGGAGCGGGACATCGATCCAGCGGGCGAGACATGTGCTACTCAGACTTTGAGCTTGTTCATAGAACTCACACTTCTTTAGACCGGGATCCAGCCAGACTTTAATGCCGGTTACCCAAGGTGCTGAAGCTTCAGTTTCAGCATGTAAGCACTCCGGGCTCAAAACCTGAACATCCACGTCCTGCATGCGCAGATAGAAAGTGATGGCCTGCCGGCAGACCGGACAGCCATCGGGGGTTCTCCAGCCCAGCTGCTGTAAAAGGACATGCATAGTAAGAGATTTTATGTCTTCATGATGAATCACGGTCTCTGAGATTAGAGAATGAAGTGTTGCGTGGTCCTTATCTGTACAGGAACAGACAGGTTTCAGTCCTTCTTTCACCTTCACAGCTTGATTCGTTTTGCCATCCTTGGCAAGCTGCAGCAGCACTGACACTTGCGGGCGGCAGCCCCCGCAGGAACCTGAAGCTCGTGTTTTCTCTTTGATTTCCTGCACGGTTTGCAGGCGATGCTCATCAACTGCACTTAAAATCTGACCTTTCGAGACGCTGTTGCATGCACATATGATCTCTTCAAGAGGCATTCCCCTGATTCCAAGCTGGTCTTCGTTATGATCAGACGATCTTGTGAGAAGCTGTTCTGCAGCAGCACCTGTCTTCACCATGGATAAAAGTGCTGCACTTTCGGTGGTGTCTCCATACAACACTGCGCCTGCTACTCTGCCATGTCTTTGCATGACTTTCTTATAAGTGCGGGACAAGGCATCATAATGCTGAACAGCCACCTCGGTGTCAGGCCCCGTTATTTGACCGGCAGAAAATACATCAATACCGGATATTTTGAGCTGGGAGTAAGGGATGGAACCGGTATAAGGCTCCGGATTGGAGTCGCACAGCGTCCTTGCCAGAATCTTAGCCTGTTCATACAGCGGAGCCACAAGACCATAGCTGATCCCCCGGTGCTCCGCGCATTCGCCGACGGCATAAATTGCCGGAACGCTGGTGCGCATGTAATCGTCAACAACTATTCCGCGCGATGTGCGAATGCCACTCCGCTCCGCAAGTTCCATTCGGGGACGGATTCCCACTGCCAGCACAACCACATCGACACCAAGTCTGGATCCGTCAGTAAATCGAAGTTCCTTCACACGGTTTCTGCCTGTGATCCGTGCCGTATGCTTGTCGAGCAAAAAGGTCATCCCGAGACCTTCCAGCTCTTGCTGCAGCATGCCGGCTGCCTGAGCATCCAGCTGTCGATTCATAATGTATGGAGCATTGTGAATCACAGCTGCTTCCATACCCAAATGAAGCAGTCCACGGGCTGCTTCCAGCCCGAGCAGCCCTCCGCCAATTACCACAGCTTTGCGATAGGTAAGGGCATAACGCTTCATATTTTCGCAATCATCCAGCGTTCGAAATGTGATAACCCCTTCTTTTTCTGTGCCTGGGATATTCGGTATGAAAGGCGCAGATCCTGTCGCCAGCACAAGGTAATCATAAGGAATGACCATCCCCGAAGCGGTAATTGCCTGGCGGTTTTCGGGATTCAACTCACTTACCTGCTCACCCGCTAATAAATTGATATTGTGTTCTTGATACCAGCTCCAGTCATTCAACACGATGTCTTTATGCCCCTGTTCTCCCTGCAGAACCTTGGACAACAGTATGCGGTTATAGTTCGGCCGAGGTTCAGCACCCACAATGGTAATGTCAAAGCGCAAGGGATCCAGTTCCAGAATTTCCTCCACGCATCTTACACCTGCCATGCCGTTTCCTATGATCAATAATTTTTCTTTATTCATGGAATCCCTCCTATCCCTGTGGAACCTTCATTACATTCACACAAAAAGCCCTTCTCCGTCGTATAGGAAAAGGGCGCCGTTGCCGCTCATTAACCGCACATCATTGTACGGATCAATATCAAAATGTCTTCTTCAGGGTAATGGATTCTCTCCTTCATGTCAATATACATAACATTAAACACTGGTAAAATTAAATTTTCTAAGAAATAACGTGAAGTATATTGACATATCCAATTGAGATTCCATATAATGTGTATCAAATTGAACGGATCGGCACAATGAAGTGCTAGTCTGCCGGCAATGAAGCCGCAATCGGTACCTGTTGTTGTTTACAGGGGCGTTTGCGGCATTTTTGTGCACTCAGAAACAAAATAAACAAAAAATCATGGGGATGAAGGAGTGAAACATGGATGGAAAATGCAGAGAAAAAAAGTTTTTGGCAAAGCGGTCATAAGCCAACCCTGTTCGGTTCATTTTTGTATTTTGATATCAGTTTTATGATCTGGGGGCTGCTGGGACCCCTGGCCGTCGTGATCGCAGGAGACTACCCGATGGACCCGGTCCAAAAAGCGAATCTCGTTGCCTTGCCGATCCTGGGGGGATCGATTCTGCGTCTGGTTCTCGGTTATCTGGCTGATCGGATCGGCCCCAAGCTCACCGCGCAGCTCGGCATGCTGATTACCCTGCTCCCTTTAATCCTCGGATGGCTGTGGGTCAGTTCTCTGGATCAGCTGTATGTTGTCGCCGTTCTTCTCGGTATAGCCGGAGCCTCATTTGCTGCTGCTCTTCCGCTGGCTGGTCAGTGGTATCCGAAAGAACATCAGGGACTGGCGATGGGTATTGCAGGTGCAGGCAACAGCGGAACGGTGATCGCTACCTTGTTTGCCAACCGGCTGGCTCAACATTTCGGAAGCTGGGAAGCGGTCTTCGGTCTTGCTATCATTCCGATTGCCCTCGTATTCATTTATTTCTCGATTTTTGCCAAAAACAGTCCCGACCGCCCAGCACCCAAAAAGTTATCCGAGTATGGGCATGTGCTGAAACAGCGTGACGCCTGGGTATTTTGCGCCCTGTACTGTGTAACGTTTGGCGGGTTTGTCGGTTTGGCCAATTATCTAACGATCTTTTTCAATACACAGTATGGCTTGTCCGCAGTACAGGCCGCAGATATTACAACCATTTGCGTCATCGCAGGCAGCTTTTTCCGGCCGGTGGGCGGATATCTAGCCGATCGGATCGGCGGCTCAAAAATGCTGATGATGCTGTACGCGGTTGCTGCACTGATGCTGCTTGGTGTTTCGTTCCTGCCGCCGCTGCCTATGGTCGTCGTCATTCTGTTCATCGGCATGATGTGCCTTGGCGCCGGGAATGGATCTGTCTTCCAGCTTGTACCGCAGCGTTTTAGAGCCGAAATCGGCTTGGTTACAGGCATTGTCGGTGCAGCTGGCGGTCTTGGAGGATTTGCACTTCCATTAATTCTTGGAAGATTGTATCAAGCCACAGGATCCTATACACCAGGGTTCATCATTCTTAGTCTGATCGTTGCTGCTTCTCTCATCCTGACTTTTATCATGCAAATGAAATGGAAACGAAGCTGGCTGGCCAGTATGCCGGTCAATGTGCAAGCAGATTCCGTGAACGTGTGAGCTGTAAATGCACGAGTGAATGATCACGCTTAAATCGAAGGGGTGTCCCAAAGTCAGTAATGACTCTGAGACACCCCTTCTCCATGTTTTTCTGCCCGGCTGATCGCCTTCTGTTTATCACCCATTAGATCGTGCCAGATACGCGGCGTATTCCACCGGACGCTGGTACACGATTCTTCTTTCCGGCATATTTTCGTACAGTTCTTTTTGCGGACTGCCGTTCAGTTCGATGATCCACGGATGAAGATGTTCGTCCAGCATAAAATCAATACTGAATTCACCCGAACCCATTCCGAGTGAATCCAGCATGTGGGCAGTCTGCATTCCAATTTGAAGGATTTCGTGAAGAACTGTATTTTTGCTGGATTCTGTTAAAAAAGTACGAAGCCAAAATGCAGTGGGGTGAATATCATCACAAATGCTGGTATTGTAACTGCCTTCATTCGCAATTCTGCTGATTAAGTTGGTGAGATCCCAGTTACCCTGCCGATTCTTTTGCAGCAGTGCACGAATATCGAAAATTCGAAGGGATGGGTGCGAAATGGAGGATATCCCTTTCTGAACAATGTACGATTTACTGCCAATCAAGGATTCCAAGTAAACGACCCACTCCGTTTGCTGTTCGAGCACCGCCATCGGACGGTTATAGTGCAGCCCTACCCAGTATGAGCCTTCCGGTTTTCTTTCTGAACGATAGACACCTGTTCCCTTTGAACCGTAAGACGGTTTAAAGAACATCAGAGGATGCTTCTCAGATAACATCAATAGATCCTGCGGCCGGTAAACATAAGTTTCGGGAATATGATCCGGCAGAGACTGGGACAAAAATCTGATCATGTCCATCTTGTTCCAGTAATTGGTATGGTTGAAGCAACGGCCCTTTCCGATGACCTGCTCTATACGTTTAAAAAGTAGGGATTCTCGGTTATAACAGCGGTTGTATACGACATGCGGAAAGGGAAACATTCGCTCCCTCCAAGTGCCTGCGATATATTCCAATCCGCGGACAAGACCAGTTCTCCAATGAATGGACAACGGTGTGAACGAATACAGTTTCATAGGAGTTGAATTGGAAAGGACATATGGTTTGAGTATTTTCTTGCGAAGCGGTTCGGTCTCCACCATAATCCCCAAGTATTTTAAAGGCTGCTGCAATCTACAAGCCCCCTCTCCCTGCCACAGTCACACCTTATACCGTATATTAGGAAAATAAAAACAATTTGTTAACCCATTCGCCCGGACCTGTGAAATAACCCGCGAATATCATGCCTTAGATTAAAAGGGAAGGGTGATTGTCTCATGGGCAGAAAAAAATGTCCTCCAGGACCTCCGGGTCCGCGCGGCCCGCAAGGGCCTCAAGGACCACAGGGACTGCAGGGTCCCCAGGGACCTCAAGGGCCTCAAGGGGCAAGGGGAGCACAAGGCATTCAAGGACCGCCTGGATTGCCGGGATCCCAAGGACCGGCTGGACCTCCGGGTCCTAGGGGGCCTGTTGGCCCCGCAGGACCGCAAGGTATTCAGGGGCCGCCTGGACCTGAAGGACCACAAGGACCTGTAGGTCCGCCCGGAGCACAAGGACCACAGGGTATTCAAGGGATACCGGGCATTCAGGGATTGACAGGTCCTGAAGGAGCTGCAGGCGCAACAGGCCCTATTGGACCGACTGGACCTGCAGGTACAGCGGCCTCTCTCACCTACGGATACATTTTCCAATCCACGGCGCAAGAAGTGCCTGTTGGCGTAGATGTGACATTTGACAGCAACGGCACCTTGTTTGGCGGGATCCTTCACACAGTAGGCGATGCTGAAATAACAATTACAGACCCCGGAAACTATAAGGTTTTGTTCTCCGTGACCGGGCAGCAGGCCAATCAGTTTGCCATATTCCTGGATAATGGCACCGATCCCGTACCTGGTTCTATATATGGATCAGCTGATGTAGACCAGCAGAATACAGGTTTCGTCATCATTACCGTAGCGGATTCAGCGGTTGTTACATTACGAAATCATGTTTCAGCTGGCGCTGTTCTGTTAGAAACACTGGCAGGTGGTACAGAGGCAAATGTGACAGCATCCATTCTGATTCAACGACTCTAACGGCAGGAGGTGAATGATGGTGAGTGAAATAGACAAACGACGACGGCGCCGCAGTCCCGATCGTTTGACAGGTCCTCAAGGACCTCAAGGACCCGTCGGCCCCGAAGGACCCCAGGGAGTTCAAGGTCTGCCAGGTGAGGTTGGCCCGCCGGGCCTTACCGGTGAACAGGGACCGCCAGGATTACAGGGAATTAGTCCACAAGGAGCGGTAGGACGTGCCGGCCCTGCAGGTCCTTCAGGGGAGCAAGGCCCGCGGGGGCCTGCCGGTCTCATCGGATTCTCTCCTCCCGGCCCTCCGGGACCGCCAGGACCTGAAGGAATTGTTGGCCTTCAAGGGATTCAAGGCCCCCAAGGTGCAACGGGTGCTCAAGGCGAGACTGGTGCCACTGGCGATCAGGGTCCGGTGGGACCTGCCGGGATATCAGCAGACCATGCCTATATTTATAATCTAACCGTACAAACGATAAATCCGGGTGAAGACATTCCATACGATAGTAACGGAATCATTTTCGGAAGCTTTACGCATGTCGAAGGTTCAGCAGACGTGATCATAACGAACACCGGGGATTATTACGCTCAATTTTCGGTGACAGGCAATGACGTGAATCAGTTTGCATTCTTTCTCGATGATACATTAGTAGTCAATACGATTTATGGCTCAGATGATGTGAACCAGCAAAATTTTGGTGCTGCCATCTTTACCGTGGACACCGCTCCGGCGGTTTTGAACGTTAGGTACTTTAATAATGTATCCATTAATGAAGTCCAATTGACCACGCCGGCTGGCGGATCAGCCAGCAATGTAAATGCATCCCTGTTTCTGCAGCGATTAGGTGAACAAGTTACGGTTACGGTTGCAACCAGTGATGAACTGCTTGCCGCCTTAAACAATGAGTCGATCAGCCGTATTATCCTTGAGCCCGGGATCTATGATATCAGCGGCTCCCCCGTCATAGCCAGGACTACAGCTGTCCGTCTCCAGTCCCCGGCACCTAGCGCAACGGTAACCTTTAATCCGAATCAGGAATTCAACGCGATTACGCTAGGAACGAATATTGTCGCCATCGTAAACCAGATTCGAAACCGAACGCAGGGCACCACACCTGCAACGCTTCCAGCTGCGGTAGCCGCTGCGAATCCTGGAGATGTTATTGAACTGGCACCAGGTACCTATGTTGTTCCCGTTCAGGGAGGTCCGAATCCGTTTGATCCCCCTGTCGTTCAATTTGTTATTAACAAGACGCTAACGATTCGCGGAATATCCGCTGAACAAACCAACGTAGTTTTTGTGTTAACCGGTGGCCTGCCTGACTTTTCATACATGTCTATACGGGCAAATGACGTGATCCTGGAGAACATTAGATGGTCAGGTCCCACACCGACTTCTGGAGATCAAAACTCGTTATTTAATA
This sequence comes from Paenibacillus lemnae, assembly GCF_012933385.1. Lineage (GTDB taxonomy): Bacteria > Bacillota > Bacilli > Paenibacillales > Paenibacillaceae > Paenibacillus_AQ > Paenibacillus_AQ lemnae. Next base: position 55,907 of record NZ_JABBPN010000006.1, read on the forward strand.
TTCCCGCAATTCAAACCGAACCTGTAGTGTTGCTCTATGAAGGAATTATTCTGCGCTATAACATTTTTGAAGGTGGCAGAAGAACGGCATTTATTGATACACAGGACTTCACCTTTATCGGGAATACAGTCATTCACCTCGGAAACCGGGATGGACTTGTTTTTGAACGGATAAGAGGAAGAACGCTAGTCTACGGTAATATTTTTAGCGGGAATGCCTCAAGTCGAAGAATGGTTTCGATAGAAGGTCCTCTAGCTTTTGATACCATTATTATTAATAACAATTTTGGAACAAGCTGGACCCAGTTTGTGCTCATTAATGCACCTACTTCCAACACCTCTATATTTATTCAAGAGAATTACTTTAATCATGAAGGACTGGATGGCAGTACGATAATCTTTCTTGCCGCTGCAGCAAACTACTTCCAGAATATTGTCGAAATTCTGATCGAAGATAATATTTTGATTCAACAAGTAGCCCAACGACTTGCCGTATTTGTTGATTATCGAAGCGGAGGCACCTCTGCTCCTTCAACAGGTCAAATACAGATCATTGAGAACCAATACAGCTATACGCGCCCTTGGGGTAGACCGACGGACACCGTAAGTCCAATCTTCCCTGCCGGATTTAGTCCTTTAGCGCCTCCTGGCTTGCAGCTGACCATCTTCTTAATTGTTAATAATGAAGAAATCATCCCCCCTCCACCATAAAAAAAGGCCGTCCATCGCTGGACGGCCTTTCCTTCTCTGTCTTCATCATTTTTTTCGAGCCCCGTTACCAGCTACCCCGCCTCTTCCCCATGCCACAGCTTTCTGAAGCTTTCACTTACCTTCAGCAGGTATTCTGCCGTCCCTTCGGCCTCGATAGCACCGCCGTTCAGCACGATAATATGGTCGGCCCGGGACAAAGCAGCTTTGCGGTGGGATACGACTAGACATGTCGCCTCTCCCCGATCCTGAAACAAGCGCTCCCACAAGCGCCGTTCAGTATCCACATCCAGCGCGCTGGATAGATCATCGAACACATACAGCTGGGCGTCACGAACCAGCATCCTGGCTGCTGCGGTACGCTGAACCTGCCCTCCGGACAACTTGACTCCGCGCGGACCAACCATCGTATCCAGCCCAAGCTGAAGGTGTGCCACATCTTCTTCCATGACTGCGCCGTGAATCGCCTTATTGAGCTGTTCCTCAGAAGCTGATAATCCCAGCAGTATATTACTGCTTAGTTTATCACTGTACAGCCGCGGAATTTGAGCTGTGTAAGCACTTTGCGGCGGAATGAAGAAATCCGCAGGTGCCGCAATACGCTCACCATTCCAGGTGATCTCCCCATGCTGTGCAGGCAGCAGACCGAGCAGTGTGCGAATGAGTGTCGTTTTCCCGCTTCCGATCATCCCTGTAACTACAGTGAAGGATCCCTGCTCAAGCCGCAGATGGATATCTTTGATTCCCCTGCCGGATTCAGGATACCGATAGGTTAAGTCTTTCGCCTGCAGTACCTGCAGTTTAGGAGCCAGTGCGGACATGCCTTGCTGGTGAAATTCGTTCATCACATTCGGAATAACATCCTCGCTAGCCCCGAGATGTACTTCAGCAGCAGGCATACCGGATATGCTCGCACTTTTGCTCTGATTCTTCACTCCTCTTTCATCGTGAGAGCCCTTCACCTTGCCAACTCCGATGTAGTTAGCCGCTGTCAGCAGTGATGCTGGCGCACCCTGCAGCATGGTTTTCATACGCTGAAAGCTGACACCCAGCTGCTTATAATACGTCATAAAATTCCCCACGTTCGCGATTAACTGGGTTACAAATGTCAGGTAGTAGACGAACAGCGAGAGATCTCCGACTGTAAACTGGCCGTCACGCATTTTGTAACCAGCCAGAACCAGAATGAGTCCAGTACCCAAGTTGACTGAATTCGTAAACACAGAAGATAGGGTCTCACTCAGCAGCTTATCCTTAACCATCGACTGTCGGCGCTGTTCGCTCAGCCTGCTGAACTTATCAACTACTCTTTTCTCAGCCCCAGCTACCTGAATGGCTTGAACGTTCGCAAAAATTTCGCTGATCGCGCCCGTCACTTTAGCTGTGGATTCCCGGCTTGCCGCTCTGAACTTCTGGATTCTGGCTGTTGCAATCTGCGCTGCCGTCACAACCAGAATCAATGGAACGAACACGAGCACGGTCAGCTCCGCATCAATGGAAACCAGGATCATACTGGCGGCTATGACAAAACCGATCAGTCCCAGCGTATCCACCGACCAACTGGTCGCTTCCTCTGCCTGTTCCACATCATCCCTGAAATTGCTGATCGCTTCTCCCGGCGAACAAGGGATTGCTTTAGCCCCAGGCTCCTTCAGAACATGTGCCAGCATATTTCTGCGTATCAGCGTACTGACCCGGAACCTGAAATGCACGTCTGTCATAAAACCGGCATAGATCACGGCAATTCTTGCAAGTGCCGCACCAATGAGCAGAACAGCGATAGCCCACACGCCATAAGGGAATTCATAGGTACCCTCTAAATGATCGAAAAAGGCTTTGGTAAGGAGGCCGGGTACAAGCGGTGCCATGTGAATTAAGGACCACACGAACAAGTTCAGCAGATAAAGTCCAGGAAGATAGGCGATCATGCGCCAGAAAAAATGTCTGGTTTTCATGCGAGTACATCCTCCATTCCAATGGCCAGCATGCGGCTGAACCGGGATTCCGGGTTCGATGCCAGGCTGTCCCGTGAGCCATTCTCAACACTTATGCCTTTGTCCAGAATCAGAATCTGGTCTGCCCGCTGCACGGTCGTAAGACGATGAGCAATGATAATACAAGTTTTTTCTTGCAGCAATTTCGTAATGGCAGCTTCAATTCGTGATTCGGTCAGCGGGTCCAGCCGGGATGACGCTTCGTCGAGAATGACAAGCCCCGGATTGGTTAAAAAGACACGCGCAAACGCCAGAAGCTGTGCTTCTCCGGCGGATAATCCTCCGCCGCCTGACGAGAGTACACTATCTAGACCATCTGGAATGGATTCTCGCCAGTTGTTCAATCCGAGCTCATCCAGCACCTGGGTAATCCTGGTATCTAGTATGCGGTCATCAAACAAGGTCAGGTTATCACGAACGGTACCCTCCAGAATTTCAATGTTCTGTGTCACAAGTGCAACCTTGCTACGCAGCTCATGTAACCGGCATTTCCGGATATCTACGCCAGCCAGTTCAATACTGCCGTTCTGCGGATCATAAAACCGAAGCAGCAAACGGGCCAATGTAGATTTGCCACTGCCAGTGCGGCCAAGCAGACCCAAGGTCTGTCCGGGTTTAAGCTCAAGATTCAGGTCCTTGATCGTTCTTTCTCCGTCTTCCTCATAGGAGAATGACATGTCTTGGAAACGTACAGACAGCGGACCTTCCGGGAGAGGTGTACCAGGTCCGTCCTGAATAGCCGGCTTGGTGGCAAGCAGCTCCGTGACACGAAGCAGGCTGGCGTCTGCTTTTTGCAGATCCTCCAGCTGGGTGCGGATCTTCTCGATGGGCTTCGCAAGCAGCTCTGTATAATAAAACACAAGGTATACTGAACCGATGGTCAGACCGGCTTCGGGACGGTTCCATAGCAATACACAGACTATGAAAGCGGCAGCATTACCTAGCGCAAATACAAAAATGGTCGTACTCCACATCATGAAAAAGCCAAGGAATGCGCGGACCCGCACAGGCAGCATAATACGTGCCATTTCATAAAACCGGTTCATGACATAACCCGCCGCACCGTTCGCCCGTGTATCTTCTGTCCCTTCAAGATGTTCCCCAATAAAGCCATAAAAGTCGGCATTCAGCTGTCTCCAACGCTTCCATGTCGGAACGGCTAAACGCCGGATATACTGAAGAACCACAATACTGCCTATTACAAAAAGTGTCATGGTAGATCCGATCCAAATATTTTCACGGAACAACAGTACCAGGATTCCAATCATGAGCAGTAAATTTCCGAACAGATGAATAATAAAACTGGAAAAGAAATTAGCAAGTGCATTGACGTCACCGTCTACCCGTTCAATCAGAGCGCCGGACGTTTGCGTTTTATGAAAGCTCATATCCAGGGCCAGACAATGCTCTACGAGCTCGGAACGAAGACGGTTGGTTGTTTTCCAGCCCAGGTTCTCACTGAAATAAGCAGCTGCCACGGAAATACCCTGCTGCATTAAAGAGAACAGAATAAAAAATCCGGCTGCATAATACAAGGCGTTCAAGCTTCCATTACCTTGGGCATTGTCGATAAAATAACGTATGATCTGTGGATTGACAAGCTGCAGTGCGATCGATGCAAGCAGGAGCGCTGACAGGCTGAACAAGAGCTTTTTCTGCGGCAACACATATTTGACCAGCATATGCTTGTACACGCTCCAACTCTTGGTGTAAGCCTGCTGAGAATTTCCTTCCATGAAACACTTCCTTATCTATCTAAATTCATAACATTCACGAATGTGTTCGAAGTAAAGTATGTTGGCAAGCCGTCTGAAGGTCTCTCCAGCAGATATTGACAGGATGATCCTCCATCGCTGCCAATAGTCCAAGCATTGGAAACAGCTTGCCGCAAGCATGCTGCGAAAGAGCGGCAGCAGACACACAGACCGAAGTCACATTGTCTCCAATATTTTCCGGCAGTGTGCCTTCAGCCAGCAGAATCTCCCAGGATTGACCGATCGTCTGATGAAAAGCTGCTTCCGCCATTAACAGCTGCTTTTCCTGACGTGTCCATTCCTCCATCAGCTCTTCATGTGATGTGCGGGCCTCGATGATGTCATACGCCAGCTCCATGAAATGACGTCCGATACCCAGTGCGACAGCAGCAAATGACGCTTGTGCAAACGGGAGAAATGGATATTGATATATTGGCTCGTCCCTAAATGCAGTGGGCTCGTCTAGGGAGAACGTTCTGCTCTCGCTTACAAAGGCATCCTTGACCGTAATGGTGTGGCTCTCCGTAGCGCGTAAACCAAACGCGTTCCAGTCTCTTTGAATTTCCACCTGATGGGGTTCAAAAGTAAAGGAACGAACCACAGGCGATTCTTCTGCACCCTTCATACTGCTGGCTTCATCATCCTGGATGATCGCATTGGCCGTAAATGCAGTAGCATAGGTAGAACCGCTGCTGTACTTCCAGCTTCCGCTTACCCGATATCCGCCGGGGACTCGAACTGCCGTACCTCCGGGAGTTCCACTGCCGGAAATAACAGCATCTCTGCGGGCATATACTTCCTCCGCGGTGTCTCGCTGCATATATGCGGCAAAAAAACCGCCGCCAGCTCCAATTGTGACCAGCCACCCCAAATTGCCGTCGAGACGGGAACATTCTTTAAATATATGTACGGCTTCAGGCAGCGTCATCATATGTCCCTGCAGCTGATCCGGAACAAAAAGATGGAACCATCTTTTCTCATAGATCAGCTCCAGCAGTTCAGGATGAACGGTCCTTGTCCGGTCCATCTCCAGCGAAAGATTTTGTACCTTTTCTTTTTCCTCTTGTGTAAATAACACGTAACATCACCAGCCTTTATATATATCTTATAGTAAAACAAAACAGCCTGCGGATGTTAAGCCGGTGGGCTGTTTGGGTTAAGCTGCAAGCTTTTATAATTATCCATAGCTACAGGATCGGTGAAAGAAGCCTCGAGATCCCCTCTTTCAACTTCACCCATTTGGACATCGCATGATACTTCTCCAATGTCAAAAGTGTAGATACAGCCATATCCTTCCGGAAGTTATCGTTCAGCTCACGTGCAATACTCTCGTCATAGATAAAGGCATTCACCTCAAAGTTTAAACGGAAGCTGCGATAATCAATATTGGCGGTGCCGACAGAAGCGGCCTTTTCGTCAACGACGAGTGTCTTGGCATGAACAAACCCGTTATTGTACTGATAGACATTGGCACCAGCTTTTAACAACTCGCCGATATACGATAAGGTCGCCCAATAAACAAACATATGATCCGGCTTGTCCGGAATCATGAGGTTCACCTCCACACCAGACAAGCAGGCTACCCGGAGGGCATCCAGCATACTGTTATCCGGAATGAAGTACGGCGTTTGAATGTAGATGGACTCCTCCGCGGAAGTGATCATCTTCAGATAACCGTTCTTGATATGTTCATATTCGGTATCGGGCCCGCTGGACACGATCTGCATCCCGACAACACCCCGATGAGGAACCTCAGGAAATAAGGAAGGAAAATACGTGATGTCATGCTCCTGAGAAGCCTGATTCCAGTCCAGGACGAAACGGGTTTGAATGGCATATACGGCAGAGCCTTGGATTCTCAGATGGGTGTCCCGCCAATATCCGAATTTCGGGTCCAAGCCGAGATATTCGTCACCGACATTGAAACCGCCAATATAGCCTACTTTGCCGTCAATGATGACCAGCTTTCGATGATTCCGGTAATTCAGACGAAGATTAATCAGTTTGAACTTCGAAGGAAAAAAAGCTTCTGCTTGTCCGCCGGATTCACGAAGCTCTTTCAGCAATCTTTTGCCGATTCCTCGAGAACCCAGCTCATCATACAGTAACCGGACTCTGACGCCTTCTCTTGCTTTTTTGGATAACAGCTCCAGCAGCTTCTTACCCAGCTTGTCTCTGCGTATAATGTAATACTGGATATGTATGAAATCGGTTGCCGCTTCAATGTCTTTAAACAGGGTCTCGAACTTTTTATGACCATCTGTGATGATCTCCATGCTGTTATCTTCCGAAAGCGCTGCCTGATTGTTCAGCAAATTCATAGTGATCAGGTTGTGATATTCTTCGGAAATCTTGTTGCGAAACTCGAATTGCTGGGATCGAAATTGGGATACTTGTGATTTGATGCCCCGGTCCAGCCCGCTCTTCTTGAACTCGTCCCAGTAAAACAGCTTTTTGCGTTTGAAATTCTGAGCGAGAAACAAATACAGGATAAAGCCCACAATCGGGATAAGCAAAAGAACCAGCAGCCAGGCCCATGTCGATCCGATATCACGTCTGCCTTGAAAAATAACAACGATGGCAAATGTAATGTTCAGCAGAATAATGAATCCGAATAAACCGGAGGATAAGCTCATATTCCATTCATCTTCCTTTATATATGGTATCCATGATCAAGCCTTACACAAGAACAATTGGCCTCAAAATATAAGAGTATCAACAAATGGAAGGTTCTGTCTACCGTAATGCTGTAACCTTTTTGTTATGATTCAAGAGAAGAGAGGAATTCTGTTCCGCTTTTCGTTATGGTTACGCTGTACGTTCTCATTGAAGTCAGTAAGCCTTGTGCCTGCAGCAGATTTTGAGACACCAGCCGCTGAATCCGGTCCTCGAAGTACAGTTGAGATACACGCTGGTCTGTATATTTAAACATGGCTTCACTTGCAACTCGGAGAGCTTTCACCCATTTATTACGTGCACCGAGCTCCAGCGCAGATTTCATAATGTTCACGTCAAAGTAAGACTCTGATACAGATATGACCTCTCCTTTCTGCAAGATACGAAGCTTCTGATCTTCTTGAAGCAGTCTCTCCCAATCCATTACCAGATCACGGCGGATATCTGCTGAAGGTACAATCTCCTTGCCAAGCAGAGATTCCAGCTTATCCATAACAATTTCGCCGGTATAGTAATACTGTACAGCATGGTTGCTCAGGAGTGCGGTTGGGTTCAAGATCGCAATGTCCGCTGCTTCCGGAAGCAGGGACATGAGTCTCCTCAATCCCACCTGTTCATGAGCTGAATCTGAAGCCCAGATGGTCAGCGGATATATCGCCAGCTTGGCCGGAAGCGCCCTCCACTTGAACGCGCTGTCCAAGACCTCTTCCTGCATCTGATCTTTAGTCTCTGAATCAGACTCCAGTCCCGTCAGCCATTGTCTTCTTAACTTATGGGTATCTGCATCGTTTACGCCAGGAAGCGGACCGATACTCAAATCGTCACCAAGCAGGACAATGTGTTCGTGCGGCCTCTCTGATAAAACGGCTCCCAATACGTCAAAGGAGGGACGATCAAAGACGATATGGACTTTTTTTATGGGAGACTCCAGACCTAGCATTTCTTCCAGAAAAGATTCATTACCAAGGCTCCACTCTGCCTGAAAGGCTTCAAGGTACTTCTCGAGTTCGTTGTGGCGCTTGCGTGCTAATATCTTCGCACTTTCAGTATTCATTTGCGATTTCAGCTTCAGCAGCTTCTCATAGAAGTGATTGATCGTTGTGCTTCGCCCGGTGCGGTATTCCTGCGGTGTCAAATATGCTCTCGGTTTGATATCTGGATTAAACATCAGTCTCCCTCTGCTGCCTGCATAGGTAAATGTCCTGGCAATACCGATCGCTCCCATCGCATCCAGCCGGTCCGCATCCTGCACAATTTGAGCCTCCAGTGTTAATGGAGACTCTTCACTTAGTTTGCCAAATGAAATGGAGTTGATGATATTTAGAATGGTTTCCTGGTCTTCAGGCAGCAGCTGTTCCTCATCCATCCATTTTTTCAGCTTGACTGTACCCGCTTCCTTGCTGGGATTGAGTTTCTCATCCGGGATATCATGCAGCAGTGCCGACAGCTCGCATATATACTCATCAGCCCCTTCGCTCATAGCCAGCATTTTTGCCGTACGGGTGACCCTGACGATGTGCCACCAATCATGACCGCTTGGATCATGTTTCAATTCTTGATGTACGAACATTTTAGCATTTTCTATCGTTTGCAAAGATCGATCATGCACAGCCTACACCTCCGGAATCATTATAACTTATTCATGATTTTTGGCACTTCTGATTAATCCTACTTTCCTTCGGAAAGCTTTTAGGCGGACGCTGACGCTTCTCCAGAATCACTTGTCGCCTCCGCTATATATAAGTTTTATCTTTAGTTCATTCTATATAGAACATAATACAGCCTCCGGGGTTCAAGTCCCGAAGGCTGTAAGCCGTTCAACGGCCGATATAATTAGCTGTCGGCTGCTGCCGAACGATAATGTAGCCTGGATGCCAGACCATGCTTTGGTGAGAACAGGAAGCTGAGCAAGAATACAAGACCGGTAGCAAACGCCATGGAACCGGATATCGAAGTATCCAGCCAAACGGCGATATAGTAGCCCATTATAGCAGAGACCACCCCAAAGAGCGCACTTAGCATCATCATGATGGACAGGCGGTCTGTCCATAAATAGGCAGAGGCCGCCGGCGTAATCAGCATCGCCACCACCATGATCGCACCAACCGCATCAAAAGCAGCTACCGTGGTCAGCGAAACCATTGACATAAAGATATAGTGCATCAGAACAACGGGAATACCGAGACTTGCAGCCAGCGCCGGATCAAAGGAAGTGATTTTCCACTCCTTATAAAAGATCAAGATAATGAACACAACCAGGAGGAGCACTGCACTCAGTGTCAGGGTCGCCTGCGGGATTTCGCCAAGCCAAGGCACTTGAACCTTCTCCCATGGAATAAAGGTGATCTCCCCCATGAGTGCATGCTTGGTGTCCAGGTGAGCATTACCGACCTTGGTTGCGATCAGGACGACTCCAATCGCAAACATCGTGGTAAAGACCACCCCGATGGAAGCGTCCTTCTGAACACCGCGGGAATGGAACCACTGTACCAGTACTGCGGTCAGCAGCCCTGCAATAACCGCTCCGATGAGCATATGAATTCCGCTTAATTCCCGGGTGATTAAGTAAGCGACCACGATGCCAAGGAGAACACTGTGACTGATGGCATCGGCCATCATCGCCATCCGTCGCAGGATGAGCAGTGCGCCAACAATGCCGCAGGAGAGGCCAACAAGAGATGCCGTCAATAAAATCCACATGGCATAACTCATCTTATTCCGCCTCCTTCACGTGGACTGTCTTATGCTGCCATGAGTTCGAGTGGTGCCTCTTTTTTTGTCGCCGCAGCTGAAGCGCCTGCACCAGCAGTCCCTTCTCCGCCCCAAAAATAAGCGATACGAGAAAAATTGCTGAAGATGCTAATACGACAAATGGCCCGGTCGGCCAGCCATTTCCAATGGAGCTGAGCAGGCTCCCCGTCATTCCGGCCGCACCTCCAAAGACCCCGGAACAGATCACCATGCTGCGGAATGATGAACTCCAATATCTGGCGCTGACCGAAGGAATAATGAGCAGCGCTGCCATCAGGATAACGCCCACGGCCTGAATACCGATCACAATAACCAGTACCAGGACCGAAAGATATAAACTGTTCATCCATTTGCCGGATAAGCCCATCCCTTTCGCAAAATCCGGATCAAACAAGAACAGCTTCCATTCTTTAAAGCCGGCAAACACAACCAGGATGACCAGAGCCGCCATGATGAGCATTGTATACACATCCTGTCTGACCATGGAGGCGGCCTGACCGAAGATAAAGCCGTCCAGGCCGCTCTGACTGCCTCCCGCGGAACGGCTGACTATGGTCAGCATCATAATGCCAAAGCCGAAAAACACAGATAAGATGATCCCCATCGCAGTATCTTCTTTAATTCGGCTGGAAGACCGGATGCCCTGGATCAGCAGCGCGCCAAGCAGTGAGCTGATGGCTGCTCCAAGAACCAGTACAGGCAGGCTTTTCACACCTGTTAAGGCAAAAGCGATGACCACACCCGGCAGAGCCGCATGGGACAAAGCATCACTCATCAGACTCTGACGCTTCCAGTAGGCAAGGCAGCCGATCATCCCGGCAGCTATACCTAGAATGAGTGTGCTCAGCAGCACCCATTGTGTATTGGGCGAAAGATAAGACAGCATGGTCTTATGCCTCCTTCATCCAGCGCAGAGTACCACCGTATGTGCGGTAGACATTATCTTGAGTAAACACTTCTTTTGTTGGACCATGCGCCCACACCGAGCGGTTCAGCAATAATACATGATCGAAATAATCCTCCACGGTTTGGAGATCATGATGAACCACCATGACGGTTTTGCCCTGCTCTTTGAGTTCTTTTAACGTATGCATAATGGCCTTTTCCGTTGCCGCATCCACACCAGCCAGCGGTTCATCCATAAAATACAGGTCAGCATCCTGTACCAGGGCACGTGCCAAAAACACACGCTGCTGCTGTCCGCCCGATAGCTGGCTGATCTGGCGGTAGGCATAATCCTCCATCCCCATCTGTTTCAGGCAAGCCATAGCTCTCTCCACATGCTTTCGATTCGGCCGGCGGAACCAGCCGATATGGCCGTAGAGTCCCATCGTGACAACATCCAGCGCATGGGTTGGAAAATCCCAATCCACGGAACCGCGCTGCGGAACATAACCAATCCGTTTTTTCATTCGCTTCAGGTTTGATCCTAAAAAAGATACTGAACCTGACAGCTTGGGATGCAGCTCCAGCAGCACCTTAAGCAGCGTTGATTTGCCGGCACCGTTGGGACCGATAATAGCGGTCAGCGTGCCCGGCTGCACCTCAAAGTTCACGTTATGCAGAACCTGATTTTTCCGGTAAGAAGCACTCACGTCTTTTACTTCAATCACACTCATCATCAATCACCCTTCCTGCTCAGCGCTTCATAAATGGTATTGGCATTATGGCGGTACATTCCGATGTAGGTTCCTTCCTCCGTCCCCTGGTCACCCATCGCATCCGAAAATAATTCTCCGCCAAGCTTGACGTCCAGCCCTTTACTGGAAGCACCCTGGATGACGGCTTCCACTGATTTTGAATTAATGCTGGTTTCCACAAAGACAGCCGGAACCTGATGCTCCATGAGAATGTCAATCGTCCGGTCAATATCAGTAACACTGATCTCATCTTCAGTGCTTAATCCCTGTAATCCCACGACCTTCATATCGTAGGCTCTTCCGAAGTAACCAAACGCATCATGTGCAGTAACAATGACACGCTGGTCCGGATCTATGGAAGAGAGTTTTTCCTGTATCTCAATCTGCAGATTATGAAGTTCGGTGAAATATCGCTGTTTGCTCGCTTCAAATTCTTCCGCATGCTCTGGAGCATAGGCTTTCATTTCTTCAACGGCAGCATTTAATGCCGCTTCCCATAAATCGAGATCAAACCAAACATGCGGGTCAATGGCACCCTTGTCATCATGCAGCAGCTGATCTTTCGGCAGCGATTCGCTAATGGCCAGGACAGATTTTGATTTTCCGATTTGTTCGAATATCTTGGTCATGTTCCCTTCCAGATGGAGGCCGCTGTATAAAATCAGGTCCGCGCGATCCAGTTTGCCGATATCTCCTTGGGTCGCATTATACAAGTGGGGATCCACACCAGGACCCATCAGACTCTCTACCTTCACCTTATCACCGCCAATGACGGAGATTGGTTCGGCAATCTGGGCAATGGTCGTGACGATGGTGATTTTCCCGTCATTCTGCTGGCTGCCCCCATTCTTTTCTGATGAACAGGCTGTTAAAACCAGTAGAAACATTAAACCTAAAAGAAACCAACCCTTTTTAAAGTATGACCTCATTTACTACCCTCTCCTCTTCCATCATCTTATTCATTCCAGCTTGGCCTGTAACAATTAATTTTCCCCAGTGCAAAATATATGCTTGATATCAAAATATACTCTTTGTTGTGTTTTGTCAATAATCTTTCTCATGGGCAAAACTAATCAATATCAGCTTCATCTTCTACAGTTATGTGCCAGAGATTAGCATCTTTATTAGCCTAAAAATCCTTATACAGTAAGCGTTCGCAGCGTTTTATAGGCTGTTATTTGTGACGAAGTTGGTAACACTCGTGAATATTTGAACAAAGTTTGAACTTAGAGAAAACCGCATAAACACTGGACTTTTTGCCCCATACTACATCTTTAGAAACAATTTGATCACAAAACGTTTATGACTTCGTCAAACTTAGACCATTATATGTAATTAAAACAATGAAATGGGTTTTGCAAAGGATTCAGTTAATACTTACTATAGGGATAGTTAATCTAAAGCGCTTGAGGATTGATTACGATAGGAAAGGGGTACACCATGAAAAAAAGAGGGCCGTTACTTGCATTGTTTTTCGGTTTAACCATGCTTTTATCGGGTTGCAGCTCGCTCACCGTATTGGATCCGAAAGGACCGGCTGCAAGAACCCTGTCCGATACAATCATATTTTCTATATTAATGATGGTCGGCGTCTTGGCAGTCGTTTATATCCTTTATGTGTACATGCTGGTGAAGTATCGCGCCAAGAAATCCAACGAAGGATACGTGCCTCCACACGAGGAGGGAAGTACCAAACTTGAGATCACATGGACGGTTATTCCGATCATCATCGTACTTATTCTTTCCGTGGTTACAGTGAGAACGACCATGGCTGTGGAAAACGTACCGGAAGGTTATGAGAATCAGGAGCCTCTGGTCATTTACGCTTCATCCTCGAACTGGAAATGGCATTTCAGTTATCCAGAGCAAGGGATTGAAACTGTCAATTATGTCAATCTGCCAACTCACCGTCCGGTAGAATTCCGGATGTATTCCTTCGGCCCGATTACGAGCTTGTGGATTCCACAGCTTGCAGGCCAGAAGTATGCCATGAGTGATATGGTGACCAAGATCAATCTGGTCGCAGATGTTCCAGGCTCTTATATGGGTAAGAACGCGAACTTTAACGGTGAAGGTTTTGCCCACATGAACTTTGAAGCGCTGGCCATGTCACAGGCTGAGTTTGATGAATGGGTTCAGGACGTGAAGAACAATGAAGGCGAGCTGACGGAAGCAGAATTCGATAAGCTGCTGGAAACGCCGCATGTTGGCAGAATGTCATTCGCCAGCACCCATCTGTCCTTCAGTCCTCCACCAGAGGAAGGCCATCATCACAGCGGAAGTACAGAAAAAGAGAACGGAAATCAGGAACATCAAGATAATAAGGAAAAATTCCCTGAACCTTCTTCTACCGATGAAGATGAGGCGGAATTCGATTTTGATCCAAATGTTCATCCTGATGATCCGACTCCTGTAGATCCCGGAGATGAATCAACACATCATGAAGGACATTAGAAGCGTGAGAGGAGACCATATGTTTTCTCTCCCCTGTTCTTCTTACATCCTGAAAGGAGATAAACCTTTATGAAATGGGACGAATTTTTCGTTACCGGTGATCCATTGATATATGGAGCCATGGTGAGTATCGTTCTTGTTTCCCTGGCGATCCTTGTAGGTCTGACCTACTTTAAAAAATGGGGATATCTATGGAGAGAATGGCTGACCACGGTTGATCATAAAAAGATAGGTGTCATGTATATCCTAGCGGCACTGATCATGCTCTTCCGCGGCGGTGTCGATGCAGTCATGATGCGTGCTCAAACGTCCATGCCGGATATGAAGTTCCTGGATGGACAGCATTACAATGAAATTTTCACCACACACGGGGTCATCATGATTCTGTTCATGGCGATGCCTTTTATATTCGGACTAATGAACGTGATTATCCCCCTGCAGATCGGTGCAAGGGACGTCGCCTTCCCGCGTCTGAATGCGATCAGCTTCTGGCTGTTCTTTGCCGGAGCGATGCTGTTCAACATTTCCTTTGTCATCGGGGGATCTCCGGATGCCGGCTGGTCTGCATACTTCCCGCTGGCAGGTATAGAGTTCAGCCCGCACGTAGGTAACAACTATTATTCACTGGCTCTTCAGATATCCGGTATCGGTACCCTGATGACAGGCCTGAACTTTATCGTAACGATTATGAAAATGCGCGCACCAGGCATGACACTGATGAAAATGCCGATGTTCACCTGGTCCGTACTTATTACGAGTGTAATTATCATCTTTGCTTTCCCTGTCCTGACGGTTGCCCTGCTGCTTATGATGTTTGACCGTCAATTCGGAACCCAGTTCTTTACAATGCAAAATGGCGGCATGGATATGCTGTGGGCCAACCTGTTCTGGGTATGGGGTCACCCTGAGGTTTATATCGTGGTCCTCCCGGCGTTCGGTATATTCAGTGAGATCATTTCTACCTTCGCCAAAAAAAATCTGTACGGCTACAAGTCCATGGTCATCAGTATGCTGGTCATCTCCGGCTTATCGTTTCTTGTCTGGGCTCACCATTTCTACACGATGGGTCAAGGCGCAATGGTCAATGGGTTCTTCTCGATCACGACCATGGCGATTGCTGTACCGACAGGGGTTAAAATATTCAACTGGCTGTTCACCCTTCACAAGGGCCGAATAGAGTTTACGACACCGATGCTGTACTCGCTCGCTTTCATTCCGATCTTCACGATCGGCGGCGTAACAGGCGTCATGCTGGCTATGGCCAGCGCCGATTACCAGTACCACAATACGATGTTCCTGGTTGCCCATTTCCACTACGTGCTCATTCCGGGTACGGTATTCGCGGTCATCGCGGGCTTCCATTACTGGTTCCCGAAAGTGTTCGGTTTCCGCTTGAACGAGCGCAGAGGCAAGACCGCCTTCTGGTTTATCATTATTTCGTTTAACGTTACCTTCTTCCCGCTCTTCTTCCTCGGACTTCAGGGGATGACTCGGCGGATGTACACGTACTCTGAAGAGACAGGATTTGGTCCGCTGAACATGCTGTCTATGGTCGGTGCCATCGGTCTTACGATCGGATTTATCCTGCTGGTGTACAATATTTACTGGAGCACACGTTATGAGCCGCGTGACACAACAGGTGATCCATGGGATGGACGTTCCCTCGAATGGTCCATGCCGAGTCCGGTTCCAGTCTACAACTTCGCAGTTGTTCCTGAAATTACGAAGCGTGATGAATTCTGGTTCGCCAAGCAAGAAGGTAAATCCTTGTCGGATAAAAAGATTGAAAAAATTCATATGCCGAGCAATTCAGGCAAACCTTTTATTCTCGGCATCGCCTTTTTCTTCCTTGGATTCTTTGTCGTATTCAGCTGGTGGACACCGGCCATCGTTGCCGGGATCGCCGTTCTGCTGACCATGGCAGCCATGTCATTCGACAGAGACGATGGATATTACATTCCTGTGGAAGAAGTTGTACAATCTGAAAAGAGACTGCGGGGTGAACGGGTATGAAGATAGATGCCACTCAGCCGCTTGAATATGGAACCGAAGAGAATCGCAATAAAATATTCGGCTTCTGGCTGTTCATGGGAGCGGAGATCGCGCTTTTCGCTACTCTGTTTACAGTGTACTTCGTTCTGGTAGATCGCTTTGCTTCCGGGCCAAGCGGAGCAGATTTGTTTGTCATTGGTCCTGTCTTGGCAGAGACGTTCATCCTTCTGACGTCCAGCTTTACGATTGGTCTAGCCGTCCACAGCATGCGTCTGGGATTGAAAAAGCAAATGATGATCTTCATGGTCATCACCCTTGTTCTCGGGGCCGCTTTCCTGGGGATTGAGATTTATGAGTTCTTCCATTACGTACACGAAGGTGCTGCGATAACAACCAGTGCGTTTACATCCAGCCTGCTTACCCTGCTGGGTACACATGGTGCTCACGTGACCTTCGGTCTGCTGTGGGGAACAGCAATACTTCTGCAGGTAAGAAAATACGGCCTGGATCATAAAACAGCGAACAAGTCCTTTATCTTTTCTCTGTATTGGCACTTCCTGGACGTCGTGTGGATCTTTATCTTCAGCTTTGTATATTTGAAAGGACTGATGTGACATGTTGAAGCAGCTGTTTCCAGTAAAGCACGTCGTTGGCTATGTCGCCTCGCTTGTCCTTACACTAATTGCTCTGGTCGTATTGATGGACCTTCCGGCAGCAGTGGAAATAGGCATTCTGGCGGTAACAGCTATTCTACAGGCTTCTCTCCAGCTGGTCATGTTCATGCACATCGGTGAATCGAGCGAGAAAAAATCCCTGTATATCAACATAGCCTTTGCGATATTCATGGCACTGGTCACGATATTCGGGACGCTCTTCATCTTCGTATGGGGCTGGTACGCATAAAGGCAGCAGAAGTCAGTAAGGTTTTAATTTAAAAAAGGGTCCGCTCAAAAGATTTTAAAGACTGAAGTTAAAGCTACCTTTCAGGGTTGCTGCGATGTCAAGTGTTCTTACGACCACTGTTGTCTCCAAAATGCTCGGAATCCTGCTCTAAAGGAGGCATTTCGGAGACAAAGGCGGACTCTTATAAATTTTTTGAAACACTAAGGTCTCATAATGACAAAAGCCAGTTTAAAAAAAAGAAGCAGTGGTGTAGAGTAATCTACGTCCGCTGCTTCTTTTTTTGATTCGTATAGCTTTTCTACAACGTTTCGATCGCATAGCTTCCTACGGCTCTTCGATGATCTTCTCTTCATCGTGGTCGGGCGCAAGGCCCCGGTTTCTTGAGCGCTTCAAATGGTCTGACAGCAGACTGACATAAGCTTCGTCTCGCGCCAGCCAGGCACCGTACTGCCGTTTGATGTGACGTTCGGCATCTTCAAAGGATGGGAATTGAAATGGAAGTCGTTCCCCGTTCCATTCAGCAGCCCAGTCCCCTGAAGGGCAGCGGAACAGAAAAAGAGTGGCATCCCCTCCAGCCTCATAGAGTGCACCATTGGCAGAACCTTTAATATTAAACTGATTTTTCATGGCATCCATAGGCAGCGGATCCAGCTCAAACGGTTCGGCAGCAAACAGGCGGTACACTTCTTCACCCATAGTACAGCCTGAAGCTTTGGCATGCCCACCGCCCCCGTAGCGCATAGCTATAGCTGAAACGTCGATATGATCATGGATGGTTCGGAGACTCATTTTACGTCCGCCCATATTGAGTATAGCGATATAGTCCAAATGAGGGTTAGATCCTCCCAGCTCGCTCGCCAGCTCGGAATGATAGGATTCCGCATATACAATCCCGACACATTCCTCCCCAATAAACGTCTGAATCAGCTCTCTTCGCTTTCGCCGGATATACCGCTCAATTTTGTCCTCTTCCATATCGAGAATCTTTTCCTCAAATTCATCAAAGGAGAAAGAATCACTGCTCTTTAAGCGTTCAATCATCCGGCTTTCAAAGTCATCCAGTGAAATCATATAAAACAGATCATTCAGCCGTTTGGCCTGGGTTTCATTGTGTATTTCCCATTCCCACGTATCGTATAAGCGGACCCATTCCACATATTGATCCAAGGCAGCATTCGGCTCCAGGTGCTGATGATGGATCAAATATTCATATAGAAGTGAGGTGGCCGAGGCCAGCTTACCATCATGATGCTGTACATGAACCTGCGCCCATTCATAATCGTTAAAATGCAGCGCGGTTTTATGATGATCAATGAGATAAGCACGTCCGCCATTGCGCACATGGAGGTCCATCCTTTTTTCAATATCGCTGTTCACGGACAAATCGGTAATCAGCAGCAGATCGTCGGGATTTCCCTGGACCGGCACCCGGTTCAAGTATTTCTCAACCTGTATATTCAATGAGCCAATGGAATTGTACCGCACCTCCACCTCATCGCCGAATGCATATTTGGCAAGTATACCGCAGCTTACACCATCCAGATCGTTATGACTGTATACGTAATACACCAGGGAAACAGCTCCTTCTCCTTAAATACAGCAGATATCCGCTGCTCCCATAACATTCCCATTGTTTTTCCATATTAATCAACGGTCCAAGGGCCTTTCGATGATCTGACTTCATATGTGGCATGTTCGGAGCCTATGATATGATCCGGCTGTGCTGCTCCTCTTCGTTCACGGTGTCCTTGAATATGGGCATTACTTGTTTCCCAGTGTTTCCATGCGTCTTTGGAATCCCAACGGATCAGCACCATCACTTCTTCTGTCACATCATTTTTGCGTTTCTCTTTTACAAGCACACTAAGATCAATAAAACCTGGGATCTTTTCAATTTCACCGGGACCTGTAAAATGTTCCACCACACGTTCAGACGTACCCGCTTTTGCTGTAATTGTTTTGACTTCTATGAACACGTAATTACACTCCCTATATATGAGTTCTCTATAACATTTTAAATGATAAAGATTATCATTGTCAAAGAGCGCATTGTTCAATCTCAAAACCAAGATCTTCAATCATTGTCCAATCGGACTGCTGATCCTGACCATTGGTAGTTAAGTAATCTCCGACAAAAATCGAATTGGCTGCATAAAGCCCTAATGGCTGCAGTGAGCGAAGATTTACTTCTCTGCCTCCAGCAATTCGAATTTCGGCCTCGGGGTTCACAAACCTCATCATGGCAAGCAGCTTTAAACATCTGGCCGGTGTCAATTCTCTCTTCCCTTCCAGCGGTGTCCCATCAATTGGATTCAAAAAGTTACAAGGAATCGACTCGGCACCCAGCTGATGGAGCGCTATCGCAATGTTAACCGCTTCCACATCGCTTTCACCCATGCCAAAGATCGCTCCAGAACATGGAGATATTCCGGCCCGTCCTACCTGCTGTATCGTGCCGATCCGGTCTTCGTATGTGTGTGTGGTGGTAATCTGTTCATAATTGTCTTTGGACGTGTTCAGATTATGATTATAACGTTGCACACCGGCTTCCTTCAGCTCTGTCGCCTGATGTTCATTCAGAAATCCCAGACAGCAGCATACTTTCAAGTTTGTCGTTTCCCGAATCTCACGGACGGCCTCTGATACATGCCGGATTTCGCGATCTGTCGGTCTGCGGCCGGAAGCAACAATACAGTATGTCCCGGCTTTGCGGCGAATGGATTCCTGTGCGCCTTCGAGAATCTTCTCCTTGGTTAACCATGCATATTTATCAATAGGAGCTTCGGAGACGATGGATTGTGAACAATAGCCGCAGTCCTCCGGACAAAGCCCTGATTTTGCATTGATGATCATATTGAGCTTTACTTTTTTGCCAAAGTAATGCTGACGAATTTGAAAAGCGGCATGCATTAATGAAAGAACATCCTCGTCAGGACACCTAAGTATAGTTACAGCTTCTTCGGTTGTTAACCTTTTGCCCTCCAGCACTTGTTCTGCCAGCGAGATCCAGTCATTGGTACGCAGTGTGATCATGTTGTGTTCTCCTTATGTATCATTTATTTGTTAACCTAAAAAATATATTAACAAGTTAACATTTAACACACAAGACCTTTAAACAACTGACCACCCATAAAAAAAGCACCCCCGCTGTTTGGTTAACAGATCAGAGGTACTATTTAAAGTTAAGGCGCCCGTTTGGGGAGCAGCTTGACATATTCATCTGACAGCTTCATCAGCTGAAGCACATATTCGTAATCATCCCGATATTTCGTGAATTCCTGAACAGGCTCCAGTGTTTCTAAAGAGATGGCAGATCCATCCTCAAACCCGTTTCCGGGAACAAACATAATGTCATCGTTGAAGAATGAACCAGTAGGAAGATAATATCTCATGCCGAACACATTATGATCAATATTCAGCAAATCCTGCCCAAAGGCCGTGAATTGTTCCTCCGCCAGCGAGATCCCCATAATATTCGCAATCGTGGGCATGATGTCCAGCTGACCGCCTGTCATCTCAATCTTCTCCCCGTTTTCCAAACCCGGCACACGAATCATCAGTGGAATGTTAAAACGGCTGATCTGCTCATGATACGGCACGCCCAAGGTAGAAGTAATTTGGGAAGGATCCGTATCATTCGGATTGATACCGAAATGGTCGCCGTATACGACCAGCACCGTATTGTCCCAAAGATTGTTTTGTTTCAGATATTCAATCAGAGTGCCTAACGCATAATCCGAATAGTTCGCAGCATCCAGATAATTGCCCAGCTGGGTTCCTTGAAGGGAGTCAGGGATGTTGATTCGGGACTCCTCCGGCGGCACCGTAAAAGGTGAGTGGCTCGATACCGTAATAAATTGGCCGTAAAAGTTTTTGCTCTCCTGAAGTGCCGTCTGAAGCTTTGCTAGTCCAGTCCGGTACATTTCCTCATCCGAAGCTCCGAATTCATTGAACTGATCATTCTCGAAACTTGGTTTGTCGTAATAATGATCAAACCCCAATGCCGGGTACATCTGCTTGCGGTTCCAGAACGTCACATCATTGACGTGAAACGTGCTGGATTCATATCCTTTACCACTCAGCAGCTTCGGCAGGCTGGGAAGCTTACGGTCTCCAAAACCGGTAGACATCGCCAGGGATCCCACCGGATATATCGACGTATTCGACATGAATTCCGCATCGGATGTATTGCCTTGACCGATCTGCTGGTACACATAAGGGAAATATAAGCCTTCATCAGCCAGTTTATTCATGACCGGCGTTAATTCCTGTCCCTCCAATGAGGCGTGCATCACAAAGTTTTGCAAGGATTCCATCTGTACGACCAGAAGATTCATCCCCTTACCGCTTCCGAACAATCTGGGTTTGCTTCCGACCTTCTTCTCATCTGTATACGGATATGTGGATTGCAGTTCGTTTATCCGGTTTATCGTATCCGTCAGGTTTCCTTGTGCCAGCGCCTTTTTCTCCTGCGAATCCCGAATGGCTGCCGATATCTGATAATTCACAAATCCCATCTGCTCTGCACGCACCTGTTCATTCTCTATGGACCAGGCTTTGCGGGTGTACATCACAGACAGCAAAGCACCGACGACACACAGTCCGGCCATTACCATTCTCCACACCGGTTTTGTTGATCTTGCACCGGCATAGAACGTCTGAGGAGTATAAAAAGTCAACCCCCTACGGCTTCTATTACGTATTTTTCTGATCCCCCACACCAATGCCAAGACAACCAAATCAGCCCAAAAGATAAACTGTACAGGTTCAATTAGTGACTGAATGCTTCCACGGACTTGAGTGACCTGACCTAATCCCGAAAGAGCAGTATACGTGGGGATTGAACCGTAGTATGCGTGATAAATAACAGAGGCAAACAAGATTAAAGACAGGATCAAATTTAAAATCCAGTACACGGCTGGCCGGAGTCTTCGGGTCAAACCAATTTCCAGCAAAGCCATAAAGGCCAGCAGTGAAAAGGTGTCCGTCAGCACTTTGTCCCAAAGCACACCATTAAAGATAAACAGCCGAAAAACAATCAGCTTGAGCAGCAGCAGTAAAAACATGCCGCCAAACCAGGTTAATCGATTTTTTTGCACTTCTTTCATCATTTCTCGTCCCTCTTTTAGCGTCTAAATTCGCCGCAGCAGGTCTTATTATATCAGTTATAGGTATAGCAATCCATGCTGCTTGGCTGGTGGCAGCCGCCCAATCCTTGTGCAATAGTCTCCTGTCTCATGCGTAATGCCTCCAATCGACGTACGATAGATCATCCCATGAAAGGCTGGAGGTTTCCGCATGAAAGTGGTCGTTACCGGGGGTGCCGGTTTTATCGGCTCTCACCTTGTACATCGCCTTGTATCCCACGGCTGTGAGGTGCACGTTATTGATAATCTCAGCACAGGTGATGCAGGACGTCTTCACAATGAAGCAATCCTTCATATATGCGATATCTGCGGTGATCAGGCGGCAGCGTGCATATCGTTAATCAAACCGGACATCATCTTTCATCTAGCCGCACAAGCAGATGTTCAGCGATCGATTGCTGATCCTTCCCACGATGCCGAGGTCAACATTATGGGGACGCTCCGGCTGCTGGAAGCCAGCAGAAAAGCAGGCGTGCGTAAAATCATCTTCGCCTCGACCTCCGGCGTCTACGGTGAGCTGAATAAAGATCAGATTCTAGAAGATGATCCGGTATCTCCGATCTCCTTCTATGCTTTATCCAAGCTGGCGGGAGAACGCTATCTGCATCTGTATCAGCAGTGCTTCGGCCTGACCTATACGATTCTCCGGTACGGGAATGTCTACGGACCTGGACAAACGCCTAAGGGAGAAGGCGGGGTCATCGCCGTATTCGGAGATCGTCTGGCTCAGGGGCTGTCCTTGAATGTGTATGGGGACGGCAATCAGACCCGAGATTTTATTTATGTACAAGATGTTGTGAGCGCCAATCTTGCAGCCATGTATAAGGGAGACGGGGAAACTATTCATGTCAGTACCGGTCAACCTACAAGTATTAACCGGTTGATTCAGATCGTTGCTGAGCAGTTAAATCAGAGTATCGAGACACATTATAAACCTGCTAAAACCGGAGATATCGTTCACAGCTGCCTGAACAGCAGTAAAGCTAAAATAGCTTTGGATTGGAAGCCTGCATACACAATCGAGCAAGGCTTGGCAGAAACCGTCAAGCACTGGCCGATTTGATTCACTACCAAGTTAAGTAATAGGCATAAGCTATAATGTTCTATAAAGCTAATAAAACACTCAAAACAAGGCGGTGTCGAGGAGTTATCCTGACACCGCCTTATCTGTAGTTTTTAGGATTTATGCTCATAAAAATTTAGGGACACATTCAGATCGAATGCAGCATGTTCGAGAAGTTAGCCGCATACATGTGCGGGTTAAATGCCTGCTGTACATGACTCATTGCCGAGGCGCGAATCTGTTCACGAAGACCTTGCTCCTGCATGAGCTGCAGGCCCTCGTTAACTGCATTTTCGATATTGCCGAGCGTATAGAACTTGCCGGTATAATTGTGGAATATCGAGGTCGACACGCCGTCAGAATCCGTGGTCAGGACAGGACAGCGGCAGCTCATCGCTTCCAGAATGGCGTAAGGTGCACCTTCCACCTTGGAAGTGGAGCACAGGAACCCTCCGGAATCACCGATGACTGAGAAATAATACGGCATTTCGGCATTAGGGACATTGGAACGAATCGACAGACGATCCCCGAGGCCCAGCTCTTGTATCAGCTGATAGAACTGTTCCCGTTCAGCCGGCTGGCTGAGCTGATTATCTTCGAACATCCACAATCTCAAGTTCGGGACATATTGACTGAGATAGTAGCCGATATACAAAAATTCGCGCCAGTTCTTATTATCCTCTATGCGTCCGAGCCAGGCAATGACAGGATATTCGGGTGGGATCGCAGACACATAACTGAACGTCGTTGTATCAAAACAGTTGTTGAAATTGAACTGCGGGATGTGCGGATACAGTTCGGCAAACAGTGAAGCTATATGAGGTGTGCAAGGATTGAGGAGACCAGAAGCAAAAGCGTTAACGTAAGAAACGGCGGATGTAAGCTGAGCCCGGGCAACTTCCTTCGGCCCATATCCCTGGATTTCAAGAATTAACTTCCCCGTGTAACCAAGCATACGCAGCCGGCAGAAGCTGACATGGTCTGTCGTCACGACAATAGCGTCATAATTGTTGGCATCCAGATAATGCTTGATCGCAATATCATTCTTGGTCACGTAAATCGGAAAGTCGACACTATTCTGCATGCCTGAACCCCAAGTGTAATATAAGCAGTGAGCCTCAATTCCAGCAAGCCGCAGTGCGCGGCAGCGCTGACGGTTCAATGTTTCTACACCACCGCTCGGCGTATAATACACGAACAGCACTTTCATCCGAGAAAGACCTCCCTTCTCTACTCCATCACACTGAAGTGGGAATTGGAGAATACTGCGATCAGATTGCCCTGATCTTTAGCGTATATCGTAATTCCAGTGGTGTGGGAATAATTAATATTCGTGACCAGCAGCAAGCTGAACGTGCGATGATGATTAGTGATTTCAGGGAGTGTTACCGTACTGCCGGGAGCAGCGTGAACTAACCCTAAATAAAACACACCTTCTGGATGGTACCCATGTATCAGTACATCAAATGGTTCGCTGCCGATGTTGCTGATACACAAATCGTTACTTTGAATATATCTGGCGTCAAGCGTTCCATGCTCGACCACGTCCATCCGAAACACCGACATTGAAGGTCCTCCTTTACAGCTGATAAGTCAGCCGATATTGTACACAAGCGGATCAGGGAGCACATAGTCTCTGGGAAGCTGTGACAAGATCCGGTTCCAAATGACGTAATCTACCATCAGATCAGGATTGGACACTTGTACAGCGAACACCCGGTTATACAGATCACTCATCACAATATAGGAATCCGGATTCATGACCCCTTCACCCTTTCAAATGTGATTTTTGGGTTATTGCCTGGTTGTAGATCGCCATGAGACGGTCGATCATCAGGTCCATTGACCAGTAGCTGTTCGCAAAAGCTTGGGCATTTCTGCCGAGCGTCAGCCGGTACTCATCATCATCCAGAAGCAAATATAAATGCTGTGCCACTGAACATGCATCTCCTACACTGCTTACCAAGCCTGTGACGCCATGCTGTACCATCTCCGGCAGCCCTCCGGCATTAGAGACGACGGATGGCAGTCCGGCCAGCTGGGCTTCCATGACAGAATAGGGCTGATTGTCCTGGATACAAGTATGGACAAAGATGTCGGATTCGTTCAGCATCCCTGGAACATCATTACGGGTGCCATGGAAGAACACTTCCTGCTGAAGTGCTAGGCTGACCGTTAATTCCTGGAGGGCATCTCTCATCTCTCCATCTCCTACAATCCAGCAGACCCAGTCGTTTCGCATCTGCTTCAGCATGGATAAAGCGGTCAACAGCACATCAATGCCTTTAACAGCTACCAGACGGGCGGCACAGATGATAACTTTTTTGCCCGCTGGCCTTTTCGTTGGTGTTCCCGCCAGCATCTTCGCATAAAAGGTTCCTGTTTCCATCCCATAAGGAAAGACCGTCACCTGATGATCGGAAACCCCATATTCACCCACCAGCATGTTCTTGCTCCATTGGTTTGCGGCGATCGTTAAATCGGCAGACATTCCGGCCTGGTACTCTACCTCGGGAAAGTACCTCCAGGTCGGTGAGCCGGGTAAAATTCCTTTCTCGGGATGTGAGAGAAAATGATCGTGCATTTCTTTCGCTACAGATCCATGGACATGGGAAATGAGCGGTACATGCTTAGGCTTCACCCGGCCAAGAGATCGGGCTGCAAAAATATCCTGCGTATGAATGATGTCATACTGATCCAGTCCAAAGAAAGCGGCTGACAGCTCCAGACAATACCGCTCAAATTCATAGAACTGGAGAATCTCTTCACTGGTTACCATTGGCGAAGACCCTGCATTAAGTTTGGCGTTCAGCATGGGCAGGAGAAGCTCCTTTGGCAGTTCCTGCCCCCGGTTCACAATATGAAATTTGCCGTAATCCGGACTGTTCCCAAGCAAGTCGACTGTATGGCCCATATAAGTCAGACGGTTTTGCAGCTGCTGCATGAAATTCCAGACGCCTCCGACATGAGGTACCAGCCACATGGTAGCGAGTAAAATTCTCATTGGTTCTCCTCACCCGCCCTGAGCGGCGATATTGGTTAACACGCCGCGGTACATTTTTTTGAGTCTTCCATATTCCCGGTTAATCACCCTGCGATGCTTCATCGTCCCCATTCCGGCGTGATACCGGTACATGGTAAGCGGTTCGTGCAGATAATTAAAACGAGCGCCGTGCATCACCATTTTCACCCACATCTCGAAATCATGCGTATACAGGAGCTTTTCATTAAACAAACCAACCCCTACAAACAAATCCTTCCTGGCCATTACCGTGCAGCCATTAATCGGATTGCTGTATACGAGCTGACGTGCAAGGTCGGATTGACTGGCCATCGGGATGCCATTGGATACTTTTGAAATACGACTGCGAGCGTCGATGGTAGAGAAATCCGTATAGCTGACATCAAGCCCCTGCTCCAGCATGAATGTCACTTGTCTCTCGATCTTGTTCGGGTAGAACAGATCATCCGAGCTGAGCCAGGCGACATACTCACCGGATGCGTGCATGATGCCATGATTCAAAGCCGTGGCGGTTCCTCCGTTTTTTTTGCCCATATAAAAGATCCGGTCTCTAAAGGGATCCAGCAGGTTGGTATGAACTGAGGAGCCGTCGTCCACCACGATAATCTCGATATCCGGATAACTTTGCCCACATGCACTGGTTAATGCCTGCTGAATATAGGGGCAGTTATAAAAGGGTATGACGATCGTAACTTTCGGCGTCATCCGCACTTCCCTCCTTCTGGTGTGAAATCATGCTAATTAAAAATCCGCTGCGGCTTGCGGGTTAGTACACATTATGCGATAAAAGACTATCGGAAACGGCTTCGTGCCCCAGTACATTCATCCATTTACAGCAGAAATAGCCGACCCTTTATACCAGGGACCGGCTATATTTTTATATGATTGGAGGAATGCTAGACTTGAATGTCGGCATCTCCTGCAGAGATGGAAAGAGATCGAGCACGGGACTGCTGCCGCAGAAAAAGCAAAAGCCCACATAAAACGACAGCACCGCCTGTGAACTGCTGGACGTTCATCGCCTCGTCTAATAATAGAAATGCCAGTAAGCTGGCACCTACAGGTTCACCAAGAACACTCATCGAAATGGTTGAGGCGTTCGAGAACGTCATCAGCCAATTAAACAGGAGATGGCCGAATACGGTCGGTACGACAGCCAGGAGAAGAAATATTCCCCATTCTTTCAGGCTGTAGACTGTGAAAGGGATATCAACCAACAGATTGTATACCGCTAAACTTGCCGCAGCGATCACAAATACAAACCAGCTGTAGAGATAAGCATGCATTTTTCTTAGCAGCATTTGACCGAGCAGCATATGAATGGCAACAGCCAGTGTCCCAAGGAAGGACATAACGTCACCGGTTAAAGTACCCTGCTCTCCTTCCTGGATACCGGCACCCATGAGCAGGAAAACCCCAAGGAAAGCAATGGCCATTCCTGCCAAAGCGGCTGCACGTGTCCGTTCTCTAAACAGTATAAAAGCGCCAATCATCACAAAAATGGGCTGCATCGCCAAAATGATCGTCGAGCTCGCTACACTGGTCCAGTTCAGCGAGCCCATCCAGAGTAGAAAATGGACAGCCAGCATGATTCCAGATACAGCTAACAGCATCCACTCTCTTATGGAAATGATTGAGATGCCCCTGCGGTGCTTCCACCCGAAAGGAATCATGATCACTGCCGTTATCAAGAGCCGGTACATTGCTTGGATCGATACGGGTGCATCCGACCATCGTACGAAAATCGAAGAAAATGATATGGCCAAAATACCTACGAATAAAAGAATGGAAACCGGAATGGCGGGCTTGTCCGATTTTGTCATTGTGCCGCCTGCCTTTCATGTTATATTAGTATAAGTTTGTTTGATCATTCTGGTAAGGAGTTTGTTTATGATTTCGAAAAGTAAAGATCGTAAAAAACCGATAAGCCCGCCTAAATTTTTGGCACTCGGATTTTCTGCTATTATTATAGCCGGCACTTTTTTGCTGGAGCTCCCCCTCTCGTCCGCAGATGGGACGCGTACACCGCTAATAGACGCATTTTTCACCGCCGTCTCCGCTATCAGTGTTACGGGACTTGTCGTTGTGGACACTGGAACCCACTGGTCTACATTTGGACAGATTGTGCTGCTCATTCTGTTTCAGTTGGGCGGATTGGGATTTATGACGTCTGCTACCTGGATCGCTTTAATGCTCAACCGCAGAATTTCCCTTCGTGAACGAATGATTCTTCAGGAAGCCATGGGTCAATATCAGATCCAGGGGATTGTCGATTTGATCCGGAAAGTACTGGTCTATGCATTTACGATTGAAGGGATTGGCGCCATGCTGCTTGCGTTCCGCTTCTGGAGGGAAATGCCGTTTGACGAAGCATTATACCTCGGTATTTTTCAAAGTGTATCGATATTTAACAATGCAGGGTTTGATCTCCTAGGCAGTATTCATGGTCCATTTGCAGGGTTTCCTGTATATGGTACAGATCCCTATCTTAACATTGTAAATATAGCGCTTATATTCCTGGGCGGGATCGGCTTTATCGTCATGTTTGACATTATGGAATATCCGAAATGCCGCAAGCTTTCGCTTCACTCCAAAGTTGTTCTGAGCATGACAGGTGCATTAATTGTTATCGGAGCCGTTATGCTTTTTCTGCTGGAGTTTAATCATTCAGCGGCTATGGGTCACCTCTCCCTGCCTCAAAAAATTATGGCGTCCATATTCCAGTCCATCACATCGAGATCCGGCGGCATCAGTACGATCGATATTGAAAGCCTGCAGCAGTCTTCCCAGTTTTTTCTCATTATGCTCATGTTTATCGGTGCGGCTCCCGGGTCTACAGGCGGCGGCATTAAGGTGACAACCTTTGCTATCCTCATCGGTGCAGTTATTGCCATGATTAAAGGCAAACGCGATGTTGTTCTGTTCCGCAACCGTATTTCTCAAGCTGTTGTTTATCGTTCCGTTACATTGACGGTCTTAGCGCTGATCGTGCTGGTAGGCTTCTCCATGTTTCT
Source organism: Paenibacillus lemnae (assembly GCF_012933385.1). Taxonomy (GTDB): domain Bacteria; phylum Bacillota; class Bacilli; order Paenibacillales; family Paenibacillaceae; genus Paenibacillus_AQ; species Paenibacillus_AQ lemnae. The sequence goes on from NZ_JABBPN010000006.1 coordinate 85,024, forward strand.
GGCCGCAACGGAAGACAGCCAGTTCCTCGCCATCCTGTTTGAAGCGGTATCAGCTTTTGGCACCTGCGGGTTATCCATGGGGTTGACGACAGATTTGTCCGAGATTGGAAAAATTACCGTAGCCATCCTCATGTTTCTCGGACGCTTGGGCCCGCTTACCCTTGCTTATGCCTTGAATCGGAGAGGACACAAGGAACTTTACCGTCATCCGGAAGGCCGTATTATTATCGGGTAAGCTGCTGCTATCCTCAGACACAAACCGTCCGCCTTCCCTAAAGAAGACGGACGGTTATTTTACGTATCTTAATGAAATATACGATTAGAATCCTCCTGCTTCAACAGCCGCATCCAGCAGATCATCAAACAGATCTTCGTTTTCCTCAAGCTGGGCATCAATGAGAAGAAACTGTTCTTCCGGACCCGGCTCGTCCGCGAAATGCAGACTGTAATCCCAGTCCTTTCCGTTCTTGCTCAAGAATGTGATCTCATAAGCACCGGTATGTCCTTCTACCTCAAAAATCGTGCTTCCCACGAAACGGCTCTCATCGTCCAGCTGCATGGCCGCACGTTTAATGTTAAACGGGGGCATTCTGTTCTCTCCTTTAACTCTGTAAAAGTATTGCTGCATCCATGTCAGTATATCACTTTTCAGGACCATTCATCATCATTTTTCATCTGGAGTACAATTTAGTATAATGTGGGTGTTAGACATTACATTTTGTATTGGAGGATGCCACAATGTCCGATTTCACAGCTTCTTTGGACAAATATGCGGAATTGGCCGTCAAGGTAGGGGTCAATATTCAAAAGGGGCAGACGCTGGTCGTTCATGCTCCGGTGGAATCCGCCGATTTTACTCGACTGATCGCTGCCAAGGCCTATGATGCGGGTGCACGCCTGGTAAAGATCATTTGGAATGATGAAACATTAACTCGACTTCAATATGAGAAGGCTTCAGATGATGTGTTTACCGAAAAACCGAAATGGTTCGCAGGTGAAATGATTGAGCTGGTAGAAAACGGTGCTGCGGTGCTTCATGTGCTGGCGGAAAACCCCGATCTTCTGAAGGGTATTGATCCTGAACGAATCGCTAACTTTTACAAAACCCGCGGTGAAGCGATGAAGCCATATCGGGCTTATCAGCAGGCTGACAAATTCAGCTGGTGCCTGATTGCTGTACCTTCCCCTGCATGGGCTGCCAAAGTATTCCCGGATGCACCGGAATCCGAACAGATGGATAAGCTGTGGGAGGCGATCTTCCATACCGTACGTGTAGATCAGCAAGATCCTGTTGCAGCTTGGTCGGCTCATCTGGAAGTTCTGGACAACAAATCGAAAGTGCTGAATGCCAAGCAGTATAAGGCACTGCATTACATAGCTCCAGGCACAGACTTGACGATACAGCTTCCAGACGGACACATCTGGGCACAGGGCGACAGCATCAATGAGCAGGGACATGCCTTTGTAGCCAATATGCCGACCGAAGAAGTGTTCACCGCGCCCCTGAAAACAGGTGTGAATGGTACGGTTCGCAGCACCAAGCCGCTCAGCTATGCAGGAAATATTGTAGATAACTTCTCCCTCACTTTTGAGAACGGAAAGGTTGTCAGCTTTACTGCAGAAGAAGGTTATGAGACGCTGGAGCGGCTTCTGAATATGGATGAAGGTGCACGTTATCTTGGAGAAGTTGCGCTCGTACCGCATCAGTCCCCGATTTCCGAATCGAATATTCTGTATTTCAACACACTGTTTGATGAGAACGCCTCAAATCATCTTGCGATCGGCAGTGCCTATGCGTTCTGTCTGCAGGGTGGTAAGGAAATGTCACAGGATCAGCTTGCAGAGCACGGTTTGAACACGAGTGTTACGCATGTTGACTTTATGGTCGGGTCTGCAGATATGGACATTAATGGTATTACGGCAGACGGCAAGGAAGAGCCTGTATTTCGCAACGGTAACTGGGCATTTTAATCACAGCAGCCGGCTTTACGAGGAAGCCGGCTGCTCCCTATATCAATGCAGGCAGCTTTCACCTATTAATTAACCCATGGTAAATAATAGACATTTATATTTCGATCGATGGAGGGTATTTATGCTGAGTTTTGAACAAAAATTGGAACGTTATGCCGATCTTGCTGTGAGAGTGGGATCCAATGTACAGCCAGGTCAGATTCTTGTTGTGAATGCGATGATTGATTCCGCGCAGCTGGTCCGCCTGGTCGTTAAGAAGGCTTATGAAGCAGGCGCGAAGCATGTCAAGGTCAATTACAATGATGAGCAGGTTAATCGGATCCGTTTCGATCTGGCACCGGACGAGGATTTTCTGACTCCTCCAACCTACTATGCTCAAGAGATGACCGAACTTGCTGAAAACGGTGCAGCTTTTATGACGATACTCTCCTCCAACCCTGATTTATTGAAGGGTGTGCAGCCAGAGCGTATCTCAAACCATCAGCGTACGTTCGGTGCAGCGATGGCCAAATACCGCCAGTATCAGCAGGCAGACAAGATGAGCTGGACCGGTGTGGCCTTCCCGTCCCCGGATTGGGCAGCCAAGGTGTTCCCGGACGCACCGCAGGATCAACAGGTAGGTCTGTTATGGGATGCTATATTCAAAGCGGTGAGGGCAGATCAGGAGGATCCCATCGCCGCCTGGGAGGAGCATATTCAGACTCTGCAGCACAAATCAGATGAACTTAACCAGAAAAAATATCACAAGCTTCACTTTATAGCTGAAGGTACGGATCTGGTCATTGAGCTTCCAAAAGGTCATATTTGGGCACAGGCTGGCAGCCTGAACGAGAAAGGTGACCGATTTGTCGCCAACATTCCAACCGAAGAAGTGTTTACAGCCCCGCTAAAAAGCGGTGTGAACGGTACGGTCCGCAGTACTAAACCATTAAGCTATGGCGGTAATCTCATCAACAACTTTTCCCTTACGTTCAAGGATGGACGGATCACGGATTACACCGCTGAGGAAGGTCAGGATACCCTGCAGCGGCTTATAGAGATGGATGAAGGTTCTCATTACTTGGGTGAAGTGGCGCTGGTACCTTTTGATTCTCCGATTTCTAAAAGCGGGATTTTATACTATACGACATTGTTCGATGAGAACGCATCCTGCCATCTGGCGATCGGCAGTGCTTATGCCTTTAATCTTGAGGGCGGAAAAACAATGTCAGCCGAAGGTCTGGCTGCAGGCGGCCTGAACACAAGCATTACCCATGTGGATTTTATGATGGGCTCTAAAGATCTCAATATCACAGGAATTACTAACGATGGTAAAGAGGAACCTATTTTCATCAAAGGAAACTGGGCTTAAATCATTTCACAGATTTATGTGTAAAGAGGTGTCTGCGATCGTATGATCATAGACACCTCTTTCTATTATTCTGCCCATAGCAGACTGTATATTAAGATGCAGCCTTTTCCATCTGAACACGGAAGGCAAAGCGGGCCCCTCGTTCCTTACGCGGTTCCAGCCATATTTCCCCTTCCATCATCTCTACTAATTTATTGCATATGGCAAGCCCAAGACCTGTCCCCTCATATCTGCGCTGACCACTTCCCCCATTGTTCAGCTGAGAGAATGGTTTGAACAGGTTGTCCGCTTTCTTCGGGTCAATGCCAATGCCCGTATCGGTAACGGTAAATTCAAGCATATAGCGGCCAGCAGTCTCTCCGGCAATCCGAACCTCCAGAGAAACCGAGCCCTGCTCTGTAAATTTCAGCGCATTGCCGATCAGATTAACGAGGATCTGCCGCAGCCTCATGGGATCCCCAAGGATCAGCTCCGGGATCTCCTGATCCAGACTGTACTTGACAACAATATCTTTATCTCTCGAGATAATCTCGAATAAGTCAAAACACTCCTCTATCAGCTGCCGGATACTGAATATTTCATTGACCAGCGTCACTTTACCGGCTTCCATTTTAGATAGATCAAGAATATCATTGATGACGGTTAACAGTGCATGACTGCTCTTGGCTTGCAGCTCAAGCAGTTCTTTGCGGTCCTCATCCTCTTCCCCGTCCGAGAGCAGCTCATTAATTCCGATAATACCGTTCAGCGGAGTCCGGAGTTCATGACTCATTGTTGCCAGAAATTCACTCTTAATGTTGGCTGCACTTTCTGCCGCTTCCTTGGCGGCCATTAATTCCTGCTCGAACAGACGCTTGTGGGTAACGTCTTTGGTGATGATATAGGATAAATGGTGTCCCGGATTTTCAAGTGGAAATACGGTCGCGCTATGAACTACCATACTTCCATCCTGGTGTTTTAAGCGAACCTCGACCTGCCTGGGGCTGCCTCCCGCAGCTTGACGGACCGCAGCCATCATAATAAGAAAGTCTCTCCGCTTCCAGAACAGGGCGTCCAGATCTGCGGAAAGCAGTTCTTCAGCCGTATATCCTGTGGTGGCCAGTACGGCTGGATTTGCGCTTAATATTTTACGTTGAAGGTGATCAATACAAATGACCAGGTCCGGATTATGCTCAAACAAGGTCATATATCGTCTCTCATTAAACTTGGCATGCGAAAGCACCTTTTTACGGTCAAGATAAAGTCCGGTCAAGATTAAGAAAACGAGTATAATTGCTGCACCGCTCACCATCACAGACAACACTGTAGTGTCTAAATGACGTTCAGCGATAATGCCGGATTTTTGTTTGACCGATGTGAACATCGTTCCAGCCATAGCTGTGTAATGCATAGCCGATACGGCGATGCCGAGGCATACAGCACCTGATACTTTTTTGAAGGTTATTTTACGGAACTGGTCGCGGGGTGATCGGTACATGCCCAGGTATAAACCGGTAAATACAGCAGCCATCGTGATAATGACGGAAAGCAGCATATACATAAGATTTTGCTGATAGATTAGAGGTGATTGGATAGCCAGCATACCCGCATAATGCATCGAAACAATGGCCATGGAGATAAGCAGACCACTCAGAATAAAACGCATTTTGGAAATGATATGATCACTAAACATCAGGCGTACCGCGAAAAAAGAAGCCATCACAGGCAGAAGAAATGAAACGGTAAACATCACCGGTTCGTAATTCACAGAATAACCCAGATTCAGGGAGAGCATACCTGTAAAGTGCATCCCCCATATTCCTGCACCCAATATCAGTGAAATCAGAAATATGTACAACAACGATTGTTTTTGTTGAATGATGACCCAATCGATTAAATCTAATGCAAGATAAGCAGCAATCACGGCTATTGAAACAGAAAGAACAACGGTCCATTCATTGTATCCGTTCATCATGTCATGCATCAGAAGACGCTCCTGTCATAGTGATCTCCACCCTGCTATCCTCATTAAAGAGTATGATTTACAAAAAAGCAACCCTGTCGACATAACCAGACAGTTCACGATAATCGGACTAAAGTCCTGCTTGTTGGGCACCTAGTTTTAAGGTTTATGATCAATATAACTTTGTTTAATTAATGAGTGATTAATAGACGTTGTTTAATGAAATAAGTTAATATATAAAATAGACTAGCAAAGAGATACACCGGAGAGGAGATTGTCGTGTGTCTAATCGTTTACAACTGCTTCTGGCAGCAGATTTTGAGAATATTAACGAATCTCTACAGGAAGAGATATATTATGAGTTTTATGATCTCGTTTATGGACAGATCATGTATATCATGAGAGATCATGCGGCAGCAGAGGATATTATACAAGATGCCTTCCTCAAAGTGATCACGAGTAAGCCTGAATTTGACAGTGAAGGTAAGCTGAAAGCCTGGCTTCGGGTGGTCACTAAAAATTCCACCATGAATTTTTTAAGAAAAAATAAAAAATACCGTAACCAAGTCGATGTTGACCGTGTTTTTATAAGTGAAGAGGAATTGGTCCCATCTTCTACAAATGTAGAACACCAAGTCGAGTCCAAATTAATGGAGGAGTCCATTACAGGCTATTTGGCTGAAATGAGACCAGAGTACCGGCTTCTGATCGAATACCGCTGGAAACACGGATTATCATACAAAGAAATAGCAGACCTGCTGGACACGAAGGAAGAGATTGTGAAACAGCGGCTGTATCGCGCCAGGGAATCCGTGAAGAAAAAGCTACAGAGGGAATGGGGTGTACTAGATGAGCAACGAAAAATTTGACGAGAGGTTTGATCAAGCTTTTGAAGAAGCTTTTGATGCAGCTGCATCAAAAGTTGATTCTCCCTACCCTGCTCCTGATACTAAACAGCAGTCCTGGCAAAAGATTAAACAGCAGCTGGATCACAAGAAGAAACGCAGGAAGCGCAAACAGCACTATCAAATTGCTGGAGTGATTGCAGCATCTGTGGTTGGTGGTGCGGTTATCTTCTCGCCACCTGCCATGACACAGGCTATATCCCCGATTTACCAGCAAGTCAAGGATTTTGGAGATGGAATCTTGCAGGTCGTATCCGGACGTGACGAGCCTAAACAAGAGGATTACTCACGTGCCAAGACACCTCCTCCTCCTGGATATTTTGATGATGATCCGGAAGCGGAGATGCATGGTTACAAAGAGAATAGCGCTGTTGCTGAGTCAAACTCCGCAGATTACGACTTTACGCTGGAAGAAGTCAAACAGCAGGCGACCTTTGTTTTACCTGAATTTAAGTATATTCCTGAAGGATTTGAGTTCGATGATATCCGAGTTACGGAGCTAAAAAGAACGGATCCTATTAATTGGGTAACCACACTCTATTTAAACGATAAGGGTCAATCTTTGACTTTCTCGATTCATAACCTGGCCGATGGCAGGAAGGTCACTGTAGGCGTGTTAGGGGAGTTAAGCGAGATAACGTTAAAATCTGGTGACAAGGGCCAGTTCATGGAACTGTCTAATGGTCATAACAACGTAGACTTTATTCACGACAATCTTCGAATTATTATTTCTGGACCGTTTGGTAAAGACGAACTCTTGAAGATTGCTAACAGTATGGAACAGTAGGTTTCTGTTAGAAGTGTATACTGTATCGAAACAAACAGGCGCTGCCACGGTGAGCACGCCTGTTTGGTTTATCCTATTTTATTAGTTCCATTATCTTAAAATCGTTTCTGTATATGCGGTTCTCTCTTCGTTAATTGTTCCTTTCTTGATCCAGTGAACCGTTCTGCCTCTGTAATAATAGCCGGTTAATGCACTGAATTGTTTGTTCCCACTATAAATTTGCGAGTTATTAACTTGTCCAGCATCAGTGCCATTGTCAACCCAGGCTGACCCATTCCAGCGCTGCAGTGTGTAATTTACACCCAGAGAATCGACAATGCTGTTCGCATTTGTAGACGCAGAGATGGTAAACTGAATCGTACCATTCTTGAATAATGAAGATTCAATAGCAGCTAAATACACATTCGACTGATTCACCGACATGGTGTTGTATTCAACAGGCGGGGGTGGTGTAAGGGCTCCAGGCTCCATGAAAGGTTCATGGGTCGAAGAATCAGCTGAAGCCGCGGTCGCTAATGCCAAGCTGAGCATCAAGCTTGTGATAAATGCAGCTCCGATTTTGGTGCGTCTCATTACTTTGGACATAATATCACCTTTTCCCTTATAATAAATACCATCCATATATTAACATGTCGAGTGATGATGTTCATTGCATTTTTTTCCAGTTTCAATCGTAAAAAAACCAGCGGATGATCCGCTGGTTTCTTAAATACCGTTATGAAGCACCAGCCTCCAGCAGTTCAGAAGAATGGTGACGTATCAGATGAATGCGTGAAATACGCATATGCTCGCTTTCCTCAACAACAAACAAATACCCTTCATAATCATAGGAAAGCCCTTTGTGAGGCACTACAGCCTCTAAGCGTGCAGAAAGCCATCCGCCAATCGTGTCATAATCCTCTGTATCTACTTGCAGACCGAAACGGTCGTTTAATTCTTCAATCAACATCAGGCCGTCGATGGAATACTCATCTTCAGAGACCATTTCGATAACCTGACGTTCTTCATCAAATTCATCCTGAATCTCCCCGACGATTTCCTCCATGATATCCTCTAGTGTGACCAGACCCGAAGTTCCACCATATTCGTCAATCAGGATGGCAATCTGGGTTTTACTGCGCTGCATTCGTTTCAGAAGTTCACTAATCTTAATCGACTCCGGTACCGCAATGATGGGACGGATCAGTGATAGCTGATCACCGACATGCCCCCGCATGAGATCCTTGATATGGACAAAACCTGAGATATGATCTTTATCCTCATCACAAATCGGGTAACGTGTCCTCATGTTGTCCAGTGCGATATCCAGATTCTCTTCCATCGACAGATTGGAGTACAGGCAGATCATATCGGTCCGCGGTATCATAATTTCCCGTGCTGTCGTGTCAGCAAACTCGAAAATATTATCCACGAGCGCAAGCTCCGTATCATTTATTAATCCAACCTCACTGCTCTCTTTCATCAGATCAAGAATTTCCTCTTCGGTGTGCACAGATCCTTTCTCCACAACCGGTGTCATTCGGAAAATCCGGAGAATCAGATTGGATACCCCATTGACCAGCCATATGACCGGAAATGTCAGCGTATGAAACCATTTCACCACCCATACGGTGGAAAGGGTCATACGTTCTGCTTTGCGCACAGCTACCGTTTTGGGAGCCAGCTCTCCGAAAATCATGTGCATCGTGACGATCAAGGCAAACGCCAAAATAATCGCTACCGCATGAAGTGCCGCATCACTCCATCCCAAATTGGAAAACCACGGCGCGAACATGTTCGCGATCGCCCTTTCACCCAAAAAGCCCAATGCAAGTGTAGAACATGTAATTCCCAGCTGGCATGCGGACAAATATGGATCCAGATTGCGTAAAATCATTTGAGCCTGCATGGCACTGCGATTTCCTTCTTCCGCCAAGGCATCGATCCGGCTGCCTTTCACCTTCAACAATGCAATTTCAGCAGTGACAAAAAATCCGTTAATAAACACCAGAACCAGTACTAAAGATATACCTAACAGACTCGGTAAGGGGTCACTCAATATTTCTCCTATCCGCCGCATTAATTCTCAGGGCGAATAGGAACACCTCCTTCGGTTATTAAAAATGTTTGAAGCCAACAGGTCACTCAGCGTCTTCGTATTCAGCATCAACTTCCCAATGGACTCATCTCCTTGTCTTATTAACGTAGTGAAGCTATACCATTAATTATATAGTTATACACTACACAGTCAAACCTGCTGATATGCCATGAATCTGTGATGTTACAAGCTATATTTAGCAAAACATGACTTTCTCTCCCTCATTCATCGAATCATGCTGTATCGGGAGTTTGTTCCATTGGTCCCATTATCGAAAAAAAACGTCAGATCAACAGCCTGAAGGCTGTCGGTCTGACGCTCTAGAGCATTTCTGGTGATTGGCGTTACCGCCCACCTTGTGACGGATTTCCGATGACACCTGGATATTGATACGTAAGCGGCTCATCAAATACGACATAATCCAGGTTTACCATGAGGAGAATAATTCTGCGGCCCGTCTGACGCTCGGAGATGATAATGTGATCCCGTCCCGCTGCCTCAATGACTCCTGAGAAAATTTTAGCATTCCACTGGGAGTTGTTCTCATATGTCATATAAAACGTGGCCGGTTTCCCTAAATTCAGACGAAGAATATTTTCGATATAAGACTGTTCAAATTGCGGGGCAGGCATCACTTTGCCGGTAGGAGAAATAGGTGCTCCGCTCATCACTTGAGGAGGTACATTCGCGCTGTATCCTGCTCCTCCCATGTTCTGCTGAGGGACATTAGCGGTATATCCTCCGTTATTCATATTCTGACCGGTATATCCAGAAGCGCTGCGGCTGGGAACTTGCTGCTGCAGACCAGGATATCCATTCCCGATCGCTCCATTGGTTGATCCGCCAAAATTAAACATAAGTATTTTCCTCCTTCATTATAAACAAATCTTTAGTATACATTTGGACAATCTGCCGACGTTGGTCTGAAGAAGCAGTGAGCTTTAAACCTCCCTGTATTCTCCTGGTTAAACCAAGTAGGAGGGCAATCACCTACTGGACGGAAAAACCAGAGCGCATTGTTCGCAGGCCACGTCCGTTCTCCGCCAATCGTTCGTCTAGCTAATCTGCGGTCACGTTCCCGTGCTCTTTGATAAAAATATCCCTTTTGTGTCGCTTCAAATCCACCCGGACTTTGAAACACCATATCATTCATATTCCGGATGTTTTTGAAATCGAGACAATTGGATAAAATACGGTTCACGCCCACATTTCCAACCATCAGCATCCCCTGCTCGCCTTCGCCTTCAGCTTCAGCACGCAGCAATCTTGCAAGCAAGTCGACATCCGCAGCATTCGCTTTAATGACAGCCACAGCTCTCCTCCTCCCGCACTTCAATTTCACACATCGTATGATATGTGCATTCGCCTATAAAAGTGACACCAAAACGCAAAAAAAGCAGCATGCTGTCCCAAAGGGTCAGCATGCTGCTGGATGAACTACATAACGGAGAGCATGATACCGGAGTACAATGCGGCTGCCCCTGCCAAAGCGAACAGTAATGCCATAACTGCACTTTTTCTTTTTTTATATGTCACAATGATTCCAATAAACAACCCGACCGCAGTCAGCATAAGCAGCGTTCCTGTCACACTGAATTGAAATGCAATCTGGCCTCCGTTGTAATCGGGGTGAAATAACGTGAAGATTGAGGCCGCATTGGAGGCTTCCAGACGCTCAGGAAACGCATGCAGCGCAGGCTGTTGATTTAAATAGCCTGTTACAACATAAATCATAAATAAGAGCAGTGCTTCGCATTTGGCCCAGAGACGCGGCTGAAACCCGGGCCGGTAATCCAGCATTTTTCTCACAAGAGGTCCATTAATGAACGCGAATAACAGCACAGGAATGACCAGAATATGCTTGATCAGCAGCGCTTGTCCATAAGGTATAATCCAGCTTTGTACAGGCTGAGGTGCAACGCCGGTCATTAACAGAATGCCGGAGCCCAGCACAATCACAACGCAGATGACTGCAAAAGGATGGAACCACTTTAGAAACGAACGCCAGCTGTCTCTTTGGTTATTGTAGCTGCTAAATCCTGCCAGCAGAAGTGTGCCTGTCCATGCAGCCATCGATGTCATATGCGCAAAATGGAACACCTGTCCTTTCCAGCCCATCAAGGATGCGGCATGGTTGGATGATGCCATCGCTGCTGCTGTGGCCAATACTAACACCGGCAGGAGAAAACGGAGGGCAGATGCAGGCTTTCTAATGACTATCCTTGAAATGACGGCCATCAATAAAGCCAGCATCACCATCCATATATACCGCTTCCCTTCATCAAAGGAGAACATTACAAACTCGAAAGACGCGTACAATCCCAGGTCATTTTTAAAGAATAATATGATCTGAAGAAGAGGAATGAATCCGCCGATGATGATAAGCAGCGCAGCAAGAGGCCCGATCCAGAGTGGCAATGTGATTTCCGGCCTCCGATGCTTCGGCAGCAGACTAAGTACGGACAATCCGGCAAGTGTGGCATAACCAAGATATAGAAACGGTTCACTTATCCAGTACATCGTTATCGTTTGCTGCGAGATTGTCTCAAGATAATCAATGCGCCTGCAGCTGCAATGACAATAATGACCACAACCCAGAGCATAACTCCAGAGCCGTTGTTGTTATCCTCGGATGAAGTTTGTGGTTGTTGTTCGGGTTCAGCATTTGGTTCCGGTTCAGGGGCTGCTGGTGTATCCGCATTCTCTTCGTTTGCTGTAGGGGCCTCCTCTGATGTATTCTCTTCTGGAGCAGCCGGAGTTTCAGGTGCCTCTACGGCAAATGTGTACGTGCCCGATACAGGATGTGAATCACCACTGACGATTTTCCATTCCACTTCGTACGTACCGGAATCAAGCGGCTTGTCAAATACGGCTTTTAACTGATCTTCTTCGACTGTAATTTCTGGCTTACCCGCAGATTGTCCATCTGTGCCTGAAATAATCAAGGTACTAAGCGTGGGATCTATCTTCTCATTAAACGTAAGCAGCAGTTCCGTTACATTCTCTGTTGTTGTCGTTTCCGCAGAGGGGGATGCTGTGACCAGTTTTGAGTGTGCCAAAGCTCCTGACGGAAAGGACACGATGAGAAGCACAGCAATGAACATAGAGATAAATGTAGTTGATTTAGACACAAAAGCTCCTCCTTATATATTCCTCATTTCATCCTCCCCATGATAACAAACACGATCTGACAAAGCTAATGAGAGTTTTGTGAAATTTGTTTATGAACTATCACTAGTTTACATATTATATGTTATGAGAAAATTATAAAAACCCGGATGCATCATATATTGAAGATGCATCCGGGTTTACGCTTTCATTAAGAAACTATTTAATTTTATTAAACTAATCAATTTCTACAATACAGCTAAATCAAATAATCCTAACGATATTTGCAATAATGCATGCTATCGTGAATAATGAGTAATGGCCGTTATTTTGGACTGGTCCGGCATAAATAAATATTCATGAGTTGTTCTAACGCTATATAGAATGAAGATAAAAGTTACCGTTCTTGGTGGCTGCGATGGCAAGTGTTCTTACAACCGCTGTTGCCTCCAAATTGCTTGGAATTATACTTTATGGTGGCATTTTGGAGACAAAGGCGGACGCTGACGCTTCTCCAGAATCACTTGTCACCTCCGCTTAAGAAGGGTTAACTTTAATTCATCTTATATATTTATTCACATCATGCTATTGGCTATTCTTAAATACCTTTAGTTTATTAAACAGGACTGGAGCCAATATAAGCAAAATTCCGACAGCTAAAAAAATAGAACCGTATAGCTTTAGAGAAGAATTCTCTGCCGGTATTATCATACCTATCTTATAAATAGACTCTCCTCTAGCAGAAACCGTAAGTATCTCAAACCCTTTATAACAAATAAACACACCTATCACTAAAAATATGGAAGACAATACTTTATTCTTCACTTTTACTCACCACCCCTCTTATTATAATTATTACCATATAAAGCTTTGGAATCCAATAAAAAAGAATCTCATTACAGAAATTCTTTCTTACTAATTTAGCTTTCATAAACATTACCTGCTCAATCTGTTGAATAAGCTGGTTTAATAACAGTAAGTTTGATACGATAATCGCTTCCCTCAAAGATTTTTTGGAAAACTTCTTAATACCAATCACTTTGAATTTTTTGAGCTTGTTTCCCATAACTACACCTGGAACACTCCAATCCCTCCATTCATTCCAAACAGCTACTATTAAATATTCCATTGAATCTTCCACTATTTTTCTAACCTTAAAAGATGGGCTTTTGGTCCTCTTTATTTGTTATTACTGTAACCAAGCTTAGCGCTTATCAGCAGGAATGAAACCCTCGTTCATCGCTTATTCCTGCATCTATTCCAGAGCTTCACTTTGAATGATTTTTCTGATGAGGGTAAATCCGCAGTCTAATCGGAACAGGATACTTCACGAAGACGTTTGATTAAGTCCTTAATAGTTGGGATTCATTCTACGATCCTGGCGATTTATGAATAGACCGACGTGGGAGGTTCTCCTTTTTCTATGCTTAAAAACTCAGACAGATCAAGGCTTGGGAATCATAAAACTGATTTACTCATTAATGCTATTAAATATTAATGCCATTAATGATTAATAGGGTATCCAACATTTATTTTAAGGCTCATAGATCATTTTTCGGGTCATTCCGCCATCAACGACAAGATGTGATCCGGTTACAAAAGAATTCTCAGGGTCTGTCAAATAAAAGCAGGCTTTGACGATATCCTGCGGGACGCCTACTCTCCTTGAGGGGTGCTGTTCATGGTCAATTTGTCTAAGCTTGTCGTATGCCCCTGTCTCGATCCAGCCGGGACTGATACAGTTAACCCGAATTCGATCCGGTCCCAGGCTGATCGCTAATGCATGTGTCAATGCAACGAGGGCTCCTTTGGAAGCGGCATATGCTTCTGAATTTGGCTCTGACATTACGGAACGAGTTGAAGATATCTGTACGATGGATCCGCCGGATTCCTGTTTTTTCATATGCTTGGCTGCTTCACGGGAGAGAAGGAAACTGCTCCGCACATTCGTGTTTAACACATCATCCCATTCTTCAATCGTCAAATCATAAGGAGATTTCCACCGTGATACGCCGGCATTATTAATGACGATATTGATGCCTCCAGCAGACTCTGCTGCAAAATCCACCAGTCGTATTACATCTTCTTCTTTTCTCACATCACAGGGTATAAAGTCAGCCAATCTTCCTTGATCTTTCAATTTTTGTTCCAGTTTGCGGCCTTCGTCTTCCTGTACGTCTGCCAGTATGACATGGGCACCTGCTTCAGCATAAGATTCCGCCACTCCTCTTCCAATCCCCCTGGATGCCCCTGTGATGATGACAGTCTGATTGTTAAAGTTCATGCTGTTCCTCCTTGTTTACTTCCAAATATAATTCATCTATGCGATGTCTTGTATTGTATATACCATGGAAGAACCGTGATCTAAACCGGACTTAGCAAATATTTCAGCCGCCGGCAGCTTCATGGCGTGACTTTGGATTTCTCTCAAATTTCAAATACCGGGTACCCTGAAACGATAGTCTCCCCTCATCACCCTGAGCGCATATCCCGAACTCATCTCCACTTACAGCGAACTCCATCCGATCGCCGCTTTCCACTTCAAATGTTAAATAATAAAAGGTTCGAGGACGGCTTGCACTACTGTCATCTGCTGCATGGGTATGCTTGATTTCGCTTCGTTTGCTGACGATCCTGGAATCTACGGTAAGCTGCGGCTGGTGATTGTTACGATTCCACTGTAGTATATTTTTCCCGGCGGACAGCAAGATGATGCCTAATACAACGACCAAGAATACAGGCATGACACTTCCGAAAAAATCGAACATCCAATATGAATCCGATCCCATTTTCGGTTCCCTCCCCCAGGTTGGTACATTCACGTCCTGACCTTTGACAATAGTTAACTATATGCATCACCCCCGAAAAATAACTCGTACTCCCTCTACCCGTTCGTAAAACGCATAAAAATAGCTGCAAATCATCCAATGGATGATCTGCAGCGCAGTTTTTCTATATTAACGCACCTTCCAGCTTTCACCACCATCTGAACTCAGCAGCAGTCTGGATCTTGAGCCATCCTGAGTTTCTACAAGCATCCAGCCCACCTCAGGTGAGGCGAACTGAATTTTTGAGATGATGGGATAGCGCTCCAGATTTTTACTAAGGCCTTCGTCTTTTTCAAAAGCAGTCCAGGTTTTTCCCATATCATTGGATTTATAAACGATACCATCTATAATACTCCAGCCCTGATCCATGCGATAGAAGAACGGTTTAATATTTCCTGTACCGGTTTTTGGATAGAGCTCAAAAGGAATTTTCTCCCATGTCTTCCCGCTGTCTAATGAGAAAAAGCCCATATAGCGGCTCTTACTGTCATCTCCACATTGAACAGGCACCCATAGCTTCTGTGTACTCCCGAGAAAAACAGGTGAACTGTCTGATCCGATTCGACAGCTAGTGCTTTCTGCATGGTCAAAGACACGTTTGGAGGGTGACCAGGTCTTACCGCCGTCACGTGTCACATATAGTACCGTCCCCTGATTCTCTCTTACGGCTGCAAATCCGGTGGCGGTGTTCATGAATGACATCCCCGTTACTGCACCTGCTCTGGGTATGACCGTGTCCGGTACTCTAGAGGCAGGATAACTTACATTTTGCATAACTTGATTCCAGGTGGACCCTTGATTATCTGTCCGGTGCAGCACTTTCTCCTGGATACCGGAAAAAGATTTGCCTGCGGTCATAATCCATCCGCGTTCGGATGAAAAATCGATTGCTGTAACCTCACCCATGTTAGGAAGCGCAGAAAGTTTCCATTCCCGGCCGCCATTGGTTGTATTTAATAGAATCGTGTCGGTCTGGTTTTTCCCGCTTCGCACGATCCAGCCATGATCTTGATCGGTGAAAAAAAGGTCGCGGCCATAGACCAGCTTGTCCATGAAATGGATACGGGAAGAAGGTGAAATATCAACCCATGTTTCTCCATAATCCTCCGTTAAATACAAACGTAAAGACGAACCGGTTAGTCCCCATGCAGCGCCTGATGTCTCACTCAGCATATGGAAATCTGTCAGCCGGGTCTGTATCTGGTATTTACTCTTTTCTTCTGGTGAATTTTTGGCCGTTTCCGGTGTTACGACTGTAATCATTTGACCATCTTCCACGGGCTGATGATCTTCAGCAGATGGCGGCGGGGTGACAGGTTCTACTTCAGCTCCGGAATCCGAGGTACAAGCAGATAACATAAGGATCATCCATCCGATCAGCGCCAGTTTTCTAAGTTGGTAGTGGTTATGTATGTTCACAGCTGTTCCCTCCTATACCACATGCCCACGATAACCTAGACATCATATTCCGGGTCATTATATCATAAACCTACATGTTAATCAGGAAAAATCACCCTACATTTCGTAACAATATTGTAGTAATTTGGCTGGATTTTTCATAATTGTGCATAATCTGGATCGAGGTATGGAAGACTGACGAAGTGCTGTTCCTTATGCTTGGAGCTTGGAGTTTGGAGCAGCATTATAATCAGGAGGTGAATGTAATGCCAAAACCAGATGACCGCAGTGACAATGTAGAACATCTTCAGGAAGCGGTTCAGAACACCATTGCCAACTTCCGTGAAGCTAAGGATTATCTGTATGAATACGGTGATGAGATTTCTGAGGGTGAAAAGGAACAAATCGTCGAGAAAAACGAACGCCGCAAGAAAAGCATCTCAGGATTCCGGGCTGAGATCAAAGATGAAGCTGCTCACCGTAATCAGGAATAGTCCTGAAAACAAACAGGAAGCCATTGGGCTTCCTGTTTGTTTGTTCAGACTTTTGTTACCAGTAAATTTAGGCCCAGTGCTGTGAAAATAACACCACCTGTAATGCTGCTCCATTCCCCAAACCTCGGCTGACTCAAGAGACGCTGACTGAAGGTTCCAGCAAAGTAGGCAATCCCCCCGAAAATCAATCCACTAAGAATTAAAAAAACAAAGCCGAGAATGATCATTTGCAGCGCGGCATGTCCATATGAATAATTCACAAACTGCGGCAGAAAAGTGAGAAAAAATAAGGCTACTTTCGGATTCAACACATTCATAATAAAACCTTTAGCAAGCAGCTGAACTCCTTTTTGCGGAATACCATTTCTCATCTGAATCGGAGTTTTACGGTGTTTAAACGACATATATGCTAAATAAAACAAATAAACGGCCGCCAGTATTTTAAAAATCGTGAATGCGACGGCTGAAGTTTTCAAGATCAGCGACAAACCAAGAGCTGCTGCCAGTGTATGGACAACATTCCCTAAACTAAGGCCAATGGCTGTAAGAATTCCGGCTCTCTTCCCCAACGTAACAGCTTGGGTAACCGCAAATATAAGATCCGGACCCGGGACCAGAATAAGTAATATGGCCGCACCTACAAAAAAAATCAATGAGGTTATTGAAAACATATCTGTATCCTTTCCATTGTCATTCATGGCCATCATAGCGTACTATTATGGGTAAATACATACCAATGTATTCCAGAGTCATGTAATTCAAAAAATGTGAAACTAAAGGAGACGATAAGATGAACACCTCTATTTATCGGCCCAGCCGCGCGGTTATCATTGGAACTGGAGCTGTAGGTACAACAACAGCTTATACGCTCATGCTTCGCAAACGAGTATCCGAGATCGTCCTCATCGATGTGAATCATGAAAAAGCAGTGGGTGAAGCTCTGGACATGAATCACGGCCTTCCTTTTGTCGGAGGTGTAAAAATCTGGGCAGGTGACTATTCAGACTGTGAAGGTGCCGATATTATGATCGTAACCGCCGGCGCGTCCCAAAAAAAGGGTGAAACTCGAATTGATCTCCTAAAGAAAAACGCTGCTATTTTTGATGAAATTGTTAAGAACATTACGAAATACAACAAAGAAGGCATTCTGCTCATCGCAACCAACCCGGTCGACATTTTATCCTATGTTACCTTAAAGGTCAGCGGATTCCCCGTAGAACGTGTCATCGGCTCGGGTACGCTGCTGGACAGCGCCCGTTATCGGTACCTGCTCGGAAAGCATAAAGAAATTGACCCGCGCAGCATTCATGCTCACATTATTGGAGAACACGGCGATTCGGAAGTACCGGTATGGAGTTTGGCTAACGTAGCCGGCGTAGCTCTAGAACTCGATGAAGAAGACAAAGAGAAGATTTTTGACAGTACCAAAAATGCTGCCTATGAAATCATTAATGCCAAGGGAGCTACCTTTTATGCCATCGCTTTGGCGCTCGATCGTATTGTGACAGCGATTTTGCAGAATCAAGGAGCTGTACTCAACGTATCTACCCTGCTGCAGGACTACAACGGTGTCTCTGATGTTTACTTGGGAGTACCATGCATTGTAGATCGCACAGGTGTCCGTGAAGTCCTGAACCTGCCTCTGAACGAAGAAGAAAAAGCATTGTTTCACAAATCAGCAGATAAGCTGAAGAGTGAGATTGCCAAACTGGATATCTAACGTTTTCCTGCATCCACCGGTCTGCAGTATCGCCGGTGGATACATTACTCTTTTGTGATATGTGTGAAAAAAGATGCAATCATTAAGTTTACATAATGTATTATATGTATACTTTAATCATAGAATTGATGGAAGCTGAATATGCAGCCTCTCCACGGCTTCCACTTTTTCTTTGTTAGTTACATGCGTATACACCGTCGTCGTCTGGATGGAGGAATGACCCAGCAATTCCTGAACCGTTCTTAGATCAGCTCCTTTTCGAAGCAGCATGGTCGCAAATGAATGTCTGAGCTTATGACTTGAATAAGACAAGCGCTGCTGTGCCGGTATGTCCTGCTGGAAACGATCAAACGTATCGGCAGCGATCTGCTGTATGCAGCGAATGGATAATCTGCGCCCTTTTTGCGATGTAAACATGGCGTCTTCTTTGACTCTTCTCGGCTGCAGACGATCTTCTATAGCCGTTTCAAGCATGACAGCAACAGCTTCTGGTACGGGAAGTGTGCGCCATTTCCGGCCTTTTCCGAACACACTGAGCGACCGGTGCGAGGCATGGTAATCCGATAAGTTGAGGGCATGAACCTCGCCAATACGTAATCCCATGTATGCCATCAGCAGGAATACAGCAATATTCCGTTTCCGATACTTTCCTGGTACCAGTTCAAAGAAACGGATTAACTCTTCCTCATTTAAAAAGGTAGGCGCTTTGTTATGATCTGTTTTGGATTTCTTCACCCCGGCGGCTGGGTTCGTCACCGCCATCTCCAGTTCCATCAGAGCCTTGAACAAACACGTCACAGCTGCGTGCTTCCGGTTTCGAGAAGCATCACTGATCCCCCGTTCTCTTACAGAAGACAAGTAGGACATCACATGAATTTTTTTGACCTGAGGAATGGTTTTACCGTTCAAGGAAACAAGAAATTCAAGAACATCGCCGGTATACGATTTTATAGTATGACCTGTATACCCCGCATCTTTCATCCAGATCCGAAAGGCTTCCAGCTCATCTTCGTAAATGTCTTTGACGTCATCATTCAACATGATCCTCCCCCTTAAAGTGCCGGATTATATTTTAACATACTGCATGTTGATTGGAATGTAATTATAGTAGAGAAAAAAGAAGTCGATTAATGTGATATAGTGTCGTACCTGTTATATTATAATGGCTTAAAATTAAAACAGCGTATAATTTATGTTATACGCATATTTTTGTTGACATAAATGCAGTGTTTTTTTGATTAATTCTAGATTGTGAAAGCAATGATAAATGCCCTCTGCTGACGGCATTAACGAAGATATTACCTCTAAAGGATAAGTTTTACAAATAAGTATTGATCTATTTAACAAAATAGGATATTTTAGAAACAGCTTAGCGATAAGCAAGTTCCTGACACGAAGGGAGATGTTTTCTATGGCAGCTATATATATTTATAAGGTGGTTCAGTCTTAAAACAGAATAGCAGGCATATCAGGAGTCGACGGGTATAAGCCCGTATTATTTGGTATGTCATCCACAGTAACCTTTCGTGAATATTGCTGTTTGCAGGATACGATGAAGGTCGTATCTTTTTTGCGTCCTGATGCCGCGACAGCAGCTTCTTTAGAGGCTGCTTGTTTGCGGCATTTTTGCGTCCAAAAAACAACATTAAAGGAGCTAACAATAACCCATGATGAAATTAGAAACCTATGGTTATACAGAAACAGAACCACCTCCTTCCGGACTACTGCCCGGCAGAGTGACAGAGCTTCGGCGTGAACGCTTCACAGTCATGACCGAGTGCGGCGAAGTAACAGCGGTACTCAAAGGAGCATTTTATCACAATGCTGAGATGCGTGCAGACTTTCCATGTGTCGGTGATTTTGTCTTGCTGCGTTTTAATGAGAGCGGGGATTCACTCATCGTTACGCTGCTCCCCCGCCGCTCCAAATTCTCACGATCCGATTACTCTGGGCATGGTGCAGGTTATGTTAAAACCGTGCTGGAACAGGTCGTTGCAGCCAATTTTGATTATGTATTTATCCTTTCTTCTCTCAACAACGATTTCAACTTTTCCCGCATCATGCGGTACCTTACACAAGCCAGGCAGAGCGGTGGTCAGCCGGTCGTCATTTTGACCAAGGCGGATATCGCGCCAAATTATAGCCTTTCGCTCGCAGAAATCACACAAAGCATTCCTGATGTGCCAGTTCACGCGATTTCCAGTCACACAGGCCTGGGGAAGAACGAATTGGATCCATACTTGAAGCCTGGTAAAACAATCGTATTTCTAGGCATGTCCGGAGTCGGTAAATCATCTCTGCTCAATGTGTTAATGGAACAGGAAGTAATGAAGGTCCAGGAGATCCGGAAGGTCGACAGCCGGGGTCGTCATACGACAACGCACCGTCAGCTGTTCATGCTCCTGTCTGGAGCAATGGTCATCGATACGCCAGGCATGCGAGAGCTTGGGCTTTTTGATGCCGATGAAGGAATCCGCGCAGGCTTTACCGATGTGGAGCAAAGGTTCTCACAATGCCGGTTTAATGATTGCCGTCATCAGTCCGAGCCAGACTGTGCCATTCTCACTGCGATTGAGGACGGTTCACTGAAGCGAGAACGATGGAATCAGTATATTTCCCAGCAGCAGGAGAACAGCTTTGTCCAGGATAAATCGAGCTACTTGATTAATAAGAGATCCCGAAACAACACGACCGCTTTGTCGAACAGAGAAACGAAAAAAAAGGAGACTCGAAAAAATGAATATAAAACGTGAAGCGTTATTCTCTGCATTAAGCCAACAATTCAAAACGAATATTATCTCCGCCGATTACCAAACGAAGACCTTACAAGGCGGAACGGTGGGAAACGTGTTTCTGGTAACGGGGGCCGCCGAAACGGCAGATGGAAAAATCCTACCGTATCGTAGTGAAAACTCAAAAGAAATGGGAGCGATACGCAGATCCGGAATCATGGCGTCGGGAATATGATCTGTACGCCTCTGACTTGGGAACGACGTTCTCGGATGCCTTCCGCTGGCCGATATGTTACCACTCCGAGATGAATGAGGAAGAAGATAAATACGAGCTGTGGCTGGAATATATCGATGGTGTTAATAGTTCGGACTTGTCCAGCGATATGATTGAACAAGCCGCGCTGGAGTTAGGACGCTATCAAGGCAAGCTGTATGTGGAGAAACCTGCTGTGCTGCAGCGCCTAACCAATCTGAGTCATTCGGTTTTCATGAAGAATACATATCTTCATTACCGGTCATGGCCGCTCGTTTACGATTATATCCGCTCTGAGGAATGCGCATTCCCGCAGCACATCAGGCAGATGCTAATTGATATTGATGAGCACTCGGACGAGATCTTTGCCCGCATCGAAAAGCTGCCTCTAGTGTTATGACACCGCGATTTCTTGGTGACCAATCTCATTTATGCCGATGGGAAGATTGTGCTCATCGATTGGGATACATGCGGATGGGGCTGGCTGGGTGAGGATCTCGCAAGCCTGATTGCGGATGAAGCGGATATTGATCACATGGTCGAATACTATGAGCAATGTGTCCCGGCGTATTATAAAGGCTTTTCAGAGTATGCGGATGTCTCCCCTGTCGCGGATCATTGTGTCCATGAGCTGATTCTTCTCATATTCGGGTACAGACTTGTGGAGGGATATCTTCACTCAGATGACAATGACGAGAAGGCGAAGCATTTCCAAACGCTGCAACAAATCTATGAAATGAAAAAAAGTACTGCGAAGATGTGACTTTAAAATGACTCCGAAAACCTTTTACAATGAAAGGTTTTCAGAGTTTCCTCCGTATGCTGTGGTTACTTATTTCAAGTGGCACCTCTAATAGTTTACATAATGTTAGTTATGTTTCAGGTCTATTTTTACTTTAATTTGTTTAAGATACGTTGTTATGATGCAATGAAGATGTCGTAACAAAATACATTTTTATAATTTCATTATTGTGAATTTTTCATATGATGAAATAATTTAATGTGTTACTAAAAAAACGACGCCAATCCAGGCCGCCGTTATTCTAAATTGTATGAAACCCTCATTTAGGCCTACTCCGCTCTGCGATATCCCGTTAGAAACAACAATAGAAATGAAATCGAGATCATCGAATACGTCCAAATCCAGGCCATCGTCATATTTCCGGAATCGACAGCGACATATATAGCTGTAGGTACTGTTTGGGTCTTTCCAGGGATATTCCCAGCGATCACCAAAGTAGCGCCAAACTCACCTAGGCTCCTTGCAAAACCAAGAATCCAAGCTGATATAAATGAAGGAAAAATGAGTGGTAGTGTAATATGCCGAAATACCTGCCATTCATTAGCCCCAATCGACCGGCCGGCATCCTCCAAATTTCGATCCACTGACATGAATCCGACCTTCAAGGTTTGATAGACCAAGGGGAAGGCAACCACTACTGAAGCCACAACGGCCGCCCACCATGAAAAAATAATCGGTGCAGAGAACAAAGCCTCGATCCACTGGCCAAGCCAGCTCTTCCGTCCCATCAACTTGAGAAGTAGAAAGCCGACCACTGTCGGTGGCAGCACTAAGGGAAGAAGAAATAAGGTTTCCAGCACAAGCTTGCCTTTAAATTTCTTCCTGCGTGTCATACACCATGAAGCAATCAGTCCGATAACAATTACCAAGACACTTGACAGTAAAGCGACCTCCAGGGAAAGACGGACCGGTGCCCAATAAGCGTCCCATTGAATACCTGTCATCATTGTTCAGGCTCGGAAAAGCCGTATTTTTTAAAAATATTCACGGCTTGCTCTGATTGCAGAAATCCCAATAACATCTCCGCTTCAATTTTATGTTTCGAAGCCTCCACCACTCCCACAGGATATTCGATAGATGAATAGGATTCTGGAGCTGGCTCAAATACGATTTCAACTTGATCTGAAGTCAAAGCATCTGTCTTATACACAAACCCTACATCAGCATTTCCGGTTTCAACATACTGCAGTACCTGTCTTACATCTTTAGCCTGAACCAACTTGTCCTGTAATGGAGTCCAAAGCCCTTCCTCGGTTAGAACTTCCTTGGCATAACTGCCGGCAGGCACACTTTCAGGGATTCCGATCGTCACGTGTTTTACATCATCTTGATTTAAGTCTTGAAGCTTGGTGAGAGCACCCTTATCTGGCGCCCTAACTACTACTAGTGTGTTAGCTAGCAGTGTTTTCTGCTGATTTTCTTTAACGAGTCCCTGTTCGATAAGCAGGTTCATATATTGTGGGGATGCAGATAAAAACAGGTCTGCAGGCGCACCTTCCTGTATCTGTTTCTGCAGCGCACCCGAAGCACCGTAATTGAATTTAAGCGTCACTTCCGGATGTTCTTTACCGAAGATTGCCTCAACCTCATTTAAGGCATCTGTTAAACTTGCTGCAGCTGACACAATTAGAGTTACTTGATCCACCGATTCCTCTGATGCTGAATCTGTCCCGTCAGCTGCTGAGTCTCCCCCACTGCTGCATCCTGATATCATGAAAACCATGAATATAAACAAAACAAAATAGTGCCACCCTCTTTTCACCACTCCAATCACCAAACCACTCCTCAAGCGTATGTATTTATATCTAGTTATAATTAGTTATGATTATATATAACTTAATCGTGTTTTGTAAATCTTAATTCAGTCAGTATAACGCAATATGGTATGATTACAGAAACTACTACTATTTCTTGATCGAGGCGATGATATCGATGTCGAACGAGGTATCCTATACCACAGAAGAAATTGCAAAATTGCTCAAAGTGTCCAAGCTTACAGTGTACGATCTTCTCAAAAAAGGGGAACTGCCCTCTTATCGTGTAGGTAAACAGATGAGAGTCGATGCGGCTGATCTGGAAGCGTACAAGCAAAAAGCCAAAGGTCTCATGACGAATAACAAGCTTCTGACCAAGGACCAGCTGCCTGCGCAACTCTCCTCTCCTCCAACAGCCGGTATTCGTCCTATCGTCATTACGGGACAGGATATCAGTTTGGATATTTTGGCTAAACATATGGAAAAACATATTACCGGAGTCCGCCCTCTACGCGCTCATGTCGGCAGTCTGGACAGTTTGATCTCCATGTACCGTGGTGAATCGGACATTGTCAGCACCCATCTGCTGGACGGGGACACTGGTGAATATAATCTTTCTTACATACGGAAAATTCTTGTGAGTTCTTCTTACCTGGTTGTTAACCTGCTATCTCGCCGAGCTGGATTATACGTGCAGCAAGGAAATCCACACCTCATTCAATCATGGGAAGATTTAAGGCGACCTAGTCTGAGATTAATCAATCGGGAAAAAGGTTCTGGAGCCAGGGTGCTGCTGGATGAACAGCTGCGTCTGCATGGAATCAGCTCGAAAGACCTGAGCGGTTATGAGAATGAGGAAACCAATCATTTAGGCGTAGCAGGTAAAGTAGCTTCTGGTGAAGCTGATATCGGAGTTGGCATTGAAAAAGCAGCTTCAATTGTAACCAACGTAGACTTTATTCCTTTGATTCAGGAGCGGTATGATCTGGTACTGCTGAAGAACAGCAATAATCTTGAATGGCAGGATTCCGTTTTGCAAATTTTAAGATCCAGTAGTTTTAAAAATGAACTGCAAGCCATCTCAGGATACGATTTATCTTTAACCGGGCAGATTATTTACGAGACATAATACAGGATCAATAAAATATTTAAGCTTATAGGATGAACTTATGAAGACCCCTCCTGGGTGGCTGCGGTGGCAAGTGATTTTACGACCGCTGCCATCTCTCCAGAATCACGGGTCACCTCCGCTAAAGTTCACCTCCAGAAGAGCTTTTTGACTGACGAGTGTCTTAAAGGCCAACTCTAACGGACTCCATGTCCGTTAGAAACTGAAGACCCCTGTATTTTCGGCTCTAACGGACTGTATGTCCGTTAGAGCCGTTACAGCATCTCGGTTTTTTGCTGTTTGTTTCGCTTTCTTCATATTGCTATTTCTAGATCTACTTTTCGGTTATTTCAGGATCGGTAGTTCCTTTTTCTTGATTGTTGTTGATAGAGTGAGGAATAGTTCGATTATGTATTAAGAAGATCAAGGAAGAACGATTTTATTATAAACTATTGTGAATTTTTCACATGTTGTTTTTTTATAATATAATCCAACAAATATACTTATTCTTAATCAAATAATCAAATAAGTTTACATAACATATTTTTTGTAACTTATAGTGATTCATATTCAATTCACTAAATCAAACAAAGACCTGACCACAATATGGCCAGATCTTATCAACTTTTTATAAAAGAATCACTTAAATCTTCCCGATCCAATCCTGACCCGCGATCTCTTTCCACCGGGTCCGAATGGCCTCAAAAGCTTCGCTGTTCAGCGTCGATCCGTCTGCCAGCATGGCGGCGTTCTGTTTCCAGCGGTCAGGATTGGCTGTTCCCACGATCGCTGTCGCTACTCCAGGAATGCTAAGGGTAAACTTTAATGCCTGTTTAACCCCTTCCTGCACGTCGCTCAGAAAATCATACTGAAGTTCACCCAATCTGACCCAGTACGGATAGGCATAATTATCATCGCTCATTGTTTCGTGTTTCCAGGCTACATTCGCAACCGGACGCTTGGCGATAATCCCTATTTCACGTTTCACCGCTTCAGGAATGGTTAATTCAATAGCCTGCTGATCTGCGATACTCACCGAGGTTTCAAAGCTGTCAAACACTCCGGTATTTACAGCATACAAGGCATCGCTTGCATCACCGCTGTAGCCGATAAAACGCGTCTTCCCTGCTTTTTTCGCCCGCTGCAGCACATCAATCACACTGCCCTGACGCAGCACTTCTTCAGAGCAGCTGTGAAGATGAATCACATCCACATGATCGACCTGGAGCCGCTTTAAGCTGCGGTCAATCGTTTGTTCCAGCACCAACGGATCCCAATCCGGACCGTCAATACCTGCTGCATGACCGCATTTCGTGAACAAATATACATCATCGCGTCGGCCTTTCAGCGATTTGCCGATCAGTTCCTCACTGTTGCCGTAGCACTCCGCGGTATCGATCATATTCAGTCCCGCATCCATCGCAGAATGCAGCAGACGATCTACCGTACCTTGATCGGACTGGCCAATTTCCGCTCCACCAAATCCCAACACACTAACCTGCATACCGGTTTTGCCAAATGCTCTTGTTTCCATCATTCTCACTCTCCTTCGTAATAAGCGCTTCTATACATTACCCTGCTCTATCATAATGAAAGCGCTAAATTTAAAAACCGTAGATGCTCATTCCGCCGTCCACAAGCAGGGTCTGCCCTGTCACATAGCTGGCAGCCTCGGATGCCAGGAAGACAACAGGCCCTACAATCTCCTTAAGATCCCCGACCCGTTTCATTGGTGTGCGATCCAAAATATCCTGAAGATATTCTTCATTATTCAATAGGGTTTCGGTCAGCGGGGTTCTGAAATACCACGGACCCACACTATTCACACGAATCCCTAATTCTGCCCATTCCAACGCCAGCACACGGGTCATATGGCTTAATGCAGCTTTAGAAGCCCCATACACAACACCTGTACGCAGTGCCGTATGCCCGGCAACAGAGGATACATTGATGATACTGCCTCCGCCCTGCTCTTTCATGACTGCCGCCGCCGCTTGAGATGCGACAAAAGCAGACTTTAAATTCGTCTGCATAATCTGCTCCCACTCTGTATCCGTCACATCCAGCGCTTTGGAACGGATATTCATCCCCGCATTGTTGACAAGAAGATTCAGTCCCCCTGCCCTCTCGTTAAATTCATGAATGACACCCGTTAGCTCTTCGGATTGGTTCAAATCCGCCTGTAGAACAAATGCTTTACCTTTTTGAAGCTTATGTATAAGTCCAGCGGTTTCCTCCAGGTCCTGCTTCGTTCTCGAGATCAGTCCCACATCACAGCCCGCTTCAGCCAAACCAATCGCGATTGCGCGGCCAATCCCCCGCCCTGCCCCGGTTACGAGCGCTTTCTGCCCTTCCAGTTTAAATTCCGGTAAATACATGCAGCACACTCCTTAAGATGTATTTTCAATCATATGTTCTATTCTAGCGGCTCTGAAAATACTGCGACGGATTACCGCTGCTGGGGTCGGTTCTTTCAAGATAATCCCCATCTGTATAGGCATGAATAATTTTACGCCAAAAGGACTGGGCAGGCTGGTTGGTGCTGACTTGCGTCACTTTCCAGCTTCCCTGCAGCCGGTCGAACACCTCGTACGCAGCCCATGTCCCGAGACCACTTCTTCGATATTTTTTCATCACGAAAAACTCGGTTAAATAATAGTCTGCCTCCTTGGAGTTCGGCATACGCTCAACCAGAGCAAAGCCGGCTGGCAAGTTCTCACAGATAATGAGAAACGGGAACCTTTCCTCCCGGTGTATCCAATATTCATCCAGGTCCGGATAAGGGTCGAACTCGCCATTCATATTGACATCAAAGTCAAGGAATTGGGTGAAGTCATAAAAATAAAACTGCATGAGATTATGAATAATATGCTTTTGCCTGGCAGGAACCAGGCTCAGCCTGCATTGTGTTTGGGGTATCGTCGCCATAACTTTCTCCTTTCCCAATATGGATGATGCCAACCCTTCGCAGGACAGCATAAAGTCTGATATGATAAACAAGAAGAAACACCTGTTCTACCCATGGAAAGGAGCTCACATCCACATGAATATTCAAAAAGGCATCGACCGAGCAAAGCTGGATGAGAAAATTCCGATGATGCCCTGGTACGTGCAGCAGTTTATTGATTACAAGCTGCCTGACCTTTCCCCTTCCACGCTGCTGGAATATGTAAGAGATTATGAAACATTTTTCAACTGGCTGCGTGCAGAAGGGCTTTCACAAAGTGAAGATAATGGCCATATTTTATTGGAAGAACTAGAAACCCTGCGCATGGAGAGTGTAACCGGATATCGTCTGTATCTGACAACCCGGCGCGAAGGAACCAACTCACGGATCACCGTATCCCGGAAGCTGTCATCACTGCGCTCGCTCTTTCATTATTTAAGTCAGATTGCGGAAGATGAAAACTTTTATCCTCTGCTGAAACGTAATATTATGGCCAAAATCGAGAACAAAAGAATACATAAACCCAAAGACACTGCCGCCAAGCTGAAGGGTAAAATTCTTGAAGAAGAAGAACTCATCGAGTTTATTTCCTTCATTCACGAAGGGTATGCTGAGGACGTGGCGAACAATAAACAGGCGCTGTATGCACATGGTCTGAATAAAGAACGGGATGCTTGTATCGCAAGCCTGATCCTTAATTCCGGGCTTCGGGTGTCTGAAGTCGTAAATCTCAACATTGATGACCTGGATCTCCCGAACAAAATGCTGCATGTGTTCCGTAAAGGTAATAATGATGAGACCTTCAAGACTCCTGTATATTTCCGCAATCAGGCAAAAGATGATTTGGAGCATTACATCAACCTGAGGCAGTCACGCTATCATGTGCCCAAACGGGAAAAGGCGCTTTTCGTCGCTATCCGCAACGGACAAAAAGAAGGCACGCGTATGACGAAACGCGCTATTCAGGCCATGATCATTAAATATGCCAAACGTTTCGGCAAACCGTTTCTAACTGTACATAAACTGAGACATTCGTTCGCCACCGACTATTATCTCCAAAATGATATCTACAAAACCAAAGAGCAGCTCGGACATGCTTCTACAGAAACAACTGAAGTATATGCTCATCTGACAGATAAGACCATGTCCCAGGCTATTGAGCGCAGAAATGAATCCACGAGCTGAGTCCTAAGCATTATCAACCATGTAATGAAAAATCTCTGAAGTTTCGTCTCTGCTGAAAACGGGAACCGTAATGCCTACTTCTACCTTCCAGGCATGAAGCCGTTCCGGTTTTTTCAGCATGTCCGGATGAAGGATTACGGCTCTAATAGTGATCAGTTCATCATACAATACGGTATCATCGAAATCCCGAAGCATCAGCAGCTTGGGGTATTTCTCCTGCTTAAAGCCTTCTACCAGAGTCCAGTCCAGAGGGCCGGTTTCCGCCAAGATATCATCCAAACTCATTGGCTTCGGCTTGAGTACAGCCGTGCGATGGGCCGAGGTGATGATGGTAAGATCTGCTCCGGATTCCGTGAAGCGAAACGTATCACTGCCTGGATGATCCATTACAAAATCATGGGCATCATGCTTGATAACGCCCACCAGTTTCCCCTCTCCCTTGAACATAGGCAGCAGCGCGGTAATCAACGTGGTTTTGCCGCTGTTCTTATACCCGGTAATCTGCCAGATCTGCTTCGCATTCATGCTAGTGCTCCAGGCAGCAGGATGACGTCCACCTTGGTTCCTTCGGCCGCCCCTTTTAATTCTGGAGGTATAATGATAAGACAAGAGCTGTCCTTGATCGTAACCATCACACTGGATTCATCCAGTTGTGCAGGGTACGCTACCACTTTACCATCCGTTACCTTTAAAGTTCCTCTCACAAACCGGGTGAAATTGTTTACCTTGGTGTATGCTCTGCCGAGCTCTGCCGTCCACCTTGGGAGCAGCAGCTGATCCTTATCTATACCTAATATTTTGCGTATTGCCGGTCTCACAAACAGTAAAAAACCGACATAACATGCTCCGGGATTGCCTGAAAGAGCAAAGAGCAGCCGTCTATCCTTCACCGCCGCAGTAGTAACACTTCCCGGTCTCATGGCCACTTTATTAAACAGCATGTCCATGGAACCGCAGCGAACCAGGTCACCCATAATATCATAGTCTCCGACAGACACCCCTCCAGTCGTGACCACCAGATCATAACGCTGCAATGCTTCCTCGACTTTGCTCCGTGCAAGCTCAATGTCATCCGGTATCGCTTCCATCACAACCGGTTCACCGCCTGCTTCGCGGATCTGGGATGCCAGCATATATGTGTTGCTGTTGCGGATTTTACCTGGTTCCAGCGGATCTGTAATGTCCAGCAGCTCTGAACCGGTCGAGAAAATGCCAACCACTGGTTTACGGTACACCTGAATCTGATGCACTCCGAAAGTAGCCAGAACAGAAAGTTCCCCTGGCCCAATCTTATGACCGCTTCTAAGCAGAGTGTCACCTTCTGTAATTTCAAAGCCAACCGGCGTAATATTCTGCCCGCTCCTTGCCGGTACTTTTATACCGACCCAGCTTACCCCGTTTTCATTTCGCTGCTCCGTCGCTTCCAGCATAACCACAGCATCTGCACCTTCTGGCACCTGGGCCCCAGTCATAATTCGAGCTGCTGTTCCGCTGCTAATGATTTTGGAAGACACTGTCCCACAAGGAACCTCATCGATCACCTTCAGCCAGACAATACCGTCGTCGGTATTCAACGTATCAATAGCCACTATAGCATATCCATCCATGCCTGATCTTCGAAATGCCGGGTATGGGTGAGGGGCTGTAATAGCCTCAGCTATGATACGCTCATGACTATCTACTGATACTATCGTTTCGATCTCCCCTGATGTCACCTGATTTAAAATCAGTTCCTGGGCAGCGGGAACCTGAAGTGCTTTGCGTTTGAATTTCTCTGTATCGTATTTTGTACCCAAGTGACTTCCGCCTCCCTGTTTTCTACTCTTACTACAGTTATATCTTCTTCTGGGGGTGAGCGCAAACTCTCTTTCCTTTTTGACTATATAAAAAAGAGACCTTGGGCAAGGTCTCTAGCCATTACCGGCTTGGGTTAGCCGGAGGTGCTTCGTATATACGGCTTTGGAGATGCCTATGCTCAGCTCGTACAGTAAGAAGAGAGGAACAATCACGATCAAATCGGACATGATGTCAGGGGGAGTGATGGTGACTGCAATGATACAGAGCAGAAAGTAAGCCATTTTGCGGGATTTTGCCAGCCTTTCCGGATTCAGAATGCCCAGTTTAGTCAAGAAGACAATGACCACCGGCATTTCAAACAGCACACCGAAGGGAACGGTCATATGTACCAGGAAGGCAAAATACTTCTGCGCCGTGTACATCGTCTCAAACCCGCGGTCAGCCATACGCTCCATGAATTCGAGAACCATTGGGAACAGAACAAAGTACCCGAAGCTGATTCCCAGTATAAACTGGATGCTGATCAGCGGAATGACCAGCCGGACAGATCTGCTGCTTGCATCAGGCACGGCTGGCTGCACAAACTTCCAGATTTGATAGGCTGCGATCGGCAGCGTAATGATAACACCGACTACACCGGATAACACCATGTACACCCAGATCACATCTGACGGTCCCAGCAGAACAAGCTTCTGATCCAGATTCCGAACCAGCCAATTATAAATATGCTCTACTCCTAAAAGAGCTGCCGCCATGGAAACGATAAATGCAGTGAAGATGGTAATCAGCCTTCTTCTCAATTCCTCCAGGTGCTGGACTGCACTCTGTGCATTGGGATCAGCTTTTCGGTTTAGAGACCGTTGAAGCAGACGTCGCAGCATCCTTCGGATTCTCCTCTTCATCCCCGTTCACCAATCCGCGTGTAGCTACTTTAAACTCACTCAATGTCCGCCCAAACGCCCGGCCCAGCTCCGGCAGCTTGGATGGTCCAAAAATAATGAGGGCAATGATTAAAATTAAAATCAATCCGCCAATTCCGATATTTCCAAATGGCATATTACTCATCTCCTTTCGTGCGGCTTATGACAGATCGGGTCGTTTAACTACTCCAGCTTAAAGCCGCTGATGGCAACCACGCCGCATCTGGCTCTATTTTCACCTTTTCGGTGGGGCCATGTGCTGGTTGGCTTGCTCAAATCTTCTGTGTTTTCTCCTGGGTGCTGTACCGAAAGGAACAATGTCTGTTCATCTGGAGTAAAGTAAGGCCCTGTCAGTTCGGATTCTACCGGCCCTGAAGCAAATTGGAGAGCTTTCCCTTGATCCGGTCCGCTTGTTGGAATGACAAACAATCCGTTGTTTTTAAAAGATTTATGAACGCCTTTATTCTGACTGCTGCTTGAAATATCCGTCACCACCCAAAGATCCCCATTGGAATCAAAAGCCAGATTGTCCGGCGAGCTAAAACCAGATTGTCTGCCTCCGGCAGCGAAGATTTCGAAATCGAATTCCAGCGCAGCCAGATCGTTCCCGGCTTCGAAAATCCGTGTAATATGTCCGTGAATATTGCCATGGCTATCATTGTTTGTATGGCAGATAAATACGGTATGATCAAACGGTGAAATTTCAATATCTTCAGGACGGTCTGTCGGCGTTCCACCAACAATCTTGGCTGCCTCCTGGCAGTAAGTCACAACATCACCTTGGGATTTGAATTTCCCTTTTGCTTTAGGATCTTTGTCTGCGGCCTTGTTGACTTCGTCCACCGTAACAGGGATCCACTTTCCGTTCTTCAAATTCGCTACATACAGTGTTCCATCTTCAAGCAGGGCGGAATTTCCGCGGCCTTTGCTTTTGTCGTATTTGTTTCTGCTAATAAATTTATAAACACAGGCGTCTTTTCTATCATCTCCCATGTATACGACGACACGGCCATCCTTAGCGAGACCCATCGCAGTATTCTCATGGTTGAACCGGCCCAGTGCCGTGTGTTTCTTCAGGTAAGCTTTATCAAACGGATCGACTTCCACAACCCAGCCATAGTGTGTATCCGGCAGACGAGAAGCTTCAGCCGTACCTTCAAAGTTCTCTTCACAAGACAATACTGTATTCCAAAGCGTGACTCCTCCGGAACAGTTCGCAAACGTTCCCTGTACACTTGTCGCACCTTTTAAAGCAGGAATTCCTTTGGCAGGACCGGTCAGGGCAAATGTAGTAAAACCATTAATTCTTCTTGCATACGCGGACCGGGTGTCCATTTTCCAAACGCCCTGCTCATCACGATACACCTCAATGACAGACATCCCTTGATCGTACAAATTTTTCTGAATTTGATCAGCAGTCATTTTGTCATCCTTCACCGGACCGATTGAGAAAATCGTGGAATATTCATGATTGTTGAGGAGCAATCCCCGTACATTAGATCCCTTCAGCGGAAAAAATGCATTATAATCACTGCCGGAACCAAACGTCTCGCCTGCCGAGTTAATGACATCCCCATAAGCTGCGACCACATCATACTTGAAGTTCTTAGGCAGAACAAGCTGGTCGGCATCGGCAGGTTCTATTGGATTAAAATATCCGCTGACCCGGTTGGTCTTGAACCCGAATAAATGATCGGCGGTGCCGGACATTGCGGACGCTTTCCCTTCCAGCATTCCCAAGCCCGCAGATGCGGCAGCCAGTGCAGCGGTTCCTGTTCCAAGGTAAGAAAGAAATGTTTTGCGATCCATCGTTTTATTCAAGTTGTCCACCCCTCATCCAATATGATTTACAGTACAAGCATAATATTGAATTGTTAAGCAGGTGTCATGCCCATTGTTAAATTTGTAAATTTAAAGTAATAAAAAAAAAGCATGGACCATGGTCCATGCTTTCATTCAATCACCTTCGCCCTCTTCGACCAATCTTTCCAGATCCCCCAAACCTTGTTTTGGGTTTGGTATAGGAGCGTTTTGGCGAAGAGAAAATACCTCCGCTCTTTCCGCTCTCCCCGCGCTTAATCGTTCCTTTACTGCTGTCCTGAGACGGGTTGCGTTTAAAAATATTACCGCCTGACCCCACCGTATCTTGTCCGCGCCTTGTAATCTTTCCGCTGCGGTCCTGCGTCAAAGGCGGTGCGACTTTTTTGTCATCGGCGGTCGGTGCCCGATATGTGCCTGTTTTCGGTTTGTACACATCCCGGCTCGTATAACCCCGGTATCCGCCTCCATATTTCCGTCCATCTAAGGAATCAAACAGATTGCCGATCAGCACTGCTGTCAAATAGCCCTGCAAAAAGCTGGAATCGTAATTCTGTCTCACATATTCCTTGGAATCAATCTCAATCAATGTATCCTGAGGCTCGTTCGGATCCTGCTGCACATGATAGATATCGTTCCCGTAGACGAGGAACATCCGCTCATTGTCTTCCTTGGATATATCATCAGGCGCCGTATCCTCGGTCAACTCCCGGGCCACATCAGGTACCGTTTTATCCGCTGCCCGATAGACATAAGAAGTGGCACTGCCATCCCGCTGCACAGACTCCAGGGGATAGCTTGATTTTACGTTAGGAGCTCCGCAGCCGCTTAATAATGAAACCAGGAAGCTCAGAATTAAAATTAATTTAATGGATAGCATAGAGCGTTTTTTCATATTACCACTCCTAGGTTGCCCGGATGACTCTGACATCTCCAGGTATCACTTTCTCTCCTTCATAGAGCATAAACCGCCCGTTCTGCCATTCAATGCGAACCAGTCTGTAATCATCGGACTGATACTGCCACACATGCTGTTCCCCGTTTTGTGTAAATGGCGTCCTGCCGGTGATCATGACCATGCCGCCATACTCCTCTTCCAGATGGTATACCCCATCATCCAGCTCGAGGATACTTGGCACTTCATCAGGAGTGTCCAGTCTGCCGTCGATCGGCGTGTACAACGAAAATTGCAGCGTCTCTCGTTCCTCAATATGAAGATAGGCAATATTACTCCCGTCTTGAAGGGTTAGCACCACCGCATTCCGTCCTCGATTATGAACCCGTCCTGTCACCTCGTAAGTGACGAGCGATACTTCGCATATATCACCAGGAGCCAGTTCAAGCATCGTCTTCTCACGTTTTGGCGGTTCCGGTTTGGCAAACAAATTCCCGATTCTCTTCCATACACTCATATAACGTGTCTCCTTTACGTACGCTGCAAATTACAAACAAGCTGTGATGATTAATGCACCGACAATGTGAAGCGTACCTGCAAATAAACCGTAGCCTGTTTTGCCCTGCTGTGTGCCCAGATCCAGATTAATATTACCGAGCAGTTTCAGCATCCACTCTGCCAGTCTCTCCAGAATAAATAAAATAACAAATGAAATGACAGATACTACAATCGCTTCTATCAAATCAGGTGATGTCTTGATCGAAATGGAAAGGATATATCCTTGTGCGAACAGCTTCATGATCAATCTGGCAGTTACAGCCATGTTGCCTTTTTTCACTTCTTCAAGATCTTTATACTTGGTAAAGAGCGAGTCCACGTACATTAACACAAACAGCAGCAGCGCCCCAACACCGGTCCACACCAGAATTCCTAAAATCATATCAAAAGTCATACTTTACCTCCACATTCAACATATCATTCCATGGAAAAACGAAGGAGAAATTACCATCATGCGGTATTTCTCCTTCGCCTGGATCCGGCTGTTCCATTCAGAAACCGGCCGGATTAATTCTTATTGTCGTACTGCTTCATCAGGGCAGCCAGTTCGTCCTCGACAGCGCTGTTTTTGCCGAGGCTTTCGAATTCCTCATCCAGCGATTTTTCTTTGGCGTTTAGCTCGTTGCCGGCTTCAGCACGGGCTTCCATCTGCAGCATTTTTTCTTCCATACGCTTTAATCCTGAAGATGCGGAATCCGAGCTGAATCCGTTCATCGCTTTATTAATTTCAGTCTGTGCTTTTGCGGCATTGTAACGTGCCAACAATGTTTCCCGCTTGTTCTTCATTGCGGTAAGCTGCTTGCGCATTTCATCCAGCTTGGAACGCAGGTTATCAGCGGCTGCTTTGTTCTGGTCAAAACTGATTTTATACTCGTCTCTTTTCGCTTCAGCCGTCTTCTTCTCTTCAAGAGCGCGGCGTGCGAGATCTACATTCTGTGCCTGTGCAGCCATATGCGCCTGCTGTGTGCGTTTCTCAACCAACGCCGATTGTTCTTCGAACAAAGCTTTAAACCGTTTTTCAATGGCAATCTGGGCAGCGACCGCTTTCTCGGCATCTTCCAGATCTTCGCTCATATCGCGGATATATTGATCTGTTAACTTGATTGGATCTTCTGCTTTGTCGATCATGGCATTGATGTTGGACATGGTCAAATCACGCAATCTTTTGAAAATAGACATGTTATATTGCCTCCCGGATACTTAATATGGTTCACATGCTTATTCAATACGCAGCAGTCTTAGAAGAGGTTTCATGATTTTTAATACATCACTTGTTTTTGCGCGGAAATCCTCTTTCATAGGCTTTAGGTACTTTCTGTTCTCCCTGAAGCGCTTCAGAAGCATGCAGTGCCCAGTAAGGATCTTTCAGCATTCCGCGGCCTACAGCGACCAAATCCGCTTTACCTTCCAGAATCACATTCTGAGCCACTTCGAATTCATCCAGCAGACCGACAGCAATCACCGGTGTATGCAGCTTCTTCTTAAATTCATCGGCAAGATCCACTTGGTATGCGGGAACCGCTTTTGGACCTCCGTCCGACCCAACCGGTCCTTCTCCGCCTGATGTAATATGAAAAATATCCACGCCCGCATGTTTATAGCGCTCGCATATTGAAGCAATATAGTCGATACCATATCCGTCCTCAACATATTCTTTCGCAGAGACGCGCATAATGATGGGCATCCCTTCCGGCAAAACCTCTTTTACAGCCTGCACCACTTTTTCACCGAATAAAGCATAATCTTTACCGTACTCGTCCTTCCTCTGGTTCGTCAGCGGAGAATGAAACTGGTGAATGAGATATCCATGTGCTCCGTGGATTTCAACCGTATCAAATCCCGCTTCTACCGCACGTCTTGCTCCTTCACGGTATAACTGGATCTTCTCTTCCACCTCATCCGTGCTCAAAGCACGAGGCATACCGTACTGCGAGCTGAACGGGATGCATGAAGGTGCCATCGGCGGTTCTGCGTCCTGAGCCTTGCGGCCGGCATGGCCGAGCTGGATTCCTATTTTGGTGCCATAGGAGTGAACACTGTCCACAATTTTGCGGTATGCGGGGATATGTTCGTCGCTCCAAATGCCTGTATCTTGATCCGATATGCGTCCATCGGGCTCAATGGCAGTCATTTCTATAATAATGAGGCCTGTGCCTCCAACGGCACGGCTTACATAATGCACATAATGCCAATCATTGGGATTACCGTCTTCGGCCTGAACCGAGTACTGACACATCGGCGGCATTACAATCCGGTTCTTCAATGTAAGATTCTTAAAACTGTATGGTGTAAATAAATCAGCCAAACGGATTCATTCCTTCCTGCTTAAATATATTGCAACATCATTATACACCTTATGGCCTGCCTATCCAAAAAAGAAGCTTACAGCAGCCCACTTGGAAGATTCAAGCATATTTTGAACGACTCCAGGGCATACCAATAAAAAGATAAAGGAGCCGATGAACTTGAACCATCTCTACGCCCCTTGGATCAAAATAGGTTTGATATGTATTTTACTATTCACCCTTCCCTGCACTACTGTACAAGGCTTTTCGGATGCCTCAGACAGACTAGGACAAGAATCCTCAGACCGGCTAACATTAAGCCAGCTGCTGAAGAAGTATCCTGATACGTTCCGTGCCAAGGGACCGGCTAATCGGCAGATCGCGTTAACTTTTGATGATGTTCCAGATCCGAGATTCACGCCTCAGGTACTCGATATTTTAAAAAAAGAGAACGTGAAAGCAACGTTTTTTGTAGTTGGCAGCCGCGCAAAAAAACATCCTTCTCTCGTTAAAAGAATGAAGTTTGAGGGCCACACCATCGGCAATCATTCTTACAATCATGCACAGTTTGGCTTGTTAAGCCTGCCTGAATTTCAGTCACAGATTAAAAAAACGAACATGATTATCCAGAAGATTACGGGCGAAACTCCCACGCTTATTCGTCCGCCCTATGGTGATATCACAGAAGAACAGCTTCTATGGGCTCGCAAGCATCAATATAAGGTTGTTAACTGGAACGTCGACTCTCTGGATTGGAAAGGCCTGAATAAAGAGCAGATTAAAGAGAATATTTTGTCCGCTGCAGGTCCGGGAGCGATCGTTCTTCAGCATGCTGGCGGTGGAAAAGGCTCTGATCTCTCTGGCACCCTTCAGGCGCTGCCCGAAGTGATCCATGACCTGAGAAGCAAGGGATACTCATTCGTCACGCTTCCTGAGCTTTTACAGCTGCGTTAAGACTATATAAATTTCATCTTATGTAAAAAGGCTGCCGGGATCGCGGCAGCTTTTTTTGATAATCTGATTATTGAATTGCATAATAGAAAATTTCACCGTTAGAATCTTGATACAGTCCGGTAAAAATGTGCGCACTGCCGTCACCCGGTGCATGGTAGAGCATTGAGCAGCAGCCGGATCCATCATAAAACCAATAGGACCATCCGCCGGAAGATCCTGCTTGAGCACTTGCTGAGCCAACCATGGCAAAGCTCAGGATCATCACAAACGTAAATACGGTTATGAGCCGCTTTTTCAGTGTGTTCATCCGCGTTCACCGCCTTGGGGTTATTATCGGTTCAAATACACAACTTGAATTTCTTGCACATCGCTCAAATTGAATACATCACCGAAGGAATTTTGATAGATCGGCAATGCCCAAGCGCCCTGATCATTCGTGTAATACAACTGCGCCCATGTGCTTGAACCGTCATTAAACCAGTAAGTGAAGTCCGCCGATGCCATAGCTCCAAATGATAACGACGCTACCAGCACAATGGTAAACAGTACCGTGTACCGACTAAAGCTTTTCATGAAGTGACCTCCTTTCCTGCAGGATACCGAGGAATCAGCCAATGTTTGGAAGACTTTACCTCTATGTACCTTTCCCCTAATTATAGAAATATTAAACATATAATTACCAACTAATGTAATTTACTTTTCCCACCTGCGTGAAAATAGTAAACTCCAGCAAGCGCTGACAAAGCGGTCTATTTATCCTAAGATATCAGCATATTGGGCACGCTATATAAGAAAAAAGGCGGCCGCTAAGAGCCGTCTTTACAAATTATTTAATCATATATAATTTCACATTCTGATATCCGAAAGCACTCACGGATTTAGGAGATCCTGGAATAAAAATATCGACACGGTTTTCCTTGATAGCGCCTCCGATATCTCTAGCGACAGCCACGAATGCTTTCTTGGGCAGACTTGGATGCCTGTGTCCTGTTACGAGTACCTTAGTACCCAGCGGAATCACTTTAGGATCAACGGCGATCGTACCGAGCTTAAGGGGGTTTCCGAAGTAATCGACCGCTCCCCATCCGCCGTTTTCACTTGCAGCTGAAGAATAAGCTGTAGCTTTCACCGACATTGTCTTGCTGTATTGAAAAGTTTTGCCCCAAGCTTTTACAACGTTTTGTTCCGGAAAGACATGCAAGCTGGGAATGAAGCTGCTGGCAGTATTCCCGCCTGGTATATTGACTTTAAGGCCGGGATATATGTTTAGAGCCTGAATGCCCGGATTTGCGTTCATGAGAGAGTTCAAAGGGACACTGTATTTCTTGGAGAGCAGGTAAAAGGTGTCACCTTGTTTCGTCGTATGTACGGATGCTGCCTCCGCTGCCGGAATTGCTGCTGAAGTCATACTGAATGTCATCGCAGCGGCTGTAAACCATTTTAACACTTTACTTTTGGACCATGTTTTCAGATTCATCTGGATGCCTCCTTGCTGTAATGGTTACAAATATATCACATTTTTGTAACCACTTCTGCATGAAAATGCTTCCATCACTTGGGAGCCGCTCATAAAAATAGGGCTGCCCTTGGTGGACAACCCCATTGGTTCAACTTAACTTTACAGCACTTTGCTCAAGAACTCCCGGGTACGGGGATGTGACGGGTTGGAGAAAATTTGATCCGGTGCTCCCTCTTCCACGATGCGGCCGCCGTCCATGAACAGAATGCGGTCGCCAACCTCGCGTGCAAATCCCATCTCATGTGTCACGATGACCATGGTCATTCCGTTTTCAGCCAGTTTTTTCATAACTTCCAGAACTTCTCCGACCATTTCGGGATCCAGCGCCGAGGTCGGTTCGTCAAAGAGCATCACATGCGGCTGCATGGCCAAAGCACGGGCAATGGCGATCCGCTGCTTTTGACCACCCGACAACTGGGAAGGATACGCATTTCTCTTATCCTGCAGCCCAACCGTCTTCAGCAGCTCATCTGCCACTTTTTCCGCATCTGACCGGGATTGTCCCCTTACTTTCATCGGAGCCAGAGTAATGTTCTCCAGCACGCTCTTATGCGGAAACAAATTAAACTGTTGAAACACCATCCCCATTTTCTCGCGGGTAGCGTTGATGTTATGATTCTTGGCGGTGATTTGTTCGCCCTCGAACATGATTTCTCCGGAAGTCGGCTGCTCCAGCAGATTCAGACATCGCAAAAATGTACTTTTCCCCGAGCCGCTTGGACCGATGACGACGACAACTTCACCCTTCTGAATCTCGGCGCTAATTCCTTTCAGAATCTCGACTTTGCTAAACGATTTATGCAGATCTTTAACGGTGATCACTGGCGCTCAATCTCCTTTCCAGCACACCCATCAGCTTCGAGAGTGTGAATGTCAGTATGAAATAGATTATGGCTGCTACAAGCAGCGGATTCAATGGCGCAAAGGTGCTGCCTCGCAAAATCTGTGATTGATACATCAAATCAAACACACCAATAAAGGATACAATGGATGATTCTTTAATAATCACAATAAACTCGTTACCGATGGCAGGCAGTACAGCCTTGAATGCTTGTGGAAGCACAATGTGGCGCATGGCTGCTACACGGCTCATACCGAGCGACCGGGCTGCCTCCAGCTGACCACGGTCGACGCCCTGTATACCGGCCCGGAAGATCTCGGCCAAATATGCAGCACTGTTAAGAGACAGGGTCAGGATACCGGATTGAATCGGCGTAAACTTAATATCGAATGCGGGAAGACTGTAATGAATAATGAACAGCTGTACCAGCATTGGGGTTCCGCGGAAGACCTCAATATAAGCGGTCGACAGAAACTTTAGTATAGAAATCCCTGACATTCTCATTAGAGCCAGCACTAAACCGAGGATAAATCCAAAAAACACACCCAGTGCTGAGATCAGCAGGGTAAATTGAATCCCTTTGAGATAATAATCACGGTATTTCCAGAAGAACTCAAACGTATTTAATTCTTCTTTCACCCGTCCTGCCGCCAAGTCCCCGGCTTCATCCACATACTTCTGAACCAGATCATTCTGGACTAAGCGTTCCAGTGTCTGATTAATGCTGTTCAGCAGTTCTTCATTGCCTTTACGGACACCAACCGCGTATTCATCATTTTCACTTACCGGCTTGGCATCTGTAATTGCCATGGTTTCGATATCCATATTGGCATTGGCAATCGGATACTCCGCGATAACGGCATCTACACGTCCCGTATCCAGCTGAAGGAGAAGGTCCGGTATTTTATCCAGGGAAGTCACCTGCGCATTCGGAATATTAGCTGCAATACCTTCCTGCACGGAAGCCTTCTGAACACCAATTCGAGCACCCTCCAAACTTTCCATGGTGCTGTATTTCTCTTGATCTTCTTTGCGCACAACGATGGATTGCTCTGCACGGTAGTAAGGAATGGAGAAATCAATACTTTTCCGGCGTTCCTCTGTCGGATTCATCCCTGAGATGACAAAATCGACACGGCCGCTGGTCAGTTCGGGCAGCAATGCATCAAATGAAGTATCTTTAATGACCAGCTCTGCGCCTAAATCTTTGGCAATTTCCTTCGCAATTTCAATATCAAATCCGACGATCGTATCAACACCGTCAATGGTTTTATGAAACTCGTAAGGCATATAATCGGCACTCGTACCCAGGATAATCGTTTTCTTCTCTTGTTCTGCTCCTGCGATCCCTGCAATCGAGCCTACGGACAGTAAAATTACCATCAGTAGAAGCATGGAGATTTTCATTTTAGTTCTCATATTACGGTATCTCTCCTCTGTGGTTTTTCCATTTAAAAGCTCATGACCTGTGTCATTATAGAACAGCATGCATGAATATGCAATGGTCTTCCAATTTTTTTCATAAAAAACGTATAGAATCAGTCATTCACTGAATTGGAGCTTCTAAACGATGGTCAATTAACGAAAGAAAGCGCACTCAATTATAATAGGTAGAGAAAAATGAATATCTATGATTCAATTGCTAACCTGGCTGGTTATTAACGCCTAGACTCATACAGGAGGTGCAGCCATGCTGTTAGAAGCGATCTACCATGTTCCACGTGATAAGTGGGCGTATGCCTATGATACCTCAACGATTCACCTGCGTGTCCGCACCCAAAAAAATAATGTGGAATGTGTAGTGGCCATGACCGGTGACAAATACGACTGGGAACGGACCTATTATGAAATAACGATGGAAAAGGCTGCATCTGATGGCATGTTTGATTATTGGGAATGTGCTGTTTCGCCGCAATATAAACGGCTATCTTATGGATTCCGTTTTCATAATGATAATGAAACGATATATTTGACAGATACGGGCCTGAGCCACGACTATCCATACCCTCCCGGCGGATACTTTGAGTTTCCTTATATCCATGAAGTTGATGTATTCAAAGTTCCAGACTGGGCTAAGGAAGCTGTGTTCTATCAGATCATGCCTGAACGATATTGTAACGGTGACACATCCAACGACCCGGAAGGCACCGAGCCTTGGGGCGGCCAGCCGAAATACGATAATTT
Organism: Paenibacillus lemnae; assembly: GCF_012933385.1. Taxonomy (GTDB): domain Bacteria; phylum Bacillota; class Bacilli; order Paenibacillales; family Paenibacillaceae; genus Paenibacillus_AQ; species Paenibacillus_AQ lemnae. The sequence continues at coordinate 128,157 of NZ_JABBPN010000006.1, forward strand.
TTTTGGCGGCGATCTTCAAGGGGTGATGAACCACCTGGATGATTTAACGGAACTTGGCATTAACGCAATCTATTTCACACCTCTTTTCCTTTCTCCTTCCAATCACAAGTATGATATCGTCGATTATAAACAGGTTGACCCGCACTTTGGTACGAATGAATTGTTTAAACAACTTGTAGACCAATGTCATGAACGCGGGATACGGGTTATGCTGGATGCAGTATTCAATCATTGCAGCGATCAGTTTCCTCCTTTTCAGGATGTTGTTAAACATGGAGCGGACTCCAAATACAAAGATTGGTTTCATGTGAATGAGTTTCCGGTCGCCGTAAATGATGGCATACCTACGTACGATACCTTTGGTTTCTTTGCGAATATGCCGAAATTCAATACCGCCAACCCGGAGGTAAAAAAATACCTGCTGGAAGTTGCCGAATACTGGATTAAAGAAATTCATGTGGACGGCTGGCGCCTGGATGTAGCCAACGAAATCGACCATGATTTTTGGCGTGATTTCCGTAAAGTGGTGAAGGGTGCTAATCCTGAAGCTTACATTGTGGGTGAAGTGTGGTCAGACTCTCTCATTTGGCTGATGGGGGATGAGTTCGATTCAGTGATGAACTATCCTTTTGCAGATAAAGTACTGGCCTTCTTTAACGGAGCGATGGATGGACGAACGTTTGCTGACAATATGGCTTCGCTCATTATGAGATACCCTCAGCAAACCAATGAAGTGGTCTTTAATATGCTGTGCAGTCATGACACCCAGCGTCTGCTCAATCGGGTCGGCAACGATATCCGCCGTATGAAATTACCTGTCGTCTTTTTGTTCACCTACATTGGAACACCCTGCATCTTTTACGGGGATGAGATTGGTCTCACCGGAGGCGATGACCCGGATTGCCGTAAATGTATGGAATGGGATCCGGACAAACAACAAACCGAACTGTATGATTTCTACAAACTCATGATACAGCTGCGCAGAAAACATAAAGCGCTTCGGGAAGGACGTTTCCGCTTTTTGAAAGCTGATCCAAACGATCCGTGCATTATTTATGAGCGTGTAGACGATAAAGTACATTTTATTATCTGGATGAACAATACGGATCAGCCTCGAACGTTAACTCATCCACTCGTCAAGAATGATTGGTATGATGCCCTTTCTCAAGAGAAAGTAGACACGGAGGACGGCATTATGAATATTAATCTGGACGCTTACGGGTACCGTATTTTATGCCGAAGCCTCCAATAAACAGAAAAAGCTTCCGAAAAGAGATGATCAACATTTCTCTTCGGAAGCTCTTTTTTTGTTCACATCATATCTGCCAAACTGCAAAACCTTTACAAGATCCGGCCTGAAATTTGATCATAAATATCCATATACTGTTTAGCAGACACAAGCCAGCTGTAGTCTCCTGACATTGCATTTTTGGTCAGCTGCTTCCAGTGCTCTGGTTGACGGTATATAGACTCAGCCCGCCGAATGGTGTTCATCATGTCATGTGCATTATAGCTCGAGAAGGAAAATCCATTTCCTTCACGGGTGAACTCGTTATAAGCGTGTACCGTATCATTCAACCCGCCGGTTTCCCTGACAATCGGGATACTGCCATAACGCAGTGCAAGCAATTGACTAATACCGCATGGCTCAAATTTGGAAGGCATTAAGAACAAATCACTCGCAGCATAAACCCGACGGGACAACGGCTCGTTAAAAAGAATCTGCGCGGAGCATTTGTCCTGGTGACGATTGGCCGCTTCTCTGAACCAGTGCTCATAAGAAGCTTCTCCTGTTCCCAAAATGACAAATTGAATATCGTCGTAATACAACAGCTCATCCAAAATGCGAACGACAAGATCCAGTCCCTTGGAATCGACCAGTCGTGTGACCATGGCCATCATAGGCACCTGGCTCTTGACCGGCAGGCCCAGTTCTTTTTGAAGTTCCTGCTTGTTCTTCACCTTTTTGGCCAGATTGCTGCGATACTTTACTGCTAGATGTGGATCACTGGACGGATTATAGCTCTTCGTATCGATCCCGTTGACAATCCCGCTCAGTTTATTTCCTTGAGAGGACAACAATCCGTCAAGCCCGTAACCGTAATACGATGTTTGAATTTCCCTGGCATATGTTGGACTCACTGTCGTTACGTGATCGCTATATACAATGCCCGCTTTCAGAAAATTAACATTGCCATAATATTCTACGCCATCCGCATGAAAATATCGGCTGTGCAGGCCCAAAGTGTCTACCAGCACTTCGTACGGGAATACGCCTTGATACAGCAGGTTGTGGATGGTAAAGACCGTCCGGATATCCTCATAAAATTCCTGATACCTGTAATCTGCTTCAAGGAGAAGCGGAATCATACCCGTATGCCAGTCATGACAGTGAATCACATCAGGCTGAAAATCGATAAGCGGAAGAATGTCCAAAACCGCGCGGTTAAAGAATGAGAAGCGTTCACCATCATCCATATACCCGTAGATTCCATCTCTTCGGAAATAATATTCGTTATCGATAAAATAAACGGTTACTCCATCTTCCACGATTTTATCTACACCGCAAAACTGCTTTCTCCAGCCTACTTGAACGCGGACTTCTCCAACATGCTCCATGTTCTCACGGTAAGAGTCTGGAATACTTCCATACTTCGGCATAACCACCCGAATGTCAGCTCCGGCTTTTTGAAGCGCCTTGGGCAGGGCTCCAATCACATCAGCCAAACCTCCTGTTTTGATAAAGGGTACTCCTTCTGCAGCAGCAAATAACAGCTTCATGGCTCACTCTCCCTCTTCTTTTTATCTATTTCTTTTCTGCCTTATCAACACCGGCTTTGCGGGGACGAGGCGGTTTTTTCTTTAAAATCACCATGCTCAGTGGCGGAACCACAATCTCTACACTTTGGTGCTGGTCATGCCAGACGGTTTTATCTGTTTTCAGAATCCCGTCATTGACTCGGCCTTCTCCACCAAAGACAATGCTGTCGGAGTTAAAAATTTCTTCATATTGGCCTGGTTTAGGCATCCCGATCCGGTACTGGGGATGGAACACCGGCTGAAAATTAATCACAACAATCAACGTGTCGCCCGGTTTCCTGCTCTTCCGCATATAGGAGATGACACTTTGATTATGATCATTGGCAGAAATCCATTGGAACCCTTCCAGGTCATGATCAAGCTCCCATAAGGCTTTCTGATCCCGGTAAAGCTTGTTCAAAGCAGCTGAATAAGCGTGAAGCTGGCGATGGGATTCATAATCCAGCAGCAACCAGTCGAGCTGTTCCTGATCTTTCCACTCGATAAACTGTCCAAACTCGCCCCCCATAAACAGAAGCTTCTTCCCCGGCTGAGTCATTAAATAACCTAATAGTCCGCGTAAACCGGCAAATTTCTGCTCATAAGAACCGGGCATTTTGTTTAGCAGCGACTTCTTGCCGTGTACCACCTCATCGTGGGATAAAGGCAGCGTAAAGTTTTCTGAGTAGGCGTAACAGATTGGGAATGTCAGCAGATGATGTTTATCAGGCCGCTGATGAAAATCCTCTTCTATGTATGATAGCGTATCGTTCATCCAGCCCATATTCCATTTGTAATTAAATCCAAGTCCGCCTTCATGCGCAGGCGATGTCACTCCAGGCCATGCGCTCGACTCTTCTGCCATCATCAAGGCATGGGGGAAATATTCAAACACCGTTTTGTTAAGCTCCTGCAAGAAGGAGATTGCCTCCAGATTTTCAAGCGTCCCCTGCTCATTAACTTGATACTGGTGTTCTTTCTTTTCAAAATCCAGACGAATCATACTGGTTACTGCATCTACACGCAGACCGTCAATATGATACATTTCCATCCAGAAAATGGCGTTTGAAATGAGGAATGAACGAACTTCCGGTTTGGAATAATCGAAAGAGAGTGTTCCCCAGCCCGGTTTTTCCGCTTTCATCTGATCTTCGTATTCGTAAAGGGCCATGCCGTCAAACTGCCTCAACCCATGAGCATCTTTGGCAAAATGAGCGGGAACCCAATCCAGCAGAACACCGATGTCTGCCTGGTGAAGCCGGTCTACCAGATACATGAACTCGTGCGGCGTGCCGTATCGGCTGGTCAGTGCATAAAAACCTGTGCCTTGGTATCCCCATGATAAATCATAAGGGTGTTCGGAAAGCGGCATAAATTCCACATGTGTGTAATTCATTTCGAGCAGATAAGGTATTAGCAAATCCGCCATCTCGCTGTACGTATAGAACGTACCGTCTTCCCGCTGACGCCATGTTCCGAAATGCATTTCATAAATGTTAATGGGTTTCCGATAAATGGCCGATACTGCCTTTTTCCGTCGGTAAGCTCCATCATTCCATTTATATCCGGACAAATCGGCAATGACTGACGCAGTTGCCGGGCGCAGCTCTGAACGAAATGCATAAGGATCTGCTTTCAGAAATATTTCATCATAAGGTCCCGTTATCTGGTATTTGTATAATGTTCCAGCCGACATGCCGGGAAAAAAACGACTCCAAACGCCGGTTTCGGGTATCCTAAATAACGAATCTTGTGACCCGTCCCATGCATTCCAGTCACCAGCCAGGCCAACATGTTTGGCATGCGGAGCCCATACAGTAAACCTGACTCCTTCAACACCATCCTCTGTGCGAGGGTGCGCCCCCATGAAGCGATGGCTGTGAAATGATGTTCCTTCATGAAAAAGATAAAGCGATTCTTGAACTGCGTTTCCATCCCAAAATGGTTTGCCAATCAAATGATCACCTTCTTATCTTAAGATCTAATTTTACACATAAAAAAACCATATAACATCATTACCCCATTCTAACCATTTTGAAAATAAAAATGATACTGAAAAATAAATATGTAATTTTCATAAAAATAAATCAATATAATCGTTTCAAACCCCTGAGCAATCGTTTAAGTAGATATTACGTTGAAAAATTTTGGGAGGGAAACGTGATGAAGAGAAAAGAATGCATCGCCATGCTGCTGGCGGGAGGAGAGGGCAAGAGATTAGCCCCACTAACGTCTAAGCTTGCAAAACCAGCCGTTCCGTTTGGGGGCCATTACCGTATTATCGATTTTCCTCTCAGCAACTGTGTGAACTCGGGAATCGATACCGTCGGTGTTTTAACACAGTATGAAAGCAGTTCGCTCCATAATCATATCGGTGAAGGTGAACCTTGGAAATTTTCACAGAATGATGATAACGGAATCGCTTTACTATCTTCACAAGATCTAGGCAGTGAGTACCTGGGTACCGCTGATGCGATCTATAAAAATTTGGAATACATTGACCGCCAGGATCCAGAACATGTATTGGTTCTATCCGGTGATCACATTTATCATATGAACTATCGCGAAATGCTGGATGCACATATTGAACAAGGTGCAGCCGCCACCATTTCCGTTATGGAAGTGCCGTGGGAGCAAGCCAGCCGATTTGGGGTCATGAGTGTGGACGGGGACCTCAAAATCACTGAATTTGCTGAGAAACCTGAGAAACCGGAAAGCAATCTGGCTTCCATGGGAATATACCTCTTCCGTTGGGATTATCTGAAACGTCATCTCCTTGAGGATGCTGCTGATCCGAAATCGACACACGACTTCGGAAAAGATGTCATTCCTAAAATGCTGTCTGAAGACAATCCGCTTTTGGCCTTCCGATTCAAGGGTTACTGGAGAGATGTTGGTACGGTTGAAAGCCTATGGGAAGCCCATATGGATGTACTGGATCAAACCGACCTGGTTCTCGAAAACGAACAATGGCCGATGTTCACGCGTCCTTGGCGTACCAAAATCACTGCTCATCCTTCACGTCCGCTGGAAGCGGGTGACAGCTTTATTCATGATAGCTGCTATTTTGAAGGCAAAGCAAAACGCTCTGTCATCTTCTGTGGAGCCGAGATTGGTAAACAGTCGTTGGTTAAGGACAGTGTCGTAATGCCGAACGTGAAAATTGGCAAAGGTGTTCATATTGAGCACGCAATCATCGGTGAAGGTGCAGTAATCAAAGATGGTGCCATTGTCAAAGGCAGCTTAGGCAATGTAATCGTAGTCGGACCTCATGAGACGGTTTCTCCAAAACCGATGGTTCGTACTCAGCCATCCCGCCTTCTGCAGGAAGTATACGAAAAAGGCCGCCTGCGCGCCAACGTTTCTTCGTCCTAAGATCAACAAAAAGCGATCCGTTATCATGACGGATCGCTTTTTTTGTATTTTATATCTAAGATGTCATGTCGACCCAGGACTTCTCATATAGATGGACCGTACGGTTCGTCAATTGCTGTGCTGCAACAAAGTGATAGCCCAGCCCTTGATAATATTCATTCAGGCTGGGCAGATGAGATACACAATCCAGCCGCAGTCCCCTTTTCTTTTGCTGTTTGGAACGGTTCTCTGCAAAGTCAATCATTCGGCTTCCCAGTTCCATACCTCGATATTGAGGCAGAATGGCAAACCGATGCAAATAGCTGTAATCCGGATGATTTCGTTCACCCCAATACGCTGGATCACTATCCTGGAGAGTGAACATGCCCGCAGGGGTGTCATTATCATAAAGGATCCACACTTCGCGTTCCTTTAAATACTCTCTCATGAGGTCCATACTAAACATGTCTGGTATCCATTGATTACGCTGCTGAATAACCATATCTTCCGCCACCGCAGTCAGCAGCTGAAACATGATCTTCTCTTCACCTTCCATGGCTCTTCGAAGCTGAAATGAGCCCAGCGGGGTTTCAAGCAGGCTGCATGCATCAATTGTCATGTTCTCCTCCTCCCTCCTGTCTTATGGCTCCCTGACTCCTTCATGTACAGGGAGAATGCTGTTTATCGGTAACGATTTAACATCAGCGTCATTTTCCGGGATTAGGGCAGCAAGTTCAGGGCTTGGTAAAGGCAGTTTCACTTTTACGGATGTACCCTGACCAAATTCGCTCTCCAGCTCCAAATGTCCGTGATGAAGTTCCACCAGCTGCTGAGTGATGGCAAGGCCAAGTCCCGTTCCGCCATTCACAGGATTCACTTGGAAGAACCGGTCTTTCACCCGCTTGATATGTTCTTCGCTGATGCCAATGCCATAATCTTGAACCGTAACCGTAACAAACTTCTCATCAAGCTCAAATGACAGCTGTACTGTACCATGTTCATGTGAGAATTTAATTGCATTATCGACTAGATTCAAGAACACCTGTTTAAGCCGATTCGCATCTCCGTAGATCATAGGTTTCAGCTCACTGTCCAGGTTGATAAGCACTCCTTTTTTCTCGGCTTTGGCCCACAGATTCAGCATAATTTCCTGCAGCAGTTCCCGCAGGTTGACTACACCCGTTACCAGCTTCATTTCATTCTGCTGCAGCTTGGCAAAGTCAAGAATTTCTTCCACCAGGCCGATCAAACGATCTGTCTCTTTCGTAATGATCTGCATTCCGATCTTCGTTTCATCGGGATCATACCCTCCGGAATTCAAAGTCTCGCTCCAGCCTTTGATACTGGTTAGCGGGGTCCTGAGCTCGTGAGATATAGAAGAGATAAAGTCATCCTTGACCTGATTGCTGCGTACAATTTCTTGTGCCATATAATTCAGTGTGGATGCCAGCTCACCTAATTCGTACTTGTAATCACCTTTAACTCTAACATCAAAGCGTCCTTTAGCCATCTGGGCGGACACCGCGCGGATGTTATTGATCGGCTTCACAATGGAATTCGCCAGACCAATACTGAAAGCCAGAACAGTCGCCAGAACGGCAGTACCGATAAGGATAGAGAGCAGCGTAACATTCAACAGCTTGTCATTGATCTTATCCAGGGACGTCACATAACGCAGTACATATTGGTTTTCTCCGGCATTTTTAAGTGTCCTGGATACCGCCATGACAATTTGATTCGTTCCCTGCTGCTTTCCGACCCAGCGGCTCGTTTCACCGGATAATGCCTGAGTGACGTCGCTCGTTCTAATCACCATGTCCGTATCAAATTTATTTGAACTGGATATGATCTGGCCGTCCAGGCTTAATACCTGAAGCTCTGTTCCGAACAGCTCGAAATAAGACATGATCCGTGTCATAGCTGATGTGCTTTGGTCATTTAATCCGAAGGTTTGGTAATATTCATCGGCCCACCCAATATGAGAGGCGATATGACTAAACACGCTGTCATAGTAATACGTTCGAATTGCGAGAAGAAAAATAACCTCGACCAGCAGAAGCGCCATAAACACGACTAAAAAGTAGTGCAGTACGATCTCCCGCCGGATCCCTTTTTTGATCATTGGCCCTGACCCTTCCATTTATAACCGTGTCCCCATACCGTCTGCAGGAATTCCGGCTCGGAAGGATTATTCTCAATTTTCTGACGAAGTCTCCGAATGTTCACATCCACGATTTTGGGGTCACCCATATATTCTTTGCCCCATACATGATCCAGCAGCACATCACGGCTGAGCGGTGTATTCTCTTTCTCCAGAAAGAACTGGACCAGTGAGAATTCTGTTGGTGTCAATTCCAGAGATTTTCCGTCTTTTTTAAATAACTTCGAAATCAAGTCCAGTGTAAACGGACCGGATTGAAATGTGACCTTGGCTGCACCTGCTCGCTGGACATTCACCCGCCGCAGCAGGGATTGAAGACGCGCAATCAGCTCCGTAGGGCTGAATGGTTTGCTGACATGGTCATCTGCTCCAACGGAGAGCGCGTACACTTTATCCTGTTCCTGCACCTTCGCTGTTAAAAATATAATACCGATACGTTCATTGGTTTCCCTGATGCGGCGGCATACTTCAAAGCCGTCAATTCCAGGCACCATGACATCCAGCAAAGCAATATCGATATCAGGCACCGTCTGCAGCAGATGAAGAGCTTGATCTCCATCTCCGGCTTCAATAACTTCCAGCCCGTTTCGTTTCAGGTTAATGACAATAAAACTGCGGATCGACTCTTCATCTTCCAGTATAAGGACCTTGCTCAATGTCTATTTCCCCTTTCTTTCTATAGGTGCAACCTCATTGCTGTTGGTTTTTCTTTCATTTTTGGTCAGTTTCAGATCACCTTTGTAACCGATGACCTGCTCCTCATCTTTCACTAGAAGTTTCCACTCCTGTTTCGCCTGCTCCCACTCTGCTGTAGAGAAAAACTTCACTTCAGCGACCGTCTTGCCGCTGTCCTGAAGAATGAATTTGAGATACTTGTCTTTATCCGATTCCGGATCAATCGTTATTAAATTATGCCATTCCGGCGGAAAATTTAAAAAGAAACGGTCATCCATGTCTTCATATCGCTGGGTTACAAAATTCAGGCCTTTCTGGCTGCTTGCAAGAAGGGTCTCGCCATCCCACTGATAGTACGTGCTCAGAAACGGGATTTCATCGAACCTCGCTCCTTCCCAGCCGGAAGGCTCCTGAAGCAGGCCAATCTCCAGAATGCCGTCTCCATTAATATCCTGGCTGATAACCGGCAGTTCTTTGTACGCCGCATCCTCTTTAAGTACATCCACAAGCTCACCATCCTCCATCACAATCATTTTGGAGGTGGATGCATTGGATACGATGGATGTATCGAGGATGATACCTTCTCTGTCTTCAGCCACTTTTCCTGAGACAATATTGTAATAACTTTCGATATTTTGACCAAGGTCCAGCTTGGTTAGCTCTTGAAAATCTTCAATAGTGCTGTCATATTGATATGTCGTGATAGAAGAAAGCTCGTATTTCTGAAGTGAGACCACCGTTAACTCATCCACCCGGTCGCCATTTAAATCAGTCACTTCAAAATGTGTATAAGGCAATGGAAGTATTTTGCGCAGCGAGTCACCAGTGAAGGTATAAACCGCCATACCGTTCTGCAGCTCTCTTTCACCGCGTGAGAAGCCTGCCACAATATCCAGCTTGCCATCATTCGTAATATCAATTAAATCAAAGGATTCCAGAACCGTACCTTCACCGTCAAAATCCAGCTTTTTCACCCAGGAGTTCCCCTGCTGCTGCAGGATCATGCCGTGGATTTGCACTTCCTCGTTCGGTGTCTTGTAAAAAACGACGGCTTCCATAATTCCGTCATTATTTAAGTCTTCAATACGTATGGAGCTCGGATCTGAATCGCTCCGTGGACGAATAATGTCCCCTTTTTCCGTACCGCTGCCATTAATAGAGGAGATAACAGCTCCCATCAGCGTCGCCTTATCTGCTGGCAGATCCGGCGTCGTCATTAAAGATACCGGATCACTGATAAAACTGCAGCCGCTCAGCAGCATAATCAAGCAGCCCGAAGCTGCATTTTTTAACCATCGTAACTTCACATGCATCACTCTTTCTTTGGCTTACCTTGAAGATCCATCAGCAGGCTATAAGATCAGGTTTCCCTACAGTCTGTTTTTTTCACCATGTGTCAGACGTCTGCCCGTTACATCTACCGCGATCTGGCCTCCTGCCAGCCCGATAATACGTGTGCAGTACTTTTCCGCCAGTTCCAAAGGAATGACCGCAACCACAGTCAGACCTTCTTCGTCACAGAGAGTCCTTAAGGTCTGCAGAACATTCTCAGCGGACTTGGGATCGAGGCCCATAACCGGTTCATCAGCAAGTATGACGTTCGCTCCATGGACCAGTGCTCTTGCAATCGCAATTCGCTGTTTTTCACCACCACTCAGTTCTCCGGCCTTGCGCTTGGCTTTATCCAGCAATCCCAAATCTTCAATCGTATCCATGGCACCCATATAATCATCGGATCGTACCATACCGGTTACCATACGCCAGAGCGGGGTTTGGCTGTATTGACCGACTAACACATTCTTCAGTGCGGTCCGGTTCTGGTTCAGCACCGGGTTTTGCTCCAAATAAGCCCATTCCCGCCGCACCTTCCGTTTGCCGCCTGATTGCTTAAGCACATCCTCTCCATCGATGAGGAAACGTCCCCCGTCCCATTTTTGACGCATCGCCAAACAGCCGAGCAGCAGGCTTTTCCCGCTTCCGCTAGCCCCGATTAAACCGATCATTTCTCCTCGTTCCATTTGAAAGCTTATATCATTCAGCACCGGTTTTTTCTCGGTGATGACCATCTTCTTGAGGCGATCCACTTTAATCATTTCTCTCTCTCCCGTCAAGGTTCTATTCCTAATCTCTAGTTTAGAAGAAAGCGTAAGCAATTGCCATGAGAACAGCTGTTCCTATCCTGGGTTTGAACCTCTTTTAAACCACAGACTTGAGCAGGCAAAGAGGATATACAATAACCCCATAACGATAAACACGCCGCTTATCCATCCAGTCTGCATAGCCGCCCCTCCCACATTAGGTCCCAGGATGCTTCCAATGTTAAAATGGAACGCAGCCACCACATTCGCGGCAGGCAGCAAAGTCCGGGGTAAAATATCAGCAGCATAAGCCAGCCCCAGCGAAAAGAAGGAGCCGACCATCCCGCCGGCAATCGTGAGCAGGATGAGCACAGGCCAATAGCTGGTGCCGGCAAATGGAATCAGCATAAAGCACACACCACCTGTTATGCCTGCTGTCATCAGAATCTTTTTGCGGCCAAAGCGGTCACTCCAGATGCCAAGGGGAAGCTGAAGAAGCAAGCCCCCAATCCCGACAAACGGGAGAAGCGATGAGATCTGCTCCAGTGAAAACCCGCTGCGGAGTCCGTAAACCGGAAAGTTACTGTTGATACCCGCTTCCATATAACCGTACAAAAAAGCCGGCAGCAGCGCATACCAAGCCAGTGCGTAGCTTTTCATATACCGTCCTCTGCCAGGCGCGTCACCACTTGCTTGACGTTCTGGCCTTACATCCGGCATCCGGATGAGAACGATCACAAGCAAAACAGCAAACAATACAGCCAATCCAAAAAAAGGCACATGATTACCAAAATTCAGTAGATTGATCCCTAGCGGTCCCATACTAAATCCGAGCCCATAGGACATGCCATAGATCGAAATACTTCTTCCGCGGTTCCGGCTGGTCGACATCATCAATACCCACAGCTGAGAAGCATAATGAAGGGCACTGTCACCCACACCGACCAGAATCCGAAGAACAAACCATAAACCGACACTCGGAAACAGCGGAAACACCATCAAGGACAGCATGACCAGTACAAGCCCGGCGGCAATCAGTTTTTTGAATCCGACTTTCCCCAGGATTCTCTCAGCAGCAAGTGTCATTCCGAATGAACCGATGTACAGGGCGGCTGCGTTCATCCCGTTCATGCCTGAAGACACACCCATCCTTTCGAGAAATATAGCGAGCACGGGAAGCAGCATACCTTGACTGATTCCGGCCGCCACAATAACGCCAATTAATATAAAATACAGGGTTTTATCCTGTTTCATCTCTGAGGTGCCTGACATGATGATGCCCCTTTCTATCGGTAAAACAAAAATATGTTATCTATAAACCTGAAAGCCAAATGAACATTATAGTGGACAACCTTGTTCCTTACAAGCCATAATAAAAATAATGTCAATCCACCGGGAGGGTACCCGTTTCATGAAGTATAAAGTAAGCATTGATGTTTCCGCGGTGTACGAGCTGCTCAGCAGCTTTATGATCTATGTCACGGAAAAATGGACCGACAACCTGGACATCGGATCCCAGTTTAAGAGTGATCTGGACCAACAGCTCCCGACTCACGTTGTGAATGAACTCAAAAAAGCCGGCAGCTGGCCTTTTTTAGACTTTGATGTCCTTTATGCGCTCGTCATCATTCGAGAGAAAAACCCTGAGGACCATATCGAATCCTTTCTTTCTTGGGTACAGAACAGTTCACCACAAAAACTGCATCCGCAGCTGACTCCATTCATGCCATCGCTGACCCTGGAGGATTTAACTCGGGTGATGTCTGCATATCCACCACTCCTTACGCTTTGGAACCTTCATTACTTCTCAGAAGTTGAAGAGGAATTCCGTGTACTGATTGAGGAAGATGCTCAGGAGAAATCCGTGCTGCTTCTCAAAATGGAGTCAGAGAGCTTGATCGAATATGCCACAGGTGGTGTCGTCCTTGATGATCTTCCTGTTTCTTCGGTTATCCTGTTTCCCGGTGTACATTTCAGGCCCATCAATACATATTGCTTCTATGAGAATCTCCTTCTCATTCAGTATCCGGTTGATGTGCCGGAGGAGAACGAAGATGATCCGCCCATGGTTCTGCTCCGTATGACGGAAGCGCTGCACGATGCCGAAAGACTGCGATTGCTGCGTTTTGTTGCAGATGAACCAAAGACAGTCGGTGAAATCGCCCAGCATCTTCAACTTTCTGATGAGAAGCTTTTGCACCATCTGGTTATATTAAGAGCAGCCGGACTGCTGCGTTCGCATGTGAATGCAGAAGACCAGAACGGACGTTTCAGCTTAAGGCCGGACGGTGCATCGGAACTCCAGATGTTTCTGGAATCCTATATGCGGTTATCTTAGTGACGATACAATAGATAGATAAGTGGTTAGGAGTGAGACAGATGAGCAGCACGAAACAACATATTATTTTTGATATGGACGATACATTGATCCACTGCAACAAATATTTTGATTTGATCCTTGCCGACTTTTTTGAACGAATGACGAACTGGTTTCAATCCTCAAACATCACCACGGACGATGTCCGTTCCAAGCAAATGGAGATTGATATTGCTGGTGTGAACAAGCTTGGATTCGCCAGTGCAAACTTCCCGCAGTCCTTGATTGATACGTATCGTTATTTCAGCCAGCTTCATGGCAGACCGCCTGTGCTTGAAGAAGAAGAGCAGCTGTTCCAGCTCGGCCTCAGCGTTTATGATCAGGAGGTGGAGGCGTATCCTGGCATGGTAGAAACGTTGAATGTGCTGCAGCATGAAGGACATCATCTTCACTTATATACTGGCGGCGAAACTAAAATTCAAAAACGTAAAATTGAGCAAATGAAGCTCGCTGATTATTTTGAAGACCGGATCTATATCCGGCAGCATAAAAACATCGATGCGTTGGAGAAAATTCTGCGTACCGGCGATTTCCAGAGATCCAGCACCTGGATGGTGGGCAACTCCCTTCGGACAGATGTCATCCCTGCGCTTACAGCCCGAATCAATACGATCTATATCAAGCAAAAAACCGAGTGGCATTACAATCTGGTGGAATTAAAAGAGGAGCCGGATAATATCCTGTACACCGTTCCTGCGCTCACCGAGGTGCCGCAAATCATCGCCAACCATGGCATTCTCACGCCCCAAAGACACTCTTAAAAAAATTCAAAAGGCAGCTGTTCCGGGATCATTCTCCTGGAAAGCTGCCTTTCTGTTGTAACCATGTTACGGTAGCGGATTGTCTCGTTCCACTCTCAATTGTCCGCTCTCGGGCCGGACTTGAACAATGCGGGCTTTGAAAGCTGTGCCGCGGTCATCCTTGAATGATAAGAGCTGCGTCCTGCCTTGAGAGAGCAATGATTTCAGCATGGCCTGCGTAATGGTCTTTCCCGCGAACTCTTTCCAAATGACAAACGTGCAGCCTGCCTTGAATTGAGAGCAGCCGAAGCCCTTCTTTCCTTCAATAATCCGGCCCTCGCAGCCAGTAACCGGACAGTCTCCTAGAGGGGTTCGTGCCTCTGTCTGTACTTCCATCACTTTGGCCGTTCCCCTTGCTGCTGTGGCTTTCGAAGAGTGGGCTGAGCTTTTAACGGCTGTATTACGTTTACCGGGTACTCCTTTAGATCGTTCCCGGTCTTCTGCAAACATCGAGGAAGGCGCAGGCTTCTGGGAAGATACCTTGTCTATAATCGATACCGTAAAACGCTGGACATTTTTCATGAACACTTCTGAAGATGCTTCGCCTTTGGATATCTGATGAAGACGCCGTTCCCATTGACCGGTCATTTCCGGGGAGGCTAACAGTTCTACTCCTGCGTGGCGGATGAGTTCGACGGCTGACCTTCCTTTTTGAGTGATACTTATTTTTTTGCCCTGCATGATGATATAGCCTACTTTTTTCAGGCGTTCAATAGTAGCTGCCCTGGTCGCCGGCGTACCAAGACCGCTGTCCTTCATCACATCCCGGAGTTCTTCATCTTCCATACTCTTTCCGGCGCTTTCCATCGCTTTGAGCAGGGTACCTTCTGTATAGCTCTTAGGAGGCTGTGTGGCCTTTTCTTTAGCTTCGCTATGCACACATGTCACGGGCTTGTCCTGGTTGACATTAAAGGGTCCTCCACTCCATTCCTGAGTCTCCTCTTCGCCATCCTCTTTTCCTTTTTTGCCGGACCGCTTATTGGAGTTTGCCTCTTTATCCTGCTGAATCAGCACTTTCCAGCCGAGGGATACCAGCTCTTTAATATTGGTTTTGAAGCTCTCCCCTTCTACTTCGGTAATTACTGTATGCTGTTTATAGACCGCAGGCGGGTAAAAATGGGACAAAAACCTCACAATGATCAAATCATAAATATGCTGTTCTTCCTTGCTCAATGTTCCCGGACGCTTCAACGTAGGCAATATCGCGTGATGATCCTCAACCCGTTCCGGATTGCATACGGATTTGTTATTCTTATGCACCAAGGCAGGATTTGCACCTTCCGCTTTTTCCTTATACCCGGTAGATTTCAGCATATGCAGCGCTTTGTGCATACCTTCAAGATTCTGTTCGTTCACATAATTGGAGTTCGTTCTCGGATACGAAATAATCTTATGCCGTTCATATAATCCCTGAGCGATGTCTAATGTTTTTTTAGCAGAGTATCCGTATTTGGCATTGACTTCTCTCTGCAGCAGGGTTAGATCATACAATTTGAACGGATAATCTTTCGTGTCTTTCATTTCATATTTCGTAATAGCCCCTGCCTTGCCTTTAACACGATTTGCAATGTCTTCAGCTTTTTCCTTGGACGTCAAACGCTCTCCCTGCCAAGTGCCGGGGTACTGCAGTGATTCCTGGCTGAAAGAAGCTTTCACATCATAAAATGTCTGCGACTCAAAGGCCTCTATTTCTTTCTGTCTGTCATATATAAGTGCCAGCACAGGCGTCTGTACCCGCCCTACAGAGAGGAGTGTCTGATGCTTGGTCGTAAATGCCCTGGATGCGTTCATGCCGATCAGCCAATCTGCCTCACTGCGGGCCCGGGCAGCCAGGGTCAGATCTTCGAACTCAGCACCGTCCTTCAAACTGCGAAATCCGTTCGCTATGCTCTCTGCCGTTAAATCTGAAATCCATAGCCGCTTGACCGGCTGTTTCAGTTTCAGCTGCTGCTGAATGAGTGCGAAAATATACTGACCTTCTCGTCCGGCATCACAGGCATTCACGATGGAATTGCATTTCTTCGCCAATTCACCGATCACTTTAAGCTGATCTTTCGTCTTGGGATTCGGTACAATTTTGAATTGTTCCGGAATAATCGGCAGATCCTTGATGCTCCACCGCTTGTATTTGGGATCATAAGCATCCGGTTCTGCCAGACTAACGAGGTGACCAACAGCCCAGGTAATGATATACTGATCGCCCTCCAGATAAGAGCGGTTATTCTTGGCCCTGGGCTCAATGACGGAGGCTATATTCCGTCCCATATCCGGTTTTTCGGCAATGACCAGTGTCTTCACGCAGGTCTCTCCTTCCGTCTGACCCTGCCGCAGCTCGGCCGCAGCAGACTCCAAAAAAGGACTTCGCGCAGGCGAAGTCCCTATCAACATAATATAGAATTATATCACATATTATAAAATCTGTTAAACCAAAACCGTGCTGCCCATCAGATACTTATCCACTTCACGGGCGGCTTCACGGCCTTCGTTGATGGCCCATACGACGAGGCTTTGCCCGCGGCGCATATCTCCAGCCGCAAACACCTTATCGACATTGGTTGTGTATTTGCCATAACGGGCTTTCACATTGGAACGACGGTCGCTCTCCAGTCCCAGTTGATCCAGAATTGTGGACTCCGGTCCGTCAAAGCCAATAGCAATAAAGGCAAGCTTAGCCGGGAACACGCGCTCTGTTCCAGGAATCGGCTGATACACTTTACGGCCTGTCTCATCTACGATCCGTTCGATTTGAATGGTATGAAGTTCTTTGAGGTTGCCCTCTTCATCACCTACAAATTTCGTCGTCATGATGGAAAACTCACGTGGGTCCTGGCCGAACAAAGCTTTCGCTTCTTCATGAGCATAATCCAGCGTGTAGACGTTCGGGAACTGCGGCCAAGGATTGGTGAGAGGATCACGTTCCAATGGCGCTTTCTTGTGCGTTCCGAATTGAGTGACACTGCTGCAGCCATGACGCAGAGCAGTTGCCACACAGTCTGATCCCGTATCTCCGCCGCCGATGACAATCACATCCTGATCTTTAGCAGAAATATAATTTCCATCTTCCAGATTGGAATCCAGGTAGCTCTTGATCGTACCGTTCAGGTAATCCATCGCATAATGAACACCTTTCAGGTCGCTGCCCTCTATGCTGAATTGACGCGGCTTGGTAGCTCCTCCACACAGGACAACAGCATCATATTCATCCACAAGCTGCTGTGCAGGAATATCTTTGCCAATCTCCGTATTGACAATAAATTCCACGCCTTCAGCAGCCAGCAGATCCACACGGCGCTGTACAACCGCTTTATCCAGCTTCATGGATGGAATCCCGTACATCAGAAGACCGCCGACACGGTCAGAACGCTCATACACTGTAACGGAATGTCCTGCTTTGTTCAGCTGTGCTGCAGCGGCCAGTCCTGCTGGTCCAGATCCTACAACGGCAACTCGACGTCCCGTGTGTTTCTCTGGCGGTTCAGGAACGACCCAGCCTTCTTCAAAACCTTTATCAATAATCGCTTGTTCAATGCTCTTGATGGTGACCGGCTGTCCGATCAAGCCTACGGTACACGAGCCTTCACATGGAGCGGGACAAATACGGCCCGTGAACTCCGGGAAGTTATTGGTCTTGTGAAGGCGCTCCAGCGCTTCTCTCCACAACCCGCGATATACGAGGTTATTCCACTCTGGAATCAAATTATGAACGGGACAGCCCGATGTGCCGCCGGACATATCAATTCCTGTATGGCAATAAGGTGTACCGCAATCCATGCAGCGAGCTCCCTGGGTCTGAAGCTCTTCCTCAGCCATAAGTTTATGAAACTCTTCCCAGTCTTTTACCCGCTCAGCTGGTTCCCGATCTGCCGGCAGCTGGCGGTTATATTCCATAAATCCTGTTGGTGTTGACATCCTGCTTTCCCCCATCCGTTCTATTCCTGCTGAGTAATATGTTTGATTGTATTTTTTATCATATCATAAAATGTGAGCTTTCCCGCTGTAAAAGAGAGGATATTTCATGAAAAC
Organism: Paenibacillus lemnae; assembly: GCF_012933385.1. Taxonomy (GTDB): domain Bacteria; phylum Bacillota; class Bacilli; order Paenibacillales; family Paenibacillaceae; genus Paenibacillus_AQ; species Paenibacillus_AQ lemnae. The sequence continues at coordinate 146,424 of NZ_JABBPN010000006.1, forward strand.
CGCGATTCATTTTTTCTATATCCATCAAGAAAAACTTTTATCACCGCATGTCTCCTGGATTTTTACCATCTTTACCGGTTCACAGTGTAAAAATATCGTAGCATTTGTCGTTTCTTATGTTAAATGGACTATATGCATAATCATTTGTGTTTTCCTGCATTGAATACTCAGCATGATCAATTGTGACAGGGTCAGGAATGTGCTTTAGTCTTGCGCTCATACACTACAAATCGATACGGATACGGGTTCTTCTCATCATTGATTCCCTGTTCTTCACTGACACAGGTCCACTGCTCCCAATCTACTTCGGGAAAATAAGAATCCCCTTCAAATGCTTCATCTATGAACGTTACATAAAGGCGATCGGACCTGGAAAGCATCTGTTCGTATATTTGGGATCCGCCGATGATCATTAATTCCTCGTCCTTGGCGAAATCATCCACATGATCAAGGTCATGAATGACGATCCCCTGGTCCTGATTCAATTGAAAATGGGGATCCCTTGTCAGCACAATATTGGTCCGATTACGAAGCGGCTTTCCTCCAAAAGAATCCCATGTTTTTCTCCCCATAAGAATCGTTTTGTTCAATGTCTTTTGTTTAAAGTAGGCCATATCTCTTGGTAATCGCCACGGAATATCGTTGTTTTTTCCAATTAATCCGTTCCGGTCCATCGCCCAGATCATAGAAATACTCATCCTATACGCTCCTTTCAACATCTTTATATGATCGCTTCTGCTTAAACGGCTACCGTTGCTTTAATGGCAGGGTGATGTTCATATCCCTGGAATTCGAAATCCTCATACGTATAATCAAAAATACTTTCCGGCTTTCGCTTGATCACTAATGTCGGCAGTGGATACGGTTCACGTTCCAGCTGTGTCTTAACCTGTTCCATATGGTTGGAGTAGATATGTACGTCCCCGCCTGACCAAATAAACTCTCCAGGTTCCAGATCACACTGCTGGGCAACCATATGCGTCAGAAGCGCGTAGCTGGCAATATTAAATGGGAGCCCCAGGAAAGTGTCGACAGACCTCATGGTGAGCATACAGGACAATTTTCCGCCTGCAACATAAAACTGAAATACAAAATGGCACGGAGGCAGCTTCATATCCTCAATCTCGGCCACATTCCACGCACTTACGATATGCCGTCTTGAATCCGGGTTGTTTCGAATCGACTGTATCACATTTGCGATTTGATCGATTTTGCGCCCGTCAGGAGCTTCCCATGACCGCCACTGTGAACCATAAACGGGCCCCAGATCGCCATTTTCATCTGCCCATTCGTCCCAAATCCGAACTTTGTTCTCTTTCAAATACCGTATATTCGTTTCACCACTTAAGAACCAGAGCAGCTCGTGCACAACGGATTTCAAGTGAACTCTCTTGGTCGTTACCAGCGGAAACCCTTGCGACAGATCAAAACGAAGCTGTCTTCCAAATACAGAGGTTGTTCCGGTTCCGGTTCGATCTTCTTTCTGGACACCGTGATCTAATATATCCTGCAGCAGTTCCAAGTAATTTTTCAAAGTGAATCCCACCTAGTTTCATAATTTCGTTTCTTTATAGTGTACTTTCCCTTTAATACAAAGATCAACTATTAAAAAACGGCCGGCAGAACCCATGAGGATCCTGACGGCCGTTGAATAGAAACAACTAAAATTAAGGCTGAATGAATTATTTACGCGGTGCCATCACGTGAATCGGATGTCCAAGCACCAGCTCAGCACCTTCTGCAACGATTTCACCCAGTGTTGGATGGGCGTGGATAGTCAGTGCGATATCTTCAAGGGTTGCACCCATTTCGATCGCGAGGCCAAGCTCGGCAATCAGATTGGAAGCTTCAATACCTGCAATGTGAGCACCAAGCACAAGGCCGGTATCCTCATCAGCCACAATCTTTACAAACCCGTCTGGGCTGTTCAGGGACAGGGCACGGCCGTTACCGGCAAATGGGAACTTCGCAGCTTTTGGTTTGTAGCCTTGTTCCTTCGCCTGAGCTTCTGTCAGACCCACACTGGAGCATTCTGGATCGGTAAAGGCAACAGCAGGTACACATTTGTAATCGACCACGGATGGAAGACCAGAGATCGCTTCTGCAGCCACTTTACCTTCATATGATGCTTTGTGAGCCAAAGCAGGACCTGGAACAATGTCACCAATGGCAAAAATGTGCGGATGATTCGTGCGGCCTTGATGATCTACCTTGATCAATCCACGGTCCGTCATTTCGATGTCGATGAGATCAAGTCCCAGTTCGCCATCCGTATTTGGACGGCGTCCAACGGTTACGAGCAGATAGTCTGCCGTAATTTCCTTGCTCTCGCCATTAACAGAATATTTAACAGTAACGTCTTTATCACTTTGCTCTGCACTTTCTGCTTTTGCACTAGTGATAATTTCGACACCGGTGTTTTTCATGTTTTTGGCAACCAGTTTCGTCATATCCGGATCAAAGCCGTTCAGGATGGAATCCAGTCCCTCCAGAATAGTCACTTTCGTACCAAACTTAGAGAACATTTGACCCAGCTCAGCGCCAATATAACCGCCTCCGATGACAACCAGGCTCTTAGGAAGCTCGGGAAGCTCCAGAGCTTCTGTTGAAGACAGGATGCGTCCGCCAAACGGGAAAGTTTTCAGCTCGATCGGACGGGAGCCTGTAGCGATGATACAGTTTTTGAAACGGTAACGAGGGGATTCATGCTCGTTAAATACACGAGCTTCATTTTCGTTAATGAACATGCATTCACCATTGAAAATTTCCACTTTGTTACCTTTCAGAAGTGCACCGACACCGCCGGTCAGTTTTTTTACAACACCGCTTTTAAATTCTTGAGTCTTTGTGAAGTCAACCGTTACGTCTCCCACGTTTACCCCAAAAGCACTTGCATGCTTTGCAGATTCAAAGCTGTGTGCAGCGGAGATTAGAGCTTTGGAAGGAATGCAGCCTCTGTTCAAGCACACACCGCCGACTTCAGCTTTATCTACAATAAGAACTTTTTGGCCCAGCTGGGCGGCACGAATTGCCGCCACATAACCGCCAGGACCTGCACCAATGACTAGTGTATCGATATCAAGAGAAGCGTCTCCTACTACCATGTGTTACACCTCCATAACAAGCAGCTCAGGATTAGCGAGCAGTTGTTTAATGTAATTCATAAAGTTTTGAGCTGTAGCACCATCGATAATACGGTGGTCAAAGCTTAAGGACAATGCCATAACCGGAGCAGCAATAATTTCCCCGTCTTTAACTACAGCTTTCTCGGAAATACGTCCAGTACCCAGAATCGCAACTTCAGGGAAGTTGATGATTGGAGTAAAGAACATACCCCCTGCAGAACCAATGTTAGAGATCGAGATTGTGGAACCTCTCATCTCTCCAGCGCTCAGCTTGCCTTCACGACCGCGAGCAGCCAAATCACGAATGCTGTCAGCAATCATCCAGATGCTCTTGCGGTCAGCATCTTTGATGACCGGAACGATCAGGCCGTTGTCTGTGTCTGTAGCAATACCGATGTTGTAGTACTTTTTGTACACAATCTCGTTGCTCTCTTCGTCAATCATCGCATTCAGAGCCGGGAATTGACGGCTTGCTGCAACTAATGCTTTAACGATGAACGGCAGGTATGTTACTTTAGTGCCCTTTTTCTCAGCGATTGGTTTCATGCGTGTACGGAATGCTACAAGCTCGGTTACATCCACTTCATCCATGATGGTTACATGCGGAGCTGTGTAAGCCGATTTAACCATTGCATTGGAAATTGCTTTGCGAATACCTTTGAATGGTACGCGCTCTTCTTCAGCACGAGCATCGGAAACCGGTGCAGCCGAAGAAGCTGCTGGTACTGCTGCTTGTGTTTCTGCTGCCTGCTCTTCAGCTTTAGGAGCTGCAGCGCCGCCGCCATTTTTAAAGGATTCAACATCCTCACGAGTCACCTTACCGTTGTTGCCGGAACCTTGAACCTGAGAAAGATCGACGCCCTGCTCACGAGCAAATTTACGAACGCTCGGTGTCGCCAGCACATCTTTATTAGGAGCTGACGGTGTGGAAGCCTCGCCAGCTTCGCCTTCCTTGGCATCTGCAGGTGCATCTGATGCTGGAGATGATTGTGTATCCACTCCGCCTTTAGCCGAATCAACTTCCTGCTCAGTTTGTTCATTTGCCTGCTCTTCTTGCTCAGGGATTTCACCTTCAGCATCAATAACCGCAACGACTTCGCCAACGCGGCACACTTGACCGTCCTTGGTAAAGACCTCCTGAACCGTACCGTTAACGGGACAAGGAACTTCAACGACGGCCTTGTCGTTCTGTACTTCCATGATGATGTCGTCGTCTGTTACTTTGTCGCCTGGCTTGATGTGCATCTTGATAATTTCACCTTCGTGCAAACCTTCGCCCAGCTCTGGAAAACGATATTCAAATTTTGCCAACTGTAAAACCTCCCTAGATAATTACTGCAATTAGAATTCCATGACTTTCTTAACAGCCTCTACGATACGAGCAGGTGTTGGCAGCCAGGCATCCTCAATTTGAGCATAGGCATATACTGTGTCTGGTGCAGTTACACGCAGCACAGGAGCTTCCAGATGCAGAATTGCTTTTTCATTGATTTGGGCAATAACTTCTGCAGCAACGCCGGCTGTTTTTTGAGCTTCCTGAACCACGATCGCACGATTCGTTTTCTTGATGGATTCAAGAAGTGTATCGATATCGATTGGAGCTACGGTGCGCAGGTCAATGATTTCAGCCTTAATGCCCTGTTTTTCCAATTCATCAGCCGCTTTGGTTGCCGTGTGAACCATCAGTCCGTAAGAGATGATTGTCACATCGGAACCTTCGCGAACAATGTTGGCTTTGCCGATCTCAACGGTGTATTCACCTTCCGGAACTTCAGCGCGGAAAGCGTGATACAAGTTCAAATGCTCCATAAAGAAGACCGGATCATTGTCACGGATGGCAGAGATCAGAAGACCCTTTGCATCATAAGGATTGGAAGGAATTACGACTTTAATACCCGGACTTTGAGCAATTAAACCTTCCAGTGAGTCTGTATGAAGCTCAGCCGCTTTTACGCCTCCGCCAAACGGTGTGCGGAAAACGATTGGTGAGGTATATTTGCCGCCTGAACGGTAACGCATCCGAGCCGCTTGTACCAAAATTTGATCTAGTGCTTCATAGATAAATCCGACAAACTGAATTTCAGCGATCGGACGGAAACCTTGAATACCCAGACCGACAGCCATACCACCGATGGCAGACTCAGCTAGCGGTGTATCGAAGACGCGCTCTTCACCAAATTCTTTTTGCAGTCCTTCCGTTACACGGAAAACACCGCCGACATTACCAACGTCCTCACCGAAGATGACAACGTTCGGATCACGGTTCAATTCGACGCGCATAGCGTCGCGAATCGCTTCTTTCATGTTCATTTGTGCCATTGCTTCATTTCCTCCTTAGACATAACAGATCACATAAGCTTAGCAGTACCGCATTTTGTATGAGACGCGGCCAAACAGCCGCATTATCTTATTTGAAATCGGCTTTTTGTTCTTCCAGGTGCTTAGGGGTTTGTTCGAACATGCTGTCAATCAAGCCGGAAACCGTCATTTTGTCGGTTTTTTCAGCTTTTTTGATCTGCTCGTTCACCGTAGCTTTCGCTTCATCTTTTACCCGAAGTGTGTCTTCTTCTGTCCAAAGACCTTTTTTCTCGAGGTACTTAGCAAGACGGGCAATAGGATCCTTCTCGTTCCATTCTGCTTCCTCTTCTTTCGTACGATACTTGGAAGCATCATCCGACATGGAATGCGGACGGAAACGATAAGTCACCGCCTCAATCAGCGTAGCTCCTTCACCATTGCGTCCACGCTCAGCTGCATCGCGCACAGCTTTAATGACTGCAAATACGTCCATACCGTCTACCTTAACGCCCTTGATGCCTGCAGCAACCGCTTTGTGTGCAATAGACAAGGCAGCTGTTTGTTTAGAAAACGGAGTCGTGATCGCATAGCCATTGTTTTGAACAAAGAAAATGGCCGGGAGCTTGTAAACTCCTGCGAAGTTCAGGCCTTCATAGAAGTCACCTTCAGAAGATCCGCCGTCACCTGTGTAAGTAATAACAACCTGCTTTTGTTTCTTGAGCTTGTAACCCATAGCAATACCCATCGCATGCAAAATTTGTGCACCGATAATAATCTGTGGCATCAGCACATTCACGCCATCCGGAATTTGTCCGCCATGTTGATGGCCGCGGGAATAAAGGAAAGCTTGGTAAAGCGGCAGGCCATGCCACACGATCTGCGGCATATCACGGTAACCCGGGCATACAAAATCTTCTTTCTCAAGAGCGTATACGCTACCCACCATTGTTGCTTCCTGACCGGAAACAGGCGCATAAAACCCGAGACGTCCTTGGCGGCCGAGGTTTACGGCCCGGTCATCCCAGGTGCGGGTAAATACCATGCGGTACATAATTTCTTTCAGTTGATCATCGCTTAAATCCGGCATAAGATCTTTGTTTACAATCTCGCCTTCCGGGGATAGTACGGATAGTGTTTCGACTTCCTCGGTATATACTTCGTAAGGAACCTTGGTCATTTTTTTCACCTCAATAAATATTTGAATATCAAGTTCCGCTGTTATAGAATTATTATACACCTGTTTCACTTCATTCGTCAAAGAAATAGGGAATAAATTTCGATTCCCTCTCACTTTGTATATGTAACAGGGATGAGAAATTACTATAACAGCATAACAGCGATCACATCTTACCAGTCATTCCAGTGACAACAGGTTAATCTTAACTTATTGTGGACATCTTTTCAAAAACTTACCCTCGAAAGGTGACGAAACATGACAGATAAATCATTAATGAAGCGTACCATTGTGAAAGAAGAAATTCAAAGCCGTCATTTAAAAGAGTCGCGGAACCTGCGCATCTACCTTCCTCCGAGCTACAATGAACTGCTTAGTTATCCTGTCGTTTACTGTCAGGATGGTGAAGAGTTTTTTAATTTTGGACGTATCGCTACCTGGGCCAATCAGCTGATCCTGGAAGAAGGACTGGATCCATTCATTATTGTAGGAGTCGAAGTGAATACCAAGATACGCACGGAAGAATATGCTCCTTTCGGGAATCGGTTTGATGCCTATCTCTCCTGTTTTGCCGAAGAAATTATTCCCTATGTAGAAGAGAAATATCCCGTGCGCCAAGATCCGGATCAACGTGTCCTGGCAGGTGATTCCTTGGGAGGAAGTGTATCCCTGCATATTGCTTTGCGTTACCCCGAACTGTTTCATCGCATCATTAGCTTGTCCGGTGCCTTTTATGAGCAGTCTCAGCATATTATGACCCTGGAAACCGATCTGTCCTGGCTGAATATCTTTATGATCGTCGGCCTCCAAGAGGACAGCTATACGACCGATACCGGTGTATACAATTTTGTGGAGCTGAACCGGGATACCAAACAGCTGCTGGAAGACCGCGGTGCCACGGTGCATTATGAAGAGAAGGACGGCCGCCATATCTGGGGATTTTGGCAGAAAGAACTTCCGTCAGCTCTTATGTACTTCTTAAAATAATCATGTACTCTTTAAAAAAAGATGAACAATATGCGCATTGATAAAGAATGTGCTTTGTTCATCTTTTTGGCTTCGGAGATGCATCCGCTTACATAATTTTTGTAAAGAGGAACGTAAAGCACCCCTTTGTTGAACATGATTATAACTTTTCTTTGACAATTCTGTCCAGCAATACCTCGCACCCCAAATCAATTAAACGATAAACCTCATCAAAGTTACCGGTGAAGTACGGATCCGGGACCTCTCTCAGTATTTCATCAGGAAGTAAGTCCATGAATTTAATAATATCCACTCCTTCACCGCCTGGAAGAGATCTTAAATTTTCTACATTGGAATCATCCATAGCAATCACATAGTCAAAATCCGTAAAATCCTGGCTGTTCACCTGTCTGGCCGAAACTCCCTCATAACTGATTCGCCAGCTGTCCAGCAGCTTACGTGTCCCTTCGTGAGGAAGTTTGCCAATATGCCAGTCTCCAGTGCCCGCTGAATCAACTTTAACTTTATCATCCAATCTTTTTTGAACGATTTTATGACGCAGAACAGCTTCCGCCATCGGTGAACGACAGATGTTGCCCAAACAAACGAACAGGACAGAAATCATAAGCTTCATTCCTTTCAGATAATGTGGGAGATCTTATCAAATGTTCAGATGACTGTGTCTTTGCCTTTTTGACCAGTTTCTGCAGTGAGCAGACGCCTAGGCAGTCGCCAGCGATAGTGTACAGACATCATCCGGAATATGATAACTAGAACAAAGAGCAGGAGCAGCTGCCAGGTTGAAGTGGTGATTCCCAGGCCAATTGCAGCACCGGCAGCCATAGCCCATACTGCATAAATCTCATCGCGCAGGACCAGCGGTTTACGGCCAGCCAGCAGGTCACGGACAATACCGCCTCCGATTCCTGTTAGAGCCGCTGCTACAATGACAGCACTCATCGGATGATTCATCTGCGTCGCATAAATTCCCCCCTGGATGGCGAAAGCCGACAATCCTATTGCATCAAATAGGGCTTCTGTTCGCTTCCAATGCTTGATCCAAGCCATTGGAAGAATAAAAGCTACAAAGACTGAAATAACTGCAAGCAGGATCAAGTCTCCCTGGCTCCACAGTGTTGTTACCGGTACACCGATAAGAACGTTTCGGATAACGCCGCCCCCAAACGCTGTAACGAGCCCTAATACGACTATACCCAAAATGTCGTATTCTTCCTCCATAGCCACAAATGCACCGGACATGGCGAATGCTACAGTGCCAATGATGCTGAACCAATCAAATACATGCATGTCCAAAATTGATTTCCTCCGCTTTCGCTTACTTTGCTCTTCTCATTTTATCCGCCGTTGATAAAATTGTGCAAGATCAAAAACTTATCTATACTGATAATAAACGACAGCTTCCGCAAAGCGAAGGAGGTTAATGCATGAACATAGATAGAGTCCTCATCTTTACGGGAGGGAACCTGTCTCCAAAGCTGCTGGATGAAATTGAAGCATCAGATTATATTATTGGAGCTGACCGGGGAGCACTGTTCTTAATAGAGCACGGAATTAAACCGCATATAGCTGTTGGTGATTTTGACTCCATTTCGAAAGAACAGCTGGAACAGGTACGGATTATGAGCGGGGATACGATGACATGTGATCCGATCCAGAAGGATTTGACGGACACGGAACTCGCAATGGATATAGCCTTAAATCGTAAGCCGGAACAGATTTTGATCATTGGAGCTACCGGAACCCGCATGGACCACACGCTTGCCAATATTCAGATGCTGACTCGGGGTGTGGAACAGCATGTCCAGACTTCTATAGTAGATCTCAACAACTACATAACACTCACCAACTCGTCATGCATGATTGAAGATAAAGGGTATACTTATGTGTCCCTGCTTCCCATGACTCCAGTAGTAACTGGCATTTATTTAGAAGGTTTTCAATACCCACTGTACAATGCGACCCTTCATTTAGGAGAGTCACTCGGCATCAGCAACCGATTAACAGCTGAAAGAGGAACAATTAAGATCGATGATGGACTTCTGTTAATTATTCAGAGCAAAGATCATTAATTTATGACGTTTTTGTCATCCATATGATTGATCTTAAAAAGAGCCATAAAACCTTGAACCAGTGAGGTTTTATGGCTCTTTTCAGCTTGCTCTCCACACATAATCTTTACTTTTTGTAACTTTTAATTTGATTTTAATAAATCGCTCTCATTTGAAGGCTATCAAGCGATTCAGCAACATTAGAAAAATATGTATGGTTTCAAATCTGTTATACTCGGTTCATCGCAACACAATACACACTTTTGGAGGTACTACATCATGAATAAACAGACTTGGATTAAAAAAGCGGTAATGATCAGCTTGAGCGCATCACTCGGTATGGGTTCACTCTTGGCAGCAGGTCCTGCTGGACAAGCAGAGGCAGCAACAAGCTCTTACTCTATAAGTAAAGGCCAAAAAGTCATTAATTTTGGTAAAAAATATATGGGTACTCCTTACAAATTTGGTGCTTCAACCAGCACGACCCGGGTATTTGACTGCTCTTCGTTTATGAAGCATATCTTCAAACAATATGGAGTCTATCTCCCGCGCACATCCGCTGCTCAATCTAAAATGGGCAAAGCGGTATCAAAATCTAATCTTCAAAAAGGTGATTTGGTATTCTTCTCCAGCGGCAGCCGCGCGAACGGCCGTAATGTAACCCATGTCGGCGTTTACGTTGGCAACGGTAAGTTCATGCACACCTATGGCAAGCCGGGTGTTATGGTTTCAACGCTGACTTCTGGACATTGGAGCAAGACTTATCTGAAAGCCCGCCGCGTGTTGTAATCTGAATTTCCTAAACAAAAACCGTTCTCTTCCTGCAAGTCTTGGAGAGAACGGTTTTTTATTGTGAGAGTTATGATATCTCAGCTATTCCTTTCTCCTGCCGGGGTACGGAGTAAGTATCCAGCCCCCCTGACCGTCTGAATTAACTTCCACTTATAGCCCTTGTCCATTTTCTCACGCAAATGAAGAATGTACACATCAACAACATTGGTACCTGTATGAAAATCATAATCCCAGACGTTCATCAATATTTCTTCCCGGGCACAAACCTCGTCTTTTCTTCTCGCAAGATATAGCAGGAGTTCAAATTCTTTACGGGTCAAGTCAATCGGTTTACCGGAACGAAGCACCTGCCGGCTCGACGGATTGATGCTGAGATCTCCGATTGAGATGATCTGTTCTTTATATTTTGTGTGATTGATCTTGCTGCGGCGAAACAAATGGATCAGATTGCCTACCCTGGCTTTGAATTCGCGCTCATCCGTCCAGTCAAAGATATAATCATTGGCCCCAGCTTCTAAAGCAGCTGCTGCTTCTTCAGTACCGTCTGTACCAAGAACGATGACCGGTACCTGCTGTTTTTCTGTTTGAAAACTGTGCAGGACTTGGAATGACTTCATGCCTTCAAGAGCACTGTCCACAATGATAATATCCGGCGGAGATTGCTTTGCATGAATCATTGCGGATGACAAATGCTCTGCAACAAGAATCGAATATCCCGCTTTCTGCAACCACTTTTGAATATGATTTCTTCGAACAACGTCCGTGACAGCCAGCAGCACCGAATCGTTCAAGGGGCAGCGCCTCCACTTCTGTATTTGCCCATTTGACCATAGGTTGCCTAAATTAGAAGTATTCATTCCTTTTCAGATCATAAAAAAACCACTCCTTAGAGTGGCTTTAATGTTTTGGGCTATGACTGTTGGGACCAGTCTTCGACATTCCAAATTTTTGTTACCCAATCCTCGTAAAATTCAGGTTCGTGAGATACCAGAAGTACAGTGCCCTTAAATTCTTTCAGCGCTCTTCTCAGTTCCTCTTTGGCGGCAACATCCAAGTGGTTGGTCGGTTCGTCAAAGAGAATCCAATTGCTCTCACGCATCAGCAGCTTGCAGAGCCGGACTTTCGCTTGTTCGCCGCCGCTTAATGCCTTTAGAGGACGTGTAATGTGCTCGTTCTTTAACCCGCAGCGCGCCAGATGCGCACGAACCTCATGTTGATTCAAATGGGAAAACTCATTCCATACATCATCAATCGGAGTCAGGTTACCAGGACGAACTTCCTGTTCGAAATAGGCAGGCTCCAGAAAATCACCTTGATAGGTTTTGCCGCTGAAGGGAGGGATTTTACCCAAAATCGTTTTAAGCAGAGTCGATTTACCTACACCGTTACAGCCTACAATCGCGATCTTTTCGCCCCGTTCAATCGTGATCGACATCTTCGGGAGCAGGGGGCGGTCATATCCAATCTCAAAATTCACACCTTCAAATACGGTCTTCCCGCTAGCACGTGCATCTTTGAAGTTAAAGACCGGCTTGGCCGCTTCTTCTGGACGGTCGATTCGGTCTAACCGATCCAGCTGCTTCTCCCGGCTTTTAGCCCGGCCAGAGGTGGAATATCTTGCTTTATTGCGCTGGATGAAATCTTCCTGCTTCTTGATAAACTCCTGCTGTTTTTCATATGCGTCAATGTGCTGGTTTTTGTTGATATCCGCCATCTCCAGAAACTTCTCATAGTTTGCTGTATAGCGAGTCAGCTTCGCAAATTCCAGATGGTAGATAACATCAACAACCTTGTTCATAAATTCCGTATCATGGGAAATCAGCATAAACGCATACGGATACTGTTTCAAGTACTGGGTAAGCCACTCAATATGTTCGACGTCCAAATAGTTCGTAGGCTCATCGAGCAGAAGCACATTCGGTTTTTCCAGCAGCAGCTTGGCAAGCAAAACTTTTGTCCGCTGGCCACCACTCAAAGTGGCAACATCCCGATCCAGACCGATAACGGACAGGCCAAGACCATTCGCCATCTCTTCCACTTTCACATCGATCATGTAAAAGTCGCCCATTTCGAGCTGCTCCTGTATTTCGCCCATCTGCTCAAGCAGCAGTTCGAGCTCTTCAGGAGAGGCATCTCCCATTTTATCTGTGATACTCATCATTTCCTGCTCCAGCTTCAGTAAAGGAAGAAACGCATCTTTCAGCACGTCCCTTACAGACTTTCCGGGAATGAGTTTGGTATGCTGATCCAAATATCCGTACCGCACTTTTGGAGTCCATTCCACCTTGCCGCTGTCTTTCAGCAGCTGACCGGTAAGAATGTTCATCAGCGTGGATTTACCCACACCATTCGCACCAACCAAACCCACATGTTCTCCAGCCAGCAGGCGGAAGGATACATTTTTAAACAGAACACGGTCTCCAAAATTATGGGAAACCTCTTCTACAGTCAATAAACTCATATTCTGGGTAACTCCTGTCTATATAAAATAAGCTCTTGCATCATCTGAATTAACGAAACCAATGACGTAATCAAGAATTTATTGTAACATAGACAGCCCCGAAGCTGAAACTGTATTTTTAGGCATTACGGCATTGGAACATGCAAACAAGCACCTTCAATGTATCCTGCCTCTGCTGCTGCTTTTGGTGATTGGAACACTTCCTGTATTTCATAAGAATGCGCACAGCTGTCACGGACAACGATTTTGCGATCAGTACTGTAATCGTATACTCCATAATAGGTCGGTTTCTTGATCAGTCTGCCCCCGCCCAAGGCATAATTGTTATAGGCTTTGTCCCCTACTGGGATCCCCTGTACAAAAGCCATAAATCCAATATCGTCAATGGTGTTTACCCACTCTTCCTGCCCGATGACCGGCATGTTAAATTGATATGATATACCGCTGCGCAGTGCTATTTCATTGTGTTTATGGATGTAATAAGCCACGTTATCCTGGATGGAATGTACTATGGTTGTACGCCGGATTCCCTCAAAACTTTCTACAGAATCAAGCAGTGAAATTCCAGTTGTACCCGCAAGCTCTTTTTGAAAGCCGCTTATCCACGTTCTGTGAACTTCATTAAATGCTGTAACCTTGTCATCTAATGTGAAATAAATCATATTACGATCAGCATCCATATACGAATACGGAATTTTAGGGGACCACACATGTTTCCATGCATCTCTTCCATCTTCATCTGGCACAGATTGCATCGAGTAGATATAGAATCCGTTATAATCAATAACAGCCAAAGCCGGAATGTACCACCACAGCGCTTCTTGAGCCTTCGGGTCGTCTGCCACCCCCATATTTACATAAAGTGTTTTAGAGAAAGCTTGCAGTGCTTTTTCCTTATCTGCCCGAAAATACTTTGCAGACACATATCCTGCTTCCATGACAGGATCTTCATTGAGCGTCAGCATTACCCCGGCATCCTGAACGGCCGTCCTTAATCCGGAAGTATACTTCATTTCAATGAACGCCGTATCCTGCATATGGTGGCTCTGCATTCCAAGGATAAAGAAAAAAGGGAAAACAAGCGCGACAAACAAAATAGCGAAATCAGTAATCTTCATTGAGCACCATCCCGCCGTAAACATAAGCGATGCCTGCTCCGGCTGAGGGGTCGGTTGTAGTCAAAACATTTGAATAGATCTGATATGGCGTTGTACTCATATTCGATACCTCAACACTGAAGTAGTCACCGGCTGTTAGTTTGTAGAGACGCTCATCAGCTTCACTCGATAATTCTGATTCTGGAAACAAGACCTGCATAATATCTGAAGTGTAATATGCATCATGTACGACAGAGTAACGGCCCAAAAACGTGGCAGGATCCGCTGGGTCACTGTATTCCGGATGATATCTTTTATGCTGATGCTCCATCTCTACCTGATATACATTTCCCGCTGCACCTAGCTCTTTTCGAAAATCGTTATAGACACCAGGAGAGATGTAACCTTTCATCCGGATACTGTCCGTGAATTTGGTCACTGATTGCATAACCATTAACCGGGATAGATCGTCTTGTCTGCGCGCACCCTCCCAGGCTGGTAATAAATACAGCAGCAGTACAGATAGTAAAGCGGCAAACCACTTGCTAAGTGCGTTGGACATCCTATTTATTTCTCCTTTATATATGCAGCGGCTGCAATTTCTCCAGCGGAATTATACTGATACTGAACCTGGTAGAATGATGGAAGGTGATCAAATATAACTTCAGGCGGAATTACAATACCAGCACCATACCATTCATCATGAATCTTAACGGGATAAGTTCTGTGCTGGGAAGAATGGATGAAATAAAGCAGATCCGCGCTGCTGACTCTTAATTGTTGAGGTGAATTCTGATAGACTTGTGTAGTTATCGAGACATGCTGGTCTTCAAGCACTCCGTAAACAGCCTTCTGGGCCATAGAGATGTCCTGCTGAAGACTATAAGCCATAACACAAGCGGACAGGAACAGTGCGGCAGCAGCGGCCAGTTCCAGCATCGAGACGGCTGCATTTTTCACAGCTTTACTGAACGAAAATAATCCCGCGTATGACATTGGAATTATCTTTTACAATCGCCGCTTTAAATTTACCGCTCGGATTCACATATTCTGAGCTCTTCTCGTTCCAGGTTTCAGCAATTATGCCTTGACGGGAATCTGGATTCTCCATTGAACCATCTGTGTTCAGAACATTTCCGTACCATTGTCCAGCAGGATTTTTACCGGTTTTGATCATAATGCCGAACTGGTCTTTGTCCTTATATTTCCGCAGCGCATTGGTCACCTGTGAACCACTGATCGTTGTCCCGTCATAAACGGTGAAGGCAGCCTGGGAAAGTTCGGTTTGAATATCCGAAAAATTGTTTTGAGCGGTTTTGGTAGCTTCCTGGGCCGAAATAAACAAGATGACTACAATTGTAATCAGCGCAATGGTCAGAAAAATACCCGCAGCAACCTTGAGAGCAGAAGACGCATTATTCATTTTTTAATTCCTCCTGTAACCGCGTTAGCGGACTTGTTTTAGTTGATCACGGCATGGACCGTGTCATTAAATCTTCTGAATCTGTTCATAATAATCATTCATCTGGTCAAAGCTCATTCCGATCAAAGGGATAACCAGATACAGAAATACTAGGGCGTACATCGGGGTGAATCCAATAAATCTCCCCCACGCTGCTTTGACATCGATCATTTTTTCATATTCCTGACGACGCTGTTCGAACACATAAGCCATTTCACCTTCCAGATCGTCAAAGACTTCTTTTATCGGTACCAAATCCACGGCCATCATCAATTGATCTACTAAACGGCGAAACTCCGGAAACCAGATATCCTCTTTTAACTCCTGCAGAGCAAGATCGGCACCATGTTCAAAATGCAATATCGCTTTCTGAATCGGAGCCTTAAACATAAACGCAAACCGGTTCATCCATTCCAGAATCTCTTCGACTGATATTCTGTCCATCTCACGCAGAACAGAAATGACCGTTTGAAACTGGTATACTTCATGCTTCATCTCCATCCTGCGGACTTTGCGGTTAAAATACGCCAGCCACAGTGGAAAATAGCTGCCCAGAATACCGCCTATTACCGCAATGAAAACCTCCCACCACTTCAGAAATTCATGCTGTAAGAGATGCCATTTGTTCAGGACTCGTTCTGCCGCAGCTGTCAACTGCTCTTCACTCCAGCGGCCGCCAGTCATCTGATCCATGATCTCAATGACCTGCTGCTGGTCTCTCCGGGATGATGTTTGGATCTTCTGAATCACTTGTCTATCCTCATCTGTTTGTTTTTGAAGCGATAGTTTCTCATTCTGATTCATGGAACCGAAGTAGGCTGATCCCACTGGAACTGAATATAGTATTTGATGTTTGGCATGAAACTGCAAAAAGACAGAAACCAGCAGTACAAAGAGCCCTAAGACAAAACCAGCTGCCAGCCTTCGAAGATAGAATGACTCCAATCGGATTCTTGTATTGCTTTCTTTGAGCAGTGTTGTTCTCCGTTCGTATTTCGCTGTTCCCGGTTCAGGAACAAAAAGACTTACAACGTTATAAAGCCATTTCGTTTGCAGTACCCTTGCTTCCCATATGCTCTTGTCAAAGCCTGCCCGGTATTCCGATTCCAGGTTCTGATGCAATCGTTGTAACAGAACATAAGAGACCAATATTGTGACGAAAACAACGAGCTTTGTGATCACTCCAAGTTTGCTCATATAAAATGCGTCCATTGCCGGGAAACTCGAGCGCGCCCACCATTCAATTGGAGTAGTGAAGAAAACAGGAATCAATGCAATGATGTTCAATCCTTTGAGCAGGTAATCCAGCTTATCCCGCCTTAAGATCTCGAGTTGAATCTCCTTCGTCAAACTGCTAATCCCTTTTAAAAAGATGGAACTGCTCCGCTTCTCATGATCACCAAACTCCAGCACAAGATGAGATATCCCTGCAAAAGCTTTAAGGTATCGGTTCGGGGAAGTTTCGTAGAATCGTTCCAGTGCTTCCTCCGGATCCTGAGATACTAATGCCTGATAAATGCCATGAGCATGAATGGATATTTCATGGTCAGCCGTCTCTGCCGCCTCATAGATCGCTTCTTCCACCATCCCGTGCTGTTGATAGTGATGCCGGATATTGGAGAACAGCTCGACAGACTGCCTCAACAGTTTTCGTTCAAGCCGGTTCAAAAACAAATCCAGGATCAAATCATGCAGAACCGCGGCCGCCAGCATAGCGGTAACAAAAAAGACAGGACCTTTGCTGCTCCAAATAAGCAGTGCAGCTGAGATCAACACTGCTGCAGCGACCCTAACAACCAGTTTCATCGTCTCATAACGAAGTGAAATTTCATCAAAAGGATGCAGAAAAGAAATTCGCTTGCGCATTCTTCGAACATAGGTCGAACATACAGGAATTCTAGCCAAGATCACATAAAGCCGCTGCAGCAGCTGTCTGTACTGCTGCTTCATTTCTGCCAGCAACTGAGTTAAGGAAGCCGTATCTCTCACACCAACAGCGACATCGTTTCTGCGCTGCATATGCCTAGCCAATACAGCCAAACATAGAAACAGAAGCAGAGAGCCTGATAGGACCAGCAGCAAAATCTGTTTAACGCTCAAGCGGTATACCCCCATCCAGTATGTAAGAAATCATTGAAAGCCTGGATGTCCTCTGGCTGCATATGACCCTTCATTTCTTCAACCGAGGATGTGGAAATAGGAAATACGGCTTCATATCCACCATCTCGATATTCAATGATATTGCGGTACTGAAATCCGGCTTTAGATTCTGAATCCGGGAAGGAACCTTTCAACGAAGGAATACATTCCGTGATGCGTTCAATATAGCGGTGACCTGTGTGATCTCTTTTGAGATGGATATCAAAGTTGATGACACTGACCACCTGCTGTTCTGCAACTTCTTCCTGCTGAAACATGCCGCTCTTCAGTAGTGAATTTCTCAAAGAAAACACAAGATCATTAAAAGTTTTGGCATGGTGCGTGAACACAGTAAATAAACTTGCGACCTGTGACATCTGAATCATCCAGGATGCGACTTCATCGCTTGCTACTTCGCCAAGGATATTCACTGTACCATCTGTCTTTTTTTGAAGATCCAACCCTCTCTGACCGCTGATATGGGGCGTCTCCCGAAAGCTCAGAATATTACGGCGGCTGTAGATTTTACGAAGCTGCAGCTCGAAGGACATTTCCTGTACTCTTATACTATAGGTCGCGTAGATATACTTGATCATAGCCATCAGTAATGTGGTTTTGCCTGATCCCTGAGCACCAGTGATCGCTGTGATCCTGCTGCCTTTCATTAAATAAGCAAGCAGGCCGATGGGCAGATACGCTTCTCTTCCCTGTATCAGCTGCTCTAACGACACATCTTCAATATCGAATTTCCGGACGAAAAATGCCCAGGTTTCGGAAAACGGAGGCCGCACTACCACAACCCGTGATCCATCTTTCATCTCATTTACTTTATAACCGGCCGTTTCTGACAGCTGCCCCGGATGATTGTACTTGTAGATATTCTGGCATACCCGTTTCAGTTCATTGGGCTGCTCAAAAGAAAGAAATCCCAAATGCAGCGAAATCCCTTTATAAAACAACCACACGCTCTCACATTCTCCCGCTGGGTCAGATGAGAATAAATCCATGTTCAATTCCAGCTGCTGCATAGGCAGCTTTCCAATGCTTCCGCTGACCCCTCCGCTGACCCCATCAATCCTTTGATCCCGGATTTCGTCGATCACCGAAAACCCTTTGTAGTGCTGATAAATACGCTGGACGACAATATCCAGCTTCTCCTCTTTACTGAGCATCCGGATTTCATTGGCATACATATACTCAATGTCCTCTGCCGTTACCGCGTATACTTTGTCAGATCCATACGCTTCCAAAATCCGGGGTTCTGCCAGCTGATATTTCTCGATCATGTGACTTAAAGCTTGGTCTTTGAAGTCCTGTTTGAAAAGATACAGCATAATATCAAATTTATCCCGGGATGTTAAACGTTCATGCTGATCAAATGGCAGGGCAGCATTTATTTCAAATTCACTTAACCTTAGCTTTGTCATCAGCAGCTCTTTAAGGATCGATTTCACGTACAGTTTATCCAGTGGATCGCCTGAGACACACCCTTTCAAGGCTCGACGCAGCTCAGTTCGCTTGTTTAGTCTTTTTCGGTATTCTTCTTCATGAAGGCCCAGATCTGAAAGCTGACTATGAGTAAGATGATGCAGACTGTTTTTAACAAATTCCGTCATGCTTTCAATTGAGATTGGTATATTACGAATGCCGGACTGAGGATTGAACGGATTTCGGCGGATTCGCAGATACAGGTACAACCCGGCTAACAGGATGATCAAAAGAATCGCCAGCGCATGGGACCACATGTTGGAACCCATCATGCACCTCTCTCCACTGAATTTCGCAGCCCCGGCATCCCCACAGTATCAGACGCTAATGATGAAATGGACCGTACTGCTTGATTAAACGCCGTTTCTCGTTTATGTTTCATTCCGCCTTGACCTCGAAGTAAGCAGGCCGTAATGCTCCTGGAATTCCAGGCGTCAGCAATATTCGAGCTGTATGGAACTTTTTCGATAAATTCCTTCAACCCAAACTTCCGCCTGATATTTTGTAATGTATAGTGGCTGTCAGTGTCATACCTTCCGACAACATATCCAAAAGACTTTACTTGTTCCGGTATACCGTAAAGCTTGTTCTCAAATTGCTCATCCAAAGCATGCATGTTCTGATTCAGCCCGATGAGGAGCAGGTCAGCGGACATGATTAATTCCAGATCCATACCTTCAGGACGCCCATTGCCTGCATCTGCTACCACGACATCGTAAGACTGAACTGCAGCATTTAATATTGTCCTGTATGTATGTACTTCTGCTTCGTCCCGCAGTAGTAGCGGTTCGGGTGTTCCCTTCATGAAATGCATTCTATCTGGAATCACCGTTGAAGCATAATCCTTGAAATTATGTTGGCTTAAACGGCCGCACACCGCCAGACGATGCAGTGCAGACATGCCTTGATTACCATCGTCATAAATAGTTTCCGTTACATTGTTCACTCCTGGAAAAGCTTGTTCTACACGAGATCTCATCTTGCCGCCGTGCATTAATAAACATGCTGCTTTATACTCCATCGAGAGCATTATAGACAGACTACAAGCTAAAACTGTACTTCCACTTCCTCCTGAAAGCGGACTCCATAATGCGATCAAGCTCATGCCCTTCTCCTTTCCGCCTGACGAAAGGCCTTGTAGATCTGCCGCTGCTCCATTTCACTCAGCCTTTCAATCAGCTCTGCAAGAGCCCGCTTATATTTTCGGTTTAAAGGTTTGAGCTTCAGTCTGGCATGATGTTCATTTTCAATCTTCAAGGCATAGGTATGTTCATCCCAAGGTACACGAATCGGAGTACCCAGCCAGCGAACGGTTGTCAAAGACATCAGGCCATCGATATAAGCATCATCTGTCAGATCCTCGACCACATTCAGCAACAGCGAATGACAGGCACAGTGATTTTGAAATTGCTCCCCTTTTGACAGTTCAATCAGCCATTTACTGTTTTTTGAAAGGTCGCTTAGACTAAAATTGTTTACCCATATGATGTCGTCTGCCTTTACCCAGTCATCATCATTCATAAAAGACGGCTTCCCTGCATCGATCAGCCAATAATCATAACTGCACTCGGATGTCCGCCGGATTTGATTTTCAACATCAGCCATCGTGTCAAAACCACAAGCAATATCAAAACCAAAAAATTCATAGATTCCTGGTATGTCAATGGTCTGACCCATGCTGTATTGGTAGATGTCGTCAGGCGTTCCATCCACAAGGAGTACTTTTGAGCCGCTCTTGCTCAGAACACTTGCCACATATTTTAGAAAATCACTTTTATCGCATACACCGCCAAAAACCCACTGCTTCATCTCCTAACCTCCTTCATTTCTAACTTAGGGTGCTGAAAAAATAATATCTGCCTTTTCATGTTCTGAAAGTGAGGGTTCATTCCCATCAGGTTCAGAAGATGTAAAGGTTTCATTCTCAGGATTAGCTGCACTCCAAGTATTAAAGTCCTGCTTCCCCTCTGCGTACTGAGTACTAGCCGTCCCGGAACCTAATTCATTGAACCTCGATAAATCCTGTTCCAGTGCTGCGCGTAATGTGCTTTCCAGCTGTCTTTCTGCAGTGAAGACGATATTGGGATTGTTCTTGATTAGCTTATGAACCTCCTGCTTGGGCGGATAATTCGCCACAGGCCGCTGCTGAAGCTCCGGTTCAACATATGTCAGTGCATAGAGCGAAGCCTTGTTCAAATACGCATCCACCATCGCGCTGGACAGAAGCAGAATTTCCTGCTCACTGAGTGTGGTCCAAAAGGCCGGGGCCGCAAGACGATCGACTCTTTTCTTGGATAGCACAATATAATCTTGTCCCGTAGGGAACTGAATCCGGATATCAATGGTGTCCTTGACTTGTAAATTACTTGGGATCCAAATGGACTTCATCTCCCGATTCCGCAAGTCTGCCGGCGTCAGTTCCTGATCAAACAGCATGGACATGGTAATCGGCGTACCTTTTCGGAGCTCGATCTTAGCTCCTTTGCCTGCCAGTTCTTCCACACTATTGGGCAGGTTATCAGGTGACAGTTCTTGAGGAAGCATTACCTTCTCTAAGTCACCTGGATTCAACAATTCGCCCGCCGGCACATTTCGGAGTGGAACCCACGCCGTGCTGCTTACTTCCTCCAATGCAGTCTGAAAGGACTCCAATTCGTTGATTTTCTCAAGATAACGGCCAACCTCTTCATTGTGCTGAACGCTGCTTGACTTTTGAATCCAGAGAAACCCTCCTGCCAATATCAATGCGGCGATCCCGGCTCCTGCAAGGCCTGCGTACAAAAGTTTTTTGCTTCGCCTTGTCATAATCGGCATGTTCTGCTATTTCCTCCTATTTCATCTTCAAATCTTTCTAAATCTAAACCATCGTTTTTTAATATTGCCATGAATATAACCTTCATAGATTTGGTCCATTGCCAGCTGACTTTTGTCTGTAAACTGAAACGGATCATTTAAGGCAGGAAGAGAAATGACTTTGCTTCCTTGGAGTCTTTTGCTTAAGCTTCTGGATGTTTCTTCGTCGCCATAAGGTACAGCAAACATACGGCCCGGTTGATCATGCTTTGATAAACGATCCTGGAGGACGGTGACATCCCGCCATCTCCATTCGGCTGAGGGAGCAATGATGACAGGTACATGTGCCCGCAAAAATTCCTCCAGACGTTCCGTGTCACGATAGACACCGAGATCCAAAACTACAGCATCATAGCTTCCTGCCAGCAGGGAAATAATATCGCTCCGGGCCGCCTGTCTCCAAAAGTCAATGCCGTGAATAACAAACTTCCGCAGATGCTGTCCCGATGAGCCGGATGCAATTTCTTGGATGCGCTTGAATGCGGAAGCTTGCACACCCATTTCTACTATGGCTACACGATTGTACTTTTGTGCTAAATAGTGGCCCATCATAATACAGCAATGTGTCACTCCAAGCCCTGCTGAAGCACCCATTACGGCTGTGACCAGACTGCCTGAGAAGCCAGAGCCAATTTGCGCTGGAACCGGATCTTTACGCTTTGGATGCAGTGTTTCCTGAATAACTCTTGCCACCTCTGCAGCAGAAGCGTAACGATCTTCCGGACGATGCTCCAATAGCTTGCGAATTACGGGTATTAAGGGATACGGAGCCGACTCACGAATACTGGATTTCACTCCCGGCAGCCACTCACTAAATCGCCGGTTCGTCAGCATATAGAGAAGCAGTGCGCCCAGTCCATATAGATCCGACCTGCAATCACTTTCCCCGCCTCCGTACTGCTCCGGTGCTGCAAATCCGACCGTACCCAGCTTGACCGTGTCTTCTTCCTTGAGTCCCGTGTAGTTTCTCGCAATTCCAAAATCAATCAAGCTGACCGTATGGTCGGGTTTCAGCATTATATTGGCTGGCTTCAAATCCCGGTACACCACGGGTGGAGTATGGGAGTGAAGATAACCAAGGACATCGAGCAGCTGCCGGGCAATCATGAGGATAAAATCTGTGCTCACACGGCCTTGGCATTGTTTTAAATATTGTTCCAGAGTCTGTCCTTCAATGTAATCCATGATCAAATAGGCATATCCGCTTTCATCCGGTTCGAAGAAGTCAATAATGCCGGGAAGCCTTGGATGATTCAGATTGATTAATAAATTGGCTTCCTCCTGCACACGGTTTAACGTTCCGTGATGATGAACACTTTCCTTTACTGCCCACTGTTTTCCCGGCAGCTTGTAATCCTCTGCCAGATAAACACAGCTCATCCCTCCTTCCCCGATCTTTCTCACAATCCGGTAACGTTCACCCAGCATCATCCCCGGTGCCAGCTTCGTCGGCTGCTTCATCGGTTTTCTCTTCCTTCCTCAACATGTCGATAACACAAAAAAGCACCCCGCCGGATCTCATGCAGAAGACTGCAGTTGATCAGACAGGATGCTTTCCTGATTGTTTGGTTAATTTTGGAATCATTATATTTCATTTCGATCTTCTTTGTAAAGAGTTTTTTTAATATAGACTAAACTTTAATGTAACCTCCTACTGTTGCTGAGATGGCGAGTGTTCTTCCGATCGCTTCTACAGAATCACTCGTCACCTCCGCTTTAGTATTCAGTTATTATATATAGTTCAGTTCATATTAATATTTAACCATATACAAAGTGATCTCATCGCGGTTGTGGAACAGCTGCCTGGCTGCCTGGATCTGCATGCGGGAATCCTCAAACCAGGCTGTGATTTCTTTGATCAATGCCATCGGTTTTTTGGTCAGCAGCTTCACCGTTACAATGGCGGTTCCACCTGGCTCCAAGCTGTACAACAGCTCGGTAACCAGTCTGGCCATTTGTTTAGGACTCCAGCTCATATCACAGACAATCAGATCGAATTCGTTCTCTTTGAATTTGACCTCAGATGCGTTTTTGTTCAAAATTCGAAGGCCCGGATGCTGTTTCAATGATTCATGCATTTTTGCAGGATCAACAGCAGTCACCCGTAATCCCCGCTCCAGTAAAAATGACGTCCATCCGCCAGGGGCAGCGCCAATATCAAGGGCATTTCGAAAAGAAGAAAACGGAATGGAAAATTGTTTTTCAGCTTCCAGCAATTTAAACTTTGCTCTTGAGATTTGACCATCTTCGCGCTGAAACCGGATGGCGCCGCCATTCCAGTCCGACAAATTGGTGGAAGGCTCTGACACACCAATATACCATTTTTCCTCATCGGCAAAAACCGAAATGATCCACTCCGGATCCTGAACGGTAAACTCCGCCTCCAGTTCGGAAAACTTGTCCTGCAGCACTTCTCTCAAGCTGCCCGGGCTTTCGCTCCAGCAGCTGTTCTCTGCTTTGCGCACCTGCACCGAAATACGTCTGCCCGCCAGATCCTCTTTTCGAAGTAAGAAATTAACGGTCTCCTGAACCAGAGTTTCTTCAGCAGCACTGGACAGTTCCAGTCCAACAGGAAACATATGTCTCAGAAATACCGGGGAGTGTGCCTGAATACGCTCTACAGCAGAAGCGAAACTCTCGGCATCCAGTGTAACCACAAAGACCTCACCTGGAATCAGCATCGTACTTTTCAGCTTGCCGAACAGGCGTCTTAATTCT
The DNA here is from genome assembly GCF_012933385.1 of Paenibacillus lemnae. Taxonomy (GTDB): domain Bacteria; phylum Bacillota; class Bacilli; order Paenibacillales; family Paenibacillaceae; genus Paenibacillus_AQ; species Paenibacillus_AQ lemnae. The sequence continues at coordinate 171,066 of NZ_JABBPN010000006.1, forward strand.
TCCTGTGCATAAGGTGCAAATCCGTGATTTGCTGTACAGATGAGACGTACCTGCTGCAAAGTGACAGGTTGATCCTCTATAATTGGTATTTCTGTTGATTGTTCTTCTAAATCTTGTTTTTCATGCTCGTTCAATGGGGTTAGCCTCCAGAAATGACTTTGATCCAGGGACGACCACCGTCCCATTCTAATTCAACATCGATATTATACGTAGTTTTGATAAGTTCCCGGTTCAGAACCTCTTCCTTCGGGCCAGCTCCTGCCAATTGTCCGTCTTTCATTAATGCAACATGGGTGAAAAGAGGAACGATTTCTTCGATATGGTGTGTGACATATACTACCGAAACATCTCTTTGTCTCAATCGATCTACTTCGATCAGCATTTTCTCCCTTTCAAACAAATCCAAACCTGCACAAGGCTCGTCCATAATCAGCAGTTCGGGGTCGGCCATCAGTGAGCGCGCAAGCATTACTTTTTTGCGTTCCCCCTGAGATAGCGTACCCAGCGGATGGTCTGCCAAATGACTAAAATTCATCTCCGTTAGAATTGATAAGGACTTCTCACGAACCTCTTCCGGAATCGCCTGGTAAAAACGAAGGAAAGCATAGGCTCCTGTCGCCACCACTTCCCACACCGGATCCCGGAGAGACAGTTTTTCCATCAGCGACTGACTGATATATCCGATTTTTTTACGCACTTCTCGCACATCGCATCGTCCATACATATTGCCCAGAACTTGAACCTGCCCGCTGCTAGGAAACATGTATCCAGTCAACAGTTCAAGCAAGGTCGTTTTTCCACAGCCATTACGGCCGAGAATAACCCAATGCTCACCCTGCTTCATATCCATGGAAATATCATTCAGGATCAGACTGTTTTCTCTTCGAAAACTAACGTTATGAAGGGATATCATTAAAGCACACTCCTGACAAAATTCAAAATATCTTGTACCGATCCCATTCGGTATAGAAGCTGGTAAGGTTCACCCGGATCACCCGTTACCGCTAATAAAGCAGGCACACTCCGAACCTCAAAGCGCGTAACGATTTCAGGCAAAAAATTCACATCGCTTTCCAGTAGTATGCCTTCCGGAAGCATCATCTCTGCCACATTCAGCATTTTCCGCGCAGCCCCGCAGGTTCCACATAAAGGAGTATGAAGAAAAACAATAACCGGCGTGGGTCTGGAGCGATTTTGTGCAATCAAATGCTGATGCCAATCCAAACGTTCCTTCAACTGCCGCTGTGATAATGAAATCATGTCCGGTGCTGATTCCTGTTATTAAATTGACTGAGATAATGCTCGGGCATGGGACCGTTATGGACTTTCACTTCAGCAGGCATATGTTCATACAGCATTTCGTACATTCTTTTTCTACCCCAAGGACTTGAGGTATGCAAAAATATTTCCTTCGGATACAGCTTCTCACGAATCAGAGCGGCGGTCACGTCTCCACCATTCATTGGATCAGGCCCCAGCTCGTAATCGAGAGATAAAATACCGACCTCGCATTCCCTTAACATCATTAAACACTCTTCCCCGTTCCTAGCCAGGGCAAATCCTTCGGGGCAGGCACGCCAATCATCCAGATACAGATGGATCATTCCTATTCCCTCCTTATTGCAGCCAGGACATCACTTCAGCAATATCATCCTTGTGTGTCCCGTCCTCACCTTTTTCGCTCTCCAAAATAAAGGCTTTGTCCGACATTTCTTCAGAAAGCAGCAGTGCTTGAAGACCTTCTTTTCCAATATTTCCACGGCCTGCTCGTTCATGACGGTCTCTTCGTGAACCTGCACTATATTTCGAATCATTCAGGTGTACGGCCACGAGATGATCCCAGTAGCCTAATTCGTTTCCTTTTGCGAGCAATTGATCAGTACGACTAATATCCCACTGGCCGGCAGCATACAAATGGCAGGTGTCCAGGCAAAAACCGATTTTATGCGGTTCATCAGCCAATTCTCTGATCTTCACACATTCTTCAAGGGTCATGCCCATATTACCATGATCTCCAGCCTGATTTTCGATCAACAGTTTGGAGGTTCCATTCCAGGCTCTCAGCACATCGTTGATGCAGGTGATCACATTTTGATAACCAGTCAGAAGCTCATCGCTCTTGGTGTGGCCAAAATGTACTACGATTCCTAGTGATCCACAAGCCTCAGATATCATCAAATCATTCATCAGAGATTCCACCGTAAGTCTGTAGTGTTCTTCCCCCCGTGTCCGTCCAATCGCCATATTGGTAGGATACGGTGTATGTGCGACAGATACAAGCCCATGGTCCTTGCAAACTGATGCACAGTCTAGTCCATCTTGTATATTAAACTGTTTTACACTCAGGCTTCTCGGGTTTTTGGGGAAATATTGAAACGCGTGTCCTCCCATTTGCATGGCATGACGCGCTGCTGCGGCAAAACCGCCTCTTGTACTTACATGACTGCCTATTTTCACGTTCATACGTTTTCTGGCTGACAGACAGGACATAAAAATACTTTCCTGCCGCTCAACTCTAATTTGTTAATTGGATTACCACAGGTTACACAAGGCTGTCCTTCCCGATCATACACCTTACATTTTTCATTATAGTTACCTGTTAAATCATCATTTTCAGAGAATGGAAGTTCCATATAACCTCCATGTTCAATGGCATCGTTTAACACCAGCAGTGCACTGTTATAAAGTTTTTCAAGCGAAGAAGATGGCAGCTGCTGCACCTTTACCGCTGGATGAATACCAGCATGGAAAGCAATTTCATCTGCATAGCAGTTCCCGATTCCAGATATGGCTTGCTGGTTTACCAGCATGCTTTTGAGTGTGCTTCTTCTTTCGGCAGCCCGGTGTATGAAGACATCTTTATTCATCCGGCGGCCCATCATATCCGGACCCAGGCGGCTTAATGCCTGATCCGTTTCCTTGGCAGTCAACAGGTGCAGATAACCGAGCCTCAGCCCGATAAAATAAAGCACACGATCTCCAAAATGGATTTCGATCTGGGTCGAACGCGAAGGTCTTGCTTCATTATCAAACGTCATATAAAGCAGACCTCCCAACATAAGATGCAGCAGCAAACGTCTGCCGTCATTCATATGAAAAATCAAATATTTTCCGCGGCGTTCCACAAAAATAATTTTTGCGCCGATTAGTGTGTTACTAAATTCATCGGCAGGTATATTAATTGATTTTTCGCGGTTGACTGTGATCTGACGGATTGGAATGTTGGTGATATGATTTGTCAGCAGCCTGCGATAGTTTTCCATTTCCGGAAGTTCCGGCATGATACATCTATCCTTTCATTTCTAACATTATGTAACCGTTCCTTGCTGCCAATCTCGAATGAGACCTACGGTTTCCATCAGATCTTTACAGATAAAATCAGGCTTCACACCTGTCGCTGTCTGATGATCCTGTAAATTGTGTTCAGTCGTGATTCCGGTCATCACCAAAATGGTCTTGCATCCGGCATGAGCTCCTGCTGCAATATCTGTTCGAATATTATCACCGATGACGACGGCATCAGCCGGTGAAATTCCCAATCGGTCAGCTGCGTATTTCATTAATATTGAAGACGGCTTACCGATGACGACAGGTTTCACTGCGGAAGCTGCCTCGATCGCGGCTCCCAGCGATCCAGCTCCTGGTGTAAGGCCATGATCCGATGGAAGCAGCAAGTCTGGATTCGTTAATACGGATATGGCGCCAGCATGGATCCACTCTACAGCTTTAGAGAGCGATTCATAGTTAAATGAGCGATCTATGCCCTGAACTACGTACTGAGGCTGCTCTTCTGTTAATTCCAAGCCTTCCCGAATCATTGCGGTACGCAATCCTTCTTCTCCCAGAATCGCCACTTTTGCACCTGGTAATTCATGAGATATATAACTTGCAGCTGCCAATGAAGAAGTACAAACCTCCTCTGGCTCTGCAGGAATTCCCATTCCCGTTAGATGCTGAGCGACTTGTTCCGGTGTCCGGGAGGAATTATTCGTAACGAATAGAAACGGCACGTTTGATTCTCTGAGCATGCGGATGAACAGATCCGCTCCTTCTATGCGATGCTTCCCATGATACAAGGTGCCATCCAGATCGATGAGAAGTCCTTGAATGCGCTCCATTTCGTCACCTGCTTTCTTTCATTGAATGCATGAATGATTCATGAGGTGAAATCAAGTTCAGCTGAAAACGGTCGAATCACCGCGAAGCCTGAGCATGATATCAACGTTTTGTGTATCCCTTTGTCAAATCCTGCGCTTTCCCGGAAAATAATTATATTATTCCCTCCGGTGAATAGGGTAGAGAGCGAAATCCTCCGCAAGGCGTGTATTCGGAAATACATCTCTCGCTTGATTCAAGAGAGGCTGAAGATGCTCCGCATCCTTGTACCTGGAACTAAAGTGTGTCAATAATAGCTGTCTGGCATTTGCCTCAGATGCAGCCTTGGCAGCCTGACCTGCAGTGCTGTGATAGTATTCATGGGCTGTGTCTTCCAGTTCGTTCATGAATGTCGCCTCATGCACGAGCAGATCAGCATCCGCAGCGAGAGGCACCACTTGTTCGCAGGGACGCGTATCTCCCAGAATCGTCACGACCCTGCCTTTTTTAGGAGACATTAAAACATCGGATGAATGCAGCATTTGGCCGTCCTGCATTTCTACACTTTCACCACGTTTTAAACGGCCATACAAAGGTCCCGGCTTCAAGCCGAAAGACTCCAGCCGTTCTAAGTCCAGACTCCCTGGACGGTCTTTTTCAGTAACCCGGTATCCATAGCTGTCCACACGATGTTCAAGCCGCGCTGCTTCAACCTTGAACGTCTCATCTTCAAACAGCAGCCCTCCGCGATGTTCTTTAATCTCAAGCGGGTAGTTTACACGTGACTGGCTTAACTCCAAAGATGTCTCTACAAACGACTGAATGCCTTCCGGTCCGAATATAGTAACAGGTGTCGTTGCTCCTTGAGCCCCGCGGCTGGATAAAAGTCCCGGGAGGCCAAAAATGTGATCACCATGCAGATGTGTAATGAATATGAACTCCAGCTTGCTTAATTTCAGTGGCGACCTTAGAATTTGATGCTGCGTTCCTTCACCGCAATCAAAAAGCCAAATAGTTCCACGCTCTTCCAGCAGCCTGAGCGCTGATGAAGTGACATTACGCTGCAAGGAGGGAATCCCTGCATTCGTCCCTAAAAAATAGAGTTCCAACTTCTTCTCCCCTTTCAGGTATGTAAACCGTAGAAATCCCCCGAAAGTTTCGGAGGATTTCCTGCGGCTTTAACCGCACTTCACGTTGATTAAGCTTTATCCACATTAAAATATTTGGCTTCAGGATGACTGAAGACCATAGCGGAGACAGAAGCTTCCGGCTCCATCATGAATCCTTCGGTCAGCTCGACACCTATATCTTCTGGCTTCAATAATGAAAAGAGTGGCCCCTGATCCTCAAGATCCGGACATGCGGGATAACCAAATGAAACACGAATTCCTTGGTATCTTGCTCCCAGACGGCGTTTCATTGTCATATCTTCAGGATCCGGGAACCCCCAGGTATCACGCATCATATGGTGGACACGCTCTGCCAATCCTTCCGCCGTTTCCAGGGCAACAGACTGAAGTGCATGGGACCGAAGGTAATCTCCTTTGTCTTTCCACGCTGTTGAAAGTTTGTTAACACCGTGACCAGCTGTAACCACCAGAAAGCCCACATAATCCATAACACCGCCATCTACCGGTCTTAAGAAGTCCGAGAGACATAAATAAGGCTCTACCTGCTGTCTAGGGAAACTAAAACGGTGCAGCACGTTACCAGGGTTCTCCGGATCATAGATGATAATATCGTTCCCTTCCGATTGCGCTGGGAAGAAACGGTACATGGCATGCGCCTGAATAATGCCATCTTGAATCGCTTCTTGAAAAATACCATCAACCGTTTCTTTTAGGGACACAGCTTTCGGGTCCTGGGCTGTCAGCAATTGATCCACAGATCCCCGAAGTCCTAAATGATGCCCTAATAACATTTGCATATTCACATAAGGAAGAATATGTGAAATGGGGTAGTTTCGAATGATGTGCCGGTCTAAATCTGGCGGCATATAAACCGGTGCCTCTGCAGAAATTTTGGAACGCTTGATTCTCACCTGCTCAGGCAGTGTTTTAACGGCCGTTACAACCTGAGAATCCTCTTCACGTTCATTTTTGATTTCCTGTTCCAGTGTTGACCGATGTACAGGATCACTTAGCTTGTTAGCAAGATCCAGACCATCCATCGCATCTTTAGCATACAGTACCATGCCTTCATATTCTGGCCGGATACGTGTTCTTGTAAACTTTCGAGTCAGCGCTGCTCCACCGACCATAATTGGAACATCAATTCCCGCTGTTTTCAAATCCTGAGCAGTCAGCACCATTTGTTGTGCGGATTTCACTAGAAGGCCGGAAAGACCAATAGCATCCGGTTTTTCTCTACGAAAAGCTTCAATAATCTGCTCCGGTGGTACTTTTATACCCAAATTGACAATATCGTAACCATTGTTGGCAAGGATGATTTCCACAAGGTTTTTGCCGATATCATGCACATCGCCTTTAACCGTGGCCAGCATGATTTTCCCTTTAACAGAAGTCTCATCTTTCTCCATGAAAGGCTCCAAATATGAAACCGATGCCTTCATCACTTCTGCACTTTGCAATACCTCAGCAACGATCAATTCATTGTTGTTAAACAGTCTGCCTACCTCTGACATACCTTCCATCAGCGGGCCATTGATAACTTCAAGAGGTCCATACTTCTGCAGAGCTGCATCCAGGTCAGGAATAAGCCCTTCCTTGGTTCCTTCCACTACATAAGAAGCCAAACGCTCTTCAAGCGATAAGTTGGATATTTTTTCTTTCTTCTCCACTTTCTTGTTACGGAAAGCAGCTACAAAAGCGGCTAATGTATCGTCATTGGTCCGGTAGATCAGGTCTTCTGCCAGTCTGCGGTCTGCTTCCGAAATGGAAGCGTATCGTTCCAGCTTTTCTGTATTCACAATGGCATAATCCAGTCCCGCCTTCGTGCACTCATATAAAAATACAGAATTCAGGACTTCTCTTCCCGCTTCCGGTAGACCGAAAGATACATTGCTGATACCCAATATGGTGTGGCATTCCGGCATGGCTTCTTTGATCACTCTTATACCTTCAATGGTCTCCTGTGCAGAACCGATGTACTGCTCATCTCCGGTACCTACCGGGAACACGAGTGTATCAAAGATAATGTCATGTGGGTTAACTCCATACTTATTTACCAACAGGTCATAGGAGCGGCGAGCCACCTTCAGCTTGTCATCACGATGAATGGCCTGTCCGCTTTCATCGATCGTCCCCACGACGACCGCAGCACCATACTTATGAAGCATAGGTGTTACTTTTTCAAACTTTTCTTCACCATCTTCAAGGTTAATGGAGTTAATAATCGCTTTACCTTGTGAATAGCTGAGGGCCAAATCGATTACTTCGGGATCCGTGGTATCAATCATGAGCGGAACCTTGACCTTCTTGACGACCAGCTCCAGAAAAGCAATCATATCTTCTGTTTCTTCACGATCCGGATCTTGAACACACACGTCAATAATATGTGCACCATTCTTGACCTGAGCCCTGGCAATTTCAGACGCCTCTTCATATTTCCCTTCCACGATGAGACGCTTGAACTTACGGGATCCCAAAACGTTTGTACGCTCTCCGACCATATATGGCCGGTTTTCCTGTTCTATATATACCGGTTCAATTCCGGAAAGTGCGGGCAGGTGACTGCCAGTTAACGGTCTCGGAGGATACTGACTCATCACTTCGCGCAAAGCCCGAATATGATCCGGTGTTGTACCACAGCAGCCGCCAGCGATGTTAAGCCAGCCTTTTTCCGCAAAGGCACCCATTTTTTGCGCTAATGATTCCGGAGATTCGTGATAATTGCCGTTCTCATCCGGCAAACCTGCATTCGGGTAACAGCTGATCGCTGAACTGGACATTTCCGAGAGGGAGCGGATATGATCACGCATGAACTCGGGTCCTGTTGCACAGTTTAGTCCGATCGAAATGGGATTGACATGCTCCAGGGAAATATAGAATGCTTCAATGTTTTGACCGGCTAGTGTCGTCCCCATCGGTTCGATCGTACCCGATATCATGACCGGGAGCTGTATGCCTGTCTTGTCAAAGGCTTGACGAATACCAATCGTGCCTGCTTTGACGTTAAGCGTATCCTGAGATGTTTCCAGAAGAAGAGCATCCACTCCTCCTTCGATCAGGGCTAACACCTGCTCTTCATAGCTTTCAATTAGTTCCTGAAAAGTAACTCCACCGGTAACAGAAAGGGTTTTCGTAGTAGGACCTAAGGCGCCCACTACATACCTTGGATTCTCAGGGGTTGAAAATTTCTCGACCGCTGCTCGGGCAAGACGGGCGGCTTCCAGATTAATCTCTTTTGCGAGATGCGGGATATCGTATTCAGCCAGGACAACAGACGTAGCACCAAATGTATTGGTTTCGATCAGATCTGCGCCAGCTTCCAGATATTTCTCGTGTATATATTGAATAATGTCAGGGCGCTCCAGCACCAACATTTCATTGCATCCATCGAGCTCTTCGCCGCCAAAATCATCCTGTGAGAGGTCCTCCTGTTGAATCATCGTGCCCATAGCACCATCCAGGATTAATATTCGTTCTTTTAGCATTTCTTGTAAACTTGGCTTAATCAAAATATGAACCTCCCCTCAAAACGTTAAATCTTAGTGTAACAGAATTGATTTCATTAGAAAAGAATGAATATGACGTGAATTATGCTTCACAATCATATAAAATGGGTTGTAAAGGATGACAAACCATCTTGAAATCATTATAATACTTATTAATCCAAGTGGAGAAAGAGGGATAAGACAATGGCAGAAATCGTTATCCGCAACACGAACGAAAGAATCACCGGACAGGAAAATGTTCGTGAATTTTTAAACGCCCAAGAAGTCGTTTACGAACATTGGAATATGGATAAGCTTCCACAAGATCTTCAATCCAATTTCAGTCTTAGTGACGATGATAAGAAGAAAATCCTCGATATTTATGATGAAGAAATACGTGATTTGGCAGCTCGCCGCGGTTATAAAATCTGGGATGTTATTACGCTTTCCGAATCAACACCTAACCTGGAAGAACTTTTGCAGAAATTTGAAGAAGTTCATACGCATACGGAAGATGAGATCCGCGCTATTGTTGGCGGCAAAGGGATTTTCATCATTAAAGGCGCCGGCGACATCGGCTACTTCAATGTAGAGCTCGAACCTGGCGATGTAATTTCCGTACCAGAGAACACACCGCATTTCTTCACCTTGATGGACAATAAGCAGATCATTGCTGTTCGTCTGTTCATTGAAGAGAATGGCTGGGTAGCTACACCTGTCCCTAACCCGGGCTTGAACTAATTTATTAACCCGAACATATTAAAGAGCAGCACTCCTGGCCAATAAGAGCCAAGAGTGCTGCTTTTGTTATCAGCAAATCAAGGAACAATTTTCAGTTCTTTCATCGGCATGGAATGTTGTCCACGAGCTGTTACATGTGAAATAATCAAATATGTACCTGGCTTCTGAAATGACTTTTCCAAGATATATGACCCTTCTTCCGAATGCCGGGCAGGAACCGTGATTTGCAACCCTCCGCCTTCTTGACGAATTTCAAACTCTACCTTGTCAGCATCTTCCACCGGGACTCCAGATTGGGAGACATTTGCTGTAAACTTCACTTTTTCATCCTTGCCTGCAGATTCCTTGCTTAGTGACAGATCTACAATAATCGGATCCTCCATCACTAACGTATCGCTGTCGCCTGCATTTCCATTACTACAACCTCCAAGCGCGATCGCTGTCAGAATTAATGCGGAAATCAAAGCACAGTTCACCTTTATTTTCTTGTTTGAGGCCGAACGTTTCATTTTTTCACCTCGTGTCAGATCATCATTATAGTTACATTATACCTGACAAATACTTCTGCAGCGTTAAGGATCACTTACAATTGTGTGACTCTCTTTGCTATTTAAAACAAAATAAACCTTCAAAACAGCCGGGTAAGCTGCTTTGAAGGCGAGAATTTGACACAATTACAGGTGCTGCAGTGCTTCATTAATTTCTGAATCACCGGCAATGACTTCAAATGCACGATTTTCTGTGCTTTTATTTTTTAAGGATGCCACAATAACCTCTGCCACATCTTCACGGGATACACTGCCGCTCTCCAGCTGTTCTGCGGCTTGTATACGACCTGTTCCCGGATCATTCAGCAGACCTCCTGGTCGAATAATTGTGTATGACAGTCCACTTTCCTGGACAGCAGCGTCGGCATAGTGTTTTGCTGCATAATATGGCTTGATGCTGTCACTCCAGCGCTCACGCTCCCCTGCACCCATAGCACTGACGATGATGAAACGCTGTATACCTGCTTGCTTTGCTGCTTCAGCTGCTTTGACAGCTCCATCGAGGTCAATGAGCAGCGTCTTGTCAGGACCGGTAGAACCCCCGGATCCAGCAGTGAATACGACGGCATCGCACCCGTCGATCGCCTGGGTTAATGAATCAACAGTGCCTTCTAAATTAACCAGCTTGGTTTCAGCACCCTTTTCTTCAAAAAAGCTTGCCTGGTCCTTGCTGCGGATCAAAGCTCTTATACTGCTATTATCTTCTTTCAACCATTTTTCCGTAAAAATACGGCCAATTTGTCCATTCGCTCCAAATACCGCTACTTTCATATCTCATTCCTCCTTCGTAATACTGCAATCGTGCATCTATATAATTACCTAATGTGAAAGATGTGAAACATAAAAAAGAGCTGACCCGGATCACCGAGTCAGCTCTAAGTGCTGCATTATACTGAATTGTTGACTTCAACACTTTACAAAGATTTTAAAATCTCGTGAAGTTCATTCAGATTTTTCACCTCATAGTCAGGAACGATTTCTGGATCTTTTGGACGCTGTGTCCGGTTCACCCAAACCGTTGTGAGGCCTGCTGCATTGCCACCCTTAATGTCTGTTGTCAGCTTGTCCCCTACCATAACAGCTTCCTCAGGCGAAATCTCCATTAAACCAAGCGCGTGCGTAAATATTGACGGATCCGGTTTTCCTTTACCGAAACTGCCTGAAATTACAATGTGATCAAAATATGGAACAAGATCAGGCACACCATCCAGCTTCTCTTGCTGCAGATCCGGACTTCCGTTCGTAAGAAGCAGCAGCTTCACCCGCCCCTGCAGTGATTTGAGAACTTCGAAAGTCTCTTCATAGACATATGGACGTTTTCTCCGTTCAGCCGCAAATTGCTCTGCCAAGGCACCCGCTAACTCATCATTAGTAATACCCAGTTTAGCTAGAGCGTTGGTCCATGATGCTTTACGATATGTAGGTGCCAGCTCCTGAAGCTTTCGAAATTCAGGTTGTTCGCCAGCGGTAAAGTTCGCCCACAAACCTTCGTACGGATTAATACCAATCAATTTGGTGAATTCAAAAGTTTCATAAGATTCGTAAAGCAGACGCGCTTCCTCTCGAACCGCAAGCAGCAGCTCATGCTCATCGACATCAACAGCATCCGCTGCAGCCTGACATGTGGCGGCAAAAGCTTCCTCCACGCTTCGTTCATCCCATAATAAAGTATCATCCAAATCAAATAAAACAGCAGCTGCCGGCATCTCCATCTCCCTCTCTATATACAGTTAATCATGAGTAACTATTACTCGTGTTCTACAGGTATTTGATTCACCTTAGCAAACTCTTCCATTCTAATCCCCATTGCTTCCGTATCATACCGGTTAATTAACCGGGAGAAGACCCAGTTCCCACCTTTGACGGGAGTTTCAATCACAACTGAACCGCGCAAAATTCGAATTTTGGATATTTCGGAAGCAGAAAGTTTGCGTTCCCGGTTGAATTTAAACGTAGAAACCGCGCTTCGCTCAACCTTCAAAAATGGCTTTCTTAAAAAAATCATCACAGCCAGCAAAACATACAAGCCGACACCAATGTAAGTCATCGTTGCAGTACTTCCGCTCTCCTCTCCCGTTGCCATACCTAACAGCGCGTAAAGACCAGCCAATGCAAGCAGTACGAGCGGAAGAACATATTTACGCCCTTTAAATAAGTCGCCTTCCTTACCATTAATGGCTGCAGTATGACCAATGGATGTTTGACCACTTTTCTTGCGCTGTTTGTTCACCTGAGCCATATTCTTGTTTACTTTTCTTTCCCACGAACGAGACATCTGTCTCCCCCTCTAATTCGTTGTATTAGTGTTTCAATCCGTTATTATCCTTGTCTTCATCAACCCACTCAATGGAGTCGAGCTGCTGTCTGAAATTTCTTCTTATATTGTTCAGATACAATTCACGAAGCTCGGAACGTTCTTTCTGCTCCTGCTCTGTTAACCCTTCGTTCTTGTTCTTTCGTGCCAAAGCGTTAATACGTTCAACTAATGCGTCGATATCCATGAGATTCCCTCCAATAAAAAATTCATTCTTAACTTTGACATGTGAAAAAGAGCTTGTCAAGAAATAAACCTTGACTAAGCTCAGTGACATCCATAATTTATTTTATTATAGCATTACTATTCCCTGTATATATAACAAAATGACATATTGATCTGACATTAATATAGAGGTAAAGCTATTACGTCACCGTATTGAATATCCGGTCCCTGTATGCCGTTGTATTTAGCAATAGCTTTCACATATTCACGAGTGTCCATTCCTGCTGGTTTATGGTTTGTAGCAATGTTCCATAGCGAATCCCCTGATTGTACAATTACATTACGTTCACCCACAGGCTGTTCCGGGCTCCCTGCAAAAACGGTAAATGCACTTGTGAATCCTAAAAGAAATACGAACAGTACACCTAACAATTTGTTGACACTATAACTCTTTATATGATGAATTGCTTGACTGAATTTGGATTGGGTAATTTCCAGATCTTTCGCGGACTGATCGTAAATACTCTGATATGAACTGTATCTCAACATGATTCATCATCTCCCAAACAAGTGTTCTTATAAAGAAACTATATCACGAACGTTTGTTTGTTTCAAGAGGTTTGCGAACAATTGTTCTGTTATTTTTTAGAACTTATGTTTGTGCGAACGGTAGTTCTATGTTATAATTTTACCAAACGTTACATAAATGGGGTTGATAAGGTATGTCGAAGATATCCAGCCGTCAGTTGGCCATATTGGAATTCATTCGCACAGAGGTACGAAGCAAGGGATATCCACCTTCCGTTCGGGAGATTGGGGAAGCCGTTGGTTTAGCTTCCAGTTCAACGGTGCACGGCCATTTAGACCGCTTGGAGAAGAAAGGGCTCATTCGTCGTGACCCTACCAAACCTAGAGCCATTGAATTGCTAGGTCAGGAAGAATCAGAATCCAGCAACCTCTTCACTCAAACGATCTCCAGAGTTCCAGTAGTCGGAAAAGTAACCGCAGGTGTTCCGATTACAGCAACTGAGAATATTGAGGACTACTTCCCGCTTCCCCATCATTTCGTGGGAGAAGATAAAGTATTTATGCTTTCGGTATCAGGAGACAGCATGCTGGAAGCGGGGATTCTGAATGGTGACTATGTCATCGTGCGGCAGCAGCAAACCGCAGATAATGGTGATATCGTCGTGGCCATGACAGAAGAGGATGAAGCTACGGTGAAGACCTTTTACAAAGAGAAAGATCATATCCGCCTTCAGCCCGAGAATCCTTCTTACGAACCTTTGCGCCTGAACCATGTATCCATCCTCGGTAAAGTTGTAGGCATATTCAGAGATATTCATTGATCATAGTCGCTATTCATGCAAATGGCAGCATTAAGAAACCAACCATACTATTGGTCATACCCCTGTCAAGTAGACAGATGAAAAAAACTAAGCAGCCAGCGCGTGCCGAAACTCAATCGGCGCGCGCTGTTTGAGTTT
>NZ_JABBPN010000007.1 GCF_012933385.1 Paenibacillus lemnae
GTGGTGCTGACAAGTGCCTCTTTATTTTTGCATCTACTTGAGCATTTTTACGCTGCGATTCTCGGCATTCTTAGTATGCAATAAACAATCCACAATGCTCTGCTTGACATCATCACCTAGATTGGCATACATGTTCACAGAATTATTGACGAAGCGCTCCTTCACATCCTCTGTCATATAACCGGCTTCAACGGACAGCGAGTAAATTTTCTCACCCTTCTCGTACCATCTCATGTCACCAAAAACCGCGATGACGGCTGAAGCGGTCAATACATGCTCCTGGTTGAACGCGATCGGATGCAGCTTCTCTTTCAGTTCCTGGTCGTCGATAACGAGAAACCGCCATGGCTGAAGGTTGCTGGACGAGGGAGCCAATGCTGCTTCCGCCAGCATTTCGTTCATTTCCTCGCGTGAAATCTTAACAGATGGATCATATTTTCGAACAGAATGACGTTCTTTTATAATTGCATAGAAATCCTGAGTTGTAACAGTAGTCATAATAACTCACTCCTTTATATATTCTGAATATTGCATAGTACATAAGGTATTGTAACCTATTTTTCCGCTGACGGGCAACATGAATCAATCCCCGGCCAACCGCTTTTCACATGAAGTAATCTCATGCATAACATCCTTATACTCCCGGCATCCTATGAAAACACTGGCATCTCAGTCATACGACGGATAAGAGGAGGGGACATTCTTGGATACTTCCAACACTTTGTTTCAGGAACTGAAGAATTATTTGAGCTGCAATGATGATGTGACTTATTTTCCAGTTCAAGTTCAGGACGTGGAATGTACATTTATATATATCCGTTCGATTGTGGATATTGTTATGCTTCAGGAAAAAATTATCCGCCCTCTGCTTCTGCTCAATGAACCTGGAACCAGACCCTTTATGGAAGTCATACACTCAGATACTTTATTTCCCTGGCCTATGAAGGACGAGAAAGATCCCCTTACTGCAGCCGAAGCGATAACAGCAGGAAGTGCAGTTCTTATTGTCAACTCCCTGCCTTCTTGTATGATCTTTACGATACCCAAATATCAGAAGCGAACAGTTCAGGAATCCCAGAACGAGCAGGTTGTCATTGGACCGCGGGAATCCTTTATCGAAGACGTTGATGTGAATTTATCTCTGTTACGTCATAAAATCCGTCACCCTGAGCTCAAAGTCGTACGTTATCAAATCGGTCGGTATACCAAAACCCCATTATATGTTGTTTATTTAGAAGGGTTGTGCGATAAAAAACTGCTTCAAGTACTGGATCGACAATTCAAAAATATTGATGTAGACGGTGTCCTCGGTGTCAGTTTTATTTCAGAGCAATTCAAGATTACCCGTAAAACATCGTTTCCCCAGTTCCAATATACCGAACGTCCGGATTCAGTCGCATCTGCCGTTCTTGAGGGCAGGGTAGGCATCCTGCTCGAAGGTACACCTTCCGCTCAGATTGTACCTACTACACTGTTCAGCCTTCTGCAGTCTTCCGAGGACTATTATCAGAGTTTTATTTACGCCAGCTGGATCCGTATGGTACGGTTCGTGTTCGCCCTAGTTTCCGTGCTTCTTCCAGCATTGTACGTCTCGATCAGCACATTTCAGCCCGAGATCATTCCGACTGACCTGCTGCTTACCATTGCAGCTGCCCGGGAAAACATCCCCTTCACGGCATTGGTCGAAGCCTTGCTGATGGAGCTGACCTTTGAAGCGCTTCGAGAAGCTGGAACCCGTATACCCAAGCCAGTCGGACAGACGATTTCCATCATTGGTGCCATCGTTATCGGACAGGCCGCTGTTTCAGCTGGAGTGGTGTCTGCTCCGATGGTCATTGTCGTCTCGATTACCGGGATTGCCGCTTTCATCGTCCCTCATTATGAATTGGGACTTTCACTGCGGCTGCTCCGCTTTGCACTTCTTATTCTGGGCGGAACGATGGGTTTGATTGGAGTGCTGGCTGCGACATTTATTATTTACAGCCGCCTGTGCTCATTGAACACATTCGGAACTCCCTATATGCAGCCATTCGCTCCGATCGTTTTCTCTGAATGGAGAGATATGCTGTTTCGTGCTCCCTCTTACATGATGACCAGGCGCCCTTATGCCTTTCATGCCAAGAACAAAAGGAGGCTCCGTAAAAAATGAGACGCTGGTGGATCGCCATTTCTTCCGTTCTTCCCGTTCTATTACTGACCGGCTGTCTGGCCAAGGTTGAAATCAATGATCAGCTCTTCGTCCTGTCCCTTTACCTGGATAAGGATGTGGAAAAAAACGAATATACCGTAACGATCAGCAGTCCGCTGCCCAATCGTCTGAGCAATGGGGCTGGCAGCGGCAGCGGCCAGGGACAACCTTTTGCACTCGTCACAGAATCAGCCCCAACCATCCCTCTCGCTTTGAATGCCATTCAGAGACAGATGACCCGAAAGCTGGACTTCAGCCATACCCGGGTCATTGTCATCGGCAATCGTCTTGCACGTGCTGGTCTAGAGGACTTGTTCAATTGGACGCTCAGGGAACGTGCTCTTGATTACAGCACATTTGTTATGATTTCCCCGCAGGATGCAAGATCTGCATCTGAGCTTACTCCGGTTTTTGAAACAATGCCTTCTACGGTTCTGAAGCGTTTCGCTGTTCAAAATAATGTGATGGGAACGACATTGAAGGACTGCCTGTCAGGATATATGGCAGGCACCGGATATGCCATGAATCAACTTTCGATTACCGAAAAACCCGTGTCCAGTCAGAGCAAGACCGAGAAATGGGCTGGCGTGGATGGAATCGGGCTTTTTGATAGTACTCGTCTCAAATCTGTGCTGAACATACAGCAGACCCGGGTCATCGCCTGGGCAATCGGCAGCCGGAAGACCCCCATCTACAGACCTGTGTACAGTGTTTTGTGGGATGGAGGCAGGAGTAAAGCCAGTGTTCTATTTACACACAGTGAATCTTCCAAAACGATTTCCATGACATCATCAGGCCCGCTGGTAACCATCAAACTTCGAGGAACCGCTGACGTCTTGTCTTTGAAAGATGACAAGCGCAGAGAACCTACGGAATCCAACACCTATATTATTAAGGAGTTAAATGATCAGATCGGTGGACATCTAAGAGAAGCTCTAACAATTTCCCAAGAAAACGGGGCCGACATTCTTAAAATCGGGCAGCTCTTGAATGCCAGATATCCGGATGTCTGGCAGGAGCTGAAGCAGGATTGGGCAGGTAATTATAAAAATCAAGTGGAGTTCCAGATCAAGCTGAAGCTGGATATCCGCAATACAGATATGCAGACTGGATAGTTAACATATGCTGCAGTTTTAGCACTTCACTTTAAAAGGAGCCAGGCTCATGTTCTGTCTGATTTTTTGCTCGCTTGCAGTAGTCGATTGGTTCTTGCTCCGCAAGGAACAGCCTACTAAGGAGAAAAAGCGCAAAGTGTACCGTATCCTATGGTTTATTGTGCCTATGATCGCATGGAACGCAGGCGCATCCCACATTTACGGATGGCCTAATCCGTTCGACGTGATAGAACTGATGCTTGGATGGTCTAACTCTCTTCTGGAAGGATGAGGATATATGCGCCAGTCCCCTTGGCAATTGTTTCGATTTGCATTTATCTACTTGAACTCCCAGCCTACGGCTTATTTAATCCCCCCGCTGCTGGCAGGCGCAGGCTATTTAGGCTGGATATCTATAATAGGCGCCATGATCTGCAGCTTGCTGCTCCTGTATTGTACGGTACGTCTAGGAATGGCGGACCCTGAAACCTCCTGGCTGTATTTTGGAGAGCGTATTGTCGGAAAGTGGCCGCATACCCTCGTTCTGATTCTCATTGTCTTCTGGATAATCACCTATGTAGCCGTAGATATTGAGAGTTTCACACTCTTCTATGGTTCCAATTATATGAGGGCAACACCGCAGTGGGTCATCCAGATCGTATTGGGGTTTGTCATCATCATTACCGCCCGATGGGGGATCGTTCCATTAATCTATATGGCGGATGGATTGTTTTTTCTCACCATATTTTCGATTGTTCTCACTCTGGCTTCGTTCAGTAAAGATGCTCATTACGATTGGCTGCCGGGGATGATCACCCATCATAATTTTGGCTCAGTATGGAAGCAAATCCTGTTCTCCCTGTCTTTTGTCGGAGAATGGATTGTATTCTTATTTCTGGCTCCGTTAATTAAAATCAACCGTCAGGCTTTCCGTAATCTGGCCTGCTCTGTTATGCTGATTACCCTCGCTGTCGTGATTGAATGGGGGCTGACACTATTGAATTTCGGACTTGAACTGGCCCGGATCCTTCAATATCCGCTCGTTGAGCTGATCCGAAGTTCCATTACAGGCCTGCTGGGCAACTCCGATCCGATCATTATCGGACTATGGGCAACATCCATGTTTATACACAGTTCATTTCTGCTTCAGATTGGTGCTCATATCATGGCCAAGCTGCTCAATGTCCACGGCCTGGAAATGGAAAAGCCTCTCATCACCCTGCTTGGAGGGTCGGCCAGCATATCAGCTTACCAACTCGGCCTGAACCCAGCATTATATCAAAAGCAGTTTAGCTCCTTTGCCGCAGTCCTGTTCTGGATAGTCATCGCCCTGATCCCGGTGGTGTACTTGATCATCCTAAAGTTTAAGGGAGGATTGAAACCGAAACCCGCAGGTATAGGTTCTGATCAAGCCTCGAACATTAAAGGGAACACCGCTTCCAATCATTCCGATCGCGGCCTGCCTGGAGATTATTCTCGCTGATATTCAGGGAAGAGGATGAATTGCACGCTCTCCGCGGTCAGCTTGTCCTGACTCCATCTGTAGGTAATTACCAGTTCACCGACAAATTCAGAAGGTGAAATACTACCGCCAAGACGCAGTACCAGCTTGCCGTTCTCGATGCTGTGATAAACAACCGACCCGAAACCCACAGCCGAATGATCCGTACGGCTGCCGTCTTCATCAGGGATTTCAAGTGTCATCTCTCTGCCGTCTGCTGTCACTGTGACCGTCAGCACACCATTCTGATGCTTTATGGCAGAGCTTACCTTCTCCTTCACAATTTCCTTGAATGACTGTACTGGAATCTCAGTAAGGTCCTTGGCACGGATTACATGTACATCCTGAGCATGGACGCCAGTGCCTGAACCTTGGTTCAGAAGCACCGTGACTTCCTCTTCTCCATCATTCGTAAGATCAGCTTCGATCAGCTGGGGTATCTCCTTCCACCCTGTAGGTGTGCTCCACGGAAAATGGTGCTGTTTGCCGCCAATTTCCAAGCTCAGGCCATGATACACGCCATCTTTCTCGTTGTTTCCGAATATTTTGACATCTTTGCGTGAGTCACCGTACGCGAGCGGCCGTCTGCCGCCGCTGTTAACCTTGACAACTTCCTGCTCACCACCAACCACAACGGCAGCTCCAGTAAGTCTCTTGAACAGTGACAACGGCACCATCACTCTGCCCTGTTCAATATAAACAGGATGCGTCAGTTGGATATCTCTTCCGGCTGTGGTGGATACCTCATCACTGCCGTTCGTGAGTACATAACGCTGACCGCCAGCCCAAGCCGTGAGTGATTTATCGAGCTGATTCCATTGAAGCTGTATGCCTTGCCAATCTCGAATTATATAAATGGGAAGGAAAACTTCCCCGTTGTTAACTACCGGCTGAACATCCATATTCACCATTTGATGATCCATACGCAGTGACAGCTCCTGCCGCGCATCCGCGAAAGCTCCGTTTCCTGAATGAATAACGGACGAGAGCAGTACAGAAGCCATCAAAGAACCTAATAATTTCTTCATCTCATTCGTTTCCTTCCTGTAACTGAGTCATATGTACATCATAGCGAAGTTACTAGGAAAAAGGGTTAAAATATGGACATTATTTCAAATGAATTTTATATGTCTTGATCTCAAACGGTGTAAGGGTAAAGGCAGCACACCCTCCAGACACCATAACCTCTTTCTCATGTTCTTCCATCAGATTCACTTCCTCCACTGCCGACACAGGCCAATGCAGCTGGAGATGTCCGTCTGCCCGGCTTCCCGAAGTTTCATACAGTCTCACCACAACAGCATCACTGTCCTCTGCCTGCTTAACCGCTTCGATCATGACATGCTCATGATCCACCTCAAAGGCTGATAAAACACGCTGTGATGCCTCACTCGCCTGCTTCAATATAGAGTGAGCCCGTATAGTTCGAAGCGGTACATTCAGTTCATAACCCGCCTTGTAGACAGAAGCCTGTTCCGCATTTCCCTGATGAGGCAGAATTGAATAAGTGAATTCATGCTGTGCCCGGTCAGCCGTTTCATCGGGATAACCCGGGCTTCTCAGCAGGTTGATATCCAGTCCCTGGTCATCTGCACGGAACCCGTACTTACTGTCATTCAAAAGTGCGACTCCATATCCACTCTCTGAGAGATCAATCCAATGATGGGCACAAATCTCGTCGCGTGCAAAATCCCATGAAGTATTGCGGTGAATTGGCCGTTTGATGGACCCGAATTGAATCTCGCTTGTGACTTCACCGGCCCGCACATCTAACGGGAATGATGCCCGCAGCATTTTCTGATTCTCCTGCCAATTCACTTTTGTCTGAAAATCAAGCCTTGCGCTGCCGGAGGTTAAAATAATCCGCTGCTGCAGCATGGAACTGCCAAAGGTATACGTTTGATCCACATAAGCCTGCGCACCATGAACTCCAGCCTGCACGGAGGCAGCTTTCAGCTGGCAGCTCGGCCGGCTGCGATAATCACTGCGGAAGTCCCATGCATCACCGCCCCGGTCATCGTAAAGGGTAAGCACATTGGCTTGATCATTCGTAGGCAGCAGCTCGCGCCGGTTTGGCTTGTCATAGATAGATGAGATGGAGCCGTTTTCTTGGAATTCAACGCGCAGCAGATCATTCTCGAGGTGCTGTGGCGCTGCGGAAAGAACAGAAACGGGATTGGCGGCTGATACAGCCTGATCCGCTGCGCTTACAACAGCATAACCCATGGACGGCACTACAATCTGATGCCAGTTCCCTTCCAGCTCCATCCACTCTTTTCGTTCCCATGGCAGCGAGTTGAAGACCACAGAGGATTCTTCCCTGCCCTTCGTCGCATATGAAGCCACAGCCGCGTAGCGTTCCGCGATCAGCGCTTCCGTACGGTCCAGCAGGATCTGATATCTGGCGAGAGACTCATCATACACCCTCTTGATGGATGATCCAGGCAGAATATCATGGAACTGATACAACAGCGTCTCTTTCCACAACGCTTCAAGCTCTGCCTTCGGATACGGCACCTTGCACAGCTGCTTGGCAAGCACAGCCGCGAACTCCAATTCACGCAGCGCCTTTTCCATAAGGCGGTTATACCGCTTATTCCGTCCCTGTGTCGTGAGGGTTCCCTGATGCTTCTCCAGGTACAGCTCGCCGTGCCAGGTTTTGTAATACGCTGCACGTTCATTCAGCTTGTCGAGAAAAGAAGCTGACGTTTCTTGTACTACCGGCGGAAGGCCAAGGAGATTATGTTCCCGCTCCAGGCGTTCCAGATGCTCTTCACCCGGACCTCCCCCGCCGTCCCCGATTCCAAACAGCAGAAGCGCCCGGTCCGATACGTTCTTGTCATGGTACTCTTGTTCAATCTTGAGCAGAGATCTTGGCGCAGCCGGAGAGTTATAAGTGTCTTCAGGCGGTAAATGCGTCAGTACCTTGCTGCCGTCAATTCCTTCCCAGAAAAACGTGTGGTGCGGATAGTCGTTATGCATATTCCAGGACAGTTTCTGTGTCACCATAAAATCGATGCCCGATTTCTTCAATAGCTGCGGCAGACTTGCGGTGTACCCGAAAATATCCGGTACCCACAGCGAACGCACCGTCTGCCCAAACTCTTCCTGATAAAACCGCTGTCCGTAGAGAATCTGGCGAACCAATGCCTCGCCGCCGGACACGTTGGAGTCAGGCTCTACCCACATTGCTCCCTGAAGCTCCCATCGGCCTTCCTCTACCCGAGCCTTTACCTGCTCATACAGGGCCGGATAATGATCCTTGATCCATTGATACAGCTGCGGCTGACTGGCTCCAAAAACATAGTTCGGATAACGTTCCATCATTTGGAGAACAGTAGAGAACGTCCGTGCACCCTTGCGGATCGTTTCCCGGATCGGCCACAGCCAGGCCAAATCCATATGAGCATGGCCAACAGCGCTGACTGTCAAGGTAGGGTCACCTCCGCGTTTCGCCAGTGGTACGGACAGAATTTCCCGGGCATGATCCACTTCATGCTCATGAAATCCCTCAGTGAATATCAGCGAAGCTTCATAGAGCGCCTGCAGAATCTGCGCACGTCTCGAGGCATTTTCCGGCAGCCGCTCCGCCAGCTCCAGCAGCACTTCCACATCATAATAAAGGGCACGGACCTGCTCGCGGCAAAGTGCTATGACGGCTTCTTTCAGTGTACCGCTGCGGTATCTGCCGAACAGATCATTGCAGCCGGCATCTCCCCACAAATCAATCTGCTCTCCACCGGTCGCTTGCTCTGTGATATGTACCACTCGTTTTCCAGGCTTGCCTAGTGCTGTCTCGAATTCCGAATTCACATTCGTTAAACCTTGTCTCGGCGTCCCTGCCTCATCGACCAGACACAGTTCGCCATTGACATCAATCAACAGTACAGCCTTTTGTCCGGCAGCTTCAGAAGGGATGTAGCCTTCAAAATGAAACCATGCGCAATCCCACAACTCGCCCCATTTCATGCCAGGCTTCAAATCTGTCAGCAGCTCTCCTGTTGTCCGTTGTTCAAATGAAACAGGTTCCTTCGTAACCCATGCGTTAACGTGTAGCGGTGCCAATTCCTGATATATATGCTGCTCAATCATATCCTTCATTTCTCTTAGTCGATCCAGGTTAAACGGTTCATATGGCATATTATCTGCTCCTCCAATACATTTACTATATCAATTAATATATCACAGATATAAATATATCAGATTCAATATCAATTAAAAATCTAAGAATGGAGCCAAAATAGCCCATGCCCGGCTTAATGCCGTTCATGGACTGAATCACGAATCACTAATATGGTGGGCAGCCGTACCGTTACCGATTTGGATTCCGGCTGAATCAGCCGGTTAACAAGGAGACGAACGGCCTCTTTCCCAAAGTTATCCATTGGCTGGGCGACTGTTGTCATGGGGACCGGAGCATATTCCAGAATATTGTGATCTGCAAACCCTGAAATTGACAGGTCCTGTGGTATACGCTTGTGAAGCTGAAGCGCTGCATGCATGGCCGAAACAGCCAGATAATCGTCAGCACAAAGGACTGCGGTCAATCTGCGGCTGCCTTCCAGAAAAGACTTGATCCACTGCACACGTTCCTGATGTCCTTCCTTCTGATCCCAGGGCTCATCCCGGATAAGGATCACTTCATGCTGAACGTCCACTTTTCCTTCCAGCAGCGCATCGAGGTATCCCTGATAACGCTCCTTCCTGCTCTTCACCTCGAGAAGCGGTCCTGAAATGAATCCGATCTCCCTGTGCCCGAGCTGCAGCAGGTAAGAGGTCATATCATATGCCCCTTTATAATGGTCATGACTGACACTGTCAAAATGGATTTCCTCGAACAGACGGTCCAGGATCACGACCGGATATTTTTGCAGCTTTAGCCGAAGCAGGTGGTCCCTGCATATGGTACGGTCTACCGGAAACAGCAGAATTCCGGAAATTTCTTTGCGCTCCGAGAACCACTGCACGGCTGCCGCCTCCTCTTGCTCATGCTGCACAACCTTGATGACAACCGACATGCCCTCCTCGGCAGCCGCTTTTTCTATAGATATGAGCATCTTTCCGATATAATCATCGATTCCAGGCACGATCAGGGCAATTTGAATGCTGTCATTGCGTTCCGAAGAAGCATACGAAGTCGAAGGGTCGTCCAGCATCTGCCTGAGCTCCTCCCGGTCAATATCTGCCAGAAAGGTTCCTCTCCGCGGCAGCCGATATACGACCCCCTCATCCTGAAGCGCTTGCAGTGCAAGCTTGCTTGTCATCCTGCTGACTCCATAGCGTGTTCCCAGTTCTCCCTCTGACGGGATGGGATCATGAGGTTTTAAACCCTGATCCAGTATAATGCGAATGACCTGCTCTCTCACCTGCTCAAATAACTTGCCTGACTTCTTCTTCATGATCTTCCAACCTTCCTTGCAATTTCACTGGTATTTACTATATCACATGAAAAAGAAGCCTGTCCTCACCTAGAAGGCCTGGCCTACATTATAAATAAGTCCACTATTTTGAAAGCGCTTCCGTAAAAGGGTTCTTTTTATGTAAGCAATTGGCATATCATATAGTGTAATAACCAGCAGACCCGGGACACCAACTTCTATTTCTTGATATAAGCGGCTGATTATTTGCCCCTGCCTGCTGGTTTTACCATCGCCTTATCCTATTCCATATGAAAGCCAAATATACCGCCTCTTATTGTTTCTTGGACTTTAGCAGCGGCTTTGCCTCATGCAGCAAGTCATGCAGGCGATCTCCATATTCTTGCAGCTGCTGTTTGGCCTGCGCGTTGGATGCCGAAAGACTGAGCAGCTCCAGCTCAACCTCACATTGTTTTAAAGCAGCATACAGGGAACCCGGTTGGTTCTTCTGCTCCGGCAGCGGTTTTTTGTCATTATATAAATCCAAATTCAGTGATCCTTCCGAACTGATTTGTCCTAGATATACTTCTTTCGGTGTAACACCGGACTTCTTCAGCTGCTGATTCAGCCAATGTGTGCTTTTACCGGATTGCTTCAAAGGCTCTTCCATGATCTCTCCATCCATCACGACCACCATCGGCTCTTCTTGTTGGAATGGATTCATATTCAGATCTTTCGGTGTGAGCGGCTGTTTCTCACTCACGAGCCTCACGTTGACTTCCCCGCTGGATTCCATGATCGCAAATTCTACGTCGGCCAAATCAAAAACACTTTTTTTCCGAAGCTGCTCCATCAGCTCATCCGAGCTCATCCGCTCCTTTTTCAGACTCTGCTCCTGAATCTTCCCGTCACGAATTAACACTCTTGCTTTGAAGTCGATGAAATCACGGACTCGTTTGTTTTTGATCTGCGCGAACTCAATCATCAGCGTAACGGCCACCCATACAGCCAGTGCTACGATACCCAGGTACCAGTTTGCCTCCAGATCCAGAGAAATATATGCAGCAAGACTGCCAATTGTAATCCCTGTAATATATTCAAAAAAAGAAAGCTGTGACGCCTGTCTCTTCCCCAGCAGCTTTGTCAGCAAAAACAAGACCACGACAGAGCTTAATGTACGCAATATCACTTCTAACCACTGCTGCACCCAAATCTTCTCCCTTCAACCTGCTGTTCCTTTATTGTGAAATGATATCATCGGTATTCTACCCCTAATTATCCAAATATTATTCTGTTATCTTCAGAATCCACCAGCTGAAAACGGTTTTTTCATTGAGTTATTTGTCCGGGACAGGTAAAGTAAAAGGAAACCTATATACATATGGAGGAGGAGACTGTATTCATGTTAATGGATCATCGCAGCTTCGATGTCATCACCTTCGGTGAATCGATGGGACTGCTGTATCCGCAAGGACCTCGCGGGATCGGCAAGGGAGGTACAATGAGCCAGTCGTTCGGAGGTGCCGAGAGCAACCTCGCCATCGGTCTGGCGAGACTGGGCTGCACAGCAGGCTGGTTCGGTCAGCTGGGTCATGATCCCATCGCACAAGGCATTGTGAAGACGCTTCGGGGTGAGGGTGTGGATGTATCCCGGGCTCGCTTTACGTCAAGTGCACCGACAGGCTTGATGCTTCGTGAACAATTCAGAGGAAAATCATCGGTTTATTACTACCGCGCTGGTTCAGCAGCCAGTAAGATGACTCCGGATCTTGTGGATCCTTCCTATATCGCGGACAGCCGGATTCTTCACTTCACTGGTATTACTGCAGCACTGAGCCCAAGCTGTCTGGACACCATCCGTCATGTTATTTCACTGTGTAAAGAAAGCGGTGTCAAGATCAGCTTTGATCCTAACCTGCGGCTGAAGCTGTGGAGCATTGAAGAGGCTAGGCCCGTGCTGCTGGAACTCGCCGAAAGCTGTGACTACTTTTTGCCCGGTTTTGATGAATGCAAACTGCTGTATCAAACCGAAGACGAGAACGAAATCTTCAGCCAGCTGCGAAAACTGAATGCCGTCACGGTTGTAAAAAGCTATAACGACGGTAATGTCATTGTGGAACAGGACAATCTGATCACGGTTCCCTTCCATAAAGTCGATGATGTGGTCGATACGGTCGGTGCAGGAGACGGATTCTGTGCAGGCTTTCTGGCTGGAATCTCTAAAGGCTATTCTACGGAAGAAGCTTTGCAGCTTGCTGTGCTGACAGGAGCCATGGTGATCCAGGCCATCGGGGACTGGGAGGCGCTGCCAACCTGGGAGGAAGTAGAACAAGAACGCGGCAACACAGCACATATCGAGCGTTAACATGAACTGAAATTCAACTACAAATTGGAGTGGATAAAACGATGAAAAAACTTAAATTAATCCAGCAAATTCATGAAGCGGGTGTCGTCGCCGTCCTTCGTGCGGATTCTCCTGCTGAAGTTGTCGCCATGGCACAGAAAGCGATTGAAGGCGGTATTAAGGTAATAGAGATTACAATGACTGTTCCATTCGCTCTTGAAGCCATTACGGAATTATCGAAAAAGTATTCCTCCGCTGATCCCGCAGCTGATAACTATGCCATTATTGGGGCAGGTACAGTCCTGGATCCTGAAACAGCCAGAGCCACCATTCTGGCAGGCGCCGAGTTCGTCGTTTCTCCTGGCCTCCACCGTGAAACAATCATTCTCTGCAACCGCTACCGCGTGCCAATCATGCCGGGTGCAGTAACTGTATCCGATATCACTGCAGCCCTGGAACTTGGTGTAGATGTTCTGAAGCTGTTCCCAGGCAACCTGTATTCACCATCAGTTATCCCTTCTCTGCGTGGTCCGCTGCCTCAAGCCAACATCATGCCTACTGGCGGTGTAAATCTGGACAACCTGGGTGAATGGATCAAGGCCGGTGCCTTTGCGGTCGGGATCGGCTCCGATCTGACCAAGGATGCGGTCAAGACCGGCGACTTTTCCCTGATTACCGATAAAGCGAGAGCTTACATCGAAGCATTTCAACAAACCAAGCAAAACTAGTTATAAAAAAAGCTGCTCCACTCGCATTTTTGCGGTGGAGCAGCTTTTTTTTATAAGGCTTTCCTCTGCAGCGTACATATGCCGGTGGACAAGCCGCCCGCCACAATCGTGAACAGTGAAGGGACAAACGTTTCGCCGCCCAGCAGCAGACCGCCTGCACTGACAATGATCATATCCATGCAGAGAATAATCACACCAACATTGATCGGCACATACCGGCTTATAAAATGAGCCAGCAGGTCTGTCCCCCCGGTGCTTGTCTCAAAACGCAGCATCAGGCCAAGCCCCGCACCGATTAAAGCTCCCCCTATCGCAGCATAAACCAGCACCCCCTCTTTCATAAATGCAGGGACACCATACTGCAGCGGGGACAACAGATCGATAATAAACGAAGAAATGAGCATTCCAGTCAAGCTGTTATAGAAAATATCCCGGTTCAAAAGCCAGGCTGACAAAAACATAGGAATGCTGCACAGGATAATAACAAATCCGACTGGAAGACCAAGCTTATAGTTTGCGATCAGTGCAATACCGATAACGCCTCCGTCTAGTACATGGTTCGGTATCAGAAATGCATTCGTGCCTAACGCGATCAACAAGCTGCCTACAATCATCATGGTATATTTTATGGTCCGTACACGCATCATGAACAGCTCCCAATTCCAGGAATATCTATTCATATGCTTGTCTGAACCAAAAATTGAGTCAGTACATCGAATTTCTTTTCAGCAAAAATGTTATGACCCTTTCACATAGATCAGCCGCTCTGTTCTGGCCATGACCTTGTTCCGCATATAGGGATAGTTCTCATAACAATAATCGATAAAATACCCCGGCTTCTCGCTGTTCATTGGAAACAGATCATAATGCAGAGGGATGGTCAAATCAAATCCGGCTTCATAGGCCAGATCCCCCGCTTCCCGGAAACCCATGTTCCCCACAATGCCCTTGCTGCGTCTGAATGCGTCTGCGCCGTTAATCGGCACCATCCCAATATCAACAGCTTGTTCCTGAAGACGCTCCAGCAGCCCCGGGTACACAACCGTATCCCCTGCATGGTAGATCATGACTCCGTTCATATCCAGCAGATATCCGACATACCTGTGTCCCTGGCCTTCCTGCTCATCCAGCTCTTCATGAGCGGCCGGTATAGCCTTAAGGCGAAATGAACCGTAATCCACCCACTCGTCGGTAAGTGCCGGACGGATTCGCGCTTCAGGTATCCGGACTTCCAGCATGACATTATGACAGCAGACCGGTGCGGTAAACACACTTTCCGGACACTGCTCTGCTATAACCGATAATGTGTCGGGATCCAAATGATCGGAATGTTCATGGGTGATCAGCACAAAAGAAGCTTGCGTGATATCCTGGGGTGCGAGCGGAGGCGGAAAAGCTCTGCTTGAAGTTCCCTCTCCTGATGAATAGTAAGGATCAATATAGATGGTGGTATCTCCCCCTTTTACGACAACACTCTCCTGTCCAAGAAACCAGATGGCTGCCGTTCCATAGGGAACCACTGTGGTTCTGATTTCTTCCATCAGCTCATGGCCTGTTCTTTGACTTCGGGCTTCATTGCGGTTTGTCATCCTTCAACTTCCCTTCCTTCCTTTTCTAAAGATCATTTCGTTTGTACTCTATCAGTTTTACACATATACTTATAGAAGGAAACGCTCACAGTATAGAAGAGGTGACTAGTAAATGGATCAAATGAAGCAAGCTTACGAGAAGCTGGGTCTCCCCGAGACAGCCACCCGTGAAGAGCTGGACGACCGCTATACGCTTCTCATGCGTCAAGCCCGTTCGGAGCAGCGCCGAAATCCGGATCAGGCAGAGGAAACCGAAGCCCGTTTCAGTGAGATGACAAAGGCTTACCGATTTATTTTAGAAGAAGAGAAACGGATATCCCTCGAAGAAATCAGCCGGCAAAAATACAGCAAATTCAGAGGCTTCGCCGGACCCGCAGAGAAGATAGAACATTTTTTCCGTTATTATAGATATCATCTGCTTGGAGGCCTGGCGCTGCTGGGGCTTGCTGTATATATCGTTATTAGTGTGTTCAATTACCGTGCAGAACAGGAACGCCTGGCCAAGCTGCCGCCTGTGGATCTGTCGGTGATGTTTCTGGGCAGCTTTATGCTGCCGGACAATGGAAATGATACGGAGCCAATTGAGAAGGCAATCCTGGAGCAGTTCCCGGAGTGGAAGCGGGTTGCTGTCAATGTAACCTACGTGCCGCCGCTGAATTCCAATAATCCGAATGATGCAGCGATGCTGCAGAAAGCGATGATTATGCTTACCTCGGAGCGCCCGGATCTGTATATTACCGATCAGAACGCCTATAATTGGGTCGGACACCAGGGGATTTTCCAGGACCTCGAGGATGAAATCAATAATGAGCTAAAAGATTCTGCTTCCCCTGACCTTCTCGTTACAGATCAACTGGAGGAGGATACCTCAGAAAAGGTCTATGCGGTAAACATTCAGGACAGCCCGCTTACAGAGCAGCTGCCGATTGCGAAACAGGACAACGAGAGCTTGATCGCCGGAATCAGCGGGGCCACCGAAAAAGATCAGAATGCCCTTCTGTTTCTCAAGAGATATCTTGAAGCCGACTTGAAATAATGGCTAATCTTGCTATAATAAAAAGAATTTGAGAGTACGGAAAAGGGAGATGTTCATGTCTGGAAAAATAAAAATATTTGCTGACAGCACCTGTGATTTGCCGCCTGCCTGGATTGAAGAGCACGACATTGGCATTGTACCCCTTTATGTGGTATTTGGGGACGAGTCGCTGCGGGACGGCATCGATATCACGCCCGTTGAACTTTATGCCAAAGTTGAAGAAACGGGCGCTCTCCCTAAGACTGCGGCACCTTCACCTGCCGATTTCATTGCTGCATTCAGCCCTTACGTAGACCAGGGAGACCAAATTCTATATATTAGTCTATCTTCAGAACTTTCATCTACCTACCAGAACGCACGGATTGCTTCAGAAGAAATGCCGCCAGGCAAGGTTACGGTCATTGATTCCAGGAACTTGTCCAGCGGGATCGGGCTTCTAGTCATGAAAGCGGTCCAAGCTGTGAAGGAAGGGACAGAGCTCCCGAAGATCGTGGATCATTTGACCAGTTATGTCGATCAGGTAGAATGTGAATTTGTCATTGATACCCTGGATTATCTGTATAAAGGCGGACGCTGTTCCGGCATGCAGAATCTGATTGGCAGCCTGCTTAAGATCAGACCTGTCATTAAAGTCGTCAACGGGGTTATGACACCGGCTTACAAAGTCAGAGGCAAGAAAGAAAAAGCACTGGATCAGATGCTCGCCAATGCGCTGGCCCAGGCAGAAGATATGGATAAAGATCTCATTATAGTCGTACATACGATGGCCGAGTCTGAAGCTCGAATGCTGCAAAAGGCACTTCAGGAGAAGACAGGCGCAAGGCATGTAGCTCTATCCACAGCGGGATGCGTCATCTGCAGTCACTGTGGACCGCAGACGGTCGGGCTCATGTATACCAAGAAAATCAGCAGTACCGGATGAGAAATCAACAACACATAGCTTAAAACAAGGCGGTGCAGAGATAATATCCCTGCACCGCCTTGTTTGCTATTATATATTGCTTCCTGCTCATTCCCTGACCGGAATCACCGGCAGCAGAAATTGAAAGGTACTTCCTTCCCCTTCCTGACTCTCTACAAAGATCGAACCACCCATCAGCTCTACCAGCTGTTTGCAGATTGCCAAGCCAAGGCCAGTTCCCCCATATTTGCGGTTAATTCCCGGATGAAGCTGTGAGAAGGATTTAAACAGCTGGTCCAGCTTGTTTGCAGGGACACCGACACCGGTATCGCTGATCGAGAATTTTAGCGTCAGCTTCCCGTTTGTATGCTGTGTGACCGGCTCAACCAACAGATGAACCTCTCCTTGTTCAGTAAACTTGACAGCATTGCCGACCAGATTGACCAGAATCTGTTTGATCCGCTGTGCGTCAGCCTCGACCTTCTCAGGCAGTCCTTCCCCGATATGATAGGAAAGCCGCAGGCCCTTTACTGCAGCCTGCTGCTGGAACAGACCCATAACATAATGAATCAGCTCCTGCAGTTCAAAGACAGAGGGCACCAGCTGCATTTTGCCTGCTTCAATTTTGCTGAAATCCAATATATCATTCAGAATCGTGAGCAGAGAATCGGAACTGTTTCGCAGAATTTCCGCATACGACTGCTGTTCCTCTGTCAAGCCGCTGTCCATCAGCAGATCCGCCATACCGATCATCCCGTTCATCGGGGTCCGGATTTCGTGACTCATCATCGCCAGAAATTCAGATTTGGCCTGTGCAGTCCGCTCTGCCGACTCCTTCGCCTTCAAAATTTCTCTCTCTGTTGTAATATCATGAAAGACCACTACCACTCCCTGAATTTCATCTTTATCAAAAATGGGATTGGTACGGTATTCCACCAGGAAGCTGGATCCGTCTTTACGCCAGAACACATCTTCCTTAACAATACGTGGATGTCCGTCCTGGAGCGTATTAAATATCGGGCAGTCTTTGAGATCATGATGGAGCCCATCTGCAGTAGTATGATGCATCACATCGTGCATGTTCGCTCCTATAAATTCCTCTGTTGTATATCCCAGCATTTTAACAGCTGCAGGGTTCACGAAAATAGCTTTTCCATCCCGGTCCAAACCGTAGATGCCTTCCATCACGGAATTCAAGATCAAACTATGACGGTCACTAAGCTCCTCCATTTGCTGAAGATGAATAATCCGCTCTGTTATATCCAGCGCTATCCCGTATACGCCGACAATGTTTCCGTTAACGATGATGGGTACATTAGTAACATGAATCCGCCGTTCGTCTCCATCTTTACGAATGATGGAACATTCATAATATTGGGGTTTGCCCTCTCTGGCCAGATTAAAGTGCGATGCGGTATAAGACAGATCTGAATCCCTTACTAACTGATGAAAGCTCATGGATTTCAGTTCCTCTTCCGTATAACCGGTCAGGGCTTCCATCTGCTGATTGACCGACTGGTAGTTCCCTTCCAGATCAAAAGAATATACACTGGACGGATTATAATCGAATAGAGATTTATAGCGCTGTTCACTCTCGGCTAGCAGACGCTGCGCCGCCCTTTTCTCTGTAATATCACGGGAAATTGCAACAATCTGCCTGGCATTGCCTTCTGTGTCGTAGCTGAAACGACCTGTGCTTTCAAACCAGATGTATCTGCCATTTTTGTGACGGACACGGTAAGTTACAGTGTACACACCTTCGCTTGTCAAAATTGTCTTAAGATAATCTTCCACTTCATTCAAATCATCCGGATGGTAGTATTCGTAAGCGCTGGTTCCGATCAACTCTCCCGGAGTATACCCCAGCAGGTTGATACAGGACGGTGATGCATAGGTATAACGCAAAAGCCCCCCCGGTTCATGCATGGAGATAAAATCCAGAGAATGATCTGTAATAATTCTGAATTTGTTTTCTATCTCCCATAATCGGGATTCTGCCCGTTTTTGCTCAGTAATGTCATGTGATATGCCATATAATCCAACCGTCTCATTGGCAACAATGATCGGAACATAGGTAACCTGTGCATTTCGAATTTCACCGCTTTTATGCTTGAACAATATTTCCAGATGCTGCGGACATCCGTTTAATGATTCTTTAATTTTCTCTGCACGGTTCTCCTCCGTAGCTTCACATATCAAGTCTCCGGGAACCAGCTTCAAAAATTCCTCTCGGCTGTATCCGGTTAATTGCTCAGTAGACCGGTTTACATCAAGATAAACTCCATCAGTATCCATAATATATATGGCGTCAGGATGGTTTTCATATAAAGACCGGTAAGCGCTGCCCTCGGATATCAATTGCTCTAAAACCCGGCTTTTTTCATGGCTCAACTCAGCTTCATTCCTCTCCGAAGTATTACCATAGAGAATATAACATATTTTGTGATCTTTATCGCTGGAAAAACATCATAATTCCTTCCAAAAAATAAAACATACCCCTTTTCAGAAAAGGTATGCTCTATTTATATACTCATTTAACATTACACGAATTTAACGCCAAATAAACTTCTTTTAAATACCTGCCGCCACAAGATTAAGAATCCTGTGCCGGACAGCAAAAAGAACGGTTTGCACCGTTCTCTACTGTATCTATCAGCCTTTGCGGCCGCTATGTTGTTAGCTCCTGCCTCACTCGCCGTATTAACTCAGTTCTGCTTCCTCGCTTGCAAGCAACTGCTCCAACAGTTTCATAAACTGTACCGCACGGATCGGTTTGGTCACATATTCTGTGAACCCCGCTTCTAGTCCGCGTTCAATATCGGCTTTTTCAGCAAATGAGCTTAGTGCGATAACGGGAATAGTACAGGTTTGTTCGTGCTGCTTCAAGCGTTCCAAAGCTTCAAATCCATTGATTCCCGGGAGCTGGATATCCATAATAATCAAATCAATCCGCTCCGTTAAGGCAATCTCGATTCCTTCTTCCGCCGTGACCGCTTCTCTGAGCACAACACCCTGCAGTCTTTTGATGACATGACGCATCACCTGCATATTCAACCGGTTATCCTCGACACATAGCACGCTCAAAGTCAAATCATCAACCTCCTCCTAAACAGAAAAAAGCCAAAAAGAACCTGTTAGGCTCTTTTTTGGCTCATAGCCGATCCATTTTAAGAAATGTCCGGACGATTACCACCAAAATTTCAAATCTATGTCATCATGCATTTCAGTCAAAGATGTAAGCTGCAATCCCTTTGTCCCTCGTAAAATCCCAATCTACATAAACATCCGCCAGTTCTTTACCAACAAGTTCGCCTATTCGGATATCCTGTCCGAATACTCTCTTCTCAAGTTTACGCTTGGTAGTCTTGAGAACATCCTGGTAACCGAGATCAATCAATTCCTTCTCCAAAAGAATGAGAATGCCTTCGCGGACGATAATGAGAGTCCGGGGATTGATCCACCAGGAATGGATGCGTTCCGGGAGCTTCTGCACCCGTGCTGTGAGCTGTGCGACCTGGGCGTGAACTTCGGCTTGTCCGTCATAGGGTGGAGAAAAGTGAAAGGAGTTTTTAAATAATCCGACAATGATGCCTGTAGCATTATGAAGGCCCCAGTCATAATACATCTCTTCCACCTCAATACCTGTTTCAAGCTTCAGATAATGTGTTAATTCAGGTAGAAGGGATTTCATAAGCAATTCCCGGGTATAGCGAAATGCCTTTTCTTCCTCTTTACTAAGCAGAAATTTCTCAACTGGACCAATAAAATTCCGGATGTGCAGGGTTATGCATTGTTCACCGATTGAAACATATACGGATTCCGGACCCTTACCGAAACGATCCCTTAACAGCTTTCCCGTGAAGCTGGCAATCTGGTTGATTAAGGACTGGGTAATCAATATTTCACTCCTACTGACAAGATACCATAAATATATGAAGTCTCACTATCTATTGTAACGCTTATTGATGAGAATACAACCAATTGATTCAGTTTACTATAAATAAATAATAAAATACATGTTTTTTTGTACCATAAAACAATCCCCGGCCCAAATATGACCGGGGATTTCTGATTTAAGAGGAAACAGCTGCGTATATTGGATGAACGGATGGTTTTAATGTGTGGATACTGCGTATATAACGGACGGTTCGTGTGGACGAGTACATGATG
The DNA here is from genome assembly GCF_012933385.1 of Paenibacillus lemnae. Lineage (GTDB taxonomy): Bacteria > Bacillota > Bacilli > Paenibacillales > Paenibacillaceae > Paenibacillus_AQ > Paenibacillus_AQ lemnae. The sequence continues at coordinate 20,909 of NZ_JABBPN010000007.1, forward strand.
ACAGAATGCGTTTCGGCACGGCCCCGTGGAAGGAATCTTACACCCGGAAGAAAGTCTCCGGGGGTAACCCCGGTAGCGATGAACAGCACACCTTCTTTGCCGACCATATCTTCCATCCTTAACATCTGAGACGGGTTTTGAAGGCCCATGTTCTGGCAGCGCAGAACATCTTGCCGGCTCCCAGGAATCAGCTTGCCCTGTATTTCACCGCCCAGACATTGCAATGCGGCTGCAGCCAGGACACCTTCCGGAGCCCCCCCTGATCCGACATACAAGTCAACACCACTGTCCGTACACGTGTCTATAGCTCCCATCACATCGCCATGGCTCAGCAGCTTAATTCGTACGCCTGATGTTCTCAGAGCTGAAATCATCGGCTGATGCCGTTCCCGGTCCAGAATGGAGACCGTAATCTCTGATAAGGATTTACCTAGTATGCGGGAGGTTTTCGCGAGAGTTTCTTCGATAGGATCCTCCAGGCTCAGCTGTCCGGCAAGTGCTGGACCAACCGCGAGCTTATGCATGTAAATATCTGGAGCATGCAGCAAACTTCCCTGTGGTGCGGCAGCGATCACAGAAATAGCATTGTTCAAACCGTTAGCCACCGTCTCTGTTCCCTCCAGCGGATCTACAGCAATGTCCATCCGCGGCCCTTTTCTGCTGCCAATACGCTCTCCAATATACAGCATCGGCGCTTCATCCATTTCTCCTTCACCAATCACCACAACGCCATCCATCGCAACGGTATCGAAGTGCTGTCTCATGGCGGTGGTGGCTGCTCCATCTGCGCTGTTTTTGTCTCCCCTGCCCGTCCAACGGGCCGACTCCAGTGCTGCTTCCTCTGCTACCCTTACCAGATCTAGTGCCAGTTGACTCTCCACTATAAATCCCTCCCCAGCTTTATATTTTTGAAGTACTTCCTTCATGATTGAGTGAGCTAATAATTAATCCAGCCGTTTCTTCGATCGCTTTATCCGTGACATCAATAACAGGACATTGCAATTGACGAAACAGATTGTGGGCATACTGCAGCTCTTCCTGAATACGGTCGAGTGCCGTATACTGCACTTCATTCGGCAGTCCCATCACCTTCAACCGCTCTGTTCGAATTTTGAGCAGATGATGTGCATCCATGGTTAGACCGAACACTTTGCCAGTTGTGACTTCTGCCAGCTGTGATGGAATCGAAATTTCCGGAACGATCGGATAATTCACGGTTTTATACCCTTTATGAGCAAGAAACATGGATAACGGTGTCTTGGAGATCCGGGAAACACCCAGCAGAACAACATCTGCTTTCAGAATCGCACCCACATCTTTTCCGTCATCGTACTGCACCGCGAATTCCATCGCTTCCACCCGGCGAAAGTAGCTGTCATCCAGCCGGTGAAGCAGTCCCGGCATCCGCTTAGGATAGTCATTGAAGGTGTCAGCAATCGCCTGCATCATCGGCCCCATAATATCTACTGCACGTACATTCAGGCGAACTGCTTCTTCACGGATCACTTCACGCAGTTCCGGTTGAACCAGTGTATACGCGATCACCCCGTTTTTACTGGAAACTTCCTTCATGATCTGTACCACTTCATCTTCATCTCGTACATTCATATACCGCTTTACTTCAGCATGTTCGAGCTCAAACTGGCGAAGAGCTGCTTGAACGACTGCCTCAGCCGTTTCGCCAATTGAATCCGAGCATATTGCAATAAAATGAGCTGGTGACTGATTCATCCCATTCCTCCCACTACTCTTCTGAGACCATATCGAGCAACATTTTGATAATATTCGTTTTCGTTATGCGGCCCACTACTTTCCAGGCATCCGGGTTATCATCCTCAGATTTAATGACCACAGGCAGGCTGTCAATTTGGTGGCCGATGATCTTTCGTGCTGCCTCCAGAACCGTATCCTCCGGCTGTACAGTGGTCACATTGGCACGCCGGGTCATGATCAGGCTGACTGGCATGGACGAAGCTGTTGGATTGCCGAGCGTTACTTTCAGGAGGTCTTTCCGGGAGACGATTCCGGCGAGATGTCCGTCCGCATCGGTAACGATCAGGTTCCCTACATTTTCTAAAAACAGGGATACAACGGCTTCATGAATCGTTGTCGTCTCCCGGATAATGATGGGAGCACCATGCAGATCTCCTACCTTCATTTCTAACAGCCCTAATTTTTGTTCCCGCTCTGCCGTACCGCGATTACCCAGAAAATAACCCACTTTCGGTTTGGCATCAATATAATCCAGAATCACCAGCTTCGACAGGTCAGTACGCAGCGTGGCACGGCTTACATTCAGCATCTCCGCAATCTGGTCCCCGGTAATGGGAGCGTGCTTCTTTACGACATTAACAATTTCCATCTGTCTGGCTGTCAGTTCGATGTTTACCCCTCCTGTACAAACGTCTTCACCGCTCCACATGATCCTATTCCGCAGTATCCGTGAATGATTTTCACCCCGTTCGTAGGCAGCGAGCCGATCCACTTGCCGCATTTGGAGCAGATCACCTGCCCTAAATCATGGTTTACTCCCTTTACCTGTCCTGTATCGCTGGATAGCTTCTCCATGATTTCTCCTCCTTAACGGATTTTAATAATCATATTAAAAATAACATTTGCTATATAATACGTCATATATATTTAATATGCAACATTATTTAACCTGATTTTAAAAATAAAAACGTGTTTTTCCTGTATTTGCCCATTAAAAAGACGTACGGCTCGACTGCCGTACGTCTTTTTATTCCGCTGCTGTTTTACCACTCTTCCGAAATTCGGCTTTTGCACTCTTCCCGTCCGCATTGACTGTGAAAAATTTTTACTCCGTCCGTGGGCAGTGTATCAATCAGTTCATCACAACCGGCGCAGATCACCAGCCCCATATCCTTAGTTGGGTCGCCTTGGCTCTGCATCCCATCCAGGCCTGTTAGCGTTTTCATAACGTTCCTCCCTGGTTTTCGATTTGCGCTTGCTTATTTAATTATATTTTGGTGTAAATCATCTTATGCGAATATATTTGCAACCATGTTGAAATTCCGCAAGTATATCTCTAATGGAAAAAGAAAGATACATAAACGGAGGAATGACATTGAAACAGCTGACTCAAATGATCAAAAAGGGCAATACCTCATCCGGAATTGCTGCTCTGGGCAACACGGTTCTTGCAATCATCAAAGCCATCGCGGCAAGCATCAGCGGCAGCGGAACGATGTTTGCCTCGGCTATGCATTCGGTAGCGGATGCAATCAATCAAGGCTTTGTGTTTATTGGCAGTGTGCTTGCCGAGAAAAAACCGACCAAAAAATTTCCGACCGGTTTCGGAAGAGTCATCAACCTCTTCTGTATGGTAGCTGTCATTGTGGTTACCGTCATGGCTTATGAGACGATTCTCAAAGGCTTCAAGCTTCTGAAACATCCCGAGGACTCCACCAATTTCTTGCTGAACTTTATCGTTCTTCTTATTGCGGTTCTTATTGACGGCTCCATTCTGTTTAAGGCGATGAAAGAAATTGTAAAGGAGACCAAAGCAGACAGGACCGGAACAAGCCTAATCGCAGCAGCGTTCAAGAACGCCCGGCGTGCTGCCCCTCCTACGCGGCTGGTCTTTTATGAAGATATTGTTGCTACGCTTGGCGCACTGCTAGCACTGATTGCGGTCATCTTCGCTAATTTCTCAGATTTCAACCTGTTAGACGGGATCGCTACCATTCTTATCGGTTTCCTTATGGTTGGTGTAGCTTACAAGGTCGGTTACGATAATATGGTGGGATTGATCGGTGTTGCAGCGCCCCAAGATGTGGAGGAGAAGGTATCCGGTCTGATTTTATCCGATCGTGATGTGACCGATATCAGTCGGCTGCGCATACTACAGGAGGGCCGTACGTATCATGTGGAAGCCAACATCGAGCTTCGTAAAGGGATGACCCTCGAAGAAGCTACCCAGTCTAAGACACGGATTGCTGCAAAATTGATGTCTGACACTGATATTTCAGATGTGGTGCTGGGCGTCATTGAAGATGATGGCGTTAGACTATGGAATCCCAAATACGATCTGGAATAGCCAGCTTTCAGTTCGGTAACGAACTTATATTTTCTTAAAAAGGGGTGTCCTTTAGGCCGTTTTACGGCTTAAAGGACACCCCTTTCAGTTTATTTCACGCTGTGCCGGTCCAGGAACTCTGATATACGGGCATATGCGAGCTTTTCATTTTCTTTTTTAGTAATGCCATGGCCTTCATCTTCAAAGACCAGATACTCCACTTCCCTGCCTTTTTCACGCAATGCCTCAACGATTTGATCTGATTCCTCCTTGACCACACGCGGGTCATTTGCCCCCTGAATAATCAGCATAGGATTGACCATTTGGTCCAGATACGTAATCGGCGAATCCTTAATAAACCGTTCTCGATCCTGTTCAGGATCTCCAATCCAGCGCTGCATGATCGGCTTCCAATGTTCTGGCACCGAATTGTAAAACGTGAACAGGTTGCTCACGCCGACAATGTCGATGGCTGCCCGGAAATATTCGGGATTGCGTCCAGCCAGAAGCAGGGTCATATAGCCGCCATAACTGCCGCCCATAACGAAGAGTCGTTCTCTGCTGGAAATGCCCTGGCCAAACAACCACTCCATGCCGGCTAGACAGTCCTTTCGCGGTCCTTCTCCCCAGTCCTGCTCCACCATTTTGACAAAGGCACTGCCATAGCCCGTACTCCCCCGGAAATTGGGACAGAAAATATGATAACCACGGGCAAGGATGTATTGGAACATCGCCCGAAATTGCTTTTGTTCCGCAGCCTGCGGTCCGCCATGAGGCCAAAAGACCGTATTTCCGTTAGCCAGTTCATCCTTTGCACGATATAAAAGAGCTTCAATCTCCATTCCGTCAAAGGAGCTATAGGTTATGGTTTCCGGATAAACCAGATCCTCTTCCGCCAGTCCAGTCATCACGTTCCGGGTCAGCATATTCCAGGCTCCATCCCTATACCGGTAAATATTATGCGGTTTAACCGCTCCGCGTGCCAGCAGGTAGAGCTGTCCCGATTTACCCACAACGAGCTGCTCCACAATATCAGACGGCAGCGGGATCTGCGCCAGTGTTCCAGCTTCCAGATGATAGGCATACAGGCCGTCCTCCACACCCTTCTCTGTCACGATGTACAGTGTTCTGGATTCCTTGTGATATTTGATCGATTTTACACCTTCGTTTTCGAGCTGCATAAGGGGAGAAAACTGATGGGTATTCAGATTATATTCGGCGATATAACTATAGTCAGACTCATAGTCTGTCACGAATAATACGGTATCATTGTCCGTATACAGCGGGTCACCGGCCGTATGAACCACATCGGGTGAAGGTGTCAGAGAGTGGTCCTGGCCGTTGATACGACAGTAACTGATATAGTAGGTGTTAGCATACATTTTGGTATAAATAAAGCTGGTTTCATCGGGACTCACTGCTGCAAGCTCGGTCGCGGTATCCGTCCCTTCCAGAATCAGCTCGTCCTGCTTGGAATCCAGATGATAGATACGGCTGTTCAAAAACGATGGATTATCTCTGGATGTATTGTAATAAAGTCTCTTTCCATCCTCTGTAAGATGGGCAAAATATTGCTTGTCTTCCGGATCAGCATCTTCCAGAAGCGGCATGGGGGTTCCCCCGTTCCAGCGCAGTGCATGCAGCTGAAAATTTTCATTTCCATCATGATCAAAAGCAGCAAGAATATGCCGGCCCTCCGGGTCTGCCTTAATAAAACTGCACATCTGTCCATTGTAAGTGAGCGGATATGGAAATCCCCCGGCTTCCTCCAAATTCATAGCCCATATATTGTATTTGCCGTTCAGACTGCTGCTGAACATTAATCTTTTCTCATCCGAACTAAGGCCAAAGGTACGAATGACATAGGTTTGAAAATACTGTTCCACATCGGGTTTTGGAAACTGCAGCATAGAAGGTCCCTCCTGTATTCAAAAAAATATGTATGAAAATACATTATTTCATCCCTTTATTGTACCATTGCAGCATACGCATTACGAACATAAAGAAACCCGGCACCAGATGGCGCCGAGCTCTTACACATAGATGAAGCTTAGAAGAAGCAGGAGAAAGAGCTGATTCTTCTCAAATCAATACCAAAGTAATACCAGAAACGTCCCGACCAGCGAAAACCGGACACCGAATTGCGTCCCACAAAAATAGGATAGAACCAGAAGTTTTCTCCATTATTCAGCCAGACGTAAGTATTGCGGTACAGGCAGCCTCTGATGGCCCCGGGGTCCACAGCCATCACAGACGGAGACTGCTGTGGCTGAAAGGACGGCGGCGGCGCAGTAGGAGGTGACGTCGGTCCCAAACCTGATGGCGGGAACGGCCCTGGCCCGGGTGGTCCCGGTGGCGGTCCAGGTGGCCCTGGTGGCGGTCCCGGAGGTCCTGGAGGTCCAGGCGGCCCGGGCGGGCCCGGTGGTCCTGGAGGATTAAACGGTCCGAACGGTGGGAAAAAACCCATTTCATAACACTCCTTATTGAGTAGGCTAATACACAGTATGCCGGAGTGTTTGAAATGGTTTGGGCGAATGCCCCTGAAATTAATTCATCTTTAAGAAGTTAAAGATGGATTGCGAAGTTTCCGCCCGATTTGCAGCCATGCCTGGATCGAAAAGACTTTCGGCTCTACCCTGCATAAGTCCCATGGAGATCGCTTTATTCACCGCAGTTTGTGCCCACTCTGACACTTGACTGCTGTCAGCGTAACCAGAAAGGTCAGAATTGAGAGGAATGTCCTTTCCCGACATGGATTCAAATGCTCTGACCAGCAATACTGCCATTTGCTCACGGGTAATTTCTTCAGATGGAGCAAAGCTGTCCTGGGATACCCCTTGAATCCATCCGGCTTGTGCTGCTGCAGCAACTTCACCTGCATACCATGCATTGGCCGGAACATCATTGAATGAAGAATCAGCATTCACCGTTTGTACTCCGAGTGCTCTGACAAGCAGTGCAGTAAATTCAGCTCTTGTTGTTATTTTACGAGGCTCAAATGATTCATCTGTAATGCCCTTGACAATATGCTTTGCAGCAAGAATTTTCAGCGGACGGTAAGCCCAGTGTGTATTCGGTACATCATTAAAAGATTTGTTATATTCAAACACGCTGTAAGAACCGGCATGATCCAGCTTCAGCTGAATTCCTTCACGATCTGGCAGCACTTGGCCGCCCGCATAGTTCCACTGTCTGGTTTGCTTGTCAAGCTCATACACGCCAATGAGTTCCTCATCCACCTCATCACCGCGGTATTCCCATACCGCTTCAACAGGCTCCTCAAAGGCATTTAGTTGTTGTTCCTTACCGTCTAAACTGCGCAGGTAAAGATTAAAGTTCAGCACAGGGGATGCGGGTTTATATTCGTTCCCGCCCGGAGCCGGTATAGATGTCTGGACTTCTTCCATACTGATGACAAGTTGTGCGTTTGTGTTTTGTGGATCAAGCATTTTCAGCGCTTTCAAGACAGAAACAGGTATGCTTATGCTTCCCTGTTCAAACACAACATTAAGATCATGCTCACCCAGCCATTCATCAGCCTGGTTTGGAAGAACAGCAGCGGTTTTCCCTGCCTCCAGCTTGATCGTCACACTGCCGCCTGCGCTATTAGAATTCGGCCGAAGCTCTGCGGCACTCACTTCTTGTTCACCCTGTCCAACTGGCGTCCCCGCTCCAGGCAGAGATGGGTTCTGCGGATTAACAGGCGTTGACACTGGCGGGTTTGTTACCGGAGGATTTGGCGTTGAAGGCTCTTCTTCCTCTGGATCTTCTGCTGCTGTTACAGTAACTGTTACAGGATCTGTGGAAACAACCGCACTGTCCTGAACAACCGATGCGTAAATGCTGACAGTGCCTTCCTTCAGTCCCTGCAATACACCATCTTCTATAGAAGCCATCAATGGATCACTGACATGATACGTAATTTCTGTACCATCTGCATTGCCTGTCAAACCGTTCATGAGCTGCAGGGTAACAGGCAATTCTATGGACTTTCCGACTTCGACGGATGCGGACTCTGGGCTTATTGAAGCTCCGGTCATCCGCACAGGCAGTCTCATGAGCTGAGCACCATTTTTGTAATACACACTTCCGTCAGGTCCCAGCGCCATCACGTGCACATCAGCATCAATCAGCTTGTTGTAAGCCAATGTCTCAGGATCGAAGACAATAAGCTGTCTTCCGATCGTAGTATACAGCAATCCATCCGGTCCCCAGTAGAGGAAGAATGGGCGCCAGTCACTGGCCTTTTGGCCTGTTGTCAAAATTTCGTAGCGCAGGACTTCCTTCGTCTCCGGATCCATAACGAACAAGGCGGAGGAGTTGCTGGATTGCGGCGATTCTCCCCACATAATGCCGTACAGATTACCATCAGGTCCAATGCTCAGTTCGCCAATCATCTTCGGACTAAAGCCTGGTACATTAGGAATCAGCTCCGCCGTCTTCGTTGCGGATGCTACATCCCATTCAAACAGTTTGGCTTCTGTTTCCGTGATATCAATGCCCAGTCCTCCCCAGATCGAGGTTCCTCCGTACACTTTCCCCTCTTTATAAGCAAGACCGATAACACTCTGATTCTTAACAACGTCCTGGTACGTATTCCATTGGTCTGCAGGCTCGTTGTATACAGTAAGAGCTCCTGCAAGCTGCCCATAATCGGCAACCGAACCTACGAACAGATGATCATCCCCGCTCGTAAAAGTCATGGTTCTGCTCTGCATATTCGGAATATCGTGGAAGAATCCCGGATTCACTCCCAGATTGTAAGGCTGAGAAAGATCATAACGCCATATGACCGCTCCACCGTACAAGCCGAAGTATACTTTGTTGTTCAAGAATCCGGTGCTGGAGATTTGATGAGGCTCTTTTTCTTGTCTTTCAAAATAACCCTTGTTGTTATCGTAAATACTCATTGCTCCCTGGTAGCCGCCCATATAGAACTTGCCATCAGGCCCCAGCTCCATGGAGTTGATTTCGATACCGCTTTTCTCCACATCAGGCTGGTTGATATCCAGGGTGTGCGTTTGGGGATCGAATACCATATGATCCACTTCATTATTCAGTATGGACAGCACCTGGCGTCCTGCGTCAGGGCCTTCCGTCAGTTCCACCCAGTTCATGGTGATGAGCTGTTTGTCGGGCAGGGAGACTTTTGGCATTACAGGTGCCGTTTCGTTAGTCTCTCTGTTATAGGTCCATAATTCCGAGGTATGCTGGTTTCGGTAGTACATCAGTTCGCTATTATAAGGTGATGGCGGTGAAATTTTACCGTCTGAGGCATCATCATCTTCATATAAAAGACGCTTGACGGTGCTGTATTCTGTTTTGTCGTCTTCCTCGTTCATAATGAGCAGTGAAGTGCCGTGCGTAAGGTACATTTTCTTGTCATACACCACAATACTTGAGATACCTGCCCGGATTCCCGTGATCGGAGTCTTAATCTCCACCTTTTCACCCGTCTCACGGTCGATCCGGATCAAATGGCCAATCGTTGTAATGCCGGCATAAAAATATTTATCGGTGACACCGGAGCCTCGGACATATTCCTGCCCTGGCTTGAGCGTTCCGTAATCAAAGTACTCCCCGGTTTCAATATCGTATACGAATGCTTTGGAATCAGGGTAAGTAGATCCGTATATTTTCCCGTCAGAGCTGGCATCCAGGTCCCAGATCCATTTGTTGGACGGATTCTCTCCCAGACTCTCCAGCTTTTGCTCCGCTCTGTTGTAGCGGTACATAATCCCGGTTTTCGTTCCCGCTAAATAAGCATTGCCGTCTGATCCGACGGTTACTGCCCAGATAACATCCGTAGTAGGAATTGGAGCTGTAAACTTCACGCTGCCGGTCACTGCATCCAGAACGTAGAATTGTGCTGGAGCTCCGCTGGCTCCAAAATAAATTTCACCACTGCCGATGGCTCCGCCGTTCGTTTTCGCTACCACCGTAGCATCTCCAAGCGAAACCGGCTGACCGAATTCGGTCGGCATCGTTAAAACAGTGGCTTCCTCGAAGACCACATTATCGTAATAGGCTTCGACATTGACACTCGTTAGTCCGGAATACAGCAGGATCCGGGCTTTCACTGCTCCTTCAGGTGCCTTGCCTTCAACTCTAACCCGGTTCCACTCACCAAGTGGAGACTCCGCTCCTTGACTGATTGACCCTACTTCCCGGTTAGCTGTGTCATAAAATTTAATATAGATTCTGCCGGACCCTTCAGCGATGTACAGATCGGTGGATGCAGCATACGTCTTTCCTGCTGCAACATCCATATAGTCACTATAGGCTGTGACCGCACGGGAATTGTTGTTATCTGTAATTTTCAAGCTGCTGCTGCTGCCGCCTGCTGCCTGCTCCTGGCTGATCACAGCACCTGCGTTTTCGTTTGCCGGATTCGGACTTACCGTCCAGCCCTGAATATTGCCGCCAATAACCGGCTGTTCGAAGCCTGCATTGAGCGGAGAGCCTTCCTCCTCTTCATTCGTAACATATTTCACGGCTTGAATGTCATCATAATATCCTGAGAAAATATTGTCTTTATGTACATACAGAAACACAATCGCATACTTGGCTTCTGCAGGTACAGGCAGCGTATCTCCTCCCAGCTGTGTCCACTGTCCCGTTACGACCTCATCTGCCGGGATTTTAAATCTTGTATCTTTTAAAATTCGATTGGACTCAACGATCTGATCCGATTTGAAATATCGAACCCACATCTCTACCCCGCCGTTTGCATTTGTCGTGCTGAACTCATCCACATATACACTTGCGGTGACGTTTAGAATTTCACCTTCCTGGACTGCAAATGGTGTACTTTCTGCACCCACATTTTTCTTATCAACATTCAATGCAATGCTTCGATTACCAGATTGATACACCGACTCGCTGACCGACATGCCGGATGCGGTGCCGCCGCTCCAATATTTCCAGCCCTCCGGCCTTCCATTGACAATTTCGCCCTCAAAGTCTCCATTCACAATGTTAATCGGAACGATCTGGCTCTGCGCATCTCCATAAATCTGTCCCCCCTGGAAAGGCCACGGGGCCATGGTCAGCAGTAGTGCAGTGATGATCATAACTGATACTGCCTTGCTGAATGATGTTCTTCTCATTAATTCCTTCATCTCCCTGTTTCGTATTTGGTTCACACCTTGAATCCGCTTACAAGTTGACGTGTCATGATCACATCTTGATCACAACTAGATCATATCAGGTTGTTATTCATGCTACAACACCTGTGTTAACTATTTTATTAAGATCATCTTGAGATCATTTGAAAAGTTCAAAAAAATAGTCCTATATATTCATATAGGGACTATCTCTCCGATCGATATCCCGATTCCAGGATAGGCTGCAGGCGATCCCACACGGAATCGGCATCTTCCATACCTGCCCAGAACAGCTTCAATTCTTTACGGATGGTTATCATGTCACGGTTGTGAAGGTTTAAATCCCTCATAAATCGGAACGTCGGTATGATCTCACGATACATGTGGTATCGGGATGGCCGCTTCATCACTTCTTCTCCTGTCCATTCTGCCGCTCTTTCCAGGCTTGGAATCGAAAGTGTCTGTTTCCGGATTATCATCTGTGCTTCTGTGGAAAGCATGAAATCCAGCAGGAGGCGGGCTGCATTCTTTTCTTTTGATTTTGAATTGATAGCAAGGCCTGTCGTCAGCAGCAGCGTTTTAGGTTCATGAATCATGGGAAGAGGTGCGATATCATAATCGATTTCCCCATTTTTCATTTTATTGAGACTATAATATGTACATAAAATCATGGACACTTTGCCCCGCATGAACAGCTCTTCCACATCCGAATTACTTTCCGAGAAATGAAGTGGTGAATAAGGCTGGTTAACTACCAGATTCCGGCACAGTTCAATGCTGTCAATGAAGCGTTCCTTAGCTGATTTGCTGTTGTTTCCTGCTTCCCCAGATCGAAATCCGTTCTGCAGCAGCATTACAGGCCAGCGGTTGCTGGATTGCATGTGATAATAAAACCCGAAGCTGCCGTGATCTTCATTCAGCCTGGCCGCTGCTTGTCTCAGATCGTCCCATGTCCAGCTGCTGTTCGGCTCTGCCAGATGGCTTTGTGCAAAATGGGTCTTGTTGTAACCGAGTATTATGGGCGAGAACATAAAAGGGACTGCAAGCAAACGATTTTCATATGTAAATGCTTCTGCTATACATTTATAAATACCTGGTATAGGCACCAACTCGTCTAACAATTGAGATCCTGTTTCGTCCTGAAAGAAATCAAAATCACTATGATTGATCATCATGACATCCAGCCAGTCATTATCGATGTATTCCTGGACCGTCTTGAAATAAGGGTCGTACGGTAGAATCAGCGTCTGCACTTTAATATGAGGATACCGTATGTGAAACGCATTCAGGATTTCATTCAGCCGGGCTTCTCTCACCATGTTGTTGTAACAGCCCAATGTAATGGTCAGCATATCCCGATTCTGGGGATTCGCAACCTTGGCTCCGACTTTGGGAAGACGGGTGATTAATTTTTCCTCACTCAAAATATCCAGGCCTTTGCGGACAGAATTTTTACTAAGTCCGTATATCTGCCCCAGTTCCGAGTTAGACGGCAGCAGGTCGCCGATTCCGTACTTGCCGGTTACAATATGCTTCCTTAATGTATCCACCATGTATTCCAGTCTTTTATGAAACGTACTTCGTTGAGGTTTGTTTTCTGCCATCATTATGTACTCCTTTGCATGGTTCAACTCGTTCAGGTGACAAAAGATGATGTTTCTCCCTCATCTCCTTGATTTTTCCTGTACGCGTGAATCATATCATAACAAAATTCATCTCGTCTAATCATCAGGTCCGCAGACAGCAAAAAAAACCGGCTGAGCATGACTCGCACCGGCTGCTGTATGAATTTCAAGCTTATTGGCCTAACCGTATATAACGGTCACTCATATCCTCGACATCTGCCTGATCATGCGTGACAAACAAGCAGGTCATCCCTTCAGCTTTGACAATATCCCGAAGCTCACTACGTATAGACTGCTTAAGCTCAGCATCCAGGCTGCTGAACGGTTCATCCATCAATACCACACTTGGACGGGGTGCCATTGTGCGCGCCAGAGCAACCCGCTGCTGCTGACCGCCGCTGAGTTCATGGGGATAACGGTCTTCATAGCCCTTCAGCTGAATCAGTTCCATCAGCTCCTGCACTCTCTCCTGGCGTTTCTTGCGCGGCATACGATGCAGACCGAAGGCGATATTGCTGGCAACATTCATATGGGGGAAGAGCGCGTAATCCTGACTAACCATGCCGACCCCTCGGTGCTCAGGCTGGATAAAGGTCGACTTATCATTTACTGTTTTGTCATTAATACGGATTACTCCTGCTGACGGAACTTCAAGCCCTGCAATCAGGCGAAGCAGCGTGCTCTTTCCGTTGCCGCTGCTCCCGACAATACCGACAATCTCGCCCTGCTCTATGTTCAGGCACAGCTTTTGAATGACAGGCTTGGACTTACGATCATAACTGAATTCAAGCTGATCGATATCAACAACACTCATGTCTCCCACCTCTTGTCTAGATAATGAAGTACATATACGGAGATAAAGCTGATGCCGATGATGAGCAGAGAAGGAATAGCTGCCTCATGGATCTGCTCATTGTTGGCATACTGATAAGTTCTGGTGGACAGGGTTTCAAAATCAAACGGACGCAGCAGCAGTGCCAGCGGAAGCTCCTTGCAGATTTCAACAAAGGTTAGAATACAACCGCTGAGAACCGCTCCCTTAATTAAAGGGAGATCCACTCTCCAGAAGGTATACAGCCTGCTGCGTCCGAGCAACCGGGATGCTTCACTGTACCGGGTTCCGGTTTTTTCAAAGCCGACTTCCACCGCATTATAACCGGTAGCCATGAACCGGATCACATACCCGAAGATCAGCATGGCGGCCGTGAGGCTTAGTACGACAGGTGTTCCTTTTCCACCCAACAGGCGGTACACCTCACCATAAACCTGATCCAAGCTTAAAAATACACCGAGCACACCAATAGCGATAATGGCCCCGGGAATGGAATATCCGGCGATAACCGTTCTCGAGAGCAGTGCTGAGCCCCAGGAGCGAGAACGGGTTGCACTGCCGACAATGAGGGACAGCAGCATGATGATGACTGTGGAAACGGCAGCAGTATACAAAGTTCTTCCAATAAAGAACATGAACTGATCATTCCATACATCCTGATACGTCCACGTAGCCCACACGATCAGTTGAAGAATCGGTACAGCAAACGCGGCAGCCAGCACCACCATACCGAACAGAAGAACCGCTGTACCCTTTACACTGCCCAGCTTGATCGGCTGCAGCGGTTTGGATTTGCTCGTACTTGCGCTGTACTTCCGGTGGCGCCGGAGAACACGTTCGATCAAAAAGAACCCTGCAAGAATAACCATCAGCCAGGCCGCAAGGCGCATAGCGGAATTGACATCATACATACCGAACCAGGTTTTAAAAATGGCTGTGGTTACCGTCTGCAGTCCGAAATACTGGGTCACGCCGTAATCGCTCAACACTTCGAAGACGACCAGACTCAATCCGCCCACGATGGCCGGACGGCAGATCGGCATGGCCACCCAAAAGAAAATGGACATCCCGTTTCGCCCAAGAAGCCTTGCATTCTCAATATAGGAGGCACTCTGCCGCTCCAGAAAGGACCGTGTAACCAGATAAACATAAGGGTACAAAAACAGGGTAAATACAACCACGGCTCCGCGCATGGATGTCAAGGAAATCCAGTCCTGAGAGGGATGGAAGCCCCAGTTCCGCAGCGTTACCTGTACCACGCCAGTATAGCTGAACATCGTGCTGTACGTGTAGGCACCAATATATGGCGGTACAGCCAGAGGCAGTACCAAGGCCCAGCGGAGTATTTTTCTACCCGGAAAATCAAAAACAGTGACGAACCAGGCCAGACTGACACCCAGCAGTGTGGTCGTGATAGCTGTAATGAAGGTCAGCGTCAATGTCTCAATGACATAATCCTTGACCAGATATTCCTTAATATGAGCCCAATGCTCGCTCGGGGTTTCAAAGATCGATAGGAATACAAACAAAATAGGCAGCAGTATCACTGCTGCCCCCAAAATGCTGACGATCCACCAGCCATTAAGATTTCTCTTGATATATGCCTTGATCTGTCTGAAGGACATGTGTTATTTCCAACCCGTCTTGTTCATTATTTCTACGGCTTTCGCGTTATGTTCTCCCAGTTTGCCAAGCTCAATTGCCTGGGTTTTGAAGCTGCCCCATGATTTCAACAGTTCAGGGATTTCCGCTTCCTTGTTCACCGGGAACTCGTAGTTTTCTTTCGAAATCATACCTTGAGCTTCCTTGGCTGTCAAGAATTCAATCAGCTTCACGGCGTTATCCTTGT
Source organism: Paenibacillus lemnae (assembly GCF_012933385.1). Lineage (GTDB taxonomy): Bacteria > Bacillota > Bacilli > Paenibacillales > Paenibacillaceae > Paenibacillus_AQ > Paenibacillus_AQ lemnae. The sequence continues at coordinate 36,360 of NZ_JABBPN010000007.1, forward strand.
TCTTGGCATGCTTGGTCAGCGCAGCGCCGCTCACATTGATATGTGTGCCTGTTGTACCCTGGTTCGGGAAGAATACGCCGACCTGCTCTCCAACCCTCACTTCTTCCGGATCTGCAGAGTTCAGCAGCAATCCGACATAGTAGGTGTTCATGAGGGCGACATCACCGACACCGGCTACAATCGCTTTTGCCTGGTCACGGTCACTGCCTTCGGGTGTGCGAGCAAGATTCGCTACCAGTCCTTTTGACCATTCCTCTGCTTTCTCAGGACCTTCCAATTCAATGAAGGAAGCCAGCAGGGATTGATTGTACAGATTGGACGATGGACGGACCAGCACTTTGTCCTTCCATGCGGGAGTTGTGAGATCTTCATATGTGGACAATTGCTCCGGCTTTACGCGGTCTTTGGAATACACAATGACACGTGCACGGCTCGACAGGCCAATCCACTGATTATCCGGGTCGCGGAGCTCCTGAGGCACCTGAGCGTCCACGGTCTCGGAAACAACCGGCTGGAGTACATCCGCCTGCTTCGCCGTGTTGAGGACACCGCCGTCAACCGTCATAAACAGATCCGCCTGGGTGTTCTCACCTTCCCGCTTCAGTCGTTCAATCAGCTCTTCAGCCTTGCCATCAATGACTTTAACCTGGATGCCAGTATCCTCCGTAAATTTCGCAAACAGCTTCTTATCTACATCATAACTGCGGGATGAATACACGTTAATCACTTTCTCCGCTTCCTTGCCGCCCTCTGAAGCTCCTTCAGCATTCTTCTCGGCACCACAGCCTGCCAGCAGACCGGCCGTCAATACCACACTCATCATTGGTGCAAACCACTTCCGTATACGCAACTTCAACACACTCCCTATTTTATGTAAATATAAATGATTATCATTATCAATGAAAAGTACATAATGAATCATAAGGTAGCTTAGGCAGCTTGTCAAGCACCAGTTACTGGCTGTACCCTGCTACTGTGCGCGGCTGGGCCTCGAACGGCTCAGGTGCTTAGCATCTGGAGCAAAATAAAACCGATTCCCGTGGGAATCGGTTTTAGCGTATTAAGCTTCCAAGTTGAACAGCTTGCCGAGCGATATCTGCAAATCCTTGAACACATTTGACCGCACGTTATCCTGCTCCGTATATAAATCGCGTACCTGGTATTCGCCATCCTGCAGAGCATAAACATGAACCGTGCGATTGCCGGGATCCACGATCCAATATTCCTGTACGCCATATTTCTGATATAGATTGAACTTCTCATTGAAATCCTTAAGCGCTGTTGAAGGTGACAGCACTTCGATAATCATCGTCGGAGCACCGTGACAGCCGTTCTTGGAGATCTGGCTTTTGGAGCATACTACCGACAGATCCGGCTGCGTCACATGATTAGGCGAATCATATTGATGACTTTCACTGAAGAACACATCGAACGGAGCGACAAACACGTAGCAATTCCGATTCTGCAAAAGCGTTCGAAGTGCGAAATGCAGCTCGCCTACAACAAATTGATGAAGGGCTGTGGGAGCTGGAGACATGTTATATGCCTTACCACTAATTAACTCCCAAGCGCCGTCCCATGACAACCAATCTTGATATGTGTGATGCTGCTTCTCACCCGGATTCGACACTGTGGATCTACCTCCTTCGAATTTCGTCCGCCCTGAAAATCTGTTTGCATGTACCTGAAATTATACCACATACGGCTTCGATTTCTTAGCTTTGAGTCTACCGGTCAGCTGCAGCATAAGTTCCATTTCTCCTTCCGGGCTTTTTCTCGCTACTAATCCCCTCCTTTGCCGAATATACATAAGTATATCTCTGCGCGATTTAGCTTCCATACCCAGGAAGGAGCCTTCAATCATGAGCTATACCGATGAAATGAATGAACTGCAAAAGGCCATTGACGAAATTATGGAGATCGCTGACGGTTTCGGGCTCGACTACTACCCGATGCGATATGAGATCTGTCCCGCTGACATTATCTACACCTTCGGCGCATATGGCATGCCCACCCGCTTTTCGCATTGGAGCTTTGGAAAAACCTTTAATAAGATGAAAATGCAGTACGATTTCGGGCTCAGCAAAATTTACGAGCTGGTCATCAACTCCAATCCCTGCTACGCCTTTCTGCTGGACGGCAACTCCCTCATCCAGAACAAGCTGATTGTAGCGCATGTACTGGCTCACTGTGATTTTTTCAAAAACAACGCCCGCTTCTCCGTATCCAATCGCAATATGGTCGAGAGCATGTCAGCGACCGCTGAGCGAATCTCAAGGTATGAGCTGGAGCACGGAACCGAAGCTGTGGAGAAGTTTATCGACGCGGTGCTGGCGATTCAGGAACATGTGGACCCGCAGATTGTGCGGCCGGAGAAGCTGGATAAACAGCGGTATACCGAGCGTATGATTCAAGGGAAAAAGGATGACGCCAAGCGTCACAAGCGCCCGGGACCCTACGACGATCTGTGGGGTGCCAGCAGTGAAGGCAGCAGCCCTGCCAAATCCAAGGAGGAAGAAGCGGCAGCCGCACGCCGATTTCCCCCGGAGCCGGAGAAAGATATTATGTGGTTTATTCAGGAGTATTCTGAAATTCTGGAGGACTGGCAGCGGGATATCCTGAGTATGCTGCGCGAGGAAATGCTGTATTTCTGGCCGCAGATGGAGACGAAGATCATGAACGAAGGCTGGGCTTCCTACTGGCATCAACGGATCATCCGGGAGCTGGACCTGACCAGCGAGGAGACGGTGGAGTTCGCTAAGCTGAATGCTTCGGTGGTGCAGCCGTCCCGGCATACGCTGAATCCGTACTACCTGGGGCTGAAGATCTTTGAAGACATCGAACGCCGCTGGGACCGTGACAAAATGTTTGAGGTCCGCGAGTACGACTCCGACATCTCCTTTCTGCGCAACTATCTGACGAAGGAGCTTGTGCGGGATCTCGATCTTTATGTTTTTGAGAAAAAAGGAGCCGAGTGGAAAATTACCGACAAAGGCTGGGAGAATATCCGTGACCAGCTGGTCACCTCCAGGGTGAACGGCGGCTCTCCTTATCTCGTTGTGCAGGACGGCGATTTTCACCGTTCCGGCGAGCTGATGATCAAGCATCAGTATGAAGGCATGGAGCTGGATCTCAAGTATATGGAGCGTACGCTGCCATATGTGTACCACCTGTGGGGGAAACCAGTGCACCTGAACACGATTATTGAGAGCAAGCCGATTCTGTACTCTTATGATGGTAAAAAGCTGCACCGCCGTTTTATGTAACTTCTAAGTACCAAAGGGACCCCCTGCGGATCATGATGGTCATGATCTGCAAGGGGCCTTTTTTTCATGGCTTCTGCTGTTAGCTTCTAATACTGTTGGCTTCTAATAAACGGCTGCCGGCTCTACGGTCTCGCCCTGGGAATCCCGATGTTGAAGAGCTTCCAGATCACTAGCCAGCTTCTCCATCATTCTCACAAAGGCAGCCAGCTCCTGCGAGCTTGCGGCCTGGTTCCGGGCATTGATGGAAGTCTGCTCCGATTCTCGTTCTACCTCGGCCAGCTTGCGGACAATGCCTCCCACCTTATCCTGGATCTGCTCCATTGCGCCGCGGGAATGACTCGCGAGCTTACGCACTTCCCCGGCAACGACTTCAAATCCGCGGCCCAGCTCACCAGCATGTGCGGCTTCAATCGCCGCGTTCAAACCGACAAGATGACTCTGATCAGCAATCTCACGAATGAGAGTTCCCATCTGCTCAATATGCAGAACCTCCTGATTCAACTCAGCTGTGAGGGTATGGGCCTTCTCCTGAGCTTCTGCGGTTTTGGCTGCATTTTCGGCCATGAGGGCCGCACTCTGCTCCAGCTCTACGATCATGGCACTGAGCTCCTGTACGGCAGCTGTAATGGCTTCTAGCATCGTCTTCTGCTCATCTACAAGGGACTGAATGTTCTCTTTCTCCTTCAAATCATAAGCTTCCAGGACCAGCTGGGAATCCAGATTGAACATTTTGCTCAGCGCATGAACGACCTGGGTCCAGCGATCCGGTATGGACTGCTGCAATAATTGTGTAGCGATATCGAGATAGATCATATAGGTTCCGAGATAATAGTCCGTGTTTAGTCCGATCCGGGAATGAATTTGGCCTACGAGGATCCGGTTCGAGATATAGGAGTCATCCACAACCCCGGCTGTCAGAGACATCCAGTACTCCCGCTGGGTTTGCTTCAAACGGTCAACCGTCGAATGGCGATGGATCATATCCTTTAAATGCGGCTGGCTCTCAATCCGGTCATACAACCGGTCCACCACTTCATCCACGACACTGCGAAAAACACCCGCATGCTCTGACAATAACGACAATTCCTGTTCCTTCAGGCCAATGTAATTCAGCTGATTCTGTCTCTCCGGCGAAACATTGATCATGAGATGCTTCAACTCCTGTTCTAACCTTAATAAGACCTGGTTTCATTATAGACTAAACGTCCCATAATATCCCAAGCCTTAAGCCCTAAATCGCGGTGTGTTTGCACAAGATCTACGGCTGGTGTTTATGCGGTGGATGGGGTCTTAACATTGCTTATTTGTTAGTTCCTAAATTCTTTAATATGATATAATGCATTCAACGTATACACTTCATATGACAACGTGCCTAAAGCGAATCTACAGCTAAAGTAAAATGTACCTTTAAATGTATGTTAACGTATATTCAATGCACATATGGCATCTCTGCACCGTCACACAATCTATACGCGACTTAAACTTAAATCCTACGCAGAACGTGAAGCACACGCCTTTCATCTGCCCTCCATTGGGCTGTGAGAGGCGTTTTTTTATATCTAAAATTAGGGAGTGAACAATGATGGTAAATTACGAGGACGCCCATGAGCAGTTTGTCGAATCACACTTGAGCAGGAGATCAGGTGAGCGGTATCGCCGACTGAAGGAATCTCATGCCTATGGCGAGCAATTGTTTTTGCAGGCCATATGGTGGCCGACGTTTGGGAATTTCGATCATCTTCATCCAGAATATGAAGTGGCTGATCTGGAAGACAACAGCCGCTATATTGATTTTGCTTATCTTCGGGGCGGTATTTCCATTGCGATTGAATTAGATGGTTATGGTCCGCATGTCCGACATTGCAGCCGTTTCGATTTCAGCAAAGACCGTTGGCGGCAGAACAGTCTAATATACGACGGATGGAAACTCATACGCTTTACGGTCGACGATCTCAAGGAGAAGCCTCGCAGGTGCGCGCAATTTCTTCAACAGTGTATGGGAAGATGGTATGGCAGCAGCATATCAGATACAAACTCAGTAGGACCGCTATCGGTAGAGGAACGGCTGATTATCAGGTATATAAGGCAGCGACAAGTGAGCGTGAAGCCCGCTGATATATGCACACTGTTCGGTGTCGGTAAATCCAAGTCACTGCTTCTTCTTCAAGGGCTGCTGTCAAAAGGACTTCTCGAACCGGACGGTAACAGCACAATCCGTATCCGTTCCTACAAGCTTGCGCGTAAGCTTACGCTGCAGGAGCTGGCTCAGCTGGATCTTTACTAGAATAACTGTAACTCTATCCAAACATGTCTAGTATAACTAACTGTTACTCCACTATTTGATCTGCTGGTAATTTGATGTGCAAGTTGCTGGTGGAACATAAGTCTGATATAGTCGATACTTGCGAGCAGCACCTTCAATCTAACCTTATAGATAAGTAACTTCAAAGCCTTTAAGGCAAATTAAATTAACTTGAGAAAAATAAGCTTGAATTCCAAGCTTATTTTTTTCATTTTAAATGAAAAGCTCAGTTTAAGATTGAAAATCAGTCTTAAATTGGCCAAAATTCCAATTATAGAAGAGAATGAGCATGAAATCTTATAAATAAGATTGAAAATCAATCTTATATGGTCGATTATCGCTGATTTTAAAGAAATAAGACTGAAATTCAGTCTTATCTAGAAAAGCTATGCTTTTCTGCTTGCTAAAAAATGCGATCATCCATGGCTGCTGCCCGAAGCACTGCAAACAGCACCTCTTAAGGACCACAGCTGCGGCTGCTTCATTGAGCTATAACACGAAAACAGCCTTCACCCCTGAAAATTTGGGGCAAAGGCCATTTTTAGCACTTATCAACACTCTTGCAGCAGGAGCCTATCCTACTCTAACTGCCGCACATCTCGATGCCGCTTTTTTCGTCTGCCGCACATTCCAACAGCGCTAACCGCCGGTTACTTCAACTGCCACACACTTTTACTGCTCATCTTACACGTGCTGCTCCCTACTGCACTTTCCGACTACCGATTACTCAACTGCCACCCACTTCTACTACTCAGCACAAACCTGCACTTCCGCTGGTGCACACTCATACTGCCCGTCGAACAAAACACCCATCCATTTCGCACCGCACCAGCCTCACCCGATTTACCGGTTCAGCAGGCTTCCCACATAGCGCAGCAGTTCGTTGGCGCATACCGGGCAGTAGCCGTGCTCGTCGATCAGACGGGAGCTCACCTCATTGATCCGCTTCAGCTGAACTGCATCCGGTGTTTTTGTGGATGTGGTGATTTTGACGATGTCTTTCAAATCGGCGAACAGCTTCTTCTCAATCGCCTCACGCAGCCGTTCGTGATTATGATACTCGAATTTTTTACCTTTTCGCGAATAGGCGGAGATACGGATCATAATTTCCTCTCGGAATGCTTTCTTGGCATTCTCGGACACGCCGATCTGCTCCTCGATCGACCGCATGAGTCTTTCGTCCGGATCCATCTCCTCATCGGTCAGGGGGTCACGGATTTTCGTCCAGTTGCAGAATGCCTCGATATTGTCGAGGTAGTTCTCGAACAGCGTTTTGGCCGACTCCTCGAAGGAATAGACGAAGGCCTTCTGGACTTCTTTTTTCGCGAGCTCATCATACTCCTTGCGTGCGGCGGAGATGAAATTCAGATACCGCTCCCGCTCTTCCTTCGTAATGGAAGGATGCTGATCCAGACCGTCCTTGATCCCCCGCAGCATATCCAGCGCATTAATGCACTGAAGATTCTGCTTGATCAAGGCACTCGAGATTCGGTTGATGACATAGCGGGGATCCACACCCGACATGCCCTCCTCCAGATACTCGTTCTGCATTTCTTTCAGATCTGCTTCTTTATACCCCTCAATCTCCTCACCATCATACATACGCATCTTCTTGATGAGATCCATCCCCTGCTTCTTCGTCTCCTTGAGACGGGTCAGAATGGAGAAAATGGCTGCAGAACGAAGGGCATGCGGAGCGATATGGATATGCTTCATGTCACTCTGGCCAATCAGCTTTTCGTAAATTTTCTCCTCATCTGTCACTCTCAGATTGTATGGAATCGGCATGACGATCATCCGGGACTGCAGGGCTTCATTTTTCTTGTTGGCAATAAACGCTTTATATTCAGACTCGTTCGTATGAGCTACAATCAATTCATCCGCGCTGATCAGCGCAAATCGCCCGGCTTTAAAATTCCCTTCCTGCGTCAGGGACAGCAGGTTCCATAAAAACTTCTCGTCACATTTCAGCATTTCCTGAAATTCCATCAAACCCCGGTTCGCCTTATTCAGCTCACCATCAAACCTGTAGGCTCGCGGATCGGACTCCGACCCATACTCTGTAATCGTAGAGAAGTCGATGCTTCCGGTCAGATCGGCAATATCCTGCGACTTTGGATCGGACGGACTGAACGTACCAATTCCCGTACGTCCCTCCTCTGATATCAGTACACGCTCTACCATGACCGATTCGATATCTCCGTTATACTCTGTTTTCAATCTCATTTGGCAGGATGGGCACAGGTTGCCCTCGATTCTTACACCCAGCTCTTTCTCAATGTCCGGACGCAGCTCCAGCGGAATCAGATGCAACGGCTCTTCATGCATGGGACAGCCCGCGATGGCGTAAACCGCACCACGTTCGGTGCGAGAGTACTTCTCGAGCCCCCGTTTGAGCAAGGTGACCAGCGTAGACTTACCCCCGCTGACGGGCCCCATCAGCAGCAGAATCCGTTTTCTTACATCCAGACGGCGTGCGGCCGAATGAAAATATTCTTCGACGAGCTTTTCCACGGCGCGGTCCAGCCCGAAAATTTCCTGTTCAAAAAACTTGTATTTCTTCCGTCCGCTGCTCTCTTCAATCCCGTAGGATTCGATCATGTCATACACACGTGCATGAGCGGTCATGGCTGGTGCCGGATCTTTTTTCAGTAATTCAATATATTCCCTGAATGTGCCGCTCCACGCCAAACGGTCGCTCTCTGCCCGATAAGATGCTATGCGTTCAAAAATATCCATACCGCTACCTCCTATGACTTCTTATTGAGGATTGGCTTCCATTCCACATGCGTCCCTTGCGCCTTTAACCACCGAAAAAGTGTATTACATACCTATGCGGCATTTACAGAATAGTTGACCTCATTTTGCAAGGAAACAGCTTTCTTTTTCCGGGAAGAGGAAAGCTTCCCTCTTCAGGATACGCACACCCGTTCCCGGCATGTTATACTGATGGAATACATCAAACAGCGGCGGATCAGCGTCTGCTGTCCTAACAAAGGAGAAGCGCCATGGCGATAAAGCACGAAGCCGAGCTGTATGCTCCATTGAAGGCTTTTTTTGAAATGCGCGGATATCTCATCAAAGGGGAAGTCCGGGACTGTGATCTGGTGGGCGTTCGGGAGGACGGCCAGGAACTGATGATTGCGGAAATGAAAAAAACGTTCAACCTCGCCCTGCTGCTGCAGGGGCTGGAACGTTTGAAGATGAGTCCTCATGTGTATTTGGCGGTAGAGAAGAGCCGGGCCAAGAAGGGTGCGGTGAACCAGCGGTGGAATGAGATCAGCAGCCTGTGCCAGCGGCTGGGCCTCGGGCTTGTGACGGTGACCTTCTACAAGACAAAACCTCCGTTTGTCGAGGTACTGTGCGAGCCGGAAGCCTATCAGCCACCCAGCCGGGGATCCTCACGCAAAAGAGAACGGCTGCTCCTCGAGTTCCGCGAGCGCAGCGGTGATTACAATACAGGCGGCGTCTCGCGTGCCAAGCTTGTAACAGCATACCGCGAGAAGGCTCTCCGCGTCGCTGCTGCACTGGCAGGAATCAGCCGTGATATGCCTGGTGCGCCGGGCAAGGCCAGTAGTGCTGAAGCTGACCTGGCAGCGCTAGACAGAACTCTGGAAGCCCCACCACCGCTTGGAACAGCACCTGCTAAAATACGGGATCTGAGCGGTGTCGGTAATGCAGCCGCTATTCTGCAGCGCAACTATTATGGCTGGTTTGAACGGATCGGTCGCGGTCGGTATGTCCTGACACCCGAAGGACGAAGAGCTCTGGAAACCTATGCTGCTGTATTGGAAACACACAGCAGCAGGGGAGAAACTGCACCTTAGCTTCGTGCTGTAAACTCCCGCACGGCTTCACTGATCAGATTCATCCCGAGCAGCAGCTCATCCCGGCCCGGATGCGTGAAGTTCAGACGAATATAATCGTCTTGATCCTCTCCGGGCGAGCACATCGAACCCGGTAGGAAGCTGACCCCTTTACGAACTGACACTTTGAGCAGCGTATCCCCACTTAATCCGCCCGGCAGCTTGACCCAGAGAAACATCCCGCCTTCCGGAAGGGAATATGATGCTTGCTGCCAGGCACTGCGTTTCAGGAGCTGGTCCATCAGCTTAAGCCGTGTATCGTACTCTCGGTTCAGCATCACAATATGATCTTCCAGATTGAAGTGCCGGGACTCCAGAAGATGATGAAGCATTCGCTGATTAAGCATACTGGACTGCCAGTCAGCCATCAGCTTGACAGCGGTCATCATCCCGATCACTTCTTTGCTTCCCGCAGCCCAGCCGGTCCGGAGTGCAGGTGCGACGGTTTTGCTGAACGAGCCGATATACAGCACATGCTCTCCCTGCCGCTCTTCCATAGAGATCAGTGACTTCAGAGTCTCAGGTTTAGTACCATCTTGTGGAAAATGGAGCTCACCCAAAGAATCGTCCTCTACTACCAGCAGTCCACTGCCTGACGTCATGCTCAGTACCTGTCTTCTGCGTTCCAGTGTCCAGACACACCCTGTCGGATTATTGAAATTAGGTGCCGTAAACAATAACTTCGGACGGTGGATTTTAATCATGGATGCCAGATGGTCGGGCAGAATCCCTTCACCATCTCCTTCCACAGGTATGATGCGTGCTCCCTGAAGCCTCAGCACCTGCAGCAGGCCCGGCGATGTCGGGTTCTCGACCAGGACACGGTCACCGGGATCGACATAGACGCGTACCAGCAGATCGACCGCCTGCTGCGTACCGGTCGTTAATAGAATCTGGTCTGGATGCAGCTCAAGGCTCTTACGGCGCTTCCAGCTCTGGCACAGCCACTCCCGGAGAGGCCCATAGCCCTCCGCTTCTCCGTACTGAAGAGAACGCGGGTCTGCCGACAGAACGGCATTTGCGGATTCCGCCAGGGACGACAGCGGAAACAGTTCTTCAGCCGGAAGCTCTTCCGCCAGTGAAATAAAAGAATCCCGCTTCGCAAGTTCCTGAACACTGCGCAGCGGGGACGACATGAGAGTCTGTGCACGGGAAGCAAAGGAATAGTGCATGTAAGGTTCCTCCCTCTATCCGTTATCCTGATCTCTTTGGTTATGTAATGGGATGCATTTATGGGTATTCTCCGTCATCCCGCATTATAACCGATCAGGTCATATCAGGCATACATCTGACGGCCTTGGCGGGTATAAAGCGCATATTTCTCAATCGCTTGGGCTCGGGTATTTACACCCAGCTTCACGTAAATTTTTCGCAGATAATTATCAATAGAACGGCGGCTGACCTCAATCTCAAGAGCGATTTTATCATAGGTTATCCCCTGAACGATCCGTTCCATAATGAAGCTTTCCATCTCGGACAGCGGCAGTCCGCCTTCTGAAAGAGGTGAAGATGTCAGCGGCCAAATGCCCTGTCTGACCCATTCCAAGGGCAGTGCGGTAATGCCTTCCCGCAATCCGGATATGATATGAATGAGCTGGAATGGAGAAGCCTGCTTGGATAAAATACCGCTCGCACCGCGGCTGATCAGACTCTGCAGCAATGGCAAACCGTCATTGTCTGTCATCACCACAACATGAGAGCTAGGAGATACCTGCTTCATCTGCTCCAGTACATAATCTGCGGTATGATCAGACAAGCGGTAATCCAGGAGCACCATATCGGGTGAATGTTCTTCTACAAATCGGATACCTTCCTGTCCAGTCTGCACCATACCGGTAACGTGTAAATCTTTCTCTTCTTCGAGAATCAATTTGGTCCCCAGCATACTTGTGGGATGACTTCCGACAATCACAACTCGCCAAACCTGATTCATGTTCTAACAACCCCCTGTTTCAACTACAAGTAATCACCTTAAAAACAATACAGTTATGTCATCATTCGGCGCGCCAGAAAGACGACCATAACAAACGCGAAAAGCGGTTGTTTACCGCTCTGCCGAGCATCGTATACAACTTCATAGCAGCTTTAAAGGCATATCATACGTAAGGCTCAGAAGAAACCGATAGACCAAGGCGAACGGCTTATATGTATCTCAGTTATGAAACAAATCTATACAAATTGTATCCCATTTTCGATCACATAGGCAATCTATTTTTCAATATATGAACATTTTTCTTCGTCTTTGCGAAAACGAATCCGTCATGATAGAATGAATATTGGTAAAAATGATAGGAATTACAAGGGGTGAAGAGATGCCAGTACTGCAGACAGAAAACCAATCTTCTTCTTATCCATCCCGCGAAGCTTCAGCGAGAAAAGGTCCCAAGGCCAGATGGTTTTGGCTGTTTTGGATCATATTGATTGGAGCGGGAGTCGCTGCCGCCTATTATTACAGCAATCATCTTCAGCAAGAAATGATAACCAGGCTTCAGCAGGATACACAGAAAGAGATGGCCGCCTTAAAGGCCCAATATGACAGCCGTTTTTCAGAAATTTCCAGTCAAATGAATCAAATTGACAGCAAAGTTCAGGCTTTTAACGAACTGCTTACTTTTACGAAAGACCAGGCCAGCGGCAAAACTGACAACAGCAATAAGCTGTACAGCCAGCTGAATGATGTCAAGCAGCAGCTTTCTAATCTGGAGAAGAAGCTGGAGCTGTTAAAATGAGATCCATTGCACAAATGACACCTAAACAAGTCAATCGGCTGTTTATGCTGGCTCTGGCCCCATTTATCGGGACAGCGCTTTGTATTTGGCTCCTGACGTCTCCGCCCCAGCTGCAGCTGAACACAACATCCTATGTACCGGACACCGATCTGACGCAGCAGTCCGGGACGATCAGCCAGGGACTGGATCAGGCCAGCAGCACGGTAGACCAAACCATTGCAACCATTGAGAAGACCGGCCAATTATATCAGCAAACAACCGCAGCGATGAATACGATCCGCGCTAAAGCTGTAGTACAAGCTGGTCTGCCAGAAGATATATACAACCGGCGAATTACCAGCAAGCTGGGCCGGCCCATTGAGACGGTTCAAACCGACCGTATCTCGATACAATTATTTAAAGTGAATCCAGGCATATACCGTGGACACGCGATGAAAATTAAGTTGAAAGACCCCAATGCTATGAAAATGGTACTCGGCAACGGACAACCCGGCAAAGCGGTTACTACGATGCAGGCCGTGAACTATTACGGAGCTGTCGCTGGAATTAATGCCGGAGGTTATGCCGACGGGAATGGCGGGCGGCATCCGCTCAGCACCACCTTCATTAACGGCGGTTATGTGACAGGGTTTCAGCCCAGCTTCAAGGACCTGGCCTTTGTCGGCTTGAATCAATCAGGACAGCTGATCGGAGGAAAGTTTAAGAACAAGGAGCAGCTCGACCGTCTGAATCCGAAATTCGGTGCTACCTTTGTGCCCGTATTGATGAAGAATGGTAACAAGACCCCGATTCCGTTGAAATGGAAAACGAGTCCGGCACGCGCTCCGCGAACGGTAATTGCCAATTATAAAGATGACCAGCTGCTAGTTCTCGTAACGGAAGGTTATAATGAAAAAGGAGATTCAGGCGCAACCCTGGAAGAGCTTCAGAACAAGCTGGAGCATCTTGGCGTCAAGGATGCCTATAATCTGGATGGCGGCGGCTCTTCGTCTTTGATCCTGAACGGTCGTGTGGTGAACCGCCCTTCGGATGGACGGCTGCGGCCTGTACCTACTCATTTCTTATTCTTTAAATAATTCATAATTCTCATTGGTTTTTTGGATCATGCTGGGTATAATAGAGAGTAGCTTAGCAGGAGGTGGCCTTTTATGTCCTTTTCATTAACGTTCTGGATCGTCATGCTGGTTTTCGCACTGTATACGGTCGGTATTCTGACTGCCGCATATAATGAAGATAAAACCGAAGGCCTGTAAGGCACAGCTTCCTCACTACGGGGAAGCTTTTTTCTTTGCTTACGCTGCACCTGTGAGGATATAAAAAAGCGCCGCAGTCTGCAGCGCATGTAAAAAGGTCTAGCCATGGTTTGGAAGCTGAGTCATCTCTGACATACATTGTGTACAAATGTAACGCTCTTTAAATTCACTAACCCCATCCATGGATCCGCAAAATACGCATTTGGGACGGTAGCGCTCCAGAATTATATGGTCTCCCTGCACCAGAATTTCTACAGGATCTCCTTCATTCATCTGATATCTTTTGCGCAGTGATTTGGGCAGGACGATTCTCCCCAGTTGATCCACCTTACGTACAACACCGGCTGGTTTCATACGATTGAAACACCTCTTTCGTTCAACAAAATTCTGTATGATTTATTATAACTTAATCTATAAGACCTAGTATAATAGTTCGATACCATCTTGTCGAATCCTGCTAGTTTTTAAAACATTTTTTATGTTTTTAGCAAATTTGTGGTGTTTTATAGGTATAGCGTATGACTTTCATGTTCATTTTTAACATTTTTAATCCCCGCCTCCTAAAAGTCTTAGAAGATTTTGAGGCAGGTTGAACTGCTGATTCTGAATCACAATTCTTTGCAGCTCTTCTTCAGAACTGTCGATATCCGCATCTTTAATCTCTTGAATCTCGCGATGCAGCCTTTCCATCTGTAGATCCAGAGCTCCTGCAGCATCTGCGGCGCTTTTCAATTCTTTTGTCAAACGTTCAGGCACCGTCTTGTTATATTTATAAAAGATTTTATGCTCCAGACTTGCCCAGAAATCCATAGCAATCGTCCGAATTTGTATTTCCACACAGGCACGCTGCTCCCCGTCTGACATATAAACCGGAACATCTACCAGCAGGTGAAGACTCTGATATCCATTCGATTTAGGATTCTGGATGTAATCTTTGACTTCGAGAACGACAAGATCGCTTTGGCCGCACAGCATGTCCTTGACCCGGTATATATCTGATATAAAGGAGCAGGTAATCCGTAATCCTGCAATATCTTTAATATTATTTTTAATACTGTCAAACGTCAGCTCGTGGTTTTTACGAAACATTTTGTTCATAATACTTTCCGGTGTCTTGAGTCTGGATTTCGTATGCTCAATCGGATTGTAATCATGCAGGGATTGGAATTCTTCTTTAAGAACATCGATTTTCATCTCCATATGATCCAGTGCAAATTTGTAGACCATCAGAAAACGGGTAATCTCATATTTGAATTTTTTAAATTGATCGATGGGATGCTGTGATGAAGATGGCATTTCACTCTTCCTTTCTAAATAACTCTTTTATTACGTACTATTATATAGGAAATGACTTCATTTCTCGAACGGGCGCATAACGCACAGAAAAGGCCTGTGAAATGAGCTTCACAAACCTTTACTGATATTCTTCTTTTTATTTAGCGGGCGCACCGCCTGTCGATTTGAATGACCATACCTCGGACATCGTGCTTCCACCGAAATCATCCTTTACCTTCACATACCAGGAATACCATTGATTCCGCTCCAGCTTGTGCCATTTTACAGCCGCCGTTTCACCGCTTTTCACCCGCTCTGTGCCGATGGCTTCTCCTTTCAGATGGTTCACCTGAATGCTGTCCGTGGCCACCCGTTTCAATGCAGGCGCAAGGTCCAGGCTGATGGTAAATTCATCAATACCAGGTTTTGTATAATAATTGTATTTGTCCAGATAAGGAGAGTAAGTATTCACGTAGATTTGGCCGCTTTCCTGATCCACATGGAATAACCGCAGATAACCGCTTCCGCCTTCGGCATGCCCCTGATAATCCGCCAGCATTTGATAAACCGTACGGTCAACTGCGCCGTCTCCGTTGTCATCCAGCTGATCTTCCAAGAGATTGGCTCCTGTATAGTGTCCGCTCAGTACCACAGCAACGTTGGCATTCGGTACAACCACCTTTTCATACAATTCATTACCAGCCTTGGAACGTGTTCCATTCGACAGCAAGTAGTCATGAAAGCTCAGGAAGGCAATACGATCCGGATATTCAGCCAACACATCATTCATCCACTCAATATCCTCTTCTTCTACACCCCATCCCATATACATCATGATATAATCGTTGCCTTCTATTGAAATGAGGTCATAATGGCCCCGGTTATCCTTATAGGATTCGCCATAGTAGGATTGATCCTTATACCGATCTTCCCCAAAATATTGGCTGTACGTTGTATAATCCCAGTCATAGCTCCCTACGTCATGATTTCCGGCAAGCACGCCATTCGGAATATTCGCCTCTTCAATCATCTTCATGTAAGCGTCAGCCCGTTCCCATTGATACACGGCACCTGGATCATTCACCAGATCTCCCGTGTGGAACAGGTATTGAATATTCAACTCTTCTTTGTTATTTACAATCCACTCAAATTGCTCCTGCTGTATATGTGGATACAGCTCTGTCAAAAATTGTGTATCCGTCACCCACACAAAGCTGTAATCATAATCACCGCGGTTCGGAATTTCATCCTGGACGATGACATCAATGATGTTATCCTGCACGTACTCTGATGTGTTCAGATTTCCGCGCAGTGTAAAATCCTGCTCCGAGGCAGCGATATGTTTCGTGATTTCCGTCCATTTCCCGGTTGTATGGTTCCATGCATACATGGTCACCTTACGCCCCGAAACCGTATGCCCTTCCCAGATGACTTCAACCTGGTCACCAGACTCTACAGTATCTTCGAGCTCCACTTCAAAACGAAGGTATGGAAACTGGCTGGTGGAATCCAGCGTCACATACTGATCATTAGACTCGGAGATTAACTCCAACTCTGTTTTCGTTAGTTCCGTTTCACCGGCAGGATATCGATCCTTTGGCGGCTCTTCATCTGATGCATTACGAGACACCTTCACCCGGTCACCACTCAAAGAATGGTAACGATAAGCCTGATGGAAAGAAACGGTCAGTTCGTCGTCCGTCGGGTCAGTGACCTTTACTTTAAGATTTGGGACAAGACCGGCAATCGGCCCTCCATTCACACCTGGAGATACGAGTACGGGTGCATCCGGATTTTCTTCAGGAGTAACAAACGTTACGGTGTGCTCAGTACGATTTCCGGCACGGTCCACCGCAATCACTTCAAGCAGGTGACTTCCTGGAGACAATGCAGCCGATGAGGTCTCGTATGGAACTTCGATGGCCTCTCCGTCCAGCTTCACATCCAATCGTTCCACGCCGGATATGGCATCTGAAGCCGAAGCTTCAATGGTAAAGCTTCCTTTATAAGTTCGGCTCGTACTGCTGCTATCATCCAAAGTCGTGGTGATTTCAGGTCCCTGGTTATCGACCTGAATAACAACAGAGTCTTCGCCGCCCTTGCCATCCTTCACTTGAATGGTGTGTTCGCCATCTGCAGCCTGCGTCGTATCCCATGTATAGGACACCGCATTCGGCTTGTCCACAGAAATATCAAATTCAAATTCCATTAATCTTGGCGTCTTTCCGGTGTCTCCTATTGTGAAAATCTTTTCCGGATCGCTGTATCTCGGGTCCCGGATCTCGGTACCGTCATTCAGCAGCAACCGCACGTTTCGGATATCAAAATCATCCATATTGCCTTCAGGAAGATCATCTTCAAAATACGTCTTGTCATTGTCCCCCGAACGGAACGTAATCGTGTTGTTTCCCCCGGTCAGCCACTGCGGCTCAATCGGTGCAGCCAGTGTAGGGTAACCGTCGATGTCGGAATCGGTTTGGTAAAGAATGTCCCGTCCGATCGTCAGCGTATTGATCCCGTCATCTATACCGTTGCCTTCAAATATAAAATAAGCGGGATGTTCCAGTCCAATGGACCCCTCAACCTGGTTTCCATCTATGAATAACGCAAGATCTTCAGCAGGCATATCATTGGCAGCACCCCGAACATGTACCGTTCCGGTCAGAATTTGCTCCTGGGTGAGATTTAGTCTCGGGCTTTTCTGACTGCCCTTGATCTCAACCTGAAATGTTGGGCTTTCCACCGACTTGAATGTATTGGATGCTGTAAAATAATACTCCAGCGTCTGATGGCCCAGCAGCTCTAAATATGGAATGGTATAACGGTACTTGCCGTCTTCTTCCTGAAGCTGGACGATGGTAAAATCTTCATCATCATCCACACGGTAAGATAACGCCAGGGATGTGACCATCCGTTGATCCTGCGCTTCCGCAGCCACTTCAAGGCTGTCTCCGGGAGCGATCTCGGTCTCAACCGTCAGATTCGTAACCGACGGCTCCGGCGTCGTGTCAATCTGCACCGGTTTTGCAGGCACTTCGGAATGCTGCAGTGATCCCGGTGTAGCTGTATGCTCCAAAAAGGAGATTTTTTGCATTTTCAAGCTGCCGTCTACCGGGAATTTATAAAAAATCCCCAAGTCCGTTTCGTTGTGAACTTCCCCGTCATTATAAAAGGCTGAGACAATAGGACGTCCGGTGTTGGTGACAACGACCAGTTCCCGCATCCGGGAATTAGACATGCCTCCGGCTTCAATCTTGACGATATCTTCATTTTCCACAAGATTAGTATTGTAATTGGCATTAAAATCCGCAACCGTGGAGTTTTTGTTCTGATTGTTGATGATCCAGAATACGAGGGTGCCACCAGGCTGGATATCAACCTCATTCGGATTATGCGCCCAAAGCGTATCACTTTCGAGATAGCGGTAGCGTATTTTGTAATTGCTGAAATCAATGACTTGATCCGTGTTGTTGTACACTTCAATAAATTCGTAGCCGTCTCCAGTTCCAACATTGGTAGAATCGGGGACGAGTTCTGTGATTAACAATTCGGGCATGTTCTGAGACGAAATGGTTGGAGAGGATTGAGCGGATGCTTGTCCGTAACCGGAACCTAGTGCTCCGCACAAGACAAGAGAGAGGATTAACAGACACGACATGAAGCGGTACTGGACAGACTTAAACATGGAAAACCTCCTAAAATGATTTTTGAGTCATCAATTCAGTTTCCCAGTTCTCCAGGTCTCCATGGGATATCTAAATTCAATTAAAGCGTTTTCAACATCTATAATGGCACACTCTCACTTGAATTTAAACCACTTTGGTCAATTTGCGAGAGAGTTGATTCTATAGTCCCTCTCTCTTTTCATTACTGTAGTGTCATAGCCCTATATCTATTCTGTCAAAGAACAGAAGAAAGTGAGCACATGGAATATGTAAACGCCTCTAACGGACATGGAGTCCATTAGAGGCGCAAATACAGGGGATTCCAGTTTCTAACGGACATGGAGTCCGTACATGGAGTCCGTTAGAGTTACTCCATCCCCGGAAAATCAAGCTGGCGCAGTGCCTCAAAGGCTACAATCGCCGCGGAGTTGGACAGGTTCAAGGAGCGGACCTTGTCAGTCATCGGCATCCGGATCAGCTGATCCGCGTTGGCTTGCAGCAGCTCCTCCGGCAGACCCTTGGTCTCTTTGCCAAACACCAGAAAGTCTTCATCTTGAAACGAAATGTCGGTATATCGCTTCTTCGCTTTTGTCGTAGAAAAGAAGTAGCGCCCTTCCGGATACTTCTCCTGCAGCTCTGCGAAGGAATCATGATACTCCAGATTCACGGCATACCAGTAATCCAGTCCTGCCCGCTTCAAGGTTTTGTCGTCGGTATTAAATCCGAGCGGACGCACCAGATGAAGGTGTATTCCGGTTGCCGCACAGGTTCTCGCTATATTTCCCGTATTCGCCGGAATTTCCGGTTCTACGAGTACAATGTGAAGTGCCATATCGCTTTCTAACCACCCTTATCTATCGGTTTCTTTCCATTATAACGCATCACGCGCAAAAAAAAGAGCCCCGCCGTTTCCGGCGGTAAGCTCCCAATCCGCAATCAGATCCTCTTATGCATGCTGTTCCTGGAATTGCTTCATAAAGTTCACCAGCGCCTCACAGCTTTCATACGGCACGGCATTGTAGATCGAAGCACGCAGACCGCCCACACTGCGGTGACCTTTCAGGCCGATGAAGCCTTCCTGCTCCGAAGCTTTAGCGAAGGCCTTCTCCAGCTCCTCGGACCCCAAACGGAATGTCACGTTCATATGGGAACGGCTTGCTGGATCTACACAGCCCTGATAAAACCCTTCGCTGTTATCAATCTCATTATAAATCAGCTCCGCTTTCTTGCGATTCAGCTCTTGAACGCCTTCCAGCCCGCCGCGTGCTTCAATCCACTTCAGCACTTCGTTGATCATATAGATCCCGAAGGATGGCGGTGTATTGTACAGCGAGTTGTTGCCGACATGCGTATCATAGCGCAGCATCGTTGGCAGATGCTTCGGTGATGAGCTGATCATGTCCTCACGAGCAAGGACTACCGTTACTCCAGACGGGCCGAGGTTTTTCTGAGCTCCGGCATACACCATAGCGAACTGGCTCAGGTCAAAAGGGCGGCTTAGAATATCACTGGACATATCGCAGATCAACGGAATGGAGCCGGTATCCGGGAACTCCTTGAACTGTGTACCTTCGATGGTTTCATTGGATGTTACATGCAGATAAGCCGGCTGCTCGGACAGCTGCAGACTGCTTAGCTCTGGCAGCTTCATATACTTGTCAGACTCCGAAGAAGCTGCAACATGTGTCTTGCCAATCAATTGTGCTTCCTTGATCGCCTTGTTCGCCCAGCTGCCGGTCTTCACATAGTTAGCTTGCTGGCCTTCGCCCAGAAAATTCATCGGGATCATGGCAAATTGTGTGCTCGCTCCGCCCTGAAGGAACAGCACTTTGTATCCTGAAGGATTGCCAAGCAAAGACAGCAGTCTTTCCTGCGCTTCATTATGTACGGACTCATAAATGGCTCCCCTGTGCGACATTTCCATAATCGACATGCCGCTTTCGCGGAAATCTACGAACTCGCTCTGGGCCTTCTCCAGCACCTCCAATGGCAATGCTGCCGGACCTGCGTTAAAATTATAAGATCTCTTGGTCAATCCACTCTCCACCCTTTCTATACATACGCTCTAAAATCATGTTATCGATTATCATAGCAACAATCAGGACCTGTCCGCAAGTGCTTTTTTCTCTATTAAAAGACATAAAAATCATGCAGCGATTTAGGATGAATTTTAAATTTACATGCTTAACGTAGAGTGAGAACCGATCTGGAGAAGCGAAGCGGTCGCCTTTATCCCCGGATTTGCCATTAGTGAGTTATAGTTCAAAAAAATCCGGGGATAACAGCGATCGGAAGATGGTTCTCAATCGAAGTGGACCTGTAAGTAAATCATCACTTCATTTAATATGCAGCATGAAAAGACGCAGGAAGGTTCAACCTCCTGCGTCTTCCATCAATACAAGATCTTACACATCATAGTAAAGCGAATATTCGTGCGGATGTACCCGGATGGATACTGCTTTAGCTTCTCCACGCTTCAAGGAGATAAAGTTCTCCAGGAATTCTTTCGTGAATACGCCGCCTTCGGTCAAGAACTCGGAATCAGCTTCCAGTGCATCGAGTGCTTCATCCAATGTAGCCGGCACACTGCGAATTTCTTTCTTCTCTGCATCAGACAGATCATAAATATTCTTGTCAAAAGGACCATAACCCAATTCAACCGGGTTGATCTTGCGCTTGATGCCGTCCAGACCCGCCATCAGCATGGCTGAGAATGCCAGGTATGGGTTCGCTGTGGAGTCCGGTGTACGGAACTCGATACGGCAGCCCTTCGGTGTTACAGCTGCTACCGGGATACGAACGGCTGCAGAACGGTTACCTTTGGAGAATACGAGGTTAACTGGTGCTTCATAACCAGGAACCAGACGCTTGAACGAGTTCGTGCTTGGGTTCGTCAGTGCGATCAGGGCTGGTGCATGATATAGAATACCGCCGATATAATGAAGAGCCATTTCACTCAGGTTGGCATAAGCTCCTTTTTCGTAGAACAAAGGCGTGTCGCCATCAAAAATGGATTGGTGCACGTGCATGCCGCTGCCGTTGTCTCCGAAAATAGGTTTTGGCATAAAAGTTGCTGTTTTACCATATTGACGAGCGGTATTGTGCACGATGTACTTGTAAACCAGCAGGTTGTCTGCGGTTTTCTTCAGTGTATCAAAACGGAAGTTGATTTCTGCCTGACCTGCAGTTGCCACTTCATGGTGATGACGTTCAACGCGAAGTCCAGCTTCGTTCAGAAGACGACACATTTCGCTGCGGATGTCCTGCTGTGTATCGACAGGAGCTACCGGAACATAACCGCCTTTCACTCGAACCTTAAAGCCCAGGTTGCCCCCATCTTCCTTACGGTTGGTGTTCCAGGCTCCTTCTTCGGACTCCACATAGTAGCTGGAGCTGTTCATGCCGCTTTCGTAACGGACATCATCGAACAAGAAAAACTCGGATTCCGGTGCGAAGAATGCAGCTGTTCCCACGCCGCTGTCCTGCAGAAACTGTTCGGCACGATCAGCGATACAGCGTGGATCACGCTCGTAAGCTTCACCGTCCGGTGTTTGAATATTGCTCATGATATTTAATGTAGGATGCGCGGTAAATGGATCCACATAGCAGGATTCCGGATCCGGCATCATAACCATGTCTGATTCTTCGATTCCGCGGAAGCCCGGAATGGACGATCCGTCAAAAGCTACACCGTTAACGAATGTTTCGCTGTCCACTTCAGATGCCGGCAGGGTAATATGGTGCACCCGACCCGACAAATCAACAAAACGGAAATCCACCCACTCAATGTTATGCTCTTCAATCGTTTTTAACACGTTTTCTACCGACATGTCTCTTCCTCCCAATACCCGAACATTAGGCTATGAATACCTTATGAATGTTCATGATTTTTCGTTATCTTTTCAGCTATTATATTCCGTCATTACGTACAGCGTCAATACTCATGTCAGGTATTTTTCTGCATTTGTGTTATATAACATAACATATGGACTATCTTGCTACTCCGACAAAAAAAGACTTCTTTCGCATCCGAAAGAAGTCCTCTTATTCGCCAATCAAATGGTTTTTCAATTCGATAAAAGTGTCGGTTTATGCTTATACTCGGGCAAATTCCGAAGCCGGTGCTTTGGAAGTGTTGAAGCTCTTACCGACAATCGGAGCCAGTTTCTCCAGGTCTTTAAGCAGGGCAGCGAACTGGTCCGGGAAAAGGGATTGCACACCATCACCGGTCATGGAATTATCCGGATCTGTATGCATCTCGATAATGAGTCCATCGGCTCCTGCTGCCACAGAAGCTTTCGACATTGGCTCCACCAGCTCACGGCGTCCTGTGCCATGACTTGGATCCGAGATGACCGGCAGATGGCTCAACTGCTGCAGCACCGGAATGGCTGACAGATCAAGAGTATTACGTGTGTACGACTCGAATGTTCGTATTCCCCGCTCACAGAGCATTACATTTGGATTCCCTCCTGCCAAAATGTACTCCGCAGCGTTCAGAAATTCATCATACGTGGAACTGAATCCCCGTTTTAACAGCACCGGCTTGCCGCATGTTCCCAGCTTGCGCAGCAGATCAAAGTTCTGCATATTGCGTGTCCCCACCTGAAGAATATCTGCGTACTCCGCACAAATGTCTACATATTCCGGTGTCATGACTTCTGTGATGGTGAGCAGTCCATGCTTCTGACCCGCCTCAGCCATCATAATCAGACCTTCCACACCAACCCCTTGGAAGCTGTATGGTCCTGTCCGCGGTTTGAAAGCTCCACCACGCAGCACCTGTCCGCCTGCCGCTTTAACCAGTTTGGCGATCTCATCTATCTGCTCTGCGGATTCTACCGCACATGGACCGCCCATCACGACGAGATTCCCTCCTCCGATCCGGGTGCCCTTGATATCAATAATCGTATCGTCAGGATGAAAATCCCGGCTTGCCAGCTTGTAGGATTTCGATATCTTGACGACATTCTCAACACCCTTCATCTGACGCAGATGTTCTGCCAGTTTTGGATTCACACTGCCGATCAGACCAATGACAGTCCGGTCAGCACCTTTTGAGATGTGCGCCTGCAGTCCTTCTTTCTCGATCTCGGCAATTATTAGAGCCTTCTGCTCCTCTGGAATTTGATTTGATGTGATAACGATCATGTGTATCCCTCTTTCCTTCTCATTTTGTGCAATCTAAACTTTCGCGCTTAAGCGCTTGTACGCTTTTAAGCTTTTATGCTTTTAATCGTTAAAGTAACTATACGAAAAAAAACTCTGTTCGTCAAGCCCAAATGAAATTGAGCCGCGACAGAGCATAAAGTTATTCAGCAATTACGCATTTCAATTACGCATTGAAGCTTTGTAATCTGCTATAAGCGTTATCTTTCTTTTACAGGATTTCTCTTCACACAAGGGATCAAAATGGATACTGTTGTACCGATGCCCGGCCGGCTGAATACCGTGACACCATATGGTGAGCCATAATGCAGGTGAATCCGTTGATCTACATTGCGAATACCATAGCCTGCGTTTTCCAGCTCTCCTGCACGCAGGGGTGTGCGGATTTTTCCTGGAGGAAAACCGACTCCATCATCGATAATTCTGAATTCCACCCCTTCCGGCGTTACGGCACCGGTAACCCGGATATGAATGCGGTCCCCAGTCCACGCATGTTCCAGCACATTTTCAATAAACGGCTGCAGGATCAATTTCACACTTTCATACTTTACGATTTCCGGAGAAATATCATAATTGACCTGCATGCGTTCACCATACTTGGTTTTCTGAATATCAATGTAGGCCTGAGCCTGTTCCAGCTCATTCAGCAGAGGGATCACGTTCCGCCCCTCATTCAGGGAAAGGCGGTAAAACTTCGCCAAATCCAATACCATACGCTGAAGCTTGTCCAATTCTCCGAATTTGGCCAGACGACTGATCGAGGACAGCGTATTATATAGAAAATGAGGGTTGATCTGGGCATGCAGGGAATCCAGTTCAGCCTGTTTTTTCTGCAGATCCGCAAAATACACCTCCTGAATCAGCCTGCCGATATTGGCCCCCATTTCATTAAGCGCCTGCGCGATTTTGACAAACTCATCGTTTCCTTTAAAGTAGATGCGCTTATGGAACTCTCCTTCCTGGAAAGAGTCCACCACCTTGACGATCTTA
Organism: Paenibacillus lemnae; assembly: GCF_012933385.1. GTDB lineage: Bacteria > Bacillota > Bacilli > Paenibacillales > Paenibacillaceae > Paenibacillus_AQ > Paenibacillus_AQ lemnae. Next base: position 60,875 of record NZ_JABBPN010000007.1, read on the forward strand.
TACACCCGTCTCCCGAAATAGCGTGACACGATAATACTCATGAATAAAATAACGACAATGCATGCCAGGCAGATCAAGAGCGTAAGATTGCGTACTTTCACGGAATTCTGCTCCAGCAGATTCGCAGGAACGACCGCGACCAGCTCCATGTCCAGCCCCTGCAGACCTTCCCGGATGACAAGATCCTTATGTTTGCCTCCGTCTCCTGTCTCCCCGGGCGTTGTTAACGGCCCCGACACTAACGGCAGGCCTTCGTTCTCCGCACTGGAGGAAATGATGATTCCGCCGTCCGGATCGGAAATACGGATCGTGGTTCCATCCCCTATTTTTTGAAAATCCACACTGTCAAATAAATCATGTAAGGATACCGTCACCCTCATAAATCCGATTTCATCATGCGGTACCTGAATTCCACCGATATCCACCAGTCGCCGCAGCAAAGAAATCCTGCCGTACTCCACATCATCCTCGACCTGCTTCCACTGCATGGTGGTTCCATAGACTTCCTGTTCGGGATAGCTGCGGTACCACTCTTTGCCGGTCAGCCGGTGATACTGATAAATATCATATAACCTGGATTTGGTCGCCAGCGGGTCTGTTCCCTCGTATATATTGTAGGTCTCCCGAAACGTGGTGTTCTTCAGATAAACAGACAGCCACATCCGCCGGTTAGCCGTTTCCACGGCCGTCTGGAATTTCGGGAACAGTACGTTCTGTGTTGCTTCGTAGCTGGCCCAGCCTTCCTCATAATGACGAAGCGTGCGTGCCAGCATATCATCAAAATACAGCATATCCGAGATGCGTTTGGTATCCTCCAGCTTGAAGGCGATGTTGTTCTTCATTTGGGACAATGTCCCCTGAATGATGCTGCGTGTCTGATCACGAATGGACTTCACATACACCTGATTGGCCAGATTGCCGACCAGCATAACCGGAATGACGATAAAAATACAGTATGACAGCATCAGCTTGAATCCAAAAGGAAGCCGGATCCCGTTCATGAATGTCTTCTCCTGTATTCCAGTGGTGTCATGCCATACGTCTCCTTGAACTGTCTGCTGAAATACGGTAAATACTGATAACCGCTTTGGGCGGCAATCTCATATATTTTCATTTTTGTGCCGGTCAGCAAGCTTTTTGCTTTCTCCATCTTCAAGCCGATCACATAATCACTGAAATTCTGGCCGGTTTCTTCTTTAAACAGAACACCAAGATAGTTCGGTGAAAACGAAAAGCGGTTGGCCACATCCCGGAGGGTAACGCTTTCGTGAAGCCGCTGCGTGACATCTTCAATGATTTCGTGGATCAGACGGCCATTCTTGGATATTTTGCGGTTATGAAGCTGCTCCGATATTTCAAACACCTTGCGCCGCAGCCAGGAAAAAATCTCATCCATCGTTTCGAATTGAAGCAGCACATCCAGCTTGGTAAACGTGAGGCCCAGCATGTTAAACAGATCCTCCTGCATCGTATGAAGATGCTCATCCAGCTTTAACAAGATATAGATGGAAAAGTTACGGACGGTGAACTTCGAACGCATGCCCGACACCAAATGAAACATCTCTTCCAGCTCATCATGGATGGAAACCAGATCATAGCTGGTCATGGCCTGCAGCAGGGCATCCAGGCGAATGTCCAGTGTCTCCGCATTTTGCATATCTTCACGGGGAACTTCACTGAAAGAAATCCACCTCCCCTTCCCCTGAAACATTTTATGTTCCAGCGCTGCAGCCGCCTGCTCATAAGAGAAATGGAGCTCTTCCAGTCGATAAGCCGGGTTCCCTGCACCTACCGTGACCGTGAACGGAAACTCCGCCTGAAGCTGCTGAAGCAGCTCCGAAGTATCTTCACGCCCGGTTTCGGCATTCAGCAGCAGTGCAGTACGCTGGTGGTTGATTTTGCAAAAATGATGCAGCCCTTCTTCCAGCAGCAGGGTTTGCAGCCGTGCATGATAACGGTCGATCCACTCACGCTTCTCGCTTTCTCCAACATGATGAAGATGAACGGCTGCATCATCCAGCTCAAAGATCGCGGCACAGACAGGCCATTCAATTTCCTGGAAACGATATTCTTTATTCAGCACATCGCGAGGTACCGATGGATATGGGTTCTCCAGCAGCTGCAGCAAATATTGATGCTTCACCATTGGAATGATTTTCTGATAGGCCTGTTCCGTTTCCTCTCGCTGCCGAAGATGATCCAGCTTTTGCTTCACTTTATTCAAGGCTTCGATCAGCTCATGGTCATCCATCGGTTTCAGGACATAACTGCAGGCATCCAGTGCCATGGCCTGTTTCACATAACTGAAATCCTGGTATCCGCTTACAAATATAATTTGAAGATTCTCCTGGAGCGCTAATCCCTTTTGCGCCAGCTCCAGGCCCGACATATTCGGCATCCGGATGTCTGACACGAGAACATGAACAGGTTCCCGCTCCAGCACCTCACAGGCTGAAAACCCGTTATTCACGGTATCCACAACGGTCATTCCCAGCTCTTCCCACGGGATAAACTGTTTCATGCCTTCAAGATCCAATATTTCATCGTCCGCCAGCAATACTTTATACACGGAAGTCCCCCCGGAAAAAACCCAAAGGTATACTGCCAGATGGCAGTATACCCTGATGGTTTATGAGTGTATTTAATTGCCCTGCATTTTCTGCAGATTTTCCTGCCACTTTACCGTTTTATATTCCAGCAGCTTGCTGTAGCCCGCTGACTGCGCATCATTCTCCGCCTTGTCGAGAATCGCATTGACCTCGGCGTCATTTTTTGCATACAGCGCTTTCGCTCTGGACTCCAGGAAGATATCTTCTACACGCTGACGGATAATCCCTTCTTCACTGTCAGGCATCGGATCCAGATTGATGAACGGTGTGCCGTCTCCCTGCGTTTTCCATGTAATTTCATACTGCCAGTGTGTCGCCCAGTTCCGCTGTTCAACCGGCAGTGTACTTTCGAATTTGGCTTTGGCTTGGTCGACATATACGGTGTTGCCGTTCCAGATGAGGTTGATCGTAGCATTCTGCAGCTCTACGAGACCTTCTGCATCGGACGTATATTTATCTGTGAATTTCGGTGTTTTTCCATCTTCCTCTACACCATCCCAGTATCCGCCCTCAGGTCCCCACATCATGATCCGCTGACCTTCCGGTCCTGTATACCAATCCAGGAATGCAAAGATCGCTTCAGGATCCTTCGCAGCCTTGGTGATTACACTGACATTCCAGCCAAGCTGCGTATAAGTTCCCGCCATAATTTTGCTAGGGTCAAGTCCTGGTTTGTGGATAGGCATTACCATGAAGTATCCTGCATCCGGATCGTTTTCACTCAGCTGGATGTGGCCGAGCTGTCCCAATTCAGTAGGGCTTGCGGAGGCCAGTACCGCCACACGGCCGGATACTACCTTTTCTTTCACCTGATCGGCTGTCTGTGTCATCGCATCCTGAGACATCAGCTTCTCTCTGAACAGCTTGGCAGCATACTGCATGGATTCCCGGTAAGCCGGATCTGTAAAAATGGAATTCAGCTTGTCACCCTCAGGTACACCGCGGATGCCAACATAGCTGTTCAGCACATCTTCACCAAATGCGGTGTACAGTACGTTCAGTCCCTGGCCGTCTTTAGCCAAATGAGGCTCAAACGGAACCACATTCGGGTATTTCTCCTTCACCATGCTGAGATAATTGTACATATCTTCGGTTGTCTCCAGCTTAGGAGAACCCAGTTCCGTATAAATTTTCTTGTTCACAACATATCCGGCATTACCGTTTGGCTGGCTGGTGTACCAGTTCGGGAATTGATACAGCTTGCCGTCTTCCGAGCGCAGCAGATTGATCCCGGCTTCGCCCAGCCATTCTTTCAAGTTCGGATATTTATCGAGATAATCATCAAATGGAACCAGCATGCCGGCTTGACGAAGCTTCTCTACATCCGGTCCACGTTCCATCCACATCACATCCGGCAGGGAGCCTGAGGCGATCATTGTGTTTAATTTCTGGGCTGCATTGCCGCCGCTGTGTACAGGGGTGATGTTGACCTTTTTATTTTCTTTAATCCACTTGCTGGACTCATCTGCACCCCAGTTGGGCATGGTGTACCAGTCATAGTTGCCATAGAAGGAAAAATCCAACTGCTTTTCACCTAAAACAAACTGACTGCTGGTGCTTTCACCTGCTTTTCCGTCATCCCCGGGCTTTTCAGGGTCGGCTGTACTGCCGGAACCGCCAGATCCGCCGGAGCATCCCGTCAGCATCAGAACACCTGCAAGCAGGACAGTAAGGGAGGATCTCCAAACTTTTTTTCTAAGCATTGTATTAATCCCCTTTCGATATTTCAGCATGATATATGTGGAGGCCGCAAAGGGCCTTCGACATCGGTTTCGCGCGAGTGCCGCCGCAGTCTACTCTTTCAAAGAGCCGACCAGAACACCTTTTACAAAATACTTTTGTACAAATGGATACACCAGAATAATTGGCAGGGTAGCAATCATCATCGTCGCCATAGAAAGCGATTTGGAGGATACGGTCTGCATTTTTGCCAGCTGGCCTTGAGCGGCCGAATCCAGGTTGGCCATCTGATCAGAAACGATATTGGTATTCAGGATTTGCTTCAGCATGGTCTGAATCGGCAGGAGGTTCTCATTGTTAATATAAATACTCGGCAGGAACCAGTCATTCCAGTGTCCGACCGCGGTAAACAGGGACAAAGTTGCAATGACGGGACCGGACAGCGGCAGAATAATGCGAAAGAATGTGCCCCAGTTGCCGCAGCCGTCGATTTTGGCCGATTCTTCAAGTCCTGCCGGCAGTCCGCTGAAAAAGGTACGGAAGATGATCATATTCCACACACTGATGAGTCCAGGAATGATGAACACCCAGAAGGAATCCATCAGGCCCAATCCCCGAATCAGCAGGAAGCTTGGAATCAGGCCGCCGCTGAAATACATGGTGATGATACACATAATCATGTAATATTTGCGGCCGATCAGTTCGCGCTTCGTCATCCCGTATGCGAACAGCGACGTCGTCACGATCGACAGGAACGTACCGATGACAGTACGAAGCACTGAGATGTAAAAACCGTTTAGAAGCCGGGTATCATTCAAGACGACGCCATAGTTTTCCAGTGTGAATTCCCGCGGCCAGAAGGTGATCCCACCCAGTGCCGTGTCCGAACCGGTATTAAAGGAAATGACGGCCGAATTCCAAAAAGGATAAAATGTTGTAAAAGCAAGTAATGTCAGAAAAATATAGATAAAAACAACCATAATTTTATCGCCATACCCTAACCGAACCACATGCATCCGCTCCTTTCACTAGAGTGAGGTCTCCTACCATAAGCTGTTGCCGGATCGGCGGGCGATATAATTGGCGATCGTCAGCAGTCCTACACTAATTACCGCTTTAAATAATCCTACTGCTGTTGCATAAGAAAAGCGGGTATTCTGAATTCCGATTCGGTAAACATACGTATCAATGACATCCGACACTTCCCTCAGAACCGGATTGACACCCAGCAGGAGGATATCCTCAAATCCGGCTGTCAGCAGATTGCCGATGGCCAGGATCATAAAGATGACCACGACAGGCATGATGGATGGCAGCGTAATCGTAAAAATCTGCCTGAATTTGCTTGCACCGTCCATATCCGCCGCTTCATACATATGGGGATCCACCCCGGCAATGGCGGCCAGATAGACAATGGAACCAAAACCGATTTCCTTCCATACGCCTGTCGTTACGAGAATGGTCCAGAAATACTCCGGAATAGAGAGGAACCCCAGCGGCTCGTCAATGAGCGATAGCTTCTGCATCAGGATGTTGAGGCTTCCGTTGTCTGTGGACAGCATGGACATCACGAATCCCGCAACGATTACCCAGGAGAGAAAGTGAGGTAAATAGCTGACCGTCTGTACAATTCGCTTAAAGGCCATTCCCCGAATCTCATTCAGCATCAGAGCTAACAGAATCGGTGCCGGAAATCCGATCAGAAATTTCAGCAGGCTGATCACGATCGTATTTCTCATCACCGTATAAAATTCAGGGGATTCAAAAAACATCTTAAAATGCTTCAAACCCACCCAAGGGCTCTCTGCCATTCCCCCGAAGATGTTGTAGTCCTGGAAAGCCATGAGCACCCCGTACATCGGGATGTAGCTGAAGACAAAGATCATCGCCAGTGCCGGCAGAACCATCAGCTGGATGTCCCACTGTCTCGCAAAGCGTGTAATCAAGCTGCCTGATTTTTTCGGCTTGGCGGCAGGTTTGGATTCAACCGAAATTTGTGACATAACCACCCTCCCTTGCTGAACAAGAATTATCTCTGTTTTGATAACTTCATTGTATCGAAGGAGGCTTTTCCAAACCATTTGCCTGAGCAACGAAAAATGATACTATTCAACCAAAATTAAAACGCTTTCAATTACAATTTAAGAAAAAGCATCAAAAGTGAGATGCCAAAAGACGCTCCGCGTACGAAACGTTCCTCCCCTCGCTGTTCCCCCCCCAAATCAAAAAGGTCGAAGACAGCGACTCCTATTGGAGAGTCTGCCTTCGACCTTTTATATGCCTTATAAATGCCAAATGACGTGATACTTTTATCCGCTCGTCGTGCCGGACTTGGACTTTACCGGCGGAAGCAGCTTGCTCATCTTGACCGTCCGTTTGATCTCCCATGTCTCCGGCTGATCGTGTTCGTATTGTTCCAGATACGATATCACTTCCTTGGTAATCGGCGTCGGTGTTGATGCGCCCGAAGTGACGGCGACCTTGCCAATACCCTCCAGCCATTCCCGCTTCAGCTCAGTAATATCACTGATCCGGTGAGACGGAACGCCAGCGATTTCCTCCGACACCTGAGCCAGGCGATTGGAGTTATTGCTGCGCGGATCACCTACAACGATGACGAGATCCGCCTGACCAGCCTGTTCCGCTACCGCTTCCTGTCTTACCTGGGTAGCGAGACAGATCTCATTATGAATTTCTGCTCCCGGAAATTTCTCCAGCAGCCGTTTCATAATGTCCTTAATATCCCACTGGCTCATCGTCGTCTGATTGGTGATGATGATCCGTTCTGCGGAAATATGCAGTTTCTCAATCTCTTCCATCTTCTCAATCAGATGAACATGCTCCGGAGCGACACCGATGGCACCCTCCGGCTCAGGATGATTCTTCTTGCCGATATAAATGACCTCATATCCGTCCGCCACCTTCTCGCGAATGAGATCATGCGTTTTGGTTACATCCGGACAAGTTGCATCCAGTGTTGTAAGTCCTTTGTCCCTGGCCAGTTTGCGAACTTCCGGCGAAACCCCATGGGCCGTAAAAATGACAGTGCCCTGCTCTACCTGGTTCAAAATCTCCATCCGGTTCGGTCCGTCCAGTGTGATGATGCCTTCATCTTCAAACGATTGTGTAACATGACTGTTATGCACAATCATGCCCAATATATAGATAGGCCGGGGAAGATCCAGATTCTGCGCCGCTTGACGAGCCAGCACCATCGCATCCACGACGCCGTAACAATAACCTCGCGGCGATATTTTGATCACTTCCATGGTCCTCACCTGCTTTCTGTCGACTTAATGACACTCCCTTGTATTATACCGTTATTCCAGCGGCGGGGCAAAGATGGCTGGCAGCCACACAATAAACGTACTGCCCTCCCCAAGCTTGGTAACGACCTCCACCGAGCCTTCATGAACATCGATGATCCATTTGGCAATAGATAGTCCAAGTCCGGTGCCCTCCGTCGCCCCGCGGGACTGATCAGCACGGTAAAAGCGCTCGAATATATGCGGTACTTCATCCTTCGCCATGCCGATTCCCGTATCTGCGATACGAATGCCGACCTGTCCCCGGTACAGGATCACATCCAGACGGACCTCACCATCAGGAGTATACTTAAAGGCGTTTTCGATGAAAATGAACAGCATTTGCTGTAAATAATCACGGTTTCCTTCCACGTAAACACCATTGAGTGATGAGAGATCGCCCGGCAGCCACGCTGCTGTCTTCGGGAGGAATTGGGCTTTGCGGATGACCTCGCCGAGCAGCGGCTCCAGCGCAACGGGAAGCTTCTCGAAGGTCTGCCCCGTATCTGCTCTCGCTAATGAAAGCATATCCGCTACCAAGCGTGTCATCCTTTTGGCTTCGTCGGAAATATCGCCGACCGCCTCAGCGGACATCTCGCGAATGGTATGCTCATCCAGGTCCGGCCGCTCCGATGGCGGTGAAGTCCAGATTTTGTGCAGCAGATCCACATTCCCGCGAATTGTCGTCAGCGGCGTCCGGAGCTCATGGGAGGCATCCGATACGAATCTTCGCTGTGCAGCATAAGCATCCTCAAGCTCCTTGTAGAAGTTTTCCGTTCTCGACAGCATGCCGTTAAATGTATCGATGAGCCTACCTATTTCGTCTTGGGGGCCATCATATTCTATACGGACGCTGAGATCCGTGCCCTTCTGAATCAGATTCGCAGCATCCGCTACCTTCTCGATCGGCTTCATGGATTTTCTGGCCAGAAACAGCCCCAGGGTCGAAGCAATGATCAGCGTTGCCAACGTTCCCATAATTAGAATTGACTGCAGGCGATCCAGCGTCTTTTCTGCGGTACCAGTGTAAGCTCCTACCTGAAGCCATCCATATACCTGACCTGTTTTCTGGGCGAATACATAGTCCTGATAGACCAAAAAGGGATTTCCACCTACACTAATTGTTTTAAATCCGCGGTAGCTTTCACTGATCTCAAAAGAGGGAACCTCGAATTCCAACCCCCGGAGTTTCATATTATCAGACCGCCAGGTTTTTTGATTATGGTACGTATATGACTGCACATAAAAGTCCGCTTCTTCCATACGTTGTGCCGATGAGCGGTCCGGTGTAAACCCCAGACTACCGTCTTCATTGATGGATTGAACAGGTCGAATTTTATTGTACTGCTGCTGAATGCGGGATTTCAGTTCATCATACGTATACAAATGCACAAATCCGTAGACAGCCAGGCTGAACGCAAGCAAAGTAATGCATAAAATACCGGAGTACCACGCCGTAAGCCGCCAGCGGATCGACATATCAGCGTTCTCCTCTAAGGATGTAACCTGCTCCGCGAATCGTCTGAATCAGTCGCTTGCCTCCGTGCTCTTCTGTCTTCTGCCGCAGCATCGCAATATATACCTCAAGCACATTGGATTCTCCGCTGTAGTCGTACCCCCAGATCTTGTCCATGATCAGGTCACGGGACAGGACCCGTTTCGGGTTGAGCAGAAACAGATGCAGCAGCTCGAACTCCTTGGCCGTCAGCTCCAGCCGGCTCCCATCCCTCACGACTTCTCTTGCATCCACGTCCATGGTTAAATCCTCGAAGGTCAGCTTCTGGCTGTTATGTTCCTCACCATTATTGCGGCGAAGAAGTACCCGGACTCTCGCCAAGAGCTCCTCCAGGGCAAAGGGTTTGACCAGATAATCGTCTGCTCCTGTATCAAGTCCCTTCACACGATTTTCAAGCTCATCCTTCGCGGTAAGCATCAGGACCGGTATCCGGCTGCCGCCTTCTCTCAGCCGCCGCAGTGCTTCAAATCCATCCACATGAGGCATCATGACGTCTAGAATGACAACATCCGGTTCCTCGTTCAGAATCATCTTCAAGCCTTCCGCTCCGTTAGATGCTGTATGTACTTCATAACCTTCAAAGGCCAGTCCTCTGCGAAGCATCGAAATAATCTTCTCATCATCATCTACAATCAAAATACGTGAACGCATCATCCATCACCTCTGCATTTGTTCATGATTCACTCTCATTATATCTATCCATTCACAAACAGCACAAGCGGAAGGGAGCTGTCCCTTCCGCTTGTCTTTGACTGCTGATTACTGCTGCTCTGTCAAATCAAAATCGTTCCGGTCTCCAATGGTCACAGGCAGATCCAGGGTATTGCCATTACGGACCACATTCAGCGTGATTTTATCGCCGACCTTCTTGGACTGAATATATTCAATCAATTCAGCTGCCGTTGCGAATTTTTGACCCTCTGCGCCTATAATGATATCGTACTGACGCAGATCGGCTTCATATGCCGGGGAACGAAATACGACGCTGCTGACATACGAACCTTCTGTAACATCTGTACCCAGCTGCTGGGATACCTGAGGGGTCAGGGTCCCAAGGCTGGCACCGATGAATGGTATCGGCTCTTTCGGCACTTCCTTGTTATTCTTCAGATAATCCAGCACTTCATTGATCGTCTTCGCCGGGATCGCAAAACCGATACCTTGAGCCTCTGCACTAACTGCCACATTCATCCCGATGACTTCGCCTTTCAGGTTAAGCAGCGGGCCCCCGGAGTTACCAGGATTAATAGATGCATCTGTCTGCAGAAGATGCTCATAGTTCCGGTCAGCCTGACCATTCTGTCCGGAAATATCAATTTGACGTTCTTTAGAGCTCAATACACCGGCTGTTACTGTGTGGTCAAAACCGTGAGGATTACCGATGGCAACCAGCCATTCGCCCACTTCCAGGCTGTCGGAATCACCGAGCGCTACCATTGGAAAGTCATTATCGCCTTCAATTTTCAGTACGGCCAGATCAAGCTCATAGCTGGATCCTAAAAGCTTGGCTTCATACGGCTTTTTTGTGCCTTGTACGGTAACTTGAATGACATCCGCTCCATTGATGACATGTTCATTCGTCAGAATGTAGCCAGACTTGTCAAAAATAAATCCTGATCCGATACCGGATGGCTGCAGCTGCGAGGAATCTGCACTGCCACCGCTGTTTCCGCGATTGCTGCCATTTCCTTGAGGTCCGGACCCATCACCAAAAAAGTAACGGAAGATATCATCATCCATACTCCGGCTGCCCTGTCTTTGACTGCCGCTGCTGTTCACCAGGGTTTCAATCAAAACCACTGCAGGACTCGCATTGTCTACTACAGAAGCCACGTCACCCGGGTCAGTAGGAATCTGCGCTGCAGCCGTAGAAGCGCTGCCGTCATTGTTCGCTGGTGCTACGGCTGGAGCCACATCATTACTGGCAGCCTGAGAACTCATCGGCTGCTCCGGAGTGAACAGGTTCGTACGGTCAGCCGCAAACATACTCCCTGTAATAAATACCATACCTGCGAGGAATGAGAGAAGCACCGTCTTCACAGAACTTCTTGGCTTCCGGCTGTAATTCCAATTCCCTTTCCCTTTGGAACTGGACGAGCGCTCAGGATAATTTCCTCCATCCTTGGCATCACTGCCCTGGGAACGTGTAGTTCCGGAATAAGCGGAGGAAGGAACCGGCTTTACCGGCTCAGGGGCCGTAACTTCAACCTCCTGGGGGTTACGGCGTACATAATGACTGCTCTGGTTGTCTTCTTTTTTCTCGTCATCTAATGATTTAAAAGGTCCGTAGGAATAGTAGGAAGATGAATTAGAGGCGGGATCTGATTGCTGCTCATGCTCATGATTCGACTCATGATTCCGTTCGTTATTCCGTTCTGGGTTCAGCTCGTCTTCATTGTGTCCGAACCGGTTTCTTTGATCGTCCATGACTTTACCTCCTATGAAATCACCGCCTTGGAAGCGGTGGCTGTGTTATTAACTGTTCTTATTGTGTACTATAAACCTTAATAACACCTTAAAAACAATTAAAAGGAAGATAAAACATGCTCACGAATCAAAAGATCGTAGAATCGCGGTTTTACGCCTTAACCCACCCTTTCCGGTGGGCAAAGATGGCAAGCTGGGTCCGGTCATCGAGCTCACATTTCATCAGCAGGTTGCTGACATGCGTTTTCACGGTTTTGATGCTGATATGCAGCTCTTCACCAATCTCCTTGTTGTTTTTACCCTCAGCGATCAGGAGCAATACTTCCTTCTCTCTTTCGGTTAATCCCGCCTGATCGTCCTGCACCATATGCTGGCGGATTCCCCGGGTCAGCGCTTCCGAAACCTCTTTTGTCATCACAGGCATCCCCCGGCAGGCACCCTGCAGGGCATAAATCAGCTCATCGGCAGACACGGTCTTCAGCACATAGCTTACCGCTCCTGCCTCGATACATTCCATGACCCTTTCATCTTCCAGAAAGCTGGTCAGAATCACAATCTTCTGATCAGGAAACTCTGACATGACAGCACGGGTCGATTCGGCACCGTTCATCACAGGCATCATCAGATCCATAAGGATGAGGTCCGGAAGGTCTTCTGGTTCCCTGCTGCGCAGAAATTCCAGGGCCTCCATTCCATTCGCCGCCTCACCGATCACTTCAAATGAAGGTTCGAGTGACAGGTATGTTTTAAGGCCCATCCGCACCATATCATGGTCATCAACGAGCAGTATTTTCACAGCTTTCATCTTAATAATCCTCCTTCAGGATCAGCATCATGATTTTCCTCAAAAAGAGGGATATGTACCCTTACGGTGGTGCCAGCACCGCGGCGGCTGATGATATTAACCTGGCCTCCAAGCTTGTCGGCCCGCTCTCGCATCGTGCTCAAACCATATGAACCGTGCTTTTGGATGCCTTCATCAAACCCTTGGCCGTCATCACTGATACTGAGCACCACCCGCTTCTGTTCTTCCCGAAGTGAGAGACTGATGAGTCCTGCTCCTGCATGCTTCACGATATTGGCCACCGCTTCCTGTATAATGAGGAACAGCTGATGTTCAATTGCATCGGATACACCGTCATGAAGCTCCACATCCTTGATCCCTTTCAGCCCGTTCTGCCGGCAATAATCCGGAAACCAGCGTTCCAGCGCTTCCGAAAGGGTTTTACCCTCCAGCTCAACCGGGCGAAGCTGGGCAATCAGTGCCCTCATCTGCTTCTGGGCAGTATGGGACATCGAAACAAGCTGCTCCAGAACCACCTCTCCCTGCTCCGGATTTTTCTTCAGCATACCCGACAAGGATGATGCCGACATATGTATGGCAAACAGCTGCTGGCTCACGGTGTCATGCAGATCCCTGGCCATCCGGCGCCGTTCTTCCAACACAGCGGCTTCGGCTGCAAATTCCTTCTCCAGCACTTCCTGCTCTCCCAGACGCTGAAGAAGCTTCATCTTTTTCTCGATCGCTTCCGTCATCCCGTTGAATTCCGAATACACACCGGCAAAAGACTCATCCTCCGCCTTCGGCATCCGCACCGTCAGGTTTCCTTTTGCGACTTGGAGCATATTCAGATGGAGCAGATCGAGCGGGCGCTGAATCCGCTGTGCCGCAATATATCCGGCAATGCCGGTAAACAGAAGGATACCGGCTGTGTAAACCCACCACAGCCGGTTATCTTGAATGGTCAGGTATCCGCCTTCGCTTGCAGCATAGAGGAAAAGGGCAACAACGACTCCAATTGTGAGGAAGTACATCATAATGACCCATTTGGTATTTTTGAGAAAACTCATATCCTTTAACCTACCTTATTCACTTTGACATCACCGATGAACACACTGACGTTAATCCGGATTTTCTTGCCGGCTTCCCTGAAGTCCGGACTTTCCAGACCTGCGCTGCTCATAAATCCGCTTCTTTCCTGGCCGAGGACAGACATATCACCAATAAACGAACTGGTCGATACATGGACGCCGACATCCAGATCATTAGGCACAAAAATTTTGACGTCTCCAATAAAAGCAGAAATATTAATCTTGGTTTCTCCATACGGGATCTGGGCACGGGTTAAATCCAGCACGGTATCTCCGATGAATTGGGATACATTTGTCGGCTTCAGTGCAAAATAATCTTTCCCGAAATGCACATCTCCGATAAAAACCGATTTATTCATCGTATTCCCGCGGCTGTTCTCCCCATCATGCATATGACCTTTCCAATGGCTATGGCTGCTGTTCACGTGTGAAGGCGGCTCCAGCTCACGGTTCTCATCCTCCCATGCCGTACTCTCGGTCTTGGTACCAAACCTTTGCTCAAATACCTCATCCAGCGATGATTCCAGCTTTCCTGGTTTGGGAGCCGGCGGTGGTGTTTGAAAGTGCTCATCCCGATGATCCTCATAATCCATATAGCCAGACTCTGAAGGTTCATTATGACGGCTCTGTTTCGGTTTGAAAATAACATACAGTCCGCAGCAGATCAACACAGCCGGTACCGCCAGCTTGATCATGTCCCCGAGCGAAAACCAGAACAGGTTCAGGTTGCGTCCTAGAAAGAACACACCAATCATGAGCGGAATAAGCGACCCGAAAAAAGCCCCTCCGTTTCTCGTATTACTCATCATTCCCTGTAAACCCGCCCAGATTAGAATCACCGGCCAAAATGTAGAAATCAGGGTGCCCAGACTAATATTCAAAAACCCCAATTCATTCAGTATGAAAAAAGCTCCGATTCCGATCAGCAGCATCCCTGCCGACAGCTGATTCCATGTTTTTCTACTCATTATTCATCCCAAGCCTTTCTGTATCTTTCTTATGTACTCAGTTTATATCAGGTACATCTTGTGTAACAGCTTCGGCGGAATGATTATGATCTCGGTCCAGAGACTGATCTTCTGTAAAATAAAGGGTGTTCCAATACAAAAAAACTGTCCCGGACAGATTTCTCTGCGCAAGGACAGTCTCTTGATGAAACATCATATGATGCTGATGCTTAGCGGTTAGTTTTGTTGGTGTTGTTTTGACCCAGCTCGGCAAACTCCGCATCAAACTTCTCGTTTGGTGTTTTGAAGTTTTCCTGTACTTTTTGTGCACCTTGTTGGGACACTTTTGTGCTGAGGTTTTCTTGACCGAACTCCTCATTGAATTTCTCGTTTGGCGTTTGGAAGTTCTCCTGCACTTTTTTCTTGTTAGCCATTTCCTGTTCACCTCCCTGTGTTCTACATACCTCATCCTCTTCAGGGACTGCTCCCCGAGAGATAGTATGTGATGGACAGGCCGGCATTATTCGAAGCGAGAAATGACGTTTTGTCTATATCGCTTTTTCCAGCACGGACGATGGAAGATAACGGTAGGTAGCGATCGCTTCTCCAACCCGGTTCAGCATCTCTTTGGTACATTGACCAGATCCTCGGCGGATGACCTGTACCTCCACCTCTTTTTTGCCCCATTCTTTAAACACCTGCTGGGTTGTAGCAAAGTAAAGATCGATCTTGGAACCTTTAATGGCGGAGCCGGTATCTGCGACGATCCCATAGCCATATCCCGGAATATACAAGATACTGCCCAGAGGAAATACACTTGGATCTGCGGCAATGGTTGATACCGTGTCCCTGTCGCGCTGAACCTTCACACCGGAAAAGGTAATGCCGTACTGGGGATGTCCCGGTCTTTTGCCTGTGGATTCATAGCCAGCCGTATATCCGGTTGCCATCACTTTCATGGTTGAAAGCACCTGATCTTCCCTGGGGGCTGATACCGGCACCGAAGGATCATTAACCGGCTCTTCCGGGCGTTCTTCCTGAAGCGCATTCTGATTTTCGGCGTCAAGCTGCACCAAATATGGTTCAAGCTCTCTCATGCCGACAGGCTGAAATGCATATAACCGTGAAACTTCAAAGAAGTAGCTGCCCTCAACGATCTCTTCCGAAGTCTCTGAACGAGTATCGTCAGGACGGGAATAAGCTGTCGTATTTATGACGCTGTACGAATCAGACGAGATGGAAATCCATCTCGATGCCTCAACATGCCCGGCATGTCCAGCAATGCTCCCGATTAACAGTACGCTGCAGACAAAAAAGAAAAACCTCTGCCATGTTTTCCATTCATTCATGTGAATACCTCCCCCTTACTAGCGAGGGTTCCCACACAAAAGCTGAAATATACATTCATGACAGAGGTACAATATAAACTGAAGTTAAAAGTTTCCGTTCTGGATGGCTGCGGTGGCAAGTGTTCTTACGAACGCTGTTGTAATTAAACGGATCGGGACGTCATTTCCTCCCGCAGCCTGCCGATCACTTCATCCAGCGGTTGAGCACCCAGATCGCCTTCTCCGCGCTTGCGCACCGAGACAGCTCCTGCATTCTTCTCATTCTCACCAACGATGAACATATACGGAATTTTCTCCAGCTGGGCTTCACGAATTTTGTAACCCAGCTTTTCATTCCGCAGATCTGCATCGACAGACAATCCGGCAAGCTGCAGCTTGTCAGTCACTTCCTTGGCGTAGTCATCAAACGCAGTTGATACCGGAATGACCTTCACCCCAACCGGAGACAGCCACAACGGAAGTGCACCCGCAAAATTTTCAAGCAGGAATGCAGTGAAACGCTCCATGGTGCCGAGAATTCCGCGGTGAATAACGACGGGACGGTGCTTCTGTCCATCTTCGCCGACATACTCCAGCTCAAACCGCTCTGGAAGGAGGAAGTCCAGCTGCACAGTCGACAAAGTTTCTTCCTTGCCCAGTGCCGTTTTCACCTGAACGTCCAGCTTTGGTCCGTAGAATGCGGCTTCGCCATCTGCTTCGTAGAACGGCATATCCAGGCTTTCCACAACTTCACGCAGCATGCGCTGGGACATCTCCCACATCTCATCATTCTGGAAATATTTCTCGGTATCCTGTGGATCACGGTATGATAGACGGAAACGGTAATCATGGATGCCGAAGTCTTTATATACGGTCATGATCAGCTGGATGACACGGGCGAATTCTTCCTTGATCTGGTCCGGACGGCAGAAGATATGCGAATCGTTCAGTGTCATGGCACGAACGCGGTGCAGGCCGGTCAGGGCCCCGGACATCTCATAACGGTGCTGCATCCCCAGCTCTGCAATCCGTACTGGCAGATCACGGTAGCTGTGCATACTGCTCTTATACACCATCATATGATGCGGGCAGTTCATCGGACGAAGAACCAGTTCTTCATTGTCCATGACCATTTTTGGAAACATATCTTCTTGATAATGCTCCCAGTGGCCGGAGGTTTTATAAAGCTCTACATTACCAAGCACTGGAGTGTACACATGCTGGTAGCCGAGACGCTCTTCCATATCCACAATATACCGTTCCAGGGTGCGGCGCAGCTTCGCTCCGTTCGGCAGCCAGATCGGCAGGCCTTGACCTACCAGCTGGGAGAACGTGAACATTTCCAGCTCTTTGCCGAGCTTGCGGTGATCGCGTTTCTTCGCCTCTTCAAGCAGACGAAGATGCTCATCCAGCTGGGCTTTTTTGATAAACGCTGTTCCATATACACGCTGAAGCATTTTATTCTTGCTGTCTCCGCGCCAGTAAGCTCCGGCCACATTCATCAGCTTGAACACTTTAATTTTGCTTGTTGAAGGAAGATGCGGTCCGCGGCACAGGTCAAAAAATTCACCCTGCTCATAGATCGTAATCACACTATCTTCAGGCAGTGCCTCGATGAGTTCAACCTTGTAGGGATCTCCCAAGTCGCCGAAGATGGACAGCGCCTCTTGGCGGCTGACTTCCTTACGGACGATCGGCAGGTTCTCGTTGACAATCCGCTCCATTTCCTTCTCGATCTTCTGAAGATCCTCCGGATTCAGTGCTTCTTCCAGATCCATATCATAATAGAATCCGTCTTCAATGACCGGACCGACACCCAGCTTAACAGACTTCTCGCCAAAGAGTCGTTTGGTTGCCTGAGCCAGCAAATGCGCGGTGCTGTGACGCATGACTTCCAGTCCTTCAGGTGAGTCAAGGGTCACAATTTCCACCAAAGCGCCTTCTTCAAGCGGGGTCGCCAGATCGACGACGATCCCGTTTAACTTGCCGGCAGCAGCGTTCTTGCGCAGTCCGCTGCTAATGGAAGTCGCCACATCTTCGATGCTGCTTCCTTCTGCATATTCCCGGACCGAACCGTCCGGCAGTTTAATCCCGATAGCCATACTGCATTCCTCCATAAAAGTGGTGTGGGCTCTCTAAAGAACGAGCCAAAACTTGCTTCACGTCTTCCATCACTTTTGCAGGACAACAGAAAAAACCCGTCCCGCAAAGGGACGAGTACTGTACTCGTGGTTCCACCCTAGTTCAATCCATCCGGTTAACGGATGAGATCCTTCATTGGCATGATGTAACGGTCATGAACCGGCGCAGCCTACTTTCACCAGGACACACAGAGTGGGCATGGTGGTTCGACAACACAGCTACAAAGGGGTAAATCTGCAGTGTCACCGGAGGAAATTGCAGCCTTGTTTCCTCTCTCTGAGCGGTGCGGAAATCTGCCTAGATTCATGTCTTTGTCCAAGCTTTTAACATAACGTGATTAACAGTTATTATAATCCGGGCTTGCGGATACCGTCAAGATACTGCTGCCCATACCTCCGAGAAAGTGACTGCACTCCGCGCAGCAGCAGCAAATTTCTGCCCGCTGATCAAAGATGTGCGATAGTGTCAGGATGACCGGAAGCTCCGGCTCACGGGTATGAATGACCATTTTCGCAGGAGAGACGGAAATCAGCGTACTGACGACCATATCCTCAATTTGCATATCCTGATCGATTTTCTCCATCACCAACTCATCATGTTCATGTTTTTCTATCGGCTTCAGGTTCCCGTCCAGCAGGATGAAATCCTCCCCGCCTTTATGAATGACATGAACGAGCGGCATCAACGGCTCTTGAAAATAAACAAAGTATTTCAAAAGGCTCACAAACTCTTCGTACTGCTGATCCAGCATAAATTCATCCACCGCATATTCGGCCATTTCCCGCAGTTCCTGCTTATATCCATGCATGCGGAATGTCATCCATCCATCCAAATTCAGCTCAGAGCTTTCGATGAAACATGCTGCGATGCTGTCCGTCAGCTCTTTCCTCCGGCGCCTATGGAACTCAGCTGAAGCACCGTCTTCCTTCTCAAGCAGAAGAAGAAACCACTGCAGCACACGCTCCAGCTCCTCTTCATCCTGAAATTGAAACTCCGCAACAAGCAGCCTGGCTGCAAGCTCCTGTTCCTTCTCCTCCATAATGTAAGCTGCCACGGCTTCTGATATTTCATGACGCAGCAGTTCCGGGGTAACTCCCCAGGACGTTAAAGGCAGTTTACCGGAGCAAGTCCACACTATCCGGTCTCCAGAAGCGCTGAATTTAAATTTCAACGGCTTACACCTTTTATGTAGCTCCTTCTGCTTGTCTGACAGAATGCGATGAAAACACTCTTGCTCACTGCGTGTTTGTGTGTTGACCGTTATGCTGAACAGCTCCATGGAATCGCTCCTTTCGGGTTCCCTGTTTCAGTATATGGGAAGCTCGAAGGGGATATACGGAACTGCTTTTTGGAAAAAGAAGTTAGACTACGATGAAGCTGCGATGTATCTGTCAAAATCACTTGTCTTGCGCAAATTTCCGATCCCTGGTGCTGTAGAGCAAGCATATGATTTAATTGGCTATTCATGGTGAATAGACTGAAGTAAAAGTTACCTTTCTCGGTTGCTGCGATGGCAAGTGTTCTTCCGACCGCTGTTGCCTCCAAAATGCTTGGAATTATAATCTATGGTGGCATTTTGGAGGCAAAGCATATGCTTCCGATGCTAGCTTTCCTTTGGAAAGCTTTTAAGCGGACGCTACCTTCTTTATAATCTTGGGGTGGCTATGCACGAAGCAGCGGAGGGGACGAACCGATTACGGACAAGCGGAGCGGTCGCCTTTGTGGTCTAATTTCTACATTAAACAAAAATTCATTCAGGAAATTAGAGCGCAAGAGCGATGGGAGGAACGATTCGTACCTGCAGCGTCTAAGCAGCAAAAAGGCCGCCCCTCAAGATCCAATATCTTTTGGGACAGCCCCAGCTTCAAAAGAAACTTAATTTTGCATCACGAAGTCACGGTCGATCGACGTATTGTCTTCAAACACACGCAAAATATCATAGCGCGTATTACGCTGTGCCGGGATTCGTCCGGCTTCGCGAATCATTTGCAGGATCATTTCGATGTTTACTTTATATACAGCTCCTGCAGCCGAAACCACGTTCTCTTCCATCATGGTGCTGCCAAAATCATTACAGCCATAGGACAGTGACAGCTTGCCAATTTCAGGACCCATGGTTACCCAAGATGACTGAAGATTCGGTACATTGTCAATGGCCAGACGACCGATCGCAACCGTCTTAAGGTAGGCTTCAGGCGTCTCCCGCTCCCTCTTCAGGTTGGTGTTATCCGGCTGGAATGTAAACGGAATAAAGGCAAGAAATCCTTTGGAATCCCATCCGTTCTGAATGCACTCATCCTGAGCGTCACGAACCCGGTGAAGATGAAGCGCGCGCTCCTCCATCGTTTCTCCCAAACCGATGACCATGGTGGCGGTCGTGTTCATGCCAAGCTTGTGGGCCGTCTGCATAACGTCCATCCACTGGCGCCAGCTGCCCTTGAGCCTGCTTACTTTGGAACGGATGCGGTCATCCAGAATTTCTGCACCTCCGCCCGGCAGTGAATCCAGGCCAGCGTCACGAAGCGCTCTGACCACTTCTTCCAGCGGCAGGCCGGATACCTCAACCATCTTCATAATCTCCGCCGGTGAGAAGCTGTGCATCGTAATATTCGGGAAACGCTGCTTGATTTTGCGCAGTAAATCGGTATAGTAGCTGAACGGAAGGTTGGGGTTGGTTCCCCCTTGCATCAAAATTTCCGTGCCCATCACATCTTCGGTCTCCTGAATTTTCTGAAGGATGGTTTCATCTGACAGCACGTATCCTTCCTCATGGCCCGGTCTGCGGTAAAATGCGCAGAACCGGCAGTACACATCACACACATTCGTATAGTTAACATTTCGCCCGATCACAAACGTGGTGACAGGATCCGGAAAAAGTCTTTTTGTCATAACGTCGGCTGCATGACCGATTTTTTCAATTTCTTCACTTTCAAACAGCCTTACCGTGTCTTCCACCTGAAGACGCTCTCCCCGCAGCGCTTTATCCAGAATAGAGTCAACTGTACTCATATGTAGGTCCTCCCTTATTCCAATTGAAACTGATCATATCATCATCTAGAAATAACATTGCAACTCCATCGTACCACATCAAGGCATCAAAAACGACATCCCGTCACCATACCGGAATGCCGTTTATGTCATATTTATGGACGTGCTGCCAGCGCCTGATCCAGATCCGCAATCAGATCATCGATATCCTCGAGACCGACGGAGAAGCGAAGAAGTCCATCTGTAATTCCACGCTCGTGGCGCACTTTTTCACCCATGGCTGCATGTGACATCATCGCCGGGTAGGACAGGATGCTCTCTACAGCGCCCAGACTTACAGCGACCAGCGGCAGCTTCACGGCGTTCAGCACTTCTTTTGCACGCTGTCCTGAACCCACATCAAAAGAAACAACCGCACCATATCCACTGCTCTGCTTCTCATGAATTTCGCGACCCGGATGGTGCAGAAGCCCGGGATAATATACGCCCTCAATATCGCTGCGTCCGCTCAGCCAGGCAGCCAGCTTCGCCGCACTCTGTTCACTGTGAGCCATGCGGGCACCCAGGGTCTTCATACCGCGCATTAACAGCCAGGAGTCCTGGACACCCAGAACGGTACCCAGCCCGTTCTGAAGCTGCTTTAAGGCATCACCCAGTTCCTTGGTCCGGGCCACCGCGAGGCCTGCCAGCACATCGCTGTGTCCACCCAGAAATTTCGTCGCACTATGAAGCACAATATCGACACCGAGTTCAATCGGACGCTGATAGAGCGGCGTCATGAACGTATTGTCCAGGATCGTCAGCAGTTCCTTCTCCCGTGCCCATTCACATACTCCGCCAATGTCCGTGATTTTCAGGGTCGGATTGGACGGGGTTTCCATATAAACCGCTTTGGTATTGGCTTTATAAGCCGATTTGACCTGGTCCAGATCGGTCATATCTACAAATGTGCATTCCATGCCCATCCGGTTCAATATGCTTGTCAGCAGACGATATGTACCGCCATATACATCCTCAGTCACAATGATATGATCGCCCGAAGACAGAAGCATAAATGTGCTCGAAATGGCTGCCATGCCGGAGGCATAAGCGAATCCTCTTATCCCGCCTTCAAGAAGGGCGATATAATCCTCCAGCACCTGACGGGTCGGGTTGCCGGAGCGAGAATAGTCATGCAAGGGCGGGTTGAATACATCTTCATGGTGAAAGGTGGACGCCTGGTACAGCGGCACACTGGAAGCACCGGTCGCTTTGTCAATTTCGCCGCCGAAATGAAGCAGACGGGTCTCAAATTTCAGATTGTCTTCACTCATGATGACTGACCTCCTTCAATCTCCGCAGCGGCAGCCGCGAGCGCCTGATCCAGGTCAGCAATCAAATCCTCTTCATGCTCAATACCTACAGAAAAGCGCAGCAGGCGTTCATCTACACCAATGGCATCCCGGATCTCCAGTGGAATATCCGCATGAGTTTGTACGGCCGGATACGTCATGAGCGATTCCACACCGCCAAGGCTCTCCGCAAACGCGATCAGCTTGATATGGCGCAGGATCGGCTCCACATAGCGGGCATCTTTCAATTTGAATGAGAATATCCCCGTGTTGCCGCTGGACTGCTTAGATTGGATATCATAGCCGGGATGATCCGGCAAGCCCGGATAGAACACCTGGTCCACCGCAGGATGCTCTTTCAGAAAAGCAGCGACAGCTGTAGCATTGCTTTCATGACGCTCCATCCGCAGGGCAAGTGTCTTCATGCCGCGCATCAATTGATAGGAATCGGACGGACTGAGCACCGCACCGATCGAATTGTGCAGAAAAGCGATCTTCTCGGAAAGCTCCTGGCCTTTGGTGACGATCAATCCTGCCAGTACATCATTGTGTCCGCCCAGATATTTCGTCGCACTGTGTACGACCAGATCCGCCCCCAGCTCAATCGGACGCTGGAAGAACGGTGTCAGCAGCGTATTGTCAACGATGGACAGCAAACCGTGATGGTGAGCCCATGTGCTGACAGCCTCGATATCGGTGATCATCATCAGAGGATTGGTCGGCGTCTCGATAAATACTGCCTTCGTATTCGGCTTGCGGGACTGCTCCAGGGCATCCAGATCATTCGTATCCACATAGGTCGCACTGACACCGAAACGTGACAATATCGTTTCCAGCAGCCGGTAAGTTCCCCCATAAAGATCAAGAGATACGATCAGATGATCCCCCTGGCTGAACAGGGCGAATACGGTTTGCAGTGCTGCCATGCCGGAACTGCAGGCAAAGCCTGCATCCCCGGATTCCAGACGTGCGGCAGCCTCTTCCAATACCTGTCTCGTCGGATTTTTCGTTCTGATATAGTCAAAGCCGGTGCTCTGTCCCAGCTTCGGGTGACGGAACGCTGTCGCTTGGTATATCGGATAATTAATAGCACCTGTGACCGGCTCCTCTACGGATCCAATCTGGGCAAGACGGCTTTCAATTCGAAGTTTATGGTTCTCCATTATTCTCTAATTGCTCCTCTCCTGGTACCTTGTATTATGCTGCATGTCTTAAGTCTGCGGTCCAATATCATAAGGTGTCGCTTGATATACATAGTAGTTCAGCCAGTTTGAGAATAATAAATTGGCATGAGCCCGCCAGATGGCCGGCGGCTGCCTTGAAGGATCGTCTGCGGGATAATAATGCCGGGGAAGATCCACATCCATCCCTTTCGACGCATCCCGCTCATATTCCCAGCGCAGGGTGTCTGCATCATACTCCGAATGGCCAGTCACAAAAATTTGCCGTCCGTCCTTGGAGGCAACGAGATAGATGCCTGCTTCCTCGGATTCTGACAGAATCTCAAGATCGGACGATTTCAGGATATCTTCCCGGCGCACTTCGGTATGACGTGAATGCGGTGCATGAAACACCTCATCAAATCCGCGCAGCAGCTGAACAGGTGAATCGCTGATCGTATGTGGAAACACGCCAAAACATTTTTGCGGCAGACTATGTTTCGGCACCCCGTAATGATAATAAAGCCCTGCTTGTGAAGCCCAACAGATATGCAGTGTGGAAGTCACGTTATCCTTGCTCCACTCAAAAATCTCAGTCAGCTCTTGCCAATAATTCACGGCTTCAAAATCCATTTGCTCGACCGGCGCGCCGGTAATAATCAACCCGTCAAATCGGCGGTGCTTCACTTCATCAAACGTTTTATAGAAAGCCTCCAGATGCTCGGCAGATGTGTTCTTCGATGTATGAGATCCTGGATGCAGAAGCACGACGTCTACCTGCAGCGGGGAGTTCCCGATAAGACGCAGCAGCTGTGTTTCGGTCGTTTCCTTGGTAGGCATGAGGTTTAAAATGGCGATCCGCAGCGGCCGTATGTCCTGTTGAAAGGCATGGCTTTCATCCATGACAAAAATATTTTCTCCTGACAGTACTTCCTTGGCTGGCAGGGAATCTGGGATTTTAATCGGCATAATAGGTTCCTCCTTTAAAAAAATAAACAAAAAGACCCTTCTCAAAGACTGAGAAAGGTCATGTGTACGTGTACATATACGTATGCTATGATTCTCTCTCATCTGTCAGACTGCAGTGGATCGTATTAAAGATCACTATACATTCTGCAAGAATTAGCACCGTGCGATACTGCCGCCGGTTGCCGGGTTTCATCGGGCTAGTCCCTCCACCTGCTCTTGATAAGATTGACGCAATATGAAATTTTCATTCTATTCCTGATACTTACTTTAAATCATTCCCTTTTTCCCGTCAAGACGCTTTTGGGCGGAATGCTGTGAACCATTTCATATAATATTCATACCCTGTACACATAGGGCTTCATCCCAAGAATTCAGCCTTGAAAGGTCATAACCCCGGCGTTATACTAGACAAGTGCTAAATTCGATACATGAAAGAGGTGACATGAAAAATGGACGGTGACCCGGGCCATAAGTTGGAAGTCAGTGATGCAAAACCGCATAGGATTGGGATCAGCTTACCGGCCGGGGATGCCGTTATTTTTCATGTTTCTCTTTAACATACCCCGCTGTAAGCTGATACCTGTGCCTTGTTCAATGACCGCTGCAGAAGCGGTTTCGTGAAAAGGAGTGATATCAGATGAAAATCCGGATGGTTAACGAAGGGGTTTTTACTCCTGTCGAGGATATCCAAACCACACTTACAGCACCTGCTGAAGGCTTCTACTGGATCGACGCCGATCTTGAGGATCTGGCCGAGCTTCAGCCATTATTTTCCCTCCATGATCTGGCTGTCGAAGACTGCCTGACCGAGGAAGAACAGCGCCCCAAGATTGAAATTTATGAAAGCCATTATTTTATTGTAGTAAACAGTATCCGGTTTGATGATGAAGAGATCTTTATGCGGGCACTGAATATATTCCTGGGAAGACATTTTATCATTACAGTAACGAAACAGAAAATCAACGAGCTGCGTGCCATCAAACCTCTTCTTTGGGAAGAAGAGGTGGGTACGCCTGACAAATTTCTATATATTCTGATTGACCTTGTCACAGACAATTACTTCACAGTAGGTGACAGGATCGAAGTTCGTATCGAACAGTTAGAGGAAGACATCCTCATGCGTACCAAGAAATCACATCTGAATGAAATTGTCGGTCTGCGGAGTGAAATTTTATGGCTCAAACGGGTGCTGGGTCCTCAAAAAGACGTGATTCATACCCTCAATAAGAAAGACCTTCGGCTTATCGATGACCAGCTGCAGAAGTACTTTAGCGACATTTATGAAAATGCTGTAAAAATCTCAGAGATTTTCGAAACCTACCGCGACCTCATGGGCAACTTGCGTGAAGCTTATCAATCCAGTATCGCTATACGTGCGAACGAAACCATGAGTATCTTTACCGTCATCACCACCATCTTTATGCCGCTGACCGTTATTACAGGAATCTATGGTATGAACTTCGACTTTATGCCAGAGCTGCACTGGAAATATTCCTATTATGTCGTGCTGGGTGTCATGGTGTTTGTCGGTTTCGGCATGTATTATTTGTTTCGGAAAAAAGAATGGCTGTAGCACGAACTTAAACGGGTGCCCTTATCTCATACAGAGAAGGCACCCGTTTTTGTCATATGTCGATCTGCCGCTGGTTACACCGCCTGCTTCTGCTCCCCTTGCTCCCGGCGAAACCGGATCCGGATCAGCCGAAGCCGCTCATACAGCTCTTCCTGTGCAGCTTCTACTGCAGTTTCTCCGCCATATACCCGCTGCAGCACCGGTTTGAGGAAGGTATCCCCCAGTTCCTCGTACGACTGCCAGATGCTGTTCTGCTCACTTTCCGGCATGTTCACAAGCTCGCTTTGGATCAGCACCTCCGTGTCGTATCCTTCCTTCTCCAGGTCTTCAAGTGCTTCCACCACCGCGCGGCGTGTAAGCCCGGTCCTGCTGCTTAATTCTTCAATGCTCAGCCCTTCGGAAATTCCGGCAAGCAGCAGCCGGCTCATTCTGTAATGCTCCAGCTCCTGTTTGTACTTCTGTTCCTTTTGTTTATACTGCCACGTCATGAATTCTTCTTCCCCCAGAACGCGATCCACCCAATCCAGAGGAAACTGAAAGCTTCTCGTGACTTTTCCGGTCAGCTCCAGCCATTCTTCTCCGTGCTCCTCTGCTTTGCTGCTCCCGATCCCTGGCAGCTGCAGCAGCTCTTCCCGGGTATGCGGGACAAATGCACTGATCATCCGCAGCACGCGGTTGCTGGCAATAAAGTACGGAGCCTTTCTTCCGGCGGCTGCCTTCTTTCTTCGCCAGGAACACAGCTCGCTGTACAAATCATCCGAGCTATGCAGCTCACTGTAGCACTGCAGCTTCAGCGCATGCTGATTCCGTCCCTTTATTTCATCACTCTCGTGAAATACCCCCTCGATCACCGGCCGGTAGCCCGCTCCCAGCTTCTGAGCCAATCCATGACGGTATACACACAGCAATTCCTGCCAGGATCCGCCCTCATACCATGATTCGTCCTGCAGATCGCCCTCTTCTCCCGTCTCCCGCCATCCCAGCTGCCAGATTCCCTCTTCTTCGCCGATCCATACCTGTGCTGCTCCGCCGTCGCCGCTTCCTGTCCGGCTCATCTGATTCATAAATACAATCTGCATATCCCTTGGCCTCCTGCCATCCATCATTTCAGCATAACGCAAAAAAAAAGCACCCTTCTTCGCCTTGGCGCAAGAAAGGTGCTTCCCTATCATTTCACGTTATCCTGTTACTCCCTATCATATCCATAATTTGTAACGAGGTCAATCCATTTTGTCATAAACTATATAGGATGACTATTTTACGTTATAATGATTCGGTAAACTATCATCAGGGAGTGATTAAATCCATGAAGTCTGATAACCGTCAGCTTGATTTTTTATCCGACAGCACCGAATCCACCTCTACCCGTTTCGTCACTTTTATCGGACCATCCCTGAAGCGCTTTGACCTGGCCGTCACTTCAACCGAAAGCTTTTATGGCAAAAAAATTGTGACAGACCTGCAGTTTGGACGATCCGCTATTCTTGCAGATGATGATTTAGAGGAAGAAGGCTACCTGGAACGGACATTCAGGCTGGAACCCGAGGAAGCCGACGATCTTCGCAATTTTCTGGGTATGGTGCTCGGCAGTCCACACTTTACAGACTAATCCGGCTCACCATATCTACTAATACCGTTTACAGCGCCTGCCTGATGACCGATTTGTAATACAGAACGGACAGCAGACCAAAGATCGAATAAAGCGCAGCATATAACAGCATGACCATGATCATCGGTGTCCACAGCTCGGTACCAAAGAAGAACCAGCCGGATCGGACCGCGAAATAACTGTGGACCAGGCCGACCACCAGAGGAATGCCGAAATTCAATACCTGCTTCAACTGAATGCCTGCAAGCAGATCTCCCCGTGTGTAGCCCAGCTTCCGGAGAATGGTATAATTCGGCTTCTCTTCCTCACTCTCATCCATCTGCTTAAAATATAGAATGCATCCGGAAGTAATGAGAAATGCCAGCCCCAGAAAAGCGACGATAAACATAATTAGTCCCATGTTGTTTCTTTGATCAGAAATGAGATCCTGCTGAGACATGTAGTCATTTCGGCTTGCAAAGCCCAGTTCTGCAAAAACTTCATTTGCTTCCTTCAAGGCATTGGAGTCGGAAATATCTATGCCGCCATAAAAGGAGGACTTCTTCTGAATGTCCGGATTTATATCCTGCTTCAGCTGCTCATAGACCGTCTTATCAACGATGGCTGTCGGCAGCCCTCCATTCGTGAAATAGAAGGACACGACGGATTCGCTCCGGCTCCCCGTTAAGGAAAGATCCACATCGCCCCCAGCCATTTTAAATTTAAGCTCACCTTTCTCTTTCAATCCCATAAACTCACTGAGTATACTGCTCGAGCCTGTAAATATGGTCTCTTTCGGGTCGACATCGACATCAGGCAGGGCAGCCTCACTGACTACGGAAATCATCATACTGTTCTTGTCCTGCTGCGATGATGCCAGCTTCGCACTTATAATGTCCGATGCATCGACATCCACCTGTATTACTTCCCTGACTACCTCACGATAAGAAATGCCCTGCTGCTCAAGCTTCTGCAGAAAGGCTTGAAGATCTCCTTCTTCTGTGATCGAAAAATGGTTCGGCACCTGCTGCACTGCAGATTTTTCAGCAGAATAATACGAGATGTAGCTCAGCGACAGGAGGCCGATGGCCAGTGCCGAAACCGTAGTGATGACGGTCAGCAGCAGCGCGTTCGATTTCATTCGGAACATGATGGAGGAAAGCGAGAGTACCCCTTTTAAAGAAAGGTAGCCGCCCTTTTTCCGGCGAATGAGATTGAAGATAAAGCTGACGGAGGCTTTATAGAATAGATAGGTTCCAAGTATAACAGAGCCCAGAATCGCGATCATGACGAGGAACAGCTCATTCATATCCGTGAAATCACCGCTGAACAGCCGGGTCGATAAATAATACCCCAGCACGATCAGAGCGATCCCAAGCAGTCCGATGACCATCTCACCTATCGAAACCTTTTTAACTCTGGACTCTGAGACTGACATGGTCCGGAACAGGGACAGAATGCTTTGACGTTTGATAAAGATCCAGTTCATCAGCATAATCATCATATAGATCACGGCGAAGACGATGACGGTCTGTATTAAAGCTTCTGGGGAAAAGGACAGGACTGCTTGAGCCTCCACCTCCGTAATCTTGAACAAGACCATCGTAATAAGACGGGAGGCTGAAAAGCCTGCAAAAATCCCGGCGATCATGGATCCAAAATAGAGAATCAGATTCTCACACGTCAGGATCCCGAAGATCTTCCCTTTGGTCAGGCCGATCAGCTGAAACAGCCCGATCTCCTTGCTGCGCCGCTTGATAAATATCGTATTGGCATACAGCAGAAAAATAGATACGATCGCGACCAGCAGCACGGATGCCGCTCCTATGGCGGCCCCGCCTCTACTCGAGCTTTCGACCTCGTTCAAAGCAGGATCATACTGCAGGGTAACAAAAGCGAAATACAGCGCTACACTGAAAATAAGTGCAAATACGTAGAGATAATAGTTCCTCAGATTTTTTTTCAGATTACGATAGATCAAGTGGGACAGCTTCATGACCGCACACCACCCAGCACACCTTGTGTTCTCATAATATCGTTAAAGAAATCCTCCCTGGATTGATCTCCCTTATTCAGCTGTGTATACATCTGGCCATCCTTGATGAATACGACGCGGGAGCAGTAGCTTGCTGCCACCGGATCATGCGTAACCATGATGATGGTAGATGTCAGCTTATGATTCAGTTCACTGAGCTTGTTCAGCAGATCTGAAGCAGATTTGGAGTCCAGTGCGCCTGTCGGCTCGTCGGCAAAGA
The DNA here is from genome assembly GCF_012933385.1 of Paenibacillus lemnae. Taxonomy (GTDB): domain Bacteria; phylum Bacillota; class Bacilli; order Paenibacillales; family Paenibacillaceae; genus Paenibacillus_AQ; species Paenibacillus_AQ lemnae. The sequence continues at coordinate 90,565 of NZ_JABBPN010000007.1, forward strand.
TAATGCTGGGATCATGAATAAAAGCTCTCGCTGCAGACGTCCGCTGCTTCTGGCCGCCTGAAATTTCATTCGGATATTTGTGCTGCAGCTCAGCAATGCCGAGCTCCTCGGCCACACGACGGAATTTTTCATCGGCTTCTTTTTTCGATACCTTCTTGATGGAAAGCGGAAGCAGAATATTCTCCTTTACTGTCAATGTATCCAGCAGATTATATTCCTGAAATATAAATCCCAGATGATGTTTGCGGAACTCGGCCAATTCCTTCTCCTTCATAGAGGTAAACTCTTTACCTTCAATGCGGATGTTTCCGCGGCTAACCTTGTCGATGGATGAGAGCACATTGAGCAGTGTCGTTTTTCCGGAGCCCGAGGCGCCCATGATGCTCACAAATTCCCCTTTTTCCACATGAAAATCAATAGCTTTGAGTACTTCCTGTTTATTCAACTTACTGCCATAGGTTTTATAAATTTTACTGGCTTCAAGAATATTCAAGATCATTCACTCCTTTGTATAAAACCATCATAACGGACAATGCTGCCGCGTTCCTTCGATTCTCATAACAAAACCAAAAAGCATGTGACATTTTCGTCACACGCCCTGAATATGATGGAATGAATTTTTGGCCGGGAATGTCAAAGTGAAGGCAGTGCCTTCTCCTGGAGTGGACTTTACGTCGATGTTGATGTGCAGGGGCTGAGCCGCTTTCGATACGAGATATAGTCCCATACCTGTAGAGGCGTGGTTCTGATGGTCCAGTGTAGAAGTAAAGCCACGCTCGAATATTCTTGGCAGGTCTCTTGCCGGAATCCCGCGTCCGTGATCACGAATTTCCAATACCGTCCTTTCGCCCACGCAGCGGCTTTGAATCACAATGTCACTCTCTTGGCTGTACTTGACTGCATTCGTGAGCAGCTGCCTGATCATAAATCCAAGCCATTTGGCATCGGTAAGCACCTGCTGGGCATCCAGCGACAACTCAAATCCAATCCCTTTTTGCATACACCAGGACTGCAGGGATTTAATTTCACCGTGAATGATGAATGTCAGACTGGCGGACTCAATATAGAGATCATTGCTCATAAAAGGAAGGCGCTTCTGATGCAGCTGCTGGTCCAGCAGAAGGTGGATACGGAGCCATTCATAGTTCAGTGCGCCTTTCAGCTTTTCATCTTCTACCCGCCCGATCATCAGCTGCATGGTGGTCAGCGGAGTTTTCACTTCGTGAATCCAGGACAGCAGATCGTCTTTTTCCAGCTCCAGCGCCGTCATTCGCTCCGACGACTCCCGGGTAAATGCTTCCGCCATGTCCTTTACTGTTTTATCAACGATTGCTTCAAAGGGAGACCCCGCTTCCGGTAATGCCTCTGCACCTTCTGCTGTATCCCAGGACTCCAGCTGTTTGTAGAATCCTGTTTCCACATGGTAACGCCAGATCAGAAAGCCTGCAAAGAGCAGACTGGACAAGAAAATCATATACACCAGTGACCCCAGCGGAACCGTAGTGTCCAGATAGGCAATGAGCAAAGTAAACAACTGCAGCAGTACAAAAAAAGCGATCCAGCTTTTTTTCTCTCTCAGATATTTCTTGGCCATGCTATACCTCTTCTACGGCCATATAACCCTGACCTACCTTGGTTTCAATAAAAGCATCCAGCCCCAAAGGCTCCAGCTTCTTGCGAAGGCGGTTCAGATTCACGGTCAGCGTATTATCACTGACAAAATGTTCGTTGTCCCACAGGCTTTCGATCAGCTTCTCCCGGGAAACAATGGTATTCTTCCGCTCCATGAGCAGCTTGAGGATCAGCATTTCATTTTTGGTGAGCTCAGCCGTGCCGGAAGAGGAGGATATCATATTCTTCCCATACTCAATGGCCGCGCCCTGCCAAGTCCGAATCTCAGTCTGTTCGGTGCTGTAATTGTACACGCGGCGCAGGATCGCCTGAATTTTGGCAATCAGCACATCAAAATGAAAAGGCTTCTGCACAAAATCATCTGCACCAAGCTGCATCGACATGACCATATCGGTGGGGTGATCTCTGGACGACAGGAATAAAATCGGGACATTGGAACAGGAGCGGATCATCCGGCACCAGTGAAAGCCATCGAATTTCGGCAGTTGAATATCAATAATGACCAAATCCGGCTTGACGGCTGAAAACTGCTCCATTACGGCTCCAAAATTCTCAATCCCATGCACTTCATAAGACCATTGGGTCAGCCGCTCCTGCACTTCATTGAAAAGGGCCATATCATCTTCGATGAACAGAATTTTAAATATGTTCTTCAACAGAAAACCACCTCTCACGGAAAAAGGTGCCGCCACAGGTTTATAAACCATGGGGACACCTCCTATGTATGGTGCTTGCGGCTTTCGAGATCACTCTTTCTACCGCAATTTGCAAAGCCAGGGTCAGGCTTCTTCTGCTGCCAGCTTACCAAGCGCAAGGGCACCGCACAGGCCGGCATTATCACCGAGTTGAGGCGGCACGATATATTGTTCAATGCCTTCGCTCAGGCTCGGATGCGGCACATAACCGTTCAAGAGCTCCTGCAGTTTGGTGCGAACAAGCGGGAACAGCTGCGGCTGCTTCATAACACCGCCGCCCATAACAATGCGCTGTGGTGAAAGAATGAGCACATAGTTCATCAGCGCCTGAGCCAGGTAATACGCCTCCATGTCCCACGCGGGATGATCCGGTGTCAGCTCCGCACCGGCTGTGCCCCAGCGTTTACCGAGCGATGGACCGGCAGCAAGTCCTTCCAGACAGTCCTTGTGATAAGGACAGGTTCCTTCGTACTTGTCATCAGGGTGCCGGCGTACCAGGATATGACCCATTTCAGGATGGGACAAGCCGTGTACCAGCTTTCCGCCAACAACCGCTCCCGCGCCAACCCCTGTTCCGATCGTAATATACAGGCAGCTATCGAGCCCTTGAGCCGCACCCAGCGTATATTCTCCCAATGCTGCTCCGTTCACATCTGTATCAAAACCTACAGGCACGTCAAAACGTCCTTTCAATGCGTTGACCACATTGAAATTGCTCCAGTAAGGTTTCGGTGTCGTTGTAATTGAACCGTATGTAGGACTTCCAATGACAGGATCAATCGGACCGAAGAAACCCGCACCAATCGCTTCTACGCCTTTGCCCTCAAAAAATTGAAACACCTGAGCCATGGTCTCCTCAGGCGTCGTGGTCGGAAAGCTGGTACGTTCAATAACAGTACCATCCTCCGTACCGATTCCGCATACAAATTTTGTGCCTCCTGCTTCAATTGCTCCCAGTTTCATTCAGCTCATCCTCTCTCTTGTTGTTTCTTGAGACTCGCTGCTCACAGTACGGCTGCGGCTCCCATTAAATGACTCAGGCTCTTCATCTCCAGCTCTTCCAGCTTGGCATGCACGGTATCCAGATTAATCTCCAGTGCGCATAGATGGATCTCGCATTCCAGCGGAACCTCGCAGTGTATCTCGGCCAAGCTGCGTGACAAGTGAAGCATGTCCAGATCGCTTTCAATCTTGGTTCGCACTCCTTTGGCGAGAGACTCCATATTATTCAGAATACCTTCAATGGTTTCATACTGCTGAATCAGCTTCACTGCTGTCTTCTCGCCGATCCCGCGCACACCGGGATAATTGTCGCTTGTATCCCCCATGAGCCCTTTAACATCAATGATCTGGCGCGGTGTCAGACCTTTTTCCTCATACAGGGTTTCCGGCGTATACTTCATATAATTGCCATGACCTTTTTTCATAATGATAACGGATGTGCGTTCACTAACCAGCTGAAGCAGATCATGGTCTCCCGAGAGAACCATCACATCCATCTGCTGACTGAAGCGGCAGGCCAAGGTTCCAATACAGTCATCGGCCTCAAAACCCTCCACGCCCAGGTTCGGGATTCCCAAGCATTCTGTAACTTCACGAACTAGTGAAAACTGCGGCACCAGGTCAAGAGGGGCTTCGGCACGATTACCTTTATAGGCTGCAAACTGGTCACTTCGGAAGGTTTTTGAAGGCATATCCCAGCAGCATGCCACATGTGTAGGCTGAAACTGATCTATAGCATCCCATAAATATCTAAGAAAACCGTATACGGCATTGGTAGGCAGTCCCGCTTTAGTTCTGCGGATGTAGCCGCTCGCTGCCGTGGCATAATAGGCACGGAACAGAAGAGCCATACCATCAACAAGCATCAGGGACGGTTGCGGCGGTTGATTCATGATTGACATTCCCTCCTGTCTCATTTTAAATACAGCTCTTCTATTATAGCATATTCCGCATTTTCATAGTGCAGGCGGTGGACATTTAAGCTTTCCAGTTCTCAGCAAATACATCTTCCTTAAAGCCAACGGTCACACTTGATCCATCCGTAACCACGGGACGCTTGATCAGCATGCCGTTAGAGGAAAGCAGCTGGATTTTCTCATCCTCTGTCATATCACCAAGTTTATCTTTCAGATTCATCTGCTTATATACCTCACCGCTGGTATTGAAAAATTTCTTGATATCCAGGCCGCTTTTTGCAATCAAATCTGATAGTTCTGCCGGGGTTGGCGGCTCTTCCTTGATGTGACGGAGCGTCAGATCATGTCCTTCCTGCTGAAGCCATTTCACCGCTTTCTTACATGTGCCGCAGGCAGGGTAGTGATACACTTGTAACTGACTCATACTGCACTCTCCTTAAAATAATTATGCGAGATTCTGATTCTGCAGCCACTCCCTCAAATGACTCATGTCCGAGGGCAGGGGCGCTTCAAATGTCATCGATCGGTTCAATATAGGATGGAACAGCGTCAGCCGCTCTGCATGCAGAGCCTGACGCTGAATATGTGCATCTATGTCCATAACGCTATCAGCATACTCAGCATGCTGCAGCGTCTGGCTGTACATCTTGTCACCTATCAGGGCATGTCCCAAGTGACTCATGTGCACCCGGATCTGATGTGTTCTTCCGGTTTCCAGCTTCAGCTCCACCAGAGAAGCCAAGGAATCATACGTTTCCCGCACACGATATCGGGTCAATGACGGGTAACCTGACGGGGTCACGATCCGGCGGTGGGTATCCACAGGATCCCGGTCAATCGGCAGATCTATATCACCGGAAGCCGGTAAAGGAATGCCGTGCACGAGTGCTAAGTACCGCTTGTCCACAACACCTGCAATCATCTGCTCGGAAATGTGCTGATGGATATACGGATTCTTCGCGATACAAAGTACACCGCTGGTTTCCTGATCAAGCCGATGCACCGCTCTGAACCGGTATTTCCATCCCTGAGCTGCCCAGTAATAGACCACCCCGTTGGCCAGCGTGTCTGTGTAATGGCCGTGAGTAGGATGAACAACACTGCCTGCGGGTTTATTCAATACCAGCAGATGCTCGTCTTCAAACAAGATTGGCAAATCCATCGGCTGCGGCAAAATATCCTCCGAAGTTTCCTGCTCCATGCGAATGTCGACGATGTCTCCTTGCTTCACCTTCACGCTGATATAAACCCTGCTGCCGTTCAGATGGATACCCTGCTCCGTCATTTTTAAGCGGGAGAGCAGCTTTCGGGATACGCCCATCCGCTTCTGGAGGATTGTCTTCAGCAGCATCCCGTCATCCTCTTCCTGTACGGTATAGGTAATAGGAGAGTAATACTGTGTCATAAACCGATTACCTGAACACTTTACCGCTGCGAACATATTCCACATCCGGCACACCACTGCGGACATTTGATGTTCTCGCTGTGACAAACAAATAATCCGAGAGACGGTTTAAATATCGGGTAACTTCGCTGTTAATTTCGGTTGTACGCGCGAGAGACACCGTCAACCGCTCCGCACGCCGGCACACTGTACGGCAAATATGCAAAGCAGATGCAAGCTGGCTTCCGCCCGGCAGAATAAATCGCTCCAGCGGCGGATTTTCCTCTTCAAAGTCATCCATCCATTTCTCCAGCCGTTCCACCAGTGCTGCACTTACTTTATAAGACTCCTCTTTCGGTCTGGCGTAAGCCAGATCGGATCCGCAGTCGAATAATTCATGCTGAATTTCAACTAGCTGCCCCGCCAGCTCCTCCCACTTCATTTCCTGGGCGAGAAAAACGGCCTGACCGAAAAAACTGTTCAGTTCATCAATTGTGCCATATGCTTCAATACGAAGATCATCCTTAGGGACCCGGCCGCCGATAATTGAAGTTTCGCCTGAATCTCCGGTTCTGGTATACACTTTCATTCTGTAAACCTCCATTAAGCGTTCCTCTATCCCTCACCCGGGAGGTCCGGAACGACATGCATTATGGTCCCACTATAACATATCTTTGCTTTCAGATGAATGATGGCATTGCATCCCCGTTATGGACGCAAAGAAGACCCCGAGGGATCGGGGTCTTCTTGTCTCAGCCAACCTTTACTTCTTCCTGGGCTGGGCTCTCATATATTCGTTGATCTTCAAATCTAGGAGACTGCTGATTTCGATCACTATTTCAGAAGTAAATGACTGTTCCTGTAGAAATATCTGTTCCATCTTCCGGCGGAGCTGATGAATTTCTTCTTCCAGGGAAATGTCCTGCGGAGCCGATTTCGCATGTTCAACGGTCCATTTATCATGATCCGAATGTTCAGCCGCAAATTCACCGTTGTATGGCGATAAATCGTAATCACAGAACATATGCTTCCCCTCCTTGGAATAGTTTAATTCTCTCCCGAAATAAAATTATATCATAGTTCCTAGTAATGAAAAGCAATTTTTTTGCTAATTCAAGGAAAAGGAAGAACATTCTTCTTATGAAGTCAATTTTTCAACGAATTTGCCCATACGGTCCAGCGCTTCATCCAGCTGTGCGATGGAAGTCGCATAGGAACAACGGATAAACCCTTCGCCCCCTTGACCGAATGCGGAACCAGGGACGGCAGCAACCTTGGCTTCTGTAAGCAGCCGCTGTGCGAATTCATCCGATGTCAGCCCTGTAGATTTGATACTTGGGAAAGCATAAAATGCTCCCTGCGGTTCATGGCACTCCAGTCCGATATCACACAGCCCCTGAACGATCAGACGTCGGCGCTGATTATAGGAATCGACCATCCGGTCCTTTTCACCCAGACCGTTCTTCAACGCCTCCAGCGCTGCCACCTGGCCCATAGCAGGTGCACACATCACTGTATATTGATGGATTTTTAACATGGCGCTGATGAGATCGGGATGAGCACAGGCATAGCCCATACGCCAGCCAGTCATCGCAAATGCCTTGGAAAAACCGCTGACGAGAATCGTCCGGTCCTTCATGCCTGGCATATAAGGAAAGCTGACATGTTTACCGTCATAGGTCAGCTCGGCATAGATTTCATCAGAGATGACGATCAGATCATGGCGTTCCACCACTTCCGCAATCGGAAGCCAATCCTCATACGTCATCGTAGCTCCTGTCGGGTTGCTCGGATAACACAGAATCAAAATTTTGGACTTGGGTGTAATCTTCGCTTCCAGTGCTTCTGCAGTCAGCTTGAAATGATGCTCAGCCGTTGTTTCAATGCCTACCGGAACCCCCCCGGTAATCGAGGTGATCGGCGAATAGGAGATATAGCACGGTTCAGGCACCAGAATTTCATCGCCTGGCTGGATCAGAGCCCGCAGAGCGAGATCAATCGCTTCACTGCCCCCCACGGTGACCAATATTTCATCCTTGGGATCATAAGATACCTGGAAGCTGCTGCTCAAATAACGGGAGATTTCCTCTCTCAGTTCCGGCATACCCGCATTTGATGTATATCCGGTAAACCCGCGTTCCAAAGAATATACGCAAGCTTCCCGAACATGCCAAGGTGTTACAAAATCGGGCTCACCTACGCCCAATGTAATGATGTCCTTGTTTCCGCTGACCAGATCAAAAAACTTGCGAATTCCCGAAGGCTGAATATCTCTGACACTCGGAGCCAGATAGGAGCTCATGGACTTCTTGTTGTTATCGGTAAGACGATCCTGGTTCACTATCATATACACTCTTCCTTTACGGCGAGATCAGGAGACGATTGTCTTCTTGACGTTCTTCGAATATAATCCCGTCTTGTTTATATTTTTTAAGAATAAAATTCGTTTTGGTCGATAGGACCGATTCAATCGGAGATAGTTTCTCGGATACAAAGTTAGCTACTTCCCTCAGGCTCCGGCCTTCCACTTCAACCAGCAGATCATAAGCACCGGACATCAGATATACCGATTTGACCTGAGGGAATAAATAGATGCGTTCCGCAATTCCTTCAAAGCCTCTCCCGCGTTCAGGTGTAATCTGTACTTCGATCTGTGCATACACCTTTTCTTCTTCTACCTTACCCCAATTCACGACAGTCGCGTATTTCACAATCACATGATCCTTCTCCAGCTGCGTGATGGCCTCCTTCACATCTTCTTCACCCACACCCAGCAGGGTCGACAAAAGAGCAGGAGTCCTTCTCGCATCCTCTTTTAACAGGTCAAGCACCTTTAATTTAAATTCGCTTAATTCTTCCATTGTTGAATCCTCCAGCGCTGATTTCAGGCAAGACGGCCAAAAGCCGGGTTCCCCGTAAAGAGATTAATACCTATATTACAATAATTTTCGCCCTCTGTGCAAAGAAAAAACCGATGGCAGCAGGCAAACGCCTGGAGCCATCGGTTGTGCATCTGCTTCGCAAGTCAGCCAGCTGGGTACAATTGACTAATGACCCGGCTGGACGTTGGTTGGGTGCTCGGAAGTATTCGGGATATGTGAATAGGACTCAATTCCCGAAGTCTTCTGAGCCGTAAACTCACGTGTTTTCTGACTGGTCTTCTGCATCTCATTCAGCTGCTTATCCACATCGGCTTTCATGGCGTAAGGAACTGCAGCCGGATACTGCTTCTGTTTTTCAATCAGCTGGTACATTTCACCCTGCATCTTCAGCGTCTCAGACGCCAAATCTGTAAACATACGGCGGATTGAAGGGCAGGATGCTTCTGTGGTCGCTGTCGTGTACTCGCGTGAAGCACGTTTTAATTCATTCAGAATGCTGTTCAGCAAATCCTCTTCCGGCAGGAAGGTACTCCCGTTTTGAGATGCCATCATATGAGGTTCCTCCTTATTCATGTTGTTCAAGTTTAATGAGATGGTTGTGCCAAATTTTGATGGCTCTGCAGTGATTGGACGAGTGTATCCATATGATGCTCATGCTTGTGCATGAAACCGATCAGCGCCTGCTGGACTGCAGGATTGGACACCGATGCTGCAGTAGCTGCACAATGCTTGGCGAGCGAGCTTTCATTGGAAATACAGTCCACGATATAGTCAAGTTCTTTGGAAGTCAGCGGCTGCATTTGTGAATTGTACATCATTTGATTTCCCCCTTCCGGTTTAGGTGACTTGCATAGTATGGCTAGAACCGGCTTACTCTATGTGACTAAAATGTTCTCTTGTATGAGAACCTGTTCATCAGGTAAATCCTTTAATTTATATTAACGAGAGAAGGTGGCAGCATGAAGCTGACCGGAGGTCCCAACCCTTGGGCATCACAAACGACAGAGGAATATGCATCCTATCCGGTGCTGGAAGGCAGCAAGTCATGCGACGTTCTTGTGATCGGCGGCGGAATCAGTGGTGCACTGGTTTCTTATATTTTGAGTAAACAAGGCACAGATGTCATATTGTTGGAAAAAAATACAGTCGGCAGCGGAAGTACTTCCGCCAGCACCGGTCTGCTGCAATTTATGAATGACGATTCCCTGACAGATCTCATCGGTCGGTTTGGCGAGGAGAGAGCCAGTAAATTTTACAGCTTGTGCGCACAGGCCGTGGACCGCCTTGCTTCCGTTGCCGCAGAGCTTCCGGATGACATCGGATTCCGCCGCCGGAGCAGCATGTACTATGCCAGCACCGAACAGGATGTTCAGATGCTGCGTACGGAGTATGACAATCTGATCCGTTACGGCTTTGATGTCGAGTTCTGGGATCAGAAGCAGATCAGTGCCCGGTTTCCATTCTCTAAACCTGCCGCACTTTACAGCCGTAAGGATGCCGAGGTTAATCCTTATCATATGGTGAAGGCACTGCTGGCCCGCAGTCATGCCGAGCATGGACTTCAAATTTATGAGCACAGTAAAGTTACAGGCGTAGACTATGTAAACGCCGGCGCTGTTGCATTGACCGAAAACGGTGAGATCAAAGCCAAAACTGTCATCTGGGCTATGGGTTACGAAACCCAGGACTGGAAACAGGACGAGGCAGCTGTGCTGGAGTACTCCTATGCCATCATGACACCTCCTGTTCCCGATTTATCTTCCTGGCATGAGCAGGCCATGATCTGGGAGACGGAAAGACCATACCTATATTTAAGAACCACACCCGATAACCGGATTATAGCCGGCGGCCTGGATGAACCCTTGTCAAAAGGCGGGCTGACCGCAGACATTACAACCGCTCGCAGCCAGCAGCTGCTGGATGAAGTGCGGGCACTCTTTCCAGGGTTAGGAGATATTACTGCTGAATACAGCTGGTCCGGCATCTTCGGCTCAACCCGGGACGGCATGCCGCTGATCGGCCGCCATCCCGAGTTCCCAAACAGCTACTTTATTGAAGGTTATGGAGGCAATGGAACGGTGTACAGCATGATTGCTGCAGATCTGATGGCTCAGGCCGTATCGGGACATGAACCGGAAGAGCTGTCGTGGTTCCCCCTGACACGTTCGCATTTCAAAGACACCGCTATATAAAATGAGGTTACCAACTACACACAGGTCCACTTCGATTGAGAACCATCTTCCGATCGCTGTTATCCCCGGATTTTTTGTATATATCTCTATAAGGGTAAATTCGGGGATGGCGTTTGCTTCCGACGTAAGCTTTCCGAAGGAAAGCTTTGAGGCGACCGCTTCGCTTCTCCAGATTGGTTCTCAATCTGCGTTAAACATGTAAATTTTATATTCAAACTCTATAGTTGATATTAAAAAAATGTTTCTATAAATTTTATTACGTTCATTTTATGTATATTAAAATCAAAAAAAGCTAGTTCCTGCACTCCACAGGAACTAGCTTTTTTAAGTTCTATACTTCAACGGAACAAAAGATAACCCTTCTTTAGCGGAGGTGACAAGTGATTCTGGAGAAGCGACAGCGGCCGCCTTTGCCTCCAAAATGCTACCGAAGTTTATAATTCAAGCATTTTGGAGGCAACAGCGGTCGGAAGAACACTTGCCATCGCAGCTACCGGAATGGTTACTTTTAGCTTCCGTTTATGATGATTCCGTCAATCCCTTGATCAGACGCTGGCGGTCATCGTCACATAGCGTATACTGTACCTGAAAACAGCCGGAGCAGACATAGACTTGATATTGAAATGGCGGCTTCAGCAGCGGAGCCTGGAGATGCGGTGGATGAACCGGATTGAAACCTTCTCCTGTCACCACCTGCTGTCCTGCCAGGAGCATATATTCCTTACAGTGCATGCATTCCGGCACTTCTTCCTGATGATCCAATGCTTTCTCGACGGATTCCTCATAGGCCATCAGGTCATAGTCTTCTCCGTACTGCTCCAATACCTCAACACCCGGATCCCGAGTCTTTTCTCCTCCCCAGAACGGCTGGTTCAGACCCGCTGGATCTTGAAATATATCGGAAGAATCCTCATCAGGATCAGGCAATTCATCTCCCACTACATCTTCATCTTCTTCATCGTCAAGCCCCACACTGATGGTGCGATATCCCTTTAACTCGTTCTCACAATGCGGGCAGTGTTCTTCAGGTCCGATCTCTTCATCCCACACGATCTCGCTTTGACACCAGGGACATATAGTCGGTTCTGTCACAAGTATTCATCCTTTCCAAATGGACCCGTGGCGTACGACGGTTTCCATGCCTTTAATTCATCATCAAGTATACAATACCCGACACCATAAAAATCAAGGCGGCGGCGAACAGCACACGAGGTAAATATTTCATCCTTCAAGGTCCTCCAATCAGATTATACTGGCCCCGATCACATAAGAAAGGGACACCGTAATGATCATTACGATCAGCCCGACTGCCCGGTTATCCTTGCCAATCTCTTCATCTACAGAAAAAACAGGTGTCATAAATTCCACCATGAGATAAGCAGCCAGCAGCAGAATAAAACCGATAAACGACCACTTCATCATGCCGTACACCGTCGTATTGTGTTCAATACAAAAACGGATAATGTTGCAGATGCCGAAGATTTTCCCGCCGGTTACCATCGCAACAGAAACATTCCCTTTTCGGATTTCGTCCCAGCATTTATATTTCGTAACCCACTCAAAGCACGATAAAAAAACAATTAACGCTAAAATGGCAACCGAGAAATAGCCCACCAGTGCACCCACAGGGTGATCCAGCATTGCATCAATGGCTTCCATCATCCAGAGGCTTCCTCCCCGTCATTCATGTACTCCCCGAGGAAGTACATTCGTCGTAATGCATTCATCCAGTTGTATACGGTTCAAAAGACAGCAAGGTTCCATTTTAGTACATTTCATCATTATTTCAGTTCTGCGATCGTGACCCCGTTACCGCCTTCGCCGTAATTTCCAAGACGGTAGCTTTTCACATGCCGATGCTTTCTCAAGTACTCCTGAATGCCGGTACGTAAAATACCTGTGCCTTTGCCGTGAATGATGTATACCTGGCCCAGATTGCCCAAAAAGGCTTCGTCGATAAACCGGTCTACCGCGATCAGTGCTTCCTCCAGGTTTTCGCCTCTCAAATCCAGCTCGCTCCGTGTGTTAGCATCACGTGTACGCTTTAGAACGGTTGCTGTACGCTGCTGTGGTTTGGATGCAGAGGACTTGGGAGAAGAAACAAGCTCCAGATCATCCAGAGATACCTTCATTTTCATGATGCCGAGCTGAACAAGCGCCTCTTTCGTACCTGCCAATTCTACAACATGCCCCTTCTGGTTCAAGCTGTACACCATGACCTCATCTCCCGCGCCAATGCTGCGTTTCTCGCTCGCGCTGCGCTTTCCAGCTGTCTTTTTCTTTTGCTCAGGTTCTGCTTCATCCAGCCGCTTTCGAGCAGCAATCAATTTGTGTTCCTTGACAGAGGCTCCTTCTTCTTGGGCAAGCTTACGCAGATCAGATATGATATCTTCCGCTTCGGAACGAGCCTTGTCCACCAGCTTCTTGGCTTCCAGACGCGCTTTATCCACCAGCTTGTCACGCTGTTCTTCCAGTTTCGCCAGCTCACGGTCATGACGGGAGCGCAGGTCCTCCATTTCCTTTCGGACGGATTCCGCCTTTTCTCGTTCGACTTCAGCTTCATGCCGGTTCTCCTCGAGGGAAGCAATCATATGCTCAATACGCTGATCTTCTTCCTTCACCTCTCCGCGTGCAAACTCCAGGATACCTCCCTGAAGCCCAAGCCGTTCTGCAATCGCAAATGCGTTGCTTCGTCCTGGTACACCCACCAGCAGCCGGTATGTCGGACTCAGTGTAGTGATATCAAACTCCATGCTTGCATTGATCAGCCCTTTACGTTCATAAGCATAGGCTTTCAATTCAGAATAGTGTGTCGTGGCAATCATCCGGCAGCCTGTCCGGTGGATATGCTCCAGAATGGCAATCGCCAGGGCTGACCCCTCGGCAGGATCGGTACCGGCACCCACTTCGTCCAGAAGCACCAAACTTTTCGGTGTCATGCTGCCCAAAATTCGAATAATGTTCGTCATGTGGCTGGAGAACGTACTTAAGCTCTGCTCTATGCTCTGCTCATCACCGATATCTGCATAAATAGCATCAAACACGCACATTTGACTGCCTTCCTCAGCCGGAATAAACAGACCTGACATCGCCATCAGATTCAGCAGTCCGATCGTTTTCAAGGTAACCGTCTTGCCCCCTGTATTTGGTCCTGTCACGATGATGGATGTGTAGGTGTTGCCCAGTTCCACATTTAAGGGAACGACCTGGTCTGCCGGAATGAGCGGATGACGGCCTTTTTTGAGCTTCAGATATCCGCGGTCATTCATGCGAGGCAGGGTGGATTTGGTTACATGAGCCAGACGGGCTTTGGCAAAAATAAAGTCCAGCTGTCCGCAGACATCCACATCATAAGAAAGCAGCTCCTCCTGCTCACCCACCAGAGCGGTCAGCTTTTGCAGGATGATTTCAATTTCGCGTTCTTCCTTCATTCGGGTCTCGCGCAGCTTGTTATTCATAGCCACAATGGATTCCGGTTCAATAAACAAGGTGGCTCCGGATCCGGACTGGTCATGTACAATACCGCCGAAATAGGAACGATACTCTGCTTTAACCGGAATAACAAACCGGTCGCCCCGAATGGTGATCAACTGATCCTGCAGCATTTTTGCTACAGATTGTGAGCGTATCATGGCATCCAGTTTCTCACGGATTCTTACTTCTCCTCCGCGAAGCTCACGCCGGATTTGAGACAGCTCTGAACTTGCTGAATCCATAACCTCTGCGCTGTCATCGATACATGCTTTAATGGCGTCTTCCAAAGGCTTCTGTTCCGAGATCAGCTCGCTGAGGTGGAACAGGATTTCTATAGGCTCGTCTTCGTGAATTTGTGCCAGAAACCTCTTCAAGCGCCGTGAACCGAATGTGGTGTTCGCCACCGCAAGCAGTTCATGCGGATTCAGCGTCCCGCCGATCCGGGCTCTTTTCAGGGCATCATTGATATCTGTAATTCCGCGAAAGGGCGGGCTTCCCTTCAACCGGTCTACCGTGTACGCCTGATCTGTGGCTGAAAGAAGATGCTTGACGTCCTCCAGGGAAACATTCGGAAGCAGCTGCTCCGCTGCTTTTCTGCCCATCGTCGTTTGAGTATATCCAGCAAGTGTATTTAAAATTTTTCTATATTCCAATGTGTGTAATATCTTGTCGTCCAAGAAGTCACAACTCCTCTCGTTCATGCTTTATTATTATATCGAAGAACGCACATTTCCGCTATTTCCAGGCTTCTTTACCGTGAAAACCTTCCACTCATATCTCCCCACACTCCAGAGCAAAATAACTAACGGCTGATCAGTTTAGAAAAAAGGAGGATGTATCGTCTTGTCCATTCTCGGGCATGTTGTACGTTTTATCGTTTCTGCCCTGGTTTTGTGGATTGTCGGGTGGATTGTTCCACAGTTTAGTGTTGGCGGATTCGGCAGTGCTCTGGTGCTGGCTCTCGTGATCGCTCTGCTCGGCTGGGTGATTGAAAGTGTTTTTAAAACCCGGGTAACTCCGTTTGGACGCGGCATTGTCGGATTTCTGGTGAGCGCATTGGTTATATATCTGTCATCTTTCATTGTGAACGGTGTACAGGTAACGATCCTGGGTGCGCTTCTTGCTGCTCTGGTTATCGGCATCATTGACCTGTTTATCCCGCTTGCTGCACCTTTTGATCAGAAAAGACACGAAAGAACCTAGATAAAGTCAGCCGGCCGCCTTGGGTCTCTATGCTTCATGCAGAATGGAGCTGGCCGGCTTCTTTGCTGTTGAGCAACTCTCTCTGTGATGTTCACCAATTCTACATAATGAAATAGAGGCACAATCACTAGTTTTGCGTTATTATAGATACGACCCATTTTACAAATATTGATAGGAGAGATGGATAGTATGAAAAAATCGCTCGCTTTAGTTGTATCCCTTATGCTGCTTTTCGTTCTGGCAGCATGCGGCGAAGATAATAACAGCGCTTCACCTGAAAGCGGCACAGGCGTAACCGAAACGGGTGTAGCACCGGAAGCTGAGCTCGTCATCAGCGCTACGGACTTCAAATTTGATCAGCAGGAATACACGTTGAAAAAAGGTGTCCCTGTAGAGATTCAATTCAAGAATGAGCAAGGCAACCATGGTGTCATGATCCCGGCCCTGGGTGTACAGCTCGACCGCAACAAAAATTCCGTAGTAGTGACCCCGGACAAAGCCGGTGAGTTTGAAATGTCCTGCTCGATCATGTGCGGACCCGGCCACTCTAAAATGACATCCAAGCTGATTGTGGAGGAATAATCTCCTCACCAGCACAAAAACCTCCAGCTGTTACGATGGATTCCATCGAAGCTGGGGGTTTTCTGTATGCCCATCTTTAAATGTCAGGGAGCTGACCGAAAGATCAGGGTCAGCCCTGATCCTGTTCGATCAGCTCGATCCATTCATTATACTCTACCTGCAGCTTGGCATATTCATCCTGCAGTTTCCGGTGTTCTTCCTCCAGCTTGGCCGTGCGCTCATTGTGAATCTCCTGCTGGGTTTGGAGCAGACGGTACTGGTGAACGGTAACTTCATACTGTTCACCCAGCTCGGAAAGCTGCTGGGATACTTCCTTGTTCTCTACTTCAAGCTGCTCCTGCGCTTGTTTAGAGGAAGCGATCTGCTGCCGCCATGCTCCCAGCTCTTCGGTCAGCTGCTCTTCCTGCTGTTCCCACTGCTCCCTGGCCTGAGAGATAACTTCATACTTTTCCTGCCACTGCCTAATTTCTTCTTCAGCCCTTTGGAGCTTGTCTCCCAGATGGTGTTCGCGTCCTTCATGGTCCGCCGAGGTCTTGCGAAGCTGCTCCAGCTGCAGAGATACGGTATCGTATTCTTCTTCCAGCATTTCATACAGCTTCCGTGTTTCTTCTTCCTGAGCATGTGCTTCTGCTCTGGCTTTCTCCACCTGTTCAAGCTGGAGCTGAATATCCTGCAATTCCTGCTCCGCTGTATGACGGCCTGATCCTTGCCGTTCCAGTTCTTCCTTCAGGGTGCTGATCTCTTCACGGATCCGAAGCACTTCCTCTTCATGAGCATCTGATGATTCCATTGCCTGTGACATCCGATGCTCCATATTCCGAAGCTCTTCTTTCCGTTCCTCGGCAAGACTCTTCCAGGTTTCCAGTTCATTTACGGTCTGCTCCAGGTCTTCATGGAGCTTCCTTGAATGTTCATTACCGTCCGCCACCAGGCGCTGCAGACGCCGGCGTTCCTCTTCCGACTTCACCGCTTCCTGCTTCAAGCGGTCTCTTTCCTGGATCAGCTGCTCTGTTTGATTCCTAGCTGCATGGATCTGACTCTTCACCGACTGAAGCTCTTTAGAAGCCGCCTCCAGGTCGGTGCGGGTCTTCTCCAGATTTCGCTTCAGACCGTTGTTCTCCTCTTTCAAAGAAGAAAGTTCCTTCTCACTGTGTTCAGCAAGGGATTGAAACCTTTGTGCAGAGCTTTTCTGCTCAGACAGTTTCTTCTCCAGCGTTTGAACTGCAGTTATATGCCGGGCTTCCTGTTCGGAAGTTGACTGCTTGTGCTGCTTCTCCATCCCCTGTACCGTCTGGCTGTGCTCTGTCTTCAGCTTCTGAACAGCCTCATCATGCTTTTGCTGCATTTCGTGCTCTGCATGGGTATGGCCTGCTTCCAACTCCTGAATTTTCTCGGAGTAGGTTTTCTCCATCTCAAGCAGGGTACGGGACTGACCCTCTTCCAGCTGTTCGACATTCCCGGTGTGCTCCAGCTCCATCAGTTCCACAGTTTCCGCGTGCTCCTGTTTCATGCGTTCCACGGTTTCGGTGTACTCCTGCTTCATCTTCGTGAGCGTTTGTGCATGATTCTCTTTCAGCTGATGGATCTCTTTCTGATAGCGCTGCTCCAGTCCCTCCAGGGCCTGAGCATGTTTCTGTTCCAGACCTTTGATCATTTCGGCCTGCTTCTGCTCAGACTGCTGAATTTGGCGCTTGTATCCGGTCTCCGTCTGTTCAGAAGTTTGCTTATGGTTTTTCTGGATCGTCTGAAGCTGCTGTTCATGCTGACGCTTCAGATCATCTACAGTCTGCTTATGCTTCTTCTCCCATTCCTGGGTTTTACGATTCAGCTGGTCCTGCAAACTCTGTTTCTCTTTCAAAAGCTCAGCCGCACGCTGTGATTCTTTCTGCAGCAGCTCTTTACTGCGCTGTGTCTCGGCAGTCAGGTTATCCTTAACCGCTGCCAGCTCAGATGCCAGCTCGCTTTGCTCCTTCAGCTGTCCTTCCAGACTGCCTGTCTGTTCTTCAAAACGCTGCTGCTGCTCCAGAAGAACATTCTGAATACGGGCCACTTCAGAACGGAGCTCGCTCCGCTCTGAAGTCAGGAGCTTTACTTCATGCTGGAATTGCTGCATCTGAACGGCTTCCTCGGCCATTTGTACAGCAGCCAGGACGGCAATGCGAGGGGTATCCAAACGGGAATGATTTTTGGAAATCGATCGCATTCTCTCATCTACATAATTGGCAACTTGTTTCATGTAATCATTGCTGCTGCCCATAAGTTTATAGGAAGTGCCGTAGATTTCTACGGTAACACGATTTCGGTCAGGTGTAGTCACAGTTGTGCCCTCCTTGTATGGTGTGTTGATTCTAAGATGTCTTCTTGCGGTCATTACGCTTCTCACTATTATATATGATTATATCGAAGAACGCCTGTCGAGACGAACTTACCGTTCATTGACCGCATCAAAGCATGTATGTTGTCGTGAAAAAGTCCCTTTTCACGTGGAATAGATTACGTAAAGAAAAACCGCATCGAATGGTAATTCGATGCGGCTTCATATAATTCCTGCTATTTTCTTAATTCTGCGCCAAAAGATTGCTCCAGGGCCTGTACGGCTTGATCTACCGCAATTCCGACCTCTTCATCGGTCAGTGTACGTTCCTGGTGCCGGAAGGTGAGCGATACGGCAACACTCTTCTTTCCTTCGCCAAGCTTGCTTCCTGTAAATACATCAAACACCTGTACCTTCTTCAGCAGATCACCTGCATGCTCACGGATGGATGCAGTTAATTCACCAGCCTCCACCGCTTCATTTACTACAATGGCCAGATCACGTTCCATACCGGGGAACCTCGGCAGATCCTGGTATGCCACGCTGCTGTCAGTCAGCTCATACAAAGGATCTAGGAGCAGCTCGGCCACATACGTGTCTTCCACATCCTGTTCCTGCTGCAGCTGAGGATGAACCTGGCCGAGTGTACCCAGTTTAACCTGACCGCTATCCAGATTAACATAGACGGATGCTGAACGGCCCGGGTGGAAATCCGCCGGCTGATCGGCCTTATACTCCACGGTGCTTGGGGCAATCCCCAAATATTGAAAGATGGATTCAACAGCACCTTTGAGATCGAAGAAGTCGGCCTTCTCCGGCTGCACATTCCACTGCTTGCTGCCGCGTCGGCCGCTCAGCAGCATACCGAGTACAGGCTGTTCCTTCGGCTGAATCGTCAGCTGCTCCTCATTGCTGTGAAAAAGGTTGCCAATCTCGAACAAAGCTAGGTCGGGCTGTTTACGGTTCGTATTGTAGGATGCAATATCAAGCAGCTGCGGGATCAGGCTGGTACGCAGCACGCTGCGATCCTCACTCATCGGCATCGCGAGCCGGACTTGATTACTTTCACCTGCAAGGGAAGCAAACTTTTCCGCCTGACGTGGATGAATGAACGAATAGCCCAAAACTTCCTGCCATCCCCCATGGGTTAACAAACGGCGCAGGGCACGACGGATCAGCTGTGGCTTGCTAAGCGTACCCGGTGTCGTTTTTCCTTGAATGGCGGTTGTTGGAATATTGTCGTACCCGTAGAGACGGGCAATCTCTTCAAGCAGATCCACATCCAGCGTAATATCACCGCGGCGGGTAGGAACCTCCACTTCAATCAGGCCTTCGCCAGCGTCACCACAAGAGAAGTGCAGACGTGCAAACAGGGTTTTCACTTCAAGCTGGGAAAGATCGGTTCCCAGTATGCGGTTAACCTTGGGCAGAGACAGCGTGATGATCTTCTTCTCAGCTTCTGCTGAACCAGCCTGCACAATGCCCTCATGGACCGTACCCCCTGCATATTCAGATATCAGGCCTGCCGCCCGATTCAGGGCAGGAATGACAGCAGCCGGATCGACTTCCTTCTCAAAGCGGGAGCTGGCTTCTGAGCGGAGACCCAGCTGCCTGGAAGTTTTGCGTACCGTTCCTCCATCAAATTTTGCCGATTCCAGAACAATGTTTACGGTTTGGTCCGTGACCTCGGAATCCAGACCGCCCATAACACCTGCGAGTGCAGCCGGTCCATTCTCTGCAGCGATAATCAGCATATGCGGCTCCAGGTTTCGCTCCTGTCCGTCCAGTGTTACCATTTTTTCTCCTTCACGGGCTAAACGGACCGTCAAGCTGCCTCCCGGAAGACGGTCTGCGTCAAAAGCGTGAAGAGGCTGTCCATATTCCAGCATACAGTAGTTCGTAATATCGACGATATTATTGATAGGTCTAACGCCGGCCGCTATCAGACGGTTCTGGATCCACAGCGGTGAGGATTCAATCCGCACACCGGTAATATAGCGGGCGCTGTAGTGAGAACACTGCTCTTCCGCTGCAATGGATACCGAAATATAATTTGATGCCGAGTCGCTCACTTCTACCAGACTTTCCTCCGGTTTCGGAAGCGTTAGCTCCCGGCCGAGAATGGCGCTGACTTCATAAGCCGTGCCCAGCATGCTGAGACAGTCCGAGCGGTTTGGTGTAAGATCCAGTTCCAGAACCTCGTCATTCAAACCAAGCACATCTGTAACCGGCACACCGATTTCTGTATTCTCAGGCAGAACGAGGATGCCCTCCTGCAGCTCTTTGGGCAGCAGCTTGTCGTTCATTCCCAGCTCTTTGGCAGAACAGATCATACCTTGGGATACCACACCGCGAAGCTTCGCTTTTTTGATATCCAGTCCTCCTGGCAGCTTCGCACCAACCATAGCAACAGGAACAATCTGTCCGGCATCCACGTTTTTTGCTCCGCAAACGATTTGCAAATCCTCGCCTTGACCTGCATCCACTGTACATACATTCAGTTTATCGGCATCGGGATGTTTTTCCTTATGTTTTACATATCCGGTAACGACATGGTGAACGCCCTGATTTCGATTTTCGATAATGTCGATTTCGATACCAGCCGATGTAATGCGTTCAGCCAGCTCTTTTGCCGTGATGCCTTCCAGAGAAATATATTGGGACAACCATTCGGTTGATACTCTCATAAGTATTTCACTTCCTTTTCAGATATCGGTTAGATCCGTGCAAATTGTTTCAGGAATGACAAATCATTGTTGTAGAAATGGCGGATATCATCCACACCATACTTCAACATCGCGATCCGCTCCACACCCATGCCGAATGCAAATCCGCTGCAGCTTTCAGCATCGTATCCGCCCATCTCCAGCACCTTTGGATGCACCATGCCGCAGCCCAAAATTTCAAGCCAGCCTGTCTGTTTGCATACCCGGCAGCCGCTGCCGCCGCATTTTACACAAGACACATCGACTTCTGCACTGGGCTCTGTGAACGGAAAAAAGCTCGGACGAAGCCGAATCTGCGTATTCACGCCGAACATTTCACGCACGAACTGCAGCAGCGTACCTTTCAGGTCACTCATTCGTATGCCTTCACCGATCACCAAACCTTCGATCTGATGGAATTGGAAAGAGTGTGTAGCATCATCATCATCCCGGCGGAATACTCGTCCAGGGCAGATGATTTTGACCGGGGTTTCACCTTTCATCGCAAGCATCGTGCGTGCCTGCACCGGAGAGGTTTGTGTCCGCATCAGCAGATCGTCTGTCAAATAGAAAGAATCCTGCATATCCCGGGCCGGATGATTCTTCGGCAGGTTCAATGCTTCAAAGTTGAAATAATCGGTCTCTACCTCCGGTCCTTCAGCTACACGGTAACCGAGACCGATAAAAATATCTTCAATATCCTGAATCACACGGCTGAGCGGATGAACAGAGCCCTGTGTAAGCGGCCGGCCCGGCAGGGTTACATCTACCTTTTCAGCACGAAGACGTTCTTCCGTCTCCTTGCGCTGGAACTCTTCCTGCTTTGAAGTAATGACTTCTTCAATCGCACCGCGAACTTCGTTACCTACCTGGCCGATGATCGGACGCTCTTCCGCACTAAGTCCGCCCATCCCTCTCAAAATCTCGGTCAAAGCCCCTTTTTTGCCTAAATATTTAACGCGAAGATCATTCAGGGCTGCGGGATCCGCAACCTCCTGAAGCTGACCCAGCGCCTCTGCTTTCAATGCCATCAATTTGTCTTTCATAGCTTCAAACGCCTCCTTGCATAATGTAATGAACAGCTTCTGTATACAGCCAACAAAAAAAGGCCTTTTCTCCCGTAAGGGACGAAAAGACCGTGGTACCACCCTTGTTAACCTATGCCGCATGGACTGTAGGTCCACTGCAAACACAAGGTTCACTCTAAACCGACGTAACGAGTCGGTACACGTTATCTCCTAATGTCCTGCCCTGTTCACAGGTGTTCAGAGAACTGCTCCGGAGCGAACTTCGGCAGCCTGATTCCATAAAGACACTCTCAATCTAACGGTGTCTCCTCCCTGTACAGAAGCACTGCTTACTCTTCTCCATCCATGCATTTTCATAATATGAACAAATGATCTTGTATCATTATATTCATTATTGACCGAGATGACAAGATCATACGCTGTAAATCATGTTCTTAGGCTGTACAGCTTGCCTACTCCTGCCCCAAGCTTTGGAGTTCTTCGCGGAGAGCCCGAATTTCCCTGATCACTTCATCTTCCAGTCCCATCTCCCCGGGTTCTACATACAGAAGTTCCTGAATCCGGTACTCAAGTTCCATCCTGCGGTTCTCCTGATCTGTATCCTCCCGAATGACGCCCCTTCTCGCTGCATACTCTTCTTCCTCCTGCACGCTGCCTTCGAACCAGACGGGCGGGCCGTCCGGATTTAATGTTAATAATCGATTGGCCACCTTTCGGACAAGGTACCGGTCATGCGATACGAGGATAACGGCTCCCGGAAAAGCCCCCAGCACTTCTTCAATCACTTCCCTTGTATCCACATCCAAATAGTTAGTTGGTTCATCCAGAACGAGCAAATGGGCCCCGCTGAAATACAGCTTCAAAAATGCAGCCCTGCATCGCTCTCCCATACTCAAATTTTTGATCTTCTTAAACACGTCATCCCGACTGAACAGAAAGCTGCCCAGCAGCGTCCGGGCCCGGCTCTGGGTCATATCCGGAAGCCCCAGTAGACTGTCCAGCAGGCTCGTTTCGGGATCCAGGTTATCGAGCTCTTGGGAGAAATATCCGATATTTAGTGCCGGATGAGTAACAATTCTTCCTTGCGAAGGGTGCAGCATCCCCATAAGCAGCTTTAACAGCGTGGTCTTTCCGGTCCCGTTCGGCCCCCGGACCGCCAGCCGGTCTCCGCGATTCACCTGTAGATCCAGATCCTCAAACAGTACGCGGTGCCCGTAACCAAACGTCATTCCCTCTGCACGCAGAAGGGTTAGGGCGCCAAACTCCTCTGCGGTAAGCTTCATATTCAATCGGCGCGGATCCTTCGGCTTTCGAACGGCTTCCGCTTCCAGACGCTCCAATGCCTTTTCTTTTGCATGATATCGCGAGATGTTCTTCTTGGCCTTGGCTTTATAAAAGCTGGCCGTGATTTTCACATCATGGTCTCCCGCTGAGCTGTGCGCTTTATGGAACCACTCCCTGTAATTTCGAATCGACTCCTCCAGCGCCTTCCGGGCCAGCTCCTGCTTTCGGTACAGGCCCTCCTGTTCCCGCCGTTCCCTTTCCTTCTCTTCCCGGTAACGTGTATATCCGCCCATGTACCGCCGTGCTCCTTCTTGAGTCAGCTCACATACCGAGGTTGCAGTACGGTCGATAAACTCACGGTCATGGGATACGAAAAGCACGGTTCCCTTGTAGGAGGACAGCCAATTCTCAAGCCACTGCAGACTTTCTCCGTCCAAGTGATTCGTCGGCTCATCCAGCAGCAGAAATTTCGGCTTAGATACAAGTAATGATGCCAGCATCGCCTTTGTTTTCTGGCCTCCACTCAAGTTCCGGAACGGAATGTCCCACAGATCCGGGCCAATGCCCATTTGGGTCAGGTATTTTTCGAGATCCGTTTCCCATACAAAACCGCCTTCGTTCTCATAGGCATCCAGCAGCTGCCCATATTTCTCAAGGAGCTGTTCACCTGCTGCACCATCTTCAGGCTTCATGTTCTGCTCCATTTCTTGAAGCTTCATCTTCAGACCCCAGCGTGATTCACTGCTGCTTCTTCCGGCCGCTTCTATGACAGGTTCAGCCTTCCATAGCGGCTCCTGTTTGAGCCACCCCCATTCCGACCGGGAAAGATGTACATCGATTTGGCCTGCTGCCAGCTCTTTTTCACCGGTGATGACGGAAAGTAGTGTCGATTTGCCGCAGCCATTCCGGCCAAGCAGTGCAATTCGCTCTCCTGCCGCCACATCAAGGCCGACCTGTTCAAACAAAATCCTTCCATCCCATTCAACTTGAATATCCTTTGCCGTTAAAATCATGGTCATATTTCATCATCCTTTTCTATCGTAAAATCCACGAAAAAAGCCGCAGACGACAGTCTGCGGCGGATGAGCGGAAATATATGGCGGATTTCCTGTAACCATGATTGATTTCAAGTCCAATAGAGAGACCGCATCGAGGTCCCATTCACAGCTAAAGCTTATCTCTATCAGAATGCAAGTTAAATCATCAACCCCATGTTCAGGCACACCAAATCTTCCCCTCTACCGCCGTAGAGAAAGCCTCTGCTATCACTTCTACAGTGTTCGCTTTGCTTTAGAAAGACAGGTGTTCTTACTTCATCGGATGACGTTACCTCACATTCCTAGAATGAATTTCTTCCTCATTATACCAGAAGCTGTTCCCCAATGCCAAGTGCTAGAGCTTTTCGCCAGTAATGACCAGCTGTTCCAATATCAAAGATCGCAAGTCCCATCGGATTGAAAAAGACCGTTTCCTGCTGACCTGCCTGATTCAGCAGTCCGCGGCAGACGGCATCTGCCAGTGTGCCGACATCCTTTTTTTGAAGATCATGCTGTAAATGAAGCTGCTCTATATCTGTATTTTCCCGGCACACTTCATCCCAATCATCTACAATCAGGGTCTTTAAATGAGCTACGCTCTCCGGAAGATAATCCCTTAAAGATACTCCAAGCAGCAGCATGCCATCCCTCGGCTTCTCATCAATATACCTTTGGGAAGACACCGTACAGGTAGCCAGAATATTCACATGGTGATAGACCTCTCTCCAATCCTGCGCCACCACCGTTTTTGAACGAAGGTGATCTGGCACTGTGGAAAGCTCCACTCCCCTCAGATCATACAGGTAGATCTTATGAAGCTTCTCTCCCAGCAGAGCCGCACACATGTCCAGATGCAGCCGGCCGATGGGTCCCCAACCAATGATACCTAGGCTTATCTGTTCCGGCTGTCGTGCCTCCATAAAGGCCTGAACCATTAGTCCGCTGACCGCAGCGGTCCGCAGACCGCTAAGCAGACCGCTGTTAAAAAAGGCAAGCGGCTGGCCTGTGTCGGTGTCATTCAGTATGACTGTATTGTGTGCACGTGGAAGTCCTTTGAGATAATTCTCCGGGAAACTCGCGATCCATTTGATTCCAGCCAGCTCCGTGCTGCCGCCAACATAAGCAGGCATGGCAATAATCCGGTTCTGAGGCTCTCTAAACCGCAGGTATGGCTTGATAGGATGGACACAGTCTCCGGCATCATCAGTATAAAGAACGCCCCTGACGGTCTCCGTCAGAGTATGCCAATCCGTTCCGATCTTCCGGATGTGATCATCATTCAAATACAGCATTATGAATCCTCCCCCTGCAAACGGGGATTAAAGCCAAGCACCCGCTGCACCCATTCGTCACTATACACCGTATCCAGATACCTTTCCCCGCGGTCAGGCAGGATAGCGCAGCAAACGGCATTTTGAGGAATAGCGCCTTTCATCCGCAGGATCGATGTAATCACACCACCGGATGAAGCACCCGCCATAATGGCCTCTTTCCCAATCAACAAACGGCATCCTTCCACACAGTCACGGTCCGAGACATATTGAACAGCATCTGCCATATCCGGACGGAATAATCCGGGTACCAGAGCCGCACCCAGGCCCGGAAACTGCCGCGCACCCTTAGCCCCGCCAAAAATCACGCTTCCCGCTGCATCTACAGCAATCACCTTGGTGTTCCATTTGCGGGCCTTAATATAATCCGCACAGCCACGGATCGTACCACAGGAACTGACACCGACGAATAAATAGTCGATATGTCCCAAGGCATCTCCAATTTCCTTCATGGTCATCTCCGTATGGGCCAGGCTGTTATCCAAATTGCCGTATTGATTGGTCCAATAAGCATTCGGAATTTGAGCCACCAGCTCCCGGACTCTGGAAATTCGTGCAGGCAAAAATTCCCCTGTCGCAGGATCCGGCTGCGATACCAGTTCGATCTCACCATGGTAGCTTCGAATAATCCGCTTGTGCTGCTCGGTTGTCCGGGGATCTACCACACAGATAAAGCGAAGTCCTAATGAACGGCACAGCTGTGCCAGGCTAATAGCCAAATTACCTGAGCTGGATTCAATTATAACGCTGTTCTCTGTAACTTCCCCGCGACGAATCGCTTCTCTAAGCAGATACAGCGCAGGCCGGTCCTTCGCACTGCCGCCGGGATTCATTCCCTCCAGCTTGGCATAAACCTTAAACGGTTCATCATAAAAAATCCGGGATAATCTGACTAACGGCGTACCGCCGATGGTATCTGCAATTCCACCCTCCAGTTTCATCTACGATCCCTCGATTTTGTCATAATAGATTTTTTTCTGTTTGACACTGCTTCGCTGGGATTCATCTTCAAAATCTCCCTGCTCTACTGTGATCCTCCCGATAATTCCCGAGCGCACCATTGCACCGATTTCAGGGATCCGTTCCTCAAGCTCCGCACGAACGGCTTGCAGGACAGACTCTGAAATATCGTGCTGTTCCAAAGCGACAGCCTGATGGGAACGGTATACCTTCACCTTCAGTCCCTGGAGATCCATGTGAACACGGACACTCACCTGCCCAAGGTGGCGGTATACAACATCCTCAATATCGTAAATGCTGATTTTCTCCCCATGCTTCAAATCCGGTCCAATCCGCTTGACAATACTCTGGAAGCTCATCTGTTTCCTGCCGTTCACAATAATCGGACGCAGATCCCGAACCACATCATACGTAACATATCGGATGGCAGGAAAAGCTTCTCTTACCGTAGAGGTTAATACAAGAATTTGTTCTCCGTCAGGCAGTGCCTCGATGCCTTCGCCAAGTTCTTCTGTTCCTATTCCTTCGGCGGTTAATCCCTCAGTCAGCAGATAACGTCCATGTTCGTGGGAGAAATAGGCCATCGTCCCAATCTCAATAGAGCCGTACGTATCGGTGATGGATGCTGCAGAAATATTCAGCTGTTCAGCTGCTCTGGCGATCCAGCCTGCCGGAGCAATTTCACCCACCAGAATGACATGCCGGATACCGTAAGCAGACGGATCAGGTGATGCAAGCAGAATCCGCTCCAAAATGGAAGGCATGGTGTACAAGACATCCGGCTGGAAACGGTGGAGCTTCTCTAAGTGCTGCTCAATCGGTAGCTTGAATGAAATGGACTCTGCTTCCATACCAAGCTGTCGGAACACATCAACGGCAGTCGCTTCTGCGTGACCTGTACCCATATCTGCAAGAGCCCTGCGATAATGACCTGAACCCAAAATATGCCGATATACATCCAGTTTGATTCTCACATACTCCTCTTCGTCAGACGGTGTATAATAGATCGATTTTCGCCGGCCTGAACTCGTACCGGAAGTACGATACTCGAAACATCCGCTCACCTTTCCAAGCGGGTTATCAGCCGTGTAGTAATGCGTCTCTAACACGCCGGAGGTAACGAGAGGGAGCCGGGAAAGCCTGAGATTTTCTTTTTCCAAATCCACACCCGCCCACCGGGTATACCAGGGACAGCCTGGGGCGACTTTAGCAATCGCTTGTTTAAGTTCTTCAGGCGAAATCACTGCGGATCCTCCCTTCTTTGACGAGACTCTTTTGCCGTTTCCAAATCAGCATATGCGAGATGCCGGTGCTCCGTTTGGTACAGCAGACCAAGTTGAAGCTGTCTAACGGCTCCAGACCAGCCCTGCATGCCAATGTCCCAAGGTTTAATAAGATGCTTTCTCCTCGTTCCAGTAGGCTTGGGACCACACCACCCCTCCTCTACAGCCATATAATAGACTGCTAGGACTACAGCAACCTGCGAGGAAGGATGGATATTACCTTGGCCAATAAGCCTTTAGGCGGAAAGATGAACAAGACAACTTTAATGCGCGGTAATCGCATGCTTGCAAGCCATATCCCGCAAACCAGACGCTTGAAACGTTCTGTGTTCTACAACATGCTTCATCGTTACGGCATGGTTTATGTCAAACCGGATCGGGGGTCACAAGGCAAAGGAGTTATCCGTGTAGAACGGCTGAGACGCGGCTACCGATATCAGTACGGCACGGGTGTGCATACCTTCAGAAACTTCAACAGACTGTACAGATCCTTAAGCAGATACTTCAGCCTCAGACCGTATCTTGTTCAGCGGGGGATCCACGTACTGCGGTACAATGGACGCCCGTTTGATTTTCGGGTGATGATTCAACGGAATCCCAGCCGGAGATGGGAATGCACAGGTACTTTCGGACGTCTGGCCCATCCGAGAAAGGCAGTGACGAACGGCAGCCAAGGCGGCACGATCTATGCTCCCTCCGTGCTGCTTCGTCCGTTTGCTGGAAGACGGTGGACACCTCGACTGCTGCGTAACATGAACCGAATGGCTCATGTTACCGCTGCGCGGCTGAGTGCAAGAAAGTCCTCGCTGAATGAGCTGGGGCTCGACATCTGTTTTGACCGAAGACTTAAACCATGGATTCTGGAAGTGAACACCGTACCAGACCCTAAACCGTTTATGCTGCTGTCCAACCGCCGCATTATTCGCAAGATTGTGGCCTACGGGCGTGCATATGGCAGACACTATAACCTGAAGGTAACTAAAGCCCGAAGGGCATAAGATACGCTGTTCTTGTGCTGCCTCTAACCAAAAACAGGCCCGCCGATGGAATCGGCGGGCCTTTAACGGCAAAAAGAAAAGCCCTTGATATTTCAAGGGCCTTTCAGTAAAGCGGGTGATGGGAATCGAACCCACGCTACCAGCTTGGAAGGCTGGAGTTCTACCATTGAACTACACCCGCATAATATACAATCGGGACGACACGATTTGAACATGCGACCCCCTGGTCCCAAACCAGGTGCTCTACCAAGCTGAGCTACGTCCCGTTAGCAAAAATGCTGTCTTAACGACAAAAATAAATATACCATGCACATGAAAGGAATGCAACAGATTTTTTAAGGAAGATCATTCCAAAGCAAAACCCTGACCGCATTGCGCGGATCAGGGTCTCTTAGATGTTGATGATTTACTTATCGAATGTTACTTCCGGTGTGGTCAGCTTGTCGTAAAAATCAACGGATTTGTCCTTATCTGCAGAAGCACGAAGCGCCATCGCAGAACGAGGATGCTCATCCAAAGTCCCCGTAATCATATAAGGAATAATGTAGCCCCACTCCTCTTTCTCACGAACAGGAATCATGAAGCGCTCAATGATATCAAGCACGGGACGAAGCTGATACTTCGTACCCTTCAGATGAGTGACCAGCAGTTCTGTCGGGCAGTTGCCAGCCGCACGGCCCATTCCATATACCGAAGCATCCAGCAGTTCAACACCCAGCTCTGCGGCAACGAGTGTATTGGAGAACGCCAGCTGCATATTATTGTGGGTATGCACACCCAGACGCTTGTTCGGAAGATGGGTTTTAAACTTGTTCACCAGGTAATCAATATCTTTATGGTCCAGACTGCCATAGGAGTCCACAATATACACGAAGTCTACGACACTGTCCTTAATCATTTCAAAAGCTTCGAGCAGCTCGTTCTCCATAACATTGGATAAAGCCATAATGTTGATTGTCGTCTCATACCCGCGGTCATGGAAGGTTTGAACCAGATCAAGTGCTTTGTCTACATCCTTGATGTAGCAGGCAACCCGGATCAGATCCAGCATGCTTTCTTCACGCGGCATAATGTCATCCACTTCAACACGGCCAATATCCACCAGTGCCGACAGTTTAGTTTTTCCTTTCTGTGGAATCACTTCGCGAAGGAAGTCATCATCCAGAAAACGCCAAGGTCCTGCCTGGTCTGCTCCTTTAAGCAGTTTTGGTGAGTTTTTATACCCGATTTCCATATATTCCACGCCTGCCTCATTCAGGCCGGCATATAGATTTTGAACAAATTCCACGCTGAAATCCCAGTTGTTTACCAGTCCGCCATCACGGATGGTACAATCTACAATTTTGGTATGACTACTTTTCATCCAAGCTAAACTCCCTTCACCCCGGTTTTTCTCTCCATCATACTTGAACGCCTTGCGAAAAGTAAAGAAAAAAAGTCCGCAGATCGCGGACCTTCTCCTTTGCAGGCTATATTAGCTGCTTTACATTTCCTGAGTCCGAATCCATTCCGTAATCGTACGGACCATGACGCCGGTTCCTCCTTTGGGATTTACTCCTCGCTCTTTGGACATATAGGCAGTTCCGGCGATATCCAGATGAATCCATGGAAGACCATCCGCAAATGTCCCAATAAATAACCCTCCGGTAATGGCACCTGCCATTCGGCCTGTAGAATTTTTTACATCTGCCACGTCGCTTTTCAGCATTTCCCAATATTCCGGATAGGAAGGCAAAGGCCATACTTTTTCCCCGGCTCTGCGGGAAGAAGAGATCAGCTCCTGCATAAATACATCATCATTCGTTACTGCTCCTGTCGCTACATCGCCCAAAGCTACGCCTACTGCTCCTGTCAATGTCGCTACATCAATGATGCGGTTTGCTCCAAGCTCTTTCGCGTAAGACATCCCGTCTGCCAGGACCACTCTTCCTTCCGCATCCGTATTTAGTACCTCGATGGTGCGGCCGCTCATGGTGGTTACAATATCACCCGGTTTAAATGCTCTGCCGTCAGGCATGTTCTCTGCCGATGGCACGACCATCACAACATTGACCTTGGGACGCAGCTGCCCCAGCGCCTCCATGACGCCCAGAACGGCTGCAGAACCGCCCATATCACAGATCATCTCTTCCATACCCGGAGCTCTTTTCAGCGACACACCGCCTGTATCAAACGTAATTCCTTTTCCAACCAGCCCGATGACGTCCTCCCAATGATCCGTTCCCTGGTATTTGATCACAATCATCCGGGGAGGGTTTACGCTGCCTTTGCCCACGGCCAGAACCCCGCCCATCCCTTTCTGCTCCATCATATGCTCATCCAGGATTTCAGTCTCCATCCCGTGACGTTCTGCGAGTGCGGAAGCCGCCGAGGCCAGCGCATCTGGGGTTAGTCTGTTACCAGGCAGGTTGACCAAATCACGGGCAAGTATAACTGCATCCCCTGTTGCCTGTCCCCAGCCGGCTCCCTCCTCCCATGCTGCGTTAAACCCTGACTCATGTACAGAGCTGTCAACGATATAGATCACCTCTTGCAGCTGCTTTTTGTCCGCCCCGTCTCTTTTGTACTCTTTAGCCCGATAAGCTCCCAGCACAAATCCTTCACAAAGGGCTTGTGCACAGACACGAACATCCTGCTCCAAGGTAAATTGCTGCATAGTGGACGGAATATCCATAGATAGACTCTGGGCTCCAATTTTGATTGCTGCCTTTGCAGCTTGGGCTGCGATCAAACGGAGTTCTTCGGATGACATCGGTCCATCTGTTCTCCCCATCAGTATGTAGGTTGTCAGGGAGTCTGCCGTTTGAAGCGGCAGGATATAGCTTTTGCCCGGAGCGGCTGTAAAGAGCCCTTTGTCCATCAAATTTCTTATTACCGGGTCCAATGCTGCACTTACCCCGCCATCCTGAATATCCTTTTTGCCCACCAGCAGCACATGTGCATCACTACTTGATTCATTCCATTGTTCTTTAGTCTGTAATGTCCATCTCATTGCTGTCCCTCCATCTTGTCTTACATCGATTTATAGAATGATTATAGAACGACCATTACCCGTTTCTGCTTACTTCGCAACATGAATGAGTGGAAGCGTTATCATAAAGGTTGTCCCGGCACCGACCTGGCTTTCCACACCAATTGTACCTCCGTGGTTTCGGATAATCCGGTAACTAACCGATAAACCTAGACCCGTACCACCCTCTTTTGTTGTAAAAAAAGGATTGAAAAGATGATTCAGTGTATGCTGATCCATGCCGCCTCCATTGTCGGAAATTGTGATATTGACCTGTTCTCCAATCCGGCTGGCGCTGATCTCAATACGCCCCTGTCCATCATGATCATGTTTGCCGTCAATCGCATCCAGTGCATTTTTAACCAGATTTAATATCACCTGCTTGATCTGCTTCACATCCACAGAAATACTGCAGGCTTCCTCCACTTCACCAGCGCGCAGTTCAATCTGACACCCCTTCATCAGAGCTTCGCTTTCAGTAAGAAGCACAACCTCCTTCAGGAGGGAGCGTACAGGAATAAGTGTGGTTTGAGGTGCTGAGGGCTTCGATGAATTCAGAAATTCGTAGATAATATCATTCGCGCGATCAATTTCCATCAAAATAATTCGGACATACTCGTCCTTTCCCAAATGGATCAAATGAGGCCGAAGGAGTTGAATAAATCCCCGAATCGAGGTGAGCGGGTTACGTATTTCATGAGCGATCGAAGCTGAAATTTTCCCTAACATCGCCAGTTTGTCATTTTGGTATGCCGTTTGTTCGATTTGTTTGAACTCCGACACATCTTTTACACTGATGAGAAAATCACCTTCCATCTGATCGCCGTAAGTCATAGTAATGAGCCAGGATCGTCCGTACTCGTCCACTAGTTCATGAAATTTCTTCCGGTGGAAGACTGTCTCTCTGAAAATCCGTATAATTTTCTTCTTTTTGAAGCGTGTAATTCCCGGGTGGCGCAGCAGCTGAGTCAGCGTACAACCCGTTACGGATTTCCGGGGTACTCCCAGCAGCCTGGACATCTGAACATTAACAAAAGCCAGAACCCCATCGCTGTCAAAGAGGATGATCCCGCTGTCCAGATTCTCTAAAATGTTCTCGTACTTGTTTCTCACAAGCTGCTTATGATGAACAAGCCGCATATCCTGCAGCCCGGCTCGATGGATTTCACTCAGCAAGACGGCTCCCCCCTTTCTCCTTAAGATGAAATCGCCGAAACATTAAGGACATGGCAACAAAGAATGGACATTCCATGAACAGAGAGCAGAACCTCCCAGTACATTGGTATTTTCTCCATGATAGTCATGTTGTGGAAGAAACGTCAATCGGAGATACTGTCGAAATAGATCAGATGCTAAAAAAACCTAGCAGACTCAGCTGGATCTTTTTATCCTGCTAAGGAATAATGTCAAATTGTAAAAAGCAGCTGTTCATTATAAATCTCCACAAAAAAAGCCCCAGGCAGGGGCTTGGTAATGTTATGCTTTCTGCTGAAGCTGCACTCTACGCTGACTCATGACTGCAAGCCGCCGCTTTAATTCTCTCTGCCACTTCTCATCATCCATCCACTTAGCGACCGCTAGGAGATCCAGGGACATGTCAATCTGACTCTGAACAACTTCTAGGGCATCTTCGGATTCCCGATTGACCACATTCTCAAAAATAGTCTCTTCATCTTCCATTACATAATCCTGAAAATCCACATGAGAAGCACCGTCTCCGTGTGCGTATTCGGCTAATATCTCGTATTCATTCTCTACACGATGATGCACTTCTACACGGTGGCATACCGGACAAAATAACAGGGGAACATTATGCACCTGGGTCCGATAATGTTTCAAAGAACCTTTTGTACCCACCATACTAGCTCCACAGCAAAAACTCATATTGTCCACCCTCCCCTGTCTCTATTCATTCACATGTTTTGATAATTGTATTCGCTTTCACGCTCTATGATTCCTTCAATTTTGCATCGAATTGTTAATTTTGAGTCTTTTGTCCCGGATTTATTATTAAAGTACTACTTATTTATCTTTATTATTCAAAGTGCTTGTATATATATCAACCGTCAATTCAAGAAGTTAAACATATAACGGAAACGAAAAAGCTCCCGTTCCCTGCATCGGTCTGCAGGGAGTGAGAGCTTCCAGTTTTAACAAAATTCAGTCTTACAGGTTTGTGTCGCCTGGCTTCCAGTTCATTGCACACAATCCGCCGGATTGCAGGGCTTGAAGAACACGAAGCGTCTCTTCTACACTGCGGCCCACGTCATTGTGGTTCACGACTTGATACTTCAGTTCGCCTTCTGGATCGATGATAAACAGGCCGCGCAAAGCTACCCCTTCTTCTTCGATCAGAACGCCATAATCACGAGCAACATTCTTTGTGATATCGGAAGCCAGCGGGAAGTTCAAAGTACCCAGTCCGCTTGCATCCTTGGAAGCATTAATCCAAGCTTTATGACTGTGAACAGAATCTACGCTTACGCCCAGAACTTCAGTGTCCAAAGTTTTAAATTGATCATATGCATCGCTCAAAGCTGTAATTTCAGTTGGACAAACAAACGTGAAATCCAGCGGATAGAAGAAGAATACCAGCCACTTGCCGCGGTAGTCGGACAGGCTGACCTTACCAAAATCTTTGCCGTCTCCGGATACAGTTTCCATTGTAAAATCCGGTGCTGCTTTACCAACTAAACGTTCTGCCATGCTTGATTTCCTCCTTAAGGTACATAAGCAAAATACTTATATATCGTAGAATTATGTTCCGGTGAACATTTCCTCTATGATGTTATCATCGGGGCTTGGCAAAGTCAAGATTGTAGACATTATTTTTTTATAATAATTATAATTAAGCGTTTTTATTAAGATTTCCGAATGGCTTTCGCGATCAGATCGCCCATTTCCGTTGTGCTGAGTGCCTTGCTCTTATCTGCTGCGATATCGGATGTACGGTGTCCTGCATCCAGAACCTCAGCTACTGCACGTTCAATTGCATCCGCTGCTTCAGCATAACCGAAGGTCAGTCGATACATCAGGGCTACAGATAATATGGTTGCAATCGGATTCGCCAGACCTTGTCCTGCAATATCAGGTGCAGATCCGTGAACCGGCTCGTACAATCCATAGCTGCCTTCACCCATCGATGCTGATGCCAGCATACCAATGGATCCTGTCAGCATAGCCGCCTCATCACTCAAAATATCTCCAAACATGTTCTCCGTGACAATGACGTCAAAGCTGGACGGACGGCGCAGCAGCTGCATCGCACAGTTATCGACCAGCACATGCTCAAGTTCAATATCCGGATATTCCGGAGCAATTCTGTTCACCGTTTCACGCCACAGACGGGAAGTTTCAAGCACGTTAGCTTTATCTACGGAAGCCAGTTTCTTACGGCGTTTGCCGGCAATTTCGAAAGCTTGGCGCACGATACGCTCTACTTCAGACACATTGTATACACAAGTATCTACAGCTTCTTCGCCTCCAGCACCTTCGCGTCTAAATTTCTCACCGAAGTATATACCGCCAGTAAGCTCACGAACAACCATCAAATCTGTACCTTCCAGAACTTCCGGCTTCAGCGTAGAGGCATCTTTAAGGCAGTCAAAGATCACGGCAGGACGCAGGTTGGAGAACAATCCAAGCTCCTTACGGATGCCGAGCAATCCGGTCTCCGGACGAAGTTCTTTCGAATTATTGTCCCATTTCGGGCCGCCTACAGCCCCTAACAGTACAGCATCTGCACTTTTGCAGACCTGCAGGGTTTCCTCCGGAAGCGGAGTCCCTTTCTCATCAATAGCAATGCCGCCGAACAGCGCATGTTCCATTGTAAAGGAATAACCGAATACCTCTTCGGTAACTTTGATAATTTTCTGTGCTTCAGCCACAACCTCCGGACCGATTCCGTCACCGGATATTACTGCTATTTTTTTCGTTTCAGACATTCTTATTCCACTCCTTCATTATGTACATCGTCCGCTATCATTCTAATTATTGTTGTAACATACCTGATCCAATATGACCAAGATATAGAATCTATGAACTTTATAAGATTTACCTATAACTCGACCATGCCGCACAACATTTGCTTAGATGAACAACCTTCACTACAATAGAAGAGGCAGGACTTACCAAAAATGATAAGGAGTTGATTGTAATCATGCAGTATGCTTCCCTAGGTAAATCAGGTATGAAAGTAAGCCGGTTGTGTTTGGGCACGATGAACTTCGGACCGGAAACCGATGAACAGGAATCTTTCCGCATTATGGATGCCGCTGTGGATGCGGGTATTAACTTCTTTGATACGGCCAATGTGTATGGCTGGGGCGAAAACTCCGGATTAACAGAGAGCATTATTGGCAGATGGTTTAAACAAGGCGGCGGGCGGCGTGAAAAAGTCGTGCTGGCTACTAAAATGTACGGTTCCATGAGTGATCCTCTGGACGGTCCCAATGACCAGGCAGGCCTCTCTTCGTATAAAGTCCGGCGTCATCTTGACGCTTCACTAAAGCGCTTGCAAACTGATCACATCGAGCTGTATCAAATGCATCACAGTGACTTATCCGTGACCTGGGACGAAATGTGGGGCGCTTTTGAGGTAGGGATCGCTCAAGGAAAGATCGGGTATGTCGGTTCAAGTAACTTTGCCGGCTGGCAGATTGCTGCCGCACAGGCGGAAGCGAAGAACAGACATTTTCTCGGACTGATATCCGAACAGCATAAATACAGTCTGAACTGCCGGCTGCCAGAGCTTGAAGTGCTCCCTGCAGCACAGCATTTCGGGCTGGGTGTCATTCCTTGGAGTCCGCTGGATGGCGGACTGCTCGGACGCAATGCCCTGAAGAAAATAGAGGGGACACGAAGCGGCGGAAACAGTGATCGTATCGAAAAGCACCGTCAGCAGCTGGAGCAGTTCGCTTCGCTGTGCCAGGAGCTGGGTGAACCACAGGATGTCGTTGCCCTGGCTTGGGTTGCCTCCAATCCGGCAGTGACCGCTCCGATTATCGGACCTCGTACCCTGGAACAGCTGGAAGGATCTCTTCGCTGCCTGGAAGTAACGATGGACGAGTCTGTCATGAAACGACTTGATGAAATCTTCCCTGGGCCGGGCGGAAGTGCTCCTAAGGCATACGCCTGGTAAGCACAAATCTCTAGACTGGAATCTTTATTACCGCATAAAAAAGGAGGTGCTGCCGTTCATTGGCAGCACCTCCTTCTTATGTGTATTTACAGTGTAACACGATCGCGTTTCCCAAACGTCTTGCGCTTCTCGATCAACTGGTTCACGGCATCCACATATGCCCGGGCACTGGCTTCAAGAATGTCTGTGCTCAGTCCGCGTCCTTGTGCACTCACATCATTCTGTGTCAGCAGCACATGAACTTCTCCTTGGGCATCCTTGCCTTGGGATACTGATTTAATCGAGTAGTCCGACAAGGTGACTTCTTCAGATGTCACTTTGTCGATCGCGTTATAGATGGCATCAACAGAACCGTTGCCTTCCGCCTCTTCCTCAATCGTTCCGCTATCGGTTTCCACAGTTACACGCGCGGTTGGCGTCGCTTCATTACCGAAGGTCACGAACATCGTTTTGAGGCGAAACACTTCCGGCGTATCAACGAGCTTCTCTTCCAGCAGCGCAAGAAGATCTTCATCCGAAACTTCTTTCTTCTTGTCAGCAAGCACCTTGAATTTCACAAAAGCCTCATTCACCTGTACTTCGCTGAGCTCATACCCTAATTCAAGCAGCTTCTCGCGAAACGCATGGCGTCCGGAATGTTTCCCGAGTACCAGCTTGCTCTCCTTCAGGCCGATAGATTCCGGAGTCATAATCTCATAGGTGGTTTTCTCTTTCAGCATCCCATCCTGATGAATGCCCGATTCATGAGCAAACGCATTCGCACCTACAACGGCTTTGTTGCCAGGCACTACCATACCGGTCAGTTTGCTCACCAGACGGCTGGAACGCGCAATCTCAGTAAGTACTAATCCGGTTTTGGCCTGGAAGAAGTCCTGACGGGTTTCCAGAGCCATCGCCACTTCCTCGATAGCTGTGTTGCCCGCACGCTCGCCGATGCCATTCACGGTTCCTTCGATTTGATCCGCCCCGTTCAGAATGGCGGCCAGCGTGTTCGCTGTAGCCATTCCCAGGTCATTATGACAGTGGGCACTGAGCTGCACCTTTTCAATATCAGGCACATTTTCTTTCAAATACTTGAAGATCGCTCCATATTCTGCCGGGTTCAAGTAACCTACTGTATCAGGAATATTGACCACCTTCGCGCCTTCGCGCACGGCCATACCGACCACTTCGGCCATAAAGTCGAGCTCTGTCCGGCCAGCATCCTCCAGCGAGAACTCGATCTTGGAAAAATACTTTTTCGCGTATCGAATAGCAGCCTGAGCGGTTTCCAGTACCTGCTCCTTCTCCATCCGAAGCTTAAACTTGCGATGAATGGGTGAAGTGGCCAGAAACACATGAATACACGGATCCTGTGCACCTTGGAGAGCTTCGCGGACCGCATCGATATCATGTTCTCTGGAACGGGATAAACCGATCACTGTGACGTCCTTTACAGCTCTTGCTACGGCATTCACCGCGGCAAGGTCTCCTGGCGAAGCTGCCGGAAAGCCTGCCTCCATGCGATCGATTCCCAGCCTTTCCAGCTGGTGGGCAATTTCTACCTTCTCGCGGGTGTTCAGGTTTACGCCGGGTGACTGCTCTCCATCCCGCAGCGTTGTGTCAAAAACATAAATCTTACGCATGCTGACACCTCCTTGAAGTTCTTTGGCTTGATATAGTTCCGGCGGCAGGAACCATAAGGTCCCTAACCGCCGGAGTGTGAATATTTAATTCAGTATACGCTCTTACTTCTTGATCCAATGCATCATTTCGCGCAGCTGTGAACCGACAACCTCTACTGGATGCTCGGATTCGTTACGACGGGTAGCCGTCAGGAAAGCGCGGTTGGATTGATTCTCCAGAATGAAGTCACGTGCGAACTTACCTTGCTGAATATCGGACAATACTTCTTTCATCGCTTTCTTCGTTTCGTCCGTTACAATGCGAGGTCCAGTTACATAGTCACCGTACTCGGCTGTGTTACTGATGGAGTCACGCATGGAAGCAAGACCACCCTCATAGATCATATCCACGATCAGCTTCAGTTCATGCAGACACTCGAAGTAGGCCATTTCAGGTGCATATCCAGCTTCGGTCAATGTTTCAAATCCTGCTTTAATCAAAGCGGAAACCCCGCCGCACAGTACAGCCTGCTCACCGAACAGATCGGTTTCGGTTTCTTCACGGAACGAAGTTTCAATAACGCCTGCACGAGTACAGCCGATCCCTTTAGCATAAGCAAGACCGATAGCTTTAGCTTGTCCAGTAGCATCTTTTTCGATTGCGATCAAACCCGGAACGCCGAAGCCTTCCACATATGTACGGCGTACCATGTGGCCCGGAGATTTAGGAGCAACCAGCAGTACATCATTTTCTTTTGGAGCCACGATTTGTCCAAAATGAACGTTGAAACCGTGGGAGAACATCAGTGCAGCACCTTTTTTCAGGTTAGGCTCGATGTCGTTCTTGTATACAGAAGCTTGTGTTTCATCCGGCATGAGGATTTGAACAACGTCTGCCTGCTGAACAGCTTCTGCTACAGACAGTACTTCGAATCCATCGTTCTTTGCGTTATCAAAAGATTTACCTTCACGAAGTCCGATAACGACACGGAGTCCGCTGTCACGAAGGTTCTGAGCCTGGGCATGGCCCTGGCTGCCATAACCGATCACTGCGATCGTCTTGTCTTTCAGTACATTCAGTTCTGCGTCTTGCTCATAGTAAGTCGTAATTGCCATTGTATAAATCCTCCTTTGATATAAAGCCCCTTCATGAATGAGCGGGTATTTCAAAAGGCCGATGCGATCTGTGGGCCATGACCTTTTCAAACACCCGCTCAGCATGCGGGTACCTGACGTTCCATACTACCTGAAGTTATAAAATATGAGCCTTAGGCGTTTCCGCGGATCATGGCGGTTACACCAGTCCGGGACAGCTCCTGAATGCCGTATGGCTTCAGAAGTTCGATTATAGCATCAATTTTGCCGGTATCTCCAACCGATTGTACCATCATGCTTGAAGCTCCAATGTCAACAACGGAAGCGCGGAAGGTCTCAACGACACCCAATATTTCCGGTCTCGCTGAAGGCTCGGCCTTTACTTTAATCAGGGCGAGTTCTCTGGCTACCATCGGCTTGGAACTGAGGTTAATGACTTTGATCACATCGATCAGCTTGTACAGCTGCTTCTCGATCTGCTCCAGTGTGGTGTCATTTCCTGTCGTCACGATAACCATCCGGGACAACCCGGCTTCTTCCGACTGTCCCACTGTAATACTTTCAATATTAAAGCCTCTGCGTCCAAACAGTCCGGAGACCCGCTGGAGGACACCGGGCTGATCATTAACAAGTACGGCAATAGTACGTTTATAATCACTCATGTTACGCATCCCCCATCAGCATTTGGTCAATCGTGGACCCTTGCGTTACCATCGGATACACGTTCTCGCCCTTCTCCACTACAAAGTCGATGAGGACAGGTCCAGGTGTATCCATCGCTTCTGCCCAAGCGCTGCGGGCTTCTTCTTTGGTCGTTGCACGAAGTCCCTTGACGCCATAAGCTTCTGCCAGCTTGACGAAATCCGGGCTGCCGGCCAGGTCAATGTGGCTGTATCGATTCTCGTAAATCAATTCCTGCCACTGGCGGACCATACCGAGAACCTGGTTATTGATGACGACAATTTTCACAGGAATGTTATTGATCGCGCAGATCGCCAGCTCCTGGGAGCACATCTGCATCCCGCCGTCTCCGTTAACCGATATGACCAGGCGGTCTGGATTGGCTGTCTGGGCACCGATCGCAGCCGGGAAACCGAATCCCATCGTTCCAAGCCCACCGGAGGTGATCCATGAACGCGGCTGATTGAACTTGTAGTATTGGGCAGCCCACATCTGATGCTGTCCTACATCCGTCGTTACAATCGCTTCGCCTTTGGTGGTTTCGTTCAGCATCTCGATAACCCACTGCGGTTTCAGCACTTCTTCGGAATCAGTATATCTGTAAGGATATTCAGCCTTCCATTTAGTCACCTGATCTCTCCAAGCATCCGCCTTTCCAGCCTTCGGTGCACTCGGGATCAGCATTTCAAGAACGGTTTTCACATCTCCCACGATCGGGATGTCAGTAGGAACGTTCTTGCCGATCTCTGCAGGATCAATATCGATATGAACGATCTTGGCATGCGGTGCAAAACCGTCTAACTTCCCGGTTACCCGGTCATCGAACCTGGCACCGATATTGATCAGCAGATCGCTTTGCTGGATAGCATGATTGGACGTGTACGTTCCATGCATCCCAGGCATTCCTGTCCACAGGTCATGGCCGCTTGGGAAAGCACCGAGTCCCAGCAGTGTAGTCGTGATGGGAATCTGGGTCTGATTTACAAATTCGAACAAAGCTTCATGGGCACCGGAGTAGATAACACCGCCGCCGGCAAGAATTAATGGACGCTCGGCATCCTCAATCGCCCGGCAAAGCTTATCCAGCTGCAGACGATTTGGAACCGTCCGCGGATTGTAGCCTCGAAGCTGAACGCCTGCGGCCGGCTGGAACAGTTCCTTCGCCGCTGAAACATCCTTCGGTATATCGATCAGGACAGGACCTTTACGGCCGGTAGAAGCGATATGAAAGGCTTCGTGGATGACCCGAGGCAAATCCTTAACATCACGCACCAGGTAGCTGTGCTTCGTAATCGGCATCGTAATCCCGGTAATATCCGCTTCTTGAAAAGCATCTGTTCCGATCAGAGTTGTTGCTACATTACCCGTAATAACGACCATAGGCACCGAGTCCATGTAGGCCGTTGCAATTCCTGTCACCAGATTCGTTGCACCAGGACCTGATGTGGCAATACATACGCCGACTTTGCCGCTGGCCCGTGCATATCCGTCTGCCGCATGAATCGCACCTTGCTCATGCCGTGTCAGGACGTGCTTGAAATCCTCAAATCCGTACATGGCGTCGTAGATATATAATACTGCCCCGCCGGGGTAGCCAAAGACACATTCGACACCTTCCAAAAGAAGGCTCCGAAGCAGAATTTCCGATCCGGTAATCACTTCGGGCTTCATCCATTTCTCTCGTAATTGCTCTGTAGACCGCACTTCTGGAGTTTGCGCGCTCATCAGTCATCCTCCTCTCAAACATTGCCTATCTTGGCATTAAAGCAACAAAAAAACCTTTCATCCCACACTGCGGAATATGACCGCGTGAGGGACGAAAGGTTTAGCTTCCGTGGTACCACCCATATTTGCTCTACATCTCGCAATGCAAAGCCTCAGCAGGTATGAAGAACTCAAAAAGAGGCCTTCAATATCTGAAGTTCGTAACGTGAACTAAACGATTTCCCCTAATAGACGCTAACCCTTTAATACACTGAAGTCAAGGATTAACATTTTTCAGGAAAACAGCTCCGAGGTGAGCTCGTATAAAAGGGGTTTTGGTGGAGGTTGCAGCTGATCCGTCCACTCTCTGAGCAAAAGAGCCCTTTAAACTTCGTCCTCATCATTGCAGATAGAAATTATTTCGTTAAAATGTTTAGAAACATTATATGATTCATTGATTCAAGAAGTCAACCATTTTATTTTACTTGCTGCGTCAGCTTTAGCATTTCAGACGTTTTTTATACAGCTTTCTTCGCCGGACACCCCTCTTTAAGCTGCTGCATACAATAATGCATTCATCTTTAATGGCAGTGAAGGGAGGAGCCGCGATGATTCGCTACCGCCGGCCCGGACTGGATGATCCCGTCATCCTTCAGCTCATCGAAACCCAGCTTGTCCCTCTTTCCACGCTCAGTCCAATGGAATTGGACAGCATTCGGAAGGAGATGCCGGCCCGATTAAGGCGAGGGGTAACGCTGATCGCATCAAACGGTGCCGAGGATGCACCTGTGGGTTTTATACATTTCATGATGCACGGTGAGTTGGTGTATATTGATATGCTGGCCGTTGCACCCGCTGTACAGCGAAAGCGCTGGGGAGCCTCCCTGATGGCTCAAGCAGAAGTTTTCGCCCGTTC
This sequence comes from Paenibacillus lemnae, assembly GCF_012933385.1. GTDB lineage: Bacteria > Bacillota > Bacilli > Paenibacillales > Paenibacillaceae > Paenibacillus_AQ > Paenibacillus_AQ lemnae. The sequence continues at coordinate 133,618 of NZ_JABBPN010000007.1, forward strand.
TCGCGGATGCACCCGGGCCAAAGTGATGGTGGATTCCAGCAATAAGAAAGGGTTGTTGTTTTACCGGAAACTGGGCTATAACACGCTGCGGTTCATTACAACAAATCATTGTTTTGAAATGGAGAAGCTGTTGTTATAACACTTACCAGAAAAACCCGCCGTAAGGAGGGTAGCCGCCGAAACCAGGTCCGTAACCGGGTCCGAATCCAGGTCCGAATCCAGGTCCATATCCAGGTCCGTATCCTCCGCCAAACCCATACGGTCCGTAGGCAAAAGGAGCCGTACCGATGGCCAGCAGATCGAACAGTACAAGAGGAGCCAGAGCTTTGGTTTTCACACGTTTACCTTTTATTCCTTCCAGGATCAGCCGGTCTCCCGAAATTCTGATAAGCTTGCCTTTGACTACGGATCCGTCTTTTTTATAAGCGATAATCTGTTTGCCCACATATTTATTTGCCTCGTGCTTACTTACAGGCTTATGCATGTTATCCCTCCTCGGGTAATATAAATCCAGTCTATTCCTGCGAGAAGGGGCTTGCTTGTTCCATCGCCCTGTAAAAGGCAATACAGGCTGATGTAGATTAAATTACGAAAAAAACCGCTCCGGATCCGGAGCGGTTTTTTATATAAGGGCTATAAATTAAGCATTCATTTTTTCTTTGGCTACAGAAGCCAAAGAGTTGAATGCATTCAGATCGTTCACAGCCAGGTCAGCCAGCATTTTGCGGTTAATATCCACGCCTGCAAGCTTCAAACCAAACATCAATTTGCTGTAGGACAGGCCATTTTGGCGAGCAGCCGCGTTGATACGAACGATCCACAGTCTGCGGAAGTTACGTTTCGTCTGACGACGGTCACGGTATGCGTATACCAGGGATTTCATAACCTGTTCTTTAGCTGTTTTAAAAATACGGTGTTTAGAACCGAAATAACCTTTTGCCAATTTCAATACTTTTTTATGTCTGCGACGAACCACAAAGCCGCCTTTAACTCGTGCCATATTTAAGAACCTCCCAATGAATGTTGTTTACTATTTCAGATTAGCCAGACCTTGCTTCAAACGCTTTACATCACCAGGTGCCATAACCGGACTGGTACCGAGAACGCGCTTCGCACGCTTGGATTTGTGGGACAGCAGGTGGTTTTTGTAAGCTTTATAGCGTTTTACTTTACCTGTACCTGTAATTTTGAAGCGGCCTTTCAGGCTGCTGTGTGTTTTCATTTTAGGCATTGTACTTCTTCCTCCTCTGAATGTCTCTTAGGCTTTAGGAGCCAAGATCATGATCATGCTGCGGCCTTCCAGCTTCGGCTGGCGCTCTACGACGCAGAGCTCGGCCACTTCCGTTTTCACGCGCTCGAGAATCTTCTGGCCAATGTTGGCATGCGTGATTTCACGGCCGCGGAAACGAACGGAACATTTCACCTTGTCGCCTTCATTTAAGAATTTCACGACATTGCGAAGCTTGGTCTGATAATCATGCTCCTCAATATTCGCACGGAACCACACTTCCTTCAGATCTACAATCTTCTGATTCTTGCGCGCTTCCTTCTCTTTCTTCTGCTGCTCATAGCGGAATTTACCATAATCCATGATGCGGCAGACCGGCGGTTTTGCTTGAGGGGCTACGTTGACCAAATCAAGATTAAGGTCGATCGCCATCTGCAGCGCTTCCCGGATCGGTTTGATTCCGATTTGTTCACCTTCTGCGCCAACCAAACGTACTTCTCTCGCCCGAATTTCGTCGTTGATCATATGTTCCTTACTAATGTTTCTCCACCTCCGATTGTTTACAAAGAATAATACTTGTCATAAGACAAAAATAAAGGGATGTCGGTTTATCTACCGGCATCCCAATTGATACACATTTTAATGTGAACACGAATGTTCTCAAGTTATTGTGATCATACCAGCCAACCTTTGTCGGACAGGTGAGAAGCGCCGCTTCTGCTTGTAATCAGTATTCTGTTTAGCACACTAGAATAGTCTACCACGGCTGAAAGGGCGTTGTCAACAGTAAAACTAAAACTACAGCTTATCCCTGTTTGCTCTGTACTTCCTCCAGGCGTACCACACGGGTATGCTGGGTGTGGCTCCACTGCTTGTTGTTTTGTGTAAAGAACGCATATACGGTAATCGGATACCAGGAAAGCAGGTAAACCGGAAACAGCACCAGGTATGCATACACTTTTTTGAAGGTAACCTTCTCCAGAATCAACGCCATCAGGAAGGTGAAGATATTTGCGGCGATTGCTGTGAAGCTTAGCCATACCGGCAGTTTACCATACAGATTGGCAATGTTCGGTCCTTCAAAGAAGGCTGTGTCGATAAAGAGCACTGCGGTGAGAATAAAAGTCAGCAGGACGATATATACGTTGGCTCCGTACAGAGCAAGGTCCAGCTTGACGAGACTGCGTTCCTTGAACGCCCGCCACAGCAATGGGAAGAAGTATCTTCTCGCCACCGTGAAATGGCCCTGCATCCACCGCAGACGCTGTCTGGCCGAGGCCTTGAATGTCAGAGGCTTCTCGTCAAACACTTTAGCGTCATAATTGAACCTCGGATTCACCCCGCGCATGACACTGCGCATCGTGAACTCCAAATCCTCAACCAGGCTGGTTGCTCCCCATCCAATCTCTTTAAGCAGATTGGTTTCAAAGCACATCCCCGTACCGCCCAGAAAGTTCGCCATGTTCAAATTGTGACGGGAATTCTGCCACAGGCGGTTGATATACCAGTAAGAAACGCCGTAAGCAGCGGTAATCCAGGAATCTTCCGGATTTTTCGTATCGATGTAACCTTGGATGACCTTCGCACCAGAACAGAGGTCGTTATTCATCTCTGTAAGGAATTCAGGATCCGCCAGGTTGTCGGCATCAAACATGACAACAGCATCAAACTGCCGCGGCATAGCCCACAGTTCCTTCAGCATCCACTCAATGGCATAACCCTTACCGCGTAAATTCTGATTACTGCGGACACAAGCATGCATTCCGTGACTGCGAACAATGTCAGCTGTCTTATCTGTGCAGTTATCGCAGATAACAAACACTTCGTACAGTTCCTTTGGATAATTCAGCTGTTTCAGGTTTTCCATCAGCGCTCCAACGACTTGTTCCTCATTGTGCGCTGCCACCAATACGGCGAATGATTTAGTCGGTTCGTATTGTTTCTTTTTCTTTTTCTTGTAAAGACCAAAAATAGAGAATGCAAACTGGTACACACCAATCGCAGCAAGCAAAACTTGAAGCGCGATAAAAATGGCGTCTGTCATAATTCTCTGCTACCCCCTTTTTCTACCCTGAGAATATTTTTTTATTATCTCTGTTCTTTGTTGAAGCTTATGACCCTGTCTTCTTTTGTTTGCATGAGCTGCTGTGGTTGCCATACGTCATATCGATTTTCCACACTTTACAGTACTTTGTCAAAAGCGCCAAAACCTCTAATTCACGATATTTCCCGTCAAAAAGGGCTTTGCGTGCTTTCAGCAGGCCACCAAGCTTTCATTCAGGCAGCATTAGTTTCTATTTTCATCTGTTTTCTTACTTTTTATTTCACCGGCACATTATTTTTCTTTAAGAAAGTTGTCCGCCCCTTTTCTTTAAACGCATGATGGGGTCAAAAAGTTTACCTTTTTAACTCATAGGGTTCAAATTTTTATAAACTTTTTGCTGCTCATTTGAATCATTGTAGCTATAACTTTTGTCCAAGTCAAAAGACTCCCGGCCCTTCTTTACGCCAAATTTCGCGCATCTGCCCAAGTCCAGCGAATCAAAACATACTGTTTTCTCAAGTTTCCTGTTAACTAAAACCGGCCACAAAACGAGACTAAAGTCCCCGCTCACAAGATATAAATCCCGGTAAAAGCATTTACATGTGAATTTCTTCGCGATCAAGGGTATTTTATAGAGAACAGGCATCCAACACGGAAATATCAAATATCATCATACTGCAGCGGGACAGGTGAACGAACGTGGCTAAACAAAGAGTTTTGCTGTTATCAGAAGGATTTGGCGCTGGCCATACGCAAGCGGCTTATGCACTCTCGAGCAGTTTGCGTCAGCTGTCACCTGACATTCAGACCCGGGTTATGGAGCTGGGCAGCTTTCTCAATCCCAAGGTAGCTCCCCTGATTATTTCTGCCTACCGGAAGACACTGGCTTCACAGCCTCGGCTGATTGGTTATATGTACCGGCATCAAAAATCGTTTAACCGTTTCACAACACTGGCTCTTCACCGCATTTTTTATACGAGCACCCGCGATGTGGTGAGACAGCTCAAACCGGATATCATCGTATGTACGCATTTCATCCCTAATGCGGTCATATCGCGGTTGAAACGGCTTGGTCTTACAGTCCCCCTATGCACCGTTATTACAGATTATGATGCCCATGATACTTGGATCAGCCCGGAAGTGGACCGCTACTTTGTATCAACTCCCGAGGTCAAACGGAAGCTTCAAGGACGAGGTGTGTCCCAAGCGAAAATTCAGGTTACTGGCATTCCGATCCACCCGGATTTTTGGAAAAGGCCCGGTAAAGATGACATACGGCGTCAGTTCGGGTTATCTTCTCTCCCCACGGTTTTGGTTATGGGAGGCGGATGGGGATTGATGAACGACCAGGTTGTCCATGAATACCTGACCCGGTGGGCGGACAAGATCCAGATTATTTTTTGCCTGGGCAGCAATGATGAAGCCCGGCGGAAAATGGAGTCCAAAATGTGTTTTAAACATGCGAATGTTCATATATTGGGCTTTAGCCATGAGGTCGACAAGCTGATGGAAGTATCCGATCTCTTAATTACAAAACCTGGCGGCATGACCTGCACTGAGGGTCTTGCCAAAGGCATTCCCATGCTGTTTCATCATCCGCTGCCAGGACAGGAAGAGGAGAACTTTCAATATTTTACGGCTCAAGGCCTGGGAGAGCCAATTACTTCTCTCGAAGTGCTGGGAATCTGGATGAACCGGCTTCTCCACGAATATGATCAGGTGCTCCGGCAGCGGACTGAAAATTTGAATGCCATCCATAAATATCATCCGATGGAAAGTGCAGTGAGCATTATCGAAATGCTGCAGCAGCGAATGCAACACCTGTAGGTATACCTGAGAGAACCTGCGTCGGGTGCATCCATAAAAAAAAGCAGCTCGCCCGATCTTCGAGGGGAGAGCCGCTTTTCTACTATTATAATGGAAGCGCTTTATACACCATACTTCTTCAGACGGTCTCTGCGGTATTCCTCCAAAGCAGCTTCGCCTATGATGACTTCACAGCGATGGATATTCATTCCTTGTCCGACAAATTTGGATTCATATTCCGTCATTACGAATTGTTCATTGACTCCATCCCGATGGAGATCCAATGAAATGTTAGTCATCTGTAACCCATAGTCGGCAAATGAATTCAACGAGAATTCAAACAGGCTGACAGAATCTGTCTTGAAATGAATCTGCCCTTGATCGTTTAGAATCTTCTTATACATGTCCAGAAACCTGGGGTGTGTGAGCCGCCGCCGACCGTGCTTTGTCTTCGGCCAAGGATCACTGAAGTTCAGGTAGATCCGCTCAATTTCTCCCTGCTCAAATACTTCTTCCACATTCTCGATGTTCATCAGCGCAAGCTTCAGATTCGGCGGGGTTTCCACCTCTTCTTCCGCCCAGGCGATGCGTCCTTTTTCACTCGCACGACGAATCAGCTCGTCGTACATATCGACACCAATAAAATTGATTTCCTGATTACCGTAGCTCATTTGGCTGATAAACTGCCCTTTTCCCATACCGAATTCTACATGAATGGGCTGATCATTACCAAACAAAGAAGCCCACTTTCCTTTATATTGCCGGGGATCGAGAACGACCATATCCTCCTGCTGTTCCAGGCTTTCCCGTATCCCTTTTCTTCCGCGTAAACGCATGATATACCTCCGAACATTGGCTAAAATTAAACTGTCACTGGAGATATTGTGACGAAGTTAGCTCTAAATGTAAAGATAAAAAAACAAATAAGCATGAAAAAGAAGGAGGCACGCCTCTCTCTGCAATAACAGATCAAGGGTTCCTCCCTCTTTTATATTTGGAATTGGGGTTCCGCGATTGTTAGACTGTGGCTAATGTGTCTCATTGGGAGATACAAAATCAAATGTTTTCTCAAAAGCTGCCCTGATTTTGCGCTGAGCCGTTGACTTCACCTTTGAGTTTTCATTAAATTCTACACCTGTCAGAGCCAATGCTTCATCCGGAGTAAGTTCCACAGAGATTTTATTCTTACTTGGGTATTTGACGGACGCTGAATTCATTCTAATCACCTCTTCGGTATCATTATATCCACGATGCCGATCACTTATGAGATAATATGTTAAAAAAATTTCAGCTTATGACTACTTTTTACCCATCAGCAGCATAGACGAAACGTGTATTCTTCCTAAAATATATCAAATTATTCAGCTCATGATCAAGTACAGCATTAAATGATTCTTAGCACCTGATTTTTTGTTACAATAGACTGGAATTGAGACTGAAATTGCTGAATGGGATTGAACAGCATGTTCCATATTAAAACCAATTAAGGAGAGCCCATGCACACACCAACATCTTCTGTCCCACAGCTGTGGGGCGATAAACGATTTCATACATGGAATTACGAAATGCGTCATGAATTTCAGGAAAAAGTGCTTAAAGTAATGATCGATGCCGGTTTCACCTGCCCTAACCGTGACGGTTCTATCGCAAAAGGCGGATGCACTTTTTGCAGTGCTCGCGGATCCGGAGATTTTGCCGGGCGCCGCCGGGACGATCTGGTTACTCAGTTTAACACGATCCGGGACAGGCAGCTGCTGAAATGGCCAAATGCTAAATATATCGGATATTTTCAGGCATACACGAATACATATGCACCCGTGGATGAGCTTCGGGAGTGCTATGAGCTTATATTAAAGCAGCCGGGGGTGGTTGGCTTTTCCATTGCGACACGCCCGGACTGTCTGCCTGATGATGTCGTACAATATCTCGCAGAACTGAACGAACGAACCTATTTGTGGGTTGAAATGGGACTACAGACCATTCATAATTCCACATCGGATCTCATTAACCGTGCTCATGATACGGAATGTTATCTGGAGGCAGTGGAGAAGCTTCGCAAGCATAACATCCGTGTATGCTCCCACATCATTTACGGACTGCCGCAGGAAGATCATGACATGATGCTGGCGACCGGCCGCGCTGTTTCAAAGATGGATGTACAGGGGATTAAGATTCATCTGCTTCACCTGATGCGCAAAACGCCGATGGTCAAACAATACGAAGCCGGACTGCTTCGATTCCTGGACCAGGATGAGTATATCAAGCTCATCGTGGATACACTTCAGTTTCTGCCCCCGGAAATGATTGTACACCGCTTGACGGGGGATGCTCCCCGTGACCTTCTGATTGGTCCAATGTGGAGTCTGAGAAAGTGGGAAGTGCTCAATGGCATTGATGCAGAGCTAAAGAGGCGGGATACATGGCAGGGTAAACTATGGAGGTCGAGCTGATGGGATTTTTGTCTGTTCTTAGCTTTGCACATAAACTGGTCACAGAGCGCCTTGCGCCGGGAGGCATTGCTATCGACGCTACTGCAGGTACAGGAGCCGATACGCTGTTTCTGGCTCAGAAGGCTGGCCGCAGCGGGAAAGTATTCGCTTTTGACATTCAGGAACAGGCGCTTTCAATCACACAGGAGCGTCTTGCCAAGGCCGGAACCGAGCCGCTCGCAGAAGTAAAGCTTGTACACAGCAGCCATGCTGGCATGAATGACATTATTCCCGCCTCCGTTCACGGCAAAATATCGGCCATCATGTTCAATCTGGGATATTTGCCGGCCGAAGGTGCGGATAAAGAACTCATTACCTCACCGGCCAGCACACTGCCAGCACTGGACACCGCGCTTGAACTCCTGGCTCCCGGAGGAGTCATTACAATCGTCGTATACCCCGGACATCCCGGTGGCGATCAGGAAGCCAGGGCTGTGGAAGAATGGTGTTCCTCCCTTTCCCCTCTTCAGGCTCAAACGGTGATGTACCGTGGACTGCAAAGAAGCGAGGCTCCCTATCTTATTGCAATCGAACGAAAAAAGCCGTTATGATAGAGTGACATGCCTTCTTCCCGAAGAGGGCTTAACAACTATGGTGAAAGGTAGATGATAACATCATGACAAAACCGTATCCGCTTTTATTTCAACCGGAATTCAAAGAACGTGTATGGGGTGGCCGGGCCCTGGAGCAATTCGGATTGAATCTGCCTGAAGGCCATATTGGCGAGGGATGGATGATTGCCGATCATCCCAATGGCACAACTACGGTCGTAAACGGAGAGCTGGCCGGCAAGGGACTGGATCAGATCCGGGAACAGCTGGGCCGGGACTGGTTTGGCAGCAAGGGATTTTCCGAGAAGAATGGACGCTTCCCTCTCCTGATCAAACTTCTGGACTGCAATGATGACTTGTCTGTACAGGTACACCCTACGGATGATTACCAAGGCCTCCCGGAAGGAGAGCTGGGCAAGACTGAAATGTGGTATGTGCTGGATGCAAAGCCGGATGCTAAAATTATTTACGGGCTGAAGGAAGGCGTTAACCGGGAACAGCTCAAGGACGCCCTCGAGAACGGCACTGTGATGGATACCCTCCAGGTTGTGCCTGTTCAAACCGGCGATACATTCTACATACCGGCTGGTACTGTTCATGCGCTTTGTGCAGGTGTGGTTGTTGCAGAAATTCAGCAAAATTCGGACACCACGTACCGTATCTACGACTACAACCGTCCTGGCCTTGATGGGAAACCGCGTGAACTGCATGTTGAGGATTCCCTGAATGTGACCGCGTATGAAGGGTCTGGAGCCACGACCATGAACACAGATCATGCTGCAGCTGGCGAATGGCTTGAGCTTGCAGCCTCGCCTTATTTTATTGTTGAAAAAGGGGTTCTGAACGGTTCCTGGGATCTGAGCACCTCGCCGGACAGCTTCACGATTCTCGTCACCTGTGAAGGATCAGGCAGCTTGAAGTGGGACGGGGGCTCTCAGGATTTCACTTCCGGACAGTGCTTCCTGCTGCCCGCAAATCTCGGTTCTTACAGTTTGGAAGGAAACGGCACCGTTCTTCGTTCTTATCTCCTATCATAAAATGCTGGCTATATAGCATGAATTAAAGATAAAACCTTTCTATAGCGGAGGTGACAAGTGATTCTGGAGAAGCGGCAGCGTCCGCCTAAAAGCTTTCCAAAGGAAAGCTAGCATCGGAAGCATATGCTTTGTCTCCAAAATGCTACCTCATATGATATTTCTAGCATTTTGGAGGCAACAGCGGTCGTAAGAACACTTGCCATCGCAGCCATGCAGAATGGTAACTCTTAATTCAGTTTATATAGAAACGTAAAGGAAACTCATCCGTACGTGGAGGTGGCCAAAACCGATGCAGACCGATCGCTTTCATATGCTGGGCAATGATGGTAAAAATATTTTTGTGCAGGAATGGGCTCCTGAGACAGATAGTGCACCTGTCAAAGCGGTGCTCCAGATCGCTCACGGGATGTGTGAAACCGGTGAACGTTATGCAGAACTGGCTTCCCTGCTGACAGCGCATGGATATGCCGTCTATGTCAATGACCACCGGGGACACGGCCAGACAGCAGGACGTCCGGAAGCACTGGGCGATGCCGGAGAGAACGGTTTCGATAGAATCATCGAAGATCTGCTGCTGCTTTCAGAAGTGATCCGGGATCGGCATCCTCATGTACCGCTGTTTCTGCTTGGTCATAGTATGGGGTCTTTCCTCACCCAGAAAATCATGTGCCTGACCGAGGGCCGGCGTTATGACGGATTTATTCTGTCAGGCTCGAACGGTCCCCGCAGTATGCTGTCCCTCGGACAGCGATTGGCCTCTGCACAAGCGAGAATGCAGGGTGAAATCCACCGCAGCCTGCTGATGAACACGATCGTGTTCGGCCCCTACAATAAAGGTTTCGGCATGCGGACTCCTTTTGACTGGCTCTCCAGCGATCCGGAGGAAGTGGACCGGTATATGAACGATCCGTATTGCGGGCAAATATGTACCACACGCTTCTTCCGTGACTTCTTTACCCTGCTGAGGCAGATTCACCATTCGAATCTGTTGAAGGGACTGGTCACAGACAAACCAATCTACATTTTTTCGGGAGAAAAAGATCCAGTGGGTATGCGCGGTAAAGGAGTACGCAAGCTGATTCAGCTGTATCAGGAACGCGGTGTCAGCGATTTGGAATACCGGCTGTACCCGGACGGGCGCCATGAAATGCTGCATGAAGTGAATCGGCACGAAGTAGCCGGCCATATTCTCCAATGGCTGGACCGTCAAGCCTCCCGTCTGATCGGGGATTCTCCACGGATGACCTCATAAATCGAAAACGCCTGCCTATCCGAACAAGGATGGGCAGGCGTTTTTTCTTGCTATGCTGCTGAATTATCGTTAGATCGCTTTGGTATAGTATTTCGGCTTTCCATCTGGTAATTGCTGATACAGCACCACCAGCAGGGTTCGACGTGATGAAGATTCATCTTCCCAAACGTCGCTTCCGGCAGCAACCAAACTTTTTTGGGACGTCACAGCTTCAAGATCAAATGGCAGAACTTCAATCATGGCGTGCTTCTGCAGTTCACGCTCCGTGATGCCAAGTGATGCAAAATCGCCGCTGAAGCCGCTGGCCTGCTCCACAACCTGTTTCATGTGACTGGACCATTCTTCTTTATTCTGAGTGAAATTCCACCAAATTTTGCGGGGCTTAAATTTATGTCCCAGGAAATAATCGAATTTCATCAATCCCTGTACCACATCCATTTGCGGTGTTCCCCGATGCTCCAGGAATGAACTCAGTCTTGTGAACAGATCTTCCAGCTGGTGGCCGATTTTCTGCCACCCCTGCCCTTCCCAGTAATCACCGAATTCCTGAAAGAAATCAAATGGTGAAGGAAATACATTCGACATCAGATACTCCAGCGTATGGTCCATCCGGTGAGCATTCCAGTACTTCTCAAGCACGTCCTCAAGCCTTTTCAGACGGACTATATCTGTAAAAGGCATGACATCGCTGCTTAACATTTCATACGGGGCATGATCCATGTACGTATAGTTGTATTTTGCCGCATCGATCCGAAGACCCGTACCACGAAGCATTTTAAGGAATCCCAGCTGCAGCTCCTCTGGACCGAGTGCGAACACATCATTAAACGTTTTGCGGAACGTGTCGTAATCTTCCAGCGGCAGGCCGGCGATCAGATCCAGATGCTGGTCAATTTTACCGCTTTCCTTGATCTTGGTAACCGTACGTGTCAGCTTGGAGAAGTTCTGTCTTCGTTTGACCAGTTCATTGGTGGGGTCATTGGTCGACTGAACGCCGATTTCAAAACGAAAAATACCTGGAGGTGCATGCTCTGCCAAGTAATCCAGTACCTCAGGGCGCATAATATCCGCCGTAATTTCGAACTGGAATACACAGCCGCGATGGTTCTCAATAAGAAAACGAAACATTTCGAGGGCATAATCCCTTTTGATATTAAAGGTACGGTCTACAAATTTGATCAGCTTTGCTCCGTTATCGATCAGATAAATGATATCCGATTTCGTACGCTCAATATCATAATAACGAACGCCCACTTCGATGCTGGAAAGGCAGAATTGGCAGTTAAACGGGCAGCCGCGGCTGGTCTCGAAATAGACGACCCGATTGGCAAGGCTCGGAATATCCTCTGCAAAACGGTGCGGAGAAGGCAGCTCTTTCAGCTCTGCCTTGGGGCGCGGAGGATTGATGACCACCTCTTCCCCTTTCCGGTAGGCCGTTCCGTATACGAAATGATACTTCTGCTCCCCTTCCATCTCTTTCAGGAGGTGGTTCAGAGTTTCCTCCCCTTCACCCATAATAATAAAATCGACATGATGCAGCCGCTCCATCCAGTACTTCGTGTCATAGGAGACCTCAGGTCCACCCAGTATGACCTTAACCTCTGGCATGACTTTTTTCACAATATCAATCACTCTGATCGTTTCTTCGATGTTCCAGATATAGCACGAGAAACCGATCACATCCGGCTTGCGCTGGAACAGATCTGAGACAATATTCATCACAGGATCCTTGATGGTATACTCGGTCAATTCAATATCAAAATCCTTTTCGCTGTATGCTTTGAGGCAGCGTATAGCGAGTGAGGTATGGATGTATTTGGCGTTCAATGTGGACAAAATGACTTTCATGGTTCACGACCTTCACTTGTTTTAATATTCTTCCGGACCGGCATCGCCGCTCTGATTCTGGAAAAATTCCAGAAAAGGCCTGCCATACTTGCGGAATTTCACTTCCCCGACCCCTTTGACATGCAGCATATCATGCTCCGTCTGCGGGCAGGCCACGCTCATCTCACGCAGTGTCGCATCATTAAAAATGATATATGACGGCACATGTTCCCGGCTGGCCAGTTCACGGCGGATCAGCCTCAGCTGTTCAAACACGGTTTCGTTTACAGCCGATGGCGATACATCTCTCGTATTTCGGCGCTGGGAGGATGATGCTTTGGCCGGACGCGGCACCCTTTGCGCTACTTGACGCTGTCCTCGAAGTACCTCACCGGCTGCACTCTGCAGTCTGACTACCGGGTATTGTCCCTCAGAAAGCGCCAGGTACCCCTCCGAGATCAGCACATTGATCGTTTCGGCAATTTCTTTTTCTGTTCTGCCATTCATGACACCGTACGTAGGCAGCCGGTCAAATCCATATTCCAGCACTTTTTTGGCCCGTGACCCCTTTAATACGGAGGCTACCATCGATACACCGAAACGCTCCCTCATCCGGTGAATACACGAGAAAATTTTCTGGGCATCTACTGTGATGTCCACCTGTTCCCGATCATCCGTGCATGAGCTGCAGGTGCCGCAGGGCTCATCATGATGTTCTTCCCCGAAGTAGTCCAGCATCGCGTTCCGCAGACATTTGGTCGTATAGCAATAATCAATCATGTGCTGCAGCTTGCGGTAGTCATTATGCTTGCGTTCCCCATCCTGGGGATTCTGTTCAATCAGAAACTTCTGGGTCATGATATCCTGTGCGCTGAACAGCAGCAGACACTGACTCGGCTCACCATCCCGTCCGGCACGGCCGGCTTCCTGGATATAGGATTCCATATTTTTCGGCATATTATAGTGGATAACATACCGGACATTCGATTTGTCGATCCCCATACCAAAAGCATTCGTTGCTACAATGACACGTATATCATCATATAAAAAAGCCTCCTGGCTGGTTGCCCGCTCATCATCGCTCATGCCTGCATGATAACGGCCGGCGGCGAGGCCTCTCAATTGAAGCCGCTGGCACAGATCATCCACTTCTTTGCGGGTTGCGGCATAAATAATGCCAGATTCATGGGTATGCGATGCCGCATAATCCAGTACATATTCTTTCTTATTCTCACCGCGCAGGACCGACATGTGGAGATTGTCCCGCCCCAAGCCGGTGACAAATACCTGAGGGTCCTGGAGACGGAGCAGGCGCTGCATATCTTCCATAACCTCCGGCGTAGCCGTTGCGGTAAAAGCAGCGAGAATCGGGCGGTTCGCAAGTCCCCTCACAAACGGTGCCACCGACAAGTAGCTTGTTCTGAAATCATGTCCCCATTGGGAGACACAGTGCGCTTCATCTACTGCTACACAGGAGATATCAAGCTGTGCCATTTCATCCCGGAACCAATCGAGCTCCAGCCGCTCGGGTGCCACATACAGCAGCTTCAGTTCGCCGCCTCTGGCTGCGCGGATTCGATCATTCACTTCCCGGCCGCTTAAGGTACTGTTGATGTAAGCCGCCGAAATCCCCGCGGTCTGCAGGGCATCTACCTGGTCCTTCATCAGGGAGATCAGCGGTGATACGACAAGTGTCAGTCCCTGATACATCAAGGCGGGAATCTGGTAGCAGATCGATTTTCCTCCGCCGGTTGGCATGATCCCCAGTGTATCCCGGCCTTCCAGCAGACTTGCTACGATTTTCTTTTGGCCGTCCCGAAAGTCGGGGTACCCGTAATATTTTTGCAAGAATTGTTTTGCTGTATGAAAATCCATCGGCTCCTGGCGGTTTACTTGTTCTATATTAATCAAATTACCAAACTCCTTCTATTCGCCTTTGGTTCATCCATTTCATATATCTTGTCCTTTAAGTTTACCGGGCTTTGGCAAGATGGGCAACCAAGAAGCAGGCTGAAACCGTAAATATCTTAAGCAGCTTAAAATGACAATGATACAGCTGAAAAGCTGAAGTGTGATGTGCAAAACATACTTTGCCTGGCTTTTCTACTTTGATACACTGTTACCATATAGATTAGCAAGAAGCTTATTTAAATTTCACAGACTGCAGAGGAATGTATTTATATGGAAACTCAATCCTTACGAGACCGAGCCGAACATATCATAGCGGTAGAAAAAGCCATAACTTATATGAAACTTCATCTGGAAGAGTCTCTGACCCTTGACCAGATTGCATCAGTGGCCGGCTACAGCTCTTTTCATTTCACGAGAATCTTCAAACACACAACTGGCATCTCTGTACGCCGCTACCTTTCCGCATTAAGGATCGAAGCCGGCAAAACTAAACTGCTGAATGCCCCCTCCACCACCGTCCGCTTGTTGCAGCACATCGGCTTTAGCAGCGTCGGTACCTTTCAGACACGATTTAAATCTTACGTCGGCCTCACACCTCAAAAGTTCAAAAATCTTGCTCACACTCTGTTCCGCTATGTCCAGCAGCATAAGGAAACAGCCTTCACTGAAGAAGACAACGGCTCTGAAGGATGCTCTGTGATACGCTGCCATATCCAGGCACCAGCATACTTTCAAGGTATTGTCTTTGTCGGCCTGTTTCCAAGACCCATTCCTGACGAACGTCCGGCTGCCGGTAACGTTACGGCTTTCTCTAATTCTGAGAAGGTATGCACAATTAAGACTTCAAAACCAGGATCCTATTATGTTCTTGCAGCAGGAATTCCCTGGAGCCTTAATCCGAAAGATTATTTTCTGCTTCACCAGTCGCTCCGGGCTAAATCTCCCAAGGCAATCGATATAAAACAGCCGTCTAATATAGAGATGGAACTCAACCTTAGGGAGGCACTTCCTACGGATCCACCAATCGTGATTAATCTGCCGCTGCTGCTATTTGAACGCGACTCTGTGAACAAAAAAAGCAAACTAGAAGAATTTTAACAGCTGGAACTAAGCTATACTCTGTTTATATAAAATTATTTACTAGATAAACGGAAAGCAGGGATATTGAAATGGACATTACACAAGAGATATGGATTCATGCTGACTTGGAACTGGTATGGAAAGCGTGGACTAAAGAGGACCGAATTACAGAATGGTTTGCCCCGGCAGCTCGTATCGAGCCACGCAGTGGAGGCGCATTCGAGCTCTTTTTTAACCCGGCGGATCCTACTGTGATGAGTACTAAAGGCTGCATTATTCTTTCTTATGAAGCACCGCATAAACTGGTATTCCAGTGGAAGGGACCCGATCCTTTTGCCACAATTATGAATCGAACAGAGTCTTTAACATTGGTTCAAGTGTCTCTGAACCCCACGGACAGCGGTACGCACGTTGTGCTGGTACATACCGGCTGGGGAATTACCGAAGAGTGGGTGCAAGCTCGACAGTGGCATGTCCAGGCTTGGGAGCAAATGCTCGACAGTTTGAAATCCAGCATAGAATCCGGCAGCGGAAAATTGTGCTGCCAGTGACAAAGCAAGTCAGAGTGATCCACATTCAGGCTGAAATGATTTCTGGATAAGTCGACTGGGCGTCTACGAATATTTTAGAAGAAAGTTAAATTCTTCTCGAAAACGGGTAAAACATGTGCATAGTCTGTTTTGCCATGCCTACTCAGCATGGGTAAAGCATGGCCTGCAGCAGACTAAGAATTCATCTCCTTGGAAAACCTACCTGGAACAGCTATGGATTCTACAAACTTGATGTTGAAGGGGAAAATAGCCATGAAACCTATTTCCGAAGAACGCATTACCCTCCACGGGTTTAATAATTTGACAAAATCGCTCAGCTTCAATATGTACGATATCTGTTACACAAAAACCAAAGAAGAACGCGAGGCCTACATCGAATATATTGATGAGCAGTACAACGCGGACCGCCTTACGAAAATACTGACCCATGTCGCCGATATTATCGGAGCCCATGTACTGAATGTTGCCAAGCAGGACTATGTCCCGCAGGGCGCGAGCGTGACGGTTCTCGTATCCGAGGGCCCGATTGTAGAAGTGCCCGAAGAATCCTACGAGGAATCTCCCGGCCCGCTGCCTGACAATGTGGTTCTCCAGTTGGACAAAAGCCATATTACCGTGCATACGTATCCGGAATATCATCCACATGAAGGCATAAGCACCTTCCGGGCCGATATCGATGTCTCAACCTGTGGGGAGATTTCTCCCCTCAAAGCGCTTAATTATCTTATTCATTCATTTGACACGGATATCATGGCCATTGATTACCGGATTCGCGGCTTCACGCGTGACATCAACGGCCACAAGCTGTTCATCGATCATGATATCAGCTCCATCCAGAACTATATTCCGGACGAAGCTCAGGAATTGTACGATATGATCGACGTCAATGTATATCAAGAAAACATTTTTCATACCAAATGCAAATTAAAGCAGTTTGATCTCGATAATTACCTGTTCGGATACACCAAAGACAAGCTTTCCACCCGTGAGCAGGAGGAAATTACCCAACGATTGAAGATGGAGATGGATGAGATCTATTATGCCAAAAATATCGACCGCGTTTGATCAGGCGGTTATGCAGCCCGCTTCCGATAATGGAAGCGGGTTTTTCATGCCCGCAGGAAGAAAAGTCTGATTTTTACTATAAAAGAACGGTTTCTTCCCTATCTTCTCTTTTATTCGTCACCTACAATAAAATTGATTTCACAATAAATACCTTTTCGAGGGGAGGGTTGTAAAAACCCGATATTGTAAGCGTATACTAAAATTTAGAGAGGAAGATTTTAATGAAGAAAAATCGCACTCCTTGGTCTCGCAGATGGCTGTCAGCCGCCCTCGTGCTCCCGGTTTTACTTGGAGGTAACAGCTTATTCCTGATACCGGATGTTTCGGCAGCATCGCAGCCTGGGACTAAATCTGGAAAACCCGACAAACTTCAACTGGAATATCTGGATCGGGGCCTGGTCTCCGCTTCACGACCGGATGGTATATTCCTCAGCTGGCGGCTTCTGGCCGGCGAAGTCACCGGCTATGGGAATCAAGGTCTCACGGGTCCCGATTTCTATGTTTACCGGGATGGCGTGAAGATTGCCGAGGTCAAGGACAGCACCAATTTCCTGGATTCCAGCGGAACAACGAAGTCTGTTTACACGGTTTCCGCGGTTACCCGAGGCATAGAGAGCGACCGGAGCAAGCCGTCCGTTCCATGGTCTTCCAATTACTATGATCTCAAGCTGAAGAAACCGGACGACGGAGTTACGCCGGCAGGAGAAAGCTATACCTATGCAGCGAATGATGTCAGTGTCGGAGATGTGGATGGTGACGGCCGGTACGAGTATTTTGTCAAATGGGAGCCCTCCAACTCTAAGGACGTTTCCCAGGTTGGCTACACCGGAAAAACGTACATTGACTGCTACACCTGGGAAGGAAATCTGCTCTACCGGATTGATCTGGGAGTCAACATTCGTTCCGGTGCCCATTACACGCAGTTTATGGTCTATGATTTTGACGGAGACGGAAAAGCAGAAATGATGTTCAAGACGGCGCCAGGCACCAAGATTATCCGTTACAATGCTTCTGGCAACATCGTGTCTGAAAATTATATTACACTGCTCCCTGAAGATAAAAAAGCCGGGTACTCCAATGAGGATGACTACCGTCTCAGCTCGGAGGATTATTACGATCATATTGTAAATATGTTTATGAACTGGCATGCACAGGAGGAAGTGATCAGCGGTCAGTGGCCCGCAACGCTTGAAGAAAGCTTCGGCATAGATCCGAAATACAGCTACCCCCTCTCACGCCGTGATGCTGAAAGCCTGGCAGATTACTTCATGGATACTTATGCTCCGGCACGCAGTGATCGAAACAAACTTCGGGCATTTGAAGGTTTTATTGTCAAGGGTCCCGAATATTTGAGCGTCTTTGAAGGGGCTACCGGAAGAGAACTGGAAACGATTCGTTATAAACCGGGGCGTGAAGATGACGGCCTCCGCTGGGGTGACTATGCGATGAGCCGCATTGAACCCGGCAACCGCGTAGACCGCTTCCTGGCCACCGTTGCCTATCTGGACGGCAAACAGCCTTATGCTGTATTTGCACGAGGGTACTACACCCGTTCTACCCTGGCTTCTTACAGCTGGGACGGCAAGCACTTGAAAGAGTACTGGTATGTAGATTCCGGCTGGACACCTATGACCAATCCGTTTAATGACGGACCTCACGGACGGGACGGTACCGATCCGGAGTTTGGCACACTGACCACCCAAGGCGCTCACTCCCTTTCTACGTCTGATGTAGATGGAGACGGGAAGCATGAGATTGTGTACGGGTCCGCCACGATTGATCACGACGGGACCCTGCTGTACAGCTCCATGGACGTGATGCCGCCGAATAGTGCGATACCGGGACAAACTGCACGTTTGGGTCACGGAGATGCCATGCATGTCACCGATATCGACCCCAACCGTCCTGGCCTTGAAATTTTTATGGTTCATGAAGGGGGAAGCTATGCTCCCTACGGTTACAGCCTGCGGGATGCAGCCACTGGAGAAGTTATTTATGGCGGATACACCGGCAAGGATACCGGACGCGGTATGATCGGGGATATTGATCCGTCCATTCCAGGCATGGAGACATGGGCGGTCAGTTTGATGACTGCGGATGGAAAAACGCTTTCCTCCCGGATGCCTGGCACGAACATGAATATTAAATGGGCGGCAGATATGACGACCCAGATTGTGAACGGCAGCCTGGACTCCATACCGACCATCGATGACTTCAAGCGAGGCACCCTGCTGCGGGCTGAAGGCACACGAACGAACAATCATACCAAAGGAACACCGGCCATTGTGGCCGATCTGTTCGGAGACTGGCGGGAAGAACTCGTGGTCCGTACGGCAGACAGCTCCGCGTTACGTATTTATCTCAGCACAGAGATTACGAATCGCAAAATGTATACCCTTATGCATGATCCACAGTATCGTGCTGAAATTGCCCGGCAAAATACTTCCTACAACCAGCCGGCATATACCGGGTTTTACCTGGCGTCAGATACCGACTGGTCCAAGGTTCCCGTACCGTCGTACTGGACTCCTGGCCTGACGACCGTTCTGCAGGCACAGCTCGAAGGATACGCGGCAGCTGGTGAACTGGGAGGTCCGCTGCTCAAGCAGCTGGATAACGCATACCGACAGGCTCTGCACCATATGGAGAAAGGATCAGCTCATCAGGCACTTCACTTTCTGAACCGCATGCTCATTCTCCTGGAGCAGACCAAAAAGCCGGATCAGCTGTCTCCAGCCGCTAAATTAAATTTGTCTCAGTCTGTCTCTGCACTGGTCGATGAGTGGGAGTCCAGAAACGATTAATCAAGGGGGCGGCATTCCCCGAGGGTGGAAAGTGAACGAAAACATCGGTAAAATAAGATAACGATACAGACTTCATTGACCGGGGAGTGCCGTCATGTTTCACCCTACTATTTTTGATAACCTGAAAGTGGCCTTGGAAAATATCATCTATGATCTTGATAATCTGGACAGCCAGGTCCTTGTGACCGGCAGAGAAGATATTCTCAACATGGCCGATATGTCCCGCAGCATCTCCATCATGTTTGAGCCCGTCCCTGCTGAAGGGATCTCTGCAGAAGTATGTCTTCAGGCATCTTTAAAAGATCTGGCGGCAGAACTGCTGGAAACTCCGGGCGAAGAACCGGGATGTCACCTCACACTGCGGTTTTATATACAGATCTGCGAAGAAAAGCAGACCTGCAGTGCCATTGAGAAGCTTTTGTACGACATATGGAATCTCCATCTCCCGCCCGTTCAGATCCTGAGTCATCATTTCGGAGATGCTCCCGGCATTGTTAACAACAAGATTGAAATTGCTTTTCCGCAGCAGATTAACGAGAATAATATGTCGGATCTGCCGGACATGGTTGAGCATATGTTAATAACCATAAAGAAGCTTGCTCCTTTTTCCAAAGCATAAATTCAAATTAAATGAAAATGAGGTATCCCGTGAGACTAAGCGTCTTTTCAGGATACCTCTTCTGCTTACGTTATATCATGCAAAAATGAATCTGTCAGACTGCTGAAGCCTCCACCAATCTAACCCGGATACCTGATGGGTCCGTAACATACACCGTCCCATCCCGCTTTTCCAGGGGCAGGCCGAAAGCCTGAACCCGTTCTATTACTTTAAACAGCTCCGCAGTATCCGGCATAATCACCGTGAAATCATTCATGCCTGCCGCGTCTGCCGGTGTATTCGGTACGCCGAGGCCGGCCCAGGTATTCAGTCCGATATGATGGTGATACTGCCCTGCTGCAATAAACAGAGCCGCTCCTCCATAATGGGCCGTGATCTCAAAACCAAGAATATCACAGTAAAAATGCCGCGCCTGAACAAGATCAGAAACGTGGAAATGCACATGGCCGATAACGGTTTCCGCAGGCAGACCGCGCCACTCCAAATTCTGTGAAGCTGCGAGCAGGCCGTCCACATCGACAGGATCTGTAGCCATTTGCACCTCTCCATTGTCAGACCACTTCCAAGTTTCTCTCGGACGATCTGCATAGATCTCAATACCGTTGTTATCCGGATCACTGATGTACAGTGCTTCGCTGACCAGGTGATCGCCCTGACCTACAGCAATCCGGTGTTTGGACAAATTACGCACGACCAGACCCAGAGTGGAACGGTCTGGGACGAGAATGGCAAAATGATATAACCCTGCGGCAGAACGTTCAGGCTGTACCTGGAGTCCCTCCACAGCTTCCAATATTACAAGCGGCGTCGTACCGTCCGCTGAAAGTTGAGCCACATTCCCCTCTTGCTTCAACAATTTCAAACCGACAACCTCGGTATAGAATGCAACGGAAGTGTCAAGATCCCGAATCCGGAGACTGACTTCTCCCAGTCTTGTCGATGGATGCAATACTGCTGTCATGATTCTCACTCCTTTAAATTAATCTCTATCTTTAGATTACTTTATTATATTTACTGAAAAAAATAAAGTCAATGACCAAATAATAAGACCGGGTTTAAAATCCCGGTCTGCATGTATTTGAGCATTCGTCTATGTTGTTTAAAACATTGGGAACACATATCTGATCAGGAAGTACAGCAATCCGAAGAAAATGATAAGGTATGCTGCATATTTGATAAATGTAGATGCTACCAGACTGTTGTCATTACGTTCCTCAACATTGCGTGTTTCCACCTCGACGTTCTCATGACGGTTACGGGATTCCATCATTACTACCTCCCCTTTTCACCTGCGGTGCAGGTCATGTGTAATAGCTGCTTGCTTATTCTTACACACACCTGCGTGGCTTGAACCAGCATATGGAGGACAATCTGCCACCCTCATAAAATCCCGATCAAGACAGGAAGCAGCACAAAGGAAGCCAATGTTGTCCACAAGATGCATTTTGAGACCAGTCTTGGTGCAGCATCGTACTGCTCGGCAAGAATAACCGCATTCACCGCTGCTGGCATAGCAGATAGAATCAATATGACAGCAAACAAAGTGCCATCTACAGAGAGAAGCGCCAGCAGCAGCCAGGCGGTCAGAGGAGCAATGATCATGCGCATCGTCATACCTGACCAAAAACCGCGGGCGCTTACCGGTGATGCTTCTGCCCCTTCTCTTGTTCCGATCATCTGTGCTCCTAAAATGACCAGGGCCAGCGGCGCATAAGCAGCCGATAACATGGAAATGCCTGTCTCGAGCGCATCCGGCAGCGTACTTTCCGTGATTCGAATGAGTACGGCTAATAACGCCGCATAGATGGAGGGCAGCATAAAGATCGACTTCACCGCCTGTACCGCCGAGAAATGAGATCTTGCCGCCAAGTACACCCCAAACGTATTGATAATAATAATTTGAATGATGACATATACAGAAGCATTATCCAGCCCTGCCTGACCGAACGCCAGCAGCACCAAAGGCAGGCCGTAATTGACACTATTCGTAAACAACGTGGTCAGCGCCAGACCCGCCTGTTCTGGCTGTGAGAGTTTCAAGAGCCTGCCAGCAGCCAGGCACAACAGCCACAGTACCACAATATTCAGGATACAAAAAGCTGCAGTGACCATGACATCGGCAGAAGTAATCTCCGCCTTAGCCAATGTTTCAAAAATAAGTGCAGGACTCATGATATAAAGAGATACGGTGGACAGCGGCCTGGTTTCCATACCCCTGAACCGCTTCAGCAGCGCGCCGGCGATCACAGGAAGGGAAATGGGAAGAAATACGCTGTACAGCGTGGACAAAAAAGATGTCAGCAGAGTCATCAGACAGAACGTCCTACGATCACCAGGTCACGTCTGATTCCGTCCAGCTCGGCGACCCCCGGCAGCAATCCCCACTGCTGGAATCCAAATTTACGGAGCAGCTTCAAGCTCGGCTCATTATGACCGAACACGAATCCTACGAGATTGCTGATCCCAAGGTCAGGACACACATCCAGTGCTTTTTGTATCATGATGCTGCCTGCTCCTGTTCCCCGGTAACCTTCATGAACATAGATGCTAATCTCCACGGTTCCGTTGTACGCAGGCCGCCCGTAAAAGGACTGGAAGCTCATCCATGCCGCGATGTTATCCCCGTTCCTCATGACCCACAATGGACGATGCGCCCGGTCATGCTCTTCAAACCAGCGCATTCTGCTCTCCGGCGTGACGGGATCCAGATCCGCAGTAACCATCCGGCCGGAAATGGTGGAATTATAAATGTCTACGATGGCCGGGAGATCCTCCACAGCCGCGAATTCGATTGGGTATAAAGTCGTCATGAAACATTCCTCCGTTAATATCAGCTTGCCAAGACATACTTATTTTAACGGAGGTAAAATAAAAAAGCTTTATTTTTATCTCGGCGCCCTGGCCTTTATTTTACAAATGTATTTTTCACTCGCTTGGATCGAAGTAAGTAAGGAATCCAGATGGCACTGTAGAAGATAGTCCTGCCCACTACTTTTGATGAATGAGCAAGCTCCTCTTCAGTAATGAATGAAATTTGATTAATAACAGCATGATCCAGGATACCAGCCACCGCTCCCAGCACCATAAAGCCAATCATCGTCTTGGGAAAAGCCCGTTTCCTGCGGTAGAGCAAAAAGATAATGACTACTAATAATATGAGCTGAGATACCAGAACCAACAATTCAAACCAGATAAGAGGCATTAAGACCGGCTCATAATATATACTGGTTTCATCTGAAAAAAGCTTCAGCTCTTCTGACCCTAAAACAATAATGGTATTATTAAGTGCAAATGAAGATATAATGAGACTCAATAAAATGGATATCTGAACCAAAATCATCCATCCGCCAAGTCCCTTTGGTTTTTTCTTTTCGGCAGCCGGCGGTTGTGAGACCGGACCACTCTGCTGTGAATTGGTTAACTCCATTAATTTACCTCCTGAAATTATTCATATTTTCCTTAAATTACCTAGGCATTATTATAACATCTGATTACGATTGCGAAAAGGAGATGCTCTTCGATGAATGAAAAACTGAAGATCATTTGTAAGACCATGGAACAGCAAGCATGGGACACCGTCCTCATCACAAACCCTAAGCATATTTACTACCTGACCGGCTATGCCAGCGACCCTCATGAACGGTTTCTCGGATTAGTAATTCCTTCCGGAGAGGAGCCATTTCTCATCGTACCCGCCCTGGATGCAGAATCCGCATCGTCTTCCTCCCATGTTAGCAGAATTATCACTCATCAAGATACCGATCAGCCGTATGAAGTATTGTCCAGACATATCCACGGAAAGGTCGGTACGCTTGCACTGGAGAAAGGCCACCTGACTGTATCCCGATTCGAGCAGCTTCAGCACTTCCTGCAGTTTCAACAATGTGAAGATATCGGACCAATACTCCAGCGTATGCGAGTATGTAAATCATCCAGCGAGGTAGCTGTCTTAAAACAGGCTGTCCAGCTGGTGGAGCAGGTGCTGCGAGATGGATTGAAATCGGTCAAACCAGGTGTACAGGAAGTGGAACTGGTCGCGGAGCTGGAATATTTGATGAAAAAAGCAGGTGCACAAGGTCCCTCATTCGATACCATGGTTCTCACAGGAACGCAGACGGCGCTCCCGCATGGCGTACCTGGCAGCCGGCGGGTCCGTGAAGGAGATCTTCTGATGTTTGATCTTGGGGTATTTTATGGCGGATATGCGTCTGATATCACACGTACCTTTGCTGTCGGTGGCATCCCTCCTAAAGCGAAACACATATATGAGGCTGTACTGGCCGGTAATGAAGCCGCCATTTCAGCGGTCCGCCCAGGGGTAACGTACGGCTGCATCGACAGGGCCGCCCGCACTGTTATTGAACAGGCAGGCTATGGCCCGGCCTTCCTTCATCGTCTGGGACACGGCCTGGGACTGGATGTGCATGAATATCCATCTGTCCACGGTCTGAACGAGGATCTCATCCAAGCTGGTGCCGTATTCACCATTGAGCCTGGTATCTATATACCCGGCACCGGGGGCGTGCGAATCGAAGACGATGTTCTCGTTACAGAAGAAGGGGCCCTGGTGCTCACCACATTTCCAAAACAGCTGACCGTCATCGGTTAGCTCCCGACGATACAGCACAAAAAAGCGCGCAGGATATGATCAAACAGAACGGTTTGTCATACCTGCGCGCTTTTTTCAAGATTGCGTGATGGTTAGCTGTCTTTCTAACGTGCCCGCGCAGAGTCTTCTGCCGGTAGTACAGCTTTTAGTCATTGGATTTATGTTACGTGTGCATCAGATCGATTTCCTGATTCCGGTCTTTATACACGTCCGTATCCACCTGCTTCATTACTTTTCCGGTTACAAGCCCCGCCGTCATGGAATCATTCACATTCAGTGCAGTCCGGCCCATATCAATGAGCGGCTCTACGGAGATCAGAAGTCCAGCCAGCGCTACCGGCAGATTCATTGTCGAGAGAACAATCAGAGAGGCGAAGGTAGCTCCGCCGCCCACGCCAGCTACACCGAAGGAACTGATCATAACCACCACAATAAGGGTGAGAATAAATACCCAGTCTGTCGGGTCTTGCCCTGCAGAAGGTGCTATCATTACAGCCAGCATGGCCGGATAGATACCAGCACAGCCATTTTGACCCATCGTGGCACCAAAGGATGCTGATAGGTTGGCGATCCCCTCCTGAACACCCAGCTTTTTGTTCTGGGTCTGAACATTCAGCGGGATCGTTGCCGCACTGGAACGGGATGTGAAGGCAAACGTCAGCACCGGCAGTACTTTTCGCAAATAAATCACCGGATTGAACCCGAACACCATTAACAGCAGCAAATGGATGACGAACATGACAATAAGCGCTGTATAAGATGCGAGGACGAAATCGATGAGATCCAGAATGACCTGCAGGTCCGTTCCCGCAATGGTTTTGGCCATCAAAGCCAAAATTCCGTAAGGGGTGAGACGCAGCACAAGAGTAACAATTCTCATGACGATACCATATAAGGAGCGAATGATTTTGCGGAACATATCCGCCTGCTCCGGCTGTTTACGATCCAGTCCCAGCACTGCGACACCAATGAATGCGGAGAAAATAACTACTGCAATGGTGGAGGATCTGCGAGCCCCCGTCATATCAGCAAAAGGATTGGCAGGTACGAATTCCAGAATCTGTTCTGGCAGCGACTGATCCTGGACCTCACCCAAACGCTGCTCCAGAGCCGCCCCCTGTTCCTGCTCAGCGGCACCACCCTGAATATTTTCGGCTGATAAATTAAAGACATTCGCTGTTATAATACCGACAGATGCAGCAACCCCCGTCGTCAGAATCAGCACAGCAATGATGAGCCCGCTCATTTTCCCGAGATTGTTTCCACCCTTCAAGTTCATAATGGCAGAAATAATGGAGACCATAATCAGCGGAATGACCATCATTTGCAGTAAACGGACATATCCGAAACCTACGAGATTAAACCAGTCCGTCGATTTGGAAATCACATCGGAGTTTGCTGTGTACACAGCCTGTAAAATCACCCCGAAAACCACACCCAAAGCCAATCCGGCAAACACTCTTTTTGTAAAAGAGTAATGCTTTTTCTGCATCCAGAACAAAACACCGATCAAAATAAGCAGTACAACCACATTTAAAATGACCAAAAAGGTTTCCATCGTACCGACCATCCTCCTCTTATTATGTATGTGATCCTTAATATGACATAGCGGACACATCCCTTATGTAAACATTACCCTATGCTGGTGAATCGTATGCCATTATTTTGTTCATCAAGAACCTTATTTACTCCATCAATACAAAAAAAGACGGCTTACGCCGTCTTCTATTACTGTCTGACCAGCAGAACCTGAGGCAATCCGTTACACGGGTGAGGTACAATTGACGTATCCACACGAAAAATATCTCTCAGATTTTCTTCTGTCAGCATCTGAGCCGGGCTACCTTCACCAGCTGACTGATTTTCATGCAGCAGCAGCAGCTTATCGCAAAACTGGGATGCCAGGTTTAAATCATGCAGGACACTGATCACCGTGATTCCCGTCTCCTTGCGCCACGAAGCTACCATATTCATAAACTGCAGCTGATACCGGATATCCAGATAGGTGGTCGGTTCGTCCAGCAGCAGCAGTGAAGGCTCCTGAGCCATGACCTTTCCCAGAGCTGCACGCTGACGCTGACCGCCGCTTAATAGATCAACTGGACGATGCTGCAGTTCTCTGAGCTCCAGCTTGTCCATGATCGAATCCAGAAACGGTCCGGGATCGCGCTGTTCGCGTCCTCGCCAGTTTTGAAAAGGATACCGGCCCATTTCCAATACTTCACGCACCGTAAAATTGGTCTGCGGCAGGCCTTCCTGCTGCAGCACGGCTATTTTCCGTGCCAGCTCCTTCCGTCCGAAAGTCCTGATATTCCTGCCTTCCAGTTCCACGCGGCCTGAAGTAGGAGCTTCCACACCCGACAAAAGCTGCAGCAAAGTACTCTTCCCACTGCCGTTGGGACCGATAATTCCCCACCACTCTCCCGCTTTGACGTGCCAGCTCAGATCTTGGAGGGCCGGGTGATCATCATAATATTTGCTTACATGTTGAATGGTTATCACAAGCGGCCCTCCCTGCGCTGTTTTCGGCTGCGGTACAGCAGGTAAGCAAAGAACGGAGCGCCAATAAAGGCTGTAACGACACCGATCGGAATCTCACCGGGAGACAGAAGCGTTCTCGCTGCCGTATCACTCCACACCATGAACACCGCTCCGCCCAGCGCGGACAGCGGGATAATGATGCGGTAATCTGATCCGGTGATCAGACGAATCATATGAGGTACCACCAATCCTACAAAACCGATCACACCGGACACGGACACAGCAGCTGCGGTCAGCAGGGTGGCAACCACCAGCACACTCCATTTCAGCCGGTCGACATTCAATCCCATGTGAGAGGCTTGACGCTCCCCCAATGACAGCAGATTTAAAGCTCGGGAGCGGCTCCACAAATACACAAAACCGGCTGTTAAATAGGGCAGCAGTACAGCGATGTATGTCCAGCCTCTCATGCTCAGGCTGCCCATCGTCCAGAACAGAATATCATTCAGTGTATCCCTGGACATGATCGTCAAAAAGGAAACCACCGCACCGAGAAAAGATTGCATAACCACCCCGGCAAGGATCAATCCGTGTGTCGGAATTTTTCCGTTTTCCCGGGACAGCGCCAGCACGATCAGCAGAGTAATTGCTCCTGTTAGAAAAGCGACCAGCGGCAGGGTCCAGGCACCTGCAAAGGAGTACTGCAGTCCGTAAAATATAAGAACGGCTGCGCCCAGCGAAGAGCCTGATGCCACGCCCAGTGTAAAGGGATCCGCCAGCGGATTGCGAAGCACGCCTTGAAACGCAGCGCCGGCCACAGCCAGAGACGCTCCGACAAGCATGCCCAGCACAATACGCGGCAGACGGACTTTCATAATGATCTGCTCGGCGGAAGGCTCCCAGACGGTAGCGATGGAATTGCCAAGTCCCGGAATTTTCTGGAGCAGCATCGCTCCAATCTGCTTGACAGGCAGATGCACGGAGCCGATGGAAAGACTCACCACGAGACTCAGCAGCAGCAAAGCCAGCCCCGCTGCACCGTAACCTGCAAGCTTTTTACTCACGGTGTCATCAGATCCGGATAAATCGCTTTCGCTACTTCAACCAGCCCTTGCGTAACACGAGGTCCCGGGCGGCTGATCAGATTATCGTCAAGTTTGATCAATTGATCATTCTTCACCGCTTCCATCTGATCCCAGCCTGATCTCTCTTTAATAATTTGGTCCAGCGTCTTGTTGGACTCATCCATTACGTTGGCAGAAT
This sequence comes from Paenibacillus lemnae, assembly GCF_012933385.1. Taxonomy (GTDB): domain Bacteria; phylum Bacillota; class Bacilli; order Paenibacillales; family Paenibacillaceae; genus Paenibacillus_AQ; species Paenibacillus_AQ lemnae. The sequence continues at coordinate 162,235 of NZ_JABBPN010000007.1, forward strand.
ACAAAATCACGTCAGGATTCGCAGAGATTATGTTCTCTTCGCTAACCTCAAACCAGCCTTCTCCATCCCCAGCGGCATTAACGGCATTGCTGATGTTCAGCATTTCATCCAAATAAGTGCCCTTACCGACAGTCCAGCCTGGGGAAAACTCTACGTATACGGTTTTTTTATCTTCTTCTTTCAGGTCTTTTACCGCATTTTTGACAGAATCCAGCTCCTCCTGCATTTGAGCCACGATGTCCTGCGCTTCCGCCTGACGGTCCGTAATCTCACCGACAAGCTCGATATTGGTCATCACTTCCTCAATGGTCTTCGGATCGTTGACGAACAACTTAATGTCCAGATCGCGCAGCTTTTTGATATTATCCTCATTCATGGCCGCCGTGAAAACCACATCTGCACCGGAGGCTACGATTGCTTCTACATCCATCTCATATCCGCCCATTTTCGGCTTGGATTTTGCAGCTTCCGGGTAATCATCCACCTCGGATACGCCTACAATTTGCTCGTCCAGACCCAGTGCAAACAGTTTTTCTGTCTCGGATGGAGACAGGGATACTACCTTGGCTGGAGCTGCTTCAAATGTAATTTCTTCTCCTGTGGCATCTTTCACCGTCAGCGGATAACCCGTTTTGGAGCCCTCTTCCGCTTGACCGGAATCCGGTGTCTCGGTTTCTTCCTGCTGTACCGGTGCTGGTGCACTGTTCTTCGGTTCTGTTTCTGCTCCGCAGGCTGCCAGCGTCAAAGCCAACATCAGCATTGTGATAAATAGCGACCCTGATTTTAACATCTTGTTCATTGTTGTCTCTCTCCCTTTGTTTCTATAACTTGAGTGCATCGCTTGATCCATTACTTCATGACCGTCATCTGACAGTGTATAAGACCGACAAAAAACCCCTGACTCTTTTCACTGGAAGAATCAGGGGTTACGTTATTGGATTGATGACAGCCGCGGCTGTGAAGGTCAGGCCGCCGAGTATATGCACTGGCCCGCATCCTCTTCACGCGGTATCTCCAAACGTAATCCTTTCCTCGAAGGACCGTCAGATCATCACGCGGGCAGGTCTCCTGACTTACAGGTCATTCACAAACACTCCGCCTTCCCGCACCTTGTTCTCGTCAAGGCCAGTGGCATTATGGAGGTTCTTCCTGTTTCACAGTGGCGGGACCGTGCCGGATTCACACCGGCTTCCCTTTTAACCCGGATATCTCATGACAATATCATGTCCATCCGGGACCTCGCGTATATGGGGTATAGAAATATGATTGGGTTCCAAGCTTGCCTCTGTTGTGAATTATAGGGGATACCGCGATGCCTTACAAGCGTTAATTCTTACTCCACTGTTTTTGCTCTCCTGCCCGGTCATCGTTTACAATAGTTCATAGTTTAGACTCTAAAGAAAATTTACGGAGGCGTACACCATGCTGTTTATTGATAATCAGGGGATTCACGATCCCGCTATAAATCTCGCGATTGAGGAATATGCGCTGAAGCATCTGCCGATGAATGACAGCTATTTGCTCTTTTATATTAACCGGCCGTCCATCATTATCGGAAAGCACCAGAACACCATTGAGGAAATTAATCAGGAGTATGTCCGCGACCACGGCATCCAGGTCGTTCGTCGTTTGTCCGGTGGCGGTGCTGTTTATCACGATCTGGGCAACCTGAACTTCAGCTTTATTACCAAAGATGATGGACAATCTTTTCACAATTTCCTGAAATTCACCCAGCCTGTTATTGATTTTCTGCAAAAGATGGGGGTTCCTGCCGAGCTCAGCGGCCGCAACGACCTTCAGGTCGGGGAGAAAAAGATCTCCGGCAATGCCCAGTTCTCTACTCGGGGACGGATGTTCAGTCACGGCACGCTTATGTTTGATTTGAATCTCGATGACGTACAAGCCTCTTTGAACGCAAATCCGGAGAAATTCAAATCCAAAAGCACCAAATCCGTGCGCAGCCGGGTGGCTAACATCAAAGACCTGCTCGGCACCGATATGACCATTGAACAATTCCGTGGCGAACTGCTGCGATCCATCTTCGGCATGGAGCCGGACCAGGTACCGCAGTATACGCTGGAGGAGAAAGACTGGGAGATCATCCACCAAATCTCCAAAGAGCGTTATCAGAACTGGGACTGGAATGTGGGATTGTCTCCTGAAAGCAATGTGAAGCATGCCCGAAAGTTCCCGGTAGGCATTATTGATATCCGGATGGATATCAAGGACGGGCATATTGCAGAAATCAAAATTTACGGCGACTTCTTCGGTGTAGGAGATGTGGCAGATATCGAAGATACTCTCCGAGGGAAACGTTATGAGGAAATTGCGGTTCGTGAGGCACTGTCGGTCATTGACGTCAAGCACTACTTTGGCAACCTGGATCTCGAGGACCTAATCCATCTGATCTTTTTGGAAGATTAGGAGTCTATGTATGCATCACTACGAATGCGGATCATTCTTCCAATCACTGTTGTCCCCAGATTTAATTGAATTTTATTAACAACTGTTGAAATCCGGGGACAAAGGTATATGCTTTCGAAGCAGTTTTCCTTTGGAAAACTTTTAGGTGAACGCTTCGCTTCTCCAGAATGATTCCGCCTTCTCCGCCTGAAGAATAGTTCTTTAACTCCTCAGTCCGCAAGCTGGTTCCTGTACTCTGCAGAACCAGCTTGTTTGCTTTTGGCGTGCATAAAATTGCACCGTAGCATTGACTTTAGCCCGAGTCTTTCATTTCTATCTCACCGCGATAAATACATACCATAAGAGGACAAAGGTAAGCACCATACATACGGTTTCCACCATATTCCCCCATTTGGTTCCTGTACTCATCAGTTTCAGCTTGATGCGGAATTTCAAAGGCGGCAGTGGGCGTATGCCGCGGTTTGTCAGTGTATCGGCAGCCAGATGCAGTGCATAAGACAGCCCGCCTGCAATCCAGAGGCTCTCTCCTCCAGTTATATTCTGCGTTCCAAAATACAGCAGGCCGCCCCAACCTGCAACAGCATACAGACTATGCGTCAGTCCCCTGTGAGATACCAGGGAGCATATCATGAGTACACAGCCTGCTATGGTGCTCCAGGGACTAAAGCTGTGCCCAAACTGTACGAGCCCCAGTCCGATCATAAACATCACAATATGACGCAGCGTTCGTCCTGGCAAAAAAGACACGACAGCGATCAGCCCGCCAAGCGCCAAGTTCCATGGCGCATAAGCGGAACCGTAAAAATAAATAAACAATGCTCCTGCAACCAGACTCAGCTGCAGCAGCCGCAGCAGTCCCGTAGGAATCGCAGTTCGGACCAGGATCGAGTTCGGTTCGTCAATATCCGGAAGCAGTGAGCTGACTACAGCTACCGCTGCCGCAGGCAGGGTGACAGGAACACCAGCCAGCCCCATGACCGACAAAGTAACACCGGTGCTTATAATCAAATGGGCTTTTCCCATCATAATAACTTTCTTCCTTTCAAAGGCAGCTTGAACACACACGAATATACGTTCGATTTCTTCAGTATATCAACACCCTTTCCTTTTTGTCTACCCTTGTCCAGCTCGCCGGAATGGGATACAATTTGATCAATTGTGAAATAGAGACAAGATGGACAGGAGTTTACGGTTACAGATAAAGAGGAGGAGAAATCATCGTGACAGTTTACAAACTAATGGCAATTGATATTGACGATACGCTGATTAATGACGACAAAGAGGTTACACCCGGTGTACAGCAGGCTCTGGAACAAGCGGTGGCCCATGATGTCGTTGTGACTCTGGCGACCGGGCGTGCCTATGCGTCTGCTCAAAAAATTGCCCGTCAAACCGGTCTAAACGTACCGATTATTACGTACCAAGGTGCTCTTATTAAAAATCTGCTGGATGAAAAGGTGTTGTATGAGCGTTTTGTCCCTCTGGACGGAGCACGCAAGTTGTATGAATACTGTCTGGAGCACAATCTGCACCTGCAAACCTATATCGATGACAAGCTTTATGCACGGGAAGAGAATCAGAAATTGATTGATTACTGTACCTTGAACCGCACACCTTATTATGTAGAACCGGATTTCATTAAGGTGGTCAATCAACCGACCCCAAAAATGCTCATCATTGATGATCCCGACTATCTGGATGAACTCATTCCAGTGTTCCAGGAGATGGTGGGCGATCAAATGCATATTACCAAATCCAAGCCGCAGTTCCTGGAATTTATGCACAAGGAAGGCACCAAAGGTCATGCACTAACTTTCCTGGCAGATCACTTTGGCTGCTCCCTGGAGGAGACGATTGCGATCGGCGATTCGTGGAATGACCACGAAATGCTGGAATGTGCCGGACTGGGTGTTGCGATGGGCAATGCGATCGAGCCTTTGAAAGAGATCGCTGATTATGTAACGGCAAGCAATAATGAGGACGGCGTCAAACACGTCATCGAGAAGTTTGTGCTGAATAACTAATAAACGCACATTCTCCAAAAAGACACGGTACACGAAACAGGCCCCTTGGCTGCAAAGCCAATCGGGGCCTGTTTGTATACTGCTGCTATTCTAGCAGTGCTGTTGGTCTCCTCTTACAAAGCCGTTTCACTCTTATTTTTGCCAAGCAGCACCTTCATGCCGCCTTGGACCAGACTAACACCGCGGGGCAGAACCGGCGGCCTCGTCATGTCCACATCATGTGACATATGGGTATATATTGTACGTTTTGGTGATAACTCGGCCACGAGATCGGCAGCTTCCGTCATATCGTATACCGAGCGGGTGCTGAACTCTGCTTTCTCATAAACAAAGCTTGTTCCGAGCACCAAGAGGTCCAGGCCGTGAAGCGGCTTTTTCTCCTCTGTGTTGAGGTTGATGGAATCCGAGTTATACACCCACTTGAACCCCTCTTTCTCAAAACGGTATGCATAGGAATAGCCATTCTTTCCGTGGTTCACCTTCCACCCTTGAATGCTCCAGCCGCCCAAACTCAAGCCAGCATGTACCTCCTCCATCATCAGATGGTTCGACAGCCAAGGGTACTGGGATACAATCCGCTCCAGCACCTCAGCGGGTGCATATAATCGGCCTTTCGTACCCAGCCACCGGCAGGCATCTGCCCACTCCGGCAGGCCCCCGATATGATCAAAATGCGCATGGGTCACAAGAATATCCGGACTCTGCCGAAGTTCCTGCTGCTCCATCATCGTACGCCAGTCAGGACCGCAGTCAATCAGGAATGATCCTTCCCCGCCGCTGATCATCACCGACGACCGCAGCCTGCGGTTCTTACCTGATGTTCTCGCCTCCATGCATACTGCACAGCTGCAGTATACCCTCGGAACGCCCATCGCGTCCCCTGTACCAAGAAATGTTAATGTATCCAAAGCTGTTTCCATTTCATTTTATGCCCCTATCTGTATGCAGGTAATCAAAGTAAAACCGCCCGGCAAGCATGCCGGACGGCTGAATGTGACCGTTATAACTGCCGAAGCCGGCAATATGATTCCAGAAATTTATGCAAAGGATGGCTTCTGATCGTCAACAGATCCGCTGATCACCTTCACATATCTTTTGTCGGTTCCCTCAACAGATGGACCTATATATATTCCGCCATACCTCTGTCTCTTCACCTGGCGCTCCGACCGCTTCAAGCTTCCGGTACGCTTCTCCTCACTGCGGTTCATCCATTGTCCGCTGATCGGACCGGAGTGGCCTGTATTCTTGTTCCGGTTAATTCTGTTCATAGGACATCTCCTCCAACCAAATGTCTGATCGTACGAAGAAGCTCGCGGTTATGCTCAACGACTTCAGCCAGTTCAACCTCAGACAGTGTGACATGACCTGTGAAGTGAACGGATAAAACATCATTTTCACCTAAAGGATAACAGAAGACATAGACATCCGCAACTTCCTGTTGATGATAAAATGCCCATTTTCCGCTGCGATACACATCAAGAACGTAGATGGATTGACGGGACTCCGTATGTTCGGATGGAACGTCATCCTGAAATGAAAAAAAACGCCCTTTCCCTACATTACCCCCAATTTGAGCCAACCCTTCATTTCCGCGTTTTTTCCAGAATGCAGCACCTGTAACTCTGTACTCTCCACGTACAGGAGGAATGAGGGAATTGCGAACTGCTTCGCTCAGTGCATAATACTTTTCTGCCTGATCGCTCACATGCACATTACGGTTGTATTCCCAGAAGAAATGAAGCACACTCTGCTTGCGCCTGAGATCCCATTCCTTCTGCTGCAGCAGATCATCCGGGTGATCAAAGAAGGACAGCGCCTCCACCGCCCTTAGGATGTGCCCGCAGGCAACGTCTACGGCAGACTTGTCGTCCCCGTCGCTGCGCAGCTCATACTCCAGAAGGGTCAGCCCCTGCAAATCTGTCAGCAGATGGTACTCCTGCACTTCGATATCCTCGATGACTCTTCCGTCCGGCTCCACCTGCATGGGGATGATACAGAATACGCGTGACCTGCCAAGCCTTCCCCAAAACAATCCCATTTCAAACAACGTATTATCTCTTGTGATGAACACAGGCTTCCCGCGAATCAAAGCCACATCATCCGGCGAAAAAATAAACACTCCAAAGTCGCTTTGAACCAGCTGCCGTTCCAGTGCTTCCATCGTATACATGTTCGCTCCGAACGTTCCTCCGTACCATGGCGTGACCTGGACGCTTCGTCTCAGCTGTTCATGTACCGCACGTGCATAACGGATGGCTTCCCGTGAGGAGCCGATAAACAAATTCGGTTTGGTTGTGGTTTTTGGCACACCGTTACTCCCCTTGACGATATATTTAAGATTATTCCACAAGTATATCAAAGTGAACGGCTTTGTGGAAAATTTTAGATGTGACATTACGAATAAAGTTATAAATTACACACAGGTCCACTTCGATTGAGAACCATCTTCCGATCGCTGTTATCCCCGGATTTTTTTGAATTAATACTCACATCAGGGTAAACCCGGGGATAGTTCATGCTTCCGATGCTAGCTTTCCTTCGGAAAGCTTTAAGCCGACCACTCCGCTTCTCCAGATTGGTTCTCACTCTACGTTAACCGTGTTAATTTTATAATCAATCTTATATATAGAAAGCTCTCATGCTCACAGCTGCCGGATCCCTCCCATAAACAGCCAGGCTCCGGTATCCCGCTCCACGATTGCAAAGAAAAACGGACGGTTCACCGTCATCTCGATTGGTTTCTCCGGTGGTGCTGAACCAGCCATACCTATAGCTGTGACCGCAGCTGCCTCGGTTCCCTCTTCATTCACATCAACTACAGTCTTATGCAAGACCTGACTGATGAACAGCCCGCTTTCTTTCGTTATCCCACTAAAATCAGCCTGCCTGGGATCTGTCGCCTTCTCAAGACCCATTGCTTCCAGCGTATCTTCCAGTCTCACTGAGCCTTCTGCTTTAAACCTAGGCAGACCAAGCTTCACCGTCTCATAGGAATAATCGGTATCCCACAATGAAGCATCCTTCCACAGCAGTGTGTGCAGCTCTTCCAGAGATGAGGTTTCACTCGGCAAAATGACCAGCATATACATCCGGCCATCTCCGTATGGGAGCTTCACCGCCTGCCAGGCTTCACTTTCCTTGTAATCGTATCTGCGCTCCATTGTCATCATTGGTACTTCCTGTACCGATCCGTCCGCCTGCGTAAAAGACTCTTTTTTCGTGAATTCAGGATTAAACACATGCTCCCATCGGCCGTTAAAATAAATGGTATTCACCAGTGCTGCCGTCAGCCCTGGCGGATCCTGATACAGCTCCTTGATCATGCCGCCCGTCTGCTGATCTACCCACTTATTGATGTCTTTCACAAATGCATTCGACGCCAAATCTGCGCTGTACGCCTGGGCGTCGTAGAACTCTTTCAGGCGGTTGAGGTAATCCTCCTGCAGTGTAAATCCTTCCTGGATCCAGATGGAGTTCGCTGTATTGACCATTACGCCGCTTCCCCGTTCCAGCAGCAATCTAAGCTGGCTGTTTCCTTTATTAACCTGATCTTGCTCCATTCCGGTCCAGCCCAAAACCTTCTCCATTTCCGCCTTTGTCTCTCCTGCACTGCCATTGTAGGCTAATGCCAATGCTGCGGAAATGCTGTATGGAGACAGGATCACATTGTTTCCGGATTTCTGTTCCGTCTCCAGCTGCTGATAAAGCCGCAGTCCGAAGGCATTCTGGGCCTCCACGATGGATTTGTCGAGCATGGCAAGAACAGCCTCCCTCTCTTGTTGATCCAGAGGCTCGGCCTCAGACTGAGACTTTCCGGCAGAATGCCCGCACGACGTCAGCAGCAGGGTCATGCCTAAAGCGGCCAGGATCCATTTCCTTCTCATGCGCACTATAAACCCCCTCCGTTAAATACGTATCATCCTATTTTCGTACCATCATCTATGCCTCAGGATCGTGCACCGAGCCCATAAACAGCCAGGCTCCCGTATCCCGGTCTTCAATGGCAAAAAAGAACGGGCGGTCGGCAGTCATTTCAATCGGTTTTTCCGGCGGCGCGCCGCTCTCCTCCATCCCTACCGCGGTAACCGCAGCAGCTTCTGTCCCCTCCTCGTCAATATCGACGATCGCCTTATGCTTGACCTCACTGATAAAAAGTCCTTTGGATCCTGTCATGCCGCTGAAATCGGCTTTCATGGAATTTGTGGCTGTGCTCATACCGAGTGCTTTCATAACATCTATAAGTTCGAGTGTACTTTCCGCTTTAAATTTGGGCAGTCCCAGCTTGACGATCTCAAAGGTGTAATCCTTCTCCCATAGGGAAGGATCCTTCCACAGCTGCTCGTGCAGCTGCACAAGCGAAGAGGATTCCCGGGGCACAATTACAAGCATATGCATCCGGCCGTCTCCATAAGGAAGACGTACCGCCTGCCAATTCTCGCTCTCTTTGTAGCTGAATCCGTGTTCCATGTGCATCATCGGAACTTTTTTTAGAGATCCATCATCAAGTTTGAAATCTTGTTCAGATGTAAATTCCGGATCAAAAGTCTGCATCCAGCCTCCATTGAAATATATCGTATTGACCAGAGCAGCCACAATATCCGGAGGCTTCTCGTATAATTCCTTAATCATGCCGTCGGTCTGCTGCTCCACCCACTGATTGATGTCTTTCACAAATATCTCAGAGCTTAAGTCAGCGGTATGTGCTTCCGCCTTGTAAAAGTCCTGCAGCCTGGCGAGGTAATCCTCCTGCAGCGTATACTCCTGCTGGATCCAGATGGAGTTCGCCGTATTAAGCGTCACACCGCTCCCGCGTTCCAGCAGCAGTCTCAGCTGACTGTTTCCTTCATTGATCTCATCCATCGTTAATCCCGACCAGCCCAGCACCTGCTTCATTTCTTCTGAAGTCTCGCCTGCGCTGCCGTTATACGCCAGAGCCAAAGCTCCTGAAATGCTATAGGGGGATAGGAGCAGATTGCCGGACATGCTCTGTTCACCCGCGATCTGCTGATGAAGCTGAAGTCCAAAATTATTTTGTGCCTTTATGATGGATTTGTCGAGTTTGGTGAGGACAGCCTCCCTCTCCTTCTGATCCAGCGGTTTGGTTTGGACGGCAGGCTGCTGCGCCCCTCCTTCGCCGGGGCTGGAGGATCCGCATGCGCTTGTCAGCAGCGCCAGGCCCAGCAGGATGAAAAAGCATTTCTTGTTCATACGTTTTGAACCTCCTATATTAACAACGGGCTGGTTTCATATGTATCTCTGTTTCTATTATTAACGGGGTTTAGGGTATAAAAGTTACTTATGAATTGTAACCTTTATCCGTTTTCATGCGTCTGTTAGTCATCAGTACGATTAAGGAAAGGGGGTGCGGCTTGTGCGTATTGCGCTCATTCTGCTGACATTGGTGCTGGGTGCAGCTGCTGTTTACCCACTCAGTTACACCGGCGGCTCAATAGACCCTATCCGGATCCAAACACGTGTGGGCGATGAAAACCGCTACGAGTTCCACAAGGAAATTCAACAAGCTGTTGATATGGATTCTTTGAAGCAGATCCTGGAGGGCACATCATACAGAGCAGCTAAAATCGAGTGGCAGCATCCACCGAAATATCAATTAAACATTCAGTCTGAACAATATTATGTGTGGTATACGAATGGATACGCCGAGATCTACAAGCCGGACACCCATCTATACAGTAAGCTCGATCTGGAGACATCAGGGAAGCTGGGAGAGCTGATCCAATAGGATCCGATCCAGACCATTTGGCACGTAAAAGGGAATCTGGAACACAAATCGAAAAAACCAGCAGGCCTCAGCGCGTGATCCGCTCTATGGCCTGCTGGTTTTTTAAAATTTTATTCCCTTACGGATTTCCAGACAAATTCCTGCTTAAATTCCCGCCAGCACCTGATACCAGATCCCCCGCTTGGAATACAGCGTCTCACGGACGTGATCCCAGCCGCCCAGATACTGAATGTCGAACAGCCCCGGCGGCTCTGGAAACTGCTCCTTGGTCTCCTCCGACAATTCTTGCGCTACAGGCCGGAAGCCGTGCTGCACAAAGACCTCCTGAGCTTCTGCTGAGCGCAGATAGTCTATAAATGCTTCCGCCACATCCAGCGTACCTCGCTTGGCGGCATAGGTCTCTACGACAGCTGCCGGATTCTCGATCAGGATGGTATCATCCGGTATAACGATATCGTAATCCACCCCTTTGGCAATTCGGGCAAGAAGCTCGTTCTCATACGTGACAATCACATCTCCTACCCCGTATTCGAATGCGGCCATGGAGGCTCTCCCGCTTTTATCAAGAGACTCAATGTTGCGATGTACCTGTTCCAGGAATGTCTTGGCATAGGCTTCCGGGTTGCCTTCTCCTTGACGCTCTGCCTGCTTCAATCCAGCGCCGTATATGGCATTAATATCCCACTGTGCGCCACCGGATGTTTTCGGATTGGGATACAGCACTTTGACATCTTCGCGAGTCAGATCCTGAAAATCTCGAATCCCTTTCGGATTCCCGGCCCGCGTACCTAATACAACAATGGAGCGTGTCACCATACCGTTATAGGCAGGATCCTTCCAGCCTTTGCTGACCAGACCGGACCGGACGAGCTTATCCATATCTCCTTCCAGGGCCAGCAGCGTCACATCCGCTTCGAAGCCGCCTGCAATGGAACGCGCCTGAGTACCGGATGCTTCATACGACTCCTGAAATGAAATGCGCTCACCGGTTTCCTCCAGCCACTTCTGCTGGAATCGGGGCAGCAGGTCAGCCATTGCATCTTTTACCACACTGTATGCGCCGATGACTAGCGTCCTTTCACCAGATGAGCCAGCTGCAGCGGATGCAGCAGATGTAGAGCCATTTCCGTCATTCCCGCCAAGGCAGCCGCTCAACAGAGGAAGCAGCAGCATGAGCGTAAAGAAACCGGAAAGCCGGCGGTGATGAGATAATGTAGTAACCAAAAGCCTCCTCCTCTCTTGTAACGGAACTAAATCATCACCGGCATTGGATCGACCTTCAGCCGATTCTCTTCAATCCAGCTGTCTTCCTCATTAAATAAATAGGCTCGATGGATCAACACCCTGATCTCTTGACCCGGCTGCAGCGTATCTTTCTCCAGCGACCGATAGGTGACCAGTTTCCGGCCTTTGACCTCAACTTCCACCAACCATTCGCTTCCACGAAAGTGAAGATGACGGACGATGCCCTCTTCCGTTGCAGAAAGGATCGGAAAGTCCTGTTCATGACCAAGCTCGATATATTCCGGACGAATCAGGGCACGTGCCTGTCCCCGGCTGCCTGCACCATCAAAACCTTTCAGAACCGAAGCTTCCTCCACCATGGTCGACTCCCCGATAAATGTAGCGACAAATGGTGTCTTGGGCTCCTTGTAAATATCCCACGGCGTGCCTTTCTGTTCCACACGTCCCTGATTGATGATCATGATCTCATCAGCTACTTCAATAGCTTCATCCTGATCATGGGTTACAAAAATAGAGGTGATTCCCACCCGTTCGATCAACTCGCGAAGCCATGAACGAAGCTCCTGCCGGATTTTCGCATCAATGGCAGCAAACGGTTCATCCAGCAGCAGCAGCTGCGGCTCCGGTGCCAGCGCACGGGCAAAAGCAACACGCTGGCGCTGTCCGCCAGACAGCTGGTGCGGGTAACGCTTTTCAAAACCTTTAAGCCCTGTAAGTTCCACGAGCTCCATAACACGTTCCTTGATTTTTGACTTTGGTGCTTTCTTCACTTTGAGTCCAAAGGCGATATTGTCAAAAACGGTCATATGCTTAAACAGCGCGTAGTTTTGAAACACAAAACCGATGCCTCTCTCCTGCGGCGGAATGTCATTGACCACCTGCCCGTGAAAGGCAATCTCGCCGCTATCCGGTGATTCCAAACCGGCCAGCATACGAAGGATGGATGTTTTACCGCCTCCGCTGGGTCCCAGCAGACCAATCAGATGACCTTTTTCAATGTCAAAGCTGACATCCTTCACGGCATGAAAGCTGCCAAAATGTTTGTCAAGATTACGGACCTGGATATGCATATTAATGCACTTCCTTTCTTTTTTTAATCCATTCCATGATCAGCAGCAGTCCGGCAGAAAAGACCGCAAGCACTAACGCAACACCGCTGGCTGCAGCGACATTGAAATTCTCCACATCCTGATACACGAGCGTCGTCGCGGTCTGGGTTCTGTTCATGATGTTTCCCGATACTACAAGCACAGCGCCAAACTCCCCCAGTGACCGGGCAATTGTCAATACCATCCCGTAAACCACCGCCCAGCGAATCATCGGCCAGGTCACTTTACGGAAGGTCAGCCAGCTGTAAGCGCCGAGTGTAGACGCAGCCTGTTCCTGATCGTTACCGATTTCCTGAAGCACAGGCATGACCTCGCGGACCATTAGGGGAAAGGTAACAAAGAGTGTGGCGATAATCATGCCGGGAAAAGCGTATACCACCCGAAAGCCTGTTCCTTCCAGAAAACCGCCGATAATACTGTCCGGTCCCAGCAGCAGCACAATCATGAGTCCCCCGATGACAGGGGATACGGCATACGGCAGGTCTACAATGCTGTTCAGCAGACTTTTGATCTTGCCTCCCAGCCAGGTCGCTCTCACCAGATACAGGGCCATCATAATCCCAAATAAGGTGTTAAGCAGTGTAACAATGACGACGATCGCACCTGTCATCATCAGCGCATGCATCGCCTCCGGTCTACCCAGAGCGCGTCCCAGTCCGGCTAGGCCGCCGCTGAAGGCACTGGTGATGATTTTGGATAATGGAGCGATCAGCAATATAAGAAACACGGCATATGTAAGCCCGATCCATAATCTTCTCATGCGCGCCTCCCTCTCTGCTGCACCCGGTTCATCAGCCAGAGCACCGTAAACGACAAGGTGAGCAGAACGACAGATACTGCTGCTGCACCAACCGGATTATCGCTCTCGACCTCACCGTAAATGAACACGGAAGCGACCAGGGTGCGTCCGGGAATATTGCCCGCCACCAGAACAACCGCACCGAATTCTGCGAGCGCTCTTGAGAAAGCCAGCATTCCTCCGCTGATAATGCCGGGCAGCATAGAGGGCAGTATGACCTGGAAGAACGTACGGGCTTTTGATGCCCCCATCGTATATGCCGCTTCTTCCTGCGACACTTCCAGTTCCTCCAGCAGAGGCTGGACCGCCCGAATCACAAAAGGAAACGTTACAAATACCATCGCGATGACAATGGCTGGTTGATGAAACACAATTTGAAGCCCGGCTGCTTCTGCTGCCGTACCGATCCAGCTGCCCGGGCCCAGCAGCAGCAGTATCATCAATCCTCCTACCGCAGTGGGAAGCGCAAAAGGAAGATCCACGAGACTATTGAGAAAGGTTCTTCCGGGAAATCGGTATTTAATTAGCACCCAGGCTACCATCGTACCGATCACAACATTGATCATCGCTGCGGTCAGCCCCAGCTTCAAAGTCAGTAAAACCGCCTTCCAAGCGATCGGATCGCTTAAGCTCTCTGCAAAAACATTCCAGCCTGCTGAAAAAGATTGAACATAGACACCACAGATGGGAAGCACAATTAACACAAAAAAGTAGAGCAGAATCGTGCTGCGAAATCCCCATGTCCATCCTTTATGTGAGATTAGTGCTGTCAACTTAGAACCCTCCCCTTGCCCTCAAACCGTCATATCCATAACTGTCCGGGTTTAAAAACTTCACATTTCCTATTAGTATACTTGGTTTTATATGATTAACACTTTACCAAAAGAGAATTGTGATCGTCAATCCATCTTTTATACTTCTTGGGGTAAAATAAGGTAATCATGAATGAAAGGAGTGGTTGTGCATGCTCTATCAGCTGAAATTGTCTACGACCAAAAGGGATGAATTAAGGGATATTACACGTGAGGTTGCCGCACGGGTAAAGGAAAGCGGTGTTCAAAGTGGAATTGCATTGGTCTACTGCCCCCACACGACAGCCGGCATAGCTATTAACGAGAACGCAGATCCTGATGTGAAGCTGGACGTGATGATGCGCCTGGATGAGGTTTATCCCTGGGAACATCCTAAATACCGCCATATGGAAGGCAACACGGCTTCCCACCTGAAATCCATCACCTGCGGCCCTTCCCAGCATCTCATCATCGAGGATGGGAGACTGCTGCTTGGGCGGTGGCAGGGCATTTACTTCTGTGAGTTTGACGGCCCCAGAAGCCGGGAATATATGGTCAAGATCATGAAGGACTAAGCATAAAAAAGACAGGCTGTCCCAAAAGATCTAGGATCTTGCGGGATGGCCTCGTTTGTTGTTGTGAGATGCTCCGCGTACGAAACGTTCCTTCCCTCGCTGTTGCCCCCAAATTACGTGACGACCAGTGGGATAAGATTAAAGACCTCCTGCCTGCGGAGCGGAAAGCTCAGGGCGGCCGGCCCAAGACAACCGAACTATGATCAATGCAATGCTGTGGATTGCTCGAAGTGGAGCACCATGGCGCGATTTAGAAAGCGTAATGATTGATGCCTCGATCGTCCGTGTACATCAGCATGGTGCTGGCGCAAAAGGTGGGCAGACAAGCAAGCAATCGGGCCATCCCGAGGAGGTACAATCACGAAAATTCATGCGGTAGTGGATGAGTTAGGGTGCCCTCTGCGCATCATTCTTTCTCCTGGAAACACGCACGATTGTGTGATCGGGTAGGAGATGCTTCGGGAACTGGACTTAACCGATAAGCGAGTCATCGCGGATCGAGGTTATGATTCCAATCAAATTCTTGATTTACTGAAAGAACAGCAAGCTACATCGGTCATTCCACCCAAAAAGAACCGTCTAAAGCAGCGAAAATGTGACTGGTGGCTGTACAAAGAGCGTCACTTAGTCGAATGCTTTTTTAATAAACTGAAGAAATACCGTCGTTTGGCCACTCGCTATGAGAAGCTAGCCTGTACGTTTGCGGCATTTTTATCCTTAGCATCTAGCTTAGTCTGGCTTGCTTAGGTTTGAAGACACGCCCTAGCAAGGGAGAAATTCGGGGGCAAAGGCGACCGCTACCGCTGGTCCGGAATCGTTTCGTTCTCTCCGCTGCTTCGTGCATATCCATCCAAAAAAAACAGGTAACAAAAAGAAACCGCCCTTGGATAGAATGGGAATTGACTAAGCCACCATCTAAAAAGTAGCGGTTTGATTTGTATAAAGCTCTTCCGAATCATACGCATAGCGTATAGTTTTCTTTTGACAAAAAAGACAGGCAGCGGCTGCGGTCCGCTCCTGTCTACTGTTAATCCTATTCATTTATACAGGAGTATCCTGTACCTTGCTGTAAAAGCTTCGGCATAAAGCCTTTACATGTGCAGTAGCGGCAGGCTTGATATCCTCAAAGCTTACCCGGTCCTGAATGTAAAAAGAAATAAATCCATGTGTAGCCAAAAATAACGTGAGCGGCAGATGATGCCTCTCTTCCTCGCTAAATTCATCTTCCAGCAAATGTTTGCGGACCAGTGACGAAAACATATCGAAACAACGGCTTTGCTCTGTACGGCAGTAAGCGAGAAGTTCTTCATCGCGGATCATAAACATGATTTCATATTGATACGGATGATCCAGCCCAAAGCGCACAAATTCAAGCAGAAGCTGCTCAATCTTCGAATGACCAAGTCCAGGAGACCTGCCGGATACTTCATGCAGCAGCATGGCCAGATCATTAAAGTCTTTCATGACTATGGCGTAGAAAAGCTCCGCCTTTTCCTTGAAGTGATAGTACAAGGACCCGTGGCTGTATCCCAGGTGCTGCCCGATGCTTCGCATCGAGATGGCCCGGTATCCTTTGGTAATGAACAAATGCCTGGCCGCTTCCAATATACGCTCCCTCGACAATTCACGTTCTACCGCTCTTCTTGCCATATCATTTATTCCCCTTCAATAAAATAAATCGACTCTCCCTCCGTGATCACGGACTGACCTTGTGTCAGATCCACCATCCATGCCTTAAAGGCATCGGCTTCCCCGAAGCGGGGCAGGCAGGTCAATGTCACCTTGTCGGCAAAAGCCGTTTCCCCCATACGGACATTGCGGCTGCGAAGCTCATTCTCCACCTTGCCAAGCCAGGTATAATCCAGCTCTGCATAGACAACCTGATGAAGAACACGTGTAACCACTTCTCCGGATTCCAAAGCCGCAACGGCACCATCAGTGTAAGCACGAATCAGCCCACCGGCACCCAGCATAATTCCACCGAAATAACGAGTGACAACAACAGCAACATTTTTCAGTCCCTGATTTCGGATCACCTCCAGAATCGGCTTCCCCGCCGTTCCGCTGGGCTCTCCATCATCTGACTGCTTCTGAATTTCATCGCGTTCCCCAATCATATAAGCGGAACAATTATGTGTGGCATTCCAATGCTTCTTCTTGATCTCTTCGATAAATTGAACGGCCGACTCCTCGTTGTCTACCGGCATGCAATAGCCGATAAATCGGGACTTCTTGATCACAATCTCTTTGGAACCCGCCGACCGCACCGTTTTGTAAGATTCCAGCAAACTCGATATTCACCCCTTATTGAGAAGAAAGCAGTCCCCGGCAAAAAAACCGCAGGACTGCTTCCATCAGCTGTTTGTATCTTCATCAAGTGGTGTTATTCGGAAAGTCTGGCTTCCAATTCGGCTTTCTCTTTCTCGTAACCCGGTTTGCCAAGGAGTGCGAACATATTCTTCTTGTACGCTTCTACACCCGGCTGGTCAAACGGGTTTACACCTAACAGATAACCGCTGATTCCGCAGGCCTTTTCGAAAAAGTATACCAGATATCCGAAGGAATAGGGAGTGAAATCTGGAATTGTCACAATCAAATTCGGAACTTGTCCGTCAGTATGAGCCAGCATCGTGCCCTGGAAGGCTTTTTTGTTAACAAAATCCAGGGTTTTGCCGGTCAGGAAGTTCAGTCCGTCGAGATCGTCAGGATCCGATTCAATGGTAATGTGGTCTGCTACATTCTCTACCTGAAGGACCGTTTCAAAAATATTACGGCTTCCCTCCTGGATGAATTGGCCCATCGAGTGAAGATCTGTCGAGAAATCTACGGAAGCCGGATAAATGCCCTTGTAATCCTTGCCTTCGCTTTCGCCATAAAGCTGCTTCCACCATTCGGATACAAAGTGCAGGGACGGCTCGTAGTTTACGAGGATCTCAATGCCTTTGCCCTTGCGGTACAGCGCATTCCGTACGGCTGCATATTGGTATGCTTCATTCTCGGCAACATTCGGACTGCTGTATTCCTTGGAAGCATCCGCTGCTCCCTGCATCATTTCATCAATGTTAATGCCGGCTGTTGCGATTGGCAGCAGACCTACCGCTGTCAGGACGGAGTAACGTCCTCCAACATCATCCGGAATGATGAAAGATTCATAACCTTCTTCGTCAGCCAGTTTTTTAAGGGCGCCTTTTTCCTGGTCGGTCGTGGCATAAATCCGCTTGCGCGCTTCTTCTTTACCATATTTCTTCTCCAGCTCTGCGCGGAAAATACGGAAAGCGATCGCCGGCTCTGTTGTCGTACCAGACTTGGAGATCACGTTCACGGAGAAGTCTTTGCCTTCAATCAGCTGCAGCAGGTGGGTTACATACGTTGAGCTGATGTTGTTGCCTGCGAAATAGATCTCTGGTGTTTTGCGCTGTTCCTTGGAGAGTTCGTTGTAAAAGCTGTGGGACAGCATTTCAATGGCTGCACGAGCACCCAGATAAGAGCCGCCGATACCGATAACAATCAGGACATCCGAGTCGCCTTTAATCTTCTCAGCAGCCTGCTGGATGCGAGCAAATTCTTCTTTATCATATTGGGTCGGAAGATCAATCCAGCCCAGGTAATCTGAACCGGCACCGGTTCCTTTATGTAACTGTTCATGCGCTGTGCGGATTGGTTCCGCGAAATAGTCGATTTCGTGCTGATTGACAAAAGTAAGGGCCTTGCTGTAATCAAAACTGATTTTTTTTGACATGATGGGTGACAGCCTCCTATATGATCATCTTTATTGTTTTTATCATGAGTCAACATTTACATTAGGATACTTGAATTCCTGGACAGGTTCAAGTTACGGAACCTGCTGCAACATTTTTAGAACTCGTCCCGTTTGTAATACTTGAAGGGAGAGGATTCACAGCATGAAGAACAAAACATGGAAAGTCATCACCACTGCGGCACTGTTAACAGCCTTCCTGGCTCCAGCAGCTCAGACAGCGCCTGCCCACGCTGATGCTGCTGCAGCATCAGTCAAAACAGCTTCATCTGCGTATATCAATAATACCAAAGCGCAAGGTAAAGTACTGCTCCGTCAAGGAACAATTTTTGTGACACTCAATGATTTGAAGTCACTTGGTCTGTATAAGTTTCACTACAACAATAAATCCAAAACTGTGACCATACAATCACAAGGAACCAAGGTGGTTCTGACTGCCGGGAAGAGCACAATCAGCGTCAACGGGAAAGAAACCAAACTGCAATCAGCCCCGTTCATTCAAGACGGCAGAACGATGTTCCCGCTTCGAGCAGCATCAGAGGCCTTTGGTGCGGAAATCTACTGGAATAACCATACCAAAACGGCCTATATCGGAAAACAGTACGACGTGAATGTTTCCCATTACGAGGGCAACGATCTGGCAGCTTCACGCAACGCAGCCCTGCAGCTGCCTAGAATCTCGAAGCTCGCAAAGGCTCCGCTGGAAAGCACCTACATGGAAATGCAGGGACAGGATTACATCTTCCAGCAGGGCCATTCGGACAAATTCTTCGAGGTCGATAACGATCTGATCAGCTACTACGAAATCACAGACCATATATTCGAGCTGAAATGGCAGGCCAAGATGGATATGGACAAAAGCACAGGAAAACACAGCAAGCTGTTCTTCCTGCCTTCCCTGTTCAAGCAGGAAATCGGTACACAGCCTGATGTTCAGGGCTGGACTGTGGCCAAATTTCAATTCCGGTATCCTGTGGGCATGACCTTCTACAGCCTGTTTGACAACAAACAACAGCTGGCCAGCGGTGAGGTCGAGCATGACACCAGCAGCCCTCACTACCTGGGTGTTATTGTTGATATTCCGGAAGAATCACAAAAGTAAAACTTTAGCTTGCAAAGGCTCGGGACCTTTAAAGAGATTCCGAGCCTTTTTGCCATGTTAAGCCGTTGGGTAAGAGCAGCAGTAATCGGTTACGGTCCGGATCTCCAGCTTGAAGGAGGCATTGCCGGGAACATGGAAAGTCGCTTGACCCTGAATTTCCTGCCAGGACTCTTCTCCTGGAAGCAGCACCTTCAGATCTCCTGATAAAATTTCCATAATTTCCGGTCCGTCCGTACCGAACTCATAACTTCCCGGCAGCATGATACCCAGCGTGACCTTATCTCCATTCTCCAGCATAACCGTGCGGCTGGTCACCTGACCTTCATAATAGATATTCGCTTCCTTCTGTACCGAAGCATTCTTGAATTGAGCCATCTGATTTTCTTCCCCTCTCGCCCTATGTATATAGATCGGCACCCGCAGCTTTATTACCTTAGCGGGTGCCGATTACTATTTCTATTGCTGGATGCGGCTGGTGTTTACAGCAGTGCTTTTACGCGGCTGACCACATTTTCAACTGTAAATCCGTATTCAGCCACAACGCGGTCTCCCGGGGCGGAAGCGCCGAATGTGGAGATTCCAAGAATGCTGCCCTGATCCCCGACAAAACGCTCCCATCCGAACGGATGAGCCATTTCGACAGCCAGACGAGCTTTAACATCCGGAAGCAGTACGGAATCTTTATAAGCTTGATCCTGTGCATCGAACAGATCCCAGCTAGGCATGCTGATAACACGAACCTGAATGCCTTCCTGTGCCAAAGCTTCCTGTGCTTTAACAGCCAGCTGTACTTCAGAACCGGTTGCCAGAATTTGAGCTTGTGCCTTGCCCTCTTTCGCATCGGAAACGACATAAGCACCGCGTTTGATGCCTTCACGTGCGTTCTCCGCAGTGCCAGCCAGCACAGGCAGGTTCTGACGGGTAAGCACCAATGCAACCGGACGATCCTGGTTCTCCATGGAGTAAGCCCATGCTGCTGATGTTTCGTTGGCATCTGCCGGACGAATCACTGTCAAGCCTGGAATGATGCGCAGGGATGCAAGCTGTTCAATCGGCTCATGTGTTGGACCGTCTTCACCGACAGCAATACTGTCGTGAGTCAGTACATACGTAACCGGAAGCTTCATGATTGCCGCCAGACGAATGGCTGGACGCAGGTAGTCGGTAAAGACGAAGAACGTACCGCCAAATACCTTCAGACCACCATGCAGGGCGATACCGTTGTTCGCGCCCGCCATTGCAAATTCACGCACACCATAATACACATTACGGCCTTCATAGCTTTTCGCTGTAAAGGTTGCCAGGTCATTCAGATGAGTCATGGTGGAGCTTTCCAGGTCAGCAGAACCGCCCAGCAGCTGTGGTACGCCTGCTGTCAATCCGTTCAATGCTTTACCAGAAGCTACCCGTGTGGATACTGCTTTGTCGTCCGGGCTGTATACCGGCAAATCTTTGTCCCAGCCTTCAGCAAGCTTGCCTGCAACTGCGGATTCAAATTGCGCTGCCAGCTCAGGATAGGCATCCTTGTACTTCGCAAACTGATTTTCCCACGCCTGGTAAGCTGCAATACCGCGATCTTTCACCTCTGCGAAATGCGCAGCTACTTCTTCAGGTACGTAGAAATCCTCTTCGTATACCCATTTGTAGAAGTCTTTGGTCAGCTTCGCTTCTTCAGTACCCAGCGGGGAACCGTGCGTACCGCCGTGGCCGCCCTTGCCCTGCTTGTTCGGGCTTCCGAAACCGATGATGGTTTTCACTTCGATCAGGGTTGGACGCTCGGAGTCGCTCTGCGCTTCCGAGATTGCTTTCTCGATCGCCGGAAGATCGTTGCCGTCTTCCACACGAAGCACCTGCCA
This sequence comes from Paenibacillus lemnae, assembly GCF_012933385.1. Classification (GTDB taxonomy): domain Bacteria; phylum Bacillota; class Bacilli; order Paenibacillales; family Paenibacillaceae; genus Paenibacillus_AQ; species Paenibacillus_AQ lemnae. The sequence continues at coordinate 183,660 of NZ_JABBPN010000007.1, forward strand.
GCCATACGCTTCAAATCGCTGGGCTACGTTCTCGGAGAACGACAGGTTCAGCTCGCCGTCCAGGGAGATATCATTGGAATCATACAGCATGATCAGCTTGCCCAGCTTCAGATGGCCAGCCAGGGAAGCCGATTCTGCGGATACGCCTTCCATAAGGTCACCATCACCACAGATGGCATACGTGTAATGGTCTACCACTTTAAAATCATCTTTATTATAAACTGCGCCCATATGCGCTTCAGCCATTGCCATACCTACAGCCATAGCAACACCTTGTCCAAGCGGACCTGTTGTAGCATCTACACCAGCAGTGTGACCAAACTCGGGATGACCCGGAGTTTTGCTGTCCCATTGACGGAACTGCTTCAAATCCTCCAGGGACAAATCATAACCGGACAGGTGCAGCAGGCTGTAGAGCAGCATGGAGCCATGACCGGCAGACAGCACAAAACGGTCGCGGTTGATCCACGACGGCTGGTCAGGGTTATGGTTCATCGTTTTGGCAAAGAGCTGGTATCCCATCGGTGCGGAACCCATCGGCATACCAGGATGACCTGATTTCGCTTTTTCAATCGCATCAATCGCGAGCGTACGGATCGTTGCGATAGACAAATTGTCGATCGTCTGATTAGTTGTCATTGAATAATCCTCCTCAAGTACTGTGCTTGATCCAAGCTTCTTTTGTCGCTATAACCGGGGTGATAACTGGCTAAGAGCAATTAGGAAAGTTGAAAATATCAATTTGACTCTTATTGTATCATCTGATGACTTTCTTTGCCATACGGGAATTATCTTTCATCTTTTCTTCATCTTGTTCTTCATCAAAAAGTAGGGAAAAGCCCTTATGCATTATGCCCCTTGCATGAGAGGTTATAACCTAAAAACTCTCCACCCATCCACGGATATTCCGTGAGGGTGGAGAGTTTGTGGCATGTAGGCGCTGCGACCCGCGTCAACTTACCGCTGGCTACGGTTCTTGGCCTTCAGCAGGCGGTCCATGGACGAACCGCCCTGCTCGGGCGCCGCAGGCGCCTGGCCGCGGCCCGGCTCAGGGGCCGCGGGCTGCGGCGGGCTGGCCTTGCGCCCGCCGTCTGTGCCGGCCGGCT
>NZ_JABBPN010000008.1 GCF_012933385.1 Paenibacillus lemnae
CCGCCGTGGGCGCAGGCCCCGCCGCGGGCGCAAGCGCAGCCGCAGGCCCCGCCGCGGGCGCTCCCGCCGACGCAGCGGACGCTGAAATGCCGCGTCCGCTGCCGCATGCCAGCAGCTTCCCGCCCGGACAGGATCGGCCGGCGCCTCTGCAGCATATGCCTGCTGCGCTGGCCCATACCGAGGCCGCAGAACTGCAGGAGAGCATCAAAGGCCTGCTGCTTCAGCTTTCGACTGCTGACGAGCTGCCGTTATCCTTTCGGGACGCTGCACAGCAAGTGCTGCAGCATCTGACAGGCCAGCAGCTGCTGTTAAATACAGACCGGACCGCTCCGTTTGCACAGATCACCATGTTTATTCCCCTTCATGGACCGGATGGTGAGCAGACCGCCTCGGTTCAAATACAGTCCAAAAGAGGCCGCAAAGGTGAACTCGATCATACGAACTGCCGGCTGTGGTTTGATCTGGATATGAAGACTCTGGGTCATACCGTCATTGACGTACAGGTAGTAGACCGAATTGTCAGCATCCAAATGAAAAATGATCAGCCCTGGGCACAGGAGTTGTTTGCATCTCAAAGACAGACTCTTGCTGGAGCTGTGGAAGGTATCGGCTATCAGCTGCTGAGCATAAAAACGACCCCTTTTCCCGAACCTGAAGCAGAGCCTATCTCTTATGATGGGAATTCGGCTTTGGACTACATACCGGATGCCTACAAAGGGGTGGATTTGAAAATATGAGCGACCTCTCCAATGAATCTAAAGAGCCGACTAAAGCAATGAAAAAAGCAGTGGCTTTGAAATACAGCCCCGGAGAAAGTGAGGCACCGATCGTAACTGCCAAAGGCCAAGGCAGGCTGGCTGAAACAATTCTGGAGCGGGCTAAGGCAAATGGGGTCCCTGTACAGGAGGATGCGGCACTGGTAGAGGTGCTGTCGAAGCTGGATTTGGATCAGCAGATCCCGCCTGAGTTATATCAGCTGGTGGCAGAAGTGCTTACTTACGTGTACCAGACTGAGAATCGCGCAAAAAAAGGGGAGAATCAGCTATGAATCGGGAAACAGGCCGCAGGAAAATAACCAAGCAGCAAAAAGGGGCGGCCGCCGAAGAAGCAGCTGTTCGCTTTTTAATGTTAAAAGGATTACAGATTCTGGACCGCAACTGGCGGTGCCGTTTCGGTGAGCTGGATATTGTGGCATTGGACCGAGATCAACTTGTTTTTGTTGAAGTGAGGAGCCGCAGCGCGACAGGGTTCTTCGGGACACCGGGAGAATCCGTAGATTTTCGTAAAATTCAACAGGTGCGCGGTACAGCCCGTCAGTATATTCATATGAATCATTATGACCACATGCAGATCCGCTTTGATGTGGTGGCCGTCATATTATCCGCTGAGTTAGAGGAAGAGTCACTTGATCATATTCCTAATGCATTTTAGAGATCCCAACATTTAAAGACTGAAATAAAGAACTAGAATATTGATAGCATCACAGGCATCCTTGTTTATAAAAAGCGAGCGCACCGGTTAGTTAACGGCGCGCTCGCTTTTTTTGGCTTTAATCATCCATAATTTCATCTTGATAAACCTGTTTGGCATCCAGCTGGCGATACTGAATTCCTTCCGCGATATGATCGGCATTGATGTTAGATGATCCCTCGAGATCTGCAATCGTCCTCGATATTTTCAAAATTCGGTCATACGCTCTCATGCTGAGGCCAAGGGATTCTAATGCAGCATGCAGCAGTTTGCCTGCCGATTCATCCAGATGTGCAAACCGCCTGAGTGTGCTTCCATGCAATTCGCTGTTCCAGCTGATCGGAAACTGATGATATCGCTTCAGCTGAATGGCTCGTGCACGGAGCACTTCTTCACGCATCTCGGCAGATGAGAGAGGCTGAGAAGTGCCGGGACGTTCACGAGGTCTGGGAACATCGACTTGAATGTCAATCCGGTCCAGAAGCGGGCCGGAGATTTTGGAACGGTAGCCTGCAATTCTGGGGAGGCTGCAGGTGCAGCGATGCAGTGGAGTGTCTGCCCCGTAATATCCGCAAGGACAAGGATTCATGGAACAGGCCAGCATAAAGCGGGATGGATACGTAAAGACAGCCCGGGCCCGGCTGATGGTAACTTCATGATCTTCCAGCGGTTGACGAAGCACTTCCAGCACATGGCGTGAGAATTCCGGGAGCTCGTCCAGAAACAGAATGCCGCGATGGGCGAGGCTGACTTCTCCCGGTTTGGGAATGCTGCCTCCGCCGATGAGACCGCCCTGCGAAATGGTGTGATGTGGTGAACGAAAAGGGCGTTTACGAAGCAGTCCGTCCTCTTGTTTGAGTTTTCCGGCTGCGCTGAAAATTTTGGTCGTCTCCAGAGACTCCTTCTCGCTGAGATCCGGCATGATCGAAGGCAGGCGTTTGATCAGCATGGTTTTTCCGGTACCTGGAGGTCCGATTAACAGAATATTGTGCATGCCGGCAGCAGCAATTGTCAAAGCTCGTTTGATGTGCAGCTGCCCGTACACATCACTGTAATCTTCATCCGAAGCATAAGATCCGCTGTGAGACAGATCGCGACCTTTTGGAGCTGGAGTAAATCTAAGCTTCTCCAAGTTAACGGCTGCTGCTTCTTGTTGTCCCTGTGAGCTTTTCGATTTTTCTCCTGACCCGGCCGGGTATTCTGTCAATTCATTCAGATGACAAAGTCCGTAAATCTGCAGACCTTGAATCAGCGCGGCTTCCGGTGCATTGGCTAAAGGAAGCAGCAGTCCATCATAACCTTCCCGTTTGGCCCGCTCTGCGATGGACAGTGTACCGGTAACCGGGCGCAGACTTCCGTCCAGAGCCAGCTCACCCAGGATCAGGAGACGATCCTGGGATGGGAGTGTCAGCTGACTGCTGGTGATCAGAATGCCTAATGCTACAGCCAGATCGAAGGCTGAGCCTTCTTTTCGCAAGTCTGCCGGGGCCAGATTAATCGTGATGCGCTGAAGAGGGTAGGTATAACCACAATTTTTAATCGCAGCTCGAACGCGTTCTACCGATTCCCGGATCGAGGAGTCAGGTAATCCGATAATGGAGGTTTGGGGCAGACCATTGGCCAAATCAACTTCCACTTGAATCATTACACCATCAATGCCATACAGGCAGGCGCTGTGCAATTTTCCATACATAAATAAAAAGCACCTCTCTTCAAATTACTCGAAAAGGGTGCTTCCTCATTTTCGCGAATCGTATAGTCCGTATTGTAGAAGCTTGTCCGGCATCTGTCAATCGCAATCCTTTTCCCAAGTCTGCAAAAGTAGAGAAATCCTTTAGCAGCAAGGGATTTAAGCAATAAATATACCTTATTTCAGATCATTAACACTTCTTCTGAATCGTAGCAGCAGAGGATTACGGGAAGGAATGTGAATGGTCATTTATGGAATGGTCAAGTAGAATCAATTCCGTAAGCGGCAATCGGATCGATACAGTTGACCGCTTTATCATTAAAGAAATGAAGGGGACGATGACATGAGCATTTGGAATCGAAAGCTGGGAAAGGCAGCGCTTGCTGCTTTACTGACAGGATCATTATTAAGCGGATGCGCAAAAGACGGCGCTGGTGAGGGAGGTTCTGAAAGCGTTGACTTGGGGACAAAAGAAGTCACATTAGAAATGATGACCTTCTCCCATACGAACTGGCCTTATAAAGAAAACTGGCCAATCTATAAATTCCTTAAAGAAGAAACAGGCGTATCCTTCAAGGTGCAGCCGGTGATGAGTGATTATACAACCACGATGAACCTGGCTATATCTTCAGGGGAAATGCCGGATTTAATGATGGTTAACAGCTTGAATGCCGCCAATACCCATGGCAGCAGCGGTGCATTCGTCGACTTTTTCGAGCATTTGGATAAAATGCCAAACTACAAAAAATTTCTGGACGATCATTCCGATGTAAAGGGCGCGATTCTCTCTCCTGAAGGCAAGAACTACTTTCTGCCTCTGTATGGACTTGAACAGCAGTCCAGACGATCCTGGCTTTACCGTGATGACATCTTTAAAAAGCATGATCTGACGCCTCCAACAACCTATGATGAGCTGTACACTACTGCGAAAAAGCTGAAGGAATTATATCCGGACAGCTTCCCGATTGCTGTCTTCAACGGTTTAAGCCCATTGATTAATATGTCACCGGGATTTAACACGCACAGCAGTTATTATTTTGATTATGACACAGAGGAATGGCGTTACGGTCCGACAGAGGACAACTACAAAGTAATGGTCGAATATATGAATAAATTTTATACAGAGGGGTTAGTTGCACCGGATTTTATGGCCCATAAACGGAAGCAGTTTAACGATTTGCTTCTTCAGAATAAAGCGTTTATTGCCAGTGACTATATCGGGATTATGGATGAGCTTCCGCTTGTTCTGGGTGACAATGCCTCGGAGTTCAGCCTTGATTATATGGTTCCGCCAGTAGGGACACCGGATGGCAAGTCTCAGAATGTGTTCGCCGGTTTGCAGGGTGATGGTTTCGCAGTAGCATCGACTACCAAGGACCAGGAGACACTTCTTAAATATCTTGATTTCCTGTACTCCCCTGAAGGGATTGAGCTTGCAACGTGGGGGAAAGAAGGGGAAACCTTTACAACCGAGAACGGGGAGCGCAAGTTCAATGCTGAATATAAAGAGTTCGGAGATTTGAGAACAAAGACAGGGATTGCCACCATTGGTGCGCATACGGTATTGGATATGACAGCATTTGAATCGATGTATTCTCCGAAAATGCAGGAGGCGATGAAAATCGCACCAGATCATGAAACCAAAGCGCAGCCACGGCTGGCCTTCACCAATGAAGAAAATGAAGTTCTCGGCATGGTAGGAGAAACCGTTAAAAAATATCACGAAGAGCAGATCGCCAAGTTTATTTTGGGCCAGAAAAAAATGGATGAATGGGATGCTTACGTTAAAGAAGTAAATAAACTTGGTGTCCAGCAGGTGCTGGATGTCTATAAAGCCGCTTATGAGCGTAACCAATCCTTCCTGAACGAAGGGAAATAAGTAAATAGTAAGAGTGTACAGGGTTCTCTTTACAGACAGGCTCTGCGATTCTCAGCGGAGTCCGTCTGTAATAAGAGGATGATCGTAATGAACTCATTCCAGCATCTAAGGAGGATACGTTGTTGCAGGCACCTAAAGAAATGAGTTTTATGGGAAGAGTAAAGCGAGACAGGTATCTTCTGATCCTGCTGCTGCCGTGTGCGTTGTATTATTTGATTTTTAAGTATGTTCCTATATTTGGTATTTCCATTGCTTTCATGGACTACAATTTGTTCAAAGGAATTACGGAAAGTGATTGGGTGGGATTTAAGTACTTTAACATGTTTTTTAATACGCCAGACTTCTGGCCAGTCCTTCGAAATACATTCCTGCTTGGATTATATAAACTGATATTTGGTTTTCCCGCGCCGATTATACTCGCTCTGCTCATAAATGAAGTGAGTAAATCTTTTCTGAAACGGTTTGTCCAGACGGTGAGCTACCTCCCGCATTTTATTTCCAATGTCGTCGTAGCCGGGATTGCGGTCATGTTTTTGTCTCCTACAGGAGGATTGATTAACCAAATGATCAGTGCAGTGGGACTTGACAAGATCAATTTTCTAGTCGAATCCTCTTGGTTCAGAACGATATATATCAGCTCAGACATTTGGCAGCATATCGGCTGGGGAACGATTATATTCCTGGCTGCTCTGACAGCCATTGATCCGCAGCTGTACGAAGCGGCACGGATGGATGGAGCTAACCGCTGGAAGCAGACGCTGAATATCACACTTCCAGGGATCGCACCGGCCATCGTCATTATTCTGATCCTCGATATCGGAAAAATACTGGAGATCGGGTTCGAGAAAGTATACCTTCTTGCAACACCGGCGACCTATGAGACAGCAGATATTATATCGACTTATGTCTATCGGGTCGGTTTGACTCAGGGCAATTACAGCTATGCTACGGCGATTGATCTGTTTACCGGTATTATCAGCTTTATCTTTATTATTGGAGCAAATTACATCAGCCGCCGTGTCAGCGGAAGCAGTATTTGGTAGAGGAGGAACAACATGAAATCGAAATGGAAGTGGAGCTGGTTCGACGTCTTAAATGCCTTCCTGCTGTCAGGCGTAGTTTTTGCTTGCTTGTACCCGTTTGTCTATATGATGGCGGTTTCTCTCAGTGATTCCGCTGCGATTGCCTCAGGTGAGGTATGGTTATGGCCAAAGGGATTTAACCTGGACATGTATCAATATGTGTTTGAGGATGGAAGAGTATTGACAGGGTATAAAAACACGTTAATTTATGTGATTCTCGGAACAGCAATTTCTTTATTAGTTACCGCCTTAGGAGCATATTCATTATCTAAAACCAAGATGGTCATGTGCAAACCCATTCTGCTTCTGATTGTTTTTACGATGTTTTTTGGTGGAGGCATGATTCCTACCTTTCTGGTTGTCAAGGAACTCGGACTGGTCAACACAGTCTGGGGTATGGTATTGCCTGGCGCTGTGAGCACCTGGAACCTGTTGATTATGCGCACCTTTTTCCTGGGACTGCCTCAGGAGCTGGAAGAGTCCGGTAAAATAGACGGACTGTCGGAGATCGGCATATTTTTCAGGATTGTGCTTCCGTTGTCCAAGCCGGTTTTTGCAACCATCGGGTTATACTACGCAGTCGGTATGTGGAATAACTTCATGGGGCCGCTGTTATACTTGCGGGATGCCGATTTGCAGCCGCTGCAAGTCATTCTCAGAAATATCGTACTGTCCGGTCAATTTACAGGAACCGACGGTCCGATCGTCGGAGATATTGTTATTGTAGAAGATGGATTGAAATTTGCGACCATTATGGTGTCTACGTTACCGATCCTTTGTGTGTATCCATTTATCCAGAAATACTTTGTTAAGGGAGCACTGATCGGCTCCGTAAAAGGATAAGCGCACCGGCCGCTCACCAAGCAGTTATCGGACCCAGTGGGTTTTCCGGTAATCACCTGGTGTTTGGCCGGTTATTTTTTTGAACATGCGGATAAAAGAAGTGACATTGCGGTAAGCGATGTGCTGTCCTACTTCTTGGATCGGCATATTTGTCGTTTTCAGAAGCTCTTTCGCCTTTGCGATTCGAATGCCATTCAGCTGGTCGCTGAAGTTGCTGCCTGTTTTCTCTTTGATATATCCCGAAAGGTACGTAGGCGACATGTTCAGTTTTGATGCAAGCTGCTCCAGCGAGATATCCTCCGTATAATGAGATTCCAAATAGTGTATGACATACTGAATAATATCGTAATGCTCTTCCCTCTTCAGAGAGATCGCCCTTGTGGCATGAGCGACTTCATCCAGAAGAATCTCCCGATATTGCTCAGGCGTGACACAGTATGCGAGCTTTTCCTTATAATCCGGCAGCACATCGTCACTGATCTTCAAAAGGTCTAAAGTCTTTCTCATCCGACCCGATACCGATGCCGCAAAATGACTCAACTGCTCCGCAGTGGCCTGCTGGCGGTGCATTCTTGCCAGTGCGCGTTCGAGAAGCTGCTGGCTGCTGCTCTCGTTCCCTGCCTGAACATTAACGAAAAATTCATGCTCCTGCTCTGGAGAGAATCCTGTTATATCTGCCTGGGGCTCGATCTCCCAAATGATCTGGGTTTCCTCCAAAGGCATGGCCTGGCGCAGAAGAGAGATGGCTTCAGCATAGGCCTGATCGAATTCTGAAGTATCCTGAAAAACGGATGAAACGCCAATATTCACAAGGTATGTACGATGATCATGGTCGAAAATCGTCTTGAGACGGTGCAGACACTCCTGCAGGTGCTTCGATTTTTCCTGGGTATACACAATGGATATGATTTGACTGCCTTCCATTTGCAGGGTATGAGACAAAGGAAAAGCCTGATTCACCTGAAGGGTAATCACATCCTTGATCTTTCCTGTCGCTTTCGTCATCAAGGCATGCAGCGGAGCAGAAGAAAGATGTCTGCAGCGCAGCTGATAGACAATGACCATAAAGGCTCCTTCGCCAACCCAAAGCTCTTTTGAAGCATCGGTATCAATTTCAATGTTTTTAAATTTGGCCAGGTAGTTGTAGCTGGTGAGCAGCGGTTTTGTATTGTCCATCCATTCCTTGATCGAATTGCGTTCATGCTGCAGTCCATGAAGATGATTTGAAATTGCAGTAAATTCAGAAATGGTGCCTTGATACAAATCCATCTTCTCCTGCCCGAGTCCAGTAATCATTTTTCTTAAAGGACGGTTGATATTGCGGGAGAAGAACCATGAAGCCAAGGTTCCGATGAACAGTGTTGAAGCAAACAGCACCACAGCGATCCAGTTCATGCGGCTGATGCTCTGATTGAGCTGATTATGCGGAATGACAGAAATGTAGGTCAGGCCGGAATGTGCCCCTTTTTCAAAAAAATAGTAGGTTCCGTTCTCCATCATCCATTCACTTTTGCCATCCCATTCCGGCAATGGATGAGGCTCTGTGTCTGGAGCAGATTGGAAGAGTGTGGTCCCTTCTTGATTCACCAGCAGAAAGTTGGAACCAGCCATCCCTTTATAAGACTCATACCAGCTGTTCAGATTTACAAAGGCAATGATTTTCCATGGACTGTTTTGTGTATTCGTCAAGATCGGCAGCAGCTGCAGCTCATTGTTTTGTGTACTGACGGAAAAGGAGCTGGCGGGCAGAAAATGCATAAATCCGGGGCTGCTGTCTTCACTTTTCCAGAACTCATAGGGGTATGAGCTGCTTTTATAATAATGGTCAAACATCCGGTCATCGTTAACAATGCCGTCCCGCTCAATGAGGAATGAATGCTTGGGGTAGTAAACCATGACATTGTTCAAATGATAATAGGGCTGGGTAACCTGTGTACGGATTTGATCCATAACGATATCCACCTGCAGATAATCAATGCCTCTTTTTCCTCCGCCATCTGCCTGTCTGCTGATATTGGCCACAAACTCATCATGCTGTAGATTGAGGAACAGATTCTTCCAGGTGGTATACTGCTTTTCAAAATTGTCGACTGTATTTCCGATCAGGTTCAGGTTATATTTGACGATCTCGTTATTTACATTTCGGGAATAATAGGTCATGGACCATAAATTATAGGAAGATAGCAGAGTGATCACAATGAGAAAATAGATCAGCATTTTGTAAAACAGGGAATGGAGCGAAAAAAAAGATTTCAACCAATTCATCAGGATCCTCCTTCTGAAGGCGCTTACGCTAATCTTAACGCAAATCTTCATATGCCAGATTAAATTCCGAAAATATCCACATCCATCTTCCCAAACCCCATGCTATTTTACAAGCAAAAATACAAATTGAACTTGATCAAATAGAAGATGGGTTAACATAATTTCCCAAGCATTCTCTTGAAGGAATCATACTCATATCAAAATACTGTGGATGACCTATCATATTTTTAAGGTAAGCGTTTTAAAAACGTGATACAATAGCTTGGGTTTATATACAGGTGAGAATGGCCTTTTTCCAGTCAGTTTGATAGGAGGATTCCAGAATGAATATCCATGAATATCAAGGAAAACAAGTACTGAAGCAATATGGAGTGATTGTTCCGAACGGCAAGGTGGCCTTTACGGTGGAAGAAGCTGTGGAAGCAGCTCAATCGCTGGGCAGTCCTGTAACGGTTGTCAAGGCTCAAATCCATGCAGGTGGACGCGGTAAAGCAGGCGGTGTTAAAGTCGCCAAAGGACTGGATGAAGTACGGGCTTATGCTGAAGAAATTTTAGGCAAAGTGCTTGTTACACATCAGACAGGACCAGAAGGCAAGGAAGTTAAGCGTTTGCTTATCGAAGAAGGCTGTGACATCCGCAAGGAATATTATGTCGGCGTTGTTGTTGACAGAACCACCGGCCGTGTTGTCATGATGGCTTCCGAAGAAGGCGGAACGGAAATCGAAGAAGTTGCTGCTGCAACGCCTGAGAAAATCTTCAAAGAAGTTATTGATCCTGCGGTAGGCATGCAAATGTTCCAGGCTCGTAAACTGGCCTATGCCATCAACATACCAAAAGAACTGGTGAATAAAGCATCCCAATTTATGATTGCGCTTTATACAGCTTTTGTGGAAAAGGATTGCTCGATCGCCGAGATTAATCCGCTTGTCGTTACCGGAGACGGAAACGTAATGGCATTGGATGCGAAGCTGAACTTTGATTCCAACGCACTATTCCGCCACAAGGATATCCAGGAGCTTCGTGATCTGGATGAAGAAGACGAGAAGGAAATCGAAGCGTCCAAGTACGATCTGAGTTACATAGCACTGGACGGAAACATCGGCTGCATGGTTAATGGAGCTGGACTTGCGATGGCTACCATGGATATTATCAAATACTATGGCGGCGACCCGGCCAACTTCCTTGATGTAGGGGGCGGTGCAACGACAGAAAAGGTTACCGAAGCGTTTAAAATCATTCTGTCTGACCCGCAGGTAAAAGGGATCTTCGTCAACATCTTCGGCGGCATTATGCGTTGTGACGTTATTGCCAGCGGTGTTGTGGAAGCCGCAAGACAGCTGGGCCTTACGCGTCCGCTCGTAGTTCGTCTTGAGGGTACGAATGTAGATCTGGGTAAGAAAATCTTGGCGGAGTCCGGATTGAACATTGTTCCGGCCGATTCCATGGCTGACGGAGCACAGAAAATCGTTTCTCTCGTTCAGTAATATTCATTCCTTCAGGAGCATGGCACGAAGGATCCCGTGATCCCGCCGTGCGGTTGCTTTCATTTTCAAAAAACAGTTAGGGGATGTGAATCAATCGTGAGTATTTTGGTCGATAAGCATACAAAAGTGATCACCCAGGGGATCACTGGCAAAACCGCTCTTTTCCATGCAAAAGGTGCGTTGGATTATGGAACGCAGATGGTCGGAGGAACTTCTCCCGGCAAGGGCGGAACACAGGTTGAAATAGCGCTGGAAAACGGTGAAAACGTAACGCTTCCGGTATTTAATACTGTTGAAGAAGCAAAAGCCGCAACTGGTGCTACTGCTAGTGTTATTTATGTACCACCGGCTTTTGCAGCCGATTCTATTCTTGAAGCGATCGATGCCGAAATGGAACTGGTTATTTGTATTACAGAAGGCATACCAGTTCTCGATATGGTGAAGGTAGCTCGTTATATGGAAGGCAAAAAAACGACGCTGATCGGTCCGAACTGCCCTGGTGTTATTACGCCGGGTGAATGTAAGATCGGTATCATGCCGGGATATATTCATATGCCTGGCCATGTGGGTGTGGTGTCTCGAAGCGGTACCCTTACTTATGAAGCGGTACATCAGCTGACAGCGCGCGGCATAGGTCAATCCTCTGCAGTAGGAATCGGCGGTGACCCGGTAAAAGGTTCTGAATTCATCGACATTCTGAAGCTTTTCAATGAAGATCCGCAGACTCACGCGGTCATCATGATCGGGGAGATTGGCGGAACTGCAGAAGAAGAAGCAGCCGAGTGGATCAAAGAAAACATGACCAAACCGGTTGTGGGCTTTATCGGTGGTGCAACTGCGCCTCCAGGAAAACGTATGGGTCACGCCGGAGCGATTATTTCAGGCGGAAAAGGAACGGCGAGTGAGAAAATTTCCGTACTGGAAGCATGCGGTATTAAAGTATCGCCAACGCCTTCGGAGATGGGATCTACACTTGTTAGTGTCTTGGAGGAAAAAGGGATTTTGAATCTCTGCACAACACACTAATATATCTTTACCTCATAGTTAGATAAACAGGTAAGCAACCTTTTATTTCCTTGCAGGAAATAAAAGGTTGCTTTTTGTGTTTTTAATCAATTCATGATTAAGGAGAGGGTAACGTGGACTACAGCAGCATTCAAGCGATTTTGATCGCATTGCATGAGACGGAGGGAATTGGCTGGAAGACACTGGATAAGATTTATCAACACGGTTTAAGCCCAGAGATGGTAACTTATCGCGATAAGGAATGGAAGGAAATCGGTCTTTCTGTCGAAATAGCTCAGAAGCTCTCTTGTGAGTTGGCGGAGTCTGTCGACAAGGTATGCCGAAAGCTGTCAGTATGGAAAGATGGCAGGATGGGAGTGATCACTATTTTTGATGCAGGTTATCCTGACATGTTAAAGTCTTCTCCCCAGGCTCCGTGGGTATTATATACGTTTGGAGATCAAGAACTTCTGGATACACCGAGCATCGCTATGGTGGGAACCCGGGTACCGACGGCATATGGCCGGAAAGTGGCCTCACTCTTAACAGAAGATCTCATTGGATTAGGAATATGTGTTGTCAGCGGGATGGCACGGGGAATCGACAGTGTTATTCATGAGACGGCCTTACGCTGCAAGGGACATACGATTGCTGTGCTCGGCGCGGGAATTGATGTCATCTATCCGCCGGAAAACCGCTCATTATATGAAGAAATTTCCCGCGAGGGCCTCATTGTATCTGAATATCCGCCAGGCACAAAAGCTCATCCCGGATTTTTTCCGCAGCGCAACCGAATCATTGCCGGTCTCACTTGGGGAACTCTAGTGGTCGAAGCCGATGCTCGAAGCGGTTCACTCATCACGGCCGATGCAGCACTTGAAGCCGGAAGAGATGTTTACGCAGTTCCCGGACCGATCACCTCTCCCAAGAGCAGAGGCACATTGGATCTGATCAAACAAGGAGCCAAACTTGTTACGGCTGGTAAGGATATTGCCGAAGAGTATGGATGGCAGGTTAAATGCCACCATAGAGATGAAGAAGTTCATCCTGATGGTGTAGGTGCAGGGAGTGGGAAGGATAACCTCGGGTTGACAAATGATGAAAGCGAGCTTTACCATATGTTGCAGCAGGGACCGCGTACCCTGGATGAGTTGTTGGGAGAGTCTAGATGGAATTTTGGACTTTTGCATTCAGTTCTGTTATCTTTAATCATAAAAAAACAGATAACCCAACTACCCGGCGCTATATATAAGATTATATAAAATAGGAAAGTTATTTTTGGAGGAGGATGAACCTGTGGCGGATTCACTCGTCATCGTAGAATCGCCGGCTAAGGCGAAAACGATTGGCAAATATCTCGGCAGCAAATACATCGTAAAGGCCTCAATGGGCCATGTTCGTGATCTGCCGAAAAGCCAAATCGGAGTTGAGGTCGAAAACGATTTCAATCCGAAATATATTACGATCCGCGGAAAAGGTTCTGTTCTTAAAGAACTTAAAGATGCCAGCAAGAAAGTGAAAAAAGTGTATCTCGCAGCTGACCCCGATCGTGAGGGAGAAGCGATTGCCTGGCACTTGGCGCATGCGCTCGATCTGGATGAAACGCAAAGTCTGAGGGTCGTATTTAATGAAATTACGAAAACAGCCGTTAAGGATGCTTTTAAAACGCCGCGCAAAATTAATATGGATCTAGTAAATGCGCAGCAGGCACGTCGTATTTTAGATCGCCTGGTAGGATATAAAATCAGTCCGCTGCTGTGGAAAAAAGTGAAAAAAGGTCTTTCGGCCGGCCGTGTACAGTCTGTTGCGGTCAAGATCATTCTGGACCGTGAGAACGAAATCAGTGCTTTTGTACCGGAAGAATATTGGACGATTACAGCAAAGCTTGCCATTAAAGGCAGTGCATTTGATGCGAAATTTCATAAGCTAGATGGCAATAAAAAAGAGCTTGGCAGCGAGCAGGATGTGAATGAGATCCTCTCTGTGATTCAGGGCAGGGCTTTTGAAGTTGCTGAAGTGAAAGAAAGAGAACGGCAGCGTCACCCGTCTCCGCCTTTCACAACGTCTTCACTGCAGCAGGAAGCTGCCAGGAAACTGGGATTCCGTGCCGCAAAGACCATGTCAGTTGCACAGCAGCTGTATGAAGGGGTGGAACTTGGGAAGGAAGGTACTGTAGGTTTGATCACCTATATGCGTACAGATTCCAATCGTGTCTCGGAAACGGCCCAAGGTGAAGCCAAGGAATTTATAGCAGAGAAATATGGCGATGATTTCGTTCCAGAAAGCCCGCGTCAGTACTCTAAAAAGTCCGCGAACGCGCAGGACGCTCATGAAGCGATCAGACCAACTTCGATTCTTCGTGATCCGGATAGTGTGAAGTCATATATGAGCCGTGATCAGATTCGTTTGTACAAGCTGATCTGGGAACGTTTTGTTGCCAGTCAAATGGCCTCTGCTGTTCTGGATACCATGTCAGTTGACATTAGCGCAGGGCCGGCCACTTTCCGTGCCACAGGATCCAAGGTGCGTTTCCCTGGTTTTATGAAAGTGTATGTGGAAGGCAACGACGACGGCACAACCGAAGAGGAAAAGTTTCTTCCTGAACTCAAATCCGGAGATCAACCGGATACCGAGGGGATCGAGCCGAAGCAGCATTTTACGCAGCCGCCTCCTCGTTACAGTGAAGCCAGGTTAGTACGGACACTGGAAGAGCTCGGAATCGGAAGACCAAGTACGTATGCACCGACACTGGAGACGATTCAGAAGCGGGGCTACGTAGCTATTGAAGAGAAAAAGTTTATGCCAACAGAATTAGGAGAACTGGTCATCGAACAGATGGAGCAGTTTTTCCCGGAAATTCTGAATGTGGAATTCACAGCTAATATGGAAGGGAATTTGGACCATGTCGAAGAAGGATCCGAGGACTGGGTCAAGGTTCTCGCAGAGTTTTATCAATCCTTTGAGAAGCGTCTTACCTTTGCTGAAGAAGAAATGAAGGAAATTGAGATTGAAGATGAGGTTTCAGATGAAATATGTGAGAAATGCGGAAAGCATCTCGTATACAAGCTGGGCCGATTCGGAAAATTTCTTGCCTGCTCAGGCTTTCCAGAGTGCCGGAACACTAAACCGATTATTAAAGATATCGGTGTTACATGTCCTACCTGTAAAGAAGGTCATGTTGTCGAACGAAGAAGCAAAAAAGGCCGTATTTTTTATGGCTGTGACAAGTATCCGGAATGTGATTACGTTTCATGGGATAAACCGTCGACCAAGCCTTGCCCAAGCTGCGGCAGCTTGATGACCGAGAAGAAAAGCAAGCAGGGAATCAAATTGCAGTGTACTGCTTGCGACCATACAGAAATGGTAGAAGAGCCGGAAGACGGTTCGGATTTGTAAGGAAAACAGGGGGTTAATGTAAGTGAATGATACACAGAGAGTAACAGTAATTGGAGCAGGACTTGCTGGAAGTGAGGCTGCATGGCAGCTGGCAAGCCGCGGTATTCCGGTTACCTTGTATGAAATGCGGCCTGTTGTTAAGACGCCGGCTCATCACACAAATCAGTTTGCTGAACTCGTGTGCAGCAACTCGCTCCGTGCGAATGGTATGACTAATGCAGTTGGTGTCTTAAAAGAAGAGATGCGAATGCTAAATTCCCTGGTCATTGGTTCGGCCGACCGGAATGCAGTTCCGGCTGGCGGAGCGCTCGCGGTAGACAGAGATGGTTTTTCAGGTGAAATTACGGAAACTCTTCATCAGCATCCTCTGGTTCAGGTTGTAAACGAAGAAATTCAGCATATACCTGATGAAGGGATCGTTGTGATCGCAACAGGTCCGCTTACATCACCTGCGCTGTCGGAACAAATCCGAAAACTGATGGGTGAAGACTATTTTTACTTTTATGATGCAGCAGCACCGATCATTGAAAAAGATTCCATTGATATGAGCAAGGTCTATCTCGCATCGCGATACGATAAGGGTGAAGCTGCATATTTAAACTGTCCCATGACAGAAGAAGAGTTCAATGCATTTTACGATGCTTTAATCAGTGCTGAAGTTGCCGAACTGAAGGAATTCGAAAAAGAAATTTATTTCGAAGGCTGTATGCCTATTGAAGTAATGATGAAACGCGGCAAGCAAACCGCATTGTTCGGACCGATGAAACCAGTCGGACTTGTGAACCCGCATACCGGCAAACTGCCATACGCAGTTGTTCAGCTTCGTCAGGACAACGCAGCAGGCACACTTTACAATTTGGTAGGCTTCCAGACACATCTAAAGTGGGGAGAGCAGAAGCGTGTGTTCTCCATGATTCCGGGTCTTGAGAACGCTGAGATAGTACGATATGGTGTTATGCATCGCAATACGTTCGTCAATTCACCAAAGCTGCTGGAACCTACTTATCAGGTTAAAGGTCGGCCTGGACTGTACCTGGCAGGGCAGATGACGGGTGTGGAAGGATATGTAGAATCCGCGGCTTCCGGCTTGATTGCAGGGATTAATGCTGCTAGAGCTGCAACGGGGCAGGAAGGCATAGTATTTCCAGAGGAAGCTGCCATAGGGAGTATGTCCCACTATATAACCAATGCGGACCCTAAACATTTTCAGCCGATGAATGCCAACTTTGGTCTGCTGCCAGCCCTCCCCAACCGAATTCGCAACAAAAAAGAGAAGAATGAGGCGCTCGCTAACCGAGCACTTGAGAAGCTGGGCGAATTCATTCACACACATGAGCTTCGTAATTATTAATAATTAGAACTAGATAGACTGAATATAAAATTAACATGTTAACGTAGAGTGAGAATCAATCTGGAGAAGCGAAGTGGACCTGTGTATAAATTATAAACTTCATTCTATATGGATCAAAAAGAAATCTAATACAATTCGTATGAGGAGGTTTGCCATTATGGAGATGACTTTTCACGCGACGACGATCTGTGCCGTCCGGCATCAAGGTAAAGCTGCTATTGCAGGTGATGGACAGGTTACGTTCGGGCAAAACGTCGTGATGAAGCAAACCGCCAAAAAAGTACGGCGCCTATACCGGGGACAAGTTGTCGCCGGTTTTGCCGGTTCTGTGGCGGATGCAATCACATTATTCGAGAAATTTGAAGGTAAACTGGAAGAGCATCATGGCAATCTGCAGCGAGCAGCTGTTGAACTCGCAAAAGATTGGCGTCAGGACCGTATATTACGTAAGCTTGAAGCCTTGATGATCGTTATGGATAAAACCGGTATGCTTCTGATCTCCGGCGGCGGAGAGATTATAGAACCCGATGATGATGTGCTGGCGATCGGCTCAGGGGGCAATTTTGCTCTGTCAGCCGGCCGGGCGCTGAAGCGTCATGCAGGTCACCTTGACGCGTCTGAAATCGCAAGGGAAGCCCTTCAGATCGCTTCTGAGGTCTGTGTATATACGAACAGTAATATTATTGTAGAGGAACTTTCTTAGGACGGAGGAATGAGATGAAGAACGAGTCGATGACCCCAAGGCAAATTGTAGCCGAACTTGATAAGTATATTGTTGGACAGAAAGAGGCTAAGAAGTCAGTAGCCGTAGCTTTACGCAACCGCTATCGGCGAAGTCTTCTCAGCGAAGAAGACCGGGATGAAATCGTACCGAAAAATATTCTCATGATGGGGCCTACAGGTGTCGGGAAAACCGAGATTGCCCGGCGTCTGGCAAAGCTCGTTCGTGCACCTTTTGTCAAAATAGAAGCCACCAAATTTACTGAAGTCGGTTACGTGGGCCGTGATGTTGAATCCATGGTGCGGGATTTGGTGGAAACAGCGATCCGAATGGTCAAGCTGGAACGGACCGAAGAGGTAAAAGACAAAGCGGAAGAAATGGCCAATGAGCGTATTGTTCAGATTCTGGCGCCTTCTAAGAAGGGGCAGAAGAATCAGCGCAATCCGTTTGAAATGCTGTTTGGCGGAAGCAATGGACAAAATCAAGAAGCACAAGAAGAGACGCCTGAGAATGACAGCTCTGTCAATGAAAAGCGCCGGCAGGTTCGGTTTAATCTTTTATCCGGCAAGCTCGAGGACGATCTGATTGAAATTGATGTGGAAGACAGTGCGCCTAACATGTTTGATATGTTTGCCGGGCAAGGCAACGATCAGATGGGTATGAATATGCAGGAAATGTTCGGAAACTTGATGCCAAAACGCACCAAGAAGCGTAAACTGACGGTCAAGGAAGCGCGCAAGGTGCTTATCCAGGAAGAAGCAGCCAAGCTGATCGATATGGATGAGGTTACTCAGGAATCCGTGCGCAGGGCTGAGCAGTCCGGCATTATTTTTATCGATGAAATTGACAAGGTAGCAAGCCAAGGCAGGGGTTCAGGCCCAGACGTGTCCAGGGAAGGCGTCCAGCGAGATATACTTCCAATCGTCGAAGGATCCACGATTATGACCAAATATGGTCCTGTTAAAACAGACTATATTCTGTTTATTGCCGCCGGGGCATTCCATATTGCCAAACCTTCTGATTTGATCCCGGAGCTGCAGGGGCGTTTCCCGATTCGAGTGGAATTGAAAAGTTTGTCCTTAGACGATTTTGTGTCGATTTTGACAGAGCCCAAGAATGCACTTACAAAACAATACGTTCACCTGCTGCAAACCGAAGATATCGAGGTGGAGTTTTCTCCGGAAGCCATCCGGGAGATCGCACAAATCGCCGCTTCTGTGAATCAGAATACTGAGAATATAGGTGCGAGAAGACTTCATACGATACTGGAGAAGCTTTTGGAGGATCTTTCTTTCGAGGCGCCTGAACTAACCCTGGACCGCATGGTAATTACCCCGCAGTATGTCCGGGAGAAGCTGGGTGAAATTGCTCAGGATCGGGACTTAAGCCAGTATATATTATAGATTAAAAATGAAATGAGTTAGAAATTAATTTTCATAATCCTGAAAAAACATGGGACCATGTTACCGAGCGAGTTAGGTCCTAGATCGTGCTGTCATTTAGGAACACAATCAACAAATGGATAATAACGACAATAATTTCCCACAGTTTCTCACATTAAATAGAATATTTTAGGTGAATTACGTGTAAAAATGAATCCTAAGCCCTTCTTTTTGGTAAAAGATAGGGCTTTTTTCTTATTGTAAAAAGTACCAATCTCTAAGAAACTTAGTTTATGTGACAGCATGTTGTCTTTTTCTACTTAAGTCCCATGATAGTGCATATGAATTATTTTTATTTTGTCGAAAAAGAGGATTTAGTCGAAAAGTGTGGAAATGGTTGGACAGCGATTTAGAGAGAAAGGGTGGGTCTGGTGAACTTATTAGGCGGCAGCAGCTTTCAGTACCTGCAAGCAGGTTTGGATGCGGCAAATGCTCGTAATGTGGTGATTTCGAATAATATCGCCAATGTGGATACCCCTCATTACAAGAGGTCGGAGGTAGCTTTCGAGAGTATGTTGAAAACGGAAATGAACAGCTTGAAGATGACAATTTCCGGCAAACGAACAGATCCAAGGCATTTTGTGATTGGTCCAACACAAGGAATTCCTCAATCTTCTTTGCAGACCGACCATTCAAGCGCTATGAACAATAACGGCAATAATGTTGATATCGATCGCGAGATGTCGTTGTTAGCTGAAAATCAGCTTCGATATAATTCATACATTCAGGCAGTGAATGAACATATTCGTTTGATGCGTTCCGCAGTGGAAGGGAGATAATGTTACATGAACTTAACAGGGAGTTTTAATGTCAGTGCTTCAGCACTGACTGCACAACGGTTCAGAATGGATGTTATATCTTCTAATATTGCTAACGCCGAAACAACAAGAGCAAAAGTAGAGAACGGTGTGTCGGTACCTTATCGCCGCAAGATGGTCGTGATGGAGCCGATGCAGGACAGTTTCCAGAAAATGCTTCAATCCCAAATGGAAAACAAGGGAAGTGGCAGTGCTGGTCAAGGCGTCAAGGTTAGTGCGATTCGGGAAGATAAATCACCTTTGAAGCCAGTTTATAATCCTGGGCATCCTGACGCGAATGCAGAAGGATATGTATTTATGCCCAATGTGGATATAACAAAAGAAATGGTGGATTTGATCTCGGCCAGCCGGTCCTACGAAGCAAATGTCACAGCATTAAATGCTTCCAAAGCCATGGTCATGAAAGCATTGGAGATTGGCAGATAATGAAGGTCTTACATATAGACTGAACAGGAGGAAACATTTTTGATCCAGAATACCTTGTTAACCACCGGCTCCCTTCAGATGCAGCCTCAAATAACGGCAAAGCCGGCTGCAACACCTTCCGATTCGATGCGTCAATTCGGTTCTTACCTTGAGGAAGCTATCCAATCCGTAGCATCCCAGGAGAAAAATGCTCACATGATGAGTAACAAACTGTTGACAGGTGAAGTCAGTGTAGATCAAACAATGATCTCCGCCCAACAGGCTTTGCTGAGCGTACAGCTCACCACACAGGTCCGAAACAAAGTAGTTGAGGCCTACCAAGAGATCATGCGTACGCAAATGTAATCTTTCCAGCAAAGACTGTGATGGGGTGACAATGTGAATGAAAGAATCGCCCAGTACACGGAGAAGGCATCCGGGTATTGGAATCAATTTAGCAGCAAGCAGAAAATTATGCTTGTTTCAACAATACTTTTTGTGATCATAGCGATCGTCGTTATGACGATGCAGTTTTCAAAAACGGAATATGAAGTAGCTTTCCGAGAGCTGGATTCCAGTGATGCAGCCGGAATTATCAGCCATCTGGAATCACAAAACATTCCATACTGGCTTGGTCCGGATGGGACAAGCATCTCAGTTCCCGGCAAAGACGTCACCAGGGTGCAAATTGATGTCGGTTCACAGGGGATGGTGCAGAACGGCACAATC
This sequence comes from Paenibacillus lemnae, assembly GCF_012933385.1. Classification (GTDB taxonomy): domain Bacteria; phylum Bacillota; class Bacilli; order Paenibacillales; family Paenibacillaceae; genus Paenibacillus_AQ; species Paenibacillus_AQ lemnae. The sequence continues at coordinate 20,581 of NZ_JABBPN010000008.1, forward strand.
GGCCTGGAAACATTTGAACAAAACTCATCAGCCATCGGAATGACAGATAATGAGTTCGAGGTAAAGTATGTAAATGCCTTGAACGGCGAAGTTGAACGTATGCTCGAAAAAATGAGCGGCGTACATGATGCAACAGTGCTGTTGAATCTGCCAAAGGAAAGCCTCTTTGCTTCTCAGGCTGACCGTGAAAAGGCTAGCGCATCTGTTGTCCTGAAGTTCAAACCGGGATACCGACCGAATCAGGAAATGGTAGACAGCTATTATAATCTTGTGAAAACCTCGGTGCCGAATCTCCCTGTTGAGAACATCACGATTACGAATGATGAAGTAGAGCTGCTGGCTACGGCTAAAGGCGGTCAAGGTGGTTTGATCGGCAAGGTTGAAGAAAACTTTGCACTGCAAAACCAGTTTGAAAGCAATGTGAGAAAAAATGTACAGCAGTTTCTTTCCCAATACATGGGTCCTAATAAAGTAAACGTACTTGTCACGTCAAAATTAAATTTCGATCAAGTCCAGAGCAAAGAAAATATTGTAACTCCTGTCGATGAAGAAGAAATGAAAGGGATTGAAATCAGCGTACAGGAAATACAAAAAAATTACTCAGGAACAAGTAGTCCTACAGGCGGAGTTGCAGGAACGGGAGAGGAAGAAATTTCAGGATATCCCAGTGATTCTTCTAATGGCGAGTCTAACTCGGAGGAAAGCTCAAGCACTATTAACTACGAAGTTAACCGCATAACCCGCGATGTTATCTCCAGTCCTTACTCTGTAAAAGACTTAACCATAAATGTATCTGTTGAACCACCAAATGGTCAGGAAAATTTGGATGAAGCCACACGAGGAGCCATTGAAAACATCCTCATCAATACGGTTAGAGCTTCTCTGTCGGATTCAGGTGTCACTTATACAGACGCTGATCTAAGTAAAAAAGTTTCGGTCGTTTCCCAGTTCATGGACTCCGGCCTAGACGAAGAAAATACACCGCTCCTATCTAACCCAATGATGTGGGGGATCGGTCTTGCAGCACTTGCTCTTATTGCTGGGGGAATATTCTTTATAGCCCGCAGACGCAGACAGCAGGAAGAGGAAGAAGAAAATATCAGTCTGCCTCCGATAACTGAGTTCCCTTCCATTAATCTGGAGAGTGTGACGAACGAGAGCCAGGTTCGCAAACAACTGGAGACACTGGCAAAGAAAAAACCGGATGAATTCGTTAATTTACTTCGTACGTGGCTTACTGAGGAATAGGAGTGGAAGCATTGGCGAGAGGGACGAACCAAATGTTAACCGGAAGGCAGAAAGCCGCGATATTATTAATTACTCTTGGACCCGAGGTATCAGCACAAATCTTCAAGCATTTGAGGGACGAGGAGATAGAGCAGCTGACCCTTGAGATCGCTAATGTCCGCAAGGTCGACGGCGGCGAGAAAGAAATTATTATGTCCGAGTTCCATCAAATATGTCTGGCGCAGGAATATATTTCTCAGGGCGGTATTACCTATGCTAAAGAAATTTTAGAAAAGGCATTGGGACAGCAAAAAGCTTTGGAAGTGATCAACAGGCTGACAGCTACACTGCAAGTACGACCGTTTGATTTTGCCAGAAAAGCAGATCCAAGCCAGATACTGAATTTTATTCAGAATGAAAATGCCCAAACCATTGCGCTGGTACTCTCATACCTGCAATTCGAGCAGGCAGCCAGTATCCTTTCTTCTCTTCCCCAAGAGAAGCAGGCTGAGGTTGCACGCAGAGTTGCCGTAATGGACAGTACTTCCCCTGAAGTCATTTCCCAGGTGGAACGAGTCCTTGAACAAAAGCTTTCCTCAACGGTGACGCAAGATTATACAAGTGCCGGCGGCATTGAATCGATTGTTCAAATCTTGAATGGCGTTGACCGGGGGACTGAACGTACCATTCTGGATGCTCTGGAAATCCAGGATCCGGAATTGGCAGAAGAGATCAAAAAGCGGATGTTTGTGTTCGAAGACATTGTCAATGTGGACAACCGGTCAATCCAGCGTATTATCCGGGATATCGAAAATGCGGATCTTCAGCTTGCTCTCAAGGTGGCGAGCGAAGAAGTGCGTGATGTCATTTTCCGCAATATGTCGAAACGGATGGCTGAAACCTTTAAGGAAGAAATGGAGTTTATGGGTCCTGTACGGCTTCGTGATGTGGAAGAGGCACAGACTCGTATTGTAAGTACGATCCGCAGACTTGAAGAGGCTGGCGAAATTATCATAGCCCGCGGCGGAGGAGATGACATTATTGTCTAATTTGATCAAACCTTCTCAATATATGCCTTTGGATGTGCTGAAAGAACTTGATCTTGCCCAAAGATACCGATTTCCGGAAACAGAAGAAGACCAAGAGCAAGCTCCCCAACCCGTGCAGCCTGAAGTGCATTATACATTGGAATCCGCCGAGCAGTTGAAGCAGGAAATACTCAGAGATGCCAAAGAATTTGCGGAACGACAAATTCGTGAAGCATCCGAGGCGGCGGAGAAGATCATGTCAGACGCGCGTGCCGAAATTTCTTCCTGGTGGGACGAAAGACGGAGTCAGGATGAGGATATCGCTGAAGCCTCCAAGGCCGAAGGTTACCGGGCAGGTTATGAGGAAGGTGCCGATAAGGCCAGGGTGGAAATGCAGGAACTTCTGGATTCAGCCACTCAGGATGCCCAGAAACTGTTGAGTCAGGCTTATGAAGCTAAGGAAGAGCTGATTCAAGAAGCGGAACCATTTCTGGTTGACCTCAGCTGTGCAATAGCTGAGAAAATTATTGAACGGCAGCTGACGATTGAGCCGGAATATGTACTTGATCTCATCACTAAATATCTGGCTCGCAAAAAGGAAAAAGGCATCATCTCGCTTTGTGTCGCACCAACACACTTCGCATTTGTGCATGCGGCCAGGGAAGAGCTTGCATTAAACGTGGACTCTCAGGCCGAACTGCAGATTTTACCGGATTCGACGGTTACGGACCGAGGCTGTGTAATTCGTTCTTCATTAGGAAGTGTAGATGCACGAATTGATACTCAACTCTCTGAGATTAAAAAAGAATTGATCCGTATCTCTATGGATGGAGAAGAACGGAGAAATCCAGATGAATAGATTTAACAGTACTCGATATAAAGATCATTTGCAGCATATTGATCCCGTGCGTATTAACGGCAAAGTGACCCAAGTCATCGGATTGATGGTGGAATCTGAGGGGCCCGATGCCAGCATCGGTGATGTATGTTACATCTATCCAACGAAGAAGGCCAAACCACTTCAAGCGGAAGTTGTAGGTTTTCGGGATAACAAAGTTCTGCTGATGCCGCTGGGTGAGCTGCACTCCATTGGACCTGGATGTGATGTAGTTGGAACCGGCAAGCCGCTGAGTATTCAGGTGGGCTCGGAACTGCTCGGCAAAGTGCTCGATGGTTTGGGACAGCCGCTGGACGGTTCCGTTTTGCCCTCCAGAATGGCTTTCAGTTCTACCAACAGCATCCCCCAAAATCCTTTAAATCGACCACGTGTTAAGGAACCGATCAGTATCGGTGTACGAGCGATCGACGGTTTGCTCACTGTTGGCAAAGGGCAGCGGGTCGGTATTTTTGCCGGGTCAGGAGTCGGGAAGAGTACTTTGATGGGGATGATCGCCCGCAACACGGCAGCCGATGTGAATGTTATTGCATTAGTAGGAGAACGGGGCAGAGAAGTCCTGGACTTTATTGAACGGGATTTGGGACCTGAAGGTCTGAAAAGATCAGTGGTGATTGTAGCGACCTCCGACCAGCCAGCCCTGATTCGCATCAAAGGAGCATTGATCGCAACAACGGTGGCTGAATATTTTCGGGACCGTGGATTAAATGTCATGCTGATGATGGACTCTGTCACCCGCTACGCCATGGCCCAGCGCGAAGTTGGACTTGCTGTAGGCGAACCACCGGCTATGAGAGGATATACGCCCTCAGTGTTTGCAAGTCTTCCCAAGCTGCTGGAACGTGCAGGGACCGGACCTGCGGGGTCCATTACAGCATTCTATACAGTCCTTGTGGATGGCGATGATATGAACGAACCCATTGCTGATGCGGTGCGAGGCATTTTGGATGGTCATATTGTGCTTAACCGAAGTATAGCAAACAAGGGTCATTTTCCTGCCATTGATGTGCTGGCCAGCATAAGCCGGGTGATGAAGGATATTGCTGACGAAGATCAGATTGAGGCTTCAGAGAATATGAAAAGACTCATGGCTGTTTACAAAAATTCAGAGGATCTTATCAATATTGGTGCTTATCAGAAGGGCTCGAATCCGGAGATTGACGAAGCCATGGAGTTCATAGGACAGATTTGGGATTTCACAAAACAGAAGGTCAACGAAAAAGTAACACTCGGTGAAGTGCAGGAACGATTGATTGCTGAATTTTCAAGGAGATGACGAAGGTAAATGAAATTTAATTACGCTTTCCAGAAAATTGTCGATCTCAAAGGCAATGAAAAAGCACAAGCCGAATGGATGCTGTCAGCGGCACTTGGAGAACTTCAATCCGAAGAAAAGAGTCTCCACGAGCTGCTCTTCAAACGTGAAGAGATAGGCAGCGCACTCCAGCGGGCAGCACAGCAGTCTGCACCCATTTCTGAAATCCGAAGCCTGCAGTCTTATGTGGAATATCTGGATGTCTGCATCACGAAGAAAGAAAACGATATTCAAAGTGCACACCGAAATGTTCATCATAAGCAGGAACGGCTGCAGGAGACGATGCTTGACGAAAAAGTCTGGCTGAAAGCAAAAGAGAAAAGCAGTGAGAAGTTCCGGCAAGAAAGTCTCCTACGGGAACAAAACGAGCTGGATGAGATGGCGACCGTCCGTTACGCAGTCCAAGCCCGCTAAACCTGAAGTTCCGGGGTAATCCCCGTGCCCGCAGAGGAGGAAACGTATTATGGCTCGAAAAGATATGCCGCTGGATCAGGAAGAATCAAGCGGAGGGATTGAAAAGGTTATGCTTTTTCTAATTCCTATTATATTTACAATCGTTCTGGTAGGGGTGCTCCTAACCTTGTTCAATATCAATTTCCGCAGCGGAGTTATGGAGTTTGCCAATAAAATCCCGATCGTGAAGGATTGGGTGCCTGACCCGGTTTTGACAGCGGAAGAGAAAAAGGAGAAGGAAGAGAAGGAGAAAGAAAATAACTCCGAAGCAGCTATTGAGAAACTGCAGCAGCAGCTTTCTGAACAAGAAAAAGCCCTGAATGAATTGACTGAGCAAAAAGAAGCACAGGAAAACAAAGCTGCTGAGCTGCAGGCCCAGCTGGATGAAATGCAGAATCAGGCAGCGGCGGGCGAGGTAACGGAAGCGGATCTGTACCTTAAACAGATAACTGATCTGGCTAAAATGTATGCTTCCATGAACCCTAGTAAAGCAGCTCCGATCATTGAAAGCCTGACTAATGAAGAAATGGTTTTGATATTGGGGGAAATGAAGAGCAGCCCGCGTGCGGCCATTCTGGAAAAAATGAATCCTCAAAAGGCGGCAGATGCAACCATGCTGCTTAAGGATGCCAAGCCTGCACAAGACAAAGCAATTGCAGCCCTTCAATCCCGCTTGAAGAGGGAAGAAGAAAGTGCAGTGGAAACATCAAGTCAAAATCTTGATAAAAATGAGCTGGGTCAGACGTTCTCCCGAATGACGCCAAAGAACGCATCGAATCTGCTCATTCAAACCTACAAAATCACACCGGAGAAGGCAATCACCATTCTCGATTCTGTAGATGATACAACACGTGCCAGAATCCTGGATGAAATGTCAAAGGTTGAACCTGAAATGACGGCCAGAGTGTTAAATCGACTCATGGGTGCACGCTAGGATTACGTTCCCCGGAAATCTTCCTGGGAAGGAGGTGAAATTATCAATGTCAATGATCTTTCAAAATCTTAAAGCATCCATAGCAAGTGCTTCACCAGCGGGGGGGAAATTGTCTCAGAATGCAGCAGCAGCTCAAGGTGAGGGGGTGTTTGGAGAGGCCTTGGTGTATCAAATGTCTCTCGCAGGTGACAAAATACCATCTCCTTTGACCGGTCTGACTGCGCTTCCTGGCATATCCTTGAACTCGTTGATCTTCGAAGGGAAAGGCATTGAAGAGGGGAGTCAGAAAACAGAAGCCGCTGCCGGATTTCTCGGAGAACCAAAGGCAGTGACTGAGCCGGAATCAGAGTTGAAGCCAGATGGAGATGAGGACACAGTGTCAGCACTGCTGATGCTCTTAGATCAAATGCCTCAACTGGAGCGCATTCTTGAGGTGGATCCGTCACTTCTGGAGAAGCTTCAGCAATGGCTGTCTCAAGCCCAGTCCTTGCTGACGAAGCCGCCGGTCTTAGAACAAACTTTGGAAGCAGCGGAAGAATCAGCAGGTTCTTCAGTGGATGATGCAGCACAGCAGCCGCTGCCCCCTCTGGCTCTGCATAAAGAAACGATTCGTTTTGCGGTGCAGGATGCCCTGGTTCAGATGACAGGCCTTGCTAAAGATCTGCAGGGTGCTGGAGTGCTGAAGCAGCAGCTTCATACTCTGACTCAATCTTTAGAGGTCATGACTGGATTAGCGGATGACGGACCGGCAGCGCGTGTAACGTCTGAACCCGGAAAGGCTCAGGTTTTGTCAGGTGCAGTGTTTAACCAGTCGATGAAGCAGGAGCTCCAGGGAAGTCAATCTGCTATGAAACCAACGGCTGAAGTTTCGACACAGCAAACATCAAGAATACCTGCTACTTCAGCGGTTGTATCTCAAGTAACAGAGGCCCATTCCAATGATGAAGCCGCTGCAGTAAAAGGCAGTGTGCCGGAAGAAGAAACGACGTTAACGGCTGGACAGCTTGCCCTGCGGACTGCTGGAAGTGCACCGGTTAAAGCTGCTGCCGAAGCCGTGCCCGTGGGTCAATTTGCCCGTGAAATGACGCAATTTACGGTCGGGAAACTGGAATTCATCAAGCATCAAGGTTTTTCGGAAGCCAGGATTTCTCTTTATCCTGAACATCTGGGACAGGTAGATATCAAAATCAGTATGCAGAACGGACAGATTGTGGCTCAGTTTATGACACATAATGCAGAAGCCCGTGAATTGCTGGAACAGCAGATGACTCAGCTAAGATCAGCACTCCAAGGACAAGGACTTCAGGTTGAGAAGCTGGAGGTCACACAGAACAGTCAATCCCCTTCTTCCGCGTTCAATCCTCAGGATGGAAAGCAATCAGGATCTGGACAGCAGCAGCCGGGCAAACGTTCAAGAGAAAAAGATACCGCTTCGGATGATGCTGTGATATCCGCTGAATTGTCTGAAGAATGGAAAGAATGGAATGCCGAAATAAAAGGTGTTGAATCCATGGATTCGCAAGGAAGCTTCACTGCTAAAGCCTAAAACATGGAGGTGATTCAAAAATGGCTTCAAATTACGTGACCAATACGGCCTGGCCCAATTATTCGCCTTCGAACATCAAAAAGGCAGGCTCGTCGGACGGACAGGTACTTGGCAAAGACCAGTTTCTCAGTATTTTGATTACCCAGCTTCGGTACCAGGATCCGATGCAGCCTATGCAGGACAAAGAGTTTATCGCTCAGATGGCTCAGTTCACCTCTCTGGAGCAGCTGATGAATATTTCAACTCAGCTGACAGAAATGCGGCAGTCTCTCGGAGCGGCATCCAGTCTGATTGGTCAAAAAGTCAGCTGGATTCAATCTGATAGCAGTGGAAATTCTTCTGTGAAATCTGGTGTAGTGGACTCGATCCTGATTCGAGAGGGAATGCATTATGCCAGGATCGGCGCAGCTGAAGTTGCCCTGGATCAAATTGTCCAGATTGAGAAAGTTCCGGATCCAGTTTCCGAACCAGGCCTTAATGATGGAAGCGAGGGATTGCAGCTCACTGACCAGAAAGTGAATGAACCGCTGTCAGAACAGAACGAAGTCGATAATACTTCGGGTACAGACAGCGAAGGGTCAGAGATATGAGTGATCGTCTAACCATAGGTCAGCTCTACCCGGGAAGTATTCATCCTGCATCACTGAAGAAAGATCGGGCTGGATCTTCTGGGAGCACCGATGTTCCGACAGGCAAGTTCAAAGAAATGCTGGATTATAATCTGCTCAAATTCAGCAATCACGCAGCGAAGCGTTTAGAGCAGCGGGGGATTGAGCTTCACCGTGATCAGCTAGTAAAAATTAATTCAGCCGTTGACCAGGCTGCAGCAAAAGGAAGCAAAGAATCGTTGATTCTGCTTAAAGATATGGCACTCATCGTAAATATTCAGAACCGGACGGTCGTCACGGCAATGGATGGTAAAACAATGAAGGACAATGTGTTCACCCAAATCGACAGCGCAGTAATTATTTCATAAGAATGAAGCGGCTGGCCCGTAAGGAAGCCGATGACCGCTGATCGACAGAAGCGGTTCACTAAGGAGGATAATAATTATGTTGAGATCCATGTATTCGGGCGTTTCCGGTATGAGAGGCTTTCAGACCAAACTGGACGTGATTGGTAATAACATTGCTAATGTCAATACGGTTGGATTCAAAGCAGGACGCGTAATGTTCAAAGATATTTTGAGCCAAACGGTATCGGGCGTTACAGCACCGGTAGAGGGTGAGCAAGGCGGTGTAAACGCAAAACAGGTTGGCTTGGGATCGACTATTGGATCCATTGACACGGTTCACACGCCGGGAAGTGCTCAGACGACCTACAAACCGACAGATCTTCGCATCGATGGTGACGGATTTTTTATGGTCAAGATGACAGAAGATCAGGAAGTTCCTTTTCTGACTCGTGCAGGTGATTTCCATGTTGACGGCAACCGGCAGCTCGTTACTTCTGATGGCATGTTCGTTTGTGATGTTGGCGGTGCACCTATCGTTATTCCTGCAGAAGCAACAGGATTCTCCATCGGGCTTGACGGTTCTATCTTGATTCAAGGCGGAGACGGAGACGTCGTTCAAATCGGGATCGCAAAAGTCGTTAATCCGGAAGGTCTGGAAAAAATCGGCGGAAACCTGTACCGTGTGACTCCGAATGCTCTGGGTGCTGATGTTGAACTTGAAGGACTGGCAGCCAATGATGCTGAAGCTGGCACAGGAGCGATTGTAGCCGGGCAGCTGGAAATGTCAAACGTAGATCTTACCGCTGAATTTACAGAGATGATTGTTGCTCAGCGTGGATTCCAGGCGAATTCCCGTATCATTACAACTTCTGATGAGGTGCTTCAGGAAGTCGTGAATCTGAAACGTTAACGTTAAAGAGTGACTTGGGGGGGCAGGTCCCCCCTCTCATAGAAGGAGGCTTTCCATGATCCCGGTTACAAGATTAAACGGTTCACAGATGTGGCTGAATGCTCTTCTGATCGAAATGGTTGAAGAGACGCCGGACACCTATATAACTTTGACTACCGGCAAAAGATTGATCGTACTGGAAAAGGCAGCGGATGTTGTTCAATCTATCCGTTCTTACCATCACGAGGTAGGTATACATCAAGCAACTATTAAAGTGCAGCAGCAGACGGAGGAACCTTCATGAAAAAGATGCTTCCCTGGCTCATAACGATTTTGTTATCGATCACGATGATCGTAGTGGCCGTTTTTCTGCTCTCCGACAAACTGCTGGGCAGTGATGATAAGAATGTGGTTTCAGCGAAGCAAGAGGAGCCCGTTAAGTCCGCAGATGAAATTGTCGAAGTGACTTCAGAAATATTAGATATCACGACCAATATGTCTGATCCTGAATACATTGTGAAAATCAGCTTTGCCTTTCAGCTGAACGACAAGAAGGCTAAAGAAGATTTTGACAAGATCAAAGAAATAAAGATTAAACCGATTATTATCAAGACCCTTATGGATACAAAGCCGGACAGCCTGAAAGATTCCAAAGGTGTTGAACAGCTATCCAATCAGCTTATGGAGCAAATCAATAAAAGTATCAACCATGGAACTGTGACACAGGTGGGTGTCACGAACAAATTGGTTACCGGCATCTAAACCAATGTATAGGCTGCAGGATAAGGGGGTGAGATAATTGGTAGATGTATTATCGCAAAATGAGATTGATGCGCTCCTGGCTGCTCTCTCCTCTGGGGAAATGGATGCGGATGAATTGAAAAAGGAAGACACGCAGAAAAAAGTCCGGTCCTACGATTTCAAAAGAGCTGTACGTTTTTCTAAAGATCATATTCGGAGCCTTACGCGGATTCATGAGAATTTTGCAAGATACCTGACAACCTATTTCTCAGCACAGCTAAGAACTTTCGTTCAAATAAGTGTCGTTCAGGTAGAGCAGCTGCCTTATGATGAATTCATTCGTTCGATTCCGAAGATGACCGTATTGAATATTTTTGAAGCGGAGCCGCTGGTGGGGCGAATGGTGCTGGAAGTTCATCCGAATATTGCGTATGCGATGCTGGATCGTCTCTTAGGAGGTACGGGAAGCACGCCATCCAAAATCGTCTCCATGACTGAAATTGAAACCATTATTATGGAGCGTATATTTAGCAGGGCATTTGAAAGCCTTCAGGAAGCGTGGAAAACGGTCATGGATATTTCTCCTAGACTGGAAGCGCTGGAAACCAATCCACAGTTTATGCAGATCGTTTCTCCGAATGAAACAATTGCTCTGATTTCGTTAAGCACCAAAATCGGAGATACCACGGGAATGATCAACCTCTGTATTCCTCATGTGGTTCTGGAGCCGATCATGTCGAAGCTATCTGTTCATCAATGGTTCACTTCAGAGAAAAAGGCTAGAGACCCGGAAGAAATGGATGCACTGAAAGCACGAGTCAGCAAAGCTAAGCTGCCGATTATCGCTGAACTGGGTGAGTCCCAGATCACCATTTCTGAATTTCTGGGATTAAGTACGGGCGATGTCATCACACTTAATAAACCCGTCCACGACGGCCTTTCCATTAAAGTGGGGGACAAGCTGAAGTTTGTCGGCAGTCCAGGGACGTTAAAGGACCGGATCGCAGTGCAGATCGATGAAATCGTCAGTGAAGGAGATGAAGATATTGACGAGTAAAGATTATTTATCTCAAGAAGAGATTGACGCCCTGCTTCAACAGTCCGGTATGGCGTCATCCTCCTCATCCTCGTCCCCGCAAAGTGTGGATGACGTATTAACTCCGCTGGAGCAGGATGCGCTTGGTGAGATTGGAAATATAACATTTGGCAGTGCGGCTACAGCACTTTCCACGCTTCTTGGTAAAAAAGTGGATATTACAACACCTCAGGTGTCCATCATCAGCAGGGAGCAGTTTGAGGAAGAGTTCCCGAAACCCCATGTAGCGGTTCACGTTACGTATGTAGATGGTTTTGAAGGAATTAATTCACTTGTGATCAAAACGCGTGATGCACAAATCATTGCAGATCTCATGCTTGGGGGTGAGGGGGCACCTAAGGATGAAGAGTTAAATGAAATCCACATTAGTGCGGTTCAAGAAGCAATGAATCAAATGATGGGCTCTTCAGCGACAAGTATGTCTACTATATTCAATCGTTTTGTCAATATATCTCCTCCAGGCATTGATATTCTGAATATGTCAAGCGGAGATGGGATCAGCAAGCTTCCTGAAGATGAAATCATGATTAAAATCTCATTTCGCCTGATTATTGGGGATTTGATTGATTCATCCATCATGCAGCTGCTGCCCATTGAGTTTGCCAAGGATATGGTTCACACCTTGATTAATGGGACTGAAGAGGAACCCGCTCCGGCAGTTGAAGCTCCACAAGCATCCACTCCTCCGGCACAGCAGCCTGTTTCCCAGCCGCAGACACCTCCAGCGCAGCCCCAGATGCCGCCACAAGGGTCTCCAGCGGACACGGGTTATGGTTATCAAGGAGGAGTGACGGGTGGGGAGATGCCTGGTCAGATGCCTTACGGGCAGCCGCAAATGCCATATCCACAAGGGCCGCAGCACTACGGCGGAATGCCAAATCGGAATGTGAATGTACAACCTGTGCAGTTTGCAAACTTGCAAAATGCTCCATACAACCAGGTAGATGAAAACAATCTGAACTTACTGATGGACATTCCTCTTAAAGTCACCGTAGAATTAGGTAGGACCCAGAAGCAAATTAAGGATATCCTGGAAATGTCCCAAGGCTCGATTATTGAATTGGACAAGCTTGCCGGCGAGCCAGTAGACATCCTGGTGAATCATAAGCTGATCGCCAAGGGCGAGGTTGTCGTGATCGATGAGAACTTTGGCGTTCGGGTAACGGATATCGTAAGTCAATGGGACCGAATACAAAAATTACAATAGCACACATTTAGGGAGGATTTTTAATTAATGGCTAACCGAATTCTGATTGTTGACGACGCTGCATTTATGAGAATGATGATCCGTGATATTTTGACCAAGAACGGATTTGAGGTTGTAGGAGAGGCGCAGGACGGCGCACAGGCGATCGAGAAATTCAAGGAACTTCGTCCGGATTTGATCACGATGGATATTACAATGCCTGAAATGGATGGTATTGCTGCACTGAAAGAGATCAAGAAAAGCGATCCGAATGCAAAAGTAATTATGTGTTCCGCTATGGGCCAGCAGGCCATGGTTATCGATGCGATCCAAGCTGGTGCTAAAGATTTTATCGTAAAACCGTTCCAGTCTGACCGTGTTATTGAAGCGATCAATAAGACTCTTGGCGTGTAAGGCAGTATAAGACATGCTTGCAGCATCCGAAGTAACCCGGCCGGATACATCAGGCTTTTATTTACAGTTGTTTTATGTGTTTGTTGTTCTGGCGATCATCGTTTCTGTCATTATTTTGTTAATTCGTTTTCTGGGCCGGAAGAATCAGAGCTGGATGCGAGGCCGTTCCATCCGCACATTGGGCGCCTTGGGTGTGGGACCGAACAAATCGGTCCAGCTCATTGAAGTAGGAGACAATATCTATCTGATCGGAGTCGGTGAAGATCTCTCACTGCTGGACAAAATCACCGACCCCGATGAGGTGATTCGATTGAAAGCAGCCATACAACAAGAGCAGAATCCGACGGGGACGCTGCCGCCGTTTATCAGTAATCTTACGGCTAAATTTCGCAAGAATCAGCCCCCGGAGGATATTGAACTTGAAGATACTTCTTCTTTCCATGAAGTATTTGAATCCAAGCTGCGCAGCGTACCGAACCGAAAACAAAAGGTAGAAGAATTGCTGCGGGAGGATCAAAAGGATTCATGACTAAAAGACTAGCTTTGTTGATTACACTGATCTTGCTGGCCGGAGCGGCTTGGACCTCACCGATCTCGGCAGATCCTATACCGAACATTGACATTCAGATCGGGAATAACGGGGAGGAACCGGGGACGAGTGCAATATCCCTGATTCTGCTGATTACTATTCTTAGTGTGGCGCCTGCCATTCTTGTTCTGATGACAAGCTTTACCCGGATCGTCATCGTCCTCGGTTTCGTCAGAACATCACTGGGGACTCAGATGACACCGCCCAACCAGGTGTTGATTGGATTGGCATTATTCTTGACCCTGTTCGTAATGGCTCCCACACTCTCGACAATGAATGAGGAGGCACTCCAGCCCTATCTTCAAGGCGAAATTACGCAGAGTGAGGCGCTGGAAAAAGCACAGGATCCAATCAAGCAGTTTATGTTTTCACATACCCGGGAAAAAGATCTGCTGCTGTTTATGAAATATACGGGCCAAGAGAAGCCTGAAACCTTTGAGGATATACCGCTTACCGTTCTGGTGCCGGCATTTGCGATCAGCGAACTGAAGACCGGATTTCAGATGGGATTTATGATTTTCATCCCGTTTCTCGTTATTGATATTGTCGTAGCAAGTGTGTTGATGGCCATGGGAATGATGATGCTTCCGCCGGTCATGATCTCGCTGCCGTTCAAAATATTGCTGTTTGTACTGGTTGACGGGTGGTACTTGGTCGTGAAGTCCTTGTTGATGAGCTTCAACCCTTAGCGACAGGAATATAATCAGGAGGACTGCTCGTGAGTGCAGAGTTTATAATCGGTTTGGCCGGTCAGGCTGTATATATTGTTCTGAAGGTTAGTGCTCCCATGCTGGTCTTGGCTTTGGCAGCTGGTTTGGCAATCAGTATTTTCCAAGCGACTACTCAGATTCAGGAGCAGACCTTGGCTTTTGTTCCAAAAATCATTGTTGTCTTGCTGGCACTTCTGCTGTTTGGTCCCTGGATATTGACCACACTGGTCGACTTTACATTTGGGATACTGGACAATCTCTACAAATATATCGGATAGGCTGAATGTCCATGGAATGGTTGGAGCAAAGTGTTCCTGTCTTTATGCTTATGTTTTGTCGAATTACATCATTTTTTGTGGTAGCGCCCATCTATTCATCAAGGACGGTGCCGCTGACGTATAAGGTCGGTTTGTCTTTTATTATTACGCTTTTGGTTTATCTAACTTTCGGTCTAACAACAGCAATCAATGACAATATGTTTTACATTCTCCTGGTCGTACAGGAAGTATTAATTGGCTTGCTTTTGGGATTTACGGCTTATCTGATGCTGGCTGCAGTGCAAACGGCCGGTGCATTGATTGATATACAGATCGGCTTCGCCATGGCCAATGTGATTGACCCATTTTCAGGTGTCTCATCTCCTTTGATCGGCAACTTTAAATACATGGCTGCCCTGCTAGTCTTTTTAAGCATGAACGGTCACCATTACCTGCTGGATGCCATCATGTACAGCTATGAATGGGTACCGGTAACGGGGAATGTGTTCACTAGATTTGAAGATGGCAGCACATCCGACTTTTTAATTACAACGTTTGCGTATTCGTTTGTTCTGGCTCTGCAGATGGCAGCCCCTATCGTGGTAGCTTTGTTCTTAACCGATATCGGTTTAGGATTTCTTGCCAGAACCGCTCCGCAGTTTAACGTGTTTGTCATCGGGATTATTATGAAGATTCTGGTTGGTCTAGCGATGCTGATTCTATTGATGCCTGGACTGGTGACGCTGTTTGATCATCTGTTTGACAAGCTGTTCAGGGCACTGCAGGAACTGCTGGGAGTACTGGGTCAAAGACCAGCGTAACGTACATGGGGAGTGAGAACTTGCGATTAAGGTATGGCATTGATCTGCAGATGTTTGCTGGGGAGAAGACAGAGAAGGCAACGCCTAAGAAACGTCAGGAAACCCGTAAAAAAGGGCAGGTTGCCAAGAGTATGGAAATTTCCGGGGCATCCATCCTGCTTGCCGCATTTCTTTGCCTGATCTTTTTCGGCAGCTACATCCGGGATCACCTGGTCCGGCTGTTCACCGATGTGTTTATCAACAGGCTCAGCATGGATGTTACATCAGATAATGTGGTTATGCTGCTTGGAGAATACGGAATTCAAATCCTTATATTAATCGCACCGCTCTTTATCAGCGTGTTTGTAATTGCAGTCGTGGTCAATTATATGCAGGTCGGTTTCCTCTTATCCGGCGAGTCCTTGAAGATGAAGTTCAGCAAGCTGGATCCCATTAAAGGTTTTAAAAATATCTTTTCGCTGCGTTCTCTTGTGGAGTTCTCGAAATCGATACTCAAGCTGAGCATTATTGGTTATCTCGTTTATACCTCTTTGTGGGGTGCGCGGGAAGGTCTTTCCAGGCTGGCTGCCACAAGTCCGGACACGATCTTGCATTTTACAGCAGATGTAACGCTCTGGCTGGGCATTAAAATCGGTGTTGGACTGTTGATATTAGCTGTATTCGACTATATATATCAAAAGTATGATTATGAGAAAAACATTCGGATGTCCAAACAGGATATCAAAGATGAATATAAAAAAATGGAAGGCGATCCTTTGATTAAAGGGAAAATCAGGGAGCGTCAGCGCCGGATGGCTATGCAGCGGATGATGCAGGAAGTGCCAAAGGCGGATGTCATTATTACGAATCCGACGCATTTTGCGGTGGCGATCAAATATGACAGTTCTTCAATGGAAGCTCCTCAAGTACTGGCTAAGGGCCAAGACTATATGGCACTGAAAATCAAGGAGATCGCCAAGAAAAACGGCGTGATGACCATGGAAAATAAACCGCTTGCCCGTGCTTTGTTCCAGCGTACGGAAATTGGTGACGCTATTCCCGGTGACATGTTTCAAGCTGTTGCCGAGGTACTGGCTTATGTATACAAACTAAAAGGCAAGGCGAATTAATGTAGGGATCGGAGGCCGACTGCAGTGAAAATGAAAGATTTATCGGTTTTAGCGGGTGTCATTGGAATCGTCCTTATGATGATACTTCCGATCCCGGCCTGGCTTTTGGATGTGCTGCTTGTTATCAACATCTCGCTGGCACTGATCATTTTGCTGGTTGCCATGAATACGAAGGAAGCGCTGGAATTTTCCATCTTTCCATCACTGCTTCTGATTACAACTCTTTTCCGTTTGTCACTTAACGTTTCAACAACGAAATTGATATTGTCAGAGGGAGAAGCCGGCGATGTTGTCGCGACCTTCGGCAGCTGGATTGCCGGCGGACAGATTGCGATCGGATTTGTCGTATTCCTTATTCTGGTGGTAGTTCAATTTATCGTTATCACGAAGGGTTCAGAAAGGGTTGCTGAGGTAGCTGCCCGCTTCACCCTGGATGCGATGCCAGGTAAACAGATGAGTATTGATGCGGATCTGAATGCTGGGATGATTAATGAAACCCAGGCAAGGGAGCGCCGCCAAAAAGTGGAGCGCGAAGCGGATTTCTACGGAGCGATGGACGGTGCCAGCAAATTTGTAAAAGGGGATGCCATCGCCTCGATCATTATTCTGCTGATCAACCTGATCGGCGGTTTTATCATCGGGATGTCCATTCACGGTATGAGCTTTGGCGAAGCGATGAGCACCTTCTCCATTCTGACCATCGGTGACGGCCTGGTCAGCCAGATCCCAGCGCTGCTGATTTCTACCGCTGCCGGACTGATTGTGACGCGCGCTGCTTCTGACGGTAACCTTTCAGACGACCTGTCGAGTCAAC
This sequence comes from Paenibacillus lemnae, assembly GCF_012933385.1. GTDB lineage: Bacteria > Bacillota > Bacilli > Paenibacillales > Paenibacillaceae > Paenibacillus_AQ > Paenibacillus_AQ lemnae. The sequence continues at coordinate 37,560 of NZ_JABBPN010000008.1, forward strand.
TATTATCGTACCCTAAGCTCCTCTATATTGTTGCTGCTACGGTTACGATGCTGGGCCTCCTGACGCCGATTCATGTTATGACCACATTCCCGATAGCCATTGCGTTGTTCATTGCCGCGAGGAAGATGCAGAGCAGCCTGGATCGGAAGCAGGTGGAGGTCGAGCAGCTGGAAGAAGAACAGCAGATTGAAGAAGTGCGGAGTCCGGAAAGTGTCATTAATTTACTGCAGGTCGATCCCATCGAATTTGAGTTTGGCTACGGATTGATTCCACTGGCAGATACTCAGCAGGGCGGAGATTTACTGGACCGGATTATCATGATTCGCAGACAATGTGCCCTTGAAATGGGGCTGGTCGTACCGGTGATTCGGATCCGCGATAATATTCAGCTGAAACCTAATGAATACGTAATTAAGATCAAAGGGAACACAGTTGGCGGAGGCGAGCTCCTTCTTAATCACTATCTTGCCATGAGTCCGGGGTATGAAGATGATCTTATTACTGGTATTGAAACGACAGAACCGGCATTCGGCCTTCCGGCGCTGTGGATTGATGAGGCGGCCAAAGAACGTGCCGAGCTCGCCGGTTATACTGTTGTAGATCCTCCATCCGTTGTAGCTACCCACCTGACGGAGCTGATTAAACGTCATGCGCACGAATTAATCGGACGTCAGGAAACGAAGGCGCTTATCGATAATATCCGTGAGAGTTACCCGGTTCTGGTCGATGACCTGATTCCATCTATTCTCTCCGTTGGAGATGTTCAAAAAGTGCTCGCCAAGCTGTTGAAGGAAAAGATATCCATTCGCGATCTCGTTACTATTTTTGAAACGCTGGCAGACTCAGGACAATATTCTAAAGATCCTGATGTTCTTACGGAATATGTAAGACAATCCCTGTCGCGACAAATTACACAGCAATATGTTCAGGAAGGCGAAGCAATGCGGGTAATTACGGTAGGGCCAGCGCTGGAAAAGAAAATTGCAGAAAGTGTGCAGCAGACGGAACAGGGAAGTTATATTGCGATGGATCCGGTTTCAACTCAAAGTATTTTCCAAAAGCTGAGCGAGCAGGTGAACCGCCTGATCCAGATGGGACAGCAGCCGGTACTTCTCACCTCGCCGGCCATTCGGATGTATTTGCGGCAGGTTATCGAACGGAGCATGCAGGATATTCCGGTATTGTCCTATAGTGAGCTTGAGCCGAATGTTGAAATTCAGAGTGTCGGGGTGGTGAACTTATGAGAGTGAGAAGGTATGTCGTAGATACGATGCCGGAGGCAATGCTGAGTATCCGTAAGGATTTGGGGGGCGAGGCGGTGATCCTCAGCTCCAAGGAGATCAAGGTAGGCGGATTTCTCGGGATGTTTGCGACTCGAAAGATTGAAGTGATTGCCGCTATCGAAAAAGAAGATGCCCCTAAGCCAAAGCCTGAAGGATCGATAAAGCAGCCTCAGCCCCAAGTTCCGCGTAATGCGCTTTCGAAGGCATATAAAAAGTCAGAGGCTCCTTCAAAGCCAACTCAGGCAGATCAAGCTGGTGAAAGCTTTGCTCAAGATTTTATAGCAGCGGCGGCTGCCGAACCAAATCCAATACAAGCCGAACGCTTAGACTTAACCCAGACCGATGAAAAGAGACTCGCATCAGAACAGCATCTGCTTCATGAGATTCGGGAAGTCAAGGATTGGATCGCCAAACTATCTCGTCAGAGCAGCGCTCAGGAGGATTGGCCGGAGGGCGTCATTACGATCCGTGACCACCTAAATGCACAAGGGCTGTCATCATCGCTTGTGGAGACGTGGATTCAGGAAGTTTTACAGGAGTGGAAAGCTTCCGGAGGAAGTATGTCAGAGCAAGCGTTGAATGACTCATTCTTGCGGCAGGCCGAGCGTTTCCTGGAAGGGAGGTTTGGCGGGGGGATTCGGCAAGATACTCGGATGGTTTATATTGCTGGTCCTACCGGTGTAGGAAAAACCACAACGATTGCCAAACTGGCGGCTGAGCAGCTTTTTAAATATCAGCGTAAAGTCGGCTTCATTACTTCTGATACGTACAGAATATCAGCTGTTGAACAGCTTAAAACGTATGCTTCCATACTGAATGTACCTATAGAAGTGGTTCAATCACCAGGCGATATGCAGAGAGCAATGCAGCGCCTGGAATCATGCGATTTAATTCTAATGGACACAGCGGGCAGAAATTATCGTAATGAGATGTTCGTATCTGAACTGCAAAGCCTGCTGCCTGGAAGTCCGAATAGTGAGACATATCTGGTGCTCAGCTTGACGTCCAAAAGCAGTGATATGTTAGAAATCACAGGTCATTTCAGCAAATTCGTGCTGGATAAGGTGATTTTTACGAAATTGGACGAGACCGGAAGCTGTGGTGCATTGTTCAATCTTCTAGCCGAACATTCATTACAGCTGTCTTACATGACCAACGGGCAGAACGTCCCGGACGATCTGCTTATGCCGGATATGGCGATGCTGACATCTCTGCTTTTCGGGAGAGATTTACATGAATGATCAGGCAGAAACATTAAGACAATTGGTCTCTACACACCATCACACTTCAAATCCGGCTGTGGAAAGAACTGCACAGATCATTACCATTTGCAGCGGAAAGGGTGGTGTCGGAAAATCGAATTTCACACTGAACTTTGCGCTTTCGCTGCAATCGCTGGGTAAAAAAGTGATCATCTTTGATGCAGATATTGGAATGGCGAATATTGACGTGTTAATGGGCGTTTCATCCAGATATAACCTTTATCACCTGCTGCGGCGAGAAAAGCGACTGGATGAAGTGATCCATCGCGGGCCTGAAGGTCTTCCTTACATTGCTGGAGGTTCGGGTATTTCTGATATGTTTTCCCTTACAGAGGGAGATTTGAATTATTTCGTTTCTCAAATGGAAACGATGGCACAGGAAATGGATTACATCATTTTCGATACAGGAGCCGGATTGTCCAAGGAGAACCTGAAATTTATCACTTCAGCTGATCAGTGTCTGGTTGTCACTACTCCGGAACCCACCTCCATTACAGATGCATACGCTTTGATCAAGGTCGTTCACGGGTCGCATCCCGAGGTTCCGTTCTCCCTTGTGATCAACAGGGCTTCAGATGAAATTGAGGCCAGGGAAACCTCAGACAAGATCATATTAACCGCCAGACGTTTTCTCGAACTTGATATCCGGATGTTGGGTTATGTGCGTGAGGATCAGGCTGTCGTAAAGTCGGTAAAGAGGCAGTATCCTTTTTTACTGGGCTTTCCGCGAAGTCATGCGGCTCACGATATTCAGCGGCTTGCAGCGTTATATGCGGCTGTGACGGTATCCGGAGAACATTCGGTTCGAAACGGAATAAAAGGATTTATGCAGCGTTGGCTTAAACGTAAATAGCCGTTCCTGATGGAACGAAAAGCAGAGGTGTAGACATCTATGAAGCCTTTTCGTGTGCTGGTGGTTGACGATTCCAAATTTATGAGAAAAATCATATCGGATCTGATCGAGAAGGATTCCCGGTTTATGGTGGCAGGAACAGCCCGGAATGGCAGGGAGGCTTTAGAACAGGTAAAAAGTCTTGAGCCGGATCTGATTACGATGGATGTTGAAATGCCGGAAATGAACGGATTGGAAGCCTTACAGAGTATTATGCAGGATCAACCGACACCAGTGATTATGCTTTCCGGCATCAATGAGCAGGGGATGAAGGAAACCATCATTGCCTTGGAATATGGAGCGTTTGATTTTATACGCAAACCTTCCATCACCAATGCACAGGATATCGATTCTGTCGGAAGGGAGCTGATTAAGCAGCTCAGCGCTGCAATACAAGCCAAGGAACGGCGTGCTCTTTGGGAGGAAGAAGAACAACGGAAACAGTTAGAGCGACTCATACCCGATCCTTCTTTCACGTCAAGGAGAGAAAGAACCGAACTCAGCAAACCAGCTGCAAATTTGATGGATTACAAATCCGAATCTCTCACACAACGACCAGTTCCCAGTCAGGCATCAAAGCTTGAAACTGACAAGAGTTTATCTAAGGAAAGCCGGGACTCAATCACATTACCGAAGCCGTCAGGCGGAAAGCAGAAGAGGCACACACACAGGAGTGACGGCCCGCAAATTTCAGAGACAAAATCTCTAAACGGGATGACTACTAAGTCAACTGTGATGAGTCAACTGGTGGCTGTCGGGTGCTCAACGGGAGGACCACGTGCATTACGGACGCTGCTGGAGAATCTCCCGGAAAATTTTCCTGCACCCGTGGTGATTGTACAGCATATGCCTCCAAATTTCACCAAATCACTTGCTGCACGCCTAAATTCATTCAGTCAACTGGAAGTGATGGAAGCTGCACACGGCATGGTACTGCGAAAGGGATGCGCCTACATTGCCCCTGGGGGACGTCATATTTCTCTAGACCGGTCTCAAAACGGAGATATTGTCATTCTGGTTACACAGGAAGAGCCTCGGAATGGTCATCGTCCTTCAGTCGAAGTACTGTTCGAATCGCTTCTTCCTTTTGAACATATAAAGCGTCATCTCATATTGATGACCGGCATGGGCAGCGATGGGGCTAGAGCTATGAAAAAGCTCTATGACGCAGGTGTAACTTCCACATTCGCAGAAAGTGAAGAAACTTGTGTTGTGTACGGCATGCCGCGTTCAGCCGTTGAGCTTGGTTGTGTAAGCTATATACTTCCGCTCCAGGAGATTTCAGCCAAGCTCGTTCAGTCTGTAATTAATGAAAAGTGAACTCATGAAGGAGGTGTCTCGCAATGGACATGAATCAGTACCTAAGCATGTTTATTGATGAGTCCAATGATCATCTGCAGTCATTAAATGAAAACATGCTTCAACTGGAAAGCAGCCCGGATGATCTGGGAATTGTGCAGGTCATTTTCCGCTCTGCCCATACTTTAAAAGGTATGGCGGCTACGATGGGATTCGAGGATTTGGCTTCCCTCACCCATCAGATGGAGAATGTACTGGATCTCGTTAGAAACGAAAAGCTCACCATGCAGGATTATATATTTGACACTCTGTTTAAAAGCCTGGATGCACTTGAATCCATGGTGCAGGATATTGTTCAGGGCGGGGAAGGCAAAGCAGATGTCTCGTCCATTGTAGCTTCATTGCAAGCTATTGAGCGTGGTGAAGGAGCAGCTGCGGCTTCATCAGGCAGTACTCCTGTGCAGGAGACTTCCACTCCTGCGGCTGAAGGCATTGAACTGGATGAATTTCAATTCTCGGTGCTGAACCAATCGATCGCGGAAGGACATCAGGTAGTATACATACAGGTCAGACTCCGAGATGACTGCCAGCTTAAAGCCGTTCGCGCTTACATGGTATTTGAACTGCTGGAGAGAGCCGGCGAAATCGTCAAGACCTTCCCGGATGTTCAGGAAATCGAACAGGGCGAGTTTGAACAAGGGTTTTCACTCTATTTCATTACTCAAAAAGATGCCGGGGATCTTCAAAGCCAAATTCTTAACATTTCTGAAGTCGATACGGCGCAGGTCATCACATTGGATCATGAATCACTGGAGCAAATGGCGATGCGCAGCACAGCAGCAGCAGAAACAGCGGCTGGACTGGCGGCAGCCCCTGAATCGCCTGCTGTGTCTTTGCAGCCAGTGAAAGCCAGCGAATCTGTCACACCGGCTCCAAAACCTCAGGCCAAAGCTTCAGGAACCCCTGCTCCATCACGTACCATTCGTGTGGATATTGAGCGTTTGGATGTATTGATGAATCTTTTTAGTGAACTTCTCATTGATCGCTCCCGTCTAGAGCAGCTGGCGCATGACGCCAAGAATCAAGAGCTTACCGATACCGTAGAGCATATGAGCCGGGTCAGCAGTGACCTGCAGAACATTGTGCTGAAGCTGCGGATGGTACCGGTAGATACTGTGTTTAACCGTTTCCCGAGAATGGTAAGAGATCTGGCAAAGTCGCTGGATAAGAAAATTGACCTGGTCATTACAGGTGCAGAAACTGAATTGGACCGTACAGTCATTGATGAAATCGGCGATCCGCTTGTTCACCTGCTGCGAAACTCTGTGGATCATGGCATTGAGCCTACTGCTGACCGAATTGCAGCTGGCAAGGACGAGACTGGTACAGTAAATCTCCGTGCATTTCATAGCGGCAATCACGTATTCATTGAGATCGAGGATGACGGACGGGGTATTATTCGTGAAAATATTATCCGCAGTGCCATCAGTAAAGGTGTGGTTACAGAAGACCAGGCTGCAGCAATGTCAGATTCCGAAGCGCATCAGCTGTTGTTTGCACCGGGATTCAGTACGGCTGAAAAAATATCCGATGTGTCCGGCCGTGGTGTCGGGCTGGATGTGGTGAAATCCAAAATTAATGCACTGGGCGGCAACGTAACCATTTATTCTACGCCAGGTAAAGGTACGAACTTTTCTGTACAGCTTCCGCTGACACTATCTATCATTGCCGCTATGCTGATCAAAATGGGCTCAGAGAAGTTCGCGATTCCATTAAGTTCGATCGTTGAGACAGGCATTGTGAAGCAGGGTCAAATCCGTACCGTGCATGGCATACGAATGATTCCATTTCGAGATTCCCATATTCCAATCATTTCGCTCAGTAAAGTGTTTAATATTTCGGATTTTGATGAGACAGAAGAAATCGAAACCGAGATTGTGGTTATTCGCAAAGGGGAGCGACTGGCAGCTCTCGCCATTGATGATTTCATCGGACAAAGTGAAATTGTGCTGAAAAGCTTGGGCAAATATCTGCCAGCAGTTCAGGGAGTCTCGGGAGCCACAATTCTTGGTGATGGACAAGTTGCACTTATACTGGATCCGAATGCTTTCATTAAATAAGAATCAATCTGTGACGGCGGTAATCAAGGTTATCACTTAGGGAGGGTTTCACATGGGAGAAGAAATTAAGGTAATCGTATTTAAGCTAGGCACGGAGGAGTATGGAATCGAGGTCGAGAAAGTTCAGACGATTGAACGGTTGATGCCTATTACTCGTGTTCCCAAAACATACGCTTTTGTAAAAGGTGTTATCAATCTTCGTGGTGTAGTTATCCCGGTTATTGACCTTAGAGGCCGCTTTAACCTGCCTGAGGTAGAGCCTACAGAGCAGACCCGGATTATTATTGTAGCCGTCAATGAGATGCAGGTCGGCTTTATCGTAGATTCAGCCAGTGATGTGGTTGATTTGAACAGCGACAGCATTGATTTGCCGCCTGAAGTGGTTGGGGGAATAAAGGCTAAATATCTTCGCGGTGTAGCTAAGCTTAGCGAAGATCGCCTGCTTGTTATGCTGAACCTTGCGGAGGTTTTGAATAAAAGCGAGATTGTCCAGCTTGAAGGGCTGGAGGAGTAGCTGTGGAACTTTTTAAACACGGTAAAGATTTTAAAATGGATGTTCTCAAGGAGGTCGGGAATATCGGTGCAGGTAACGCAGCCACCGCACTTTCCCAGCTTCTGAATAAACCGATCGATATGGCCGTGCCTCAAGTACAGCTGATTCCGTTTGAGCAGATCGCTGAAAACGTCGGTGGTCCCGAGAAGATCGTTCTTGCCGTATTTCTAAGGGTAGAAGGAGAGGCGCCGGGTAATTTATTTTTCATTATGACACCGGAGGCTGGAAAGAAACTTCTGCATACACTCGCAGGCATTGAAGTATCTCAGGATGGCGTATTCACCGAAATGGAACAGTCAGCCATCAGCGAAATTGGCAACATTTTGGCAGGTTCCTATTTGTCCTCTCTGGCAGATTTCACCAAGCTGTCGATGATGCCGACTGTACCTGGACTGGCGATGGATATGGCTGGCGCAGTGCTGAGCTACGGCCTGCTGCAGTTCGGAGAAATGGGGGATGATGCCCTGCTGATCAACACTACCTTTCTTGAGGGCGAATATGAGGTTGAGGGACAGTTTTTCCTGATTCCGGATCCTGAAACCTTCGCTCAAATTTTTGAAGCGCTGGGAGTGCCTTTGGAGCATGATTGAAGAGAAGAGCATTGTCAAAGTCGCCATGGCAGATTTAAATGTATGTGACTCACAGGGGATATTAAGAACAACTGGTCTGGGCTCTTGTGTGGGTCTGACTTTATATGATCCGCTGCTCAAAATTGGCGGAATGGCTCATGTTATGCTTCCGTCTTCATCTATAGCACGTGAAGGTCAGCTCAATCTCGCCAAATATGCGGACACGGCTCTGCCTGTGCTGTACAACAAACTGCTCACTCTCGGTGCATCTCCAGGCCGGCTAGTGGCAAAAATGGCAGGCGGTGCCCAAATGTTTGCTTTCTCCGGGGCGGGCGACAGTATGCGGATCGGTCCTCGAAATGTTGATTCCTGTAAAGAGGGCCTGGAACAGATGCATATTCCGCTGATTGGTGAAGATACCGGAGGAAATTATGGAAGAACTGTGGAATTAGACTGCTCAACGGGTAAATTTACCATAAGAAGTGTACAAAGAGATATAAAGGAATTGTAGCCATGAATGGGAAAATTAAATACTACTTGCTAGCAGGGGCTGCCGGTTTTGTGTTTACGTACCTGTTCAGCAGTGCCAACAATGTCTGGTCAACCGCGTTATATCGTGCCGGTATCGCTTTTGTCGTGTGGTTTCTGCTGGCATTGATTCTGGAAAGAGTGATTTCGGTAGTGTTCAGTCCGGTCAGCCCGAAAAACGATAATAAGCAGCAGGATCCGCGGGGTTCACAACTTGATCTGGCAACCCCTGCGGAAGATGACGAAGAGCTAATGCGCATCATGAAAAATGAACCGGCTGACAAGGCAGAAGAGGATGGGTTCACACCACTCTCTCCGCCAAAGCTGGTTACGACTAAAAATCCTGAAGAACTGGCCAAGGCCGTTCGTCACCTGACGGAAAAATAAGGAGGGTGAAGGCAATTGGACACACAAAAAGCTTCGACATTAAACTATGCTGATTTGTGGTCAGCATGGAAGGAAGACGGTGATCTTGAAGCTAAAAAAAAGCTGATCGAGAATCACCTGCACATCGTTGACTATGTTTCTGGACGTTTGGCTATTGGCTTACCCCGAAACGTTTCCAAAGGGGATTTAGCAAGCAATGGCGTGATGGGCCTGATTGACGCCATCGATAAATTTGATTATAAACGGGGCCTTCAATTTGAAACCTATGCCTCTTGGCGGGTAAGGGGAGCTATTCTTGATTCTCTCCGGCAGGGGGATTGGGTGCCTCGCTCGGTACGAGAAAAAGCAAAAAAAATAGAATCGGCCTACCAGCAGCTGGAACAGAAGTATTTGCGGAATGTCAGCGATACAGAAATGAGCCAATTCCTTCAGGTTTCTGAAAAAGAATTCAGACACATGCTGCAGGAAGTTGCGGTGATGACATTGAACTCCCTCGAAGATCCAATCCGAGAGGAAGAGTCGGAAACGCGGATGACACTTTTAGTCGATGAGAAGGCAAAAAATCCAGATTATAAAGTCCATGAGTTTTATCTGAAGGAAGCATTGGTCAAGGGAATCGGCAAGCTGACCGAAAAGGAGAAGACAGTGGTGTCACTGTTGTATTTTGAGGATCTGTCTCTCAGTGAAATTGCCGAAGTGATGTCCCTGTCCCCATCACGAATATCACAGCTTCACTCGAAGGCGATTCTGCGTTTGAGAGGAGCTTTAGAAAAGGATAAAGAGCTTTTGATGCAAAATGATTGATGCTTGCCATGGAGAGAGGGGGTCTTGAAATGTCTGTAGATTTTGCATTGGATAATTACTTTCAGATCACGATGTCAGATGATAAAGCCGTAGCTTATATTCAGCTTGTGAATTGGGAAGAAGGTTTCTCCTGCAATGCAGCAGCATTAGAGCAGTTTTTGGCAGACCAGCAGATACGATACGGGGTCCAGAAGGATGTCGTCGATCGGATTGTAACCCATACAGCGGAATATCAGCAGAGCAGAACGCCGATTGCCTACGCCACTCCACCAGTTCATGGGGAGAACGGAACCGTGGTTCTGGTGATGGATATGGCAAAAGCAGAAGACCATCGGCCGAAGGAAGTTGGTGACGGCAAGGTTGACCATAAGGAAATTACACAGCTTAGCAATGTAAAAAAAGGACAGCTGATTGCTTCTAAAATTCCTCCAAAGCCGGGAATTCCGGGAACAACGGTAACTGGAGAAGAAATCGCTTTCAAGCTTGGGAAAGAAGCACGTTTCAAAGTTGGCAAGAACGTTGTAGTTAGTCCGGACCAAAGTGCGATGTATGCCGCTATCGATGGACTTCTGACCAAAACGGAAAAAGGAAAAATCAATGTGTTTCCCGTATATGAAATCCATGGGGACGTAGATTACAGTGTCGGAAATATTGATTTTGTAGGTACTGTTGTGATCCGGGGGAATGTGCTGTCAGGTTTCAAGGTGAAGGCTGCAGGTGATATTCGGGTAACCGGATTCGTTGAAGGCGCTGAACTGGAGGCGGATGGTTCAATCGATATTTCCGGTGGTATCATCGGATATCACAAAGGCTGTATTAAAGCAGGCCAGCATGTGAAAAGCGCTTTTGTCCAAGATGGAAATGTGATATCGGGGGGAGATGTCACCGTATCACAGAGTATTATGCATTCCAATGTTAGAGCCGCTCAAAATGTTATATGCACTGGAGCCAAAGGATTGATTGTCGGAGGTGTTGTTCAAGCGGGCGAGAAAGTATCGACGCGGACAATCGGCAACAGTATGTCGACAGCGACGATAATTGAAGTTGGTGTGCTGCCTGAGCTTCGAAATGAACTCACAGACTTGAGAGGAAGGCTAAAACAGCAGCTGGATCAAATCGGCAAGACAGAAAAAGCACTGCATCTGCTCAATCAACTGGCCGCTGCCGGACAGCTCACACCTGAAAAGCTGGCTATGCGGATTAAATTGAATGCTACACATAAATCCAGTTTGTCTGATCAATCTCAAACGAAAGAACGTATCCTAGAAATCGAGCATATGCTTGAGGATACAGGCAAAGCCAGAGTTGAAGTAGCCCAAACCATTTATGGAGGCTCTAAAATTGTTATCGGCCGCTTTACGCGTTTTGTGAAGGATCCGGCACAACGGGTAACTTTTTATTACACAGAGGGCGACATCACGATGATCCCTCTGTTATAAGAACTTTTGGTTTTATAAGGCGGTTACTCATGACAAAGATGAGGTGATGCAGCTTGAGTTTGAAATCCGTAGAATTGCAGATTGCCGTACACCGTACTAATGAAGCAGGAAGGATGCAGCAGGAATACCATCAGCGTCCTTCCCAGGATCAAGCTTTTTTGTCTGCTGAAGAAAACAAACAGAGCCGTGAAGCTTCTCAAAGAAGCGCAGAAGTGGATGAAACTGCAGAGTCTGCTGTGCGGGATGACGGAAGCAGCCGTTCACACCACCAGCTGGAGCAGGAGAAAAACCGTACTGGAGAACAGGAAACCTCACAGCCTGCAGATCATCCCTATAAAGGTCATCATCTCGATATATCGCTGTAAGACATTTTTTCTACTGTAAAGGAGTTAACAGATTTGGGTTCTTGGATTTATGTTGCGTTAATGGGTGTTGCAGCGCTGCTCTATGCGTGGATGCTGCCTAGGAATCAAGAGACACTGAAGTCATCAGAGCAGCTCGTCAAGGAAGTGGAAATAACCCTGGAGCAGTACATTGGCGAGATTCAATTGGAGAATGAACAGCTTGTGGAGCTGGTAGCCAAGATGAAACAAGAATTTATGGATAAACAAGCGGTTCACCACCATGAACTGCGTGAGTATCAAGAACGGCTCTTGAAGCTGGAGCAGCAGCTGGGCAATACAGAATCCCGCTTATCAGCTGCTGAAACAGATATCAATGATGCCCAGATGAAGCTGGCTGCAGTTCTCACACCGGATATAACTGAACAAGCTGAGCGCTTACCGACGATCAAAGACCGGTATGGTCCCTTGTTTGAAATGCATCAGGAGGGAAAATCCATCGACATGATTGCCAAGTCGACCGGGATGCAGAGGGGCGAGGTGCAGCTGATCATTCAGCTGGCCAAGCAGGAGGAGTCCATATGATCAAAAACCGAATCTTTTGGAATGGTCTCGGCTTGGGTCTCATACTGGGAGCCGTACTGCTTCAGTTTATGATCTTGGGAGAACGCGGCATACAGCCTCAGGAGCCGGCAGCAGAAGAATGGAGCAGGGAAGAGCTTGAGCGGGCTGCAGAAACTCTTAATCTTCAGGTTAACGAGGTTTCGGAGGAGCTGCTGACAGAGGAGCAGTGGGCAGAGAAACAGGAGTCGTCGCAGCAGGCTGAAGAGCCGCAGACACCGGACAAGCCCAAGGCACCGGAAGCCGGCACGGCACCAAAAGCCAGCACGGCACCGAAAGCGACGGTACCTCCAAAGAACAGCGAGGCGGCAGTTCCTAAAGCTCCCACTCAACCTAAAGAAGCCAATATTCAATACAATATTCGTAATGGAAGCCATCTGAAAGACGTTGCTGCAGGTTTAAAGGAAGCCGGAGTCATTGATGATGAACAGGCATTCATTGCCGCTGCCACAAAGAAGAAAATCAACCTGTCAATCCAGCAGGGCATGTTCACCTTTAAACAGGGAGAGAGCTTTGACTCGATTATATCGAAAATCTCGAATAAAGCAGGCCAGTGAACGTCCATGCAGCCATCAACTGCCGGGCGTTTTTATTTTAGGCAATATAAATAAATTGCATCATTATCATGGATATGATATATTAATTGACGGTGTTAAAAACACACGCTGAGGAATCTCGTTAAGGGTGCTTTCAAAAGAAAGTTTTAACGGGAGATGAACTTAGCGGAGGGCACACAAAAAAACCAAACTTAGGAGGTGTGTGAAGATGGCAGTTATCTCCATGAAACAGCTCTTGGAAGCTGGGGTACACTTCGGTCACCAGACTCGTCGTTGGAACCCGAAAATGGACAGATATATCTTCACTGAAAGAAACGGAATTTACATCATCGACCTGCAAAAAACGGTCAAGAAAGTGGAAGAAGCTTTTAACTTTGTAAAAGGCCTTTCCGCTGACAATGGAACGATCCTGTTCGTAGGTACAAAAAAACAGGCTCAAGATTCTGTGAAAGAAGAAGCAGAACGCTGCGGAATGTACTACATTAACCAGCGTTGGTTGGGCGGAACCCTGACAAACTTCGAAACCATTCAAAAGCGTATTAACCGTCTGAAAGAACTTGAAAGATGGGAAGAAGACGGTACATTTGAAGTACTGCCTAAGAAAGAAGTAATCCTTCTCCGCAAAGAGAAAGATCGTCTTGAAAAATTCCTGGGCGGAATCAAGAACATGAAGGGCCTGCCTAGCGCACTGTTCATCATCGATCCTCGTAAAGAGCGTATCGCTGTTGCAGAAGCGCGCAAACTGGGTATCCCAATCGTAGGTATCGTTGATACCAACTGTGATCCTGACGAAATCGACTATGTAATTCCGGGCAATGACGACGCGATTCGTGCCGTTAAGCTGCTGACTGGTAAAATGGCCGATGCTGTTGTGGAAGCACATCAAGGTGAAGAAGGAACTGCCTAATTAAGGCGCGCGTATATAGAATGAATTAAATGAAAAGGGTGGTTGGCAGGTGGATAACCTCTCACTGCCCTTTTTTTAAGGTGTAATAGGTTCACATATACTTAACGACTTACAATTGAAAGTCAATTTAACCACTGGAGGGATTTCTAATGGCAGTATCAGCTAGTGCGGTAAAAGAACTTCGTGAAAGAACTGGAGCAGGTATGCTCGATTGCAAAAAAGCGCTTGACGAAACAAATGGCGACATCGACAAAGCGATTGCTTTGCTTCGTGAGAAAGGTTTGTCTGCAGCAGCAAGCAAGGCAGGCCGTGTTGCAACGGAAGGTGTAGTGGAATCTTACATTCACGGCGGTGGCCGTATTGGTGTTCTGGTTGAAATCAACTGCGAAACCGACTTTGTAGGCAAAACAGACCAGTTCAAAGAGTTTGCTCGTGACATCGCTATGCACATTGCAGCGGCAAATCCGAAATATGTGCGTCGTGAAGAAGTTTCAACAGAAGAGCTTGAGAAAGAAAAAGAAATTTTGAAAGCTCAGGCACTGAACGAAGGCAAGCCTGAAAAAATCGTTGAGAAAATGGTTGAAGGCCGCATCAACAAGTACTATGAAGAGTACTGTCTCATGGAGCAATACTTCGTTAAGGATCCAGACAAAACGATCAGCACACTGTTGAACGAAAAAATCAGCACAATCGGTGAGAACATTTCTATCCGTCGTTTTGTACGTTTCGAACTGGGTGAAGGTCTGGAAAAGAAACAAGATAATTTCGTAGAAGAAGTTATGGCTCAGGTGAATAAATAAGCTGCAAATAGCTGACATAGAATAAAAGAGGCGGAACACTTTGTGTTCCTTCTTTTATAAAGTGGATCTGAGACTGCCTCTTACAAGGGAGCTGTCTTTAAGTGGAGGGTATACATTTGGAACAGCCTGTATTTAAACGTGTTGTATTGAAAGTCAGCGGAGAATCCCTGTCAGGCCAAAACGGTTACGGTATTGATGCCGAAACGATTGTTTCGATTGCTGAGCAGGTTCGCGACGTGATAGAGCTTGGCGTGGAAGTGGCCATAGTATGTGGTGGAGGAAATATTTGGAGAGGCATTGCAGGCAGTGCGAACGGAATCGACCGGGCCACCGCAGATTATATGGGCATGCTTGCAACGGTGATGAACTCATTGGCTCTGCAGGATGCGCTGGAGCAGATTGGTGTTCCAACCCGAGTTCAGACGTCCATCTCCATGCAGCAAATTGCTGAGCCTTATATCCGCCGCAGAGCGATCCGCCATCTGGAAAAAGGACGTGTCGTCATTTTTGCAGCAGGTACAGGTAATCCTTATTTCTCAACCGATACCACCGCTGCGTTAAGAGCGGCTGAGATCGAAGCTGAAGTCATTCTGATGGCGAAGAACAAGGTTGACGGCGTTTATTCTGCTGATCCGTTCAAAGATAGCACAGCTGAGAAATATGAGCAGCTTACGTACCTTGAAGTTCTGAACAAAAACCTGGGAGTCATGGACTCTACCGCCTCATCCCTGTGCATGGATAACAATATCCCATTGATTGTATTCGCAATCACGGAGCAAGGGAATATCAAGCGTGTTGTTTTGGGAGAAAAAATAGGAACCATCGTAAAAGGGAGTGTAGATTAATGCCGCAAACGGTCAAGAAGAGTGCTGAAGAACGTATGGAAAAAGCAATTCTTTCTTTGAAACGAGACCTCGCTACCCTGCGTGCCGGAAGAGCCAGTACCGCCCTTCTGGATCGGATTCAGGTGGAGTATTACGGAGCGCCGACGCCTGTCAGTCAGCTTGCCAACATTACAACTCCAGACCCGAGAACGCTGATGATTCAGCCTTGGGACAAAACTTCTCTTGGAGATATCGAGAAGGCAATTATGAAATCGGATCTTGGTCTTACACCAGCTAATGATGGTAACCAAATCCGCTTGTCGATTCCTCCACTGACAGAAGAGCGGAGAGCCGAGCTCGTGAAAATGACGAAGAAATTCGGTGAAGAAGCGAAAGTGGCCATCCGCAATATTCGCCGGGATGCGAACGATGACATCAAGAAAATGGAGAAAACGGACATTTCCGAGGACGAGTCCCGGAGACATCAGGACGATATCCAAAAGACGACGGATAAGTTTATCGCAGAAGTCGACAAAGTGCTCGTTGCCAAAGAAAAAGAGATTATGGAAGTATAGAGACATTTGGCCCCTCCGTCAGCGGTGGGGTTTTGGTCTCTTTCAAGCAGAGTGATGCTGGAGGAAATAGAATGATCAAACGAGTTCGTTCGTGGTTAAATCGTGAGGACAGTCAGCCTGTGCGCGAGCTCTCATCGGATAACATTCCTGAGCATGTCGCCATCATCATGGATGGCAATGGACGATGGGCCAAGAGACGCGGGCTTCCGCGAATACTGGGACATCAAAACGGGATGAAAGCGGTAAAGAGAGCAGCAATTGCAGCAGATGATTTAGGGATCAAGATATTAACAATGTATGCTTTTTCAACGGAAAACTGGAAACGTCCCAAAGATGAGGTCGATTTCCTGATGAAGCTTCCGCAAGAGTTTTTAGCCATTGAATTGGAAGAGCTTATCGAGAAAAATGTACGGGTTACCATGATGGGCCATCCGGAAGATCTTCCACCCCATACGCTGGAAGCGATGAAAGAGGCAGTAGCGAGAACGGCGAACAATGACGGGCTTGTTTTGAATTTTGCGTTGAATTATGGCAGCCGCAAAGAACTTACTCAATGTTTACAACGTATGGGGCAGGATATAAGCCAAGGGACACTTTCTCCAGAGGATATTACAGAGGAATATATCGGATCCAGACTGCTTTCCGGCAATCTCCCGGATCCGGATCTGCTGATCCGTACCAGCGGCGAGCTGCGTCTCAGCAATTTTATGCTGTGGCAGCTGGCATACAGTGAACTGTGGTTCACAGATATACTTTGGCCTGAATTTTCAAGAGAGCATTTGATAGAGGCTGTTGCAGAATATCAACACAGAACACGCCGATATGGCGGTTTGACCTAGTTATGGAGGTTGCAGTTTTATGAAACAGCGGTTGATTACCGGGATAATTGCGGGTGTGCTTTTTCTCGGACTATGCTTTGCTGGCGGTCTCTGGTATCATCTTTTGATTTTTGCCATGTCCCTGATCGGGTTTTATGAGTTTGCAAAGATGGTTAAGATATCTCCCTTTGGAGGAACGGCAATTCTTGGCTACCTGGGAGTAGCGTGGTTTGTTTTTCCTTGGAATCTTTCGGGGATAGCGATTCAGTTTACGTTTATTCAAGTGATATGGACGCTGTTGTTTCTCTTTCTGGTTGTTACCGTAATGAGTAAAAATAAAACCAACATTCAGCAGGTGTCTCTGCTGTTTCTGGGTACCGTCTATATCGGTGCAGGATTTGCTTACATTGCAGAATCTCGCAGCACGCCGGATGGACACGGCCTGTTTTGGACATTTCTTTTGTTTGCCAGCATTTGGGCCAGTGATGCGGGGGCATACTTTGTTGGTAAGAAGCTGGGGAAGATCAAGCTTTGGCCTGCAATCAGTCCTAACAAAACCGTTGAAGGGGCTCTCGGTGGTGTTGTAATTGCCGTGCTCGTATCAATCCTGTTCTCTCTTTTTTCAGACGGGATACTTCCGTTGGGAAATGCGGTGCTAATCGGGCTGGTCAGCGCGGTAATCGGACAACTGGGCGACTTGATTCAATCAGCGTATAAACGCGTGTACGGCATTAAGGATTCGGGGAGTATTCTCCCAGGCCATGGCGGGATTCTGGATCGGTGTGACAGCTGGATCATTGTATTTCCGTTCGTTCATATTTGGGGGCTGCTGCCTTATTGAAGAAAGGAACATGTTAAACGATGAAGAAAATCAGCGTACTCGGATCCACGGGTTCTATCGGGACTCAAACGCTGGACGTGATCTCCAGTCATCCGGAACAGTTTCAGATCGAAGGACTTGCGGCAGGTAGTAATTCAGAGCTGCTGATCCAGCAGGTACATACATTTAAACCGAAAATCGTGTCTGTTGGAACGAAGGAATTGGCTGAGCGTATCGCTCATGAAATGCCGGCGGGTACGAAGCTGTATTATGGCGATGAAGGCTTGATTGAGGCTGGTGCCGGCAGCGATGCCGAAATGGTTGTCACGGCGGTTGTAGGGAGTATGGGTCTGCCTTCAACGTTAGCTGCGATTGACGCCGGAAAAACGATCGGTCTGGCCAACAAGGAAACCTTGGTGACTGCCGGTCACCTCGTAACTGCCCTGGCTAAAGATAAAGGGGTACGTCTTCTACCCATTGACAGCGAACACTCTGCAATATTTCAATGTCTAAACGGAGAGCGTATGGATGATGTGGATATCATCACCTTGACCGCTTCAGGAGGATCTTTCCGTGATTTGGGACGAGATCAGTTAAAGGATGTCACTGTGGAAAATGCCTTGAAGCATCCGAACTGGTCCATGGGAGCCAAGATTACCATTGATTCAGCGACCATGGTCAATAAAGGATTAGAAGTCATTGAAGCCCATTGGCTGTTCGGCCTGCCATATGAACGTATTCACGTTCTTCTTCATCCTGAAAGTATTATTCACTCCTTTGTTCAGTTCAAGGATTCGAGCATTATTGCACAGCTGGGGAATCCGGATATGAGAGTGCCGATTCAATATGCGCTGACATACCCGGAACGCTGGAATGCCTCCTCACCCAAACTTTCTTTGGCTGAAGCAGGCAGACTGAATTTCAGGGAGATGGATTATGATCGTTTTCCTTGTTTAAGGCTTGCCTTTGAATGTGGTAAAATAGGAGGTACGGCACCTACGGTTTATAATGCGGCCAATGAGATTGCAGTCGCACGTTTTTTGAACCGCGAAATTTCATTTCTGGATATTGAACGGATCATTGAGGAAGCGCTGAATTCTCATAACCCGGTCTCAAATCCGCCACTGGAAATGATTCAGGAAAGTGATCTGCTGACACGTGAGATGGCAGGACGTCTGTAGGGTTTTACATGCGGCTGTTGTATTTTCCCCTGAAAAAGCTGACTTCATTGATTCTCTTGCGGCTAATCGGAGAATAATGATAATCTAGTGGGACTAACTGCGTTCTCAGATGAAAAAGGGGGATGTCAATATTGGAGATGGTGCAGGTCGTATTTTTGACGGTGCTGATGTTTTTCGTCATCGTCACGGTACATGAATGGGGTCATTATTACTTCGCCAAGCGCGCGGGTATTCTGGTTCGCGAATTTGCGATCGGTTTCGGTCCGAAACTGTTCTCGTATAAACGTAATGAAACTCAATTTACACTTCGTCTGCTGCCGTTCGGCGGATATGCCCGGATGGCCGGTGAGGATCCTGAGCTCGTTGAAATCCAGGCAGGTCAGACGATTGCCGTCAGGCTGGACAAGAACAATCAGGTGAAGCGGATTTATCTGGACCAGCTGGATAACCGGAAGCAGGTCATACGCGGTGAAGTTCAGTTCATCGACCTGGAAGAACGCCTTTCGCTCCGTCTGGATGTTGATGGAGAGTTTCAACAGTACGAGGTTCATCCTCAGGCTGTGCTGGTTGTGAAAGGAACAGAGACTCAGATCGCACCCAAAAACCGTCAGTTTGGCAGCAAGACGGTAGGACAGCGGGCATTAGCCATCTTTGCAGGTCCGCTTATGAATTTTATTTTGGCGTTTGTGCTGTTTGCTCTGCACCTTCAGATGGCTGGCATCCCAGTCGAGAATCCTACCTACGTGCAGATCGGTGAGGTTACCAAGGGTATGCCGGCAGATGAGGCAGATCTTCGTGAAGGCGACATCGTCGAAACGATTAATGGTACAGCCATCGGGGCTGATTACAGGAAGATGATTGAACTGATCGCTGTATCCAAGGATACGCCTATGGACTGGACGGTACGCCGCGGTGAGGAGACCTTTAATGTGACGCTGACTCCTCGTGCGATGGAAGGCCAGGAGGGTGGCAAGGTCGGAATTGTGCCAGAACTGCCAAGCCGTTCCGCTGGAATCGGTGAGACCATCACTGGAGCTGGAACTGCGATGGTGGACACGACAGGAATCATATTCCAAGGGTTCCGGCAGCTGATTCAGCAGTTTAATATGGACGATATTGGCGGTCCTGTACGTACCTTCGAGGTGACGGGTCAGATCGCCAAGCAGGGCATTGAACAGCTGACCTATTGGGCTGCGATTCTTAGTCTTTATCTCGGCATATTCAACCTTCTTCCGGTGCCTGCACTGGATGGAAGCAGACTCATCTTCCTCGGGGTTGAGGCGCTGCGCGGAAAACCGATCGACCCGAACCGGGAAGGTATGGTCCATTTCATCGGATTTGCGATGCTGTTTCTGCTGATGATCGCTGTAACCTATAATGATATACTGCGTTTAATTAACGGTTAACTGCTGCGGCTTGATGCGCAAGCCGCATTAGGCCGCACTTTTTTGTCTATTATTTGAGGATTCATATGGGAGGACAAGTATTCTTATGTCTAAGGATAAACAATTCGTGACTGAAATCACGCCACAGGAAGAAGATTTCTCTCGCTGGTATATTGATGTCATTAAAAAGGCTGATCTGATGGATTATTCGCCGGTACGGGGCTGTATTGTCTTTAAACCGGACGGGTATGAGATTTGGGAGCACATCAAGGATGAGCTGGATCGCCGCTTTAAAGAGACCGGACACCGCAACGCCTATTTTCCTATTTTTATACCGGAAAGCTTTTTCCAGAAAGAGAAAGAACATGTAGAGGGCTTTAACCCTGAACTGCCGTGGGTAACGGAAGCAGGAGGGGAGAAACTGGAGGAAAGACTGGCGATTCGTCCTACTTCTGAAACTATGATCGGTCATATGTATTCCAAATGGATACAGTCATACCGTGACCTGCCAGTGCTCATTAACCAGTGGGCCAACGTGGTTCGCTGGGAGAAGCGGACAATGCCGTTCCTGCGTACAAGTGAATTTTTGTGGCAGGAAGGTCATACCGCCCATGAAAACGAAGCTGAGGCTCGTGAAGAAACGATGCAGATGCTTGATATCTATGCTGATTTTGTGGAGAACTACCTCGCAATTCCGGTCATCAAAGGTCAGAAGACACCGTCCGAGAAATTTGCCGGTGCCATGGATACCTATTCCATCGAAGCGATGATGAAAGACGGCCGTGCCGTTCAAGCCGGTACATCTCATTATATGGGGACCAACTTCTCCAAAGCTTTTGAGATTCAGTACTTAAACCGAGACAATACGCTGGAATTTGCCCATACCACTTCATGGGGGGTCAGCACGCGTCTGATCGGTTCCCTAATTATGGTTCATGGTGACGATCGCGGTTTGGCACTGCCTCCGAAGGTGGCTCCTACCCAGGTTATTATGGTTCCGATTGGCCCTCCAAAAACATGGGATGCTGTGCTGGAGCGAACAGACGAGCTATTCAGCCAGCTGAAAGCAGCCGGTGTCCGGGTGCGTGTGGACGATAACAAAGATGCACGCCCAGGGTGGAAGTTCAATGAATATGAAATGCGCGGTGTACCTGTTCGTCTTGAAATTGGGCCGCGTGATATGGAGAATGGCGTCTGTGTGCTTGTGTCCCGCATTTCAGGCGAGAAGAAAGTCATCCAGCAATCGGAGCTTGTTCAGGAAGTACAAGCTATGCTGGAACAGGTTCATCTGGAAATGTTCAACAGAGCGAAGCAGTTCCGCGAGGATCATTTCTATGATGTCGATACGCTCGATGCAATGAAAGAAAGTATGGACGACAAGCGCGGCTTCACACTGGCAGGCTGGTGTGGTTCGGATGCTTGTGAGGAGACGGTTAAACAGGAAACAGGAGCTACGAGCCGGAACATTCCTTTTGACACGACTACGGAAAAGACTGTATGTCTGGTTTGCGGTGAGCAGGCAAAACATACCGTCCTGTTCGCAAAAGCTTATTAATGTGATAAAGTAAAATCAAACGCATATCTTCCGGAAAGCTTCTGGATGGCATAACACTCTGTAGGGTAGAGGAGTTTGATGTGCTGCCCGGAAGCTTTTCGTTTTTTTTCGTATAGGTTTACCGTCATGGTACAAGCAGGGAGGGGAACCATGGGCATAGAGGATGATAAAAGAAAAAGATTTGAACTGCTGATGAAGCAGGGGGAGGTTCCGGCCAATCTGGTCGATCCCTATTTTATGGATGGCATGATTGAACAGGTCGAGATCCGCCGCGAGAGCCGCGAATGGCATATTACTTTGCACAAAGACAGCCTGGTACCCTCAGAGGTATATCGTTCGTTCTGCCTCAGAATTCAGGAAAAGCTGAGCCATATCGCTAAAATCCGGTTTGTTTTTCTCTATCAGGAGAGTGTCTTGCCAGCGGATATCGTTGCAGAATACTGGTCTCTTTTTCTAGAGTGGGTTCAGCGGGAAGTACCCTCCGTCAACGGCTGGATGGCACGGGCCAAGCATGAGCTGAATGAGGATCAGCTGATCTTGAATATGCCTGACAACATGGCACAGGAACTGGCTCGCAAGAAGCAGATTGATGAAGCGATTATACGCTTCTTTCGTCAGTACTTCGGACTTCGTCTCCGTGTGAAGATTCAAGTAGGGGACAGCGATCAGGCAGCCTTTGAGGAATTTGAACAGAAGAAGCGTGAAGAAGAACGTGAAGTGATTGAGAAACTGATGTCCAGCCTGGAAGCTGAGAATCTTCCAGATGAGGAAGAAGGCGAGCTTAAGCTGCAGGTGGGGTACGATATTAAGGATCAGCCTGTTTCTATCCAGGACATTCAGGATGAAGAGAAGAAGATTACGATCCAGGGAACGGTATTTGGACTGGACCGCAAAGAACTGCGTAACGGAAGCACGTTGTTCATGTTCAGCCTGACGGATTTCAGTGATTCCCTGCAGATGAAGATGTTCGCTAAAACCAAAGATGATGTCAAGATACTGAATCTGCTGGCAGACGGTAAATGGGTGAAGGCCCGTGGGCGTGTTGAGTATGACCGGTTTATGCAGGTGCCAGAGCTGGTGATGATGCCTTCGGATCTGATCGAAGTGAAAGCACCGCCATCCCGCAAGGATAATGCGCCTGTCAAGCGGGTAGAGTTTCACCTCCATACGACGATGAGCACGATGGATGCAGTTACTCCAATTGACAAATATGTAAAAACAGCAGCTTCATGGGGGCATAAAGCGATTGCTGTGAGCGATCACGGCGGTGTGCAGTGTTATCCCGATGCGGACAAACATGCGAAGAAAAACGGTATTAAAATGCTGTATGGCATCGAAGCCAATGTAGTCAATGACGCCGTTAATGTCGTAGAGCAGGCCATTCCTATTGAGTTGAGCAAGGCCACGTACGTTGTGTTTGATATTGAGACCACAGGCCTGTCGATCACTCAAAATAAAATTACCGAATTGGCTGCTGTTAAAATGTTCGAGGGTAAGGAAATTGACCGCTATGCAACCTTCGTTAATCCACATGAGAAAATTCCTTATCATATTCAGCAGCTCACCAATATTACAGACGAAATGGTCAAGGATGCTCCTGATCTTGCGCCTGTACTGGCAGAGTTCGTCAAGTTTATCGGTGATGCCGTACTTGTTGCTCATAACGCCAGATTTGATATGGGTTTCATTCAAGCCTCACTTAAACAAGCAGGTATGCCCCTGCTGGACAATCCATATCTGGATACGCTCGAGCTGGCTCGAATGCTGCATCCAGGTATGAAAAACCATCGTTTGAACACATTGGCGGACAAGTATAAAGTGCTGCTGGAAAGCCATCACCGGGCCATCGATGATACCGTCGCACTGGCAGGAATCCTTAATGGTTTGCTGGCGGATGTAGACAAGATGAAAGGCATCAAGATGCTGGATCGACTGAACGATTATGTGGGTACCGATCTGAGCAATACAAGGCCTTTTCACTGCGGCATTTACGCACAAAATAGTACAGGCAAGAAAAACTTGTACAAGCTGGTTTCCATGTCACACACCGAACATTTTAAAAGGGTGCCTTGTATTCCAAAATCCAAGCTGGTGGAGATGCGTGACGGCTTAATCGTGTTGTCAGGCTGCGAAAAAGGCGAGTTTTTTGAAACGGTCCTGAATAAAACCGAAGAAGAAGCTGAAGAAGTCGCACAGTTCTATGATGTGCTGGAAGTTCAGCCCCTGACCATGTATATGCATCTGGTGGATAAAGGCTTCGTCGCGGGTCCTGACGTGCTGAAAACAGCAATCCGTAAAGTGATAGCGATCGGAGAGCGATTGAACAAGCCGGTCATCGCTACCGGAAATGTGCATTATCTGGAGCCCAGAGACAAGTTGTATCGGGATATTACAATCCACGGCATCACCGGCTTCAGCCCACTGAAAGACTTGCGTAAGCCGGACGCGCATTTCCGTACCACGGAGGAGATGTTAGAGGAGTTTGAATATCTGGGTGAAGACAAGGCTTTTGAGATTGTCGTCCAGAATACAAACGACCTGGCTGATCGGTTTGAAGAGCTGGAGTTATTTCCAAGCAAGCTGTTCACACCTATTCTGGAAGGCGCGGATGAAGAAATACGCAGCACCTGCTACGATACGGCCAAATCGATTTACGGTGAAGATCTGCCAGAAGTCGTTGTGGCACGGCTGGAAAAAGAATTGGAGCCGATCATTAAATACGGCTTCTCTGCCAACTATCTCATCTCAGAAAAGCTGGTGAAGAAGTCCAATCAGGACGGATATCTCGTCGGATCACGGGGATCTGTAGGTTCCTCCGTGGTCGCTACGTTTCTAGGAATATCAGAGGTAAATCCGCTGCCTGCCCATTATATATGCCGCAATGCCGCATGCAAGCACAGTGAATGGTTTCTTGACGGAAGTGTGCCGAGCGGCTTCGATCTGCCGGATAAAGTATGCCCGGACTGCGGGAGTCCGTTAAAAGGTGAGGGACAGGATATTCCGTTCGAAACGTTCCTTGGTTTCAAAGGCGACAAGGTTCCGGATATTGACTTGAACTTCTCTGGCGAATATCAGCCTGAAGCTCATAATTACACGAAGGTCATGTTTGGAGAAAAGAATGTATTCCGTGCAGGCACGATCGGTACAGTAGCTGAAAAGACGGCTTTCGGATTTGCCAAAAAATACGAGGAACAGCATCAGAAGCGCTGGCGCGGAGCAGAGCTCAGCAGACTGGCTGGCGGATGTACCGGCGTGAAAAGAAGCACCGGGCAGCATCCGGGTGGTATCGTCGTCGTCCCGGATTATATGGAAGTCGAGGATATTACGCCTGTTCAATTTCCGGCAGATGATGTTAAGGCAGAGTGGAAGACGACCCATTTTGACTATCATGCCTTTGATGCGAACCTGCTGAAGCTGGATATACTGGGACATGATGACCCTACCATGATGCGCATGCTGCAGGATCTGACCGGTGTGGATCCGACAACGATTCCGATGAATGATCCTAAAGTCATGAGTATGTTTAACTCGACGGAGGCGCTGGGTGTTACTCCGGAGCAGATCCGCTCGCCTGTAGCTACTTTCGGGGTGCCGGAGATGGGAACCAAATTCGTACGTCAGATGCTGATCGAATCCCAGCCGTCCAGCTTTGCAGATTTGCTGCAAATTTCCGGGCTGTCTCATGGAACCGGTGTTTGGCTGGGGAATGCACAGGAGCTGATCAAGAATGGCACCTGCAACATCAAGACCGTGATCGGCTGTCGTGATGATATTATGCTGTTTTTGATTTATAAAGCGGGTATGGATGCTGGTCTGGCCTTTAAAATTACGGAAAGTGTACGTAAAGGCAAGGGTCTGAGTCAGGACTGGATCGATGAGATGAAGCGCTGTAAAGTTCCGCAGTGGTACATTGACTCCTGTCTGAAGATCCAGTATATGTTTCCAAAAGCGCATGCTGCTGCCTATGTCATCTCAGCCGTAAGGACAGCCTATTTCAAGCTGTATTATCCGATTGAGTATTATGCAACATACTTCTCGGTGAGAGCGGAAGATTTCGATATCGAGTTATGCTGCCAGGGATATGACTCCATTCATCGGCGCATTGTGGAGATCGAACAGCTTGGGTTTCAGGCCAGTACCAAAGAGAAGAGCATGCTTTCCATTCTTGAGATGGCATTGGAGATGACCGCACGCGGATTTACATTCAAGAGCATCGATCTGTATCGTTCCGATGCCTTAAGATTTACAGTGGATGGCAATGCACTGATTCCGCCATTCTCGGCCCTGCAGGGCATTGGGGATAACGCAGCCCGAAATATCGCTGCTGCGAAGGAACAGGGAGAGTTCTTGTCCATTGAAGATTTCCAGCAGAAATCCAAGGCCAGCAAAACAGCAGTCGAGCTTCTTACACAGATGGGCTGCTTCAGAGGCCTGCCGGAAAGCAACCAGCTTTCTCTGTTTTGATCTAATTTATGGCGCAGATGTCCGATACGAATGCACGCTGCGGAGTTGCAGAGCGTGATGGCAGTCAAGGACTCATACTTGTCACTATTGGCAGACTATGTTATAATTTTTTTGGTAATCATGGAGATAAAACCGTTGTGTAAAGAGTGGGGCAACCCACTCTTTACTCTTTGGTATATAGGAAATGAAGTGTTGGAGGTTATGTTCTTTGAGCACATCGAAGATTAAAAGTACCGTAGAAGAGATGGTGCAGCCGTATTTGGAAGAACGCGGCTTTGAGCTGGTAGATGTGGAATACGTAAAAGAAGGAAGCAATTGGTTTTTACGTGTATTTGTAGACAAGGACGGCGGCATTGACATTGATGACTGCGGCTTGATCAGCGAATACCTGAGCCAGAAGCTGGATCAGAATGATCCGGTTCCGACCGCTTACTTTTTAGAAGTATCCTCTCCCGGTGCAGAGCGTCCGCTGAAGAAGCAGGAAGACGTGGCGAAAGCCGTTGGCAAGGATGTTTTTGTAACGGTATATGAAGCACTGGACGGAACGAAAGAATTTGAAGGTAAACTTCTTTCTTTTGACAATGAGGAACTTGTGATTCAGACCGGCAAGAAAACGCACGTCGTTCCATACGGTAGAGTTGCCAGTGCCAGACTGGCCATCATTTTTTAAACGGTATTTATGAAAGGGGGAACCGATTTTCAATGAGTATGGATTTTATTGAAGCAATGAACGAGTTGGAGAGAGATAAAGGGATCAGCAAGGATGTGCTGTTTGAAGCGATTGAGGCCGCGCTGATTTCGAGCTATAAGCGGAACTTCAACACCGCTCAAAATGTACGGGTCGATATGAACCGGAATACAGGTGTGATCAAGGTATATGCCCGTAAGCTCGTAGTAGAAGAGGTGTTGGATCCACGCACTGAAATTTCGATTCCGGCTGCCCGGGAAATCAACCCGCATTTTCAGGTTGAAGATGTAGCTGAAATTGAAGTGACACCTAGAGATTTCGGACGGATTGCAGCACAGACTGCCAAACAGGTCGTAACCCAACGTATCCGTGAAGCGGAGCGAGGTTTGATCTATAGTGCATTTATCGATAAAGAAGATGATATTGTAACCGGCACGCTGCAGCGTCAGGATATGCGTAACATCTATATCGACCTTGGCAAAATCGAAGCAGCCCTGCCGCTGACAGAACTGATGCCTAACGAGAAATTCAAGCACGGTGATCGGATCAAGGCTTACATCACAAAAGTCGAGAACACCACCAAAGGTCCTCAAATTATTCTCTCCCGTACACATCCAGGACTGTTGAAACGTTTGTTTGAACTGGAAGTTCCCGAGATATTTGACGGCGTCGTTGAAATTCGTTCGGTTGCACGTGAAGCAGGTTTCCGCTCGAAGATTGCGGTGTATTCACGCAATGAAGAGGTAGATCCGGTGGGATCATGTGTCGGTCCCAAAGGGATGCGCGTCCAAACTATCGTTAACGAGCTGCGCGGTGAGAAAATTGACATCGTCCGTTACTCGGAGCAGGTGGAGGAGTATGTTGCAAACGCACTGAGCCCTTCCAAGGTTCTGGAGGTACAGGTGTTTGAAGACGAGAAGATGGCCCGTGTCATTGTGCCTGATTATCAGCTTTCTTTGGCAATCGGGATCAAAGGTCAGAATGCCCGTCTTGCAGCCAAGCTGACAGGTTGGAAAATCGATATTAAGAGTGAAAGCCAGGCGGAACAGGAATACGGCAGACCCAAAACCCTGACAGGTGAAATGCATCAGGATTCCGTCTCCGTCGACTAAGTCAAACTGACGGGGGTGCTGGTAGTGAAACAAAGAAAAATACCGCTTCGAAAATGCGTGGCATGTCAGGAAATGATGTCCAAAAAGCAGCTTATCCGTGTTGTGAAAACACCCGAAGATACAGTGCTTATTGACCTGACAGGCAAGAAGTCAGGCAGGGGCGCTTATTTGTGTGGAAAGCTGTCTTGCTTCAAACTGGCACAGAAAAACAAAGCGCTGGACCGTGCATTGAAAGCTCCTGTCCATTCCGAAATCTATGGGCAGCTGGCTCAGGATTTTGTCCAGGTGGAAGAGGAATTTCTTGCGGCGAAGGATCGGGAATCGGATGAATAATAAGCTGCTTTCCAATTTAGGTCTTGCTATGCGCGCAGGCAAAGTGGTTACCGGCGATGAGATCGTACTCAAAGCCGTCCGGTCAACTGAAGCAAAAATGGTCATTCTGGCGGGTGACGCCTCAGATAATACAAAAAAGAAGTTCCGCGATAAATGCGGTTCTTACAAAATCCCTCTGGTAATCGGATTTGACCGGGAAAGACTGGGCACAAGCGTAGGTAAACCCGAGCGGGTTGTGCTGGCCATTACGGATCAAGGATTCGCAGAAATGATCTCTAAGAAATTGGAGACAATGTCGGAGGTGGAGTATATTGAGTAAACAGGAAAACAAGGACAATAAACTTCGTGTATATGAGTACGCCAAATCGCTCAATATGAGCAGTAAAGAGATTATAACCATTCTTAAGCGTTTGAACGTTCCGGTTAATAATCACATGAGTGTAATGGAGAACGACACCGTATCGAAAGTAGAGCAGTTTTTCAAAGATATTAAATCGAATGCTGCTTCAAAGAGAGACGGTTCCGAAACTTCCCGCGGTGAGCAGCGCAAGCCCGCATCTGTATCAGATAAT
This sequence comes from Paenibacillus lemnae, assembly GCF_012933385.1. Lineage (GTDB taxonomy): Bacteria > Bacillota > Bacilli > Paenibacillales > Paenibacillaceae > Paenibacillus_AQ > Paenibacillus_AQ lemnae. The sequence goes on from NZ_JABBPN010000008.1 coordinate 66,249, forward strand.
GGTTCTGCACAGGCAGTGAAATCACAAGCGGAAGCATCAGGCAATACAAACGACGGCAGCCGGAATGGGCATGGCGGCAGCCGCAGTCAAGGTCAAAGAGATTCAGTTCAAACCCAGGAGCAGGGCCAGCCCAAAAAACAACAGGAAAAGCAGGTAGGTATGAATAGTAGAAATCAACAAACCCAAAACCAGACTTCCGGTTCCCAGCAGCGTTCAAGCGGCGGGCAGGATAACCGCAGAAGCAGTAATTCATCGACAACTCAGGGAAGCTCGAACAACAATCGAAACAGAACTCCTCAAAGCTCAGGTCAGCAGGGGGCCAGCCGTCCGCAGCAAAATTCCGGACAGCAATCGAACAACCGCGGTCCTCAGGGAGCAGGTACGCAAAGTGGTCGTTCCGACAGCCAGCAGCGTACCGGCGGCGGGTTCAACTCCGGCAGCAATAACAACAGCGGTGGACGCGGCGGAAATCGCAGTGGAGGCGGCGGCAACAACAATCGCCCGGGCTTCAAGAATTCTAACGACAATCGTCAGGGCGGGTACCGCAACAACCGCGGCGGAAAGAACAACCGCGGACGTAATCAGAACCAGCCTCCGCGCGAGAAAATCGACAACACGCCGAAGAAAATTATCGTCCGTGGTAATATGACGGTCGGTGAAACGGCAAAACTGCTCCATAAGGATGCTTCTGAAGTGATCAAGAAGCTGATTTTCCTCGGTGTGATGGCTACCATCAATCAGGAGCTTGATATCGACACCATCCTCCTTCTGTCCGGTGAATTCGGCGTTGAAGTTGAAGTGAAGATTCCGGTGGAGGAAGATCGCTTCGAAACATTGGAAGAAACGGATGAAGAGGCAGATTTGAAAGAACGTCCTCCTGTCGTAACTATTATGGGTCACGTTGACCATGGTAAAACGACGCTGCTTGATGCCATTCGTTCTACGAATGTAACTGGCGCTGAAGCAGGCGGCATTACACAGCATATCGGAGCGTACCAGGCAGAGATCAACAACAAAAAAATCACGTTCCTCGATACACCGGGTCACGAAGCCTTTACAGCTATGCGTGCACGTGGTGCGCAGGTAACAGATATGACGATTATCGTAGTCGCAGCGGATGACGGTGTTATGCCGCAGACCGTTGAGGCTATCAATCACGCCAAGGCAGCTGGCCTGCCAATCATCGTAGCTGTGAACAAGATCGACAAACCGGACGCGAATCCGGATAAAGTAAAGCAGGAATTGACCGAGTATGAGCTTGTTCCTGAGGAATGGGGCGGCGATACGATCTTTGTGAATGTTTCGGCGAAACAGCGCATGGGTCTTGAAGATCTGCTCGAAATGATCCTGCTTGTGGCTGAAGTGAATGAGTACAAGGCTAACCCGGATAAGCGGGCTCGCGGTACCGTAATTGAAGCCGAACTGGATAAAGGCAGAGGTCCTGTTGCCCGTATTCTGGTACAGCACGGAACACTGAAGGTTGGAGACGCATTTGTGGCAGGTAACTGCTTCGGACGTATCCGTGCCATGGTTAATGATAAAGGTCGCCGTTTAAAGGAAGCCGGTCCTTCTACACCTGTAGAAATCACAGGCTTGACCGAAGTTCCTGGTGCCGGCGATCCATTCCTGGTGTTTGAGGACGAGCGTAAAGCCCGCTCTATCGCTGACAGACGTGCGATTACACAGCGTCAGTCTGAGTTGAACTACGGAACTCGTGTCACCCTTGATGATCTGTTTCAACATATCAAAGACGGTGAAATGAAAGACCTGAATGTTATTATCAAAGGTGATGTGCAGGGCTCTGTCGAAGCACTTAAAGGCTCATTGAACAAGATTGAAGTGGAAGGCGTTCGCGTTAAGATTTTACACAGCGGTGCAGGAGCCATTACCGAGTCCGATATTATTTTGGCAGCGGCTTCCAATGCAATTGTGATTGGATTTAACGTTCGACCTGATACCCAGGCTAAACAAACGGCAGACCAGGAAAAAGTTGATATTCGTCTGCATCGTGTCATTTACAATGTAATTGAGGAAATTGAACAGGCTATGAAGGGGATGCTGGATCCTGAATATAAGGAAACCGTCATCGGTCATGCAGAAGTGCGTAATACGTTTAAAGTCAGCAAGGTCGGCACAATCGCAGGCTGTATGGTAACTTCAGGTAAAATTTCCCGAAATGCAGAAATGCGCCTGATTCGAGACGGCATTGTTGTTCATGAAGGCAAGATTGATTCCCTCAAACGTTTCAAGGATGATGCTAAAGATGTCGCACAGGGTTATGAATGCGGGATTACTTTGGCAAGCTATAGTGACGTCAAAGAAGGAGACGTTATCGAAGCCTTTATCATGGAAACAGTGGAGCGCTAAGGTAAAGAGGTGAATTAGACATGGCTAAAATTCGTACAGGACGGGTTGGAGAGCAGATCAAGAAAGAGCTGAGCCAGCTTATCCAGACCGAAATGAAAGACCCGAGAATCGGCTTCATTACCGTAACAGGTGTCGATGTAACCAGCGATTTGTCCCAGGCGAAAGTGTACCTCAGTGTGCTTGGTGACGATGAACAAAAAGCGGCTACCCTGAAAGGGCTGGAGAAAGCAAACGGTTTTCTCCGCTCGGAACTCGGGAAACGGGTCCGCCTCCGGCATGTGCCTGAGCTGTTGTTCAAGTTCGATGAATCCATCGAATACGGAAGCCGCATTGAGAAACTGCTGGGCGAAATCGGTGACCGGGAAGACAGTTAGATCAATTGTTTCATAAAGGAGAAGGCGAATGCTGACTTATGAACAGGAACTTCAGCAGGCAAAACAATTTTTGCTGGAGCATGATGATTATCTGATCGTGTCGCATGTTCAGCCCGATGGAGATGCAGTCAGTTCCACCCTCGCGGTGGGCTGGCTTCTCTCGCGTTTGGGCAAGAAATTCGTAATGATCAACGAAGGTGTGATCCCGAAACGGATGCAATTTCTTTGGCATGCAGACGAGCTGCTGGATATGTCGGTAAACCGGCCAAAACGTAAATTCGACAATATCATTTGTGTGGATTGCGCGGATTTTCAGCGTGTCGGCAGGACGCAGGAGCTGTTCTCGGAACAGTCACTCCTTTTGAATATCGACCATCATCCCACGAACGACCGGTATGGACATGTGAATGTTGTACTTCCGGAAGCAGCCGCTACCGCAGAAATTTTGTATGATCTGCTGAATTCGTTTGATGTCGAGTGGGACGCTGATATCGCTTCAGCTATTTATACAGGTCTGCTTACAGATACAGGCGGTTTCAGATATTCAAACACATCTTCGAAAGTTATGGGCATCGCTTCAGAGCTTCTATCACATGGAGTAAACGGACCTGACCTTGCCGAGTCGCTGCTAGAAGAAATGACCCTTCCTCAAATAAAGGTGCTCGTTCAGGCTTTAAACACGTTACAGATGACCGATGATGGCAGGATTGCCTGGGTCTTTGTTACTCCTGAACAAATGAGAGAAACGGGAGCCGTAAATGAAGATCTCGAAGGGATTGTAAATTATCCCCGTAATATTCAAGGTGTAGAAGTAGGTATTTTGTTTAAATCTCTGGAATCCGGGGCTGTCAAGGCAAGCTTTCGATCTGCAGGACATGTGGACGTGGCTGCCCTGGCCCAGTCATTTGGCGGCGGCGGACATGTCCGTGCGGCAGCGTGCCGAATCGAAGGGGATTTACAAAGTGTCATAACTCAGGTTGTAGAAGTGGTGAAAAAAGCATTATGACAGAATTTGATGGTATACTTCCAGTTGATAAACCAGCCGGATGGACCTCACACGATGTGGTGGCTAAAGTACGCGGTATATTAGGTATGAGACGAATTGGACACGCAGGTACGCTGGACCCTGAAGTCACAGGGGTACTTCCTCTTTGTCTGGGACGAGCGACGCGGGTTGTCGAATATATGCAGGAGCTTCCCAAAGAATATCATGCGGTGCTTCGTCTCGGATTCTCAAGCGACACAGAGGATATTACAGGGACAGTGACTGAGCGGGTGGATGAAGTCCATGTATCCCGTGAGGAAGCAGAAGAGGCACTGGTTTCTTTCCTAGGAGAGATTTCACAAGTCCCTCCGATGTATTCTGCTGTTAAAGTGGGAGGGAAGCGGCTTTATGAGCTTGCTCGCGAAGGAAAAACAGTGGAGCGCAAGAGCCGCAGTGTTACGATCTACGAGATCGAGATGACGGATTTTGTGCAGCGGGATCACGAGACGGACATTTCATTCCGGGTGCTGTGCTCCAAAGGAACCTATATACGCACTTTATGTGTCGATATCGGAAAAGCTCTGGGATATCCTGCAGTTATGGTGAAACTGGAGCGTACGCTTTCTGCAGGTATATCGGCATCACATTGTCTGAGTTTGGAACAGATATCCCGTCATATGGAGGATGGCACACTGGTTTCAGCGCTTGTCCCTCCAGATCAGGCGATTCAGCATCTTCCGTCACATACGGTGAGTGACGAGAAGAGAAGTGCGGCACTGCAGGGACAGCGGCTTTCATTCCGTGCTGTCCTGCCTCCGGTAGAACATCATGATGATCTAAGGCTGTACGATACAGAAAACCGGTTCCTTGGCATTTTTCGCAGGCAGGAAGAATCGGGCGCTATAATACCCGTCAAGGTGTTTAATTAGTGGCAGCCGATTTTATATAAGTGAATTGCAGGTGAAGAGCATATGGAAATCGTTTCGCTGTCTTTTCCTCTAACCGTAGAACAGATCTCCCGGCACGGACATGCGCAGACGGCAGCTATCGGTCAGTTTGACGGACTTCATCTGGGGCATGCCAGCGTGATTTCGACAGCTGTTGAAATATCGCGCAGGGAAGGCCATCCTGCTGCGGTCATGACGTTTTTTCCCCATCCTAAAGACGTGATGCGTAAGGGGAATTATGAAGGCTATCTGACTCCGCAGGAAGACAAGCAGAAACTGCTTGCTGATATGGGTGTCGATGTACTGTATGTAATGAATTTTAATGAGGAATTTTCCTTAGTCAGTCCGGAACAATTTATCTCCGAGGTACTGAAGCCCCTGCAGCTTCATACCATTGTGGTAGGATTTGATTTTCGCTTCGGACATAAAGGGGCTGGACATGCCGATATGCTGCATGAGATGAGTGGAGGTATGATGGAGGTGGTCATCGTTCCCCCTCTTCTCGTGGATGGTGAGAAGGTAGGGAGTTCCCCCATCCGTACTGCACTGCAGGCCGGCAGGATGGATGAAGTCAACCGCTCTTTAGGGCGTCATTACCGCATTTCTGGAACAGTCATCCATGGTGAAAAGCGCGGCCGGCAAATTGGCTTCCCTACAGCGAACCTGGAGCTTAAGGCACCTTATGTAACACCTGCTCAAGGGGTCTATGCTGTTAGAGCACACTGTTCCTCAGATGGCGTATGGCGTGAAGGTGTTATGAGTATCGGTCTCAAGCCTACTTTTCATGAAGGGATGGCCGAGCCGGTATACGAGGTGCATCTGCTTGATTTTGAAGGCGATCTGTATGGTCAGGTCATGACTGTAGATTTGATTGCTTTTATCCGAGGCCAGCTTAAATTCAATTCCATCAACGAATTGATTGATCGTATTTCTCAGGATGTGAATGAAACAAGGCAGCTATTTTTAGACTGAATTATTTTTTAATGATTTGTCCATGTTTCATTTTCTTTTTAAGGTAAACTATGCTATACTCTTTAAGGCTTCGGATTTCCGGACGCCTTTAACCTTGGCTTGGTTGCACGATCTCACCATCGGCAACGAGGCTAATGGCGATTATAATGAAGGAGGTGAACAGGATGGCATTAACTCAAGAACGTAAACAACAGCTGATTGACACGCACAAAACTCATGAGTCCGATACAGGATCACCAGAGGTGCAAATCGCTATCCTAACGGAGAATATTACGAGCCTGACTGACCACTTGCGTACGCACAAGAAAGATCATCATTCCCGTCGCGGATTGTTGAAAATGGTCGGCCAACGCCGTAAGTTGCTTGCATACCTGAAAAACAAGGATGTTAAACGTTACAGCGCTTTGATCGAGAAGCTTGGATTACGCCGCTAATAACGATAAGGTGTATCAAAAAAGCAGCCTGGTTGTCCACTGTCCTTCTTGGAACGACAGCGGCGCAGCCGGGCTCTTTTTTTAGAACATAAGTAATCAGGCAATACTGAAACATAGTGAATACCTGTTAAGTCAGGATAGCTCTTAGGAGGAGGGATTATATGGAACAACGTGTAGAAATGCAGCTGGGAGGAAGAACGCTCGTCCTGGAAACCGGCAGACTGGCCAAGCAGGCCAACGCAGCGGTCATGGTACGTTACGGTGAAACGGCAGTGCTATGTACCGTAACCGCGTCCAGTGCACCAAAGGATCTGGATTTTTTTCCATTGACCGTGAATTATGAAGAAAGACTATATGCGGTAGGGAAAATACCTGGAGGCTTCATTAAGCGGGAAGGACGTCCAAGTGAAAAGGCGATTCTGGCGAGCCGTCTGACAGACCGTCCGATTCGTCCTTTGTTTCCTGAAGGTTTCCGGAATGATGTGCAGGTGTTAAATCTGGTCATGAGTGTGGATCAGGACTGTGAGCCTGAGATTGCGGCAATGATCGGTACTTCAGCAGCACTCAGCATTTCGGATGTGCCGTTTAATGGACCTATCGGCGGTGTAGCTGTGGGACGGGTTAACGGAGAATTCGTCATAAACCCTACTATAGCTCAGCAGGAAGCCAGTGATCTTTATCTGGTCGTAGCAGGCACCAAAGATGCCATTATGATGGTAGAAGCTGAAGCGAACGAACTTCCGGAAGAGATCATGCTGGAAGCGATCATGTTCGGCCATGACGAGATCAAGAACATCGTCGCGACGATCCAAGAACTTACTGCTGCTGCAGGTAAAGAGAAGATGGCTGTTAAGCTTCATGCCGTCAACGAAACAGTAAACAGCGAAGTTCGCGAATTTGCTGCCCAGCGTCTGGTAGAAGCTGTCCGCATTGAAGAGAAGCATGCGCGCCAGGATGCCATCGATGCCATCAGTGACGAAGCATATACCGTGTTTGAAGAGAAATATATGGAAACACCGGAATTGCTGAAGGATGTCAAGGAAGTGCTGCATGATATCGTGAAAGAGGAAGTCAGACGCTTGATCACGCATGATAAAGTGCGTCCGGACGGCCGGGGACTCTCAGAAATCCGTCCAATCGAATGTGATACCAACCTGCTGCCTCGTACACATGGATCCGGTCTGTTTACACGTGGACAAACTCAGGCTCTCAGTGTTTGTACACTAGGCGCGCTGGGTGACGTTCAAATTCTGGATGGCATAAAGCTGGAAGAAACGAAGCGTTTCATGCATCATTACAATTTCCCTCCATTCAGTGTGGGTGAGGCTCGTCCTCTGCGCGCACCGGGACGCCGTGAAATAGGGCACGGGGCATTGGGTGAGCGTGCGTTGTCCAAGGTTATTCCCAATGAAGTAGAATTTCCATATACCATCCGACTGGTTTCCGAGGTTATCGAATCCAACGGATCGACATCTCAGGCGAGCATCTGTGCCAGTACACTGGCTATGATGGATGCGGGTGTACCAATTAAAGCACCTGTAGCTGGCGTGGCCATGGGTCTTATTAAAGATGGGGACCATGTTTCCATTTTGACGGATATCCAAGGCATGGAGGATCATCTTGGAGATATGGACTTCAAAGTTGCGGGAACACCTGACGGCGTTACAGCGATTCAGATGGACATCAAGATCGACGGGATCGACCGTGCGATTCTTCAGGAAGCTTTGGAGCAGGCGAAAGAAGGGCGGCTGCACATTCTTGGCAAGATGACAGAAGTCATCAAAACGCCGAGAGAAAACCTTTCCCAATACGCGCCGAAAATTATTACGATGCAGATCAATCCGGATAAAATTCGTGACGTTATCGGAGCCGGAGGCAAGATCATTAACAAAATCATCGAAGAAACCGGTGTGAAGATTGATATCGAGCAGGATGGACGCGTATTTGTTGCATCTACCAATGCCGAGATGAACAAGAAGGCACTGTCGATTATCGAAGGAATCGTACGTGAAGTAGCTGTAGGTGAAATTTATACCGGTACAGTAAAACGGATTGAAAAATTCGGTGCTTTCGTTGAAATTCTTCCGAATAAAGACGGTCTCGTTCATATTTCCCAACTCTCTACAGAACGTGTAGGCAAGGTGGAAGACGTGGTGGCTATTGGTGATGTGATTACGGTGAAAGTCACCGAAATCGATCAGCAGGGCCGGATTAACCTGTCACGCAAAGCAGTTTTGACCACGGAAAGCAAGTAATCCTCCTGACTGAGCATGACCCTGAAGTATGAAGGAAAGAGACAGATTCGTTCTGGCTCTTTTTTTTATACCTTTTAAGCTCGTCATCCATCTGCATGACTGTACATAATCGATGATCGTGTCTCATAAACTGGGACAAAGTGGATGGTAGAGTGGAGGGGGCGCGGCATGAAAGGCAGAAAAACGGCGCTGCTGTTAGCAGGAATCATGGCTGTATCAGGACTCGCAGCAGTTATGACAGGATCATGGGAATATGTAAGGCAGCTGCCTCACACTGGGTCATGGACTCATGCGGAACGGCAAACAGCTGCGGTCGATGTCCAGCTGCTGCAAGTGATCGAAGCAGAAGCTGAAAAGATGCGCATCGAACCTGTGGATGCAAGGGTCGATTCTGTATGGAAAGCGATCCCCGGATATAATGGCCGGGAAATACTCATCGAAGAAACATACAAGGTAGCATTGAAGAAGAAAGCGGGAGATCCGATCCCGTATGTTTATAAAGAAATTCCGGCGAAAATCACCCTGCAGGATTTGGGTTCTCACCCGATCTACCGGGGGAATCCGAACAAACCGATGGTGTCTTTGATGATCAATGTGGCTTGGGGCAACGAGTATATCAAGCCGATGCTGGATACGCTGGATGCGGAAAAGATCAAAACGACGTTTTTTCTGGATGGAAGCTGGCTGAGCAAAAACCGTGAACTTGCAATGGAAATCCTGAACAGAGGACATGAAGTGGAAAACCACGCTTATTCTCATCCCAATATGAGTCAATTAAGTGCAGCACGGGCAGAAGATGAGATTGCCAAAACTCAGAATCTGCTGAAGGAAAGTCTGGGAGTGAAGAACACCTGGTTTGCACCTCCCTCGGGGGACTTCAATCAGCGAACCGTTGACATTGCTTATGCACGGGGATTGAAGACAGTGCTGTGGACTCTGGACACGGTAGACTGGCGGCACCCTGCTCCAGAAGCGGTAGTACAGAAAATTACGTCTAAAGTGGAGCCTGGATTTTTGATTCTCATGCATCCTACGGATTCGTCCTCCAAAGCGTTGAAGGGGATGATTGACGGAATTCGAGCCAAAGGCCTGGAAATTGGAACGGTCAGCCAAACGCTGTCTCCTGAAAGGAAGCTGCCGACAGGAAGTTGAGCATCATAAGCAAGTTTGTTAAAATGAATGGATGGCAAAAACATTGTTATCGCAAAAATAGTGTGCAGGAGGGCCTAACGTGAAAAAAATTGAGCTGTCGAACGGCCTGAGAATCGTTATGGAACAAATCCCCACATGCCGCTCGGTTTCCTTCGGTATATGGGTCAAAACCGGCTCTCGGAACGAAACGCCGGATATAAACGGTATTACGCATTTTATTGAACATATGATGTTTAAGGGGACGTACCGCTTTGACGCGCGTGCCATTGCTGAGCAATTTGACGCTATAGGCGGCAATGTCAATGCCTTTACGTCCAAGGAATATACGTGCTATTACGCGAAGGTGCTGGACGAGCATCTGCCCATCGCTGTTGATGTACTGTCCGACATGTTCTTCAACTCCCGTCTGGATGCAGAAGAACTGGCGAAAGAGAAAAACGTGATTCTGGAAGAAATATCCATGTATGAAGACACACCGGATGACCTCGTTCATGACTTGATGTCACTGTCTGCGTACGGAGATCATCCTTTGGCCTACCCGATTTTAGGGAGCAAAGAGCGCCTGGAATCGATGGATCCCGAGACGCTGCGGACTTATATGAATCGCCATTACACTATTGACAATACGGTTATCGCGCTCGCGGGTAATATCGATGACAGTGTCATCGAGCTGCTGGAGCGTCATTTTGGCGCATTCCGCAACAGAGGTACCAGCGACACTCTGAGTGTGCCGTCTTTTCAGGACGGGTTGGTGTACCGAAAGAAAAAAACAGAGCAGAACCATATATGTCTGTCCTTTCCCGGCAGTTCCATTCACGATGAGCTGCAGTATGCGATGGTGCTGCTGAACAATGCAATAGGCGGCGGTATGAGCTCAAGGCTGTTTCAGGAAATCCGTGAAAAAAGAGGTCTGGCCTATTCGGTATATTCTTATCATAGTTCCCATGCCGACAGCGGAATGTTTACCATCTATGCAGGAACCGCACCCAAGCAGACGAAAGATGTATTGGAATTGACGAAAGAAATGATGGCAGATCTCGCGGTTAAAGGCATGACAGAAGAAGAGCTGTCCAAGGGCAAGGAGCAGTTAAAAGGCAGTCTGATTTTAAGTCTGGAGAGCACAGGAAGCCGGATGAACCGGCTGGGTAAGAATGAATTGATGCTGGGACGGCATTACAGTCTGGATGATATGATCCGCCGGATTGAGGGTGTCACGATGCATGATGTGAACCAGGTGCTGGACCGCATGTTTGTCGAGCCGTTCGCGCTTGCAATGGTAGGCTCAACAGACAAAGCACTAAACGGTATGAGGAGGGATGAGTTTGTTGCACTACGTTCAAATGAAACGGCTTCCCGGTAATGAAGACATTCAACTGCCGGTCAAAATGACGGAGCTTGCAGCAGGCTTTGATCTGCATGCCGCTGTAGAGGAGCCTGTGGTGCTGCAGCCGGGAGAACGAAGACTTATACCTGCGGGGTTTGCTATGGCTATGCCAGGCGGCTTGGAGGCCCAAATCCGGCCGCGCAGCGGACTGGCTTTCAAACACGGGATTACCTGTCTGAATACACCCGGCACGATCGATGCAGATTACCGCGGAGAGGTGAAAGTGCTGCTTGTCAATTTGGGACAGGAGCCGTTCAGCATTGAGCGGCATGAACGCATCGCCCAGATGGTATTTCAAACCGTTCCGCAGGTGGAGATTCAACAGGTGCAGGAGCTTTCCGATACAGTCAGAGGAGCCGGCGGTTTCGGACATACTGGCAAGTAGAATTGACTCAATCTAACAGCATATGCGTATTTAATAAGCAGCCGTTCCCGTATCCATACGAGGAACGGTTTTTTGCGTTTTGTGTTTCCGGGATACACCACTGATTGGGCCTCCGCATAAGATGCATATATAACTGCAATAGGAAAGGGGCGAGGCCTTGCATGCTGACAGGAGTCCGGACCGTCTTGATTGGCGGTGACGCGCGGCAGATCGAGGTGATCCGTAAGTTCGCCGAAATGGATGCCGCCGTTTTCATAGCGGGATTTGACAAACTGCAGGAGTCCTTTCAGGGAGTAACCCGGGAAACGCTGTCCACCGAGCTGCTGTCTGGGGCGGATGCCCTGATTTTGCCTGTGATCGGCTGCGATGAGGAAGGCCGGATCGGTGCCTTGTTCGCAGACGGTTCATTAAAGCTTGAGGAAGAGCATATTCAAGCGATGCCCAAGCATGGTGTGGTGTACACGGGGATGGCTAAAAGTTATCTCAAATCGTTATGCGCTAAATATGGCATCAAGCTGGTGGAGCTGCTGGAGAGGGACGATGTGGCGATCTACAATTCGATCCCAACGGCTGAAGGTGCTTTAATGATGGCGATACAGAATACCGATTTTACGATACACGGATCTACTTGTATGGTACTGGGTATGGGACGGACCGGTTTTACCATGGCCAGAAGTCTTCAGGGACTCGGCGCCCATATCAAAATGGGCGTTCGAAAAAGCGACCATTATGCACGGGCGGAAGAAATGGGCTGGACACCTTTTTTCATTAAGGATCTGGAAGCAGAAGTGTACGACATTCATCTGCTGTTCAATACCGTTCCATCTATGATTGTAACGGCACAGATTTTGTCCAAGATACCGCGGGAAGCGGTTATTATCGATTTGGCCTCAGCTCCGGGAGGCTGTGATTTTCGTTATGCGGAAAAAAGGGGGATTAAAGCGATGCTGGCACCTGGACTCCCGGGAATCGTTGCTCCAAAAACGGCAGGAATCATTATGGCCAATATGCTGGTGGAGCTGATATCAGAGGAAACCAAAAGTCGGGAGGATGCTTGAATGGACTGGAATGGAAAAACGGTCGGCTATGCCTTAACGGGTTCGCACTGCACACTGGAAGAAATCATGCCTCAGATTCAGCGCTTCAAAGATGGAGGGGCGAGCGTGGTTCCGATCGTGTCGAACACCATAATGACAACGGATACCAGGTTCGGTTCATCGGAAAATTGGCAGAAACAGTTGAAAGAAATAACGGGGAATGATATTATTTCTACAATTGTTGAGGCAGAACCACTGGGCCCTTCCAAGCTTCTGGATGTATTGGTTATTGCACCTTGTACTGGCAATTCCATCAGCAGACTTGCCAATGCCATGACAGACAGTCCGGTATTAATGGCAGCCAAAGCGCAGATGAGAAATGGCCGTCCGCTCGTGCTTGCCATCTCGACCAATGACGGTTTGGGATTAAATGCAGCCAATATCGCCAGATTGCTGATCACCAAAAATATTTACTTTGTACCTTTTGGACAGGATAACCCCCAGCAGAAACCGAATTCCCTCGTGGCCCGGATGGATCTGGTTCCGGAAACCTGCTATGCAGCGCTTGAAGGCCAGCAGATGCAGCCCATGATTATCGAACGGTTTCATTCAGCATAAAACATTGAATTAGATCACAAGTACGTTAAACCAAGAAGGGGAGACATATCAGATGAGCGAGCAAAAATTTAATGTGGCTGTTGTAGGAGCTACAGGAGCGGTAGGAGAACAAATTTTAAATCTGCTGGAGCAGCGGGATTTTCCCGTGGCAGAATTGAAACTCCTTTCTTCCGCACGTTCTGCCGGTAAAGTTCTTACATTTAAAGGCCAGGATGTCACAGTAGAAGAAGCAACCCCTGACAGCTTTGCAGGTGTGGATATTGCGCTGTTCAGCGCCGGCGGCGATGTGAGCAAGGAACTGGCACCGCATGCGGTTCGCCATGGTGCAGTTTGCATTGATAACACTAATGCTTTCCGCATGGATCCGGATAAGGTGCTGGTTGTTCCTGAAGTCAATGCTGAAAAGATTGACGAACATAACGGCATTATTGCCAATCCAAACTGTTCGACCATTCAAATGGTTGCTGCCTTGAAGCCGCTTTATGATGCATTCGGTATTTCCCGGATTATTGTTTCCACATACCAAGCGGTATCTGGTGCTGGGCATAAGGCCATTGAAGAAATGCTTCGCCAAAGCCGTGAGGTTCTGAACGGAAATGATGTTCAGCCTGATATTCTGCCGGTCGGCTCGCTGCCGGTAAAACATCAGATTGCATTCAATGCAATTCCCCAAATCGATAAATTTACGGAAAACGGATATACATTGGAAGAAATGAAAATGGTCCGTGAGACTAAAAAAATCATGGGCGACGAATCTATCGAAGTGTCAGCAACCTGTGTTCGCATCCCTGTCGTACATGGTCATTCCGAATCCGTCTATGTGGAATTCAAGAATGACTACGAGCTGGAAGAAGTTAAATCTCTTCTTGAGCAGGCACCAGGAATCACGCTGGTGGATGATCCTGCATCACAATCCTATCCGCTGGCCACGGATGCTGCCGGTAAACCGGATGTATTCGTTGGACGTTTGCGCCGCGACCTTACACACAACCGTGGCTTAAACTTGTGGATTGTATCGGATAATCTGATGAAGGGTGCGGCATGGAATGCTGTACAAATTGCAGAGATCATCGTTTCCAAAAAGAGCGGCCGGGTATAAACTCCGGCCGTTTCAGCCGCTCGGCGCCTAGTTTGAGTCTTTCGGTCCCTCATACGGAGGAGATCGCATGCGCATCTTGGTTCAAAAATTCGGAGGGACTTCGCTCTCGACACCTGACTCAAAATCTAGAGTGATTCGGCATATCCGCCGGGAACTGCAGCAGCAGTTTCGACTTGTCGTCGTCGTGTCTGCTATGGGACGGCACGGTGATCCTTATGCGACGGATACGCTGCTGGATCTGGCACTGCAGTATGGAGCTGCACTGCCTGCAAGGGAGAAAGATCTGCTCTTATGCTGCGGTGAAATCATTTCGGCTGCTGTGCTGTGCAGTTATTTATGCGCTGAAGGCATTGCTGCGACTGTGCTTACCGGGCCTCAGGCCGGTTTCATTACGGACAGCCATTACGGCAATGCCAGAATCCTGACCGTAAAGGCCGAACGCATCCGTAAAGAGCTCGAAAGCTCAGAGGTTGTTATTGTGACCGGATTCCAGGGTCAGACAGAATCAGGTGAATTTACTACACTGGGGCGTGGCGGCAGCGATACATCAGCTACAGCACTTGGCGCAGCGCTCCGGGCAGAGATGGTGGATATCTATACAGATGTAAACGGGATATTAACAGCAGATCCCCGGATCGTCGAGGATGCGAGACCGTTAAGTTATGTAAGTTATCATGAGATTTGTAATATGGCACAGCAGGGCGCCAAGGTGATTCATCCCAGAGCGGTTGAAATTGCGATGCAGTCCCAGATCCCGCTTCGTGTCCGCTCCACATTTACGGATGGAGAAGGGACGCTGGTGACGCAGCCGGACACGTTCAAAGATGCACCAGCAGGGATTGTAGACCGTTACGTCACCGGTGTGACTTATATGGATCAAATCACTCAAATCGCGGTAGCGTGTAACGCTCAGGATGGCATACAGCTGAAAGTATTTAAAAGCATGGCTGATCATGATATCAGCGTCGATTTTATCAGTGTAACTCCTGGAAGAGTGCTCTATACGGTGTTTGATCAGGATTCTGAAAAAGCTGTCAAGGCTTTGGAGAGCCTTGGGCTGACACCGCAAATGACTAAAGGATGTGCAAAGGTTTCAATTATTGGAGGAGGCATAAACGGCGTCCCAGGTATTATGTCGAAGATTGTAGAAGCTTTGAGTCAACACGAGATTCCGATTTTGCAATCCGCCGATTCCAATACAACGATCTGGCTGCTGGTCAGAAATGAGGATATGGCTCAAGCTCTTCGTTCACTGCACAGCAAATTTGAGCTTCACCGGTAATCGTGTCATAACGTTTTGCCGGAAACAAGCAAGGAGGAAACATAGTGGATTTCGGAAGATTAATAACCGCCATGGTCACACCGTTTGATACAGAAGGAAACATCCATTGGGATGAGACCGCTAGACTGATTGACCATCTGATTGAAGATCAGCTGTCCGACAGCCTTGTTATTGCCGGGACAACGGGAGAATCCCCCACGTTAACGGAAGAGGAGAAGCTGGAACTGTTCGCTTTCTCAGTGAAACAGGCTGCCGGCCGCTGCAAAATTATTGCAGGAACCGGAAGCAACAACACACGTCACTCTGTCGAACTGACTCAAAAAGCGCAGCAAGCTGGCGTTGATGGTATTTTGCTTGTCGCTCCGTACTATAACAAACCGAGCCAGGAAGGCTTGTATCAGCATTTCAAGCAGATCGCTGAAAGCACCACGCTGCCTGTGATGCTTTATAACGTCCCAGGACGGACAGGAATCAGCATCAGCGCTGCAACCACACTCCGCCTGGCAGAGCTGCGTAATGTAACTGCGACGAAAGAATGTGCGTCGATAGACCAGGTAACTGCTATTGCAGCAGCTGCGCCTTCAGATTTTGTCGTATACTCTGGTGATGATTCTGCAGCCCTGCCGGCGCTTGCCGTCGGTGCTTACGGGATTGTCAGTGTAGCCAGCCATATCATCGGCAAAGACATGAAAGACATGATTGAAGCATATCTGGAAGGACGAGTAGCAGAGGCTGCATCATTGCATCAAAAATGCTATCCAATTTTCAAAGGACTGTTCGAATGTCCTGAACCGCTGCCTAATCCTTCGGCTGTAAAATTCGCTTTGGAAGAAAAAGGGTTTAAATTGGGTTCTGTGCGGCTTCCACTGCTTTCTCCAAACGAAAAAGAGGTCCAATTTATCCGTCAGATGCTGAGCGCTCATGAATAAAATTGAAAGCTGATCATGGTCACCAGACCGTCACTCTGAAATTATCAGAATGGCGGTTTTTTTAGGTTCAAAAAGGATCCGTTGAATTGATATAAGAAGTGAAGAGCGGGGTATCCTAAGCATCAGAGAGCGGATGACTTGTGTTTCACGTTTTTTTTCATGTATAATGGGTTCAAGTGACTGGGTGCGGTATATTTTAGAAAATTAATATAACATTGGTCGACGTCCAAAACCATAGGAGGGTTAGATTCATTTGTCAAAAAAAACTAGCAGTGATAAACTATCGATTTTTGCCCTGGGCGGCGTCGGTGAAATAGGGAAAAATATGTATGTCGTTCAATATGGCAGCGACATCGTGGTCGTTGATGCGGGATTGAAATTCCCCGAAGAGGACATGCTCGGTATTGATATTGTAATTCCTGATATTTCCTATTTAACAGAGAATCGTGACAAGGTGAGAGGCATCGTGCTGACTCACGGTCATGAGGATCACATCGGCGGCCTGCCATACGTGTTGAAACATTTGAATGTGCCAGTGTACGGAACCAAGCTGACATTGGGTCTTGTGGAGAACAAGCTCAAGGAAGCGAATCTGCTCGGTGAGACAAAACGAATTCTTATTCATGCAGATTCGGAGATCAAGCTGGGCGAAACACTGTCGGCCACATTCTTCAGAACAAACCACAGCATACCCGATTCGGTCGGTGTCTGCATCGAAACACCGGAAGGCAGTGTCGTGCATACCGGTGACTTTAAATTTGACCATACTCCGGTCAACGATCAGTATGCGGATTTGCAGCGTATGGCTGAAATCGGAAGCAAGGGCGTTCTGGCTCTGCTTTCCGACAGTACGAATGCGGAGAAACCAGGTTTTACTCCTTCGGAAAAGAATGTCGGAGTGGTTCTTGAAGATATTTTCCGTAAAGCAGAACAGCGTGTTGTTGTCGCTACTTTCGCTTCCAACGTGCACCGGATCCAGCAAGTGTTGAATGCGGCGGAATCTACAGGCCGTAAAGTGACCGTTATCGGACGAAGTATGGTCAATGTTGTAGCCATCGCCTCTGAGCTGGGATATCTTCATGTACCGGACGGCATGCTGATCGAACCGGAAGAAGTGAACCGTATGTCTGCGGATCGTGTTGTCGTGTTATGCACAGGAAGTCAGGGCGAACCGATGTCTGCCTTGACTCGTATGGCGCGTTCGACGCACCGTAAAGTGGACATCCTTCCAGGTGATACGGTCATCATCGCCGCTACGCCGGTTCCCGGTAATGAGAAATACATTGGCCGAACGATTGATGAGCTTTTCCGCTTGGGAGCAGATGTCATTTACAGCGGCTCGAATTCCGGTGTTCATGTATCCGGTCACGGCAGTCAGGAAGAATTAAAACTGATGCTGAACTTGATGAAACCTCAGTTCTTCCTCCCGATTCACGGTGAATACCGGATGCAGCGCAGACATGCACTTCTTGCTGAATCGGTGGGCGTAGAGCCTGATAATATTTTCATTACAGATCTTGGAGAAGTGGTGGAAATTCAAGGCGGCTCTGCACGGAAGGCTGGCAAAGTAACAGCTGGCAACGTCCTGATCGATGGACTTGGTGTAGGCGATGTCGGAAATATTGTTCTGAGAGACCGCAAGCTGTTGTCTCAGGACGGAATCCTGGTCGTTGTGGTTACTCTGAGCAAACAGAACGGTTCGATTGTATCGGGACCTGATATTATTTCCAGAGGTTTTGTCTATGTACGTGAATCTGAAGGACTGCTTGAAGAGAGCAACCGGATTGTATCCAGTACACTGCAGAAGCTGATGAGCGAGAATGTGAATGAGTGGGCATCCCTGAAAACCAGTGTTAAAGATGCATTGGGACGCTTCCTGTATGAACAGACACGCCGCAGACCGATGATTCTTCCAATTATTATGGAAGTTTAAGATCGTTATCAATAGAACAGAATAAGAAATAAGGCACACAGTCGCCCTTTTTCGCCTGGAACGTTGGACGGTTCTTGCGAAAAAGGGCTTTTTTGTATGCTTTTTAACCTTCGTTTGTGGACTTCGGATGATCTATGGCCTGATTTGCCATACTAGCAATAGCAAGCATACGACAGAGGAAGGCTGGTCATCAAATATGAGAATGAATCATGAACATAATCCGGACGAAGAACTTAGAAAACCATCGACGCTTGAAGCCGTCCAGCAGCTGGGTCAAACGGGTGTAGCTTCCGGGGGAGAGTCTGATATTTTTTGCATGACTATTATCGGACAAATCGAAGGGCACACTGTACTGCCGCCGCAGAACAAAACGACCAAGTACGAGCATATGATTCCTCAGCTCGTGGCGGCCGAGCAGAATCCGAAAATTCAAGGGCTGCTGATTATATTGAATACGGTAGGCGGGGATGTGGAGGCAGGGCTGGCGATTGCAGAAATGATTGCTTCTCTGACCAAACCGACGGTTACGGTGGTCATTGGCGGCGGACACAGCATTGGTGTACCGATCGCTGTTGCTGCGAATTATTCATTCATCGCAAGCAGTGCGACCATGACGATCCATCCGATCCGCATGAGCGGTTTGGTCATCGGTGTGCCGCAGACGTTTGAGTATATGGAGAAAATGCAGGAACGTGTCGTTCGTTTTGTAACCGATCATTCCAGAATCTCGGATCAGCAGTTTAAAGATCTGATGTTTAAAACCGGGGAGCTAAACCGGGACATCGGTACATCCGTTTCCGGAGCAGACGCGGTCAAGTACGGTCTAATGGACGAAGTTGGGGGAATTGGCCAGGCACTTGCACGTCTGAACGGGATGATCGGAGACCGGAAAAGCCTGGATGCAGGAGGACTGACTCAATGACACTGTATACGATAATGCCGTATGAAGATATTTTTCCGGGTGAAGGAAACATACAGCAAATCCCTCAAATCGCAGAAGTGACAATTAACGGGATTCTCATGGAAGTGGAGTTACTGAGCGAACATCAGGCCCGGATTCACCGGTTACTTACCTGTAATCTGGAGGACTACCTTAACCCGGCTTATATGCCTGGCAGCCTGGTTTCTTTTGTCCCGGTTATTTTACAAAATTAAGGCTGAAGTCCCCGAAACAGAACATAGGTACGCTACCGTATTGTGTGCTATAATATGGCTTCGGGGGTGACATTTTTGGCTAAACGCAAAAAAAAGAAAAGGGCCGTATTTGCCTCGGTCCTTAAATATGAAATTTATGGAATTATATTGATGACACTCTCGGTAATTGCCTTGTCCGGCGAGGCTCCGGTGGGGCGTTCCCTGTCCAAAATGTCGGGATACGTCCTGGGCAAATATTATTTTGTCATTCCCTTGATAGGTATCTACTACGGATTGATGGTCATGATACACCGAAAGTGGCCGAAGGTATGGAACAGCCGGCGTACCGGTGTATTGTTATTGGTTCTGGCATTGACCCTAATGAGCACCATCAGCGGAATGGAGCCCAAGCTGGCACCGATCGGCCAATTAAATTCAAGTAATGTTCTGACCCAGATACATAGTGATTTGCAAGGTGAACTTTTGCACGGAGAAGTGGATGATACACACCCGGTCATGGGCAAGGACATAAGCGGAGGATATACAGGGGCGCTTCAGCTATCTCTGCTGCTCTTGTTTTTTGGAAGTGTCGGGGCACGTCTTATTATGATTGTTATGCTGATTATCAGTTTTATGCTCATAACCAACCTGTCTTACGTGGATCTGATGCGCATGCTGCGTACCCGTGTCGTTAAAGCAGGAGGACAGCTGCAGAAGAAAATGCAGACCCGTCAGTCCGTCAAGGCTTCTTCACTACGGAAGAAAACGTCAAGATTACCGGAATATGAAGATGAAGATGATGATCTTGAAGATGCAGAGCAGACGCCTGCTTCGTCCAAAACGGTCTTTTTTCAGCTGTTTGGAGGCAAGTCAAGCCAGAATAAGAAGAATAGTATCCCTGAAGATCCTGGTTATGATGATGAAACACCCGTATTGTACGGAGATATCCAGGAAGTGCTGGATCAGCGATATGAAGCTGGAGAAGAAACGGTTCCTGCTCAGGAGCCGAATGTTCCAGCTCCGATTATCCGTGATTTTTTTGAACAGGTGAAGTATGAGGAGTCGATTGAAGAAGAGGGGGGATTTGCCAAGGAGGATGGTGAGTATCCTTTAGATAACGATAATCACACTTCAGAGGAACCCCTCTCGGCACTGTCTGATACTCCGGGAACACCGGAAGATAACCTGAATGCAGTCCCTCTTGGAGCAGAAGATGATCTGGAGGCGGCAGCGCAAAGTAGTGGGAAAGAAGACGAACAGCTGCAGAATGAAGCTACGCCAGCAGCACCGCCTGCTCCACCGCCTAAGCCGTATAAGCTGCCTCCGTTCCGTTTGCTGTCTAAACCGGTAAACAGCGGCAAACCTGGAGACCAGAACGATTACAAGCAGACGGCGCGTAAGCTTGAAGCAACGATGGAGAGCTTCGGAGTCCGGGCCAAGGTACTTGAAGTGGTAAGAGGACCGTCTGTAACCCGGTATGAGATTCAGCCCGATATCGGTGTCAAGGTCAGTCGTATCGTCGGTCTTACCGATGATATTGCGCTGGCTCTTGCCGCCAAGGATATCCGGATGGAAGCTCCGATTCCTGGAAAATCTGCAATTGGCATTGAGGTGCCTAACCATGAGGTATCCATTGTAACAATGCGGGAGGTTATGGAAACCTCAATGTTTCAGGATGCACAGTCCAAGCTGTCCATCGCTTTCGGACGAGATATATCCGGTCAGAGTATCGTAGGTAATCTGGCCAGAATGCCCCATCTGCTTGTGGCTGGTGCCACCGGTTCAGGTAAATCGGTCTGCATCAATGGCATCATCACGAGTATTTTGTACAAAGCGAAACCGGATGAAGTCAAGTTTTTGATGGTTGACCCTAAAATGGTCGAGCTCAATGTATATAACGGGATCCCTCATTTGATGGCTCCTGTCGTTACAGATCCGAAACGAGCATCGCTCGCCTTGAAAAAAATCGTGGTCGAGATGGAAAAACGCTATGAGCTATTCTCCAAGTCGGGCACACGCAACATTGAGGGCTACAACACGCTTATGCAGGAAAATCCGGCTGCTGTACTGCCGTACATCGTCGTCATTGTGGATGAGCTTGCCGATCTGATGATGGTTGCCGCTAATGATGTGGAGGAAGCCATTACCCGGCTTGCCCAGATGGCACGTGCCGCGGGCATTCATCTGATCATTGCAACCCAGCGTCCTTCCGTGGATGTCATTACAGGGGTAATTAAAGCTAATATTCCATCCCGGATTGCGTTTGGCGTATCTTCCCAGGTCGATTCTCGAACCATTCTGGATATGGCAGGTGCCGAGAAGCTGCTGGGCCGGGGAGATATGCTGTTTATGCCGATGGGTGCTTCAAAACCGATCCGTGTCCAAGGTGCTTTTATGAGCGACCAGGAAGTTGAGAACATTGTCGGTTTCGTCCGAGACCAGGGGCAGGCAGAGTATGACGAATCCCTGGTTCCCGAGGTGGAGGAATCAGCGGGTGGTGATGACGAGATGCTGGATGAGTTGTATGACCAGGCCGTCACCATCATTCTGGAAGCCAAGCAGGCTTCTGTCTCTTTGCTTCAGCGGAGAATGCGTGTCGGATATACACGTGCAGCCAGATTGATTGATTCCATGGAGGCTAGAGGGGTTATTGGCCCTTACGAGGGCAGCAAGCCCCGTGAGGTACTGATGTCCATGGAACAGTACCAGCAGGGCAAGATCAGCTCATAAGGAATACACATTAAATAGAGACATGATGGTACCGGGGGTTATCCCGTGACATCCATGTCTCTATTTTGTTTCAGGCCACTGGTACAGTTTCCGGTACCTGCTTGCTGTCATATTCAGCGTCTTTTTAAACGTGCGGTCAAAGTGGGTCAAGCTTTCGAACCCCGTGACTGCCGCGATATCAATGATTTTCATCCTGGTTTCTGTAAGCAGGCGCTGCGCTTCACGGATCCGGGTCAGATTTACATAGGAGATGATCGTAAATCCCGTAATTTCTTTAAATATATGACTTAAATAATACGGACTGATATAAAAATGTTGAGATAGAAGATCCAGCGTTATTTTTTCCGAATAGTGCTGGTGAATGTATTTGACAATATCAGTTACTTTGTGATGCAGTGGATTATCCGGATATGCCATTTGTGACTGAGAATGCTGTTTGAAACGTCGCGTAAGCAGCAGCAGTTCGCTAAGTAGGAGCTGTATGTAAGATTCAAATTCTTCTTTTTGTGCTGTGATCTCCTGGGACATCTTGCTTAAAATTTGCATAACTTGTGCCTGCTCCGCGGGCTGCAGCGGGATAATCGGTTGTCCATCTCCAAACATGCCTTGAATAAGATGGCTGGAATGAGGTCCGGGAAAAGCATCGCTGAAATTAATTACGACTCGTTCATGTTCAGAACTTCCGCTGATAATGCTTTTATGAATGTCCAGTTTATTGATAAGAACCAGATTGCCCGGAGATATCAAATACAGTTTTTCTTTAATGAAATAATGCCTTTCACCGGAAATCAGGTAATAAATTTCGTAGGTGCTGTGGTAATGGTTGTTTCGTTCAAAAGGTTCGACACGGTGAATATGATCGAAATAAAATGCGGATTCTTCCTCGCCATAAGTGACGAAAGGCGTATCGGATTTGGCAGGCATAGTATCCCTCATTTCTTATGAACTAAGAGCAAGATATGTACTATTATACAGAAAATGAGCAATAAAAGGAAAGATATTCGACGAATGATGCTTTATGATGAAACAAATGACAGAATGGCGGTGAAGATATGAAACCTTTTATGGATGATGATTTTTTATTGAACAGCGAAACTGCAAAAACCTTATATCATGAACATGCCGAGACGATGCCGATTATCGATTACCATTGTCACCTGAGTCCGGAGATGATCCGGAAAGATCACCGGTTTCAAAATCTGACGGAAGCCTGGATTAATGGCGATCATTATAAATGGCGCGCTATGCGTGCTAACGGAATAGATGAATCATACATTACAGGCGGCGAAGGTGTCAGTGATTATGATCGTTTTCTGGCCTGGGCACGGACCGTACCGATGACAGTTGGTAATCCGCTGTACCATTGGTCTCATTTGGAACTGCGGCGCCTGTTCGGTATTAACGACATTATCAATGAACAGAATGCGGATAAGATCTGGCATGCTGCGAACGAAAGGCTGAAAGAAAAAGACTTTACGACTCGTGGCTTGATCCGGTCCAGCCATGTGAAAGTCGTTTGCACCACAGATGACCCTGCGGATTCTTTGGAAGACCACATTGCGCTGGCACAAGAAGACGGCGTCGGTTTTCAAATGCTGCCTTCCTTCCGTCCGGATAAGGCGCTGGAAATCAACCGTAGTACATTTCTGCCTTGGATTGAACGGATGGGCAAAGTGATTGGCTCAGGTATTAGCAGCTACGATGATCTGCTTCAAGCCCTGCAGCAGCGAGTAGAGTTTTTTCACTCCGTCGGCGGCAGAGTATCCGACCATGCGCTGGACTATGTTCCTTATCATAAAGCGACCAAAGAAGAAGCAGGCGAAATATTCCTGAAAGCGCTTCAGGGCAGATCCGTTTCTTTTGAGGAAGAACAGCAGTACAAAACGTACACCCTGCTTTACCTGGGACGCTTATATGCTGAAAAAGGCTGGGCGATGCAGTTCCATATGAATGCAAGCCGAAATAATAACTCACTGATGATGAACAGGCTTGGACCGGATACAGGGTTTGACAGCATTGGCGACAACCCGGTTGCTGCTCCGCTGGTATCTTTGCTCGATGAACTGGACCAGCATCAGGCACTTCCCAAAACCATTCTCTACTCTCTGAATCCGAATGATAACGATATTCTGGCTGCGATGATCGGCAGTTTTCAGGGCGGGGGAATCCCGGGGAAAATTCAGTTCGGATCTGCATGGTGGTTCAATGACACAAAAGACGGCATGATCGCGCAGATGAGCCGGCTTGGCAACATGGGGCTGCTTAGCCGTTTTGTAGGTATGCTGACCGACTCCCGAAGCTTCCTGTCCTACACGCGGCATGAATACTTCCGCAGAATTCTTTGTAACATGCTCGGAGAATGGGTAGAGCAGGGGGAAGCACCGTCCGATATGGAATGGCTGGGCGGCATTGTAAAGGATATTTGTTACGGAAACGCGGAGCGGTACTTTGAGTTCGGTGTGCGTAAGGAGAAGGCTGCCCATGGTCAATAAGCAGGAAAACAACACGCTGTCCATCGGAATGCTGGATAGCAAGCAAACAGCAGAAACCGAGAAAATTAGACAACGTCCGATAAAGATTCTTCAGTTTGGAGAAGGGAATTTCTTGCGGGGCTTCGTGGACTGGATGATCCAGAAATCTGCGGATCAGGGTTTATATGACGGTACAGTCGTAGTTACTCAACCGAGGCCCTCCGGCCGCAAAAAGCTGGAACAGCTTGCGCAGCAGGACGGTTTATATACGCTATTAACACGCGGAATTCATGGCGGCTCAACCGTGGAAGATCAGGAATTGATTTCTGTTATTAGCAGAACTATTGATCCTTATGAAGAGTGGGAGAGCTATTTGTCCCTGGCTGATGAACCTCAACTGGACGTCATTTTGTCCAATACAACAGAAGCGGGACTGAGCTATACATTTACCGAATATCAACCAGATCAGCCGATGCTTTCTTATCCTGCCAAGCTGACACTGCTGCTGTACCGCAGATTCAAGACATTTAACGGAGCGGCTGACAAAGGTTTAATGCTGCTTCCTTGCGAACTGCTCGAGCGTAACGGAGATTCGCTGAGAGACATTGTTCTTACCCATGCCAAGGACTGGAAACTGGAAGAAAGCTTTTCGGAATGGCTTCAGCACCACAATCTCTTTTTAAATTCGCTGGTTGACCGGATTGTAACCGGTTATCCTTCAGATGCAGAAGAATGGGCTCAAAAACTCGGATATAAAGACAGTATGCTGAACACAGCAGAGCCTTATCACTTGTGGGTGATTGAAGGCAGTCCGGAACTGGATCAACGGCTTCCGCTTCAAAGCGCCGGCCTGAATGTTCATTGGGTGGATGACTTGAAACCTTATCAGCTTCGCAAGGTACGCATTTTGAATGGAACTCATACCTTGATGGCTTCTATTGGCCTGGTACATGGCTCCCGGTTCGTGAGAGAAACAGCAGAACATCCTGAATTAGGACAGAAAGCTCGTTTAGCGATGCGGAAGGAGCTTGTACCCTCGGTACCGCTTCCGCTGGATGAAATGAATACGTATGCCGATGAAGTGTGGGAAAGGTTTCTGAATCCGTTCGTTGAACATCGGTTAGGGGATATTTGCCTCAACAGCATATCCAAGTTCAAAGTGAGACTTCTGCCATCTTTGAAATCTTATGTAGAAATTTTCGGCAAGCTGCCTGCTGTACTGACTGAATCACTGGCCTGTCTTATCTATCTCTACGATACTTCGGAGCAGAACGGCGAATGGATCGGAAGAACGCTTCAAAGTTCACAGGTGGTTATCCGTGATGAAGCAGCAGCGGTCAATTATATCAATGACACCTGGCTGAGATTGAAGAACGGCAGTATAAACAGAATGGAATTTACGGAAAGCATCTTAAGTAATGAAGCACTATGGGGCGAAAATCTTAATAACATAGCGGGATTATGTGAGGCAGTATGCACACATCTGGAAGAATTGGAGTTGAAGGCATTATGAACGAAACCATCATCCTTCACCCTGGTGACAGCGTCGCTGTCGCCCTGCATCCTATGGCTGCCGGCAGTTCTGCTGAATATATGGTGAATGGAAAAAATCATGCACTGGAAGTATTAGATGAAACACCTAAAGGTCATAAAATTGCGATCAGGTTCATTGCATCCGGTGAGCCGGTGATGAAGTTTGGTTATCCGATTGGGGTAGCCACCTGCGACATCCCTGCAGGGACGTGGGTGCACTCCCATAATCTAAAAACCGGTTTGGGCGAAGTGCTTGAATACGAATATCAACCGGTGGAGGTACAGCAGGTGCCCGCTCCTACTCAAGGAGTGGAGTCCTTATACTTTGAAGGTTATCAGCGTGAAAATGGCGAGGTCGGCATCCGGAATGAAATCTGGATTTTGAACACAGTAGGCTGTATTAACAAGTCCTGTGAGCTTCTGGCCAAATTGGCCCATGAACAGTTTAGCGGAAGCGGGATTGACGGCGTGTATCATTTTGCCCATCCGTATGGATGTTCCCAACTCGGCGATGATCTGGTCTTCACACAGAAGCTGCTGGCTTCTCTGGCCCATCACGGCAATGCGGCAGGCATTCTTGTCGTGGGTCTGGGATGTGAGAATAACCAAATCGAGTCTTTCCGTGAGCTTCTCGGAGATTTGGATCCTGAGCGGGTTCGGTATCTGAAATCCCAGGATGTTGAGAATGAAATTGATGAAGGTATGGAGCTGATTGCTGAGCTTGCAGCATATGGTTCAAGGTACCAGAGAGAAAAGATTCCTTTCTCAAAGCTCAAAATCGGATTGAAATGCGGCGGTTCGGATGGATTGTCAGGCATTACTGCAAACCCGCTGGCAGGCCGCATCGCGGATACGATTACCGGACAAGGCGGCACTGCTCTCATGACGGAAGTTCCCGAAATGTTCGGAGCAGAGACGATCTTTATGAATCGGGCAGTGAACGAAACACTGTTTCATCAGGTCTGTGATCTCGTGAATGATTTTAAACAGTATTTTGTGAACCATGGCCAGCCTATTTATGAGAACCCTTCACCGGGCAATAAAGATGGTGGAATCACGACACTGGAAGAGAAATCATTAGGCTGTACACAAAAGGGAGGACAGGCAGCGGTTACCGGTGTGCTTCAATATGGTCAGCGCTCTACCGTGCAGGGACTGAATCTGATTCAGGGTCCCGGCAATGATCTGGTCTCCGTCACGGCTTTGGCTGCATCCGGTGCCCATCTGGTGCTGTTTACTACCGGCCGTGGAACTCCTTTTGGAGGTCCAGTCCCTACCGTTAAAATCTCGACCAATTCGGAGCTGGCACGCCGCAAAAAACATTGGATTGATTTTAATGCAGGGGCTCTTCTGGAGGGAAACAGCATGGATGATCTGCACCAGGAGCTGGTGAATTATATCATTGATTTGTCTTCGGGAACACGAAAAACAGCGAATGAACGTAACGGATTCCGGGAAATCGCCATCTTTAAAGACGGGGTTACGCTGTAAAACGCTGAACTCCAATAATTATAGGAAAAGAGGTATTTTCATGGCACATGTAAAAGGTTCTCCTCCTTCAGCATCGCTGCAGACACCATTGCAATATGCGGCAGAGGCATGCCGGTGCATCATGAATGATTTTACACCAGCGGAGCTGCCTCCGGCAGGCAGATGGCATTATCATCAAGGCGTTTTTTTATGCGGTATGCTTCAGCTGTGGGAGGAGACAAAAGAACAGGATTATTTCGACTATATCCAGGGCTACGCTGATCACATCATAGACAGGCACGGCAATTTGCTGTGTGAGCGCGGTGAGCTGGATTCTGTTCAGGCGGGCTTGATCCTGTTTACGCTTCACAAGGAAACCGGAGATGAACGTTACAAGACGGCAGCTGAACGATTGTTGAAGGTCATGAACGCGCTGAACCTCACTTCGGAAGGCGGGTATTGGCATAAGGACCGTTATCCCAATCAGATGTGGCTTGATGGCCTGTATATGGGCGGAGCCTTTAAAATGAAATACGGTCAAATGTATGGTATACCGCAGTTGTATGATGAAGTGCTGCTGCAGGAGCGTCTCATGCGGAGTCATATGAAGGATGAACAAACCGGACTGTATTATCATGCATGGGATGAGAGCCGGGAAACTGCCTGGAGTGATGATCAGAGCGGCTGTTCTCCTGAGTTTTGGGGAAGGGCATTAGGGTGGTATGCTTTATCCCTGGTTGAGTTCCTCGATGTCCTGCCTGAAAATCATTCCGGACGCGAAGATCTTGTTCAATCCCTTCAAGAGCTTGCAAAAGCGCTGGTTTCGGTACAGGAGCCAAAGAGCGGTTTATGGTATCAGGTGCTGGACAAGGGAGACCTTGAAGATAACTGGCTTGAAACCTCGTGCTCCAGTCTGTTCGTGTATACTTTATCAAAGGGCGTACGGCTCGGTGTACTGGATCCATCGTTTATCGATGCAGCGAGGTCCGGTTATAATGGTCTGCTCTCAACATTATATTACAGTGAGTCCGGCAAGCTGGTTATGCCTGAAATCTGTATCGGAACGGGTGTCGGAGATTATAAGCACTACGTGGAGCGGCCGCGCTGCGAGAATGACCTCCATGGTGTAGGTGCCCTGGTCATGGCTTTTACTGAAATGCAGCGGCATCAAAATTAAAAGATATAAAATGAGTCAGCGGGCAGATGCCTGGCTGACTCATTTTTTATGAGATCTGCTGTTGAACTCTGCAGGCTACGGTGTATAGGAAACAGGAACGCTTGTCATAATAAGGTCAGCGATCTTTGTTAAACCACCATAGAAAGGTAGAGGGCAGAATGAAAAATTCAAAGCTATGGCTGCTGATTGGTATGGCCGTTTTGATATCGGCGGCTGTATTCCGTCAAGAAGCGGCAGAGAAACCTTCAGTTACACCACAGTCCCAAACGCAGGAGGCTCTGCCGACGTTCAGTCAGGCAATTTTGAAATATGGTTCTACAGGTGAGGATGTTTATGAGCTGCAGGGCAGGTTAAAGCACCTCGGTTTTTACACTGGGAAGATTGACAGCGTATTTGGAAGCAACACTCGAAAATCTGTAAGGTGGTTCCAATCCGAGTTTGGAATGAAAGTAGACGGCATCGTTGGACCGAAAGTGAAGCTCCGGCTGTACAATGCAACCAAGAATTGGCGCCCTACAGAACCGAAGCTGCATGAACAAGGTAAAGGCAGCACAGCCGGTAAACAAAATACCGGAGCGAATCTTTCATCCGCTAACCCGATGGGGTTGTCTGATAATGATCTGAAGATTATGGCGAATGCCGTTTACGGCGAAGCACGCGGGGAGCCGTTTGAGGGCCAGGTAGCCGTTGCAGCTGTCATTCTGAACCGTGTAAAATCACCAAGCTTTCCGAATACGCCGTCCGGTGTAATTTTTGAACCTCGAGCTTTCACAGCCGTGGCTGACGGCCAAATCTGGCTGGAGCCTAACGAACAAGCTAAAAAAGCTGTTATTCAGGCACTCAATGGCTGGGATCCTTCAGGCGGCTGCCTGTATTATTTCAACCCTAAAACGGCGACTTCGGATTGGATATGGACCCGTCCTCAAGTGAAAACGATCGGTCAGCATATATTCTGTATGTAATGCCTGCCACAATCGCAGCCGGAGCTTGTCTTCGGTTGCTTCTTCACTTTCAGGTGGGTTAGAATGGAAGTTAATCACGCTTTGTGCAGTATCAATTTAACGTGGTAAGGGAGTTTTGGACCTTGACGACAAAAATGGGATTTGAACATGGTCAGGCCGGAGGGATCCGGATCCATGTGCTTCCGACCCGGCGCTTCAAGACATTTGCCATCTCACTGTATGCCGGTTCTCCACTGGCGGAGGATACGGTTACATCTACGGCATTGACTCCATTTGTACTGCGCCGAGGCACGGCAAGCTATCCGGAAACAAGAGCATTCCGGGAACGACTTGAACAACTATACGGAGCAGGTTTCGGATTTGATGTGTATAAACGCGGCGATCACCAGATCGTCCATTTCCGGATGGATACGATTAATGATTCCTTTGTACAGAGTGAAGAGAGCCTTCTGGATTCTTCCTTCGCATTTCTGGGTGAGGCACTCTCTTCCCCGGTACTTGAGAACGGTGCATTCCGCAGTTCTTATGTAAAAACTGAACGGGATACGGTACGTAAAAAGCTGGAAGCGATTGTGAATGACAAGATCCGTTATGCGGCAGAACGCTGCATTGAGGTAATGTGCAGCCACGAGCCTTATCGGCTTCATCCGCTGGGACAGCGCAGCGACCTGGACAGCATCACACCGGAAAGTTTATATCAGTCCTACCGTACCTGGCTGAATGAAGCGGTATTTGATCTCTATGTAGTGGGAGATACAACCCTGGAAGAAGTGCAGAATCTGGTACAGCAGCATTTCAAAATGGACCGCGCCCAGGTTTCGGACTATACCTCTTCCGTTGTAGCATCTGCAGCTCGGGAACCTCAGACGGTCATTGAAAAACTGGATATTAACCAGGGTAAGCTGAACTTGGGCCTTAGAAGCCAAATCACCTACCGTGATGATAATTATGCAGCTGCGTTGATGTACAACGGGATCCTAGGCGGATACCCGCATTCCAAGCTGTTCATCAATGTACGGGAAAAGGCCAGTCTGGCTTATTATGCATCATCCCGCTATGACGGACACAAAGGAATCGCAACGATTCAATCCGGTATTGAGATTCCGAATTATGATAAAGCGGTAGACATTATTAAAAAGCAGCTTGAGGATATGGCAAACGGTGTCATCACAGATATGGAAATGTCCCAGACGAAAGCCATGATTCGAAATGTGGTCAAGGAAATGCAGGACTCTGCTTTTGAATTGATTGCCTATGATTTTAACCGGGTGATCTCAGGGAAAGAGCGTCCGGCAGAAGAGCTGCTCCAGCAGATTGAAGGAATCAGCACCGAGGATGTGCAGCATGCTGCAGCTTCATTTTCGCTGGATACGATCTATTTCTTGAAAGGCCAAAAGGAGGAATAGCCGGTGGAACGCATTCAATACGACAACCTGCAGGAGACGCTTTATTACGAAGTGCTCGATAACGGATTGCATGTTTACGTGCTGCCGAAGCCGGGATTTCAGAAAACATATGCAACATTTGCAACCAAGTACGGTTCAGTAGACAACCATTTTCAGGTGCAGAATGAAGAAGAAGTAAAGGTACCGGACGGTATTGCCCATTTTCTTGAACATAAAATGTTTGAAGAACCTGAAGGCGGTGATGTGTTTGCCAAATTCGCTTCCAAGGGTGCTTCCGCTAATGCTTTTACAAGCTTCGACCAGACGGTCTACCTGTTCTCCGCAACAGAGCATGTTCTGGACAATTTGGAAACCTTAATCGATTTCGTCCAGACTCCTTACTTTACCGATCAAAATGTGGATAAAGAGAAGGGGATCATTGGCCAGGAAATTAATATGTACAAGGACAATCCGGACTGGAGACTGTATTTTGGCCTGATTGAGGCCATGTATAAAGTTCACCCTGTTCATATTGATATTGCAGGGACTGTGGAGTCGATCGGAACCATTACCAAAGAAGACTTGTACACCTGCTACAATGCATTTTATCATCCTAGCAATATGCTTCTCTTTGTTGTCGGCGGTGTGGATGCGGAGCAGACCATCAAGATGGTCAGAGAGAATCAGGCTCGCAAAACCTATGAACCTCAAGGAGCGATCCAGCGTATTTTTGATCAGGAACCGCAGGAAGTTGCAGAGCAGCGCAGAGTGAACCGTCTTGCCGTGTCTCTTCCAAAGTGCCTTTTTGGTTTCAAAGAAAAAGAAACCGGGCTTGCCGGTGAAGATCAGCTCCGCCGTGACCTGACAACCAAGCTTATGCTGGACCTCCTGTATGGTTCAAGCACGGAACTGTACCAAAAATTGTACGATGAAGATTTGATCACGGATAATTTCTCCCATGAATACAGCAGCGCACCGCAGTATGCTTTTTCCGCAGCAGGCGGCGATACCAGGGATCCTGACCAGCTGTTAAGCCGGATTCGTGAAGAAGTCGACCGGCTGAAGGAAAGCGGATTTGACGCTTCTGATTTTGAGCGGGCGAAAAAGAAAAAAATGGGCGGTTATCTGCGCATGCTGAATTCCCCTGAAAATATTGCGCATGAGTTCACGCGGTATCAGTTTAGAGGCAGCAACCTCTTTACTGTACTTCCTGTATATGAGTCCATCCTACTTGAAGATGTGAACCGCAGGCTTCAAGAGCATGTAGACTGGGATCAGCTGTCTGTATCTCTGGTGCTTAGTCCGGAATGAAGCCTATGGGAGAGGCTATGAAACCTTTTGGGGAAATGACCGTTCTTGTTACGGGTGCGAGCCGGGGGATCGGAGCGTCCATTGCCGAGCGGTTCGCTTCAGTAGGCATAAACATCGTTATTCATTATATGAATTCGCATGAAGCGGCCAATGAGGTGGCACGCAGATGTATGGCCAGCGGCGCAAAGGTGCTGACCGTATCAGCGGATCTCAAGGACAAGGAACAGATTTTACGGATGAAGGAAAAGCTTCAGGCTCATGGTATGGAACCGGACATTCTGGTTAACAATGCGGGGATTTCTCATTACGGCCTGCTCTCCGATATTTCGGAAGAGGAGTGGGACGAATTGATGTCTGTCAATTTGAAAGGACTGTTTCTATGCTGTCAGGCTTTTATGGGCCGGATGGTATCGGAACGGTTCGGGCGCATTATTAATGTGTCTTCGGTGTGGGGATTGTCCGGTGCTTCCTGTGAGGTGCTGTACTCCACAAGCAAAGGTGGTGTGAATGCATTTACCAAAGCACTGGCCAAAGAACTGGCTCCTTCAGGGGTGACCGTGAATGCGGTTGCTCCAGGTGCGGTGGATACCTCGATGCTGAATCACCTGAACTCGGAAGATATCCGTCTTCTTGAAGAGGAAATTCCAGCCGGACGTCTTGCTCATCCGGATGAGATTTCATCACTGGTGTACTTCTTGGCCCTGCCGGAATCCGGTTACATTACGGGTCAAATCATCAGTCCCAACGGCGGTTGGATTACGTAGGCTCTGGATCATTTAACCACACATACGAGTGAGACTGCGGGGACATATTAGTATTGTTCATCCTTACATCACAATGCCAACATCAGAGGAGGATTCAATCATGTCATCCGTACTCAAAAACTTCGATTCCTGGAAGAAATTCCTTGGAGAGCGTGTGGTTCAAGCGGAAAAAGCCGGAATGGATGAGAATACCATTTCCCAGCTTGCTTACGAAATCGGTGATTTCCTGGACACCAAGATTGATCCGGGCAACCATTCCAACCGTGCCCTGAAAGAACTGTGGGACGTGGGTAATGAAGAAGAGCGCCACACCATTGCCAGACTGATGGTAAAGCTCGCTAAAAACAACGCATAATATAAGCGTGACGATGCAAGCTGCAGAAAGCCCCCTTTAAGCAGGGGGTTTTTTCTTCAATGGTTACAGAGTTGTCCTTGCCTTTCATTTTCATTTTATATATCATTAACATGACCGTGCCTGTCGGCGTTTTCCTACATTATTTTCTGAATGAGATCATAATTTGTCGATAAATGAGCGGTACAGATGTACAATGAGGTGTAATTGTGGAACCCAAACAGTGGTATATGGAATATAAGATACATAAAAATCGCCCTGGACTTCTCGGGGATATTGCTTCCATGCTCGGGATGATGGAGGTTAATATCATTACGATCAATGGTGTTGAAGGACAGACGCGAGGCATGCTGCTGGAAACGAGCGATGAGGAAAAAATTACGTTAATGGGCCAAATGCTGAATAAGGTCGGCAATATTACCGTGACAGCACTGAGACCTCCGAAGCTTGTGGACATTCTGGCGGTCCGTCATGGCCGTTATATCGATCGGGATTCGGATGACCGGAAAACGTTTCGGTTTACACGCGATGAGCTGGGGCTGTTGGTTGATTTTTTAGGAGAACTGTTTAAGAGAGAAGGCAATCAGGTGATTGGACTTCGGGGAATGCCGCGTGTAGGCAAAACGGAATCCATTATCGCTGGCAGCGTATGTGCTATGAAGAGATGGACGTTTGTTTCATCCACACTGCTGCGTCAGACGATCCGCAGTCAGCTGTCTGAGGACGAGATGAACCCGGCCAATGTATTTATCATTGACGGCATTGTCAGTACGATCCGCTCTAACGAGAAACATTATCAGCTGCTGCAGGATATCATGTCCATGGAGAGTACCAAAGTGATTGAGCACCCGGATATTTTTGTGCGTGAATCAGAATACAGCTATGATCATTTTGATATTATTATTGAACTTCGAAACAATCCGGGTGAAGAAATCGTTTACGATACATTCACCGGTTCTTACAGTGACGATCTGTAATACTTCGATTTAAGGTACCGCAAATCCAAGAGGAGGTGATGGCATGTCCGAGTTGGGACAACAATTGAGAGAAGCACGTCTGCAAAAAGGGATGAGCCTGGATGACGTGCAGGAAATGACAAAAATTCGCAAACGCTACCTGGAAGCCATCGAGGCGGGCGACTACAAGGTTCTCCCGGGCAGTTTTTATGTACGGGCATTCATTAAAACCTATGCGGAAGCGGTAGGTTTAAATCCCGATGAACTGCTGGAAGGACACAAACAGGATGTACCGAAGCCGGTCACCGAGTCTACGATGGAGCCTGTGATCCAAAAGAGAGCATCGAGATCGTCTTCAGAGCGAAATACCAGCTGGCTGCCCACAGCATTAATGTGGATTTTTCCTATTTTAATTATTGCTGTCATTTATTATTATGCGGTCATGTTTAACAACAATGATCCTAATGAAGGAATTGCCGATCCCCCTGCTTCGCAGGAACAGCCAGTCGGCCAAAGCCCTGGTGAAAATGAGGGTGAAGGTGAAGGCGGCGGACAGCAGCCAGCAGAGGACCCGGCTGAGGGTGAGGAGCCAGCTGGAACTGAGGATCCCGGCAGTGATGAACCGGTATCGAATCCTGAGGACAATCCGGGAGAGGGTACAGGGCAGGATGGAGAGAACGGTGAAGACGGTGGAGATGAACCGCCTGCTGAACAGCCAGCGGCTGTAACGGTCTCCCAGGACCGGACGGAAGGTAGATATACGATATTTAAAGTGGCATCAACTCCGGGTGATCCTGTGAAAGTCGAAATTACGGCTTCAGGACAGAGCTGGGTTGAAATCTACCGCGGCTACAATTCTCAAGGTGAGAACTTATATTATGGTAACATGAACGCAGGCGATACATTCAGCGGAGAGATGGATGCACAAGGACTGTATATCAAATCTGCTTATTCTCCTGCTACCGAGATTAAAATTGGTGGACAGTCCGTTAGTGATGGCAAAACAACGTCTCGTATGTTCTTTGAGCCGTCAGAAAGTGCCCCAGCTGGTTCTGAGGACACTTCTGAAGAATAAAAGCTCCGTCAGCCGGAGAAATTAAACAGCGTGATGCCGCCTTTGGCACACGCCTGTTTTTTTATTCTCTGACGAGGGGAGATAAGACTTATATGACGGTTAGCTGGATCGTCGCCGGATTGGGTCTCATTGTCAGCCTGTTGGGGTATTACCTCATCCCTTCCAGTTGGGGATACGTCATTCTCGGTTTTGGGCTGGCTCATATTGTACTGGGCGTTCTGGACATGTTCCGCAGCACAGGACACAGCGGCAGTAAAGCATAGAAAGCCCCGGACAGAGCCCCGTCACCCTTCACTCAGGAGCGGGGCTTTTATCTACAAATGTGTCAGCATAGTTAAAGCCGGCTATCTCTTTTTCGATGATCATTAGACTTTCAATGCTTTAATCTTCTATAATAGATGGATACAACACTGCTGAAAGGAATGAGTGTGAGATATGGCTTCAGAAAATTCGTTTGACATCGTATCCAAAATGGACATGCAGGAGCTCAATAACGCCATTACACAAACAGAGCGGGAGATTGAGACACGCTTTGATTTTAAGGGCAGCAAGAGCAGCCTGAAGCTGGATAAGGACCAGCTTGTGATTCTTTCGGATGATGAGTATAAATTGAATGCGGTCATCGACATTTTGCAGACCAAAATGATCAAACGCGGGTTGTCGCTTAAAAATGTTGATTACGGGAAAATTGAACCGGCTTCCATGGGGACGGTCAGACAGCGCCTCTCGCTGAAGCA
Organism: Paenibacillus lemnae; assembly: GCF_012933385.1. Classification (GTDB taxonomy): domain Bacteria; phylum Bacillota; class Bacilli; order Paenibacillales; family Paenibacillaceae; genus Paenibacillus_AQ; species Paenibacillus_AQ lemnae. Next base: position 102,459 of record NZ_JABBPN010000008.1, read on the forward strand.
GGGAATTGATCAGGATAATTCCAAGAAAATCAACATTCTGATTCGGGATTCCAAGCTGAAGGTAAAGAGCCAGATTCAAGGTGATCAGATCCGGGTAACCGGCAAGAGTAAAGATGATCTGCAAAACATCATGCAGCTTCTTCGTAAAGCTGATCTTCCGCTGGATCTTCAGTTTACGAATATGAAATAGAAGACTGGACTGCGGGTCTTTCTTTGACATGGTGATGGCCTTGATATTATACTGATATTCGATATATTGAGGCTGAAGCACATTTCATGAGTGATGTAATTGTTATACATACAAAAGCGGAATTTTGGCCGGTGATTCCGGCAGCTGCCGGCTGAGTCCGTCACGAGAACCCCATTTTAGGGAGGCTGTTTCATGAATTTACCGAATCGCATAACGCTGGCACGGATCTGCCTGATTCCCGTTATGATGATTTTCCTGCTGGTGGATTTTCAATTTTATCCAGAACCTATAGTATGGGAGGGCTTTATCCTTCCATATAACCAGCTCATTGCCGCCCTGATTTTTATTTTGGCAGCAAGTACGGATGGCATCGACGGTTATTTAGCCCGTAAACACAATATGGTAACCAATCTCGGCAAGCTGCTGGATCCATTGGCTGATAAGCTGCTGGTGACCGCTGTACTGATTTCATTGGTGGAGATGGGCAAGGTGGAGTCCTGGATCGTCGTAGTCATCATCAGCCGGGAATTCGCAGTGACTGGACTGAGACAGATTGCGCTTCTGGACGGGTCGGTTGTAGCGGCTGGGAACTCCGGCAAGCTGAAGACTGTAATACAGATCGTAGCCATTGTTGCACTGCTGATCAATAACTTCCCGTTTGTGTTTCTGGGAGTGCCGTTTGACCAGCTTGCCATTTGGGCCGCTGCCCTGATCACCATTTACTCCGGTGCAGAATATTTTGTGAAAAATAAACACCTTTTGCGCGGAGCAGGGGCATCATAGCAATAGGAGAAATCCTATTGCTTTTTTCTGCCCTTTTGCGGTATCCATGTTTAAATATGGCATTACATGTCCAAACGATAGAGAGAATGGTTACGGAGGTTGTGTATATGAAAGCAGAAATTATTGCGGTAGGCACCGAGCTGCTGCTCGGGCAAATTGTGAATACGAATGCCCAGTACCTGTCCAGAGAATTGGCCGGCATGGGCATTGATGTATATTACCAGACCGTGGTTGGTGATAACTTGGGCCGTCTGAAGGAAGCGCTGCGGCTGTCCAGCCAGAGAGCGGATATTGTCATTTTGTCAGGGGGTCTTGGTCCTACACAAGATGACTTGACAAAAGATGCCGTGGCTGAATATATCGGAACTGAACTGCATTATGACCGCATGGCGATGGATAAGCTGGAACGGTTTTTCCAGGACCGCGGCACACCGATGACGGAGAATAACAAACGTCAGGCCCTTGCCATCGGAGGCGGCACACCGCTTTCGAATGAAACCGGGTTAGCCGTAGGTAATGCCGTTTCACATGAAGGCACGCATTTCATACTTCTTCCGGGGCCGCCCAAGGAACTGAAGCCGATGTTTGAGAATGAAGCCAAGCCGTGGCTTCTGCAGCATGTGCTCACAGATGAAGTCCCGATCTATTCCAAGATGCTGAAATTTGCGGGCATCGGCGAATCAGCCCTCGATGACCGGCTTTCGGATTTGATTACTGCTCAAATTGATCCTACAATCGCTTTGTATGCTAAGGACGGTGAAGTGACTGTCCGAATTTCCACCAAAGCATCTAGTGAAACGAAGGCGATGGAAAAACTGGATCAGCTGCAGGCAGTTATTCAGTCGATGGTACCTGAACATATGTATGCAGACAGAGACGTACCGATTGAACAGGTAATCGTAGATATGATGGCTGACCGGAGCTGGACCGTGAGTGCTGCAGAAAGCTGTACAGGCGGTCTGGTTATGGAAACTTTAACTTCGATTCCGGGCAGTGCGAGCATGCTCCTCGGCGGTGTCGTATGCTATACGAACGAGATTAAACAGAAGCTGGTGCATGTGCCGAATTCTTTGCTGGAAGGCTCTGAAGCCCCAGGTGCGGTATCGGCAGAGGTGGCACAAGTGCTGTGTGAACAGATCCGGATGGTGGCGGACAGTGATTTCGGATTGTCCGTTACGGGTGTGGCCGGACCCGGCTATGCTGAGCGTAAACCTGTAGGACTGGTCTACGTGGGAATCGCAGAGCGAGGAAAGAGCACCGAAGTGCATGAGTTGAACATAAAAGGAAATCGGGAAACGATCCGCATCCGTGCAACAAAGGCGCTGCTGTACAGGTTGTGGAGAAGGCTGTCGGATGCTGAGTCTGATTAAAGAAGTAAATTTTTAACAATAAGCTTGCCGCTTCAGCTGACAGAGAGTATAATTGGAAATACGGAAGAACCGTGGCGCTTCAGAGATGAAAGCCGCGGTTTTTGCTGTTTAGCGCAATGCCGCCGCTGGATACACGGGAGGGATGCGCGAAACAAAAAAACGAATGTATGTTCGAAAAAAGTCTTGGCAAACGTGCCCAAACAAGGTATGATTATATTATCAACATTCGAAGGGTTGTGGATGAATTGTCAGATCGTCGTGCTGCGCTGGAAATGGCGCTTCGCCAGATAGAGAAACAGTTCGGTAAAGGCTCCGTCATGAAACTTGGTGAGTCGACTCATATGCAAGTAGAAATCGTGCCAAGCGGCTCCTTGGCATTGGATATAGCTTTAGGCACAGGCGGTCTCCCGAGAGGCCGAATCGTAGAGGTATACGGTCCGGAATCATCCGGTAAAACGACGGTTGCCCTGCATGCTATTGCAGAGGTGCAGAAAACTGGCGGACAAGCTGCTTTCATCGATGCAGAGCACGCTTTGGATCCATCTTATGCCAGCAAACTGGGCGTTAATATTGATGAACTTCTCTTGTCTCAGCCGGATACGGGTGAACAGGCTCTGGAAATTGCAGAAGCACTGGTTCGCAGCGGCGCTGTAGACATTATCGTTATCGACTCTGTTGCTGCTCTTGTGCCAAAAGCCGAGATCGAAGGCGACATGGGGGATTCACATGTGGGTCTGCAGGCACGTTTGATGTCACAGGCTCTCCGTAAGCTCTCTGGAGCGATCAGTAAATCGAAGACGATTGCGATCTTTATTAACCAGCTTCGTGAAAAGGTCGGCGTTATGTTCGGTAACCCGGAAACTACGCCGGGTGGACGTGCTCTGAAGTTCTATTCCACAGTACGTCTGGATGTTCGCCGGATCGAAAGTATTAAGATGGGTAACGATGTTGTAGGTAACCGTACCCGTGTTAAAGTAGTTAAGAACAAGGTAGCTCCTCCGTTCAAGCAGGCAGAGGTTGATATTATGTACGGTGAGGGCATCTCCAAAGAAGGAAGTCTGATTGATATCGGTACAGAACTGGACATCGTTGACAAGAGCGGTGCCTGGTATTCCTTCTCGGGCGACCGTTTGGGTCAAGGCCGGGAAAATGCGAAGATGTTCCTGAAAGAACATCCTGAAATTGCTGATATCATTGAGGCTAAGGTCCGTGAAGCCAGCAATCTGTCCACCAATGTTCCTGTTCCTGACGAAAGCGAAAAGGAAAAGGAAGCCATGGAAGAACAGGAACTGTTCAAAGCTGAATAACATACCGCTGCATTTGCGGTGTCTAAGTGGCCGCGCCGTGTTATTTCAACACAGCGCGGTCTTTTATTTTTTGAAAGGGTGGGTGCATGTGAATCATTCAATGGACTATTCCAAAGAATCCCATGAGTCGGGCGGCGATTATGATATCTCCCATTTTCCCGAAGGAGAGGATCTGGTGGTCACTGCCGTAGAGGCTCTCCGAAAACCCAAGTACCGGTACAGCATATCCTTCGGGCCGTACAACATGACTGTACATGAAGATGTCATGATTAAATTCCGCATGACCAAAGGATCGGTATTCCGAAAGGAAGAATTGCAGGAAATCATTACAGCTGATGAACAGCAGCGGGCTTATGTGGAGGCATTAAGATATTTAGAACGGAAGCCAAGGACCGCTAAGGAGATACAAACTCGCCTTCATCAGAAAGGGATGATGGGGGAAGCCGTGAATAAGGCGCTTCATCGTCTGAGTGAAGAAGGATTGGTAAACGATGACTGGTATGCCCGTCAATGGGCACAGCAGCGGATTACCGGTCAGAAGAAAGGGAAGATGTGGATCCGGCAGGAGCTGCGTCAGAAAGGCATTGACAGCGAAATTATCGCTGAGGCTTTACAAGAGGTCGATGAGGAAGATGAATTGGCGAGCTGTTACTCCATCGGCCGTAAAAAATGGCTTCAAGGTAAGGGCGATGCGGCGGAGCGCAAGCGGAAAACTGGTGCATTTCTGATGAGAAGAGGGTTTCGAGGTGAACAGGTCAGAAAGGTAATTAACCGCCTTATTCAAGAAACCGAACAGGATGAGTCCTTTCAAGAAGATGAACCTTTTATGTGATATTTAGGGTGAACAACGTGAGTACTGGCAGGGCAAGGTTTCAAAACCATGCTCTCCGGCAATAACCCAGTGCTTTCCCTTGACAATGTCTTTTCTTAAATACTAAAATAAATAGTGAATCATTCTCATTCATAGATGCCTTTTTCCTTCCCAAAAAGCTGCTTTTATGAAAGATTCACATTCACCAATTCATAGTGAAATGCAATTCGCTCTTTTTTTAGCGAATTTGTACACGACAGACCGTGTACAACGTGGACGGCAGGCATGTCTGCCGCAGATTTTATGTATGAATGATTGATGTGTAAGGTGACATGACAACTGTACATTCCCAAGGAATGCCTTGGAGGAACCAACGAGGAGGTGAAACAGATGCCGGATATCTTGATCTGGGTCATAATCGTTCTCGTTGTAGCCGCTATATTCTTTGGGTTCGGTTATTTTATTCGCAAAAACCTTGCTGAAGCTAAAATTTCCAGTGCGGAACACGCCGCCGTTCAAATCGTAGAAAGTGCGAAGAAAGACGCGGAAGCACTGAAAAAAGAAACGGTTCTCGAAGCAAAAGACGAAGTTCACAGAATTCGAGCCGAGGCTGAAAAAGACACCCGTGAGCGCCGCAATGAAATTCAACGGCAGGAACGGAGATTGTTGCAAAAGGAAGAATCGCTGGATAAAAAATTAGAATCTTTGGAACGTAAAGAAGAACAAGTGGCTAACAAAGAGAAACGCATTGAAGAAACCCAACAGCAGATCGACGTGATCTACAAAAACCAGGTTACGGAATTGGAGCGAATCTCCAATCTGTCTATGGAAGATGCAAGAAGTATTATTTTGAGCAATGTGGAACAGGAAGTACGCCATGAAACTGCACAGATGATTAAAGAAATCGAGCAGCAGGCAAAGGAAGAGGCCGACAAGAAATCGCGTGAAATTATTACGCTGGCCATCCAGCGCTGTGCCGCTGATCATGTTGCAGAAACGACGGTATCTGTTGTAACTCTGCCGAATGAAGAAATGAAAGGCCGGATAATCGGACGTGAAGGCCGTAACATCCGTGCTCTTGAAACCCTTACAGGTATTGATCTCATCATTGACGATACACCTGAAGCGGTTATACTGTCGGGATTTGATCCGATACGCCGTGAAATTGCCCGTACTGCACTGGAGAAACTGGTGGCAGACGGACGAATTCATCCGGCTCGGATTGAAGAGATGGTGGAAAAATCTCGTAAGGAAGTGGACGAACGGATCCGTGAATACGGGGAACAAGCCACATTTGAGGTTGGAGTTCACGGATTGCATCCTGATCTGATCAAAATTCTGGGCCGTTTGAAGTTCCGTACCAGCTATGGCCAGAACGTACTGAAGCATTCCATGGAAGTCGCTTATCTGACCGGTCTGATGGCCGGAGAGTTGGGTGAAGACATCACCCTGGCGAAACGTGCAGGTCTGCTGCATGACATCGGTAAAGCGCTGGATCATGAAGTGGAAGGCTCCCATGTTGAAATCGGCGTGGAGCTGGCGAAGAAGTACAAGGAACATCCGGTCGTTATTAACAGTATTGCATCCCATCACGGCGACTGTGAAGCTACTTCAGTCATCGCTATGCTTGTCGGTGCTGCAGACGCACTGTCGGCTGCGAGACCGGGCGCAAGAAGAGAGACGCTGGAAACCTATATCAAGCGTCTTGAGAAGCTGGAAGGCATCACGGAATCGTTTGAGGGTGTAGAGAAGTCGTATGCCATTCAAGCGGGTCGTGAAGTCCGGGTTATGGTACAGCCAGAGAAGATCGATGATGCAGAGGCATTCCGCCTGGCACGTGATATCACGAAGAAGATCGAGAATGAACTGGATTATCCAGGTCACATCAAGGTCACCGTTATTCGTGAGACACGCGCAGTGGATTACGCCAAATAAAGAGATGTTCTCTAAAGTGGCCGAGGAATCGGCCACTTTTTTAAATTTAAATCAGGTCATGTGACCGAAAAGCCGCTGCAAGGGCTCATCAAGATGAAGGAGTGGATTGGAATCAATATTATATTTATTGGCGATATTGTCGGCAGTACAGGACGGAAAGCGCTGCGGGCGGTGCTGCCTGCCCTGAAAAGTAAGTATAACCCGCACATCATTATTGCTAATGGAGAAAATGCCGCCTCGGGCAGAGGGATTACATCAGCCATTGCGAACGAATTTTTCAACTGGGGTGTGCATGGCATCACAATGGGCAATCACACATGGGACAATCGTGAAATCTTTGAATTCATTGATGACGAGCCGCGTATGATTCGTCCCGCCAATTTTCCGCCAGGAACACCGGGACGCGGACACACCGTCATCAAGGCCAATGGGAAAGAGCTGGCAATCGTCAACCTCCAGGGCCGGACTTTCCTGCCAGCCATTGATTGTCCGTTTCGCGCTGCCGATGAAATTGTAGATGGACTGCGAAAGAAGCACAAGCATATCCTGGTTGATTTTCATGCTGAAGCTACATCCGAGAAAATCGCAATGGGGTGGCATATGGATGGACGAGCTTCCATCGTTGTAGGGACCCATACCCATGTGCAGAGCAATGATGATACCATTTTGCCGGAAGGAACCGCTTATCTTACAGATACCGGCATGGTTGGTTCCAAGGAAGGCATTCTTGGCATGCAGCGGGACAGCGTGCTCTATAAATTTAAAACTCAGCTCCCCGCCAGGTTTCAGGTCGATGAAGGAAAATGGCATTTCCATGCTGTATTTGTCCAGCTGGACGATGATACCGGCATAGCGAAAAAAATTGAAAAAATTCGCAGATACGAAGATGAGTGGCAGATGGATTAAAAGTTCCCAAAGCGGTTAAAGAGTATTTAAGGACACCAGCTGTTAAAAAGAAGGAATCTTTTCCCCACACACGAATAACATCTAGTAAATGAAGGCAAAGCATCACTCAACATTCCCAGGGGAGGTACTTACCATGGAAGTATTAAAAGTTTCAGCAAAATCCAATCCAAACTCAGTTGCAGGTGCACTCGCCGGCGTTCTCCGTGAACGCGGAGGAGCCGAACTTCAAGCGATTGGAGCAGGAGCACTGAATCAAGCGATTAAAGCGGTAGCCATCGCCCGGGGATTTGTAGCACCCAGCGGGGTTGACTTGATATGCATCCCTGCTTTTACGGATATTGTGATTGATGGAGAAGACCGGACAGCGATTAAGTTGATCGTCGAACCTAGATAATGTTGGAATGTTGAGAGGATGAGCCTGTTTACGATACACCAGTAAACAGGCTTTTTGCTGTGAACAGGAGAGGGGCTGTAAGGATGAAGGTTGTTGATTTCCACTGTGATGCTCTGAGCAAGCTGGTAGAGAAACCAGCTGCCCTTTTTGAGGATGGATCCGGTGCGCAGCTGGACGTGACACTGCAATCCATGAACCAGGGGAATATTGCGCTGCAGGTGTTCGCTGTGTTTTTATCCGAGAACAAGGGAAAACCTCAGTTTGAGAGAGTGATGGCCCAATTGGATGTATTCCGAAAACGTCTGGTGGGGTCTGGAGATATAGCGTGGCTGAAATGGCGTGATCAGGTTGAGCAGATTACAAGTGGCGGCAAACGATGGGGCATGTTATCGCTGGAAGGACTGGACGGGCTGGAAGGTAATCTGTTTTATGTTCAGTTGTGCTATGATCTGGGCGTGCGTTTTATGGGTTTGACCTGGAACCATGCAAATTGGGCGGCTGATGGTGTTATGGAAAAGCGCGGAGCTGGTCTTACAGACAAGGGCAGGCAGTTTGTGGAGCTCAGCCAGCGGCTGGGGATCATTCTCGATGTATCCCATCTGTCGCCCTCCGGTTTCTGGGAACTGGCGGAGATTACTGAGCGGCCGTTTATAGCATCTCACTCTAATGCTTATTCGGTCTGTCCGCACCCAAGGAACTTGTCTGATGAGCAGATCCGGGCTATTGCTGCCTTGGACGGTTTAATCGGCTTAACGTTTGTCCCCTGGTTCATTCGTCAAAATACCAGACCGGTTAAGCCGGAAGATCTGCTGCCTCATATTGAAAAAATCTGTTCCCTTGGCGGCGAACATCATTTGATGTTTGGTTCTGACTTCGACGGAATTGATCAATGGGTAGAGGGTCTGGAAAGTCCGGGCTGCTATCCCAGGCTGATTGAGCTTCTCCTTAAGCATTATCCGGAATACCTGGTTCGCGGCTGGACGTCGGGCAACGCGCTGGCTTTTTTGGAAAAACATCTCCCCCAGAGACCCTCCTCTGAGGATATGTAAGCACATATAATAATCCCAAGCATTTTGGGGACAACAGCGGTCGTAAGAACACTTGCCATCGCAGCCATACAGAATGGTAACTTTTAATTTCATTATAATCAGAAAATATTTCTTGCCATTTCACTATTAAACCGATAAACTTTATCGTAATTAAAAAAATCATGGTCGTTTGACGTTTCTGAACTTATAATGTAACAAGATTAACTATTACTGCCGGCTAGTAAGGATGCATGAAGTGAAAAAGGAGTGGAGTTTTTTGATCAACCAGTTATCGTGGAAAATCGGGGGCCAGCAGGGTGAGGGTGTGGAAAGTACAGACCGTATTTTTTCAACAGCTCTTAACCGTCTGGGTTACTATCTTTACGGGTATCGTCATTTTTCTTCAAGAATAAAAGGCGGACATACCAACAACAAAATCAGAATCAGTATTGATCCGATCCGTTCCATTTCGGATGATTTAGATATTCTGGTCGCTTTTGACCAGGAAAGTATCGACTTGAATGCACATGAACTGCGTCCTGGCGGCGTCGTTGTTGCCGATACGAAGTTCACTCCTACAGTCCCTGAAGATTGTGATATTCGCTTGTTCTCTGTGCCGATTACAGCCATTGCCGAGGAATTGGGCACATCGCTGATGAAGAATATGGTGGCTTCGGGAGCCTCCTGGGCGCTGCTCGGACTTCCACTGGATGTATTTAATCGTGCTGTGGAAGAGGAATTCGGGCGCAAAGGGCCTGCTGTCGTAGAGAAGAACGTGGAAGCGGTAAAACGGGGTGCAGACTATGTGCTGGAGCTTGCAGGCGGTCCGCTGGACGACTTCAAGCTTCTCCCGGCAGATGGCAAACAAAAGCTGTTTATGATCGGAAACGACGCTATAGGTCTCGGTGCTGTGGCTGCAGGATGCCGTCTGATGAGTGCGTATCCAATAACGCCGGCATCTGAAATTATGGAATACTTGATCAAGCAGCTTCCTAAATTCGGAGGCACTGTGGTTCAGACCGAAGATGAAATTGCAGCAGTTACAATGGCTATCGGATCCAACTATGCGGGTGTTCGTACGATGACAGCATCTGCTGGGCCAGGACTTTCATTGATGATGGAAGGGATTGGACTGGCAGGTATGACGGAGACGCCTGTGGTGATCGTGGATACACAGCGCGGCGGACCAAGTACAGGCTTGCCTACCAAGCAGGAGCAGAGTGATATTAATGCCATGATTCACGGAACTCATGGTGAAATACCGAAGATCATTCTTGCACCAAGTTCCATTGAGGAATGTTTCTATGATACGATCGAAGCTTTTAACTTGTCAGAGAAATATCAAGTGCCTGTTATACTGGTGACGGACCTGCAGCTTTCACTGGGCAAGCAGTCCTGTGAGCCGCTGGATTTCAACCGGATCGTCATTGACCGGGGAAGTCTCGTGCAGGAAGCTCCGGAACGTGAAGATAAAGCGCTGTTTCCGCGTTATGCATTTACTGAGAACGGTGTATCACCACGCGTTCTGCCAGGTCAAAAGAACGGCATTCATCACGTGACCGGCGTAGAGCATGATGAAACTGGCCGTCCGTCTGAATCTGCTGAAAACCGCAAGAAGATGATGGATAAGCGGCTCGGTAAACTGGACTCATTGGTTGTAAGAGATCCGATCCTGGCCCAAGCCCTCTACGAAACACCTGATGTGCTGATTATCGGTATGGGATCAACAGGTGGAACGATTGATCAAGCCCGTGAACTGCTGGAGAATGATGGACTAACAACTAATCATTTGACCATTCGTTTGCTGCATCCGTTTCCTGCGGATGAGGTACGTCCATATGTTGAAAAAGCGCGGCATGTTATCGTGGTTGAGAACAATGCCACAGCCCAATTGGCAGGCCTGCTTAAACTGCATGTCGGTCATGCTGAGAAGATTAGCAGTGTCTTGAAATATGACGGGAATCCGTTCCTGCCTTCCATCATTTACAACGAGTGCAAGCATATTTGCACCTTAAGCAAGGAGCTGGTTTAATCATGGCAACATTTAAAGATTTCCGTAACAACGTGAAGCCGAACTGGTGCCCGGGCTGCGGGGATTTCTCGATCCAGGCAGCGATCCAGCGCGCTGCGGCCAACTGCGGACTGACTCCCGAGGAACTGGCTGTCATTTCGGGAATCGGCTGCTCTGGACGTATCTCCGGTTATATTCATGCATATGGCCTTCACGGCATTCATGGCCGGGCACTTCCGATCGCTCAGGGCGTCAAGCTGGCTAACCGGGATCTGACGGTCATTGCTTCGGGCGGCGACGGAGACGGTTTCGCCATCGGGATGGGTCATACCATTCACGCGATTCGCAGAAACATCAATATGACATATGTCGTGATGGACAACCAGATCTACGGTCTGACCAAGGGACAGACTTCACCAAGAAGTGCTGAGGGTTTTGTTACCAAAAGTACACCTAAAGGCTCGATCGAATCGACGCTCTCGCCGCTTGAGCTGGCACTGTCGGCAGGTGCGACATTTGTTGCCCAGTCTTTTTCCAGCGACATTAAGCAGTTAACAGCATTAATTGAAGAGGGCATCAAGCATGAAGGCTTCTCCATTATTAATGTATTCAGCCCCTGTGTTACCTTTAATAAAGTGAACACTTACGAATGGTTTAAGGAAAATATTGTGAACCTGGATACCTTCCCGGAATATGATCCTTCCAACCGTATTCACGCGATGACGAAGCTGATGGAAACCGGAGGACTTCTGACAGGCCTGATTTATCAGGACAAGAACCGCAGAAGCTATGAGAACCAGATTTCTGGATTCCGTGAAACACCGCTGGCGGAGCAGGATTTGGCTCTAAGTGAAGAGCAGTTTGATCAACTTCTTGCAGAATTTAAGTAGAGCATTTTTCAAAGGCAGGGCGGACATACCGCCCTGCCTTTTTATTTTTGGGTAAATAGAGAGTATAATAGGTGTTGGCATGTACAGCTTAAAGAGAAAACAAGGAGTGAGACAGATGAGTAAAACTGTACCTGTGGGTGTATCCGCCCGCCATATTCATGTAACCCAGGAGCATATTGAGGTGCTGTTTGGACCTGGTTATCAACTGACAGAGTTCAAGCCATTGTCCCAGCCAGGACAATTTGCTGCGAATGAAACAGTAGCAGTGATCGGAACCAAGGGTCAATTCGATAAAGTCAGAATTTTGGGACCTGCCCGCAAAGCTACACAGCTGGAAATTTCCCGTACCGATTCTTTTGCCATCGGCGTAAAAGCACCGGTTCGTGAGTCTGGTAATATTGAGGGGACCCCAGGCATTACCATCAAAGGACCGGCTGGTGAAGTTACGGTGGAAGAAGGAGTCATTGTCGCAGCACGGCACATTCACTTCCATACGTCAGATGCAGAGAAGTGGAATATTCAAGACAAAGACCTGCTGAAGGTCCGCCTTGGCGGAGAACGCGGTCTGGTATTGGAAAACGTCGTTGCACGTGTGTCCGATGACTTTGCGCTGGATATGCATATTGATACCGATGAGGCGAATGCAGCCGGTGCTAAAACCGGAGATACTGCAGAAATCATCGACTAGTAACCTCGAGATTCATGAACAACCAATAACCGTCTCGAATCAGGGAAGCTTGCTGCTTCCCTGGTGCCGGGCGGTTTTTTTGTATCCGGAAAAGGAATGGGCAGTAGCCTGAACAAGAAGATCATGATATAATCAGAGACAATGCCCTGAACAGGGATTTCATGATATATTCGTACTTTTAACGGACGTAAGGAGTGACCAATTTCAATGTCCAAAGATGCAAAGGATTACTCCAAGTACTTTGATTTTTCGGATGCCAAGCTGCTGTCAGAAGACGAGAATGGCAAAAGAATTCGCATACGCGGCCGTGAAATCAACATACTGTCGGAGCCTGATCATAGACAGGAAAAACAGCGCGGAAAAGAAGACGTTCAGGTTCTTTACGATACAATGGTATCGGAAGAGTTCATGACCCTGGGTAAAGATAAGCATTACCTGGTATATACCTTTGGTTGTCAGATGAACGAACATGATTCAGAAACCATCAAAGGTTTACTAGAACAAATGGGCTATACCCCTACAGAGGACCGCAAGTTAGCGGACATTATTCTGCTGAACACTTGTGCCATTCGCGAGAATGCAGAAGATAAGGTGTTTGGGGAGCTGGGCCATTTGAAACACCTGAAAGTGGAAAAGCCGGATATGCTGCTGGGAGTATGCGGATGCATGGCTCAGGAAGAAGGCGTGGTCAGACGGATTCTTCAGAAGCACGGCTTCATCGATTTGATATTTGGTACACATAATCTCCACCGACTGCCCCATCTGATCCAGGAAGCACTTTTCAGCAAGGAGATGGTAGTAGAGGTCTGGTCTAAGGAAGGTGACATCGTCGAAAATCTTCCCAAGAAGAGGGAGGGGCTTCGTGGCTGGGTCAACATCATGTACGGATGTGACAAGTTCTGTACGTATTGTATCGTACCATACACACGGGGGAAAGAACGAAGCCGCAGACCGGATGATGTGATAGCTGAAGTCAGGGAACTGGCACGCCAAGGTTTTAAGGAAATTACGCTCCTGGGTCAGAATGTCAATGCCTACGGCAAGGATTTTACCGACATTCAATTCAGCTTTGGTGATTTGATGGACGAAATCCGAAAAATCGATATTCCGCGGGTCCGCTTCACTACATCACATCCGCGCGACTTTGATGATCGATTGATCGAAGTGCTGGCGAAGAAAGGGAATCTTGTAGAACATATTCATCTGCCGGTTCAATCGGGAAGCAGTCAGGTTTTGAAAAAAATGAGTCGGAAATATTCCCGTGAGGTTTATCTCGAGCTTGTGGGCAAGATCAAGAAAGCTATTCCGGATGCTGTTCTGACGACAGACATCATTGTCGGCTTTCCAGGTGAAACGGACGAGCAGTTTGAAGAAACACTTTCCCTGGTGAGAGAAGTTGGCTTTGACTTCGCATATACATTCATTTACTCGCCTCGTGAAGGAACGCCAGCTGCGATTATGGAAGACAACGTGCCGATGGATGTGAAAAAGAAACGCCTGCAGACCCTGAATGATGCCATTGTTGAACACAGCCGCAAGAGTAATGACCGGATGATGGGAGCCGTTGTTGAGGTGCTTGTAGAGGGCGTCAGCAAGAATAAAGATCACATGCTGTCAGGCCGGACCCGCAGCAACAAGCTTGTTCATTTTGAAGGAACGCCAGAGCTGGTCGGCAGCTTTGTACATGTGCGCATTACAGATCCTATGACATGGTACATCAAAGGTGAGATGATCCCCGAGCCCGTCGTAACGAGTGATGCGGTGTAAGGCAAGAATTCACAATAGAGAAGAATTGGAGCGATGAATGGTGACACAGGAGCAGCGTGTTAACAAATACGGAATGCCGTCCTACAATACCCGGGACTTGATTATACGTGAAGATATTATGGCAAAAGCCGAGGAGCTGGCAGATTTGATATCTACCAGTGATGAAGTGAGAACATTTCAGCAGGCTGAGGAAAAAATCCGCAATCACGAGCATGTGCAGCAGCTGATCAAAACGATCAAGAAGAAGCAGAAAGAGATTGTTGCCTTCGAAACATTTAAAAACCTGGATATGGTTGCTAAAATTGAAGGTGAGATCGATGAGCTTCAAGATCAGATCGACAGCATACCGTTGGTTGTTGAATTTCAACAGAGTCAAAGTGATATCAACTACCTGCTGCAGCTGGTAATGTCGGTGATCCATGATACCGTTTCGCAAAAAGTGAATGTCGAAACCGGTAAAGACACTCCGCCAAGCAGCTGCGGATAAGAGAAGGTGCGGACTTTGGTTCCGCACCTTTTTTATGTCATGATCTCATGAAGTGTATCTTTCCTGGGTACGCTAAACCTAATCTGATTTAAGATGGGCTAAGGAAAGGCTTGACAGGTTTATTAAATATGTCATAATGATATTATCAAAACGAAAAATAATGGTGATCTAATGACGGACAATGCAGAACATTCTCAACCAAGCAATAAACGTTATCGTACACCGGATGGGGTTCCCGCTGACATTGTAATGTTTACCCTGACCAAGCGGGAGAGGAAGACCGTTACCAAGACCCTTCCTATCCGGGAATTAAAAGTCATGCTGATTCGGCGGAAATCCTGGCCTTGCGCGGGGATGTGGGCACTGCCCGGCGGATTTTGCCAGGAGAGTGAGTCTATTTATGATGCGGCCAAGCGAGAACTGAAGGAAGAAACCGGTGTGGATGGCGGACATCTGGAGTATCTCGGTGTCTACAGCGATCCTGGTCGGGACCCAAGAGGCTGGATCATTAGCAATGCTTTCTATGCGTTGGTCGAAGAGTGGATGCTGGAACATCGGCAGGCAGCAGATGATGCAGAGGAAGTCGGTTTGTTTACCGTACAGCAAGCCTTGGAAGAATTGGAGCTTGCTTTTGATCACAGAACGATCATCATGGACGCTTATCGCAAGATTCAGCAGCAGATGCTTCAGACGACAATCGCCAAACAGTTTCTGCCGGATCAATTCACACTCAGCGAGCTGTACCAAGTCATTCAGACTGTCGTTCCGGAATTCAATGAACCGAATTTTATTCGCAAAATCACGTCAACCCGAAGCAGGAAAGGGATACTGGAAGAAGCACGTGATCAGAGTGGAAAACCACTGCATTCCAATCAATACTCCCAGCGTCCGGCGCAGCTGTACCGGTTTACAGATCAGGCGCCGCTGCTCTCTATTTATACGTGACATGCCGAGCTGGAAGTGGTGACAACCTATTTTGGTGATTAGGAGGGTGTTAGGTGATGAAGTCATTAATTGTGATCGATTTTACGAACGATTTCGTGGATGGTAACCTGCCTGTAGGCCAAGAGGCTGTAGCTATCGAGCAAACTGTGGCGGATCTTACCAAACGGTATGCTGAGCAGGGTGATTATGTCGTCATGGCCGTAGATCTGCATGAAAAAGATGATCCATATCATCCGGAAGCAAAGCTGTTTCCGCCCCACAATATCCGGGGTACAGCAGGAAGGCATCTGTACGGTGCACTGGCTGATGCCTACGATACACACAAGGATCAGATTTACTGGATGGATAAAACGAGGTATAGTGCCTTTTGCGGTACAGATCTGGATCAGAAGCTGAGAGAACGGGGTATTAAAGAGATCAGCCTGCTCGGTGTGTGCACAGATATTTGTGTGCTCCATACGGCAGTAGATGCATACAACCTCGGATATTCTATTAAGGTTTATGAGGATGCGGTGGCGAGCTTTAATCCGGAGGGACATCGCTGGGCATTATCTCACTTTCAGAACAGTTTGGGAGCTGATGTTGTTTCGGTTCAAGAGAAAGACTGAAGGAGGAGCTTGCATATGAAGGCAGGACTGGCGCTGCACACCGATAAATATCAGATCAATATGATGTATGCACATTGGATGAATGGTTCCCACCAGACGAAGGCGGTGTTTGAAGCCTATTTTCGCAAGCTGCCTTTTGGAAACGGGTATGCGGTATTTGCAGGTTTGGAGCGAATTGTTAACTATATTAATGATCTTCGGTTTAGTGAGGAGGATATTGCTTATCTCGCCAAACAGGAAGAAGCATATGACGCTGCTTTTCTGGAGGAACTGCGGACGTTTACATTCCAGGGGTCAATTCATGCCATGAAAGAAGGAGCCCTTGTATTTGCAAATGAGCCGCTGATCCGTGTAGAAGGACGTATTTTCGAAACCCAGCTGGTAGAAACGGCGATTCTGAACTTTATGAATTTTCAGACACTGATTGCAACCAAGGCCTCCCGAATTCGTCAGGTGGCAAGTAATGATATACTCCTGGAATTTGGAACAAGAAGAGCGCAGGAGGCCGATGCGGCGGTGTGGGGAGCACGTGCTGCCTACATCTCGGGCTTTCATGCAACCTCCAATATGCTGGCAGGAGAACAGTTCGGAATTCCTACGAAAGGCACCCATGCCCATTCCTGGGTCCAGACGTTCCGGAATGAGCAGGAGGCATTTGATATTTTTGCAAAAGTCATGCCTGACCAAGTCACCTTGCTGGTCGATACCTATGATACTCTTGCCAGCGGCGTGCCGAATGCGATCCGCACAGCGAAGAATCTGGAAGCGCAAGGCAAGAAGATGAATGCAATCCGGCTGGACAGCGGGGATCTCGCCTACCTCTCCATACAGGCTCGTAAAATGCTGGATGAAGCGGGTCTCTCTTATGTGAAGATTGTTGCATCAAATGATCTGGATGAAAACACCATTCTTGATTTAAAGGCTCAGGGAGCGAAGATTGACACGTGGGGTGTCGGTACACAGCTCATTACAGCAGCAGATCAGCCAGCTTTAGGCGGTGTCTATAAACTGGTGGAACGTCAGGTAGATGGCGAAATGAAGCCAACGATCAAGATCTCTGCAAATCCGGAGAAGGTGTCTACGCCAGGCAAAAAGGAAGTATACCGCATTATTTCCAAGGGAAGCGGCAAGGCTATTGCGGATTATATATGCTTTCCGGAGGAAAGCATGCCTCCAGAAGGCGGAAAATTGAAGCTATTTAACCCGCTGCATCCGTATATGCGTAAAAATGTCCGTGATTTTGATGCCATTAAAATGCTCACACCTATATTTGTAGATGGCAAACAGGTGTATGACCTTCCTGAACTGCAGGACATTCGCGAGTATCACAATGAGCAGTTAGGACAGTTCTGGCCGGAATATTTACGTAAGCTAAACCCCGAAATTTATCGGATTAACCTGAGTGAACAGGTTTGGGACATGAAACAACGGTTAGTGGCTGAATACATGGAAGAGCATGTGCAGGAACCAGGCGAGGATTAAGATATATTGGCTTAAACATAGCTGTTCCGGTGAAAGAATACCGGGACAGCTTTTTTGTACATAACATAATTATTTCTCGGGAAAGCGCAGGAGACGCCAAAAGTCGGGATTGCCCGGTTAATTTCGACAAAAGAATGTAATGAGAATAAGGATTGGGTACATATTAATAAAGAGTCCCAGAGTTAGGAGGAAAAGGATGGTGATTCCAACGCAGTTTCAAGCGTATGTTGTGCATAAGGATGATCAAGGCTTCCGAAGCGGTATAGAGACCTGCAGCTGGGAACAGCTGCCGGAAGGTGATGTGACCATTAACGTTCAATACAGCAGCGTTAACTATAAAGATGGGCTGGCATCGCTGCCGGACGGAGACATTGTGAGGAGATATCCCTTCATTCCAGGAATTGATCTTGCAGGCACGGTTGTGCATTCCGCCCACGCTTCCTTTCATGAAGGGGACCAGGTCTTGTGTACAGGATATGGTTTAGGTGTGTCTCATGAAGGGGGATTCAGCCAGTATGCACGTTTGAATGGAGACTGGCTCCTTCATCTTCCTCAAAGCCTGACACCAAAAGAAGCGATGGGCATTGGTACAGCCGGGTTTACAGCAGCTTTGTCTATCCATGCCATGTTGAACAACGGGTTAAGGCCAGAGCATGGACCTGTACTTGTTACAGGTGCTACAGGCGGTGTTGGCAGCTTTGCGATTTCTATATTGTCCCGGCTGGGTTATGAAGTTATCGCATCTACAGGCAAGCTGGAAGAGCAGAAAGACTGGCTTCAGTCTCTGGGCGCTCATCAGGTTATTTCACGTGATGAACTACATCCGCCGAAATCTGGAGTGATGTCTTCTGAGCGATGGTCAGGGGTTGTTGATCCCGTCGGCGGCGGCATTCTTCCTGAACTGCTAAAGCAGATTCGATATGGCGGATCAGCAGCCTTGTCCGGACTCACCGGCGGAACTGAATTTAACGGGACCGTGTTTCCGTTTATATTAAGGGGCATTAAACTTCTGGGAATCGATTCCGTAAACTGTTCGATGATGCTGAGAAAAGAGATATGGGGACGCTTGGCGGCTGAGTGGAAACCAGAAACGATGCTGGGGGACGGGATTAAGGAAGTTGCTTTGACTGAGCTTCCGGAAGCTCTAAACCTCATCTTGAGAGGAAAAGCTGTCGGCAGATCCGTGGTCGTTTTGAATCCAAAAGAATAATAAATTAATGAAAGGATGAATTCAAGATGATGAACCGTTGGACAAAAGGATTGATAGCAGGTGTGCTGGTTATCGGAATGACAGGATGTAATGAAGAGATGACAAAGCAGGAAGTCCAGCAGTACAACGGACAAGCTTTTGAGGAAGGGACCCAGGAAGCCCAAAGTGAAGGACGTGGACTGAATGGTAAATTTCTGGACAGCATGAAACAGCGTTTTGAAGCTGAAAGTATGGAACTCACCAATGAGACCGTTGCAGAAGAGAGTGACGGAAGTATGATTTATCGATATCTCATTAACAATGACCAGCATCAGCAGCTCAACCTTCATGTTTATCCTGACGAGCAGACCCGGAGCAGCAGTATCAAAGACCTGTATTCAGGTAATGATGCGAAAGGTGAGGAAGGTCTGAAATCGGTTGTAGTAGAATCGGAAGAATCGGCTGTCGTTTATCTGGCTGCAGGAGAACTGAACGCAGATTATCAGCAGCATGTCGAGAAAATTGGTCCTCAACTGCTTGAAGAAATTGCGACATCAGCGAATGAGTCCAACAACATTGAAGAAGATGACGGCGACGTCTATGCCCCGGACAAAAAATAATAAAAAATCAGCTTCCCGGATGGTCCCGGGAAGCTGTTTTTTTATTGCGGCTTGCGAATCTCCCGCACAACATGCCGCAGTTCAGGCAGTAAAATCTTCTCCATTGCCAGCCGCACAGCATTTGCAGAACCCGGCATGGAAAATACAGCAGTATCTCCGACTGTCCCGCCGATCGCGCGGCTTAAAATGGCAGCAGACCCGATCTCCTCGTAACTGAGGGAACGGAAAATTTCCCCGAAACCGGTAAGCTCTTTGTCCAGCAGAGATGTTACAGCTTCAAATGTGGTATCTCTCCTGGATATGCCTGTACCTCCTGTGAGCAGGACTGCCTGAATGTCCTTATGTTCAGAAGCGGTTGTAATTAAAGATCGCACCTGGTCATAATCATCCTTTACGATAGTCTGGGCAGCGACAATATATCCTTCACGTTCCAGGAGCTCTCGCATCAGCTGCCCACTCTTGTCTGTAGCGGTTGTCCGTGTATCCGATACCGTAACAATCATGCATGCAACCGTGTCTGGAGCTTCTCTGCGATGTTCTTCTACCGTGTTCATCAAAATACCACCTCTTATTATCTTTTTTTGGGAAGATGCCGTTGCCGCGGCTTCATCGCTATAGTACACTTCCTTAACAGATGTTTTTGAAGGGAAGAGACGTATTCTATGAAGAACAGTATAACACCTATCTATATATTATCAGGCTTTTTGGGCAGCGGGAAAACAAGTCTGTTAACCCGTTTGATTCCGTATTGGCAGCAGCAGGGCTTAAAACCAGCGGTTGTGATGAATGAGATCGGGGAAGTCAATATCGACAGCGTGGCAGCGGGGCATGCAGTACCAACAGCGGAAATGCTCAGCGGCTGCATATGCTGCTCAATACGTGCTGATCTGGCGGGCGAGCTGGGACTGTTAATTCGGAATGAAAAACCGGATGTGATTATACTCGAAGCTACGGGAGCAGCCAATCCGATGGAGATTTTGGATGGTCTCGCCGAGGCTGCATTATATATGAACATTGAAGTCAAACAGATGATCACCGTCGTGGACTCGGCTCACCTGCTGTACCTCCATCGACAACAAAGAGCGAAAACGTACCGTCTGATGCAGGAACAGATCCGCTGCGCGAACAAGCTGATTCTCAATAAGACAGATCGCCTGAATAATAATGAACAGCAGGAAGCAGGTGATATCGTGGCGAAGTGGAATCCCCTGGCCACAATGGTTCCTGCTGTCCGCTGCGAGGTGGATCTTGATGTGCTGCTGACTGGTGCTCATGCGATTCAGGGGAATACATGCAGCGGTAAATCTGAAGCGGAACATAGCAGCTGCGGTTCTTCCAATGATCACGATCATGGAGGAACGCATCATACGCACCACCATGTAATGTCTTATACGCATCATCTTCAAGGTCCTGTGGACAGTGTGCATTTTGAACACTTGATCAGGGATTTGCCTAGGGACATTTACAGGGCAAAAGGCATTGTGAGCTTTCGCGATACGGCCAGCCGGTTTTTGTTTCAATATGCATTCCGAGAAACCGATTACACGAAGCTGGCACCTCAAGCCGGGCTGCAGGATGTGTTGGTGTTTATCGGGGAACAGTTTGACCGGGATGATCTGCAGGCCAGGCTGGAAAAACTGGCAGTTCCGGATTGATTCACCGGGTCCCTTTCACGTTTAATACAAAGCATCTGAGTAAAAGTCGTGGGAGGTTAACCGAAAATGACAAATGAACTGCAATATAAAGATTGTATCGAAGCATGCCACGAGGCGGCTGACGCCAGCAATATCTGTTATGTTTCCAGCCTAAAGGAATATGATATCGCTATGCTTCGCGATTGTATAGTTTTAACACGCGAGTGTGCTGAAATCTGCTCATTCACTGCAGATGCGATGAGCCGCATGAGTCCATTCGCTTCGGATATATGCAGCATTTGTGTTCAGATTTGTGAGGCATGTGCAAAAGAATGTGAGAAGCATGCCCATCAGCATTGCAAAGACTGTGCCGAGGCATGCCGCCGCTGTGCTGAAATCTGCAGCAATATGTGCTGTGTGGCCTAACCTGTATTATTAATAGAAAGCCTGTGTTCATTCAAAATTGAATGAATTCAGGCTTTTTTATTGTGCATTTGAGTGTACAATATAAGTAATAATTGGGAAAGCGGGACATTCAAATGGACGTTTTAGTTACACTTAATCAGGTCAGCAAACGGTACGGCAGACATATTGCATTGCACGACGTAAACTGGAGAATCTGCCGAGGAGAATGTGCTGCCATAACCGGAGACAACGGGGCCGGAAAAAGCACGCTGCTGCATATTTTAGCTGGACTTGCAATGCCGGATAAAGGAACAATAATAATAAATAATGGAGAGGTCAGCATCGGATACGTACCTGAGTTCTTCCCGGGACTGAAGTTTACGCCCCGAGAGTATCTGGCTCACATGGGCAGAATCCAGGGGCTTTCGAAACAAGCCGCTTCCAAAAGGGTGGAAGGTCTCATCTCCATGTTCCAGATGGAGCAGTCTTCAAATCGTTTGATGAACGGATTCTCGAAAGGCATGCTTCAAAAAGTGAATCTTATGCAGGCTCTGCTTGGCATGCCGGACCTGCTGGTCTTGGATGAGCCGCTTTCCGGTTTGGATGAACATGTACAGCATGAGATCGCGAAACTCCTGACAGAAATTAAACAGCAGGGGACCTCCATTGTCATGTCGGTACACGAGCATCTGCTGATCTCGGCGGTGGCAGACAGGCTTGTAGTTATGAAGAATGGCAAGATTATGCGTGACGGTTTGACGGATTTAACTTATCAACGTAATCCTCGTGCACGCAGCCGAGTTGTATTTCACGGGATATCACCAGAACACTGTATACATATAGAGCAAATGGATGGATTTATAAAATGGATTTCTCAGGGAGCCCCAAAGGAAGCGGATATCGCTCGTGAATGCAGTAACGAAATGCTGCAGTATATCCTTGATGCCGGAGGAAGCATTCTGTCCCTTCAACAATTAAAAGGTCCTGAGCTGCCAGTAGAACACCAATGCGTTTCAAAGTCAAAAAAGGCGGTGATAGGATGAAGGGGATTCAACTTATGAAGTATCTGTTGACCAGCTTTACCAGATCTTATCAATACTTTGGACCCTTAGCGTTTATCGTCATTTTTGTTCTTTTTCTATATTCTTATAGGCCGAATCCGGTCATGGACAGCTATGCTGTGACCTCATGTGTAATATTTATCGGTTCTGCCTGGCTTGGGATGAATTTTCTGAATCATGATCATGGCCGTCAGACTGGACTGCTTATTCTGCATGTTCAGAGTTCAAAGCTGTTTTACTGGATCCAGTTTGCTTCTGCTGCAGTGATCGGATTGATGTTAAGTGCATCCATAGTCATTTACCCGCTCTGGAGCGGTATGTTTGACAGATCGGTAAGCATGGCGGAGTTTGGATTGGCGATTACAGCGCACATGTTATTGGCTTTATTAGGGATTAGCTTATCGCTGTATGTTCAGAATTCATGGATTCCGAATCGTGGACGAGCTGCGGGGCTGCTGCTTTTGATGCTCGTGCTCTCGATGTCCGGGCTGTCTATGCAGGGAGAATTACCGGCTGAAGTAAGATGGCTGGTCTATTTGCTTCCACCCGTGTCTCCTATAATTGAAATGCTGATGAAGGAATCCGAAGTAGCAGTTTCTTCAAAAATCCTCATAATTGTGTATGTTTCAGGGTATATTGCTCTGCTGGCAGGAGTTTATCTCCATGCTTCCTCTGCCAAGGATACTGCTGATTTGGTTCGAAAAGCAGGTTGAAGGAGGGGGAATCTTCCTATACCATAGTATATGAACAATTAAACACGAAAAAGGCAGCTAATGATTAGGAGGAGCATATGAAACATACCCGTTTGCTGGACAGCGATCACTCCAAAGAGCTGTTAACCTATTTCGGTTTGGCGGTATATTACTCTCAGGCCCTTGAACAACAGCTTGCCAATCTGTTGATGTTGATCAAGCTGTCTAAAGGCAAGGTGCCGTCGGAAGAAGATTTTACACAGCTGTATCAGCGTAAATTAAGCAGTTCGCTGGGTCAGCTTGTTCAGGAGATACAGCATTACTTTCCATTTTCCGAAGAAGAGACGCTTCAGCTGAAAGAAGTTTGGAAACAGCGGAATTATATTGTACATGACTATTTCAAAGAACGGATCCATGAAACCTTTAGTCCCGGAGGCCGGTCACGAATGATTCGTGAACTGAATGCTTTTAAAGATCAGGCACAGGCGCTGGAGCAGAAGCTGCAGGGTTACTCCCGGGAAATGTATATTAAACTTGGTTTGGATAGTGAGAAGAATCCGGATTTTTATTCATCAGGCAATTCTTGAAACATAATCCGGCATCGGTTCGTCTGTAGTGATAGGAGGTGCTTATTATGAAAAAAACTACAAAGATCATTTCAACCATGTTCATTTCGTCTGCCCTCATGGGTACATTGGCGGCATCTGCATCTGCATTCTCAGACGTGGATAATCAAAATGATTTAAGTATCGTGAAGGAGCTTCAAACGGCTGGCATCATTCAAGGAATCAGTGATGAAAAATTCGCTCCGAATATGTCCATAACATCTGCTCAGGCTGTGAAAATGGTCGTTAAAACAGCGGGTCTTGAAGCATATCCGAATCTCACCGGCAAGTCGTTCAGCAGTGTGCCTGATGGCGCATGGTATGCGGATGCGGTAAACATTGCAGCGATGCACGGACTTCCCGTCCATAATGAGACAGCATGGAACAAACCGATTACTCGTGAAGATTTTGCCCAATTGCTGTATTCAGCTGTACAGGCTACCGGTGATTATCCGGTCATTATGATGTACGTGAACGTGGAAGATGATGAAGAAATCGCCGAAGACAAGCGGGGAGCAGTTCAGTTTTTACTGCTTACCAAGATGACTGAACTCGATAAAAACGGCGAATTCCGTCCCAAAGAGAACCTTTCACGTATGGAAGCTGCTCAGATGACGCATGCGGCGGTTAACTTTATTGAAACTCACAAGCAGGGAGAAAAGCCTTCTGTAGGTGAAATTATTACAGAAGAACAGCAGGGGGATGCCGCTGTGGATGTCATTAAAGTGAATGATGATGTTAATAAAGTCGTCATCACTAAAGATGACCTGCCCCATCCTGGATATGGCTTGGTCGTGTCGTCCATTCAATTCATTGATGACATGGAAGTGGTTGTTCACTATCAAATAACCCAACCGGATCCGGATAAGATGTATCCGCAGGTTATTTCTAAAGCATCTGTCGAAACTTACGTACCATCTCAATACAAGATTACCGTTAAAGAGCGGACGTCTCCAAGAATGTAACGCATTACTTGACACATCATTATCAATCAACATCAAAAGAGGCCGTCCCACAAGATCCTGGATCTTATGGGACGGCCCTTTAAAGTTAGATGATTAAATCTTTGCAGAGACTTGCGGAATTCGTGAATCGGCTGTTAATGTTTCCGAATCTTTGCCGCCATTCGCCTTCACGGATGAGCCCTGCTGCAGCTGATACATATTGAAATAACGGCCGTGCTGTTCCATCAGTTCATCATGTGAGCCCTGTTCTACAATCTCGCCCCGATGGAGGACCAGGATCTGGTCCGCATTACGGATGGTGGAGAGACGGTGGGCGATGATAAAGGTTGTGCGGCCTTTTTTCAGCACTTCCAGTGCGTCTTGGATAAGAGCTTCTGTTTCGGTATCGATATTCGCGGTCGCTTCATCCAAGATCAGAATCGCAGGATTGAATGCCAGCGCCCTTGCAAAGGAAATCAACTGGCGTTGTCCAGCCGAAAGGGTACTGCCTTTCTCAAGAACAGGCTCATCAAATCCTTGAGGCAGATGATTGAGGAGTCGGTCTGCTCCGACATCATTTAATGCCTTATTTACCTCTTCCCGTGTTATACGGGGATCACCCAGGCTGACATTGCTGGCAATCGTACCTGTAAAGAGATACGGATCCTGCAGGACTATGCCCATATGCTGACGAATCCATTGCTTTGGTATTTCGGTCACCGGGCGGCCATCGATCGATATGCTTCCTTTCTGTGGATCGTAGAAACGGAACAGCAGATTGATGATTGAGCTTTTACCAGAACCGGTATGACCGACAAGAGCGACAGTCTGACCAGGAGACGCCTGGAAAGAGATATTCTTTAAGACATCGTCTTTTTTGTAGGCAAAGTATACATCTTTAAACTCAACATGGCCTTTGTAGCGCGGCATAGATCCGTCGGTTACTGGCTCACCGGTCTCATCCATCAGCTCAAAAGCTCTCTTGGCAGAGACCACGGATGAATCGAGAGCAGCCAGCTGGTTTACCATGCCGGTAATTGGCTGGAACATGCGGCCCATAAGGTCTACATAAGCGTATAGAACACCGATGGACACGAGGCTGGTTCCGGTTAACGATGCAGATCCGAAGTACCACAAAATGACAACAAGAGCGATGTTACGAAGCACGTTAACCAGGTTATGTGTGGTAAGGGAGTTTAGATTCAGCATCTTGTTCTGATGTGCCATGTAATCGTTATTCAGATTTTCGAATTCTTCCTGCGTTGTTTTCTGTCGGCGGAAGATTCGGATAATGGGCATACCTTGAATCGACTCGTTGATAATGGCGTTGATTTCGCTTAAACGGGAACGAATGATAACATTGTATTTGGTCGCAAATTTGCGATAGAGCACAATCCATACAATCAGCATGGGGATGATGAACAGACTGATCAACGCGAGCCTTACATCCAGCAGGAAGAGGGCGATGTAAACTCCTGTGATGTACACGATCCCGGATGCAAAGTTGGACAACACTGCAACGAATAAGTCTTTCACAGCTTCCGTGTCATTCGTCACCCGCGATACAACCTTGCCTGCAGGCAGATTATCGAAAAAGTTTACGGGAAGCCGTTGAATATGGGCATATACGTCGGTTCGCAGTCGTTGAATGACCCGGTTGGCTGCAGACTGCAGCCAGTACGTCCGGCTGAAGACGGCAATCATGGATACTAACATGGCGATCAGGAACAATCCAACCAGCTTGTATATTCCAGGCAGTTCAGGTTCGTAAAACCCGAATAATTCTGAAGCCGTCAATGGGACTGCAGGATACACGTCGGACATGCTGCCATATGCAATGGTTATTTGTCCATTTTGGTATGAGCGTTCACCTTCAGCTCGCTCCACACGCTCTGGAATGAAGTAGAAATGGCTTCCACTCTGGAGAATACGAACTTCTTGACCTCTGGTTTCTCCTTCAGAAAAGTGGTCTGTCCGTTTATAGTAGTTTCCTTCATACTCAGCAGATCCTTCCGTAGTGCTGGTCTCGTAAAAGGGACGTTCTATGCCAAGAACGTGATTATCAATCATATTTTTGGCTATAAAAGGACCTGCAAGCTCAGCCGCTACACCGATGGCCAGCATGATTAATGCTGCGATAAAGGTGCCTTTCGCCGTTAATGCGTATCGGAACAGCCTTTTGGCAATTCCGGTGTTATTTTCAATCATGCGGGGTTCCGTCAATTAGGACACCTCCTCGGATGTAAGATGATTTTCAAGCTGCTGGCGAACATATTGATCACGGTACCATCCGTTCAAGGCCAGCAGTTCTTCATGCGTCCCTTGTTCGATAATGGTTCCTTCCTCAAGCACAACGATCCAGTCAGCATGCTGTACGGCCGACAGCCGGTGGGTGGAGATGAGCGTGGTTTTTCCCGCTCTTCTTGACCGGATGTTCTCAATGATTCGGGCTTCCGTCCGTGCATCAACCGCGGAAAGCGCATCATCCAGAATCAGAATCTCCGGATCAGCAATAAAGGCTCGGGCAAGCGATACCCGCTGTTTCTGCCCGCCGGATAGGGCAACGCCTTTCTCACCCACGAGTGTATCCAGACCGTCAGACAGGGTGTGAAGGTCCTGATCAAATGCAGCCGTGCGAATCGCATCCATGATGGTATCATCATCAGCGTCTCTTAAGCCAAACTGAATGTTCTGCCTGACGGTTTTTGAGAACAGAATTTGTTCCTGCGGTACATAGCCGATCCAGCCGTGAAGCCGGTCTTTGGGCAGGTCTGCAGCTGAGACTCCTGAGAAAAGAAGCCGTCCCGTTCCAGCAGGGTACTCATGCAGCAGCTGTTTGAGCAGTGTTGATTTCCCGCTTCCTGTTCTGCCGACTACGCCCAGTGTCTGGCCTCTGGACAGAGTTAATGAGATATCTTTCAAATTATCCGTGTTGGAACTCGGATAACGGAAGCTGAGATGATCAAACTGTATAGATTCCGGAATTTGAACATCTACCGGATGCTGAGGCTCCGGAACATCAGGCTTCACAGATAACGTACTGTTCACCCGGTCGAGAGAAGCGTTACCCCGCTGCATAATGTTGATCAATTCACCGATGGCAAACATCGGCCAAATCATCATCCCCAGGTACATGTTGAACGATACGAGATTTCCGAGTGTAATTTGATTTTGAAACACCATGTACACGCCGTAAGACAAACCGATTACATAGCTCAGTCCGATCGAGAAGTTGATGGTCGGTTCAAACAGGGCGTCAACTTTGGCAACAGTCAGATTTTTGCGGTACACATCATCGGTAATCTGCTGAAATTTACGCTGATCTTCGCGTTCCTGAACATATGCGCGGATAACCCGTACGCCCGCCACAGATTCCAGCACTTGATCATTCATGTCACCGAAGGCATCCTGGGCAGCCGTGTATCGTTTATGTATGGCTTTGCCATAGATCACCATGCCGACAGCAATAATCGGAAGGGGAAGAATGGCTGCAAGAGTCAGTTTCCAGCTGACAATGAACCCCATCGCAAACAGAATGACGAACAGAAAAAATGTGGAATCTGTCATGACCAGCATGCCGAAACCTGCTGTGTTGGCGACAGAACGAAGATCATTCGTAGCTTTGGCCATCAGATCACCGGTCCGGTTCTTTTCGAAAAAAGGCGGCATCATGCGAAGAAGATGGTTCATGTAGCGGGTACGCAGCAGCCGTTCTACCAGATTCGCTCCTCCAAAAATACGATGCATCCATACATATGTGCAAAGGTAAATCACAGCGACGAGTCCGATAATCGCCAAAAGGTATTGGGTCAGTGCGGACCACGTAATTGTGCTGTTGACAATATCATCAATCGCACGGCCCAGCAGCAGTGGTGGAAGCAGTTCCAGCCCCCCGCAAATGATGAGAAAAAACAAACCGATTAAATATCTTTTTTTCTCCAGCCGGAAAAACCAGGCCAAATTTTTAAGTACAGCAAACATGTTCATATCCCTTCCTCTCAATAACAACGCCGGCGTTTCTCGCGGATCAGACAAGGCCCCACTAACACAAAAAAAGCACACCATCCGAAAAACGGATGATATGCTTAGTGGTTAACTTATCATTCGCACGGTAATTCAGCGCACTGTACGAATTTCGAAACGTGAATTCATTAAGGCCAAAGAATCACGAAACGAGGTTTGATTTCCGCAGGGCGCCGACAGTATTTAATTGATAGTATGTGTGTCCGAAAACTTGTGGAGTAACAAAGTATGTATTAAACACCGTGATCACCCTTTCCTAAGAATTTACAATAAATTGAAAATCTCTAGCGTCGTTTGAATTTTATCACCGCTGAATGGATAATGTCAACTGCGATACAAAAAGAATTTGTAACCCGGCGGCGATATGCGTTATGATACATAATAAACATGCCAGCTGGTGCAGGAAAGTGGAACAGTGATCATTAGAATGTCAAAGGAGAGTGGAAGACATGATGATCCATGTCAGTCAAGAGGCCGCACAATGGTTCATTAAAGAACTGGATTTGCAGCCGGGAGACAGCGTTAGGTTTTTTCCGCGGTATAGTTCCAGCGGGGGGCTTCATCCTGGTTTTTCTTTGGGGCTCACGGTCGAAGATCCACAGCATCCCGGATTGGTTCAGGAGTCTGATAAAGTGATGTTTTATATGGAGGATCATGATCTGTGGTATTTACGGGGATATGACCTCACCGTCAAGTACGAGGAATCCCTGGATGATATTTCGTATATCTATAAGGAAGACGGTGCAGTTCATTAAGCAGCATACATGTGAATACAGCGCCGTTTTTCGGTCAAAGGAGGTTCCCGAAGATGGGCGTGTTTAACCGTGATATCCGTCAATATCTCGGTAAAGGCTCCATGGTTCAGGTCATGGCTGCGGCCATCGTCATGAACAGCCAAACAGAAGTTCTATTGCTAAGAAGACCAGGGAAGGAAGTCTGGGGACTTCCGATCGGAGCCATTAAACCTGGTGAGTCGATGGAAGATACGGCGGCCCGTGAACTTTGGGAGGAAAGCGGTTTGCATGCAGATCAGATGAAGCTGCTGGATCTGCTGTCTGGTCCCGATTATGTCAAAAAGCATGCAAACGGTGATAAAGAATACTTTATTATCGGTGTATATGCCGCTCACGGGCTTAGCAGCGCTATTGATCTGCCGTCAGCGAGCGATGTTTCCCTGAAATATTTTAATCGAGAGCAGCTTCCGGATATGGACCAGCTGACAGCTCACTTGATGAGCAAGCTCGCGCAGCAGTCTTATGAAGACTAATAATGGGCACACAAAAAAATCCCCGAAAGGGGAATTTTTTTCGTAATTTTCGTCAGCGGGATCTCAGTAATCATCCAGAGCGTAATCAAAATCTTCAATATCGAAAACCTGTACAGGCACGGAAGCGCTTATTATTCGTTGGATGAGTTCATATTGGTCCGTCAATACCGGAGCCTCGAGGCGCTGGGCAGCGGCAAGGACTTCCGTTTCCACCGGATCAAATAATTCACCGTACGGGGCATGGTCTACCGCATTCATAATGGTCACAAGCGTTTTCTCGCCCATTGGAATAGACGGACTTTTCGCCCAGGGAACTTGAAGGGCCCGGTCGATCTTTTTCTTATTCAGCGGTTCTTCAAAATACTGGATCAATTCGCTGATTTTGTTCCGGACATGCTGATCATCTGAAATGCTGTGCATCAGTGGTTCATCACTATTAATAAGTTCATAGAGCTCTAGAATTGTAGTATAAGGTATGATATATTCTACCGGCTTAGGCGGCACAAGAAGCTGGCCATAAATCGCAAGCATGACCGCTTCTGTTACGAAGATTGTATTCATGTTCTTCCTCCTGCACTCGAAAACCATAGAATCAGTTTTAGGACTATCAAAGCATTGAAGTCGGCAATTGTCAACCAGGTGATAACAGAAAGGGGCTGTATCCAGCTTTTGAAATCTTGGAGAATCTATTATCCGTTTGTAAAACCATATATTAAATGGATTATTATTACTTTGATCATCGGGATGATCAAGTTTACCATTCCACTGCTGCTTCCGCTCATTATGAAATATGTCGTCGATGATCTTCTCACCAATGATCTGATGAGCGCCCAGGAAAAGATTGAACAACTAATGCTTATTCTCGGAGGGACGCTCGCTTTATTTGTTGTGGTTCGAGGCCCTGTTGAATATTTAAGACAGTACTTTGCACAATTCATTACGAGCCGGATTTTGTTTGATATGCGTAACAAGCTTTATGCTCATCTGCAGAAATTGTCTCTCAGGTATTATCAGAATACCAAAGTAGGTGAGGCAATTTCCAGATTTATCAACGATGTTGAACAATCCAAGAACCTGGTGGAAGTCGGCATGATGAACATCTGGCTCGATATGTTCACCTTGTTATTTGTTCTTATTGTGATGTTCTTTATGAATCCGGTGCTTACCCTGGTTTCCATCGCCGTACTGCCGTTGTACGGGATCGCAGTAAATCTGCTCTATAAGCGTCTGAAAAAGCTGACAAAGGACCGGTCCCAGGCACTCGCCGGTATTCAGGCTTATCTTCATGAACGGATTCAGGGTATCTCGGTTATCCGGAGCTTTACGCTGGAACGTTATGATCAGAACAAATTCGAGAACATCAACAGCAACTTTTTGAAAAAAGCAATGGCACAAACTCGTATGAACGCATTGACCTTTTCCATCATTAATACTTTAACCGATATCGCGCCGATTCTTGTGATCGGTTACGGAGGATACCGGGTCATTCAGGGGGATTTGTCGCTGGGAACCTTTATCGCGTTTTTCGGTTACTTGGATCGGTTATATGCACCGCTGCGGCGTTTGATCAATTCCTCTACGGTTCTGACCCAAGCAACAGCGTCCCTTGAACGGGTTAAGGAATTGATGGATGAGCCTTATGACATTACCGATGCCCCGTCTGCTAAAAAGCTGCAGTCTGCAGGGGATATCCAGTTTGACCGGGTATGGTTTAAATACGGCAAGGAAACCGATTGGGTGCTGAAAGACATCCAGTTAAATATAAAGCAGGGTCAAACGGTTGCTTTCGTAGGCATGAGCGGAGGCGGGAAATCGTCCCTGATTGGACTTATTCCACGTTTTTATGATGTGCAGGAAGGTCGTGTGATGATCAGCGGACATGATATCCGGACATTGACCTTGGAAAGTCTTCGAAGGTCCATCGGTATGGTTTTACAGGATAACTTTTTGTTCAGCGGATCGGTCCGGGAGAATATCATGCTGGGTAACCCTGAAGCGGAGGAGGAGGACATGATCGCTGCAGCGAAATCGGCGAATGCCCATGACTTCATCATGAATCTGCCGCTAGGATATGATACCGAGGTTGGTGAACGCGGGGTGAAGCTGTCCGGCGGGCAGAAACAGCGTCTCGCTATCGCCAGGGTGTTTCTGAAAGACCCGGATATTCTTGTTCTGGACGAGGCCACATCCGCCCTGGATCTGGAGTCAGAGCATCTGATCCAGCAGGCACTGCAGTCGCTGTCGAGCAACCGGACGACCTTGATTGTCGCTCACCGGTTGTCCACCATCACCCATGCAGATCAGATTGTTGTAATGGAGAATGGTCAGATTACGGAGCAGGGCACACATTCCGAATTAATGCAGCGAGAGGGCAGCTATGCCCGCTTATATAATGTTCAGCATTTTGATAACTGATATCAAAACATAGACAAACTAAAGAGCTTCCAGCCTGGCGTGTGAACGTCAGTTTGGAAGCTCTTTTGCATATATCTCCGTCATGACTTGCCGATCAGAAGGGAGAGAAGTCCGGCCGCTATTAATGGGCCTACGGGGACACCTCTAAATAATGCTACACCGAGCACGGTACCAATCAAAAGTCCTGCAACAATCGTAGGCTGGGATCCCATCAGCGCCGCCCCGCGGCCGCCCAGATAGGCTACCATCATTCCGATCCCGATAGCCAGAAGTGATCTCCAGTGGAGAAAAGACTGACCCAAGGTTTCAAGGTTCATTTTTCCGCTGGCGAATGGCGACATGACTCCAATGGTCAGCATAATGATCCCTAATGTTAATCCGTATTTTTCAAGCCAGGGAAAAGCCTGCTGCAGTCCTGTGACCCTGATTAGCAGCAGCACAATCATGGCGATCGTCATGGTAGAGTTGCTGCTGATGATGCCGAGTCCTGCTAAACCTAGAAGAATGAGCGATGTATAATCCAAGCGGCCTTTCAACTCCTTGATGGTTGAGATAAGGTTACACTGTTTTTGCAGAGCTTAGATATTCGGCGATCAGACGGCCGTGATCACGCCCGGTTTCAATAAACACTTCATTGGCATTACGTCCGGAAGCAATGACTCCTGCCACAAACAGTCCGGGTACTGTCGTTTCCATCGTCTCAGGATTATAGCTCGGTTTCTCCATCCCATCATCCAGCTCCACACCGGAAGAAGCCAGCAGTTTGCGATCTGGACGAAATCCGGTTAAAGCCAGCACAAAGTCATTGTCGACGATAATTTCTTCACCGCTGATGTTCTTAATTGTGATTGAGTTTTCACGAATGTCCGTAACACTGGACTCGAGATATAGAGAGATGCGCTGCTTGGTCACCAAACTGTCGAACAGAGGACGTACCCATGGTTTGATGTTCTGGGAAATTTCACTCCCCCGATAAATTACCGATACGTCTGCCCCCACTCGGATCAGTTCCATAGCTGCGTCTACTGCGGAATTGCTGCCGCCGATAATTGCTGTTTTCATACCGGCGTATGGATGTGCTTCTCTGAAATAATGTGTGACTTTATCCAAGTCTTCACCAGGAATTCCGATATAATTCGGATGATCAAAATATCCGGTGGATATCACCACATGTTTGGCTTCTTTCACACTTTCTGTCCCGCTGCGTTTACGGGTATGGACCTGAAATGTACCGTCAGGCTGTTTTTTAATAGATAAGGCCTCTTCGTATGGCGATATTTTAAGTTGATAATGCTTGGCGACGCGCCGGTAGTATGCAAGTGCTTCATCACGATAAGGCTTATCGTTAGATAAAGCAAAAGGCACACCTCCGATCTCCAGCATTTCAGCAGTACTGAAAAACTGCATATGTGTCGGATATAGATATATGGAATGAACCACATTATGTTTATCAATGATTTCAGTGGAGAAACCTCGTTTTTCACATTCAATGGCCGCGGAAAGACCACAGGGACCTGCCCCTATTATTAAAACGTCCTGCATGTTTGACTGCGCCTCCTTGTGTCATGAGTTTAAAAATAAATACAGTACTATTCATCCTACCGTAATTTCAGCTTTAAATCCAACAGAATGGATCTCGAATAAAAAACATGGGAATGTTTATTCAAAAAAAATCACTGTTTAATTAAAAATAAGTTTTACCATATATCGGATTGGAAGAGCTTGGAATGCTGTTAAATGATCTATATATGGAGAAGACTCATATTATTAAACATTGGAATGCCGTATCGAAGTAAAGAAGGGGTTTGAATATGGCGTTTAATTCCAGCTGGATCAGGTTATATAAAGATACGAAATGCTAGGAAATATTTCCTCTTTCGAATTATGATTAGGTTAGGAGTGAAAGGCATGTCCGTTGATCGTTTTATCGTGAAGAAATTGGGCAGCAGCCAAGAAGTACACACTACTCTAAATCTGGCGAAATTATTTCAAATTCGTATTCACAAGGCCCAGACAGCTGAAGAAAAACGTTTAAACCTGCCTCTGTTGGTAAATCGCCGTTAATCCTCTCATACAATAAAAAAAGGCTAACTCTTAAAAAAGAGATAGCGCAAGAGAATCGTTTTCACTTTTACTGTGAAGAATTGCCTCGGAACCCTCGATTTCAATACTGATCAGGGAGTTGAGGCATTTTTTTAGCGCTTGTTTACCATTGTTGATTTTATGATCAAGCGCGCTGGTTAAAAGCTTAAGTACTTTTTGTACCGGTTGTTTGTTATCTGTCGTAAAATAAACGGGTACAGGTTTGTTTTGAAACATAATTAACATTTTCATATGATCACCTCACGAAAAGTATTCCATGATAGTGGAATTATAAACTTACAATCTTAAAATAACCTTAAAATAAGATATTTAATCAAAAACGTTTTGATGGTCGTGACATTTTTGTGAATGAAATTAGCGAGTAGGTATGAATGAAGCATTTTTTGTGCTGTCTGGCTTGATTTATATTGTAAAATTAGGGTGAAATGTTGATTATAGACCAAATTCCTGTTTCAAACTCATTTTGGTGCTGCAGAACCACTTCATTCCTATAAAATATAGGGACAGAGCAATATGACACAAATTGACAGGATAGACCTTATAATGATACAGTTACAATAATGTAACCAATTAAACACCATACGAAAGGCGGGCGTTCGAATATGATTCTTACGGTAATTTCCGGGCGCAGAGAGGGAGACTGGTTTGATATCGATATCCCTGAGGAATGTTCCGTCAACCGATTGAATGAACTGCTGGGTCTCAGGTTGTTCCACGAACTGCCAAGTCCAGGCATGCAGTACATATTGGAAGCTAAATTTCCCGAAGGCTTGTGGTTTAAAATTGAAGATGTTAGCAGCATTGTCGAGGCTGGATTAAGGGAAGGTGCTTATATTCGGCTCCAGCGCGCTTTTTCTACAACAAATGATGAAGCCCCAGTTTACGGACGGAGAACGCTGTTTCAAGAAACATAAAATTTTGACTTGAGGAGGTATCCCATGAACGTTTTGTACCAGAGATCGCCGCGAATGAGACCGGCCCTCCAACAGGAGGAAATGGAAATTTTCAGGCCTCCTTCTGAACCAAGTAAACCTTCTTTTTCCCTGATTTCTATTATTATTCCGGTCATAATGACCATTGCAATGATCAGCTTCTATATATATATGAATATGAGCGGGAAAATGGGCAGCAGCAATTATATGATGTTTCAGATGATTATGATCCCGATGATGCTCATGTCTTATACACTTCCTTTCTTCATGTATCTCAGCAACAAAAAAGTGTACAAGAAAAATATTGCTGAGCGAAATCAGAAATATCGCGCTCAGTTGGACCTACACCGAGAAGAGCTGAAAGCTCGCCAGCAGGATCAGATTGAAGTGATGTTTGAGATCCACGGGGATCCCGAGGTGTGTTATCAGGTGGTGAAAAACCGGAGCAGCAGCCTGTGGGAGCGGTCGCCGGAAGACAATGATTTTCTGGAGGTCCGTGCTGGTAAAGGAACCGTGCCTTTTTATGTGCACATCAGGCCTCCCAGAGCAGACGGTTACGATAAGGATCCGTTGATTGAGGCAGCTGAAGAACTGGCATCGGATTTTAAAACCGTTGAAAATGCCTCCATCACACTTCCTTTGTTCCACTCCAAAGTTATTGGTGTGGTCGGCAGCCGGGAAGATGTTATGAATGCCCTGCGTGTCATTGTAGCTCAAACCACGGTACGCCATTCACCGGATGAGGTGAAGCTTGCTGCATTCTACGAGGAGAAAGAAGCTCATGAATGGGAATGGATGCGCTGGTTTCCACATATCTGGGACAATGACCGTTCTTCACGGTATATGGCAGACCGCAGAAGTACTGCGCATCAGCTGGCAGACGAGATTTTCATGCAGTTGTATCGTCGAAGAAACAATGAGTCCGATTATGGCAGCAAAGCCGTCGAAATACCGGCTTATGTTGTCATTCTTTCGGCTAGTCAGCTCATAGAGGAAGAACCGCTGCTGCCACTCCTGTTGGAGGAAGCCGAGGCGGTGGATGCCGTTACGATCATTTTATCTGACCGGAAGGAAAGACTTCCGATGCATTGTCAGCTCATTGTGGAAGCCGAACGTGACAAAGCAGTCTATACGATCAAAGAAGACGGGCAGGTAAGACAGCATGCTTTTGAGATTGATCATATCTCTAAAGAACAGATTGAGGCTTTGGCCCGGTATATGGCGCCGATTCGCCTGAAACGTTCTTCGGCTTCAGATATTCCTCCTGTATTGACGCTGTTTGAGATGATGGATATTGAAAAGATCAATGATCTGGATCTCAAGCGGCGCTGGCAGCAAAACCGCTTTCCGGACACACTTCCAGTACCGATGGGCGTGCGAGCAGGAAATAAAAAAATCAATCTTAACCTTCATGATAAAATCGAACGAAGCGGCCACGGGCCGCACGGTTTGATCGCCGGTACAACAGGATCAGGGAAAAGTGAGGTCATTCAATCGATTGTGGCTTCACTGGCTTCTGAGTTTCACCCGCATGATCTTGCATTCATGCTGATTGACTATAAGGGCGGCGGCATGTCGAATACATTCCTGCATCTGCCCCATGTTGTTGGGACCATAACGAACCTGGATAATAACTTGATAGAGCGTGCAAAAATTTCTTTGAAAGCCGAGCTCGTCCGGAGGCAGAAGATTCTTAATGATGCAGGAAACCTGCAGCATATTGATGAATATTACAAGCTGCTCCGCAGCGGGCACGGTGTACCGCTTCCACATCTGGTCATTATTATTGACGAGTTTGCACAGCTGAAAAAAGATCAGCCTGAATTTATGGATGAGCTGATCAGTATTGCAGCTATTGGGCGTACATTGGGCGTTCACTTGATTCTGGCGACTCAAAAACCGGCTGGTGTTGTGGATGATAAAATTTGGAGTAACTCACGGTTCCGTATATGTCTTCGTGTTCAAAGTGAAGGAGACAGCCGTGATATGCTGAAGATACCAAATGCCGCCTGGATCAATAAACCGGGCCGCGGTTATTTTCAGGTGGGCAGTGATGAAGTTTTTGAAGAGATGCAATTTGCATGGAGCGGTGCTCCCTATATTGAGAAGAAGGACAATGAAGGTACGGTTAATATTCGTGAAGTTCGCATTAACGGCAAGCTGGAGCCGATGCTGGCTCCAGCTCAGGCTTCGAAGGTCCACCAGGAAGAGGTGCCTAAACAGCTGCAGGTATTTATCCAGAAATTAGCGGATGTCGCTGCAGAGGAAGGCATTCCTAAACTTCCGGGTCCGTGGCTCCCGCCGCTGCCTGAAATACTTGATCTGAGTGAAGTTGTCGAAGATGAGCAGGGGTCGAACCACATGGAAGAACTCAGCAGTACAGGACTCACAGCCTATGCAGGTATGGTTGACGACTTGCCTAATCAATGTCAAAAGCCGCTCAAAGTCAATCTGGAGCAGGGGCATTGGACAGTGTATGGAATGCCAGGTCTCGGCAAAACGACATTTATTCAAACCGTGCTCATGTCACTGGCGGAACGTTACACACCAGAACATTGGAATGGATATGTCATTGACATGGGACGTATGATGAGAGATTTTGCCGGACTTCCTCATGTCGGAGCAGTTATGAATGCCGAAGAGGAGGACCGGGTCAAGCGTTTATTCCGTTACTTGACCAAAACGGCCGCTGTCCGGAAGGATCTTATTGCTGATGCCGGTGTAAAAACAATATCATCGTATCGCCGGACTATGTCCAAACAGAATCCTCAGCAGATCGTCATTATTGACGGGTATTTGAATTTCAGAAACTCATATCCAGATGAAAATGATATGCTCGAATATTTGCTTCGCGAGGGCGGAAGTCTTGGTATTACTTTCGTGATTTCAGCGAACCGTATCTCTGATTTATTTGAAAAAGTGCGCAGCAATATTGCCAATGCAGTTTCATTTGAACTTGCTGACCCTTCTGATTATTACTATGCAGTAGGTCGTCCATCACGGGCACCGAGTCAGCTTCCAGCAGGCCGGGGATTAATCAAGGGACAGATTCCGCCGCTGGAATTCCAATCGGCTCTTCCTGCTTCGGGTGATGATGAAGGGAAACGTTCAGTTGAGCTGCGCAGTACGATACAACGTATTGAAAACTCTTGGAATGGAGAAAAAGCTCCTTCCATTTTGTCTTTACCTGAGAAAGTCAGCCTTTCGGAGCTTCTTAAGATGGATCAGCCATACGAGCAGGTATCCAGAACAAACAAATATAACGTGCCTGTAGGATTGTCGACAGATGATCTGAGCCCATTTATGGTGAATCTGGAAGAAGGGCCTCATTTTATTGTGGCAAGTCCGATGGAGGGGGGCAAAACTTCATTTATGCTCAGCTGGATGCTGTCACTTGCCCTGCATGCTTCTCCGGAAGAGATTGAAATCTATACGGTAGATACCCGATATGGCAGCAGCGGTTTAAGCCGGTTAAGCCATTTGCCTCACGTCAAAGGTCATGCATCCAATGAAGAGGACCTTGTACCTATGATCGCGGAAATTCATGATAAAGTTATGAATCGAACGAAAGATAATGAGGAAACTGCGCTCATGCTGTTAATTGATGATGCAGATGTCATGAGTAAGCAGCTGAATGATTTTACAGTCAAGGACCAGCTGTCTTCCATTGTCAGATTTGGCAGAGACCGCAATGTCCATGTTATTTTGTCCGGTGTTCCCGCAGACTTTCCGACTTACGGTGTTGACTGGTTTACGGATGTCAAAGCATCCCAATCCGGATTTTTATTTGGTACACTGGATTCCAATGATCTTTCGTTCTTTAGGATCCCTTTCTCGGAATCGGCGAATAGTCCGGGAGGCCTAAAAATTCTGCCTTCAGGACAGGGGTACTATGTAAAACGCAAATTTTCCAGAATAAAAGGCGCACTTCCGTTTGATGAAGTTTGGAATGCGCAAAAATGGGTCACAGAAATTCGCGACCGATGGCATGTTGTAGTTTGAGGGGAGGTGGCTCATAATGTTGACGATTCCTGCTTCCAAACAGGAAACCATAACGCTGAATGAAAAAGAGTTTTTTTTCTTGGCGGGTATATTAGGTTCTGACCGTCTGCTTGGGGTTGAAGATCCTTTTAGCGGCTATTTGACCGAAGAGATTGCAGAGGAGTGGGAAGCAGCCAAAAACTCTCTCATTGAAAAAAGTTATCTACTGCTTGAAGAGAGCGGAGAACTCTCTATACCTCCTGAAGTGTTTTCAAGAGTGGCTGTCGCCGGACTTGCCGAGAGGGCATGCTGGCTTAAATATGAAAACAAGGGTACTCATTTTGAAGGTTATCTTCATGTTATGGATGATCAGGTTATTCAGGTGTGCAGATGTGACAAGGATCAACGGGGGTATTCACTCAGCCAGTTGAGTACCATCGAAGACGCTTGTTCTCAGCTGGTGAGCGATTTGATGCTAAGCAGTGAACCTCTGGGTGAAATTCCTGCGCTTCTGCTCAGTCGGAAAGAATTTAGTGATATTTATACTTCTGCAGCAAAGTCATGCTGTGAAGAAATCAGCGATCGCCTTGCAAGATTGACTGATGATGCTGAGGGTTCGATTGCACTGGCAAAATGTTTAAAGAACCGGGTATCTACCGGTGAGTTGCAGATGTCTGTATGGAACGGGTATAACTGGGAAAGCCAAAATGCCGCCTTTATTGCTAATGAATCCATGAGCTGGCTGCTCCGTATGAGCCTTCAAGGCGACCAGGACTGGTTAACGGCAGCACCAGCGACTCGTGACCAGTTTTATCAAATGCTTCTGATGTGGCTTAAACAGTAAGGGAGCCTGAATGAAAGGTGAGGACCAATGCGTATTTCTGTCGAACCGGAACTGCTCCGGACATTAAGCCGTCAGCTTCTGCAATCCGGCGATCAATTTTCGGGTATTACAAATCAGCTTAGCCAGGCAATGAATTCTCTGGTTTGGGAAACGTCCCTGAAAGCGGCCGTTATTGATGAATGGCAGACCGCGCAGCGTATAGGAGAGCACGTTGGGGTTCTCCTGGAAAAAATGGGTATCTATTTACGCGACAAAGCAGATCTGTTCCAGGAAACGGATCATCAATATAACTCCATTCTGGAGCATGCTCAGGTAGGGAAAGTATCACCTGTGTCACTGTTCGCAGCCTCACAGCCTGAAGGCGCAAGCTCCATTTTACCTCAATCCGGAGGTTCACCTGTCATCTCGAATCCGAGTTCAGCAGCAGCAGCTGTTGGCATGACCATGGGCGAAGGCCAGGAATCTGCCAGGAAAGCGGCGCTCAGCGGACAGGGCTGGACATTCACGGACCCATCCGGACTTGGTATTGCTAACTA
This sequence comes from Paenibacillus lemnae, assembly GCF_012933385.1. Taxonomy (GTDB): domain Bacteria; phylum Bacillota; class Bacilli; order Paenibacillales; family Paenibacillaceae; genus Paenibacillus_AQ; species Paenibacillus_AQ lemnae. The sequence continues at coordinate 143,312 of NZ_JABBPN010000008.1, forward strand.
AATTTATAGCTAATTCACTAAATTGGTTTCATACCTGGGTCAATGGGGGTATATGGAAATTAGGTCGAAGGGCATTTTGAAATTTTTAACATCATGAACTAACATAATGGTAGCAAAAAAAACAGAACACACATTAAAGGAGGAACATACATGGCAGGACGTATTTTAATTACACCCGAACAAGTAGAACAAGTTGCAAACCAATTTAAACAAAGCGGTGACCAAAGTCAGCAAATCGTTAACAGTCTGACTCAATCGGTTAACGGCATGGAAGGCCAGTGGGATGGTATGACGAAGCAGCGCTTCTTCCAGGAATTCCAGGAAGCCAGCCGTTTGATGCAATCCTTCGTGCAAACGCTGGACAGCATCAGTAACGAATTGAAGGCGATCGCCCAGAAATTCCGTATGGCGGATCAATCTCGTTAATTTTTCATAGTTTTGAATTTGGTATATAATAGTTTTATAGACAAGAAAACCGGGTGTTTATCGACTCCCGGTTTTCTTGCAATCCAGAGCTGATAATGCTCTGATCCATAAATGACTGAAAGGGGGATATGCATGAGTTTTCAACCAAACCCGGGTGACGAAATCATTATTAATGGAACTGCCTATAAGGTAGGCCAGCATCCTGCAGCACCGGGACTTGCTTATGCCCAGGCAGGCAGGCAGGGCATTGTGTATCAGCTTCTTCCCGTTCAGGGAGAAGTTCATGAGGCCAAAGCCCTTAAGGTGTTTTTCCCTAAATTCCGTATTCCCGCTATGGTTTACCAATCCGACCATATGGCTACTTATAAAGATATTCCCGGTTTACAGGTGTGCAGTCGTGAGGTGCTGACTCCCGAAAGAAACGGAGACTTGATTGCCGGGTATCCGGACCTGCTGTACGCTGTTGTTATGCCTTGGATCCACGGTATCACCTGGTTTGATGTGATCAGTGACCAGCGTAACCTGGCGCGGGGGGATAGCCTTATGCTGGCTAAAGCTCTTGCTGCCATCGGCTCAAGCATGGAACAGCGAGGTTTGGCACATTGCGATTTATCTGCGCCAAATGTCATGCTTCCGTTTTTTTCGGAAGTTGAGCTTCCTGAAGGGTCGGCTGCGGTTGAACTGGTTGATGTGGAGCAGATCTATAGTCCCAAAATGGATCGTCCTGATGTTTTATTAGCAGGATCTCCGGGATATGCTGCTCACCGTACGGTTCACAGTGGATTATGGAGTGCTTATGCCGATCGTTTTGCCGGAGCTGTTATCATTGCGGAAATGCTCGGATGGAGTGATCCAGCTGTGGTAGGCAAGGCGTGGGGAGAAAGTTATTTTGATCAGCATGAAATGCAAACAACATGTGAGCGGTATTTCCTTCTCAAAAAATCTTTAAGCCAGCGGTGGGGGCAATCGATAGCCGATCTCTTTGGGCGGGCGTGGGACAGTCAGGATTTAAGCAGCTGCCCGACATTTGGCGAATGGCTTGTCGCTCTTTCGGCTTTGTCCGAAGAAGAACCTGCGGCAGTGGTGCCGGAAACCGCAGCAGCGGCAGAGGCAGAAGATAAACCTCAGGTAGACGGCGAATCGGCAGAGCGTCATGCGGCGGAGACACTGGGCCTGCAGCCAGGTAATCGGGAAGTAAATGACAATGTAGTGGGTCGATTATTTAATCAGGCGAGAGACCTCGAAGCTGCAGGGAACTTGTCAGGAGCTTTGGAGATATTCCGGTCAGCTTACCATTTCGTGAAAAAAGATAGTCCTTTGGAAGTGGAACTTGCGGCAGCCATACATGGGCTTGAGGCACAGTTAAACCCACCTTCCGAGGAGAAGACAGGATGGCGGGCATTCGTAAGTTCCAAAAGATTCATGGTTTCTGCAGCAGCTGCAGTCGCCATATTGACCGGCTCGGCGTTTACTGTAAATCAGATTTTGGCGGATAAAGCCGAAACGCGTGTACAGCAGGAAGCGGAAGCAGCTGCTAAGCTGGCAGCAGAGGAAAAGGCGAAGGCGGCTGAGGAAGCTCGTTTGAAAGAAGAGCAGGCAGCGAAGCTAGCCGCGGACAAGAAGGCGGAAGAAGAGCGTAAGAAAGCAGAAGAGGAGAGTAAGAAAGCAGAGGCTCTCAAAGCAGAAGAAGCTCGCAAAAAAGCTGAAGCGGAAGAGAAAGCTAAGAAGGCAGAGGAAGTCAAGCTTGCTGCAGAGAAAGCGAAGCTGCAGGAAAAGTATGACAAGCAGGCGAAATATGAAGCTTATCTTGCTCAGGTAGAAGCCAATAAGAAAAAAGCCGCTTTACAAGAAAAGTATGACAAACAAGAAAAGTATGAGCAGTATCTGGTTCAACTGGAGGAACAGAAGAAGCGTCAGGCCCGTGAAGCGGAAGCTGCCAGACAAGCGGAGGCCGCTCGCAAAGCGGAAGCGCAGAGACAGGCAGAATCTGCCCGAAAGGCTGAAGCGCAAAGACAGGCTGAGGCAGCCCGGAAGGCAGAAGCGCAGAGACAGGCGGCTGCTCAGCTAAAAAAACAACGAGCTGAGAATGTGGTGACACTTATTGCTTACTATAATAAAGCTTATAATGCACAAGTAGCCGGCAATCTGCCAAGAGCCAGAAATTTTGCCCGGAGCTTCACCTCCATGTATCAAAAGGATGCTGCCTACTATAATAAAGTGGGTAAAATGAGAACTCGTTTGAATGGCATTAATTTGTTTTTGAAAGACAGCAGTTTCTGGCTGCCAAGTATTTGATATCAAATCATGCAGGGGTGTTTTAGGTGAATTATAGTATTCAGGCGTCACAGCGTACACCGGCATTGGTCATATACTTGATCGATATCAGTGCATCAATGAATATGCTGATGGAAGGTCAGCGCAGGATCGATGTAGTTTATGAAGCATTATCACTGGCGATCCGACAAATGGTGTTCCGTTCAACCAAGGGTAACCGTCTTACACCCCGATATCGTATTGCAATTCTCGCCTACAGCGATGATGTTTATGACCTGCTGAACGGTATAAAAGGGATTGATGAAATTGCTGCGGTAGGCTCCCTGCCGGATTTGACGCCGAAGCGTTTTTCAGACTCTGCCAAAGCATTTTTACAGGCAGAGAAAATTCTGAAAGCGGAAATTCCGAACATGCAGGATTGCCCTGCACCTCTTGTATGTCATATGACCGATGGTGTGGCCACTGGAGAAGATCCCGAGCCTATCGCCAAACGTATTATGAGTATGAGTGTACCAGACGGAAATGTATTGGTTGAAAATATATTTATATCCGATCATTTGATGAGCCAGCCTGTCAATGAGCCCAGACGGTGGAAAGGTATACACCCGGACACACAGCTTCAAGATGAGCATGCGCTCAAGCTGAAAATGATGTCATCCGTCCTGCCGGAAAGTTATCGTGAGATGCTAGTGGAGGCGGATTATCAGCTGGCCCCAGGAGCACTTATGATGCTTCCTGGAACCTGTGCAGAACTCGTGTCTATTGGCTTTCAAATGTCGGCGGCAACGCCGGTAAGGTAAAAGCCTATGAGATCTTCCAATGCAGGCAGCGTCCACGTCGGAAAATCACGAAAGAACAATGCAAATCCGTTTCTTTATGAATGTAAGCAAACCGCCGAACTTCCAGTCACGAATGTAAGTGATAAGTTCAACTGCCGATATGCTTATGGGCGAGCATCAGAAACGGCCCATATGCAGGATCGTGGTCAGGATTTTATGGCTTTTGCTTTGGACGGAGGAGTATGCAGTTTTGTGTTATGTGATGGTGTCGGATTAAGCTTTCGGGGTGACATGGCTTCAAAATTCCTAGGCAGAGGGTTGTTATCCTGGCTCCGTTCTCAAGGAGAACTCAATCGGCAGAATCTGGAGCGTAAACTGGTTGAGCTGTCTGCGGAAGCCAGTCAGGAAAGTGATGCTCTAACATTTGACGAAGATACGCCGCTTCTGCTTAAAGAGGTCCTTCAGCAGAAGCAGCAGCAGGGAAGCGAAGCGATGTATATATGCGGACGCATTGAGCTTCCCGGCCGTTTTCATCGTAAAGGGAAGTTGTGGCTCGCCTGGCAGGGCGACTCGCGTCTGAGGATGTTCCAACAGCATATGGAACTCACTTCACAGTTCGGCGACCGTTTCCATACTAGTGAGCGATGGTCAACCCGCAGCGGTCCCATTGGCGGCAGGCCTCATATATTTGAAAGCCGTTTGGACGCTCTGTCCGGTTATCGACTTCTAATGTATAGTGACGGTCTGAATGATCTGGATCCCATTTTAGAGAGGGTTCCTGATGAGCAGGTTCAGCTTCTCATGGATGCTGTTCACACAGGCGGGCTGGAAGATGATGCTTCATTTTTAGAAATTTCATGGTAGGATGCACACATTGTTAACCAGCTTGAAGGCGATGGAGGGAGCCCCTCATCGCCTTTTAACGTTGGAGTCGAACGGATCACATCAGGTGGATATACATTTATCTCTTTTCATGATTATTCATTCATGTTTTGGGTAATCTTGTGACAGATGGTAACTATATGGTTACACGAAAAGGAGATGGATGACATGACTCAAGGACAGAGCCGTTTTCATGGAAAAACAGCAGTTGTAACTGGTGCAGGATCAGGTATTGGCCGGGCGGCGGCTGTGAAGCTGGCGAAAGAAGGAGCCAATGTGGCATTATTTGATCTAATGGACGACCGCTCCGAGGAAGTTGTAAAGGAACTGAACGACATACGTGATGGCTGTGCGCATGCATTTGATGTGGACACAACGGATGCCAAACGTGTTGAAAAAGCGGTACAGGAGACGGCCGAAATCTTCGGAGGCATCGATATTGTCTTTGCGAATGCTGGTATAAATGGAGTGTTATCTCCTGTAGATGAAATGAACCTGGAGGATTGGCAGAAAACGCTGGACGTCAATTTGAATGGTACGTTCCTGACGGTGAAGCATACAGTTCCCTATCTGAAAAAGAACGGAAAAGGAAGTATTATTATTACAAGTTCCGTGAACGGCACCCGAGTCTTTACCGGTTTTGGTATGATTGCCTACAGCACCACGAAAGCAGGCCAGGTTGCTTTTGCCAAGATGGCTGCACTGGAGCTAGCTAAGTTCAAGATTCGTGTCAATGTGGTCTGTCCAGGTGCCATCTCCACCAATATTGATCAAAGTACGAAAAAACAAGGTAACCTGGAAGAGATCACGATTCCGATTGAATATCCGGACGGTGGACAACCGTTGGAACATGGTCCGGGTGAACCAGAGGATGTTGCCGATCTGGTGGCTTTCCTGGCATCGGATGAGTCCCGTCATATTACAGGTGCACAAATTTTTATTGACGGCGCGGAATCTCTGCTCCGTTAAAGAAAAGTTGATCATGCTAAATAAACAGGGCTGCCTAAAAAGATCTTGGATCTTAACAGGCAGCCCTGTTTGCTTGCAATTGTTGCTAATGAATACAGTGCATAAATCTTTTTTTCCAAATCACCGCATGATACCATACTTGAAGAACAACTTAACGCACAATAGACAGGATTTGAGAACATGGACAACAACAAAAACGAGCTTCCGATCGAGCAGATACTGCCTCAATTAATAGATCACTTCCGAACTGAAAATAATGCAGCTCTGATTGCCGAGCCGGGAGCAGGTAAAACAACGCGTGTGCCTCTTGCACTCATGGATGAGGACTGGCTGGCCGGACAGAAAATCATCATGCTTGAACCACGCAGACTTGCAGCCCGTTCTGCGGCAGCTTATATGGCTCGTGCTTTAGGTGAAAAGGTAGGAGAGCGGGTAGGGTACCGAGTGCGGCTTGACACCAAAGTCAGCAGCAGCACGGTCATTGAAGTTGTTACAGAGGGAATTTTGACGCGAATGCTGCAGCACGATCCTTCGTTGCCCCGTGTCGGCATGATAATCTTCGACGAGTTTCATGAACGCAGCATTCATGCTGATACCGGACTTGCCCTGGCTCTGGAATCCCAAAGTGTGTTGAGGGACGATTTGAAGGTGCTGGTCATGTCTGCGACGCTTGAAGGTGAACCTGTGTCCGAGCTGCTGGGAGGCGCAGCGGTTCTGAGCTGTACAGGAAGAAGCTATCCGGTCACGACGGTTTATGCTCCTCCACTGCCGGGCCAAGCTTTGGAGCAGGCTGCGGCCGCATCGGTGATGACAGCACTACATGACTGTAGTGGCGATATCCTCGTCTTTCTCCCGGGCATGAGAGAAATCAGACGGACACATGAGGCTTTGCGAAATCTTCCTCTGTCCTCGGATGTTGTACTGCGGGAACTGCATGGACAGCTTTCACAAGAACAGCAGGACCTGGCTGTTCAGACGGATAGCAACGGTTTACGCAAAGTGGTGTTATCCACATCCATAGCTGAAACGAGTTTAACGATCCAGGGTATTGGTGCCGTTGTAGACAGCGGCTATACAAGAGTGGAAGAGTATTCCTACCGGACAGGCCTTCCTCTGCTCGTAACACATCGGGTATCCAAAGCAGCTGCGGATCAGCGGCGCGGCCGCGCGGGACGTCTTGCGGCAGGAACCTGCTACCGTCTCTGGAGTGTGGAGGAACATGCCAGACTCCGGCCGGCTGCGGTGCCTGAAATTTTAAGAACCGATCTGCTTCCGCTTGCTTTGGAGCTGGCGGTTTGGGGGGTCAAGGATCCAGGGCAACTATCCTGGATGGACGAGCCTCCTTCTCATGCTGTTCAACATGGACGGGGAATTTTATCTCTGATGGGAGCTCTGAACACCACTTCAGGTGCAGCGGAGCATGGACGCCGGATGGCAGAATTAAGCATTCATCCCAGACTGGCTCACATGCTGATATTAGGGAAATCACTGAACATTGGTGCACTGGCCTGTAAACTGGCAGCACTGCTTCAGGATCGGGAAGCACTGCATGACGCAGGTGGAGCAGGGGATCATGATATCGTTACAACACTTGAAACAATGAACATTAGGCATCAAAGCCATGCAAGGATCTCGGCAGAAGCAGGAATCCTGATGAAAAAGCTTGGCGTTGAAGAGGATCAAAGAAATGACCTTGAATCGGCCGGTATTCTGCTCGCCTTTGCTTATCCTGATCGAATCGCCAGAAAAAGGGGGAACGGAAGCTTTTTGCTGCGCAGCGGCAGGGGGATTATGTTCAAAACGGCTGTACCTCTGAGCAGGTGCGAATATATCGTAGCTGTGGGTGTTGATGACCGCGGAGCGGACGGGATCATTCAGGTGGCAGCTGAGCTGAATTCATTGGAGATGGAACAGCATTTTTCTAGTGATATTAAGGAGATCAAAAAGGTGACTTGGGACTCAGAAGGCGGAAGAGTCAAATCGGTCATTCAAAAAATGCTCGGTGAAATCATGGTTTCAGAAAAACAAGATCCAAGGCCGAATGATGACGATGTTGCTGCAGCTGTGATTGAAGGGATCCGAAGAGAAGGACTGAAGCTTCTAGGGTGGAGTAAACAGAGCATGCAGTGGAGACAGAGAGTAGCGTTTATGGGTTTTCAGCATGATGAATGGCCTGATTTCAGTGATACTGCGTTATTGAATTCATTGGAAGAGTGGCTGCTCCCATACCTGGCTGGTGTTCGAAGCAGGCAGGAACTTAAAGCACTGCATGCCGGAGAATTGATTGCACACCGTCTAAGCTGGGAACAGCGCCAGCAGCTGGAACTGGAAGCACCTACCCGCTTGGAGGTGCCTAGCGGATCCAGAATTCCAATACGGTATGATGATCCTGCCGCACCGGCAGTCGAAGTCAGGCTGCAGGAGGTCTTTGGGCTTGATCGCACGCCGCGGATTGGAGGCGGCTCTGTTCCGGTCACATTTCATTTGCTGTCACCGGCACGCAGGACTGTTCAAATTACCTCAGATCTGGACAGCTTTTGGCGCGGGGCCTACTTCGAAATTAAAAAAGACCTGAAAGGGCGGTATCCCAAGCATTACTGGCCGGATGATCCGTTTAACGCCACGCCGACAAATCGCGTGAAACCAAAGCTCAAATAACACCCGTTTGATGACGCCACCTGTAGGGTAATGGAACATAACATAACCGAAAATACAAGGAGGCGTTCAACATGCAAAAGCACGTGGTAGGCGTATTTGACACCGAGAATGAGGCGATTTCAGCCATTCAGGATCTTCAGGAACGAGGGATCCCGGGTGAACGTATATCCGTCATTTCCAAGGATAAACAGGAAATGGAGAACGTAACGGATGAGACAGGAACGAAAGCTCCTGAGGGAGTTGCTGCTGGGGCAGCAACAGGAGGTGTGCTCGGAGGTGTTACCGGATTGCTAGCTGGAGCAGGAGCGCTGGCGATTCCAGGTATCGGACCCATCCTCGCAGCAGGGCCCATTGCTGCAACCTTGGCAGGCGCCGCAGTTGGTGCAGGTGCCGGCGGCTTGGTTGGCGGCCTGATCGGGTTAGGTATTCCTGAAGATGAAGCGAAGGATTATGAGACCCATATCAACGAAGGCCGTATCCTCGTACTTGTAGACGGTGATGAGCAGTTCGATGATGTGCATGATGTGTTCACAACGCACCGTTCCTTGAACGCTGACCGGTACAGCGGAAGAGATACTCGTACAATCAATGGGCTGCCAACAAACAATACATTACTTTAAAACATAACTATATGTGCCCGGTTCCCTCAGGGGACCGGGTTTTTTATGTATACATATCCGTATTTTCTACAGGTGGCATCATTAACCGGTCGCCTTCCGGCGTTTATGCCGTTATAATGTGTCCTAGTTCAATCAGTAAAAGGAGGCTGCAGGATGCGTAAAGAAAGGCTTCCGGAAATTGAATACTTTCGGGGATTGGCTTTTTTAGCCGTCGTATTTCAGCACTCTATTGCTCACTATTCCGTAGAAGAAGGAATGAATAATGCAGACGGAATAGGTATGGCATTTTTACTAATGACGGTCAAATTCGCTGTTCCTGCGTTTGTGTTTATTACCGGTTTGCTGCTGTTTTATAACGATAAAGGGACTTTGAAATATGGACAATTCGTAAAGAAGAGAATTCAGGATATTTATATCCCTTTTGCCGTTTGGACCCTGATCCATGCCCTATATATTCATCACATCAATGTGTTTTCTTTAGCAGATTTGAAACAACTCGGACTCATGCTGATTACCGGAAAAGCGAGCTCGCATTTATGGTATATTGTGATGCTGTTTCAGCTCTACCTGTTATATCCGCTGATCCGCCGCGGCATGCGCTTTGCCATCCGTAAATGGAACGTAACGGTGAAACAAATATTGTTATTTGCAGCAGGAATTGCCTTTCTTCTGATGACATGGAAAATCACTTGGATCGGAAATTGGATAGGTGGCCTTCAAATCCCGATTTGGAGCGTAATGTTTACAGATTATGCAGATCGTAATGCCCTGTATTTTTCGTTTTATTTCATTTTGGGTGCTGCGGCTGGCTCCAATCTTCATCTCTGGCGGGAAAAGCTTAGAGCGTGGAGAATGCTGTACTGGCCTTTATTTTTCTTTTTATTCGGATTTCATCTCATGCATGGTATTCAAGAAGTGATAAGGAATGCGGATGGAATCACATTCTATTCCCTGTCTTTACTGCGGCCGTGGATGGCATTGTTCTTGATAGTTTCGATCCTTGTTATGTATGACATCTCGTTATGGATTCATCGAAAAGGCAGCAAACAGGCGCACAATATCCTCATATCCATTGGCAAATATTCGTTCGTGGCGTACCTTATGCACATTCTGACTTTAAGAATCAGTTATGCTGCGGATGAGGCCTGGCTTAGTGCTGCTCCGTCCTGGACGCGGATTTTATCTTCATGGATGATCAGCGTAGTGTTATCCTACGGAGCGGCTCGTTTGATTTCTCGCTGGTCCTTCGGGAAGTGGCTAGGAGGCGTACCGAATAGACAAAGACAAAAAACAAGAATAAACAGCACAAATAATAAAAATTTCAACATATGAAAAATTCATAATAGATAAATCCTACCTCTTTCTCCTACTTCCTGCCTAACTCTTCAATTCACGTTTCTAGCCTTCCCCATTCCGGTTAAAAGGAGAGGTAGGGCAGTATTGTGCAAATTGGGAATGGATGGTATACAATAGAATTTAAAAATATAGTGTGGTCAATGGGGGGAGGCGTCCAGGCGATGGCCTTTATGATCGCTCAGCGAGCTTTTATCAAAGTCTATTTGATTACGATGGTGGAGCAGCAGCGGGGTTATGGATATCAGATGCTCGAAGAAATGAGACAAGAATTTAAAAATCATGGTTATTCTCCTCCTCAGAGTGAAATATACCGGGCGCTTCATGAATTAGTTCAGGAAGGGGTATTTTACCGCACCAAGAAATTAAAAGGGAATGATCCGAAAGTGGATTTTCAGGAAATCGTGCTTTATCACTTCACAAGTGACGGTGCTGAAAAAGCAAAGCTTTATAAAAAGCAGGTAAAAACAGACCTTGACCGCTGTCTCGGCATTTTAAATAAAGCCGTCAAAGATAACTATTCATAAGTTACAGGGAGGTATTTCTCATGAGTACGAAATTGCGTTTTGGTATCATGAGTACGGCAAGAATAGCTCGAAATTCAATGATACCCGGCATTCTTAAATCAGAGCGCTGTGAAGTTACAGCCATAGCCAGCCGGAATGCGGAGAAAGCCGCCGAGATCGCTGAAAGATTCGATATTCCTACTTCCTACGGATGTTATGATGAGCTGCTGAACGACCCTAACGTGGATGCCGTGTACATTCCGCTTCCCAATCATCTGCATAAACCTTGGTCGATCAAAGCCATGAAAGCCGGAAAACATGTGTTATGTGAAAAGCCAGCGGCCCTTAATGAGGTAGAGATTCGTCAGGTCGCAGAGGCTGCGAAAGAGCACCAGCGGGTTTTTGCTGAGGCATTTATGTATCGATACCATCCCAAGCATGCACGTGTCAGGGAGTTGATTGAGAGTGGAGAAATTGGTGAGGTTAGAGGCATTCACGGCAGTTTTACTTTTAACAATGCAGGAGACAAACAAAATGTGAGATACAGCCGTGAAATGGGCGGCGGTTCTGTGTATGATGTCGGATGTTATCCCATATCTGCTGCCCGGATGATTTACGACATGGAGCCTAAAGCAATCACTTGCCATGCGTTATTCTCGGACGAGCATGATGGTGTGGATATGATGGCTCATGGTATGCTTGAATTTGACAATGGCTTGGGGCTGACATTTGAATGCGGAATGTGGGCTTATTCTAAATGCAGTTTGGAGATTGCGGGTACAGAAGGAAGAATAGAATTACCTTCTGCTTTCGGATGGGAACGAATGGAGGATCAGGCTCAAATCCTCATTCATACCCCAAAAGGTACACGGGAAGAGAAGTTGGGGGCGCATAATCACTTTGCACTTCAGGCGGATGCTATGGCGGCAGCAGTACTCGATGGAGTCCCTATGCCTTTCGGGCTGGATGATGCCATCCGGAATATGAGAGTCATTGATGCATGCCAGCGGGCCATTCACACATCAAGCCGTGTATTGATTCCTTAGATTATGTTATGAGTTATAAGACATCAAAAGAGCCGGCAGCTCCAGGATGCCGGCTCTTTGTTTACGGGAGCAAGAACATTATCCTTCGTTCTTGTAATCGTCTTCCCCAGGCTCAATATTCATGGCAGGGGATGTAGCCGTGCCATAGTTTTCAACATCATCCCAAGCTCCGGCATCATCAAAGCGCCCTTCAGAATGCTGCCGGTTTACACCCGCGCCGCCGGGAGGAGGGGTAATAACATCTTCTTCTGCCGGCCGGTCATTGGACAAGTGCTGATCTGGTGTATGTTCAATGCAGTATGCTGTAAAAGGCAATGCTTCCAGCCGTTCAAAAGGAATGTCATTCCCGCATTCCAAACAAGTTCCATACGTGCCTTCATCTATTCGTTTGAAGGCTTGATTAATTTCATCCTGCTCACTGCTCAGATTTTCATTGATAGCCAGGTCCCGCCCGCGTTCAAAGGTTTCGGTACCAACGTCACCGGGATGATTATCTGCCGCACTGAGCTCTCCCGTGGAATCACTCAAGGAATCACTAAGAAGATTTTCATCCTCATTTTGTTCAAAGTGAAGACTCAGCCGCTCCTGTTCCTCATTCAGTCGTTCTTTTAAAGTTTGAATTTGCTTATCGCTTAATTGGCTCATATTATGACAGTCCTTTCCGTTCAATCATAGTTTAAACACTTGTTTTATGTATTCTCCTTACCCCATAGGACTTGGATACAATCAGAAATACGTTTGCTTGCGCGCTGTATGATTTTGGAATCTTTCATAAAAATGCATGAAATAGTTTTTTCAAATCCTAGTATGTGATATAAAAAAGAAAGGGAGCGGGCTGCATACGCACCCATTTGTGGAGGGATAAATGATGGATGAACATATGAAACGCCGATTGGACAAACAAAAAAAGCTGTTCAAACAACTCGGAATCTCACTGGATGCTCTGTCAATCCATGAGAAAGAGTTCACGAACAAATTAAGAGGATACGACGCAGAAGAAGTAGATTCTTTTTTGGACGACGTGATTAAAGATTATGAACGATTCTACGCTACAATCTCCGATTTGATGGATAAATGGCAGGAGCAGCAAATTCTGATTCGTGATTTGAAGTCAGGCGTGCGTCCGGGAACGGAGAAGCCGTCCATTGATCCCGCTGCACTCGAAGAAGTCGTGGCCAGGTTGGAAGCAGATATGGCTCTGCTGAAAAAAAGAATTCGTCCGGATCAGAATTATTACATCGATTAATCTCATATTGAACTAAAAGGGGGCCAGCCCATTGCCTAACCGCTTGAAAATTAATATCCGCACTAAAATTATTATAAGTTATTTGCTGGTCCTGGTCTCGCTTGGCGTATTTCTGTGGATCGTTTCCGGGCGTATGACTTCACTACAGCAGGAGGCCGACTTTATCGGTCAGCATGATATTGAGGTCCACAAGCTGGCTCATGAAATTGAGAAGAATATGCTTGAACTGGTAAATGGCCAGCGCGGTTTCGTTATCACCGGAGATACATCGTATCTGGAGCCATATAAAGAAGCCCTATCAATATGGGAAACGAACTACAATAAGCTCGTCCAGTTGATTGAGGACAACAGCAGTCAGGTACGCGAGCTGACGAGTATCAAAAATAATATTGAAACCTGGATCGAGGTGGCGGGGCAGCCAGCGGTCCGTTTAAAGCAGGCTGGACAGAATGAAGAAGCACTGCAGTTTTTCATCAATGATCCTGGTCAGCCTGCTATGGAAACTCTTCGCAGTCAGTTTACAGCTTTCCGTACGACTGAGAGAGAAATGACCGCAGCACGTGTGGATCAAATGAAAAACCGCAATAATGAGCTTCTCATCATGATGTATGGGCTTTGGGGGGCCATTGCACTCATTACGCTTGCAGGGGCCTATCTATTATCCCGAAGTATCGTCAATCCGATCACACAGGTGACAGGCATGATCCGGGAGATCGCAGAAGGCGGAAACTTATCTCGCAGAATAACCGTGAATACACGTGATGAAGTTCATACTCTTGCCGCTGAAACGAATAAGCTGCTTGCAAACGTCAGCCGCCAGTCCTGGATCAAGGACCAGGTCGCGGTGATGTCGGCACTGCTGCAAAATGCGGATACCCTGGACACGTTAACCCGGTTTTTCACACATCGAACGGCAGGCGTACTGGGTGTGCCGTATGCTGCCCTTTTTCTCAGTAGTCAACAAGAACAATTGGTTAAGGCTGCAGCCTTTGCAGATCCCGACGGGGAGCCCTGGAACAAAGTCAGAGACCGTTTTTCTCCCGGTGAAGGGCTGGTCGGACAGTGCATGGTTGAGAAAAGAATGCTCATTATTGATGATATACCGCCTAATTACATCCGGATTGAATCCGGTCTTGGCGATGCGGAGCCGACAGGACTCCTGGTTGCTCCAGTGATTTTGGAAGATGAAGTGCTTGCAGTACTTGAACTGGCGCTTTTCAAGCCAATGGGGCAGAGTGATATCCAGCTTCTGGAACAGTTTCTGAACATATTCGGGAATGCCTTGAATGGGATGTCCCGCAAGATGGAAATTCAGAAATTGTATCAGGAGTCCCAGGCTCTGAATGAAGAGCTCCAGGTGCAATCGGAAGAACTGCAGGCACATTCCACCGAAATCGAACGTTACGCCCGCCAGGTTGAGCAGAGCTCAAGTTATAAATCACAGTTTTTGGCCAATATGTCTCATGAACTCCGCACGCCTTTGAACAGTATGCTGATTTTGTCCCAAATATTATTTGAAAACAAGAACAGGAACCTGTCGGACGAAGAGCAAAATTATGCAGCGGTCATTCACAAGTCAGGCAGCGAGCTGTTGACACTGATTAACGACATCCTGGATTTATCCAAGGTCGAGGCCGGAAAGCTGCAGATTGAGATGGATACGGTTAATCTCAGTGAGATTCCAGATCTGATGCATAATTATTTCGGGAAAACAGCAGAGAATAAAAATCTCCAGTTTAACATCGAGATTCAGCCGGACGTCCCTACCACAATTCTTTCGGATGTCACCAGACTGCTTCAAATATTACGAAATCTGATCTCCAATGCGGTAAAATTTACAGAAAAGGGCAGTGTCATACTGTCAATTAGAACCGTGAGTCAAGTATATACAGAGGAATATCAATTAAATGAGAGAGCCATTGTGTTTGAAGTATCCGACACGGGGATTGGGATCTCACCAGAAAATCTGGATCCGATTTTTGAAGCCTTCCGTCAGGGGGATGAAGCTACGGCTCGTAAATTCGGCGGAACGGGACTGGGTCTTACCATTTCCCTGCAGCTGGCTCATTTGCTTAGAGGTCATATAACTGCAGAGAGTCAAGCAGGCGTTGGCAGCAAGTTCACGCTCTACCTGCCTGCACGTCCTGCACATCTGAAGGAGAACGAGACAGAACGGATGTTTCTGCTGCCTGAAGCTGCAGCGGCAGCAGAGCAGCCGGTTACGGCTCAGTTAACGGTCACAAATGTTACGAATGTAGAAGATAGCGAGAGCGATCCTGTTCAACGGTTTGAGAATCAAACCGTACTCATTGTTGATGATGATATTCGTAATGTGTATGGATTGGCTAATGTGCTGGAGAAGGTGAACATGAGGGTTTTAACCGCTCAGAACGGATACGAGTGTCTGGAGATGCTGGAAGCGGGAGATTCAATTGATGTTATCCTGATGGATATCATGATGCCTGAGATGGATGGATTTGAGACCTTGAAGCGTATTCGCCAGCAGTCAGAGTATGATGATCTTCCCATTATTATCTTGTCAGCCAGAGCGATGAAAGAAGAAAAGGAAAGATGTCTATCAGCAGGAGCCGCAGCTTATGTAGTCAAGCCGGCAAAACTGAGTGATGTGCTGGGTGCCATCACTTCCGCTGTTATGAAAGATTCTGTTGCATTTTAAAACGCTCCTCAAGTACCGGCCGCAGCATGCGGACGGTCTTTTTTATACGCATATTTACTGAAGCAGAATATACATCAGAAGAGCGAGTAATCCAGCCACAGCAATGACGGCATGCACCCAGCCGAATGACCTGACGATCGCACGTTCTCTGCCCCGGTTTTTCGAAGCGGAAATTCGGGCATCAAATACAAAAAGCAAAACAGCACTGATAATTAAAATTCCGACAATATACCAAGGATAATAAGTCTGATTCATCTGAACCTCCTTTTATAAGCGCAGCCCCGTTTAAGTGGATTTTTACTTGATACTAGGATTGCCACAGTTGTCTTAAATATGTAACCTCTGTGAGATTATTCTAAGAGGACATCACACTGATTAAGTCGGGAAGCTGCCGTTTAATGAGAGGAAAGAGATTCTTAAACGCTTGTTAAATGTAGAAAGGGAAGGTGAACACTTTGCAGACGATTTGGAAAGGGGCCGTCAGTTTTGGCCTCGTTAATGTACCCGTCAAAATGTTCTTGGCAACCCATGATCACGATATTCCCATGCGACTACTGCATAAAGAATATAACGTCCCGATTCACTATAGCCGTACCTGTCCCAAATGCGAAACAGAAGTAAGCTGGAAGGATATTGTCAAAGGATATGAATATGAAGAAGGACACTTCGTTACGTTCGATAAAGAAGAATTAGAAAAGCTGGCCTCCGAATCCTCCAGGGAAATCAAAATTTCAGATTTTGTGGAATTAGCGGACATCGATCCGATCTATTATCAAAAAACGTATTATCTGGCACCGGAGGAAACCGGCAAACATGCCTATACGCTGTTGGTCAAAGCCCTTCAGGAAACCAGTAAAGTAGGGATTGCCAATGTCACGATCCGTCACAAGAGCAGTTTGGCTGCCATTCGGGTGATCGATGGTGTACTTTCTATGTCGACCATGTCTTATGGCGAAGAAATTCGGGACAAAAACCAGCTGCCAAATCTTCCAGAAAAACAAAAAGTTGAAAAAAGAGAGCTTGATATGGCGAAAATGCTGATCGATCAATTATCCACGGATTTTGATCCAGATCAATATGAAGATGCATACCGTGAACGACTGCTGGATGCCATAGAAGATAAAGTGGAGGGCAGAGAAGTGAAACTTGCTCCAGATGAAGAAGTAACCAGTGTGCTGGACCTGATGGACGCTCTCCAGGCCAGTCTAAAGGATCTAAAGAGTACCCCGTCTGATAAAGCAGCGAAAAAGACAGCAAAAAAATCAAACACCAAACGTAAGAAGACCGGAGCTTAAGTTAAATGGAACAACTTAATCCGATGTCTCCCCTGCTCGTGACATGTCTTCCAGAAGGTTCTGAATGGAGCTATCAGCTGAAATGGGACGGATTCCGGATCCTGGCTTCATGTGAAGAGGGTCAGGTACAGTTATTCTCAAAGCAGATGAGTGACAAAACCGAGATTTATCCTGAAATTACGCAAGCATTGCAGCATAAGACGGGCCGTTTTGTTATCGACGGTGAAGCCGTTGTGCTGGATCCCGTAACCGGGAATCCCAGTTTTCAACGTATGCAGCAGCGAGACAAGCTTCATGATTCAGGCGCAATTCGCAGGGCTGTCCAGAGTCATCCTGTACATTATATGATTTTCGATCTCCTGTATGCTGATGGCGAAGACCTGCGGCACCTTCCTTTTGTTCAGAGAGCTGCAAGGCTCATCAGCCTGACTCAGGACTGGAAGGCGCCTTTATATCGATGCGAACAGTATGACGATGCAGAGATCCTGTGGGACTGGGTGGATTCCCATAAGTTTGAAGGCGTCATTGCGAAACGAAATCAAAGTGTATACGGTCAGGGCAAAGATCACCAGGACTGGTTCAAAAGAAAAACGGTACATCGCAGTACGGTCCAGATTATTGGGATTTTAATGAAAGAAGGCAGAATATCCAGCTTGGTTATGTGTCATAACGGACAATATCATGGTCGTGTGTCATCCGGTTTGAATGGTTCCATCAAGCAGTCTTTATCTGTCTTGGAAACGACGAACAGTGCAGATCATTATTTCGATACATGGCCGGAGGGTGTACGTAACCAAGATGTCAGATGGCTTCGCAATCTCCTTCAGGCGGAAGTAGAAGGCCGAGAACTAACGGCAGCAGAACTGCTTCGCCATCCCAGGATCATTTCGATTGAGGGGGTGAATCATGACAGAAGCAGGCAGGCTAAGGATAGAAGGAAATGAGATCCACATCACTAATCCGAATAAAATGCTGTGGCCCAAATCCGGGATTACCAAAGGGATGTATCTGCAGACATTGATTACACTGTCACCATATCTTCTGCGATATTGTCAGAATCGTTATTTAACGACCATTCGTTTCCCTGATGGTGTTCAAGGACCACGATTTTATCAAAAGAATGCTCCGCAGCCGCTGCCTTCTTTTGTGGAAACCTGCGAAAAAGACGGTGTGAATTATGTCCATCTGAATTCCGTCAGTACACTGCTGTGGTTAGGAAATCTGGCTGTACTGGAATTTCACCCTTCATTTGACCTCATTACAGGTGATGATCCGGATTATTGGGTAATTGATCTGGATCCGGACCAGGAAGAGGATGAGCGCCTAACAGAGGCGGTGCTCCTTGTTGGTGAGACATTACGTTCAATCGGTCTGGAATCGGTTCCGAAAACGTCGGGTGCGAGCGGAGTGCAGATGGTTATACCCCTGCAAAAAGGGTTTACATTTGAACAGCTGCATACGGTCGGTCAATTTACAGGAACATATCTTGCTCAAAAATATCCTGGGATGAAGTCAAAGAAGGGATTAATCCCAAACACTATACACTGCGGAATGCCAAGGAACGGTTTGAAGAACATGGCGATTTACTGGACAAGGTAACTCCTCAGGATCTTCAGCCTGTATTAAATATCATTAAATAGGTAACATATCTATACCTGAAATAGGTAACATATCTATACCTGATAAATCATAGTTCCATACACGAACCGGGAACGAAAAGACTTGTACCAAGTCTTTTCGTTTTCGTTTTTTTGCATCCAGATTATTGTAACCAAGGATGTTTTTCTTAACGCACTTCAAGATTAGTCACCCTTGGCAAAGTACATAATAAATCATGAATTTTGTTGTGTTGTATCTGCAGTGGTAAAGGAGGAAGTAGACCTGAATGAGTCATACTAAATCATCAGATAACAAACCAGAACAGACGCTCAAATGGTGGCAGCTGTCATTACTAGGTGTTGCATCGACTATCGGCACCGGTTATTTCCTCGGTTCGAGCCTGGGGATCAAGCTGGGTGGTCCGGCCGTTTTGATATCCTTTGTGCTGGCTGCACTAGGTACGTTTATTGTGTTTGATGTACTTGCCCGTATGACCGCTGAAGATCCCCAGGAAGGATCCTTTCGGGCGTATGCCAAAAAAGCCCACGGGCGGTGGGCCGGTTTCTCCACCGGATGGATGTACTGGTGTTCCGAAGTGCTGATCATGGGCAGTCAAATGACCGCACTGGCCATTTTTTCAAGGTTCTGGTTTCCTGGAGTACCGATGTGGCTGTTTGCCACCGGGTATGCCGTATTAGGCATGCTGGTCATCTGGATTGGGAACAAACTGTTTGATCGGCTTGAGAACGTCCTCGCTATTTTGAAAATTGCTGCGATTCTTATGTTTTTGATCATTGGCGTCATCGCGCTTATGGGTTGGTTAAGAGGCGGAATTTCTCCCAGTATGCCGCTGCGAATGAATGAATTTTTCCCGACAGGCGGTATGGGGCTGTGGTCCTCATTGATTTTTGCCTTTTATGCGTTCGGAGGCATCGAAGTCATGGGCGTTATGGCAATTCGTCTCAAGGATCCGAAGGAAGCGCCAAAGGCCGGGAGAATTATGATATTACTGCTTACCATTATTTATGTGCTGTCACTGGGACTGGCTTTAACCTTGTTAAAATGGAACCAGTTCCCTACCACGAAGAGTCCTTTTATTGTGGCGCTCGGGTCTTATCAGCTTCCGTTTGTGCCGCATGTATTTAATGCTGTACTGATCGTGGCAGGCTTTTCAACCATGGTGGCCTCACTTTATGCGGTAACCACGATGCTGGTCACGTTGTCCGAGGATCATGATGCGCCAGGCATTTTTGCGAAAAAAATGTTTAAACACAAAACACCGCTGTTTGCTTTGAGCTTAACCGCTGCGGGTCTGCTGCTCTCCATTGTGCTGTCCCTGCTGATGCCCGGCAAAATTTACGAGTACCTCACGACAGCAGCCGGTTTAATGCTGCTCTACAACTGGTTTTTCATTCTAATTTCTGCAGGGCGTAACCTGAAGCTGAACACATGGGGGCAAGTGAAACGCTATACCGGTATGGTACTGATCCTTCTAGCTGTCAGCGGTGCTGTAATGCACAACACAAGCCGTCCGGGATTTTGGATAAGCCTTGGCTTTATTGCTCTGATCATGTGTGTGGTGCTCATTATGCAGAGTATCTGGCGCAAAGCGGAGAAGCAGCACAGCAGAAAACGGGCTGAAGGTGCTGATTTCAGGCCTAAACCAGCTCGTTAAAAGAAAAGCACCTGGACCGCTCGCCATCCGAAATAGATGCCAAAACCGATCAAAGAAAGTCCGGACAAGATGGAAATGACAGTAATAGCCCGGGTATTGAAATATTTACGGAACGTACTTGCCATGCCGGCCATTGTAAAGTCCCAGATGAGGACTCCCAGAATAACGGCACCACTATACAGCAGCAGATCGCCTGTTCCGTAATCGGCAGCCGTTTTTACCAAGACTGAGCCATAAATCCCCAGCCAGAACAGAATGGTCATTGGATTCGATAACGACATGAGGAAGCCTGACCGCATGGAGGCGATGAGAGAGTCATCCTTCTTCTCCGAGCTGACAGAGACCTTGCCCGCAGTCATAACACTTTCTATACCTGTGTATAACAGAACAAATGCCCCAAACAGCCATAGAAAGGTTTGAACAAAAGGGGTGCTTAGAAAGTGCACCACGCCCATATACACCAGAACCATGTACACAATATCGGCCAGAACCGCGCCTAGACCGAAAAGCCAGGCATGCCAGAAGCCTTTTTTCAAACCCTTATCCAGCTGGGCAGCGTTTATTGGACCTACAGGTGCAGACAATGATAATCCAAGAAAAATATAGCTGAGAAACAGACTCATTCACTTCGCTCCATTCTGTACTGAAATAGCTTGTCATCCTTTAGCTTGTACCCAGTATATTCATGAATTTCTGAATGTAATACCGTAAAATTCCATTAAAGCTCCGATCATAAGGACCGTGCAGTAAGCACGGTCTTTTGCTATGATTTAGAGGTACAAGGGAACAGCAAGTAATTTAAATCAACGAAAGAAGTGATGACGATGAGTCAGCCCTTTAAAATAGGAGTGCTTTCTGATACCCACATGCCAAGAATGGCCAAAAAGCTGCCACAGGTCTTGATTGAGGGGCTGGCCGGGTGTGACCTGATCATTCATGCAGGAGATTGGGTCGACTGGAGTGTGTACGAGGCCTTATCTGAACTTGCTCAGGTTGTTGGTGTGTCCGGAAATGGAGACCCGGAGGATATGGTAGATCACTTCGGTCTGTCCAAGGTGATTGAAATCCAAGGAAAAATCATCGGAATTGTTCATGGACACGGGACAAGAGGCAGCACGGTAAGCAGGGCCATTCAAACCTTTGAGCACTTGGACCGTATAGACTGCATTATCTTTGGTCATTCCCATATACCTGTGCTTCGTGAAGAAAATCAAATTCTTCTGTTTAATCCCGGTTCCCCTACCGATAAAAGAAAACAGGACCGTTATTCCTTCGGCATACTGGAGATTGCTGAGGGGAAACTGAGCGGGAAGCACATTTTTTATGAGGACAAACACTGAAATGCGGCTTATCGCTTTGAGTTGTCTCAAATCGGTTAATGATTGGGAGAAACATGGAATGCTAAAACCGGGAGAGGATGTTTATGCAGAACAGTCCTGAAAGAACTGCAGCAGATCAGATCAAGATCGGTTTGTCCGGATGGGGTGACCATGACGACCTGTATGAAAAAGGCACAAAGCCTGGAGACAAGCTAAGCGCTTATGCTGCACATTTTCCGATTATTGAGATGGACAATACGTTTTACGGAATTCCTTCCCAGGACCGGATGGACAAATGGAGTGCACAAACACCTGCTGATTTTGGTTTTATCGTCAAAGCTTATCAGGGTATGACAGGACATTCGAGAAAGAAAAGCCATTATGAAGATTCCAGATCCATGTTTCAGGCATTTAAAGATTCTGTTCAGGTGCTGCAGCAGGATGGAAAGCTGAGAACGGTCCTTTTTCAATACCCGCCCTGGTTCGGGTGTGAACGCAAACATGTCGAGATTCTGAAGGTGACCCGGGAATGGATGGACGGATTTCCGGTCGCACTGGAGTTTCGGCATCAAAGCTGGTTTTCACCAGAGTACAGGAAAAAAACATTAACCATGATGAGGGAGGAAGGCTGGATTCATAGCATCGCAGATGAGCCTCAAGCGGGAATAGGCTCTGTTCCTGTCGTTTTGGTGCCGACACAGGATCATGCTACGATGATCAGGCTGCATGGGCGTAACACATCGGGATGGCATTCAAGTGGTCAGCAAAACTGGCGTGAAGTGCGGTATTTATACCGCTATAGTGAGCAGGAACTGGAAGAATGGAAGAAGCATCTTTTTAACCTGTTAGCATCTACCCGGGAATGCTGGATGATTTTCAATAACAATTCAGGCGGAGATGCGGCTTTCAATGCTAAACAGCTTCAAACACTGCTCGGAATCGTTAAAGCACCGGACCCTGTCTCTCAAACAGAGATGGATTTGTGATTCATCTGTTTATGAGATCGATATTATATAAAAGCGCTATTTTCGATCTTGCTCAATAATGGGGTATAATGAGAATGTTAAACATTAAAGAGTTTCCGTCCAATAACCTATCAAAATAATCTGACGGAGGGAGTCAGCAATGAAGACCCTTGACAGAACAGCAGAGGGGCCTTGGGAAAAGTACCATGGTCCGAATTTAGGGTACATCCAGGAACAATATGAGAGATTTTTAGAGGATGCTGAATCGGTGGAACCTGCATACCGCGAATTATTCGCAAATTGGGGACCTCCGCCATCTTTAGACAATCAAGAAAAGAAAGCGGATACGAAGTTACCGGCAGCCGGCTTTGACCGCAGTATGCTGAAAAAAAGCGTAAATGCCGGAAAGCTGGTCTGGAACATTCGAACTTATGGGCATCTGGCCGCGGACATTGATCCAATCGGGATCTCTGCTGAAGCGGACACCCGTCTTCTGCAGCCGGAAACCTATGGACTCAGTGAAGCTGATTTAAAGGCACTGCCAGCTGAGGTCGTTTGGGAAGAAGCACCTGAAGACGTGATGAATGGCTGGGAGGCCATCCAGAGACTCCATCAAATATACACAGGTACGATTGCTTATGAATTTAGTCATGTACACGAGGAAGAAGAGCGTAACTGGCTGAACAGCCATGCCGAGTCCGCTCTCTATAAGCATGTACTGAGCAAGGAAGAACGACATCACCTTCTGAAGCGGCTTTATGAAGCAGAGCTGTTTGAAGATTTTCTGCATCGCAATTTCGTTGGCGCAAAGCGCTTTTCGGTTGAAGGTAATGACGCCTTAATTCCGCTTCTGGATGAAATTGTCCGTGAAATGGCTCATGAGCATGTGAATTCCGTGCTGATTGGGATGGCTCACCGTGGACGCTTGAACGTGCTTGCTCATGTTCTGGGCAAAGCTTACAGCAAAATTTTCTCGGAATTTATGCACGCTCCGAACAAGCATCTCGTTCCATCCGAAGGCTCAATGGGCATCAACTACGGCTGGACCGGGGACGTGAAGTATCACTTAGGTGCTGACCGTTTTGTCAAAGAAGGCGAAGCCCATGAGATGCGTGTATCCCTTGCGAACAATCCAAGTCATTTGGAATTTGTAAATCCTGTTGTTGAAGGCTTCACACGTGCAGCTCAAGAAGATCGTACTAAGCCAGGATATCCGAAACAGGATGTGAATAAGGCTGTTACGATTATTATGCATGGTGACTCTGCTTTCCCAGGTGAAGGCATTGTCGCTGAAACGCTGAACTTCAACAAGCTGCCAGGTTTCCGCAACGGCGGTACCATCCACGTGATTGTAAACAATCGGATTGGTTTTACAACCGAGGGCAAAGATTCTCGTTCTACGTACTATGCAAGTGATCTTGCAAAAGGATATGAGATTCCGATCATTCACGTCAATGCAGATGATCCTGAAGCATGTATTTCGGCAGCCCGACTGGCCAGCGAATACCGGAATAAATTTAAGAAGGATATCCTGATTGACTTGGTAGGCTATAGAAAGTATGGACACAATGAAACGGATGATCCGGAAACAACACAGCCATTGATTTATCAAAAGGTTAAGAATCACTCCAGCGTTTCCAGCATCTACAGAAACAGGCTGCTGGAACAAAATCAGATTACAACGTCTGAAGCCGATGAACTTAAATCAAGAGTGCTGAACGGTTTGAAGGTTGCTTATGACAGTGTGAAGAACAGTGAATCCTCGGATCATGTACTGCTGAATATCAAGCCTTCAGGCGACAGAAAGAAACCTAAAGTCAAAACCGGAGTGCCGGTGAAGACATTGCAGGAAATGAACCGTGAGCTTCTGAACTGGCCGAAGGACTTTACGGTTTATCCGAAGCTGCAGCGAATTCTGGAGCGCCGGAGCAATGCGCTGGATGATGGACAAAAAGTGGACTGGGGCCATGCCGAAACACTTGCGTTTGCTTCCATTATCGCAGATGGTAAACCAATTCGAATTACAGGACAGGATGCGGAGCGGGCAACATTTGCTCACCGGAATCTGGTTCTGCATGATTCTGTGAATGGTTCTGTCTTCTGCCCGCTGCACAGTCTGCCGCAAGCCAAGGCATCCTTCGCGATCCACAATAGTCCGCTCTCCGAAGCATCTGTTCTCGGGTTTGAATACGGTTATAACGTTTATTCACCAGAAACACTTGTGATTTGGGAAGCTCAATATGGAGACTTTACGAACTGTGCACAGGTCATTATTGACCAGTTCATCACATCCGGCAGTTCGAAGTGGAGACAAAAATCCAGTCTTGTTATGCTTCTCCCTCACGGGTATGAAGGACAGGGGCCGGAACACTCCAGTGCAAGACTGGAGAGATTCCTGCAGCTGGGAGGAGAAGACAACTGGGTTGTTGCGAATCTGACAACAGCTGCACAGTATTTCCATCTTCTGCGCCGTCAGGCGAATCTGTTGAATACCGATGATGCCAAACCGCTCGTATTGATGGCTCCGAAGAGCCTGATCCGTAACCCGCGCGTGGCATCACCAGCCAGTGCTTTCAGTGAAGGCACATTCCAAGAGGTTATTGAGCAGCCAGGTCTTGGTCAGTCGCCGAAGAAAGTGGAACGTCTCATTCTTTGTTCCGGTAAAATTGCGGTGGATCTGGAAGAAACGCTCGAGAAACAGAAAGATGAAGATTTTTCATGGCTTCATATTGTCCGTGTGGAGCAGCTGTACCCGTTCCCTAAAGATGAGATTGTATCCATTCTGAAGAAATTTCCGAATCTGAGAGAAGTGTTGTGGGTTCAGGAAGAACCGCAGAATATGGGCGGGTGGAGTTATATGGATCCTCGTATCCGTGAAATTGCAGGCAGAGACATTGAGGTCCGTTACAACGGTCGTCCTGAGCGTTCCAGCCCTGCGAGCGGATATCAGGATGTGCATGCCTATGAACAGCAAAGTATCACTTCTTTTGCCCTGAATCGTAAAACTATCAATCAACATATCTCATTGGGGAGGTAAGCAGCTGTGAATGAAATTACTGTACCGGCTATGGGCGAATCCATTACTGAAGGAACTATATTTAAATGGCACGTTAAAGAAGGAGACAGTGTGAATGTCGGTGATGTTCTTTTGGAACTGGAAACCGATAAAGTGAACCTGGAGATCAGTGCTGAGGCTGACGGTGTGATTGAGAAAATTCTAAGACAGGAAGGCGATAATGTTACTATCGGTGAGATTATCGGCCAGATTTCGGCTCAGGAAGGCGCAGGCAGTCAATCTTCGCCAACACCTGCACCTTCACAACAGGCTGAAACGGCTGCTGCTCCAGAAGGATCATCTCCTAAAGAAGCAGTAGAACAGCCGGTGCAGCCGGCTAAATCTGCTGACGTTTCAGAAGGATCCGGTCTGACGGCATCTCCATCTGCACGTAAACTGGCCCGTGAACGCGGCATTGAGCTGGATCAGGTTCAAGGACGTGATCCTATTGGACGGATTTATCATGAAGATGTGAAACAACATTCGAATTCCGGCAGCAAGCCTGCTCCGGCCAAACAGGAAACTGGTGCTGCTGCATCTGCAGCTCAGTCTTCCGACTTTGGAGGCAAGCCGGTGGAACGCAAGCGCATGTCCCGCCGCCGCCAGACCATCGCTAACCGGCTGGTAGAAGCTCAGCAGACAGCAGCTATGCTGACTACGTTTAACGAAGTGGACATGACAGCCATTCTGGACGTTCGTAAACGCCGCAAAGATGCTTTCAAAGAGAAGCATGAAGTTGGACTTGGATTTATGTCCTTCTTTACGAAAGCTGTCGTAGGCGCATTGAAACGTTATCCGCTGCTGAATGCAGAGATTGACGGTGAAGATATCATTGAAAAGAAATTTTATGATATCGGTATCGCTGTATCTGCTAAAGAAGGTTTGGTTGTTCCGGTTGTCAGAGATGCAGATCGTCTCGGCTTTGCTCAAATAGAGAAAGAAATCGTTAATCTTGCCAATAAGGCTCGTAATAACAGCTTGTCTCTATCTGAGCTTCAAGGGGGAACGTTCACGATTACCAATGGCGGCGTTTTCGGATCGCTTCTCTCCACACCGATCTTGAATACACCTCAGGTTGGTATTCTGGGCATGCACAAAATTCAGCTGCGTCCGGTAGCCATTGATGCTGAACGTTCCGAAAATCGCCCGATGATGTACATTGCCTTGTCTTATGATCATCGGATCGTTGACGGTGCAGAAGCTGTGAGATTCCTTGTTACCGTGAAAGAACTTTTGGAAGATCCGGAGTCACTGTTGTTGGAAGGGTAATAAATGCGTAATTAGATAGATAAAAAAGAGCTATTTCACAGCAGGATCATCTGCATGTGAGATAGCTCTTTTTTTCATCTTTATTGTGCTGGAGAGGATTGATTTTTAGAAAGAAAGAAGTGTAACATATTGATTATGTTAAGAGAGGAGCTGACAGCTATGACAACATCAAGCGGACAGAAGATATTGGTATTTACAGGTTCGTATGCTGAGATGGAAGAAACGGGTGTTTGCGTATATTCACTTGATCCCGATAATGGCGAGTTATCCAGAACAGATCAGCAATCCGGAATAAAAAATCCGACTTTTATAAATGTGGATGTGAATCGCAAGCTGCTCTATGTGATCGGTGAAAGTAATCATCATGGGGAAAAAGGCGGCGAGATCGTAACCTTTGCTATCGATCAGGAGAAGGGGACACTGGAGGAACTGTCCAGACTTCAAAGCAGCAGCAGTTCAACCTGCCATATTCAGCGGGATGAGGAAGGGCAATATTTGCTTCTCTCCAGTTACCACGGCGGGTTTGTGGACCTTGTGGCATTAGACAGTGATGGGATTCCGGAACGTCTGCTGGACGAGCACAGCCATGCTGCTTATCAAACATCAGCGGACCAAAAGCCCAAAGCGCATTCCGTATTTTTCAGTCCGGATCAACATTATTTGTTTGCTCAAGATTTGGGTCTCGACAAAGTGATTACATATCAAATTGATACCGAGGCGGGTAAATTGATGTATCAGCATGATGTCGAACTGCAGCAGGGTGCCGGACCACGACATTTGGTTTTTCACTCCAGTGGAGAGTATGCTTACGTCATCAATGAACTCCACTCCACCGTGACTGCTTTCCGTTACATCTCATCAGAAGGACGACTTGAACCGGTTCAAACCATTTCCACACTGCCAGCAGATTATCAAGGTGAAAATGGCTGTGCGGAAATTGCCATCTCTGAGGATGGACGTACTTTATACGGCTCCAATCGCGGACATGACAGTATTGTGGTGTACCGGGTTCATCCTGAACAGGGAACGCTGGATCCACTGCAGTATATTTCAACAGAAGGTGGCCATCCGCGTCATTTCTCGATCATGCCTGGCGGACGGCATTTGATTGTGGCGAATCGGGACGGAAACAATCTGGTCACCTACAATATTGCACAAGACGGAACACTGCAGTTTACCGGAATTACCGCTTCTCAATCCAAACCGGTTTGTGTGAAACCAGCAGTATTTAATTAACTAGTTTGAATTTTTTTCGATTCATTGAGCAGCCCTTTCGGGTATGTAATAAACAGGTTATTCATATCAGGGAGGGTTGTACCATGACATCAGAGAAACGTTTAGACGGAAAAGTAGCAATCGTAACAGGTGCTGGTTCAGGAATCGGCCGTGCCGCTGCCCTTCTTATGGCCAAACACGGAGCGAAGGTTCTGCTCATTGATATCAAGCAAGAAACGGTTGAAGAAGTAAAAGATGAAATCATGCAGGCCGGTGGAGAAGCGATCGCAGGGAACTGCGATATATCCAAGCCGGAATCTCTGACAGGGTGCTACAAGGAAGCCGTCGAACAATGGGGCGGGATTGATATTGTATTTGCGAATGCCGGTATTAATGGTGCGAAAGCTCCCATTGAGACGATGGAGCTGGAAGATTGGGATCAGACCATCAATACCAATCTTCGCGGCACTTTTGCCACGGTGAAATATGCAATCCCTTACCTTAAAGAAAAGGGCGGAAGCATTATTATTACAAGCTCTATTAACGGAAACCGTACATTTACCAGCTTTGGTATGTCTGCTTACAGTACTACTAAAGCAGGACAGGTTGCCTTTATGAAGATGGCCGCACTGGAGCTGGCTCAGTTCAAAATTCGAGTCAATGCGATTTGTCCGGGTGCCATCTCAACCAATATTGATGATTCTACAGACGAGAAACCGGAAATAAAAGAAGTGCGTATTCCTATCGAATATCCGGAAGGAGATCAGCCGCTGGCTAATGGTCCAGGTCAACCAGACCAGGTAGCGAAGCTCGTGCTGTTTCTGGCTTCGGATGACGCGTCCCACATTACCGGTACGGAAGTGTATATTGACGGAGCGGAATCTCTTCTGCACTAACAAACAGGTAAGGAAACCGTTTATCATTTGACATTACTCTCGCGGCTTCCTATAATGAGTAGTGGTGATAAACATGGGTATTATTATTGTTGAAATATGCGACACCAATCTGATGAGCGCGTTGGATCTGGAACGGCTTGAAGAGCTTTATCCAGAGATTGCCGTTCTGCGTGCAGACTGTATGAATCTGTGCGGCCTCTGCAGGCTGCGTCCTTATGCACTTGTGAACGGGAAGCGTATTATCGGTCAAACGACAGAAGAATGTGTCGAGAATATCAAGACGGCGATTGAAGCCGAACTGGCTATATATCACGATCTTCCATAATAAAAGGCATGCCGTTCATAACGGCATGCCTTTTATATGTCTAGCGTGCCCAGCCAAGCACGCATCTCCTAGCCGGTGTAATTTAGCCGGCAGTTACAATCTCTTCACATGTGGTGCTGCAGAATCCATGATGTTCCTCATCACATTTAGCGCAGCAGATATGCTGAAGGTGACAGGCATCATTGGCACAGTTGATATACGTATCGGCTGCTTCGCCACAATGGTGGCATTTGCCTACAATAATGTCTTCTTCAGTACGGTTAATCTGAACAGATATGCGCTCATCAAAAACATAACATTTGCCGTCAAACAATCGTCCCTGCACTTCCGGATCTTTACCGTATGTGACAATACCGCCATCCAGCTGGGCTACATCCTGAAATCCTTCTTTTAACATAAAACCGGTCAGCTTCTCACAGCGAATTCCGCCGGTGCAGTAGGTGAGAACGGTCTTGTCTTTAAATTGGCTCATATTCTGGCGGATCCATTCCGGAAACTCACGAAAGGACTCCACTTCAGGACGAATAGCATTGCGGAAATGGCCCAGATCATACTCATAATCCGTACGTCCGTCGAGAACAATAACGTCATCTTTCTGCAGTGTCTCGTAAAAGTCTTTCGGAGACAGACGTTTACCGCTAATAACATTAGGGTCCAGCTCGTCCTCAACGCGGAAGGTGACAAGCTCTTTGCGGTGTCTGACAAAGATTTTATGAAAGGCATGTCCCTCGGCAGGATCAATTTTAAAGACCATATCGGAGAACAGCGGGTTGTTCTTCATATGACGCATGTATTCTTCAGTCTGTTCTACGGTACCGGACACAGTGCCATTAATGCCTTCCGACGCTATGAGAATTCGTCCTTTTACGCCCAGTTCCCTGCAGTACTGCAGATGTTCATTCTTGAAGCTTTCCGGATCCGGAATTTGGACAAACTTATAATAAAGCAAAATCTGATAGGTCTGCTGCTGATTGTCTTGCTGTTGTTCATTCATCTATAATCACCTGTTCTTTTGGTAGATTTCTTAAAAGGCATACTTATAAAATTGTAGTGAATTGCGGACGCATAGTCAACTTCAATGTATAGAAAGTTTGGCAGCTGCTGCCTGCTGCTTCCCGCATCGGTTTGAACCCCATTAAAGTTGAAATCCGGATTGACGTAAGGTGATCCCTGCATATAAAATATGAATATTAGACCGTTGTTCAAATTTTTTTGCAGCAATGCTTTTCTTGATGAAAGCGTCTCAGCGGTGTCGCTTTGTGTCAATTATAAAGGTGAGATAAAGAGAGGGGTTCGTGAATTTGAAGAGAAAAATGTGGTTATCACTTACACTGTCCGCACTTCTGTTAACGGCAGTCGGATGCGGGGACAAGCCGGACAGCGGAAGTTCTAATGCAGGCAGCAGTGAGGGCGGAGAGAAATCCTATTCTATCGCCATTTCGCAGTACGTGGAGCATCCATCCCTGGATGCGACAAAAGAAGGTATCATCGCAGCATTGAAAGATGCCGGCATCATTGAAGATGAGAATTTGAAGATTGACTTTAATAATGCTCAGGGAGATCCAGCCAACAATCTTACCATCGGCCAGAAGCTGAAGAATACGGATGCAGATCTTGTTATTGCGATTGCGACACCATCTGCGATGACGATAAAGGAGAATGTAACAGAAAAACCGGTGCTGTTCGCAGCGGTCACAGATCCACTGGATGCCAAGCTTGTCAGTGATCTAAAGAAGCCGGGTAGTAATGTAACAGGTGCTTCCGATACGAACCCCGAAGCGACTAAGCAGCTGATGACGTTCATTAGCTCCCATTTTCCAGAAATTAAGAAGATTGGCTTAGTCATCAATGAAGGAGAAGCTAATGCTGTGGTTATGTCAAAAACAGCCGAAGCAGCGTTGTCTGAGCACGGGATCGAGCTGGTGAAAGCGCCGGTTACGAACACATCAGAAGTGAAGCAGGCCGCAGAATCTTTGGTTGGTAAAGTAGACGCGTTCTTCATCACATTGGATAATAACGTGGTCAGCGGCGTAGACACTATCATTCAGACAGCAAAGGAGAACCAGATTCCGTTCTTCTCCAGCGACCGGGACACGGTCGAGAAGGGTGCGTTTGCGACTGTAGGCTTCAAATATTATGATCATGGCTATCAGGTTGGTGAAATGGCCGTAGATATTTTGAAGAATGGGAAGAACCCGGGCGATATGGAAGTGACCTTCCCGGATCAACTGGATCTGATCCTGAATTTGAAGGCAGCTGCAGATTACGGGATTGAAGTGACAGATGCCATGAAGCAGGAAGTCAAAGACCCGGACAATAACATCATCGAATAATTGGTAAGGCGCGGGGGTTCACTGCCCGCGCCTTCCTTAATCTTAGAGGAGGTCTACACTTGATCAATTTCTTGAGCAATTTGGATGGTCCGGTTGAATTAGGACTGCTGTATGCCTTGATGGCACTCGGTGTATATATCACGTTCCGGATTCTTGACTTTCCGGATCTGACCGTGGACGGAAGCTTTACGACAGGCGGTGCCATCGCAGCCGTCCTGATCACAAACGGCGTAAACCCCTGGGTGTCAACCCTGGCAGCGTTTGGCGGCGGCATGCTGGCGGGTGTATGTACAGGACTGCTTCATACTAAAGGGAAAATTAACGGACTGCTGTCCGGGATCATTATGATGATTGCCCTGTACTCCATTAATATGCGTATTTTGGGCAAGCCGCTGATTTCTCTAAGCGGAGAAGAAACCTTATTCTCTTCCATAGATGCGATATGGGTAATGGCGGTCATTGTTATTGCAGGCAAGCTGCTGCTGGATGCGTTCTTCCGCACAGATCTTGGTTTGTCTCTTCGGGCAACCGGTGATAATCATCGAATGATCAGGAGCTTCGGGGTCAATACAGATGTAACCAAAATTTTAGGGCTGAGTTTGTCAAATGGACTCGTCGCTTTGTCAGGCGCTGTGGTGGCCCAGCATTCCAGTTTTGCGGATATTAGCTCAGGTATAGGCATGATCGTTATTGGACTGGCTTCTGTGATCATCGGGGAAGCTGTACTCGGTAACGGCTCTATTTTCCGGACTACACTTGCTGTTGTTCTGGGCTCCATTATTTATCGGATTGTCGTTGCT
The DNA here is from genome assembly GCF_012933385.1 of Paenibacillus lemnae. Taxonomy (GTDB): domain Bacteria; phylum Bacillota; class Bacilli; order Paenibacillales; family Paenibacillaceae; genus Paenibacillus_AQ; species Paenibacillus_AQ lemnae. The sequence continues at coordinate 175,494 of NZ_JABBPN010000008.1, forward strand.
GTTGCATACGAAATCGATTGGCTTGAAACCTCTGACTTGAAGCTCATTACGGCTATCATCGTAATCATTGCGTTGGTTGTACCGACAATACGCCGATCCATGAAGCAGCGTTCCATGGCCCGTAAACGGTCAGCCGAGCTCTTGACGGGCAATCAGGGTAAAGGAGGTGCTGCATAATGCTGAAGATGAATCATGTCTCCAAATTGTTCAATCCCGGCACGGTCGATGAGAAAATTGCCTTGATGGGTGTAAACCTTCATTTAAAGCCCGGTGATTTCGTAACGGTAATCGGAAGTAATGGTGCCGGCAAATCGACTTTAATGAATATTATATCTGGTGTCATGAAGCCGGATGCCGGTGAGGTCAGCATCGATGGAAGTTCAATCGGACATCTCCCAGAACATCGAAGAAGCCGCTGGATTGGCAGGGTCTTTCAGGACCCTATGGCAGGTACAGCTCCAAATATGACAATCGAAGAGAACCTTGCCATGGCATACCGCAGGGGAAGCTCCCGTGGATTCCAAATCGGTGTTACATCCTCCAAGCGAAAATTGTTCAAGGAGGAGCTTCAGCGTCTAGGCATAGGCCTGGAGAATCGTCTGCGGGCGAAGGTGGGCATGCTATCCGGTGGTGAGCGCCAGGCGCTTAGTCTTCTGATGGCGACCTTTACCAAGCCGCAGATCCTGCTGCTGGATGAACATACGGCTGCACTGGATCCTGCGCGTGCTGAACTGATTACCAAGCTTACGAACGAAATCGTCAGCGACTTGAACCTCACAACCTTGATGGTCACGCATAATATGGAACAGGCCATCCGTCTTGGCAATCGTCTCATTATGATGGACAAAGGACGGATCATTCTGGATGTTAACGAGGAACGCAAAAAAGATCTTACCGTTGAGCAATTGCTCGGCGAATTCGAGAATATAAGTGGTCATAAGCTTTCTGATGATCGGATTATGCTCGGATAAATGGTATGCAAAAGGATGCTCTCCAGCAGCGGCTTAACGGTCCAAACTGGAAGCATCCTTTTGCTATTGTCGTGGTATGGATCTCACGTGCAGTACATCATAGTTGCGAATGTGACTTCACCTGTGATAAGTTTGTTTTTACATATTCATAACGTGAGGAGTAAGAACCATGTCAGCCAGAAAAACAACATTGACTCAACAAACACGCTTGCTGCCGGGATGGCTGGTTTTTGCAAGTGTCATTTTTATTGCCATCAATCTTAGGGCGGGAATCACCTCAGTCGGACCTTTAATCGGGATGATCCGGGAAGATATCGGAATCTCCAACACGGCGGCCGGACTATTGACCACACTTCCGCTTCTGGCGTTTGCTGTATTGTCGCCCTTTGCTGCTGGACTTGCTAGACGTTACAGCATCGAGACCGTGCTGCTGATCAGTATGGTGATCCTGACAATCGGAATCAGTATTCGCTACATTGCATCACCGTGGACATTATTGTTCGGCACCGCGCTGCTCGGAGCAGCGATCGCTGCAGGCAATGTGCTTCTGCCCAGTCTGGTGAAGAGAGATTATCCGCGGTCGATCGGTTTGATGACAGGTACATATTCCATGTCCATGAATCTTCTGGCAGCCACAGCATCAGGCCTGAGTATTCCTTTGGCTGAATCTGCAGGGCTCGGATGGCAGGGATCATTAGCAGTATGGTCTCTGTTATCCATGTCGGCTGCTGCGCTGTGGGTGTTTCGGAGAAAGGCATATCCTCAACCTTCTTTAGACTCCGCTTCGATTTCAGGCAGGCGGACTTCTGCAGCTGTGTTAAAGTCACGGCTTGCCTGGTATATTACGTTGTTTATGGGATTACAATCGTTCACGTTCTATGTGAATATCTCCTGGCTTCCGGAAATATTGTACAGCCAGGGAATGGATTATCATGATGCAGGCTGGATGCTTTCAGCCCTTCAATTCGTTAGCCTGCCTTTTTCTTTCATCATCCCTGTGCTTGCCGGCCGCCGGCCGGACCAACGTGTGCTGATTAGTGTTTCAGCTTTATGCATGATTTTCGGCTATATGGGACTGTTGTTTGGCTTTTCGAACTTCAATGTGCTTTGGGTAATACTTTTAGGGATTTCCGGAGGAGCAAATTTTAGTTTATCCCTAATGTTTTTTTCACTTCGTACAAAACATGCTGATGATGCTGCAGCGTTGTCCGGTATGGCTCAGTCCTTGGGATACTTGCTGGCTGCGGCTGGGCCGATGCTGATTGGTATGATTCATGACACGACGGGCAGCTGGCAAACCCCGCTGGTCACTTTAATTATTGTTGTTGTTCTTCTGTTTATGTTTGGTCTGGTAGCAGCAAAGCCAGCGATAATGGCTTCGCCGCAGGAAGATTAATCAGACCCTGACTGTATGGTATGATCTGCCCCTGGATAATCACGAGGCTCACCCTCATGCAGAGAGCGGTTTTCATAATCAAAGCGATTGGGTGGACGCTGTTCCTCTCTCCAGGGCGATGACTTGCCTAGTGAAGATTCAAGACTGGAACCATAAGGTCCATCCGGAAACTCTTCAGCTGCTGTATCATTCCGCTGGGATTCTACCGTAGAAACATCGGTGTACTGTTCTTCACTTTTCTTTTTTAACCACTTCATGATGTCCCTCCTGGATTGTATAGAATTAGTGTCAGTATGACCTTCAGCACGCTGATTATGCGTCAGTTTACTTTCCGTTAACAAAAGTCTCTTATAATGAAGATCATATATTATTTGTGCTTATGGGAGGGGAAGTATGAGTGAGAATCTGATGAGTAATCCGAAGCAGCGTGAACAGCTCCAGCCCATGCATCGCCGCCTTGCTGAGGTTTGGTGGACAGCTTTGAAGCTCGGGTTAACATCCTTTGGCGGGCCGGTGGCCCATTTAGGTTATTTTCATAACATGTATGTAAAACGGAAACAATGGCTGGATGAAAAAGCTTATGCTGAACTGGTCGCATTATGTCAATTTCTACCCGGACCTGCCAGCAGTCAAGTGGGCATCGGCATTGGTATTCAGCGCGCCGGGCTCTGGGGAGGGGCGGCTGCATGGTTAGGCTTTACACTGCCTTCCGTGCTGCTCCTGATTCTGTTTGCCATGTTTATTCAAGGTTTTGACAGCACGCAGATCGGTGCCCTTCAGGGATTAAAGCTGGTGGCTGTGGCGATTGTAGCTCAAGCGGTAATGGGTATGGCAGGCAAATTGGCATCCGGAACGGTACGGGCGGGGATTGCTTTAGGCAGCATGGCAGTTGTGCTTCTATGGCAGAGCATCTGGATCCAGCCCGCTGTTATTGCAGTATCAGGTTTGGTAGGCTATCTGATTTTGAAAGAGAAGACGAAGGCTGAAGAAGTGAAGGCATTCGCAGCCACGCTGTCCTTGAAGTCCGGCATGATCTGCTTGATATTGTTTTTCGTTTTGCTTCTCGGGCTGCCAGTGCTCGCGAGCAGCAGCAGTTTGTCGTGGATCTCGATCGCGGACGAATTTTACCGAACAGGCTCGTTAGTGTTCGGCGGAGGACATGTTGTTCTTCCGCTGCTGGAAGCTGGAACTGTACAGCAGGGCACGGTATCAGCGAATGATTTCATCGCAGGATATGGGGCCGCTCAAGCCGTTCCGGGACCTTTATTTACGTTTGCAGCTTATCTTGGAACCTTGATGCAGGGTTTACCTGGAGCGCTGCTGGCTGCGTTTTTCGTGTTTCTGCCAGGTTTTCTCCTGGTTGTCGGGATACTGCCTGTCTGGAGCAGAATCAGGCAATATCCCGGGTTGAATCAGGCACTAGGCGGGGTGAACGCTGCCGTTGTCGGTATTTTATTCGCAGCACTGTATGATCCGATCTGGACTTCAACGGTAATCAATTCCCTGGATTTGGTCATCGCAGCAGTCCTGTTTCTTATGCTTACCGTGTGGAAAATACCGGCATGGGCAGTCGTTGCCGCCGGCGCAGCTGCAGGACAGCTCCTGCTGTAGTATTTTTCACAAAGCATCTCAAAAGCTTCACAAATCTAACTGATATTCTGGATCCGGTTCAGGGTAAAACATATCACATTGGTTTAATGTATTAAGTGGAACATCCAAGAACATAACAGATACAGGATTCAACATCAGCGAAAGGGATGTGGAAATGAATGTTTGACTGCATCATTATTGGCGGCGGTATTGCCGGACTTCAGGCCGCGATTCAGCTTGGTCGTTACAGCTCTTATCGTATTCTCGTCATTGACAAAGGTACAGGCCGTTCGACACTATGCAAAAGCTATCATAATATTTTAGGCTGGTCAGACGGTATTTCAGGAGATGAACTGCGGAAACGGGGCAAAAAGCAGGCAGAAGCCGCGGACGTTGAATTCGTAGAGGATACCATATTGAATGCAGAGTCTATTAACGGCGGATTTGTATGTACAGGGCAGGACGGAACACGATATGAAGCAAAAACCCTGCTGCTAGCTACAGGCTTAACTGACAGAATCCCTCATATCTCAGGATTAAAGCCGACGCTCGGCGAATCGGTATATGTATGTCCCGATTGTGACGGTTTTGAGATCCAGAACCGGAAAACTGTAGTGCTGGGTTCAGGGAAATCAGGGGCAGGGATGGCCATTATGCTCTCAGAGCGTACGAATGATTTGACCTATATTAATCATGAACGAACTCCTGTTGACGAGGAAGGGATGCGTGCTTTAAGCGAGAAAGGTATCCGGTATATCGAGCAGGAGATTTCAGGAGTAGATGCTGACAAAGGAATGATTCAGGGCATCCAGCTTGCAAACGGGGGCTGTGTTGCCGCAGAGCGTGGATTTATATCTTTTGGCGGTAACAAGGTGCATTCCGAGCTGGCCGCTCAGCTGGGCGCGGAGCTGGAGCACAACCAACACGTCAAAGCGGACCCAAGAACCAGAATGTCCAGTGTGGCTAGGGTGTGGATAGCCGGTGATCTGGGTGTTCATTCCGAATTGGCGACAGCAGCTATGGGTGATGGGACGATTGCAGCCATCTGGATTAATAAAGAACTCAAGAAAATGAAACAGTTTTGATCTTTGTATAAATCCGATAAAAATTATCGGATAAGTGAAAATTAACATTGATTATTCGGATATTGTGTATTATGATGATCTAAATTGTAGTCAGCTATGATTTACGACAACCGAATATGTCTTGAAGAACAGGTGCAGAAGAGAGAATCTCTCTGCTTAATAGGGAAGACCGGTGAAAAGCCGGCGCGGTCCCGCCACTGTAACGGAAGAGTTTGCAGACCATGATGTCACTGATCCTACATAGGTTTGGGAAGACAGTCTGCAGATGTAGAAGCCGAAAGCCAGGAGACCTGCCTGTTCTGAAAACACTGCTGTACCTACGGGAGATAGGGAGGTGTGAGAAGCACTCGATAATGAGAGATCATGAAGCGGGGCATCTTTACCTATGTCTTTAGGAGAAGATGCCTCTTTTTTTACGTTGAAAAAGACAGATTAGCTTGTTATTAATGGGAGGGTTACATATGAGTACATTGTTTAGTGCGAATTTGGGTTATCCGCGCATCGGAGAAAACCGGGAATGGAAAAGAGTTCTGGAAGCTTTTTGGGGCGGTAAAATTGAAGAGTCCGAACTGCTGGAGTCGACGAAAAAAATTCGTCTTTCTCATTTGAGCATTCAGCGTGAATTAGGGATACAGTCCATTCCAGTGAATGACTTTTCCTTGTATGATCACATGCTGGACATGTCGTTTATGTTCGGGTTGATCCCGGAGCGGTTCGGAAGCAGCGGGAATGAACCGACACTGGAGCAGTATTTTGCAATGGCGCGGGGGAACTCTTCGGCAGCAGCCTGTGAAATGACCAAATGGTTTAACACCAATTATCATTACATCGTACCGGAGCTGGGACAGCGTCAGCCAATTCTTACGGTCAACCGTCCGCTGCAGGCTTATCTTGAAGCCAAACAGGAGCTTGGCATTGAAGGCAGGCCTGTCATTGTAGGGCCTTATACCTTCGTGAAGCTTTCAAAAGGTTATCAGCCTGAAGAGACCGACTCCATAATAAAGCAGCTGATCCCGGTTTATGGTCAGGTCCTTCGAGAACTGCAGGATGCCGGCGTTAAATGGGTGCAGATCGATGAACCGTCACTGGTAACGACCATGTCTGATCAGGATATGGAAAGAGTCGAACACATATATGCTGCTTTAAGACAAGAAGCGCCATCGCTGAACCTGATGCTGCAAACCTATTTTGATGCGGTAGAGCATTATGAACGCGTGGCGGCACTTCCGGTCGACGGGATCGGTTTGGATTTTGTATACGGCCGGTCCGGTAATCTCAAAGCCCTGGAGCAGTTCGGGTTTCCACAAGATAAAGTACTGGGTGCCGGTGTCATTGATGGACGCGGAATTTGGAGAGCCGATCTGGCTGGCGAGCTGGAGCTTCTGGAGGAGATTTTTCAGCGGGTAAGCCAAGAACGGGTGATCATCCAGCCTTCCTGCAGCCTGCTTCATGTGCCTGTCAGCAAGAAAGGGGAGCAGAAATTGGAGCCTGTACTTTTGGAAGCTCTGTCTTTTGCCCAGGAAAAGCTTTACGAGATTTCTGTTCTTAAAAAGGCTATCGACGAAGGGAGAGACACGGTACTGGACGAGCTTACCGCGGCACAGTCAGCGGTTAGCAGGCTGAACCAATCCACTCACCGTAAAAAAATCCATGTTCAGCAGCGCGTGAAAAATCGGAGTAAAGAGAAGAGCAGCCGTGACTCGGCTTTTGAGATTCGTTCTGCACAGCAGCAGGAGAAATGGAAGCTGCCGCTGCTGCCAACCACTACGATCGGAAGCTTTCCGCAGACGACAGAAGTTCGAAAAGCCCGCCAAAGCTGGAGAAAAGGCGAATGGAGCGCTGAACGCTATCAGCAGTTTATTCAGGAAGAGATTTCAAAGTGGATTGTGCTGCAAGAAAAGATCGGTCTGGATGTTCTTGTACATGGAGAGTTCGAACGCACCGATATGGTTGAGTTTTTCGGCGAAAAGCTTGGCGGATTTGCCTTTACTTCCGGCGGATGGGTACAGTCCTACGGATCGCGCTGTGTGAAGCCGCCGGTCATATACGGGGATGTAGAGTTTTTGGAGCCCATGACTACAGAAGAGACCGTATATGCACAATCACTGACCCAAAAGCCGGTCAAGGGAATGCTGACAGGACCGCTGACGATTTTGAACTGGTCCTTTGTAAGAAATGATATTCCACGCGAGGAAACAGCGTTCCAGATTGCTTTTGCGCTTCGGGAAGAGATAGAAGCATTAGAGCAAGCGGGTATTGAAATGATCCAAGTAGATGAACCTGCACTGCGGGAAGGGCTGCCGCTGAAAAAGAGCCGCCACCAGTTTTACCTTGATCAGGCCGTGCTGGCATTTAAATTAAGCACTTCAACGGTTCGGGATACAACCCAGATTCATACCCACATGTGTTACTGCGAGTTTCATGATATTATTGATTCCATTCGGGCGCTGGATGCGGACGTGATCTCAATTGAAACTTCCCGTTCCCACGGAGAGCTGGTTTCCCATTTTGAAGATCATACGTATGACTTGGGCATTGGACTTGGAATGTATGATATACACAGCCCGAGAGTTCCTTCGGTGGAAGAGATGATCTCTATGATGGACCGCGCCTTATCGGTGCTGGATCCGAAGCTGTTCTGGATCAATCCGGACTGCGGATTGAAGACGAGAGGTTTGGAGGAGACGGTAGCTTCTTTACGCAACATGGTAAAAGCCGCTGAAATCTATCGGGAGAAATTCGCAGCTGTATCGAGTTAAAAAAAAGACATACCCGCATGTAAACTGTACCCCTTGTAAAGGACATTTTAAAAAAGGTTAGGATACGTGAAGAAGCTGTTGCCTGTATGTTGCAGGCGGCAGCTTCTTATAAACTGTACCCCTTGTAAAGGACATTTTAAAAAAGGTTAGGATACGTGAAGAAGCTGTTGCCTGTATGTTGCAGGCGGCAGCTTCTTTAGGTTCCACTGTCCCCGTTCAAGATTGTAATACGTCATATAACGGTTGACCTCTTGCTTCACTTGCTGAAGCGTTTGACAAGCTTTTAAATCGGTTTCGTCTTTCAAATGGCCAAAGAAGGATTCTTGTGGCGCATTGTCCCAGCAGTTCCCTCTTCGCGACATGGATTGCCCAAGCTTCATCTGCTTCACGAGCTTTTGAAACTTCGGGTGCGTGTAGTGGAATCCCTGGTCTGAGTGAATAAACGCTGTTGGCGTGAGATGACTATATTTCTTCAATTGCTTGAGCGTGTCCAGCGCCAGATCCAATCCCAGTGATTCCGAGACCTTGTAGGCGAGAATTTCGTTGGTTTGGGCATCTTTAATCGTTGATAAATAGGCTCGCCTACTTGCTCCATAACGTAAATAGGTGATGTCCGTGAGGAGAACTTGGCCGGCTACTCCGGGCTTGAATTCCCGCTGTAACGTGTTGGGACACGTGCGATGTTCCTGCGTCGCTTTGGCCATCCGGCGCATAGGATTTGCGCGCCTTATCGGGCACATGAGGCCGAACTTTTTCATGAGCCGACGAATGCGTTTAAGGTTGTAGGTGAACCCGTACTGAAGCTGGAGCGTCATGTGGATCTGGCGAGCGCCTTTCTTTCTGCCCTTGTACCGGTAAGCGCTCAGCAGGATCTGGTAGGCCTGTTCGTCTTGCTCCTGTTGCTTCTGCCTGTTGAAAACGGCTTTCTCACTAAGATACGCATAATAACCGGAACGGGAAACCTGAGCGAGGTGGCACAGCCACCGTACCTTACGTTTGAACTTGGGGCAATTCGTGATCTGCTGAATCCATTCGAACTTCTGCCTCGCACTTACTTGGATTTTGGTTTCTTCGCCTGCCTTTCTAGCCATTCGAGCTTTTTTAGGAATTCGTTCTCCACTTCCAGCCATTCCAGTTTGGCTTCCAGCCGAGTGATTTGTTCTTCGGGGCTGAGTTCGCGTGTTGAAGGACGTCCGGAAGTATACTTTCTCGCGTCCGCAAGACCGATGATCCCCTTCTGCTCATAAGCCGTGCGCCAGCGATCAGAAGCCGCTTGTATGCGTTTGGTCCCTAAGATGTCGACGTCAAATCCAGCCCCTTGAAAAATCTCATGGGGGAGCTTGCCTTGCTCGTAAGCTTGGATGAAGTGTTCTTTGAACGCATCCGTGTAGGTGATAGCTTTGTCACTGACCCGTTTCACATAGGGGTTCTTTTGTAGCTCATTCTGTTGCTGAGTTGTGAATAATTTTTTGGACATTTGTTTCGACCGCCGCTCGTTTTTTCTTTATTGTACACAAAAAAACCTACAAGATGACTTTTTTCAAAGTGTCCATCTTGTAGGGTACAGTTTA
>NZ_JABBPN010000009.1 GCF_012933385.1 Paenibacillus lemnae
TTCCATTTCACCCTTGCGCTTCTTCACGTAGGCTAACACCGTACGTTGTCCACCCGTAAACGCATACTCTTCTTTCAGTCTTTGGAAGATCCGGACCCCAGTATGGCGCTGCTTGCGTGGAAGCAGCCGGTCCTCTTCTAGCCAGGTATCGACCACCTCCATGTGAGGGCCCATGACCGGGCTGCTGCTTTTTCGTTTAGCCAGGCTTTCATTCCAGTTGTCCTGGTCTGCGTAACGCTTTGCTGTTCGCCAATGAACTCCCGTCTGTCTAGCAATTTCGCTCACCGTTAATCCTTCTGCTTCGCGTAAAAATTTGATATACTGTTGCTGGGGCATTTTCAGCATCCTTCCAGTCTCCTTCGTCAAGTTGTCGCTAACCTAACGATAGGAGGAAATTGTGGTGCTGACAAGTGCCTCTTTATTTTTGCATCTACTTGAGCATTTTTACGCTGCGATTCTCGGCATTCTTAGTATGCAATAAACACCGTGTTTATATCCAATGTCACGGCCCGCTTTGATTAAAGAAGCATATGTTTCTTCAAGTTGTTCCTGTGTCATTTCGGGTACCTCGACGTATGAAGACCCTTCATCATCTGGATACTCAACATCATCTGAAAATGATAATCCGCCGTTATGAGTGTGATATTCTCCAGATGACAATCCCCATTTGCCGCAGTTCGTTCGACAAGTATGTCCACCAGAACTATCTGTTCTGCCTGGGTGTGCTTCAGCTGCTTGTGAAGAGAATATTAATAGCAGAACTAATAGAAACAGCAATGTTTTTTTCAAATAAGTTCCCCCTGGAATTATGAACCAAACAATTTACATAAGTTGTTGATTACACTAAACTGAATAAAACTAAATGCTAAGAATAAAGGGCAACAATGAAGCACATATTAAGATGTAAAATAAATATATTTTCATCATATCCCCCCGGTAATCGGTACAAGTTCTTGTCCCCCGACATACCTTTTTTTTGCATCATCATAAGCTTTGTAAATGTTGGTCCGTTGTCGCCTCATCTTTCCTTCGGAAGTGTTGCTAAACCTTCCACCATTCTGTTCTCCAGTGAATAAAGTTACTGAAGTAATCACGTATCCATGAAGCTATTTCGTTTAAAATTTCTTGATAGATATTTGCTAGGTATTCATTAAATTCAGAAATCTTATTTAATAGATTTAGATATCTGTCTCTTAATGAAGGATGATCCGTACTAGGTTGTTCGGGAGATTCATCATATATGGCAAGCAATAATATTACAATTAATGGAGCGATTAAAAAATGAGGATTTGGAATTAGCGGATTCATGCCTCGAACTAATAGATCAAATCCAAAATTATCGGCAGCAAACTCGTCTAATTGCATTGCATTATGAGTTAAAATCATTGGTTTGAATTTGTTTACAATATTTCTTCCATCTGTGGCCGTATGTTTTAATAAATGATGACCAATTTCATGACCTAAAACAAATTTCATACTTGCTTCAAGTATTTGAGATGCTATTACATTGGATACTGAACCCTTCTCGACTTCCAGTGAACCTTTATTTTGTTTGACAAAATAATCTTTATCAAGCAAGTAACAAAATAGTGTAGTCATTTCTGTAACTAGTTTCTTTCTTTCGCTATCATCCTTACTCTGCCTAGCACACAAATAATTTGCAACAACCAGAGAGAGAAATTCAAGATCAAGATCCATTTCAAAATGTATGGTAATCAAATAGCCATCAAATTCTTCATCCATATTTATGGCCATTGCATTAGGTTTTCGTTTATTAACTTTTCCAACCCAAACTTTTCTCAGCTCTTCGTATAGAACAGTATCATCTTGTGCATTCTCTATTAAATCCTGTATCTGAAAGTTAATATAATGGTCGTTGCTGTACCAAAGGTCCCGTCCTAAACCATAGTTTCTTATATTCCCGTACTCCTCCTGCTCTTCTAAAATTTTTTGGTAGCGTTTTTTCTCGTCATCGTCTCCAGCTTCCAAAAGATGTATATCCCAATCTTCAACTGCACCTGAGAATTCACTTAAAAATCTCTTCTTTACTGAATCTTTATCTGTCATTTTTCATCCTCATTTATATTTTAGATAATATAGTTCAATAGATTGTTTGTTTATTTTTGCCATCATAATCATTTGTATAGCCATCATTGACGCAGTATAATCTATTGATCTCTTTTTGAGCTCTTCGATTGCGGTCCGTTGGCCCGTATGGATCACAACCAGATAAAGATAGACCCGCGTCCCGGGTGACTTAACCTCAAAATTGATCTTGACGTCCGGATACGCGTGTGGGATCTGCCAAGCGAGAACATGGTGGAAGTCCGCTTCGGAGCAGAGTTTGTTAGCAATAATGTAAATCCATACTTATGCCCTCTTGAAGAAATGAGAATCAAATTGCTCACGAAATTCGTTTGTATGATAAGCCGGGTGAATTAAATGGCCCGATGTTATAGCCCCGACTTTTTCACACGCGCTCTCTGCTTTCTTACCGATCGAAATAATTTCCACTCCCGGGAATAACTCAAGCACTCTGCCTAGCGCAAAGGCTCCCCACTTCAATTCAGAGGTAGTAGGCGTCCGGTTCTTTCCGTCCTTTTTCCTTAGGTGAAGCGGAAACGCGTTCCACATGACTGGGGGCTTGGACAATCGACCAATCGCCTGCCAGATGACCGTTGCGGACCCCTCCGCCTTGTTTCCTTCGGCGTCAAACCGGGTACCTAGGAAATAACGGTCCAGTTGCCCGTCCTGGATCAACCGTTCCGACGTAAAGGGAATGCCTGTTTTGACGCAGCCGTGAATGCCGGGGGCTTCGCCGATAAACATCAAATCCGGCTTGATCCAGAACAAAGCCTTGAAGTATTTGATTAAGTTTAGTTGTCTCATCTTCGAATCGGCATAAAAGTTCCCAACATTGGGGAGTTCCTGTCTGGCCAGCCAATCGACCAGTTCATGGACCTTGAGATCGAATTCCTCTTCCTCGGCCATCTCGGGGTGAAGCCAAAAATCCCCTTCTTCAGAATAACTTTTGACACTTACGGTTTTTCGCTCAACCGTTGGAACCACCTTGATAATCTCGCACTCACCCATCGCCATCGCCCCTCTCTTTTTACCATTTTGAACCAATCGGGAGTATCCCTCCGCGGTACAACAGAAGACCTGCATAAATGACCAGCATGACAGCAGCAGCGAGTGAAAGTAGATTCTTGCGGGTGTTGATTTGCATTTTGTACGTTTCCATTACAACTCCTCCAATTCGCTGAAATCAAAAACCTCTTCAATCGTAAGTCCAAAATGCCTGGCAATTTTGTAAGCAAGAACAAGGGACGCCGTATATTTCCCCCGTTCCAGAGAGGTTATGGTTTGCCGGGTAACTCCTACAATCAGTCCCAGCTCTTCCTGGGACAACTTATGCTGCTTCCGCAGCTCTGCAATTCTCGTCTTCAAAGGAACACTCCCTTGCAAAGTATACTTTACATAATTAGCATAGTTAGCTTTGCATATAATGTCAAGTTAACTTTGCATTTCGCACAATTTATTTGTTTCCGATGGATGTTTATCCCTATTAAAAAAGGGCAAACCCGCGGTTTACCCTGTGCTTTGTTTCTGTACTTTGTTTCTTTACTTCATCCCTACTTCTGTACATGTCCCTATCCCTGCCCTCGTCCCCGCAGTCTCGCAGCCCCCGTACCATTCACTCACCAATTCACGTCCGCCTGGCCACTCCTCTATGCTGCCAGCAGCAGCACCAGCACATAAAGGGTGGTCAGCTTAACCCGCTGTTTCGGGCCTTTGGCTAACGATGCTTGATCCATCTTTTCCGCCGCTCCTTTACTTATATATTTAAGTCTGCATTATCCACATTAATTTTACCTAAAGAAAAAATGTTTCCCTAAGGAAATAATACAACCATTCCCTCAACCATTCAAGGGTGAATGCCCAGGTGATCGCGCCCATTTTTTTTTTCATTTCGCACCGTCAGCGGCATCACGATCTTTAAGAAGATCGTGATGCCGCTGCACCTTTCAACTGAGCCGATTCGCGCCAGCCGCCTTGAAGCCCTATAAAATGCATAGCTATGAGGTGCCCGCCTTGAAATAACTTCCTTCTTGTGCAATAGTGAAAAGTAGAATATTGAAGGAGGGATCGGCTTGTCCCTTGCGGCGTGGATCGAGAATATTTTCGGCTCAATGGAAGGTCTGCTTGCAGTGCTGCTGGCTGCGGCTGTTTTCCTCGGTTTATACATATATTCCTCTTCCCGGCTTCAGACCGCACGAATGGAAGTCCTGGAGAGGATCCGGCAGTCTTTGACGCTGTACACCCAGCTTGCCGGTCCGCTTGCAGCCGCATCATCCCGGCAGCTGGAGCCGCTGACGGAACATCAGTTAACGACTCTGCTGCTGGAGTGCAAGGCTGCTGACCGTCTAACGGAGAGCCTCCTGGAGCAGATCAACGCGTATTTGCGGGATCGGGACCCGTCCAGACTCCCGCTGTTAAGCGAAAGTCTGGAACGGGAGATGAACGGGCTGGTGCGGGAACGCAGCGAGCTGCTGCGGCGTGTGGAAGCTCCCGGATTCGGGCTGGGACTATGGCTCCTGCTCAAACCGGCAGTGCCCGGCCTGGTGTTTGCAGCAGCCGTATGGTGGTGCTTCAACCTGATCACCGAATTGAAGATGACAGGAGGATGGTCCAGACCCGAAGTATGGTGTGTATGGCTCACCTGCATGATTTCTACGCTGTCGGTCTACCGGCTCGCGATGGATGCCAGACGCGGCCTGCCCAGTGCGGTGTTCTACGTCCTGCATGCCTTGATTGCTGCAGCAGCGCTCCCGTTGTTGTTCTGGCGCGAAGCTGCCATCTTTACACTCGCAACACAGCTCATGCTCTATCTGGCCGGCTTCTGGTTTAATGCGGCTCCAGCCCGAAAAGAACGGCCCTATGCAGGCCATCCGGAACTGCTGAACGACTTTAAACAACAGCGGGTGTTGGAGCCGGCAGCCGATGAACAGACCCTGCCGGCTGAACCGGAACCTTTGAAACCAAGGCGCCGTGGACACAAAGAACGGAGCCGCAGTTAAACCATGCTCCAGCCCATCTCATCCTTTCAAAGCATGCTGAGACTTGATCTCAGCATGCTTTTTTCATATATATACAAATGATCTCACAATTCGTTTGACACATTAGCTTAACTCAAGTAAATTTATTTACATAAGTTAAATTTAATTAACGCAACGCACGATAGGAGCTGCGTAACATGGAATTATCCCAGGTCCCCCTGCGCGAATTAAAAAAAGCCAAAACCCGGATTGCCCTCTACGAAGCCTTTCTGTCGATCATCGAAAAACAGACGTTTCGTGAGGTCATGCTGGAAGACGTCTGCCGGAAGGCCGAAGTCTCCAAAGTCACCTTTTTCAATCTGTTTCGGAAGAAGGAGGATCTTCTGCTTTATTATATGAGGCTGTGGCTGTCCCGCCGGATTATTGAAATTCGTACAGATCAGCTTCGAGGTCTCCAGGCTGTTCGTCATCTGTACCGCAATGTGGCCGAAGGATTTCGGGAGCAGCCGGGGATTATGCCAAGTCTGATTGCCTTTTTGTCCGAGGTTAACATGCATCCGGCAATGCCGGAGCTGAGTCAGCCTGAAGTGCTGCTTCTGTTTCCGGAACATGTTGACCAGGGCGCGGAGTCTCCGAATATGTTTGCGCTGTTTCAGCAATGCATTGCCGAAGCCCGGGAAGACGGCAGACTGAGGCCTGACATTACTGATCAGACAGCCGTATCTTTTCTGTTTACGACATTCTACGGAGCATTCCTTACTTCGCAGCTGTATGCCAGCCACGATGTGATGAGCTTCTATGAAGGGCAGATATCCCTGATCGAGCAAAAGAACTGAGAAACTTGGTTGAGCTGAGCTATATAGAATGAATTTAAGATCAACCCTTCTATAGCGGAGGTGACAAGTGATTCTGGAGAAGCGTCAGCGTCCGCCTAAAAGCTTTCCGAAGGAAAGCTAGCAACGAAAGCATAAGCTTGCCTCCAAAATGTCACCTTTGATTACAATTCCAAGCATTTTGGAGGCAACAGCGGGTGTAAGAACACTTGCCATCGCAGCCAACCAGAACGGTAACTTTTAACTTCAGTCTATAATTGAGTTAGTTTTGTGGAATTATCCGAAGGAGGGGCTCATAATGAGTCACGTGATTGCTGGCCGGTACACGGCCGAAATGGAAGATTCGTTTGTCGTATTTATTATCGGAATGCGGATTAACAAGCTGTGGGCTGTACATAAGTGGCTGCCTGTATTTCAAGCGATGGGTCCGATGATATCCGAGCTGTACCAGAACAAGGAGCTGGGCTTCCTGAACGGCACCTTCCATCTCTCCCCGCGCGGGGCGACGGTTATTCAATACTGGCGTTCTTTCGAGGAACTGGAGCATTATGCCCGGCATGGCGAGAAGCATCTGACAGCCTGGAAAAACTTCAACCGCAAGATCGGCACGGATGGCAGCGTCGGCATCTATCATGAGTCTTATCTCGTCAGCAAAGGACAGTACGAAGCCATGTATAACAATATGCCTGTTTACGGTCTTGCCGCAGCGGGCAGCCACCTCCCCGCCACCGGCCGCAGAGAAACCGCAGGGCAAAGGCTTGGACGCCACAGCACACCAGCCATCCCCTCGCCGCCTGATCCGGAGCAGTCTTAAACTAAAAAAAGAGCGCCATCCGCTGCCGCATTGGCAGTCAGGATTGGCGCTCCTTATGATTCACTTGGCAGAAGATCGGGGAAGCTGCTGGCGGGCAGAGGGCCGGCCAGGTTTCTCCGCCGGGCTGCTTGCCGGGGAATTCCCGAACCGCTTGCGTTCCGTTCGCTCCATCTGTACAATCTGTCCTTCATGTACGACGATATGAAGTGAACCAAACTCCATGTCGTCCAGCAGGCCCGCTATGCGTTCAAGCCATGCTTCATCAACCTTCAATGGCTTCACCACCGCTACCGCCTCCCATCCGGGCTCACGCCCTGTTTTATTATAAACTATTACACCCTATTCCAACCCGATTAGTGTGAATTTAACTTAGCATGTGCCCTTTCCTACTGTCAATGGGTACTTTTTCGCGAAAACCAGTTTTTCAGCAGCAGGGTAACTAGTGCCAGCAGCAGCAGGAGTGAAGACACCGCAAAGGAAGCCTGAAACTGGTACTCATTATACAAAATTTCGACATGCAGCGGCAGTGTATTCGTTTCACCGCGGATATGGCCCGAGACGACAGAAACCGCTCCGAACTCTCCCATCGCCCTTGCATTACATAGAATAATACCGTACAGCAGTCCCCATTTAATGTTGGGCAGGGTTACTTGCCAGAAGACCTGCCAGCCCTTGGCGCCCAAGGTAACCGCAGCTTCCTCCTCCCCGGTTCCCTGATCCTCCATCAAGGGGATCAGCTCCTTCACTACAAACGGGAATGTAATGAACAATGTAGCCAGGATGATCCCCGGTAGTGCAAAAATAATTTTAATATCATGGCTATCCAGCCAGGGACCGAGCCATCCCTGCCGTCCAAAAATCAGAACAAAGATCAAGCCGCCGATCACCGGCGATACCGCAAACGGCAGATCCACCAGTGTGACCAGCAGTCCCTTGCCCTTGAAGCGGAACTTGGTGATGGTCCAGGCGGCCACGACGCCAAAAATCGTGTTCAGCGGAACCGTGATTGCAGCAGTCAGCAGCGTGAGCCGCAGCGCTGACAGGGCATCGGGGTCAGACAGTGCTGCAATATATACGCCCCATCCTTTTTTGAGCGCTTCACTCAGCACAATCGCGAGCGGAAGGATGATCAGCCAGAGCAGGACCAGGCCTGCCAATCCAATCAGAACCCATCGCACCCAGCGCTGCTCTGTAGCTGCCGGTGCAGCATTGCTTTTTTGAGACTTTAGCGGTGTTAACACAGCACCATGTGCCATAATTGTGACTCCCCTTCCCCTTGAAAAGCTATCTAGCCGCCTTCCGGCTCCATCTCTGCAGCAGATTGATACCGAGGAGCAGGACAAAGGAGATCAGCAGAAGGATCAGCGCCACGGCTGTTGCTCCGGCGTAATCAAACTGCTCCAGCTTGGACATGATCAGCAGCGGGGCAATCTCGGTTTTCATCGGCATATTGCCGGATATGAACACCACAGACCCGTACTCTCCAATGCCTCTCGCAAAAGCCAGCGCAAATCCCGTCAGCAGGGACGGAATCAGCACCGGGAAGATCACGGTCCAAAACGTCCGCCATCGTCCCGCTCCCAGCGTTGCTGCCGCTTCCTCTGCATCCCGCTCGGCATCCTGAAGCACAGGCTGCACGGTCCGAACGACGAACGGAATACCGATAAACATCAGCGCCAGCGTAATCCCCAGCGGGCTGAAAGCCGCCTTGATACCCAGCGGCTCCAGAATAGAGCCGATCCAGCCGTTTTGGGAATAGATCGCGGTCAGTGCCACACCGGCCACCGCTGTCGGCAGCGCAAATGGCAGATCAATCAGCGCGTCCCAGATCCCTTTTCCGGGGAAGTCATATCGGACCAGCACCCATGCCAGCAGCAATCCCAGCACCGTATCCAGCAGGCCCGCCAGTGCCGCCGTACCGAGGCTCACCCTGTAGGAGGCCAGCACTCTCGGATCGCTCGCCACACTCCAGAATTTCTCCCAGGTTAGTCCCGTATAATTCAGCAGCAGGGCGGATAATGGGAGCAGTACAACGAGACTTAAGTAAAATACCGTAAACCCCATTCCAATCCCGAAGCCTGGAAGCACGTTTCGCTGTTTCTTGCGTCTGATATGGAGACTTGACATCCTTAATCATCCTTTCCTGCCTTCAGCTTTCTTGTCGCTGATCAGCTTCCCGGTACATAAATTTGATCAAAAATACCGCCATCGTTAAAATGCTTCTCCTGGGTTTCCCCCCACGTACCAAACACATCCTTCAATGTAAACAGTTCAATGGCCGGGAACTGGTCTTTAAATTGATCCGCGACGGACTGCAGCGTCGGGCGGTAATAGTTCTCAGCAGCAATCTTCTGCCCTTCTTCACTGTACAGGTACTTCAGATAGGCTTCTGCCGTCTCCCGCGTTCCGCGTTTGTCTACATTTTTGTCCACAATTGCAACCGGCGGCTCTGCCAGGATGCTGACCGAGGGATTCACGATTTCAAATTTATCGGGTCCCAGCTCGTTGATGGACAGGTAAGCCTCATTCTCCCAGGCCAGCAGCACATCACCGATACCGCGTTCTACGAACGTCGTTGTCGCTCCGCGAGCTCCGCTGTCCAGAACCGGTACGTGCGTAAACAGCTCTTTGACAAATTCCTGGGCCTTGGACTCATCCTGATTGTTCGCTTTCAGGGCGTATCCCCACGCAGCCAGGTAATTCCAGCGCGCACCGCCGGAGGTCTTCGGATTCGGAGTGATCACTTCCACGCCTTCCTGGATCAGATCCGGCCAGTCTTTAATATTTTTCGGATTTCCTTTTCTGACCAAAAATACAATTGTGGATGTATAAGGGGAGCTGTTATGCTCAAATTTGCTCTCCCAGCCTCCCTGAATCAGTCCCGACTGACGGATGGCATCAATATCATAACCGAGGGCAAGGGTGACAACATCGGCTTCCAGACCGTCAATGACGGAACGGCTCTGTTTACCTGACCCCCCGTGGGATTGCTTGAACGTCACCTTTTGGCCGCTTTCTTTTTCCCAATACTGGGCAAATGCCTTGTTATAGCTTTCATACAGCTCGCGAGTCGGATCATAGGATACATTCAGCAGCTCGACCGTTTTGCTCTCTGTGCTCTTCGCATTTCCAGTCCCGGTTTCCGCTTCAACCTGCTTAGTCCCCCCGCCGCCGCAAGCAGTCAAAGATACTGCGAGCATCATCGCTAACCCCAGGAATACACTGCGTTTACCATTGTTTTTCATAACATCCACTCCCCTTTTTTTATCATGGACCATCTGTCTTTCAGGCAGAAAAAAAACAGAGGACACCTTAAGGCTGCAGTCAAACCGGCATGGCATAGCCGTGTCTGCTGTTTCCAAAAAGGTTCCTCCGTTTTTACGGTGAGAACAAATTATATAATTCCTACCTGTTTAGTATGTTATAGGTATTGTAATGACATACCCCGGGGTTTGTCAAACGTTTTTTTATGCATCTGACGAAGTTTTTTTCATGAGCATCAGATCCTGAAGTTCCTGCGGTGTTCTCACCATATACCTGGGCTGCCCTTGCCGAAGCAGTTCCTCTGTATCATATCCCCACGTCACCAGTGCACAATCTACGCCCGCCTTCTGGCAAGCCACCGCATCCCGCAGCTCGTCCCCTACATAAAGGATCTCATGTGCAGCGTATCCATGCTGACGGATGAGCCTTTTCAAGGCCTTATCCTTGCCGAAAATGCTTTTGGCAGTATAGACGAAATCAAAGTATTCATGAATATGATGATTATCAAAAAATCCCCGGATGTTCTCTTCACTGTTCGAAGAGAGAACACCCAGGGTCAGCCCGCTTTCCTTTGCCGCTGCAAGAACCTGAGCCGTACCAGGCACCAGATTCAGCGTAATGGCCGCTTCCTTGTAGCCTTGTTTGACGTCCCGCATCAGCCAAGGCAGTTTGTACATGGGACACTTCATAAACTTCAGCCGTTCACGGATCGGCATCGAGGCCATCCGCTCCACGTCCTCATCCCGGATTTTCTGATACCCATATTTGTCAGCCAGTCCGTTCATCAATTGGATGACCGCATATTTACTCTCCGCCAATGTCCCGTTAAAATCGACCACCATTACTTTATACATGATGTCTCTTCCCTCCCTGTCCCTGCTTACAGAAGAGGTTCGACACATGGGCGGTCATTTCCTGCGGAGCATCAGGCGGCTATGGCTTCTCAACCGGGCAGATGCATACAGGACGAGGGACCTCCAGCGAAAATCCGGTTTCCTTCAGTCCGCCGGTTTCCTTATTGATTTGGTAAGACACGATACAGTTGCTGTCCTGGTTGGCAGAAAGCAGATATCCGCCAGGAACCATATGAAAATGCCGCGGGTTCTTTCCGCCGGATGGAACCCAATTGACAGCTTCCAGCATCCCGGTTTCCGGATTAATGTTCATTTGAACAATGCTGTCATGACCACGGTTGGATGCATACAGGAAGCGGCCGCACGGAGAGATCGCCAGCTGGGCTGCCGTACTGTCCTCCATCACAACACCGGATGGCAGGGTAGAGATATGCTGCCGTGTCTTCAAATCACCAAAGGTGGAATCATAGGCAAAGAACGTAATGGTGTTATTGAGCTCATTCACGGCATACATCCATTTGCCATTCGGGTGAAAAGTCACATGACGCGGTCCCGCTCCCGGCGGCATGATGACTTCCCGGTGTGTAACCAGCTTGCCTTCCTTGAGGCGGTACAGATTGATACTGTCCATCCCCAGGTCGCACACGATCACAAATTCCCGGTTCGGATCATGAAATACCGAATGCGGATGGGCTTCCGACTGACGGTCTTCACGCGCCCCTTTTCCACTGTGACGGATCAGGGATGCAATCTCGCCGAGCCTGCCGTTCTCCTGAAGCTCCAGCACCGTAACGCCACCGTCGCCATATCCCGTCGTGAACAGATATTTCCCGTCGCCCGAGCGCGAGAGATGGCATGTTCCTGAAGAATCGGTATCTTTCCGATTCAAAACGGTCAACTGGTGTGTTTCCGGATCAGCCGTGTAAGCGACCACCTCACTATTTTCTTTTTCACTGACCGCGTACAGCACACGATTCAGCTCATCCCAGTTCAGAAATGTCGCATTCTCGATGCCCGAAACGCCATGCAGGAGCGACATCTCGCCACTTTCCCGATCCAGCGATGCCAGGTGAATGCCCTCCTCTTCCTGAGGACCATAGGTACCTATATAAAAATAGACATTGTTTTTATTCTCTTCCGCCATCCCGCACACTCCCTCTTATTTTTGACTCTTACTCTATTACCCAACCGCCTATGGTGATTATCTCTTCTTCCGGTTTATTTTTGCAAAAGTTTCCTGTTCTGTGTCCAAATTCGCATACTGCGCCAACCCTGACATATAACATGGATAGTAACCTTTTAAAAGGAGGATGTTCATGGGAGTAAGGTTGATTCAGATTGCAGCAGTTTATTTTATCATTGGTGTCGGTTTGGGGATGTTTATGTCCATGTCACATGATTTTGCGCTTAGCTCTGTGCATGCTCACGTCAATTTGCTGGGGTGGGCGTCACTGGGACTTGCTGGCGTGGTTTACCATCTCTTTCCGCAGGCGGGTGGCTCCACAGCGGGTAAAATTCATTTCTGGCTTCATAATCTGGGACTGCCTGTCATGATGATCGGTCTGATCCTCCTAAACTCTGGCGTAGAAGGCATGGAGCCTGTGATTGCTATTGGCGGAACAGCCGTAACGATCGGGATCATTTCCTTTGTGTACAATGTATTTGCCCATGTGAAATCTTCCTGATCATCGACAACCATCGCCGTATCACCCATAATGAATCTTATCTCCATGTAGTGGGTCTCTCACTGAAAGTTTGGGTAAACAGTATTCATCACACATGAAGTAGTGATGTACAACCCAAGGAGGCTTTATACATGATGGACATTCAATCAGCCATTCAAGTCCGTTTCCCTTGCAGACAGTGCAGCGAGACCGTTGAAATCAGCTTTAACCACGAACAGCTCGCCCATGTGCAGTGCCCGGGCTGTTTTTACGAATATACACTGATGAAACCGACGATCGGTGATGAGATTTTGCTGGACTGGGAGAAAGAAGCCGCCTATCAAAAGCTTCGTGCAGAAAAAACAGAAAAGGCTCAGGTGGAGCTGATGTCGCTCGTAATCAAGGTCGTGGAGCTGCTCACCTGGCGCGACGAAGGCAGCGGCCATATCCGTGCCATCGAGACGCTGCGTCAATGGCTGCTGCTAAACGGTGTGCCTAAGACGCTGATTGAGCTGTTGGATGCCAGGGGCGTACCCGTCCCGCCAGCCGTGAGGTCTGAGCTGAAGAAGAAGCCGCCGGGACAAGTTGAGAAAGAGTAACCGCGCGATCGCGAGATTTGAAATCCGTCGTCACCAAAAAAGCACGTGCCCTTGATAACGGGGCACGTGCTTTTTGCTGCTATTGAATTGGAACCTCAATCTTCTTCTCCAGGACGTTGGGATAGCTGTACAAGCTGAAGGTCAGCGGCTGCGGGTAGTCCAGCGGTTCGATTTTAAGTGAAATAACGGCTTCTTTAATGCTACCGCTCGAAATATAATCTCCCATTTCGTGCACATGTCCCTCTCCATCAACAAAACGCCGTTCAAAACTCGGGATGGCTGTGACATATTCCTTATCTTTGTTCACATAGTTAAAGGTCAGTGTGTTGACCTCATTACCTTCCCGGTCCTGATCAAGCTGATGACCACCATATTCTAGACCGTCTACCTGCACCTCCAGCAGCTCGCCCTTCTTCAAATCTACAACAACATTCAACTTTTCAGGATCAACGGCCTCTAATCCAACAGCCTTCAATGTAATGGAATCTGTGTCATATAAGGCTGCTCCTCTGAAGTAGTAATCGGCTTCCCCCTTGTCATCAGGATAATAGCTTAACCAACTATTTACCAATGTTGGAAACCCTCCCTTAACCGCTTCGAGATACACATTGTTCATTTCCTTTATCTCCAGCGTATTTGCAGGATCCACGGTGACCTTCAGAACCATGCCTGCAGCCGATAACACCGCCTCCCGAATCAAAATCTTCTGTCCCTCCACTTCGAGCGTCTGTTGGATCGGGATCGTGCGGACCAGCTTTTGATACGTTTTCAGATCCAGCTTCAGCGAAACCTCGAGGTTAATGGCATCCGGTAAATCCCGGCTATAACGAAACTCCGAAGAATACGGCGCGATTTTGACTTCTAAGATTAGATTCTCCGGGATCTCCTGGCTTTCTTCATACACATAATCCGCGTCGAACGAATGAATTCCAGCAGGTATGGCATTGCCTCCTCCGTATGCCGCGCTGGATTTATAAGGCTCATTTGTCACTGGGTCCTTTATTATGGTGTCTAGCACCATGACCGGCTTTTTCAGTGAATGCTCTACGGTATACAGCACCTTCAGCTGCTGGGAACCAGCGATGACACCATCCACCGTCAACTTGTAGTCTCCCTTCACAGTGGATCGTCCGACCGGCTGAATGAGTCCCTTCTCATTAAACTGGCTCAATTCCGGATTCTTACTTAAATCCACGGTAAGCGGAGGAAACGGCCCTCCAGTCGTGCGCTCAGCCTGGGGCTGCCATACTCCGCTCCAAAGCAGAATAACCGCTGCAGCCAGCACAGCGGCGGCCGTAAAAATTCTATTCCGCCGGCGCGGTGATGGTGAGAGCTTTCCCCTCTCTATTCCCTGCCGCACGGCATCATCCAGTTTATCATCCGGCATGGACGCCGCTTTAGCCCGGACCTCGTCCATATATCCTTTCAGCACACGATCCTCCTGATTATGCATGACGAAACGCACCTCCCGGCTCCATTTTGTGCTTCAACAATTTTAATCCCTGACGCAGACGGGTTTTTACGGTTCCTTCCGGACAATCCAGCACCATGGCGATGTCAGCCACAGACATATCCTCGTAATAACGAAGAATCAGCACATGCCGGTACTTCTCCTTCAGTCGGCTCAGCGCCCGCTCCAGATCCAGCTTGCTGTCGCTCACCATCTCCGCTTTTCCCTTCTCGTGAATCTCACTGTAAGGAACCATCCGCTGTCTGCGCTTCTGCTCATCCACACAGCAGTGGATCAAAATGCGGATCAGCCAGGATGCAAAATGTTCCGGATTCCGCAGGCTTCCGCACCGGCTCCAGGCCCGGCACACCGTCTCCTGAAGTACTTCCAGCGCGTCATTCTCATTATGCAGATAACTGTATGCGATGCCGTACAGCCTCCTCTTTTGTGATGAAACCAGCGCATGAAACGCAGCCTCATCCCCCCGGCATGCCGCTGCAGCCAAGTCTTGTTCCACCTCTTCCATAACCGAGGCCCCTTTCCCCTTGTTGGTTAACCGTCTCTGTATATAAGACGAATTACGGCTAACAAACGATTTGTTATTTTAGGAAATATAAAGAGGCTGCCTCATAAGACAGCCCCTAACTCCATTTCGTATTCCATGTTCCCTTATGCGCTAACGACTTCGTTTCTTCCGGGAGTCAGATAGATGCTGGCAAAAGACATAACACAATCCGCAGATCAACAGGGTCAGAGCAGTAAACCAGATGACAGGCAGCAGATACGGCGCATAGAGGGCGGCAATATACAATAGATAAACCGAGAACCCGTACATGATGAGAAACAGAAACATTCGTTTGTACCACTGCATCTTGATCTGCCTCCTTTGTTCTAGTTTCTCTGTCGACTCCTGTCTCTTTATTAACTTTATGTTAACTCAACAGCCAAGAAATTGCACTCAAAATATGGAAAAATATTAATATTTTATACATTTCAAATGAGGCGTTCATGTTGTCATGCGAGGTTATATGGTATAATCATGTAGGCATAGATTTTGTGACATTACTGAAGGAAAGAGGTCTTGAATTGTGGTTCATCTGGATCTGAACTCCCCAATTCTTCAAATAGGTTCGACGATCGCCATGCTGGTCATGGCACTGACTGCTATTTTCATACGAGTAAAAGCCAGCCACCGTCCGGTTACGGTACGCAAGATTATTATTCCTCCGCTAGGCATGACGACCGGGTTTCTCATGTTTGTCGTCCCGGAAGTGCGTATTCCCGTATTGTGGGGAATTATTTCGTTTTTGATCGGCTGGTTTATTTTCTCCTATCCACTCATTCGCGGCACCAAATTCCAGCTTGTGGACGGGCAGGTATTTATCCAGCGCTCACGCGGCTTTGTCTTTATTTTACTAGGGCTGCTCACCGTCCGCCTTCTGCTGCATGGTTACATTGAACAGCACATTTCGATCCCGCAGACCGGCGCCTTGTTCTTCCTGCTCGCCTACGGTATGATCACCCACTGGCGCGTGTCGATGTACAGGCAGTATGTCCACATTACCGGACCCAACCCGGCTGCCTGATCTGCCGGCTTGATAAGCCTGCATGTAAAAACCGTTCCCTCACTCCGATGGATGATCCATGGACGAAGGAACGGTTTTTTTGTTCAATTCCTATGTACGCATCTTCGCTATCCATTGATTTCTACGCGGTTCCGTCCCGCTTCCTTTGCCCGGTACAGCGCGCGATCCGCCTGATCTACCAGCTGCTGGCCTGTCTCTCCGTCCCGGACGATGCGGCTGTGGACACCGATACTGACCGAAACATGGGGACTCACCTGCGAATGTTCATGCGAAATCTGCAGCCGGGCTACCGCTTCCCGGATTTGCTCTCCGAGCGCAGCCGCTTCCTCTGGCCCTGCCTCTTTCATAATGACCGCAAATTCCTCACCGCCATAACGGTAAGCCGATGCAAGAGATGAGGCAGAAGCAGTCTGTTCCAGCGCAGCGGCCACTTCTTTCAGTACAGCGTCTCCGCCCAGATGGCCGTAGTGATCGTTATATGCCTTGAAATAGTCTACATCCACCAGCAGCAGCGCTGCAGGATATGAGCCGGCTGCAGAACTTTTCATAGCTTCACTCAGCTTATCATCAAAAGCCCGCCGATTCGGGATCTCTGTCAGACCATCCATTTCAGACAGCCGGGTCAGCTGCTCATTCGCCTCCTCCAGGCGCTGCCGGGAAGAAAGCAGCTGCTCCCGGTTCTTCACCATCCGGATGTACAGCTTGTTCACTTCATACATCAGCGAGCAGATGACGACGGTAGCGGAGATCAGGGAGTTCGTCCGGGCTGCATACCACCCCAGGCTGTATCTTGCTCCGGAGAATAACGTCAAGGTTACGTCCAGCAGAAACACGAACACCGCTACCGTTAACCATAAATGAAGCACACTGCGCCCGCGGTGCACCACAAGCAGAAGCACCAGTGCAAGCATATTGAGCATCCATACGACCGGCCCGATGCCGGAATCCAGCAGTGCCCGGAAATTCCCCTTCTGAATAATCCGGGGCAGGACATCATTACCCAGCGTCACAAGCAGATAAGCTCCCAGAACGATCCCTAGGACGACCATGATGGCCGCGGCTCCCTTCCTTCCCAGTCCTCGAGGCTTCAAAGGAGCAGACGTCTTCCAGCTCGTCCATACGTAGAGCATGATGCCAGCCGGAAACCCGCCATGCCACAGCACCCATAGCCACACCGCGCTCTGATCTCCCGCACCGATGAGTCCGGTATCCGAGAATACCCCCGGAAATGTGAGAATATGCGGAAGCGTAATCAGAGCGGTATACAGGTATGTACATGACAGCACCAGCAGGGACATGGACCGCGCCGCCCTGAACTGACTGTACAGCAGATATGCCGTCATAAAATCACCGAACAGAAACCAGGCGATGAATGCCGGAAGAAAGGGTTTGACCTCCGGAAGCATCCTTTCCCCGAACGGCAGAATCAGCATCGATACGATAAATAAGAAAATGGCCACACAAATAGCAGCACGCTTATGCGTGCTGCTGGATGGGATATGCAGTAATTGATGGGTATCTGTTGGAGTTAGAGATTTAGGCATAATAAACAACCGCACTTTCTTCATGTCATTTAGGAATTACCAATTATCTACATTAGTAGATTTGCTCCCAGATGACAACTATTATGATGAAAAAAATGTCGATTTACCTAAAAAAATTACCCGGAGTACCTACTTTGTCATCTCACTGACCTTAACGAGCTGTTTGCCGAGGTTATCACCGCTGAACAGCCCGAGGAATGCTTCAATCGTGTTCTCGAATCCGTCTACGATGTTCTCCGCATACTGCAGCTGTCCGCTCTGGATCCAGCCTGCCAGCTCGGGCAGTGCCTTGCCAAAGTCCTTTGCATACTGCCCGACGAGAAAACCTTTCATCAGGGCCGTATTTTTCAAGAGGGCCGTCTGCATCCGTGGACCGTTATCCGGCTTCTCCAGATTGTACAGTGCAATTTGGCCGCAGATCGGAATCCGTGCATTCGGGTTCAGGAGCGACAGCACGTCATCTGAAATTTCGCCGCCCACATTGTCAAAATACACATCCACACCGTTCGGACATGCCATCTCCAGCGCAGCTTTCAAATCTTTT
The DNA here is from genome assembly GCF_012933385.1 of Paenibacillus lemnae. Taxonomy (GTDB): domain Bacteria; phylum Bacillota; class Bacilli; order Paenibacillales; family Paenibacillaceae; genus Paenibacillus_AQ; species Paenibacillus_AQ lemnae. The sequence goes on from NZ_JABBPN010000009.1 coordinate 18,213, forward strand.
TCCGTCCGGTAGTTGAGCGCCGCATCAAAGCCCAGTTCCTTGGTCAAATAGTCATTTTTGCTGTCTGAGCCGGCAATACCGACCACTCTCGCTCCTTTAATCTTCGCGATTTGTCCGACAATCATCCCAACGGCTCCGGCAGCTCCGGATACCACCACGGTCTCACCTTCCTGAGGCTTGCCGATATCCAGCAATCCAAAATAAGCTGTAAGCCCGGTCATGCCCAGCACGCCCAGTGCTGTAGAAACCGGAGCCAGATCCGGATCAATTCGGCGCAGGGATTCTGTCGATGCTGCAGCATAACGCTGCCATCCCCACAGTCCGGCGACAATATCGCCTTCCTTCCACTGCGGATCGGCAGACTCCATGATTTGGCCGATGCTGCCGCCCATAATCACTTCGCCGATGGGGTAAGGCTCGGCATAGCTTTTAGCTGCACTCATACGTCCTCTCATGTATGGATCCACCGATATATAAAGGGTCCGTACCAATACCTCTCCCGCTTGCGGGACGGGAAGCGGTTCTTCCTTGAATTCGAAATCCGCGCTGCCCGGCATACCTTCCGGACGCTTCACCAGTACAATTTTTTCATTCACAGACATTATTATTTTCCTCCTCGCTATCTACAGCTTCACCTGTATCTTACCCAATTTCTGAGGATCACAATAATTCCAGTCCCATCTTGACGGCAACAGCAAATATCATCACGGCCAGCATCCATTTCAGGACGGAGGTTCTCATCCGTTGACCGACCTTTACGCCAAGAGGCGAAGCTATTAGAGCCGCAGCCACCATAACCAGGGCAGGCAGCAAAACTACCTGACCCGCTGCCAGTTTGCCTCCGGTCACACCCAAAGAAGAGATAAAGGTAATGGCCATCGAGGATGCGATGACTATGCGGAACGGAAGCTTCAGCACAACAAGCAGGATCGGAATGAGCAGAAATGACCCGCCTGCGCCCACAATGCCTGAGGCCGCGCCGACCAACAGGGCTAACAGCGCCGCCAGTCCGGCGTTAAACTTCACTTCCTTTACGTCTTCTGCCAAACCGCTGTTCCCTTTCACCGGAATGAGCATCATAATAGCAGCCATCACGGCCAAGCCGCCGTACATCATATTGATCCCTTCTCCGTCCAGAAACCGGGAGCCGAAACCGCCGATCAGGCTGCCCGTCAGAATCGCAGCGCCCATCACCACAATCAGCCTCTTGTTCAGGTATCCGCTCTTGCGATATGCCCAGATTCCGCCAAGTGTCGCGAACAGGACCTGTACGGCTGTAATTCCTGAGACCTCATGCGGCGTGAAAGCAGCAGCACCCAGAAGTGGCGGCACATACAGCACCAGAGGATATAAAATGATCGCCCCGCCGACACCCATCATGCCGGAAAGGAAGGAACCGGCAAAGCCGATCAGGAACAGGATGATCACTTCATAGATACCCACGTCTATCTCACCGCACAGCGGTTAGGGCCGATCTCCATCTCCCGCTGGGCTTCGTGGTCTGGAGACATTTTTCCCATATTGGTGTTACGGATGTCCTGATACGCATTCGGCTGTGGCGGAAGATTCTGACTAACCATGGTGACAAAGGCTTCCTTTTCCAGGTTCAATCCATGATTTTCAAGGAACAGCTCACCCAGCTTCTTGGCCACAGTGCCGTCCTCATTGAGTTCATCCATGATCATGAAATGGGAAGGCAGGACGATCAGCTGCTCTGCTAAATCGCGATAACGTTTATAAAGCGTTTCCCGCAGATCCATCGCCCAGCTGCCTGCCTCACCTGCGAGATCCGGACGGCCGATGGAGTCGATAAACAGAATATCTCCGCTGAACAGGTACTGGTCGTCTATCACAAGTGATGTGGAGCCGATCGTATGCCCCGGGGAGTATAATGCTTTTATGGAAACCTCTCCACTCCCAAGCTTGATCTCTGTTCCATGGCCAAGTTTCTCATAAGCGAAGGCCACGTCCTGCGCATCCTCGGCTGGCAGCCAGTATTCGGCACCCGTTTCTTGTGCAATAGCACGTCCGCCTGAAATATGGTCTGCATGCAGATGGGTATCGACTACATGGGTAATGTTGACGTTCAAGTTCCGGGCAAAATCGGTATACACATGTATCATCCGTGTGGCATCCACCACAACGGCTTCGCCGCCGGATACCGCCATGTAGGACAGGCAGCCTTTGCCCAGGCGTACAAACTGGTACAGCTCACCGCCATGCCTCAGATCCCCGACCTTAAGGGGCACCAGATGCTCGCTCCAGGCTTTCATTCCGCCCTCCATATACGCTGCTCTGCGTCCCTGTTCTGACAATAATTCCGCAACCATGATTGAAGATCCCTCTTTGGCGCATACCACCACAATTTCCTCAGGCGGGAGCTGTTCTAATATCTCCTCTACACCGTCTAACAGGTCAAAATAGGGTACATTCAGATGCTGTATTCCAGCACCTTCGATCTTCCAATCCTGAAATTGGTCGGTATTTCGTACATCCAGAATAAACATAGGTTCTTTGCGAATGAGTTTTTGTGCGACTTCATGAACACTTATAGCTCGGATTGACATGATTATGATCTCCTCTCGTATTGGTTTTATTGGTTTATGCTTTAATGTCCTCTGTCACTCCGTTCCAATCCTTCATGCCTGGCACCACATTGATGACTTGCTGGAATCCTGCATTCGATAGAGCCTGTGCAGCCAGATCACTGCGAAGACCGCTGCGGCAGATCACGTACGTTGGCTGCTGAGGATCAAGCTCGCTCAAACGGATCTCCAACTCTCCCAGCGGCATTGAAACGGCTCCTGGAATATGACCAAATGCAAATTCCGCCGGCTCCCTCACGTCCACAATCACCATAGGCTCCCCGGATTTCAGGCGCTGCTCCAGCTCCGAATGATCACAAACGGCGGCAAAGGATCGTTCTGCGCTCTCTTCTTCAGAAGCCTTCCGGAGATAGTGCTTCAGCACACCCTGCTCCTGAAGTGTACCGAGATACTGATGCCCGATGCCTTCCGCCCAGGCTTTCATATCTGCTGTAGAACCAGGGTCGGTCGCCTCGACCTCCAGCACTTGTCCTGCTTTTAATTCCTTCATTACTTTCTTGGTGCGTACGATCGGCATCGGGCAGGCCAGCCCTTTCGCGTCCAGTTTCATATCAAATGTCAGTTTTTCCATTATAAAACCCTCCCCTTAATGTACCCCATAGGGTATATAAATTGATAAAAAATTTTAGATAAACAAATTGACGTTTCCATCCTGGGCATCTCCCAGATAGGCGGCTACACCGGCATATTCAATGCCTTCCAGCAGCTCTTCCTTCTGCAGGCCAAGCAGATCCATCGTCATCGTGCAGGCTACGAGCTTCACATCCTGTTCCTGTGCCATCTCGATGAGCTGTGGCAGCGGAACCGCATTATGCTTGCGAATAACATCTTTAATCATCTTGGGACCCATTCCTGCAAAATTCATTTTGGATAGTCCCATTTTATCCGCCCCCCGCGGCATCATTCGGGCAAACATCCGCTCCATAAACCCTTTTTTGCGAGGCGGCTCAACCTGCTCATCCTTTCGCAGGGCATTGAGGCCCCAGAAGGTATGAAAAATCGTGACCTCATGGTCATAAGCTGCTGCTCCATTGGCGATAATATAGGCAGCCATAGCCTTATCATAATCACCGCTGAACAGGATGATCGTTGTCTTTTTAACCTGACTCATTATTTATCACTCCTCACTTTTCTTAAGTACCCCACGGGGTATATTTAAGTTCAAAAAAATTAACCCTTGCGGATCCAGAAGGTCAGCACTCCATTCTCCTCCGTATGCTTCATCAGTTCATGCCCGCCGGATTTCGCCCATGCCGTCATGTCACCCAAGGCTCCCTGATCCGTCACCTGAATCTCCAAAATCTGTCCTTGTTCCATGTCCTTCATGGCTTTCTTTGTCTTGACGATTGGCATTGGACATGCCAGTCCTTTCGCGTCCAGCTTTCCATGAGCTTGCTCCATCATGTATTCCTCCTAAGTGATTGTGTGTCGGGAGGTTGGATCATGGTCCGTCCAGCCCGCTGTATCATATACCCATAGGGGTATAATAAAGGTCAGAGCAAAGGAAGTCAACCCTTTCCTCTTATCTGCTTTTTACCAAAAGGTTCACAGCCTGCTGTACCAGCTCTTCCGTGCTCTCACCACGCTCTTCGGCTTCTCGTACGCATTCTACTAGATTAGAACTCACCACCACACCGATCGTGCGGTCAATCGCCGTTCTCGCCGCTGACAGCTGGGTAATCACTTCCTTGCAGTCTTTGTTCTCCTCCATCATTTTGAGGATTCCCCGCAGCTGGCCTTCGATGCGTTTCACCCGATTTTTCATTTGATCGTTGTACTCCATATCTGTTCAGCCTCCTGTTCAGGTACGTTCATTCCGCTGCTTTCAGCATGTCCTGATGACCACAATATATACCTGTTAGGGTATCCTGTCAATCTGAGGACGGCTGCACCATCACCTACGTCCAAGCAAAAAAGCTGCTCCCTCCGTGAATCACTATCGCGAAGGAAGCAGCCAGCGGCTAATCTTTTTTTGAAAGTATACCTGCTTGGTCTGATTACACCGTGGTGCGGCGCATCATGAGATAAGAAAGCACCATATAGAGCAGTGTCAGCGGCAGCGACCACCAGAACAGGAGATCATAATGCTCAGCGAGCCAGCCAAACAGGGTCATCCATCCGTTGTTAGCTGTGAGGAAATAAGATGCAATGGAGCCTGCGGCCAGCAGACCGCCGAAGAAGACGAACATGCCGGTCCGGCCAAACCTGCGCTGCAGACAGGAAATCGCAAAGCCCGCATAAAACATGTTAAGCAGCAGTAAGAAGAAAATCCCGAACAGCTCCAAAAGATTAAAGCTTCTCAAAAAGGCGAGGCTGAAAAACTGCAGCGATACCCCCCACTCCGGAATTACCTTCTCTTCAATAAGGAAGAGTGCAAGCAGCACGACGGTAGTAAGGGCATTGATCAGCAGTGCTGCCAGAAAGGTCCCTTTGAAATAATCTGTTCTTCGCACACTCATCCCCAGCGCAAAGGGGAACGTGTTATACATCGTAATAATGCCTGTTACCATCATATAGATAAAGATCGACAGCACGCCGCCGGTTTTGACACCCGCTTCCGGAGCTGCCAAGGCTGCGATCAAGAAGTTGATCGAGAAGCTGCTCAGCAGGATCATCCAAGGAATATAGATCCATGTCCATTTATCTTTAAGATGAATTTTAACTACACCATGTACCCGGGTCATGAGATCACCGCCTTGTTCATATATTGAGGATCGGTCAGCCGGACCATCAGCTGCTGCAGCGGAACCGCAGACAGCTCAAGTCCCAGCTCCGCTGCTTCACGGCGCTCCATGGCTCCGTTTGGAGATAATACGGTTACCGCAGACAAGCCTCCCATGGACTGGCGTTCCAGCACATCTTTGCCTTCGGTAAATGCCGCAACTTCCTTCGCTGCTCCGCTTACGGTATAAGCCATACCGCGGAGGGTATCTGCATCTTCATTCAGAACCAGCTTCCCGCCGTCAATGAGCAGCACATGCTCCAGAAGCGGGCTGACCTCGTCGATCAGGTGGGTAGACAGCACAATCGTACGGGGGTGCTCGCTGTAATCTTCCCGCAGCCGGTCATAAAACAATGTGCGTGTTGCAGCATCCAGGCCCAGGTAAGGTTCATCGAAAAATGTCAGAGGCGCACGGCTCGCAAGCCCGATAATAACGCCGACAGCGGACAGCATGCCCCGGGACAGCTTTTTCATCCAGCGGTTCATCGGAAGCCGGAAATCCTCCACCAGAGACAGTGCGTATTCGTTATCCCAGTTGGGGAACAGGTTGCTGGCTGATTCCAGCACATCTCTGATTTTGAACACATCCGGATACTTTTGGCTCTCCTTGATAAAGCACACCTGTGAGAGGACCGCCTCATTCTCATAAGGCCGCTGGCCGAACACCAGCAAATCACCACTGCTTTGAAACAGCTGTGCGGTAATGATATGCATAATCGTCGTCTTCCCCGCACCATTACGCCCCAGCAGGCCGTAAATTTTGCCTTCCTCCAGACTAAAGCTGACATCCTGCACAGCATGGATATTGTCATACGTTTTGGTCAGATTACGAACTTCCACGATACTCATGATTGTTCCGCCCCTCTCCGAATCATTTCTGTCAACTGGTCACCCGTGATGCCCAGCTTCTCTGCTTCCTTGACCATCGTCACGATATACTGCTCATAGAACTGTTCCTTCCGCTTCTCCACCAGCTTGCCTCGCGCACCCTCTGCTACGAACATCCCGATCCCTCTTTTCTTATACAAAATTCCTTCATCCACCAGCAGATTCACACCCTTGGCTGCCGTCGCCGGATTAATACTGTAAAAGGCTGCGACCTGATTCGTCGAGAGCACCTGCTCTTCCTCCGCCAGGCCTCCCTGAATGATGTCATCTTCAATCCGTTCCGCAATTTGTATAAATATAGGTCTGCCATCGTCCATCAGCGTGGCCATGGTGACACCTCCTCTTAACTGGTTCATTACTCATGTAATTAACTATATGACCAATGGAGTATTTTGTAAACCCCTTTTTATAAAAATGTTCAAATGTCCTTCCTACTTGTGCGCTGTTAAAAGCCGTGTTATATTTTTGTAGTACAAAAACATGCAGAACCCAAAACATAATTTAAAGGCAATGTTATCTTAAAAAGGTACAACCTCGGCTATACTTAGTCCTGGCTGTACCTTTTTTTAGGTTTTCCAATTTTATTTATCCTGAAGGAGGACTTTTCTATGTTTCTGGAAGCCGTTTACCACCGTCCGCGTAAAAACTGGTCTTATGCTTATGACGGAAAGACCATCCACCTCAGAATCCGTACCAAAAAAGATGATATGACTGAAGTGTTCGCACTTGCTGGCGACAAGTATCTATGGGATGACACCATGGAATACATACCGATGGAGAAGCTGTCGAGCGATGAGCTGTTTGATTACTGGGCATGTGAAACCCAGCCGCCATACCGCAGGCTGAAATACGGCTTCCTGCTGCAGCAGGGCCGCGAGAAGCGCTGGATGACAGAGTATGGATTTTATACCGAGCCGCCTGCGAACCCGGACCGCCTGTTTGAATATCCTTTCATTAATCCGGAAAATGTGTTCCACACGCCGGACTGGGTGAAGGATGCGGTGTTCTACCAGATCTTCCCGGAACGGTTCGCAAACGGCGACCCTTCAAACGATCCGCAGGGCGCGCTTCCTTGGGGCAGCGCTCCACCGGAGCGGGACAACTTCTTCGGCGGTGACCTTCAGGGCGTCATCGACCATCTTGATCATCTGAGCGAGCTTGGTGTAAACGCAATCTACTTTACACCGCTGTTCACAGCAACAACCAACCATAAATACGATACCGAAGATTATATGATGATCGACCCACAGTTCGGAGATAAGGACACCCTTAAGAAGCTTGTAGACCTGTGCCACGAACGCGGTATCCGTGTGCTGCTGGATGCGGTATTCAACCACTCCGGGCGTACATTTGCTCCGTTTGTGGATGTGCAGAAGAACGGCGAGAATTCCCGTTATAAAGACTGGTTCTATATCCGCTCTCTCCCGCTGGAGGTTGTGGATGGCATCCCGACATACGATACGTTCGCATTCGAACCGCTTATGCCGAAGCTGAACACCGAGAACCCAGAGGTTAGAGAATATCTGCTTAAATCGGCTGAATACTGGATCAAAGAGACCGGCATCGACGGCTGGCGTCTGGATGTAGCGAACGAGGTCGGCCACCAATTCTGGCGTGATTTCCGCAAGGTTGTGAAGAACGCGAAGCCGGATGCGTATATTCTTGGCGAGGTATGGCACGAGTCCTCCATCTGGCTGGAAGGAGACCAGTTCGACGCTGTCATGAACTATCCGTTCACCAACGCGGTCCTGGATTTCTTCATTAACCGCTCGGTGGACGCCGAGAAATTCTCGTTCATGCTTGGCAAACAGCTGGCCGGTTACCCTCGTCAGGCGAGCGAAGTTGCCTTTAACCTGCTGGACAGCCACGATACGGCTCGCCTGCTGACACTCGCAGGTGGTGACAAGCGCCTGATGAAGCTGGCTGCCATGTTCCAGTTCACCTATTCCGGTGCACCTTGTATCTATTATGGTGATGAGATCGGCATGGACGGCGGGCATGATCCGGGCTGCCGCGCTTGTATGGAATGGGATACTGCCAAGCAGGACAAGGATTTGTTTACGTTCTACCAAACCTTGATTCAGCTGCGTAAAGACCATTCCGCACTGCGCACCGGCTCCTTCCACTTCCTGACCGCCGAGAACAACGGCGGCAAGCTGGCATACCGCCGCGAGGACGAGCAGGGATCCATCGTCATTCTGGTCAACAATGACAAGATGGGCCAGACGTTGAGCGTTCATGTGGATGAGGCGAAGTGGACCAACCTGTGGACCGGCGAAGCCGTGGAAGCCCCGAAAGGCCGTCTCAGCGTGAAGCTGCCTGCTTACGGGTTTGTGATATTAAAAGCTGGAGAGTAATATACTCAAGGCTGCTACAAATAATGGCGGTGCCAGGGATCAGTCCTGGCACCGCCATTTTTTTTGCTGCTCTGCTGATGGCCAATGCCGAAAGAAAAGTCTGCAATCCGCATGACTGTATTGGTATTATTTTATTTTATAGAATCGTAAAGCTCTGTCATTCGGTCTGCTAATTCCGAGTGCGGCTCCATCCGTTGATGATCTATATCGGTAGGAGTCATATACAACATGCCTCTCCCTTGCTCAAACAAAGTGACATGGAACAAAACCCCTGTTGTATCTTCCCGGTCTGGATCAAGTACGATTTTCAAGTGGCGCACCTTTTCGATCCATTCCTGAATGAGTGCTTGATCTGTAGTTATTTTTTTTGTGCCGTTATCCCCACTCATTATTTCAATAGAATCAACCTGTGTAATGTTGCTAGGATAGAAGGCCTCTAGTTCCTTTGACTCCTTGCTTACTCCTGCCATGTCGGACTGATTAGAGGTTTGACAGCCGCTTAGAATCAAGACTAACAATGAAGCGCATATTACGATATAAAATAAATATTTATTCATCATACCCCCCCCTTAATCTCTAAACGAAATTTCCATTTGAATTGTTTCATCTTGTTTAATAAGAAAAAACGCTGGGAAGACCAGCGTTTAACTTAAATACAGTTCCTTTAATTCTTGAATTTCCACAAGTGAGTAACTGAGCCATACTGCCCCAACAAAAGGTAAACATTAACCCCCGTGCTTGACCAATTGTCATGCACAATTGCATATTGAGGGTTCGACCAGTTACTGGTATCTGTGTATGTCTCATAACCAACTAAAGTCACTAAATGACCTCCATCTGAACCTTCAGGAGTATATCCGTAGTTTTCCAAACGTAAAAATCCAGGAGTCTTAGCATTTACTTCGGATACCATGTTACTAAAAGTTGGCGATGCCCATGTTGTAGTGAAGTTCGAGTAGCCTTTTTCAGAGGTATATGAGTTCATCCCTGAAGCAATTCTATTATTAAATACTCCGTATAGATCATTGTGATCCATTATTACACCTAGACGATCTGCAATATTTCTCCATAAACCACTAGATGATAAGTTAGTATAACCTTTATTGCGCCAGTACATAATTACACTGGCGCCAGCCGTTGGAACACAGTCGTTAAGCATACTCGTATTATCATCTTGTTGATAATCAGGCACTCCATTAATAAAATCGTATTGATAGTTAATGATTGAATTGATTCCAATATCACTATTCAACGATTCGGCTTCACTTGGAGAAGCTTTATCCAATATATCTGTTGCATTCGACCTGTTAACTTGTATCTCCTGCAATGAATCAGCTTCAAAGGTTTGATCGGTACTTAATTCTTCGAATGTATTGCTATCAACTTTGTTTGCGTAAAAAAGTGGGCCTAAGTAATAAAGGTTGGTTTCATCCTCGCCTTGGCCTGGATAGACATCTCCCATAGCAAATTCTATAAGGAGTCCCGAGTTATTATCTATGATAAAATATCCTGCTACGCCACTTTCCCTTTGTAATACCACAAGAGATTTTGTAAGTTCTTCATATTCATCTTTCATTCCAATAATTTTTTCGACGGTAACTCCTTCAAATTCCGTGTGCCCTAGCTGTAAACGCTCTTCAATTTTTTGGTCTGCAATTTTTAAAATATCTTTGCTAACCGCTGTAGAATTCGCTGCAAACGCACTGGGTACAACTAGGGTAACGTTAAAACTGCTAAAAATGTAAATCTCGCAATTTTTTTCAAGTCTAATTCCTCCGTATCTTATTATAATTGGCGTGTGTACTTGAAAACACATAGAGCATCGCTTAATTCTTCGAATCAGCCCCCTTTCATGTAAGCACATGAGATAGATAATTTAAATACCCTATATTTCCATTCATGGTGTATATCTATATAAACACCATAAAACACTAAAGGTTATGGATGTTTTTTAAAAAAATTGAATATACTAGGGCGTGTCTTCAAACCTAAGCAAGCCAAACTAAGCTAGATGCCAAGGATAAAAAAGCCGCAAAGGTACAAGCCAGCTTGTGGAATGACCGATGTAGCTTGCTGTGTAAACAGGAATTCTATTAGAATCATAAATCCGACCGCCCTGGAGTTTTTTGGTCTGCGGACAGCAAGTCCTTATTCTTTTCCAACTACATCTTCAGTTTGAAGACACGCCCTAGTAGAAACGAACAATCCTGCATTCACTCAACCGTATACTTAGTAACTTGGTATAACTAACGGAACCACAGTCCGTAAGATCCCCCGGCGACCTCCCTTCCAGCACAAAAAAAAGTGATGAAAGGATCTCTGCCTTCATCACTTTTTATAACTCTATCAACACTTCACTGTTGAAAACGGCCCGTTATTTTCCGTCAAATCAGGGGCCTGATCAACATCAGACCCCTGTCTACATAACGCAGCTACTTCACAGCCTTCAGCTGCACCCACATGCTGGAGAAATCGCCGCTCAGTGAAGATACCGGCAGACCTGCCGCCATCAGGCGGTCTCCGCCGAAGATTTCACCGCTGGTGGTCAGGAGGTAATCCTTCTCCAGATCCAGACCTTCCAGCTTCACATTGCGCAGCGGAGCATTCGGTTCAGCCAGCACTTTGAAATAGAACAACAGCGCTTCTTCCCGGTCATCACTGACGAACATCCAGGAGGTCTCATTGCCCTCAAAAGGACTGAGCAGACGATACAGCTCACCCTGCTGCACCAAGCCGCGGATCTCTTTGTAGTCCTTGATCTGCTTGGCAGCAATCTCCCGCTCCGTCTCTGACCACTGCGTCAGATCCAGCTCATAGCCGAAATTACCGGACATGGCGACATCGCCCCGGAATTCAAGCGACGTCGTCCGCTCCACCTGATGGTTCGGTACGGCTGACACATGGGCACCCATGGTAGATACCGGATATACGAGGCTTGTGCCGTATTGGATCTTGAGGCGTTCCACCGCATCGGTATTGTCGCTTGTCCAGGTTTGAGGCATATAGTACAGCATTCCTGGATCAAAACGGCCGCCGCCGCCGGAACAGCTCTCAAACAAAATATCCGGGAACTCCTGCGTAATCTTCTCCAACAGCTCATACAAACCGAGCATATAACGATGGGCGGTCTCTCTCTGGCGATAGGATGGAGCCGCCGCAGAGCCGATCTCCGTCATGTTGCGGTTCATATCCCATTTGACGTACGTGATCGGCACAGTTCTGAATATGTCGCTCAGGCGCTCATACAGATATGCCCGTACATCCTCCCTCGACATATCGAGGACCAGCTGCTGGCGGCCCTCCGTACGGCGGCGGTTCGGTACATGCAGGCACCAGTCAGGATGACTGCGGTACAGCTCGCTGTCCGGGGACACCATTTCCGGTTCAAACCACAGCCCGAACTGGATGCCGGCCGCATTGACACGCTCTGCCAGATCCTTCAGGCCGCCCGGAAGCTTGCGACGGTCTTCAAACCAGTCTCCCAGCGAGTTGTTATCGCTGTCACGGCGTCCAAACCAGCCGTCGTCAAGCACGAACAGCTCGATACCAAGCTCACTGCCAGCCTTGGCAATGGATTCAATCTTATCTGCATTAAAGTCAAAATACGTCGCTTCCCAATTGTTCACCAGAATTGGGCGCTCCTGGTCACGGTGAGTACCCCGGCACAGACGCGTCCGGTACAGACGGTGATATTCTCTGGACATGCCGCCCAGTCCCTCATCCGAGTACACCATGACCGCTTCCGGAGTCTGAAACTCCTCTCCAGGCTGCAGCTGCCAGGAGAAATCGAACGGATTCAGCCCGATTTGCAGCCGGGTCGTGCCGAACTGCTCCACTTCTGCCTCTGCCGTAAAGTTTCCGCTGTACACCAGGCTGAAGCCAAACACTTCACCCTGCTGCTCTGTCGTCTCGGGGCGCAGCAGCGCGATGAACGGATTCTGCTGATGCGAGCTGGAGCCTCTGCGGCTGCTGATCCCGGTTACGCCCGGAGCCAGTCTTCTTCGCTGCACATGCCGTTCGCGTGCCCAGGCTCCGGATAAATACAGCGCATCATAGCGGCTGTCAGCAAAATCCAGTGAGGCACTCAGCGCCCGCTCCAGCTCCACCGTCTCTTTGCCTCCGTTCACGAACTTCACAGAACGCGTGATAGCGCTAAAATCTGAGAACACAGAATAGCTCAGCACAGCCGTCAGGCCTGTCACCTCATCGAGCAGCTCAAGCTCAAGCGTCTCCGCTTCATGATCCTGCTCTACATATACAGCCGGAAGTCCCGGAAGCTCCGGTTTGCCGGCATAGATGCGGTGCGATTGATAGACAAGCTCGGTGATCCGGGTTCCGTTCTCCAGCTTGACCTGATATGCCGGACTGCGGTAATCGCTCGTACCGTACTGCGGATATTCCTGGGGAAGCGAATCCAGCGAGATGGATCTGTCTTCATTCACAGGATTGGGTGAAAACGATGCACGTTCCTGAAGCTTCAGCATCCCGCTCAGATTGCCATTGTGGCGAAGCTTCGGACCATAATATACATGAGCCGCATAACCGCGGACCAACTGGATGATATAGCTGGAGTTTTTAGACTGCAAATGATATAAATCTTGATGATTATCATAGATAGAAAATAGGCATAAGAAATCCTCCTGAATGAGATGGTACTGCTCGTCTACATTCTACTATGTAATCCAGGAGGAGTAACGGGCATTAAGTGATCTTCTATATGGACTTATGTGTCTTTTTTCGTCATCATTCAAACAGCGGGACAGCCGGGTCCTTCTGACCGCAGTGAACCAGCATCGCATGAAGCTGCCCGCGGTGATGGTACAGATGGGAGGATATTTGGAGCAGCCATTCATAGCGGGAGTACACAACACCCCAGTATGAGGTCTTTTTGGCATGAAGGTCTTCTTCTGTCATGTCATGATACAGCTGAACGAGTGAGGAGTAATTACCCAGCAGTTCAGCCTGGATCTCCTTCAGATTGTTCATCTCTACACTTTCGTAATACCGGCTCATTTCCTTTTCAGAGGCTTCCATCGAGATGAGAACGTCTGCACGGCAGATCACCGCGATATGGCGCAGCAGTTCACCTGCAGAGTACTTGCCTTGAGTCGGTCTTATCTCCAGATCCGACTCTTCCAGTTTATCCATAACAGCAATCAGCGACATAACGGCCACTTCAATTTGATGCAGAGCATTGGTGCAGTATGTATTCAAGAATGATTCTCCAATCTAATATTTGTCATATGGATCATAAACCGTGTCTTATCATTATAGAACATATGTTCTTTATTTACCAAGGCAAAAAAAGAGCCCGACTCTCAAATCCTACAGAGCCAGGCTTTTTCGCAGCCAAAATAGTTTGTTGCTATCGTGTAATTTCAGTTATTCCAGGATAGCCGTGGTATAAGGCGGCAGCGCCAATTCAGCGCCGTTCAGCACAGCTCCATCTGCGGTGGCATGGGCCATGCTTGTAAATACATGCCCCCCACTGTCCTCAGTTAGGGTGATAACCACCTCGGTGTCCGATAAGTTATGCACGACAAGGGCCTGCTTCTCGCTCGTCATCCGGGTGTAGGCCATGACCTGTTCGTGACCGGATGTGTACTGGCCGATGGCGCCATCCCGGAGTGCCGGCATTTCATTGCGCCACTGGATGAGCGTCCGGTACCTGGCAAGCAGCGATTGGTCATCATTCAACTGCTGTTCTACTCCCTGCGTACGGTCCCCTTCGTTGTATTTCAGCGGCTCCCAGGTGGTCTGCCCCTTATCGCTTCCTGTGTTCGACCAGATCATGGGTTCACGGATCTGCTCATCCGGCTTTGAGCCCTGCATGCCAATCTCTTCCCCGTAGTAGATAAACGGATTGCCTGGCATTGTAAGCAGAATGCCTGCAGCCATCTTGGCCTGATCCACGTTTCTGTTCAGCTGGGTAAAAACCCGGTTCTGATCATGGTTCGTCAGAAATACAGCATCAGTAAATTCGCCGCCGGACACTTTGCTGAATAACCCGTAAGTACGTTCCAGAGTAAAGGCAAGGTTATTATCACGTTCATTCTGCACAGCACTAATGATCTTCTCCGCCAGGCCGAAGTTAAATCCGGAATCAAAGGCTTTATCCAGGTACGGCGAAATGGAGCTGGCCGCATTCTCCCATACTTCCCCTACAATATAGGCATCCGGATTCACTTCATTCATGCTGGTCCGGAACTCCTGCCACCAGGCTACGTTCTTGGCCAGCGTCTCTTCGGACTTGTCAGAGGCCAAATCTTCAAAAATATGCTTGGCCGCATCCAGCCGGAAGCCGTCAGCCCCCTGCTCCAGCCAGAATTTGCCGATATCCTTCATCTCCTGCTGAACCTCTTCGTTGTCAAAGTTCAGATCCGGCATGCCATCCCAGAATGCCCCCATATAATGGGCTCCATTCTTCAGATGCCAAGGGCTGCCGCTTCCGGCTGCACTGGAGCCTGACGGCGCCTTGCCTTGATCCTCCGCCCAGACATACCAGTCCCTCTTGTCTGACTGGGTATCTGAAGCCGATTCCTCAAACCAGGGATGCTGGACACTGCTATGATTGACCACTAGATCCATGATGACCTGAATACCGCGTTTGTCCGCTTCTTCCATTAAGCGTTTAAAGTCATCCATCGTCCCGTAATCCGGATGAATGCTCCGGTAATCGGTCACGTCATAGCCGTGATAGGATGGCGACGGATTAATCGGCATCAGCCAGATACCCGTGATCCCGAGATCCTCGGTCGTATTCGGGTCTCCGTCATTCAAATAATCCAGCTTTTCAATGATGCCGTTCAAATCCCCGATACCATCACCATTCGAATCATAAAAAGATCTTACAAAAATCTCATAAAATACGTTCGACGGCTGCTCATCCACTTCAACCGATGCCGCCTGCGGGGTTTCCTTGTCTGCGGGCTTTACTTGCTGTTCCTCGGCAGCCGGTAGCGCCTCACCCGCACCCTCCGGGTTATCGCCCTCCCCGGGCGTGTTAGTACCTGAGGTGCATCCCGCCAGCAGCATGCCTGTCAGCAAAGCCGTGATGCCCAGAATCTTTCTATACTTCCTTCTACGTGCTCCTAGTTTGCTCATTATTTTTTTCCTCCGGTTTTAATGATCGTGCTTTCATGCGATGTGTTCTTGTCGTCATCTCCAGCGTGCAAACGATTGTATGATTATAGTTTCTATCAACCCATTCACACGTCAATTCGCCCCCAAACTGCGCTTTACACCGTTTTAAAAACACATTGTATACGCTTACGGTTATGAATTATTATATATCAGATCATGATTTTGTTAAACCGTTTGCACAATAATCTGAAGTATCAACGTTATATAATTGTTAACTATTCCGGTTTATTCTTTGATTTTCACCGCTTTCCTGTGTTTTTGATGGTCTTTCGCAGGATGTTTTTTTGAGACCGGATACGTATTTACAAGAATACGGATTAACGTTAAGATAACAGTGTGAAACCGTTTAACAAATCACATATCCTACACAGTATTTTTTATGAAAATGTCCAAACAAATAAACGCAAACGGTTCCACTGGAGGAGGTTCTCATGTCTGTAACAATCAAAGATGTAGCTAAGAAGGCGGGCGTATCTCCTTCCACCGTATCTCGTGTACTATCCAACCATCCCAGAATCAGCCGTGAAACCTCCCGCAAGGTCAAGGAGATCATGGAAGAACTCGGATACCATCCGAACATTATGGCAAAAAGCCTGGTTTCAAAAACGACGGAGAGCATCTGCGTCATTCTCCCGAAGCCTGCTGAAGAATTGTTTCTGAATCTGTTTTTTATGGAACTCATTCGAGGCATTGTCGCTCAGGCGAACCGGGCCGGATACGATGTACTGATCAGCTCGGGCGGAAATGAAAAGGAAGAAGTGGAGGCGGTATCCCGGCTATTACATGGCCGGCGGGTGGACGGTGCCATCCTGCTGTATTCCCGGCAGAACGACCCTGTTGTCGAATTTCTGAAGGGTCATGATTATCCGTTTGTACTGGTAGGTCGAAGTGACAGCTATCCCGATCTGCTCTCCGTGGATACGGACAACATTCAGGCCGCTTACGATGCGACGAAGCATATGATATCCCAGGGCCATGAACGAATCGGCTTTGTCAGCGGACCGCCTAATCTGGTCGTTTCGCAGGACCGCCTTAAAGGTTATTACAAGGCGCTGGGTGATGCTGGCCTGGAAGTACGCAAGGACTGGATTGTGGAAGGCGAGTTTCTTCAGGACAGCGGATACCGAGCGATGTCCTTCTTCATGAATCTTCCGGAACGTCCGACAGCCCTTGTCATCGTAGATGACATCGTTTCATTCGGCGTCCTGCGCGGTCTTCATGAACTGGGATACAAGGTTCCGGAGGATGTCTCGATTATCAGCTTTAACAATATCTCGCTGACCGAGCTCTCCACTCCGCCGCTGAGCAGTGTGGATATTGGTATCTACAACCTGGGCTATACGGCTTCGCAAGCCTTAATCCAGAGCATCCGTCATGATGACAAGACGGTCCTGCCGAACCGGTACATCATCCCGCATCGCCTGATGATTCGTGAATCATCGATGTACTCCAACTCCAAATAATCGAAGCACTTTACCGTGCTTCCTTTATTTTTTAATATTTGTACAAACGTTTGCACTTAAAAATAATCATTTGAGGAGGAAATTGTAATGTCTCAAATTAAAGCCTGTCTGTTTGATCTCGACGGTGTTCTCGTTGACACTGCCAAATACCATTTTATCGCCTGGCGCCGCCTGGCTGAAGAACTCGGCTTCACTTTTACGGAAGCTGACAATGAGCGTCTGAAAGGCGTCAGCCGGATGGCTTCACTGGATATCCTGCTGGAGATTGGCGGATTGACGCCTGCTGAAGCTGAAAAGCTGGAGATGGCTGCAAAAAAGAACGCCTGGTATGTGGAGTACATTTCCGCCATGGATCACACTGAAATTTTGCCTGGAGCTCTGAAGCTGCTGCAGGAATTAAGACAGAACGGCATCAAGATCGCACTAGGATCTGCCAGCAAAAATGCCATGATGATTCTGGACAACACCGGACTCACCCCCTTCTTCGATGTCATCATCGATGGCACCAAGACCGTCAACGCCAAGCCCGATCCCGAGGTATTCCTGATGGGGGCACGTGAGCTTGGGGTTACGCCTGCAGAAGCGGTTGTGTTCGAGGATGCTGAGGCTGGCGTTGAGGCAGCGATGCGGGCCGGCATGCGGAGTATCGGGATCGGATCGCCCGCACAGCTGGGGCAGGCCAATATCGTCGTGCCTTCCCTTGCCGATTTCCACCTTGCACAGCTTCGTGATTTGGAGACAGATGCTTCCCGCATTTGACGCCACTGTAATACCGTCGCAAGACGTTGTACTTATTATTTTTCATTTTGAAAATAAAGGAGCCGGTAATTGTGAAGCAGTATCTTAAACTTGATGAATGGTCGATCATTGAGGAAGGTTTTGATTCCCATTCGCATGAAATTTCAGAAAGCATTTTTAGTATCGGTAACGGCTATATGGGTCAGCGCGCCAATTTCGAAGAGCAGTACAGCGGAACTTCGCTGCAGGGCAGCTATATGGCGGGTGTTTATTATCCTGACAAAACCCGTGTCGGCTGGTGGAAGAACGGATACCCTGAATATTTTGCCAAAGTGCTGAACAGCACCAACTGGATCGGAATCGATGTTGACATCGACGGCACGCCGCTGGATCTGTCCCAATGCATAGTTAAAGATTTTGTCCGTGAGCTGAATATGAAGGAAGGCGTCCTGTCCCGCAGCTTTACCGCCGTTCTGGAAGACGGCCGGGAGCTGAAAGTGACATCGGTCCGCTTTGTCAGCATCGTGCGTCATGAGATTGGCGCTATCCGTTACAGCATCACTCCAATGAATTTCACGGGTACCATCACGCTGACCCCTTACCTCGATGGAGATGTGAAGAACAAGGATTCCAACTATGATGAGAAATTCTGGCTGGAAGTGTTCAAGGAAGCGGGTAAAGGAAATGCAGCCCTGACCGTAAAAACCAAAAAACTCGACTTCCATGTCACCTCCGTGATGACCTATGAAGTTTCCAAGAACGGCGAGAAGCTGGAACTGGGTGCAGAACAGATCGAGAAGGAAAAATATGTTGGTAACGTGGTTCACGTGCAGGCAGGCGAAGGCGAAGAAATTACGATCTTTAAATACGTGGCTAATGTCACTTCCCGTGATCATGGTCTCGGTCAGCTCGTCGATAAAGCCCGTGAGGTACTGGATCAAGCGGTTCAGGCCGGATTCGGAGAGCTGGAGCGTGAGCAGAAGGCAGCATGGGGCGACAAATGGAAGGAAAGCGATATTGTCATCGAGGGAGACGTCGCTGCACAGCAGGCGATCCGGTTTAATATTTTCCAGTTGAACCAGACCTACAGCGGTGAGGATGACCGCCTGAACATCGGACCCAAAGGCTTCACCGGCGAGAAATACGGCGGCAGCACCTACTGGGATACCGAAGCCTACTGCCTGCCGTTCTACCTCAGCACTGCTGATGCAAGCATTTCGCGCAATCTCCTGATCTACCGCTACAAGCATCTGGAGAAAGCAAAGGAAAATGCGAAAAAGCTCGGCTTCACCAAAGGCGCACTGTATCCGATGGTAACGATGAACGGAGAAGAGTGCCATAATGAATGGGAAATCACCTTTGAGGAAATTCACCGGAACGGCGCCATCGCCTATGCGATTTATAACTATGTAAATTATACAGGAGACACCTCCTACCTGGCCCAGTACGGCCTGGAGGTACTCGCAGAAATTTCCCGTTTCTGGGAGCAGCGCGTCAACTATGCTGCATCCAAAGATAAATATGTCATGCTGGGTGTAACCGGTCCTAATGAATACGAAAACAATGTCAATAACAACTGGTACACCAATCGGATCGCGTCCTGGACCATGGAATACACGCTGGAAGTCCTGAAAGAGCTGGAGCAGAATCAGCCGGAGCGTTATGCAGAGCTGGTATCCAAGCTGAAGCTGAAGGATGAAGAGACAGCCAAATGGCAGGACATTATCTCGAAAATGTACTATCCGGAAGACGCAGAGCGCGGTATTTTCCTGCAGCAGGACGGCTTCCTGGATAAAGAGCTGTTACCGGTCAAGGATCTGGATCCGTCCCATCTGCCGCTGAATCAGAAATGGTCGTGGGACCGCATCCTCCGCTCGGTATACATCAAGCAGGCTGACGTACTGCAAGGTTTGTTCTTCCTGGGAGACCGCTACGACCTGGAGACGAAAAAACGTAACTTTGATTTCTACGAGCCGTTCACCGTCCATGAGTCCTCCCTGTCCCCTTGTGTGCATTCCATTCTTGCCTGTGAGCTGGGATATCAGGAAAAGGCTTATGAAATGTACCTGCGGACAGCACGTCTGGATCTCGACAACTACAACAATGACACGGAAGACGGCTGCCACACAACAAGTATGGCTGGCACCTGGATGTCAGTGGTTCACGGGTTCGGCGGCTTGAAGGTAAAGGATGGCGCACTGCATCTGAATCCGTTCATTCCGGGACACTGGAGCTCCTTCTCCTTCAAGGTAATGTTCCGCGGAGCGCGCTTCAATGTGAAGGTGACGGACCAAGAGGTTGTCATTCTGAATGAAACCGATATCCCGGCTGTCCTGAATGTCGGCGGCCAGGAATACAGCATCGAGGGCATGGGAGAAGTCAGAGCCTCCCGCTCGGTGGAAGTAACCAGCTAAAACAAAAACAAGGTCGAAGATAGGGGCTGTTTACGAGCTCCCGTCTCCGGCCTTATTTCTTATTGCGGGCAGCTCTCCCCCATAATTATCGGTGAAGGCTGTCAGCGAGCAAGCGCAGCTCTGCCGGATCAATCGGCATCATGCCAGAATGCTCATACCGAACCGCAGAGCCGAAATGAACTTCGTTCACACCGGTTTGGCGCACAAAATCTTGGATGGCCTGCCTATTTAAGCCGCTTCCTGCCAATATATCAAGTGTACCGGACGCCTTGGCCATTTCGACCAGCTTGCGGATTTGAGGGATATTGTGCAGTGCCGAGCCGGGACCGCCGGATGTCAGCACTCGTGTTACCGGTTTGTACTTCATCAGAAGCTGCAGTCCCTGGGCCTGGTCGCCAAGCTTGTCAAAGGCCCGGTGAAACGTCACCTGCATATCTCCGCTCCCCTTCAGCATCTGCTCCAAAAGTGCTTCATCAATGTTTCCTTCAGGCGTCAGCATACCGAATACGACACCGGCAGCGCCGGCCTCCCTAATGGCCTGAATGTCCGCAGCCATCACCGCCTTGTCTCGTTCGCTGTATACAAACGACCGGCTGTGAGGCCGGACCATGACATGCACCGGGATTTGTACGGCCTTCACGACCTGTTCGATCAGTCCGATGCTGGGCGTTAATCCTCCCTCATTCATTGCAGTTATCAATTCCAGCCGGTCGGCACCGTGTTGTTCTGCGGTCACAGCGTCATCCAAGGTGGTTGCTATAATTTCAAGCAGCATCAATCTCACCCTCCAATGTAAGTCAATATCGAAAACTTCATACGTACAGACAAATGGCCTTCGTCCCATAGTATACAGGACGAAGGCCATACGTGGCTTCCTTTGATTAGACGACAAGCGTATTCTGATAGTCCATCGGCGGGCGGGCGGCAGGTTTCCCGAACAGGTAGCCCTGGGCAAGGTCTATGCCGATTTGCCGGCAGAACTCGAATTCTTCCTGACGTTCGATGCCTTCAGCGAGCACATTGGCGCCAAACTCGCGCGCGGTATTGGCGATGATCGCCAGCTGCTGCTGCTGCTCTACGTTCTGGTCACAGCGATCAATCAAACTGCGGTCAATTTTGACGTAATCCGGCTTCAATCGCACCATCTGCTCCAGTGTCGAGTAGCCTGCACCTACGTCGTCCATTGCTACGGCGATTCCGTTTCTGCGGTATACCTCGAAGATCGACTGCAGATGGTTTACGTTATCCACACGTTCCGTCTCGACAACCTCAAAGACAAAATCCGAAGGATCCAGGGACAGCCTGTTAATAGTATTAAAGGTATGACTTAGGCAATATTCAGGATTATAGATGGAGGACGGCAAAAAGTTCACGAACCGCTTGATGCCTCTTGGAAGCCACAATGCGCTGGTCTCGATTGCCGAGATCCGGGCTGAGCGGTCCAGAAAAGAGTGAAGTCCGGTCGTGCGGGCGGTTTCAAACAGCTGGTATGGCTGAAAAGGAGCGCTGTCTTCCCTGGGACGAAGCAGAAACTCGTAAGCCACAATGTTCTGTCTGCTGTCTACGATCGGCTGCATAAAGCTGGTGAACTGCTGTTCCATAATAATATTGACGACATCCAGATGCTTCAGCTGCTCTTCCAGCTGCTTCAGAGGCAGCCACTTTCTTCTGGAAAGTGACGTTTCCCGCCCTGTCACGCTGAATGACAGCTCTTCCCGAATTCCAGGAGAAATATCTTTCAACAGCTTGATCAAGGTGAGCATCTCTTCCAGCACCTCATAAGCAACCGTACATCCCTCTGAGGTCTCCTGAACAGACAGACCATGATCGAGAAACAGCTGATGAACTTCAGCATATCCCGGACGTATATAAACATATCCCTGATCTTCTATCGGTTCTAGTGTAGTGCAATTATCGCATTGCATGTTCTTCCTCCTCAGCAGGTCGTCTATATACTTGTTATCGGCATGAACATTGGAATTCCTTACTTCCATATTAGGTCTTAAGAATTAATTATGTACTTCATCATCATACTAATTGCCCAAGTGAATGTAAAGATTTAACTGGAATATTTCTCCCTACGACAAAAAAAGACCCGCAAAGGGGTCTTTATTGTCGAATTTCGTTTACTTTTCCCATACCTGACGATCGCCGCCTGGCGGAGTATATTCGATGCGCACGGATTCAATATCCAGGATGACATAATCCGGATCATCCGGTCCGTTGAACCATTTTTTAAAATCATCATTCCATAAATCACGGCGCAGGCTGTCGTTCTTCGTAACACTCGCGCGCCCTTCAATCTCCAGCAGTTCCTTTGTACCGCCCTCTTCAAATCCGGCAAGCACATACACATTTGGGTTGCTCTCGAGTTCCTCTACCTTGTGGGTTTTGCGGTCTGTGGCCAAATGAAGATGCACACCATCATTAAAAAGCGCCATATATCTCACTTTCGGTTTATTTCCTTCTACGGTCGCAAATGAGCAAAATTTATTATCCTTCAATGCTTCTGCGATTTTTTGTTCCAGCTGTGTACGGTCCATGATTTTTTGCCCCTTTCCTTAACAAGACATTGTATGTATAGTGTACCCGTTTCACGAAATCTGAACCTCGATTTATGATGCCTTATCCCGACTTGACAGCTAGGGATGAAGTGATATGATGTGGCTACCTATTTTTAATCACAAAGGAGGCTGGTTATAGATGGCACAAAAACGGCTGGACCATGTCGGCATTATGGTACGGGACCTGGATCAAACCATTAATTTTTATACGTTGGTAGTAGGGCTTGAGCTTAAAGGAAAACTTACCCACACCAACGGGGTCATTCAGCTGGCTTTCCTCGGCTTTAACGGCAGCGATGAGACAGAGGTCGAATTGATTCAGGGCTATAACGATCATCTGCCGGCTGAAGGACGGGTGCATCATTTTGCGGTAAGCACGGATGATATTGAGCAGGAATATGAGCGCATTCAAAGTTTGGATATTCCGCATGTCGATGATGAGATTGTGACACTGCCCAACGGCCATCGTTATTTTTTCATACATGGTCCTGAAGGCGAGTGGATTGAGTTTTTCCAGCGGTGATTCAATATGCCTGTGCTTAGTGGGCGGCTGGACAAGTCCTGAGGATAAGGTCTATAATTACACGTGATACAACAATGCGATCTAACTTCATACTAAATACGGGGAGCTGGGAATCGGCCGGCTGAGATTGTGTCCCTTCAAGACACTGACCCTTAAACCTGATCTGGGTAATGCCAGCGTAGGAAACTTGCAGTGACCGGTGGAATCCGCCGGCTATTGAACTGTTTTTGCCGCGATGCGTCCCTTGAGGGGACGCTTTTTTTGTGCACCCTGTACGTTATTTGCATCAGTGAATGTTTAGCGTGAAGTGGATTGACCAAAGGAGAGAATAGATCATGAGAACGAAAAACTTGCTGTCCCTGCTTCTGGGAAGTGTCCTGCTGTTTGCCGCTGGCTGCGGTAACGGGACCAAGGCACCGGCTGAAGAGTCCGGCGGGGAAGAAAGCGGAAATGCTCCCGCCCAGGTAAAAAATGTGAAAGTCATGCTGGATTGGACGGCCAACACGAATCATACAGGACTTTATGCTGCCCGGGATCTCGGCTACTACAAGGAAGAAGGCCTGAACGTCGAGATTGTTCAGCCAGGGGCGGGTGGTACAGATGCTATGGTTGCTTCCGGTCAGGCTGATTTCGGCATCAGCTACCAGGAAGGCGTTACGCTGGCACGCACGCAGGGAGTACCGCTTGTATCCATCGCTGCTGTCATTCAGCATAATACCTCCGGTTTCGCCGCTCCCGTCGACCGGAATATCAAGAAAGCGTCTGATTTTGAAGGCAAGTCGTATGGCGGCTGGGGCTCTCCGGTTGAGGAGGCCGTCATGAAATCGATCATGGATATCGATGGAGCTGACGTGAGCAAGGTCAAGATGATCAACATGGGGGATGCGGACTACTTCACAGCAGTTAAACGGGATATTGATTTTGCATGGATCTATTATGCGTGGACAGGTGTGGAAGCCGAGCTTCGCGGAGAGCCTCTGGACATGATCTATGTAAAGGATTACTCCGAGGCGCTGGATTATTACACCCCGGTATTAGTAACGAACGAAGATAAAATTGCGAACGATCCCGAACTCGTCAAAGCATTCATGAGCGCTACCGCCAAAGGCTATGAATATGCCATCAACCAGCCTGAGGAAGCTGCGGCCCTGCTGTCCAAAGCGGTACCTGAGCTGGATGAAGAGCTGGTGCTGGCGAGCCAGAAATGGCTCAGTCCGAAGTATCAGGATGATGCGGCGCGCTGGGGAGAGCAGAAGGCTGAAGTGTGGAACAATTATGCCGAGTGGATGTTCGAACGCAAGCTGCTGGACAAACCACTGGAGTCGGAGCAAGCCTTTACCAATGACTTTTTGCCGAATACGCCATGAGAATGTGGTGGAAGGATGTGTGGCCGCCCGTTGTGGCGGTCCTTCTCTTTTTAGGGGCTTGGCAGGCCGCGGTTTATATGTTTCACATCGAAGACTGGATTCTGCCTTCTCCTGCAGGAATTGCAAGAGAAGCTGCTTCTGGTGCTCAGGGGCTGCCGGGCCATACACTGGCCACTCTGCGGCTGACACTGACGGGGTTTGTCATCGGGACTGCTGTGGGATTTATCATTGCATTGATTCTTCATATGCTGCCTGGACTGAAAACTGCTCTTTATCCCCTGCTCGTCGTCAGCCAGAACGTGCCGACCATTGCTCTGGCTCCGCTGCTCATGATCTGGTTCGGATTCGGGATGCTTCCGAAGATTATTGTCATCACGCTGGTCTGCTTCTTTCCGGTAGCCGTTGCTGCCATGGACGGCCTGGCCCGGACGGACCGGACCATGATGAACTACATGCAGATGGCAGGAGCCGGCAGATGGCAGACGTTCTCCAAGCTGGAGCTGCCTCATGCCCTTCCTTCTCTCTTTTCGGGCCTTAGAATCGCGGCAACGTATTCCGTTATGGGCGCGGTGATCGGTGAGTGGATCGGATCTGACCGGGGCATCGGCTATTATATGATGCTGCAAAAATCCGCGTACCGGACCGACCGGGTCTTTGTCGCCATTGTTATCGTCGTGCTGCTCAGTCTGCTGATGGTTGGGCTGATCACACTGCTTGAAAAGCGGTTGATCCGCTGGAACGCCAAATCAAGGGAGGTGTCACGATGAGCAGAAATATCTCTATTCCTGGTGCGATAGATGCGGCAGCAGCGATGCCTTCTTCCGCTCTGGAGGCGGACGGCATCACAAAATCTTTCCGTGACCGCAAAACAGAGGTTAAGGTGCTTGATGGTCTGAGCCTGACTGTTCAGCCCGGACAATTCGCCTCCATCATCGGTCCTTCCGGAAGCGGCAAGAGTACGCTGTTTCACATTATTGGCGGACTCCTGAAGCCGGATGCAGGGGCTATCCGTATGAATGGCAGTGATGTCACCGGCCAGAAAGGCCGCATTGCCTACATGCCGCAGCAGCCTGCGCTGTTTCCGTGGCGGACTGCGCTGGATAATGTGCTTCTGCCGCGTGAGCTCAGCGGCATGCCGAAGGAACAGGCACGTGACGAGGCCCGTATCCTGATGGAGCGTGCCGGCCTGTCCGGATTTGAGAATGCCTATCCTGACACACTTTCAGGTGGCATGCAGCAGCGGACCGCTTTCTTGCGCACCCTGATGAGCCCGCAGGAAGTGATGTGCCTGGATGAGCCGTTCAGCGCACTGGACGCCCTCACGAGAACCGACATGCAGCACTGGCTGCTGGACATGTGGGAAGCGGACCGCCGTTCGGTGCTCATGATCACCCATCATATCGAAGAAGCGCTGCTGCTGTCTGATGTCGTATATGTAATGTCAAACCGGCCGGCAGCTATTTTACAGAAGATTGAGGTGCCATTTGCTCGTCCAAGAAGTGAAGCCCTGCTGCATCAGCCAGCATTTCTCGCGCTGAAGCAGGAGATCTCAGACCGGATGCGGAATGAGCTGCGCAAATCCTGAGGAGGCGTTTATCTTATGCGCTCTGCTTACATTGATACCCATATTCATCTGGACACTTATCCCGAAACCGAACAGCACCGCATTCTTGAGGAGCTGGAGGCATGCGGCGTGAAGTCTCTGATTTCCGTCTCCATGCACCTGGAATCCTCCCGCCGGAACCGGGCACTCTCGCTGCTCGATTCCCGGGTTAAACCGGCCTTCGGCTTCCATCCTGAACAACCCCTTCCCGGCGAGGAAGAGGTTGAAGCATTGTTTGCTTTTATGGAGGCCCATCTGGACATCATGGCTGCCGTGGGCGAAGTCGGCCTGCCCTATTACTCCAGGCTGGAAGCCCAGAGCCAGGGCCAGAGCTGGGATAACCTTCCGTACCAGAAACTGCTGGAACGTTTTATATCCTTTGCAGCGAAGCACGGCAAGCCGATTATTCTTCATGCCGTCTATGAGGACGCTGACATTGCCTGTGATCTGCTGGAGCAGTACGACGTGCGTGCTGCACATTTTCACTGGTTCAAGGGTTCACCCGAGACCGTGAAGCGTATGGCCGATTGCGGTTACTACATTTCGTTCACGCCGGATCTGCTGTACGAGGAAGAAATGATGGATCTGGCAGCCAAGTATCCAATGCTGCAGGTGATGACTGAGACAGACGGCCCCTGGCCGTTCGAGGGTCCTTTTCAGGGCAGAACCACCCATCCCGGAATGACATCCGATGTGGCACATGCCTGGGCCAGGATACGCGGCCTGGATCCGGATAAGGCACACAGCATTCTATATGATAATGCCCGGCGCTTTTACCGGCTGGATTGAACGTACGAGCTTGTTCTGCCTGTCCTGTGACGGTGTCCGCCGGGCTGCTTACGCCAGCGTCAGCGACACCGGACAATGATCGCTTCCCGCCACATGACAGTGGATATCGGCATCTTTCAGCCTGTCCGAAAGCGCTGCTGACATCAGAACATAATCAATACGCCAGCCGATATTCCGCTCTCTGACCTTCGGCATATAGGACCACCAGCTGTACACATCACCACGATCCGGGTACAGCTGCCGGAAGGTGTCGATAAAGCCGGACGCCAGCAGGTCTGTCATCTTTCCCCGTTCTTCCAGAGTAAAGCCGGAATTGCCCAGGTTTGACTTCGCATTTTTCAGGTCAATCTCCTGATGCGCGACATTCAGGTCTCCGCACAGGATGACCGGTTTGAGCTCATTCAGCTGCAGTACATATCTGCGGAACCGGTCCTCCCACTCCAGCCGGTACGGAAGCCGGCTCAGATCACGTTTCGCATTAGGCGTATACACATTGACCAGATAAAACTCCTCAAACTCCAGCGTAATCATTCTGCCCTCCGGCTCGCTGTCCTCTTCCATGCCGTAGCGAACACTCAGCGGCTTCATCCGGCTGAACACGGCCGTGCCGGAGTATCCTTTTTTGAGCGCATAATTCCAGTACTGCTCATAGTCCGGTCCCAGATCCAGCTCAATCTGCCCATCCTGCAGCTTCGTCTCCTGCAAGCAGAACAGATCGGCATCCATCTCCTTAAAAACATCCATAAACCCTTTTGTGACACAAGCCCGCAGGCCATTGACGTTCCATGATACCAGCTTCAATAAGTCCCCTCCTAAAATCATTTCTGTGATTTTCCTTCTATATAATAGAAAGGCATCCGACCTGCTAGAATAGAGCCAGGTTAACGGATGCCATGATGACCATTGTAATAACAAGCACTAGCGCCTTATCAGCTCTGTATCAGCGCCTCATCATTCCCCTGTGCTGCAGAAAATCCTTCATATGCAGACGCACCGGTTCAGCGAGCCGCTTCGCCATGAACTGCGACCAGCCTGCCGCCGGTTTACCTCCTCCGCTTCTAGCCTGCATGTAGGCGGTATACGTATTGTCATAGTTGGCTACCTGTTCCTGTACCGAAGAAGCATTATACGTCCCCCGGTGCAAAACGCCTTCGAGAGGCAGCCGCGGACGGACATCCGGCTGTTGATCCGGATACCCGAGACACATGCCGAATACAGGATACACGAGCTCCGGAAGCTGAAGCACCTCAGAAAATTCCGCAATCTGATTCCGTACCCCGCCGATATATACGATGCCAAGCCCCATCGACTCAGCAGCAACAGCCGCATTCTGGGCGGCGAGTGATGCATCCACGGTCGCTATGATGAAGTTTTCAGTGGAATCAATATAAGATTCCGCTCCGTCCAGATGCTGTTCTCCGGCCTGCTTTAGGCGGTACAGATCTGCACACCAGACCAGAAATACTGGACATTCTGCAATATAAGCCTGATTACCTGCCAGCACGGACAGGGTTTGCTTTTGCTCCGGATCGGTTACTGCAATGACACTATATGCCTGAACACTGCTGGAGCTGGAAGCCATCTGGGCCGCCTGGACGATACGCTGCAGCTGTTCCTCGGTCACTTCCCGGCTGCTGTATTTACGAATCGATCGGTGCTTCATTAAAAGATCAATGGTCTCATTCATGCGCTGCCTTCACTCCTGGTTCTTAGATTGTTATAAAAAAATAAGCCCGGAAACCGAGCTTATTCATATGAAAGTCTTAAACCACTTCATATCCCTGTTCTTCGATCGTTTCCTTGATTTGCTCTACAGCCGTCTGGCTTTCATTATAATCTACCGTAACGGTCCCGGCCTGCAGATCGACCTTGCCGGACATTCCAGCTTCCTTCAAAGCCTTCTCTATAGCATTCACACAGTGGTTGCAGGACATACCGCCCACATTCAACGTAACCTGGCTCATGATATTCCCTCCTTCCATTATCGGTTCATTATACGATACCCCCCGACTGTATGTAAAGTATAGCAAAAACCGACACCTTCTTTTCTTATGAGCTAAAAGGTGGCCGCGAAAAAATGTCGATTTTTTCAAAAAAAACGAATTTAAAAAGAAGGATTTTCCAATGAATACGTCGAAAACATGTGTACAGGAATCGACGAACAAAGAAAGTAGGAATCACTTTATGGTTTTCGACGGTATTATTCTGGGTCTGGTTGTTGGACTGATCAAGGGAGGCTTCCGGCACGGATTGCAGGCTTTCAGCCAAATCAGACTGAAAGGCGGCTGGATATTTCCAATATTGTTCCTGATTCAGCTGTTCATTTTCCGTTTTCAAGAGTCTAATCCGGATTTCGCTGCATTAAGCAATTATCTCTTTGTTGCCATTTATATTGTAGGCATGTGGTTTTTATGGATGAACCGGCAGTACAAAGGGTTTCCAATCATTCTGATTGGCGTGTTTCTCAATTTTCTGGTTATGGCTGTCAACGGGGGCCGAATGCCGGTATCTTTGCAGGCTGCTTCTGTCCTGGACCCATACTATTTGGACATGCTCAAGAACAGTACAGTGGTTACTAAGCATTATCTGATGGACGCCTCTACAAGGCTGCCTTTTTTAGGTGATATCATTCCGCTTTCTTCTCCTTACCCAAGAACACAGGCCATCAGTTTAGGAGATATCATTATGAATGTCGGGATCTTCTTCTATATTGTTCATCTTATGACAGCAGGCAAGAAATCCTCAGGTTCGTCAGATTATTCTGAGAACCAGACCACCAACCTTGGTGAACCTCAAAATTTATCATAGATTTTGCACGTTCACGACATCTGGAAAGGAGGGGATCAGTATGAAAAGAACAGAAAAACTCAAGTATTCCCGTATTGTCATCAATGCTGTTATCGTTGCATCTGTCGTTGTTGCTCTGACTTCCGGATACAAATTCGGCTAAATCCCCAAAAAGACAGGCTCTCGGGAGTCTGTCTTTTTTATTATTGCTCTGTTGTTTAAATGATTGATCTATTTTAAAATGATGGGAAGAATACATCATGTTATCCGAGGAGCACGTATATGTCTATGTCTAGAGGTCCTCTTATATCCAGAATCAGCTCAAGTCAAATTTACTTTTTCTTGATTACGGCACTTGGATGCGGCATCTTTATTTATTTTAATCGCGGTGATTTTCTCAACTACAGCTCTTCACAATGGATTTGGCTGTACGCCATGCTCGGAGCCACCTTAATTCTTAATCATTTCATGTTCCAGCTGCCGCCTGAGGGAAACTTTCAGTCCATGGACTCATCGGTTTACCTGGCATGTATATTCATTTACGGTGCAAACTTCGCTCTTTCGGTCATCCTTCTGAATTTGGTCGCTGTGATCATTTTTGACCGCAAAGTAGCTTGGTGGAAGCAAGTTGCCAATTTTTCAGTCTATTCCATGATGATTATGGGTTCTGCTTTTGTTTATGAATTATCCGGCGGCGTTATAGGACCCGTTCAAAACGAAAATTTGGGTGCCTACTTACTGGCACTATTAGCATATTTCATACTTAACGTATTACTTATTGGTTGTTTTTACTTCCTGCAGTACAAGAAATCCCTTTATGAAATTCTAAAGTCATTCGCAAAAGACACACTGCTTGTTTACCTTATTACCCTGATCCTTTCCCTGGCCCTATCGATCCTGATCAGCAGCAACGGAGTATTTGGACTGATCTTGTTCATCGGGCTGAGCACAATGCTCTCTTATTCGTTTAAGCAGCTGTTCACCATGTACAATGAGATCCAGGAAAAGGCCATTCGAGATCAGCGTACCGGCCTGTATAATCACAGTTACTTTGAGAACCTGCTGAATACAGAAATCAAGAAGGTCATTCATAACGACGAGTCCTTGTCCCTGGTTATGATTGATATTGATGATTTCAAAAAATACAACGACCAGTTCGGCCATCTAAAAGGAGATATGCTGCTCGGTTTTCTCGGAAAGTTCCTGTCGGAGGAGTGCGGGCCGGCAGATGTCATCCCAGCCCGCTTTGGTGGCGAGGAATTCACCATTTTGATGCCAGGGTATGATGAGAACAAGGCCTGGGATTTTGTAAACCGTCTGCGCAAAAAACTGAACGATACTTATTTTGAAGGTGTAGAAATCTTTCCTTCCGGATGCTTGTCCTTCTCTGCAGGGGTTGCCGGTTACCGGACAGATATTCATGATAAAGCACAGATGGTCGACTTTGCAGACCAGGCCCTGTACTACGCCAAAAAACAAGGCAAGAACAATGTTCATATCTACGGCAGCGGATCTGCAAAAGAAGCTGAAATCGATTTTGCCGAGGATGTGCGGGATATTGAACAGCAATTGAAACTGTTCTTATATAAAGATGTAGATACATTCAAGCATTCCAAACGCGTGTTCCGTTATGCGATCGACATGAGTGAGGCGCTGCAACTGGACAGTATGGACCGGCGGCATTTTATTCTAGGGGCGCTCATTCACGACATCGGCAAGCTCGAAATTCCCTGGGGGATCCTTAACAAAAAGGACAGGCTTACCACGGATGAATGGGAAACCGTGAAACGTCATGTCAGCTGGGGTAAGCGGATCGCGGAAACGAATGACAAGTTCAAGGAGCTCGTGCCGTTCATCGAGCTGCATCATGAGCGCTATGACGGCGGCGGCTATCCGCACGGCTTTAAAGGCAACCAGATCCCCCGCCTATGCCGCATGCTGACCATTATCGACTCATTTGATGCCATGACAACAGAGCGGCCTTACCAGAAAACAAAAACGTACGAAGAAGGGATCATCGAGCTCCGCCGCTGTTCCGGAACCCAGTTCGATCCCGAGCTTACGGAGTTGTTCATCCAGTACATGGAGCATAAAATCCAGGAACAGCAGCAGCCTGCTGCCGGACTGGAATCTTGAGAGCAGCGCTGGTCATCACCGGACCGAAATATGTTTGATCCTCCTCTAAAACAGGTATAAAGAGAGTATCAAACTCAAACGAGGTGATTTCCATGCCAGAATCTAATAAAGATCTTCCTATTGACCATGGTCCCGGTAACACCGACCATGCAGAACAGTATCCGACGAAAGAGGAAAGCCTGTTCGATAAATTCAAGAGTCAGGAAACAGTAGACCCGATTCCCATGGAAGATTTGAATCAGGAGAAACAGGAAGAAAAGCGCAGAGACGGAACGTCCAAGGACAGCTCCTCCAGCGATGATAAATATCACAGCGGATTCTGATACCGCAGTCATACTGTTTGAAGGCTCCGTTATAACGGAGCCTTTTTGACGGAACAAACGGTGATGACCGAAAGGAAGATCCCCTGCCGGGCTTTCCTTCCGGTCATCAATTCTATAAGATAGAAATTAGATAATAATTCTAGATATTGGAGTGGACAACTTGTTTTCCATCTGGTCCTTAAATCGTCTGAACCGAAAAGCACTGCTGGGACTAATTGTTGTTGTTTTCTTAATGTCCTGCCTGCTTGTAGCAGCAGGAGATTCCAGAAATCCCAAAGCAGCAGTCATTGAAATGGAACAACAATATATGATTAATGCTGCACTGATCAGTCACGCCGGGGAAGGTTCCGAGGCTTCTTCTGTCGTCATGCCGGGCGTCCCTTTGATGATTGCCGGACTGATCAAAATATTCGGAGAAGACGGCGGCGCCTTTACCGCATACCGGATCATTCAATGCTTGCTGCATGCGGTTTCCGTTTATCTCATTTTTGTGCTGGCACGTTACATGTTTAACACGACAACTGCCTTTTTGGCCTGTGTTATCTATGCCTTGTACTGGCCGGCCTACGGTGTTGTGCGATTGATCCTGCCGGATACGACCATGCAGACTCTGATGCTTCTGCTAGTATGCGCTGTCATCGCTGCGCTGGAACTGAAGCAGTACAGCTGGTATGCCGCAGCCGGTGTGCTGACCGCACTGGTGGCCTGCTTTAATCTTCAGGCACTGCTGTACCCTGCTGTGTTTCTAGTGTTATGGTACATCTACCGCAGTCCCTGGACTTATATCATTCGTGGAACGCTTCTGGTCGCAGCCGGTTATTTGCTGGTTTTATCTCCCTGGTGGCTCAGCTTTCCCCTGTTTGAGAAGCTGATGTATCTCCCGGGTCCCTGGAACCTTGCTCCACTGTGGCTGGATGCACGATTCATTGAGGGCAACCCTCTTGTCCACTTTTTTCGCAGCATCTTCGGAGGTTTATCTACCCGATATGCAGGGCGGTTCAGCGATCCCGACACCCGGAGAGTGGTGCAGTCTGCTCTGGATTTTGTTCGCCTTGTTCTCTTGTATGCAGGTGTGGCCGGTTTGGTCTGGTCGGTCTGGAAATACCGGCTGAAGCGTCAGCTGCCTGTGCTCCTGACACTCGCCTATTTCATTGCGGCCGAAGGGGCTGTTCCGAGCCTGGACGGGACCGGATTCCCGTATGGTGTGTTCATTTTGCTCTACACCGCTTTTTTAGCCAACAAAGCTATTGTATATGGCCACAAGTCCAGTCTGCACCGGAGCCTGGAACGAGACCGGTAATGTCAGGTAAGCATGTAACACTCTCGCGGGTTCTCTGCACAAGAAATAATCAAGATGACCGCTCGTGCCGTTAAATCAAACTTTAGGGAGGTTGTAATTGGATGAGTATCATGCCTTTAAACCGCCGGAATATTCCGGCAAGCCGGATCGTTATGGGATGTATGGGACTTGGCGGAGGCTGGGATGAAAGCCCGCTCACTGCTGAGCATGTGAAGCAGGCACACGAAGCTGTGGAGGCTGCCCTTTCGGTAGGTATCAATATGTTCGATCATGCCGATATCTATACCCTCGGTAAAGCCGAACAGGTTTTTGGCCAAGTACTGAAGGAGCGCCCTGAATTGCGAGAACAAATTCTTCTGCAGTCCAAATGCGGGATCCGCTTCGCCGGACCGAATGGTGTGCCATCCCGGTATGATTTCTCCAAAAAGCATATTCTGCATAGTGTAGATCGCTCGCTCGAACGATTGGGCGTAGAATATCTAGACATTCTGCTTTTGCACCGTCCGGATCCTTTGATGGACCCGGCCGAGGTGGCCGAAGCCCTGGAAACCTTGAAGTCCTCCGGTAAAGTACGACATTTCGGTGTATCCAATATGCATGCCGGGCAAATCTCGCTGCTTCAGTCCTACACGAACATCCCGTTTGTCGTGAACCAGCTGCAAATGAGTCTTCAGCATGTGGGATGGCTGGATGCAGGAGTACGGGTCAACCGCGGGAACTCCAAGGACAATATCTTCCCCGAAGGTACGCTGGAATACTGCCAGCAGCATCATATTCAGATTCAGGCCTGGGGACCTCTTGCTCAAGGCGTATACACGGGACGTCCAGTGGAAAACATGCCGGAATCCATTCAGGAAACCGCAGCGATGGTCCAGCGTCTGGCAGCCGAGAAAGAAACCACCCCGGAAGCTGTGCTTCTGGCCTGGTTGATGAAACATCCGGCCGGTATCCAGCCTGTGATTGGCACCAAACATCCGGAGCGGATCCGGGCCTGCGGCGGTGCCGAGCTCGTAGAGCTGTCCAGAGAAGAATGGTACTCCCTTTACGTCAGCTCCCGCGGCAGCGATCTGCCTTGATCATTACAAATAGAACGGCTGTCGAAAACACTTCGGCAGCCGTTCTATTTAATGTTATTGTGCGGGGGAAGACCCTTAACTTTTCCTTTGCCAGTGTGCCTGGAATTCGGTACACTGGGTAGGCTGTACGCTAAATTTTAAATGTTAGGTGAATGGTAAAATGACTTCTTATGCACATTTCTATAAACGTCCCTTCGGCAGTCAGCGGACCGATCTTCCCTTTGCCAAGCTGACGCTCTCCAAAAGCAGCCGGGAGCTGATCAGCAGCCAGGAAACGGATGCTGCATTTTTCCGGGGGCTGGAGGGCGAGGGGCTGTTCCTGAATGCAGCCCAGATCCAGGCCGTTCGCCACGGCGAGGGACCGCTGCTTACCCTTGCGGGAGCCGGCTCTGGCAAAACGTCCGTACTGGTCAGCCGCACCGGCTACCTCATATCGGTGCGGCAAGTGGACCCTTCCTCGATCCTGCTGGTCACCTTTTCTACCAAAGCCGCTGCTGAAATGAAAGAAAGAATCCAGCAGCTTCCGGGAATTCATGCCCGTGAAGCGGCTAAAGTGACCGCACGGACCTTTCACTCGTTCTTCCTGTATCTGCTGCGCTCACGCGGGTACCGTCAGGATATTCTCAGCAATGCCAGACACCAGCAGTTTATCGTCAAACGCATCCTTCGTGAAATGGGGCTGCAGGACAGCTATGAAGCAGAGACCGTGCTGGCCCTGTGGTCGGCATACCGGATGAACATGACCAGCCTGGATAACCTCCCACCCAGCACACCTGCAGATGTGGAGCACCGGCAGATTTTTGCTCGATATGAAGCATGGAAGGAAGAACATGCTCACATGGATTTTGACGATATCCTGGTCTGGTCGCACCGTCTCCTGACTTCTGATCCGCGGCTGCTCTCTTCCCTTCAGCAGCGCTATCGTTTCGTTATGGTGGATGAGTTTCAGGATACCGGACGCCTTCCCTATGAGCTGATTCAGATGATCGTGCGGCAGCATGCCAATCTGATGGTTGTGGGGGACGATGACCAGACCATCTACAGCTTTAACGGTGCCCGTCATGAGTTTATTCTGGAGTTTGACCAAAACTTTCCGCGTGCCAGCGTCATAACGCTGGATGTGAATTACCGCTCGGTGTCCAGCATCGTCGGACTGGGCAATGAAATTATTAAAGACAATACGAAGCGCCGCTTAAAAACACTGCAATCTACCCGCAAAAGCAGCCAGGTCCCGCTGTACCTTCGTCCGGACAATCCGGATGAAGAAGCAGAACTGCTGCTGAAGCATATTACAGACAGTGTGCGGGAGGGCCGCAGACTTTATGGGGACTACGCCATTTTGTACCGCACTTCCCACAACAGCCGGGCCATCTTTGAGCAGCTAGTTCTGGAGGAAACACCGTTTATTCATTATGAGCAGGGAGACCTGTTCTATGAGCAGTGGATGGTGAAGCCCGTCATGGATTACCTCCGATTGTCACAGGATCGGCGGAATTTCGAAGCCATGGCAGGCATTCTCCATACCTTGTATATCAACCGCGAAAAAGGAATGGAGTACATCAAGCAGCAGGACGCTCCCCGTCCCAAAAAAGGCCCACTAGCCCACCTCCTGACCTTTCCGGGTCTGAAGGATTTTCAGGTCGAGCAGATCAGACAGCGTTCCAAGCTCATTAAATCCCTGAAACCGCTGGAGCCGGCCGAGGCCATTCGCGAGATCCGGCTGCGCTTTTACGACAAATACATGGAAGCAGACGGGGTTCGAGATATTACCCTGCATCAGGAATTCATCCAGGAAGGGTTAGATGAGCTGGAGGCGTCCGCCAAACGTTTCAAGGATGTGCCCTCTTTTCTTGCCTTTGTCGACAGGCTAATTACGGTTCATGCCGAGATGGCGCTGCGCAAAAAGGATGACCAGGCGGATGCCATCAAGCTGATGACAATTCATAAAGCCAAAGGATTGGAATTCCCTTCGGTCTGCCTCATTGGCGCATCAGACGGCATCCTGCCCCACACCTCCTCCCTGCAGGCAGAGAACAGAGACGATCATCATCCGCTCACCTCCAGGCAGGAAAAAGGAAGTGATGCACTGGAAGAGGAACGGAGACTCGCTTATGTTGCAGTTACCCGTGCAAAAGATGAGCTGCTGATCAGTTCCCCGGCGTACTACCGGGGCCGCAAGATGGAAGTATCCCGTTTTCTTCAGAGCGTGTTCCACATTGAGGGTTTGCAGACCATGCGTCCGATTCAGAAATCTGCTACTGCCTCCACCCAGCCTCAGACACGCAGTCAGCAGCAAGTGACCGAAGCCGTCAAGGCATGGGTTTGCAGCGGGAGCGGCTGCCGCGGCTGGCAGCGTATGGAGGATGCCAAGGGCGGCGAGCAGCCTCGAAAGACCTGCCCGCTGTGCGGATCTCCCATGAAACCGGGCATGAAACAAGCTGCCGTTCCATCGCGCCGTCGATGATCATAGGAGATGCCTGTATGTATTTTTAATTCCGCTTGCCTTTAGGGTTAGCAAACCGCTAAAATAGAACCACCATCTGCCTTTATACAAATATATACATAGAAAGGGAGCAGCAATACATGAATGCACAGCAAAGCAATATCAAGCTTGTCGTGGCCGGCCTTCTGCTCGGCATCCTGATGTCAGCCATGGACAATACGATTGTGGCTACAGCTATGTATACGATCGTAGAAGATCTCGGCGGGTTTGACCAGATTGTGTGGGTGACGTCAGCGTATATGGTTGCCGTCATGGCCGGTACACCAATCTTCGGCAAGCTGTCTGATATGTATGGACGCAAACGCTTCTATATTTTCGGACTTGTTATTTTCCTGGTCGGGTCAGCCCTCTGCGGACTCGCAGATAACATGCTTCAGCTGATTCTGTTCCGCGCCATTCAGGGGATCGGCGGAGGCGCGCTGATGCCGATCGCGTTCACGATTGTCTTTGACCTGTTTCCCGCAGAGAAGCGCGGTAAGATGACAGGCCTGCTCGGAGCCGTATTTGGTACCTCCAGCATTCTTGGTCCGCTGCTGGGCGCTTTTATTACGGACAGTATCGGCTGGGAATGGGTGTTTTACGTCAATCTGCCGATCGGCATCATTTCTCTGATCTTCATTGTCACCTTTTATAAGGAGACCTTGTCCCGCGTGCAGCAAAAGATTGACTGGACTGGTGCCGCTACACTTGTCGGAGCCATTATCTGCCTGATGTTCGGCCTGGAGCTCGGCGGTCAAAAGTATGCCTGGGACTCACCGCAAATATTAGGGCTGTTCGGAGGATTTCTGGTACTGCTGTTTATTTTTCTGTGGGCAGAAACCCGGGCAAGCGAACCGATCATTTCGTTCAGCATGTTCCGCAAAAGACTGTTTGCGTCCAGTAATGCGGTAGCCCTCTGTTACGGTGCAGGTTTTATCGTGGCCACGGTTTATATTCCGATTTTCATTGCAGGGGTATACGGCGGATCTGCGACGGATTCTGGCCTCATGCTGATGCCGATGATGCTGGGCAGTGTGTTCGGCAGCCAGATTGGCGGGATGCTGACCACAAGAACCACATTCCGAAATATTATGATTCTGTCCGCCATCTGTTTTGTTTCCGGAATGTTCTGCCTGAGCACCCTGACACCGGACACACCGAGAGGACTATTGACTGCTTATATGATACTGACCGGATTCGGTGTCGGCTTCTCCTTTTCTGTACTGAGCGTGGCATCGATTCATAATTTCGATATCCGTCAGCGTGGAGCAGCTACATCGACGAACTCCTTCCTGCGTTCACTCGGGATGACGGTAGGCATCACGGTCTTCGGGATCATTCAGCGTAATTCACTCAGCAGCAAGCTGTCCGGTGCGGCAGCCGGAGCTCCTGGCGGATTTGATGCCGAGAATGCTACCTCTCCGGATGCGCTGGCTCAAATGCCTCCGGCTGTTCAGAAGATGGTGTCGACCGCTCTGGCTGAGTCGATTGCACAATCGTTCATGTGGGCATTGATCCCTGCAGGACTCGCATTTCTGTTTGTCCTTATGATGGGCAATGAGCGGGTGAAGATTCAGCCCAAAACATCCGGTGCACCTGGCGGGCATTAATTTTCCACGACTATAGCGGATTTTCACCGCCGGGTTATCGCCTGTGCCAGGCACAAAAACAAAGAAGTGGCGATCCAGAGTCAGACCTCTGAGATCGCCACTTCTTTTGTTTAATTTTGAACACTATCGCTCCAGAGACCCTATCGGTTTAGAACAAAAACTCGTCCGGATCCGAACCGAAGCGCTTGTTCTGGTTCAAGCTGTCGATGACTTCCATATCCTCAGCGGACAGCTCAAAGTCAAAGATATCACTGTTCTCCCGGATACGGTGCTCTTTCACCGACTTCGGAATCACGATGATCCCGTTCTGCAAATCCCAGCGCAAAATAATCTGGGCTGCCGTCTTGCCGTACTTCTCTGCCAGCTTTGAAAGTACCGGCTGATCCAGATGGCCCTGCATCAGCGGGCTCCAGGCTTCCAGCACAATGCTGTGTTCACGCGCGTACTGAAGCAGTTCCTTCTGGGTGTTCAGCGGATGCAGTTCGACCTGATTTACCGTTGGCACAACACCGGAATCCTCGATAATATCGCGCAGATGATGGATTTGAAAATTGCTGACACCAATGGAGCGTACCAGTCCCTGCTCCTTCAGCTGGATCAGTGCTTTCCACGTTTCTTTGTACTTGTCCTTACCCGGCCAGTGAATCAGATACAGGTCCAGATAATCCAGGCCCAGCTTCTGAAGACTGGTTTCGCATGCCTTCAATGTGGATTCATACCCTTGGTCGTCATTCCACACTTTGGTCGTGATGAACAGCTCCTCACGGGGTACACCGCTCTCACGAATGGCTTGTCCTACGCCTTCTTCATTGCCGTAAATCGCGGCAGTATCGATGCTGCGGTAGCCGGCGGCTATCGCTGCTTTAACGGATTGAATGACTTCTTCGCCTTCCTTGGTTTTATATACACCGAGGCCCAGCCACGGCATTTGAGTGCCGTCAGTCAGTGTAGGCCCGTCGCTAAAAACCGGATTCTTCGGATTTGTCATGGTCAATCCCTCCTGTAATGAAATTGGAATGTACAGCTTATGCTGCTGCACGTCCCTATAGTATACTCTTCCAGGCTTCCATCCTCAAATCTGCGGCATTCACTTTAAGCGTGAAATCCAATCTTAATTATCCCATTTTCACCAATAAATTCAGGTTAAGACTGATTATCAAGCTTAAATTAGCTGAAATGCTCCCAGCAGCGGCGAAATGAGTGTGAAGGAAAAAATAAGCCCGAAAATCGGGCTTATTGAGGAAATTCCTTCTATTTTGCAAGAAATAGGCTTGAAAAACAGGCTTATTTAAAAATAATGTCAAGGCACCCAGCGATTTATTTCCGCAGTGTAATCCCAAAAGCAGAGCCGGCATCGCCTGCGAAGACGATGGTGCCGTTCTCCGGCAGCTTCACCTGATTACTGCCGCTGGTCAGCGAGTAATTCAGGCTGGCGCCTTGTGCATCATATACTGCAAACGCTGCTGTCTCCGGGATGGTGACGGTCATCGTTTTTCCTGCAGCAGATTTTGGAACAGTGAACCATCTGGCATATCCGTCTGCCCCGACCGTTACGGTTGATTTTTTCCCGGCATACAGGGCCTTGATGTTTTGTTCACTGACGAACAGGCTGCCCGCTGCTTCCAGATACTCCGTGCCACGCTCCTTATAGAAGTGATATGCCGCAGTATCCCGGCTCCCAATCGCCGGTACCTGATGCAGGCTTTCCGCCGAGTCGGGACCGGTAATCGTCTTATCGATCAAATATCCTTTCATGCTCGGATCGCGCTTTATAGCCACAGATGGCTCCATTAGAAAATACATCAGGGAGCTGTATTTTTCATTCAACGGGAAATATTTCCGGCCTTCACGCTGTTTCCATGCGGCTTCTGTCTGACCTGTAATCTTATGGCTGTCCATCTTCTCACCGGTATAGTGCGAAAGCGCAAGCTGACCCATACCCGGCAGCGAAACATACTGTCTCACCCAGATGTATGTCCGCCCATTACTTTCCTTCACAAAGCTCACCTTGATACTGCCATCTTCACTCATAAAAGAGCCATCTTTGCTGTATACATACTGCTCTGCCGGATACTCTGGGACCATCGGTACCGTTATAGCCAATTGACCGTTCTCCTGGATGGATGCCTTTACCATCTGATTGCTGGAGGCATAAAACCCTGCATGGTCCATCTGCTCGGCAGGCAGATCGGCTTTCACCGGTTTGCCAAAGGACTTCTCCGGAAGAATATCTTTAATCTCGCCTTTTTCCTTTAGTGCCGCAAGCAGCATTTCGTTTGCCAGCAGCTGGTTCGTCGAACTGGAACCGCCGGAGGAGAGCACGGCTGCGGCCATATTGTGTTCAGGCAGCACCACGAGGGAAGCATGATACAAGATCGTGTCTCCGCCTTTAGTCAGCGCCTGTATGCCGTATTCACTAAACGGGAACAATCTCACACTGTCCCAGCCCAGTCCGAAATCAAAGGAATTGTCGGCTTGATCCGGCCAGATTCCTCTTTTATATTCTTCCTGAGCCATAGCTTCTACAGAGTCCTTGGACAGCACGCCCGAGGTTTGGCCTGTAAATATTGTAGAAAACTTCACCAGATCTTCTGCGGTAGAATAAATGCCTCCCGTACCGATCACGTTCACCGTTTCATTCGGAAGCTGATCCGGTGAAGTCGGGAAGTAGAGCGCAGCCATCTGCTTGGCATCGAGGCTGTCTTGGGAAGTTTTCGTGTTCTTTAAATCAAGCGGTCCTGTAAAATGCTCATGAATAAATGCGGTGAAATTCTGGCCGCTCACCTTCTCCACTAGAATTTCTGCCAGTGTGAAGCTGTCATTGCTGTACACGGAGTAAGCTCCGGGATCTGCCTTTAACTTCTGGCTGGACAGCTGCCGCAGCAGCGTATCATGCGCATAGCTGTCATTGTCGTCAAATAAAAATCCATTGCCGAGGCTTGAGCCCTGCAGTCCGGATGAATGGTTCAGAAGCATGCGCGGTGTAATCTTGCTGTACCGCTCATCCTTCATCTTAAACTCCGGTATGTACTGAACGATCGGCGTATCCAGGCTGATGCTGCCTGCTTCCACCAGCTGCATCACAGCTGCGGTGGTAAACACCTTGCTGGTGGAGCCGATTCCGTACATTGTAGTCTTGCTGAGCGGGATCCGGCCTTCCTTATCATTGATTCCGCTCTGTCCGGAGACGGCAATCTTTCCTCCATCGATCAGTGCGTACTGTACACTTGTGGTGCCATACTGTTCTGTCAGCAGGGATGCTTTTTGTGATGCAATCTCTTTCAGGCTCTTGGCGGAAGCTTCCGCCTTCGCCACTGTCTTTGCTGCTTGCGCCGGAGCTTCCGCCGCCATGATGCTTGCAGGAGCCAGCGGGGTCAGCGCAAGGGACAGGGCCAGCACCCAGGATAGCTTTTTCTTCAAAATGTTATACCTCCTATTTTCATAGTCTAGGGTTAGTACGATTTACCAGCCGTAATGGTTCAATTAATTTGACATTATATAAAATGAAGTAAAAAGTTACCGTTCTGCAAGGCTGCGATGGCAAGTGTTCTTACGACCGCTGTTGTCTCCAAAATGCTTGGAATTATAATATGTGGTTGCATTTTGGAAACAAATCTTATGCTTCCGATGCTAGCTTTCCTTCGGAAAGCTTTTAGGCGGACGCTGACGCTTCTCCAGAATCACTTGTCACCTCCGCTATAGAAGGGTTTTATCTTTAATTCATTCTATATAGCATAAATCGGAACACAAACAAGGCTGATCCTCCCGCTTCTTTGCGGAAAAATCAGCCTTCTCTTCTCTGCCCTGCTCTGTAACGATTGCCAGTTACAGCGAATATCCTTATTTCGCGCGTTTGTAAATCCCTGCTGCCATTAATGCACTGGCGGTCATGAACAAATATGGTCCGCTCCCTGCCGTATTCATGCTGCTTCCCAGCAGATCCAGCGATTTTGAAGAAATATAGATGATAGCAAATACGATCCCGGCCGCTGCCAGGATATAACCGATACTTTTATTCATCCGCTTCTCACGTACCACGGTGAGGAGAGGATATACAAACAACAGGATGAAGAACACCACGCCCTGACTGAATCCGTTCTGGGAGAGAAGACCAATATCTACCCAATTAAAAAAGAAAGAAACCCATGCCGCACATGCAGCCACTAAAACCAGCTTACCGCCGGTATCCCATTTTTGAACTTTCAATGGTATGACGCCCCCTGCACAAATATAGGTCTATTATACCAAGGGATTTCAAAATGGGGTAGGCCTTTATGTGTGTTTACACGTCCAGCTGCCGAACAGCCTCATTGATCCAGATTGTTTTGGACGCCGCGTTCTCCCGCTTGCCGTCTTTTGGCAACATATCCGGCTCACCGATATAGAGGAATCCCAGCATTTTGTCGCGCTCTCCCAAACCGAATGCTTCGTTCACCTTCCGGTCGTAACAGAAATCACCTGTTCTCCACACAGCGCCCAGACCGAGACCATGCGCCTCCAGCAGCATGTTTTGAGCCGCCGCGAATACCGCGCCGTATTCCTCCAGCTCGATGATTTTGGGATCGTCTACGGGCTTCACCGCAACTCCGATCACCACCGGAGCCCGGTTCGCTCTGCCCAGTGCCGCCTCCCGTGCAGATGCCAGCTCCTCTTCCGTCTTGCCGGCCGCATTCTCTTCCGCGATATCGGCCATCACATGTCCGAGCAGCTTCCGTCCGTCTTCCCTCATGACAAAAAACTGCCAAGGCTGTGTATTCCGATGACACGGTGCCCAGGTGCCGGCTTCCAGAATCTTTTCAATCTTGTCCTGCGGCACCGGATCGCTCTTCACTTTGCCAATGCTGCGGCGGGTGCGAATGGCCTCATGTATATTCATTGTGCAATCCTCCTGTAAGTTAAGTTCAAGTTCATCCTGTCCATTGTAACAAAAAAAAGCCCGCTCCATAAACAGGAGCGGGACGACCATATGCAATTAACCTTCCTGATAACGATCATACGCAGCTTGATAGGTCTTCATATATTCTTCAAGCCCCATCTTTTGCAGTGTAGCCACATATTGATCCCACTGTTCGAATGATGCGCTTCCGTTGACAAACTTGGCTTCCATCTCGGTGACATAGTCATGAATATCTTTACCCACGGATGACATAAATTCTGTCTCTTCCGGCGTATAGTTAAAATTGTACCAGATCTCTTCAAGAGCATGCGGTTCCGCTTTTGCAGCTGCCTCCATTGAGCTTGAAAGCGTCTCGGAGCCTTTGAAATAATCCTGGCGAACGACACCCGGATAGCTTCCACCAAGCCAGGTGAAATATTTGGCCAAAGCCTGGTCTTGAGTCAAGCCGTCCGGATTGTTCGTGATCTCTTCTACATACTTGAATTCACCGTCTGCTGTCTTCTCATAAGTTTCACCTTCTTTACCCATGAAATACAGCTTCGCGCCGTCATCGCCATAGAAATAATCCATCCAGCGGATCGTGGCCTCTGGATTCTCATTCTTATCGGTGATCGCGAATGCGCCCACATGCACCATCGGAACCTTGATATGAGAATACAGCTGATCCCCACCAGGTCCTTTTAAAGCCCCGAGACCGATATAATTCTTTTGCGACATGACGGTTTCCGGGTTCGGTACAGCGGTTGAACCGAGGATACCGGACTGTCCCTTGGCATTCAGCGCCCCGCCGTCGATCGTAAAGATTTCAGGATCCAGCAGCTTCTCCTGATGCAGCTTGTTGATAAATTGCAGCAATTCCTTGTACTCCGGCAGTGCCTTGGTAAACCGAAGCTCACCGGAATCCGGATCGACATCGACGTATTTATGGCCCAAACCGCGTGTTCCAAGTCCCCAGCCGCCCTTCAAATGATCGATCAGACCCGTGATGCCGACCGCACTATAAGGCACTTCATCCTGCTGTCCGTTCCCGTTCAAATCGGTG
The DNA here is from genome assembly GCF_012933385.1 of Paenibacillus lemnae. Lineage (GTDB taxonomy): Bacteria > Bacillota > Bacilli > Paenibacillales > Paenibacillaceae > Paenibacillus_AQ > Paenibacillus_AQ lemnae. Next base: position 63,043 of record NZ_JABBPN010000009.1, read on the forward strand.
GTCTGAACCGCTTTTAAGTACTCATAGAACTCCTCGGTCGTCTCCGGTTCCTTCATGTTCAGCTTCTCCAGCCACTCATCATTAATCCAGAGAGGGGCACCGATCAGCATCGACAACAGGTCCGGATCATAGAAAGAAGGCAGGGAATAAATGTTACCGTCGGGCATCGTTAAGCCTTTACGAATATCAGGATACTGCTCCATCAGCTTTTTGAAATTCGGTGCATATTGATCGATCAGATCATTTAAAGGAATAAACACCCCTTGGGCACCGAATCGTGCCAGTTCATTGGATGTGACTCTCGCGGAGTAAAAGACATCCGGATAATCGCCGCCGGCCAGCGCCAGATTCCGCTTCTCCGTCAGGGTTTCAAAAGGGACCAGATTGAAGTTTACATCCACATTGGACATTTCTGCATACGTCTTCCAGATAAGCGTCTCTTCAAACTTGCTGCCATTCGTTGCAGATTTGCCTGTGAAGAAATCCAGCTCGATTTTTTCCTTAACGATCGGCATCCCGGTCGCATTGACGTTATCCTGATTGCCCGAAGGTTCTCCTGTACCTCCGCTTTCCGATGAGCTGCCGCACCCTGATAGCAGACTGACTGCCAATACCATCGATAACGAAAGACTTCCCCATTTCTTCATTCTTTGTTCCTCCTCTTTTTTATGGAATCTATTGGATCAGCCTTTTACAGCTCCGACCATAACACCTTTGATAAAATATTTTTGCAGGAACGGATACAGCAGAAGCATCGGCAGATTCGTTACGATAACGGCTGCATACTTGATCGCTTCCGCATCCATCAAGCTTCTCGCCAATGAATCGTCGCTGATCTCGACCATCTCCTGCATCTGTCCCTGGATCAGAATCTCGCGCATAAACAGCTGCAGCGGATAACGGTCCCGATCGGATAAATACAGCAGTGCACTGAAGTAGCTGTTCCAGTGCCCCACGGCGTAAAACAGCACCATGACCGCAAGCACGGGGATGGACAAGGGCAGCACGATCCGCAAAATCAGCTTCGTGTTGGAAGCCCCGTCGATAAAAGCGGCTTCCTGCACCTCCTTGGGAATCGAATTCTGAAAGAACGTTCTCATAATGAGGATGTTCCATACCGACAAGGCAGACGGAATGACCATAACCCAAAAGGTGTTCAGCATCCCAAGATCACGAATCAGCAGATACGTCGGTATCATACCGCCGCTGAAGAACATGGTGAATACAATCATGAACGTGAAGAAGTTTCTGCCTCTGAAATCCTGCCGGGATAATGGATAGGCTGCTGCAATCGTCATGACCAGGTTGATGGCCGTGCCAACCACGGTATACAGCAGGGTGTTCAGGTATCCTCTCATCAGCTCGCTGTTAGCGAACAAGCGCTCATATCCGACAAACGACAGCTCTTTGGGCCACAGCCAAACCTCTCCCCGCATCACCATTTCCGGGCTGCTGATCGATGCAATCATGACAAAAAACAACGGATATATCACGAGCAGTGCGATGAAACTCAGTAATACATAGATGGTTACAGCGACCATGCGGTCACCACGGCTTTCTGCCATCCTCTCACTCCTTCCTTACCATAGACTGCTGGATCCTGCCTTGCGGGCAATCCGGTTCACGGTGACCAGCAGTATAAAATTAATAATGGAATTGAACAGCCCTACAGCAGCTGAAAAGCTGTACTGCGCTCCAAGAATCCCGCTCCGGTACACATTGGTGGCAATGACATCGGAAGCTTCCATGTTTAACGGATTCTGCATCAGGAATACTTTCTCGAACCCGATACCCAGCACAGAACCGATATTCAGGATCAAGAGAATCATCATTGTCGGTGCGATGCCTGGGAGATTCACATGCCAGATTCGTTTTAATCGCCCGGCACCGTCCACCTTCGCCGCTTCATGCAGCTGCGGGTCAATCCCGGCCAATGCCGCCAGGTAAATAATCGAACTCCACCCCATCGTCTGCCACACACCAGACCAGACAAAGATGCTTTTGAACCAGCCTGGTTCTGTCATGAACGAGATCCGCTCTCCCCCAAATGCCACAATCATGGAGTTGACCAGTCCGCTCACAGGAGATAGAAACATCACCACAAGCCCGACCATGACCACCGTGGATAAGAAATGAGGCATATACGTGACGGTCTGTACAAATCTCCTGAACTTGCTGGATCTCACCTCATGGATCATCAGCGCCAGGATAATAGGAATCGGAAAACCGGCTGCCAGCTCATACAGGCCAATGACAATCGTATTCTCCATAATTCTTGTAAAATAATAGCTGTCAAAGAATCGTTCAAAATGCTTGAAGCCGACCCACGGGCTTCCCGTTATCCCCTGATTGGCGATAAAATCTTTAAAAGCAATCTGCACACCATACATGGGCAGGTAGTGGAAAATAATAAAGTAAGCGATTACAGGAAGAAAGATGACGTATAACTCCCAGTTTTTAGTCCACTGCCGGAGCTCTTTTTTAAAGCTTGTCTTGGTTTGAATGTCCTGCCCCGGTGCCTTGTTCTTCAGGACTGCACGTGGTTCCAAAAAGCGATCCCCCCTTTATGACTTCAGCTGCGGATGCAAGTGATCCGGCTGTGACTGCATCATATCGAACTCCGGGTTTTTTCGGTATTCACCTTTCTTAAGATCCTGTACATAGCTTGTGAATTTTACACAAATCACGATCACAACCGAAAATCATGCCGGATTCTTAAATTTTGTCTATTCTATTTTTACACGGGGCTCACAAACAGCCCTTCCCGTCTTAACTTTTGCCCTGTATAATAACCGCAAACCACACAATGTACACGTAAGGAGCTGCTATATGAACTGGATCAAAACACGCAGACGTTCGCTGTTTTTTAAGATCTTTACCAGTTTTTTAGCCGTCATCTTATTATTCGGCCTGTTTTATGCAGCCATTTTCCGGATTTTTCGCGGGGGTCTGGAACAGGAAATTATTCAAAATAATCAGAGTCATATCTCCAATACAGCCGAACGCTTCTCGACACATCTTGAACGTATCGGCACCCTGCTGTTCGAACTGCATCATGAGCAGGATCTCATGACCTTCAACCGCCAGCTGCTCCGAGACGGCATACAGGATGCAGACTATCTGAAGGCCAAAGAAGTGATCTCTACGCTGCGAAACCATGTGTATAATTCACTGTTTTTTCTGGAAGATATCATCATCCACTTTCAGCAATCCGGAGTGACCCTGAACAAATCCGGCAGCAGCAGCGCGAACTACATATTTAACGCAGCGTACCGCAGTGATACCTATCCGCTGGATTACTGGCAGCAGGCAGAGCACGGGGAGTTTTTCCACCTGCTTCCTTCTGCCGATTTCAGCCGGGGGGCGGGCTCTTCCTCTGCCACGCTGCTGCCCTATACGTTCCATTATCCGGGGAGTTCCTATCAGCTGGTAGCGATGATTGATATCGGCCGGGCGGCGCAGTCGTTTTTTGGACAAGAACCCGATCTGACACTGGCAATCCTGGATCAGGACGACAGGTTGCTCTATGCCTATGGCGAAGGAATGAGCAAAAATGCCGTTCCATCATTCCCTCCAGGTGTACGCTCATTGAAACAAGATGGAATGTACTATTTTAAATCGACACGCGGGGATGGCCTGACCTATATTTCTGCCGCTCCCTATACCCACATTACGGGACAGCTGCAGCGCCTGACGTTCTACATGCTGGTCATTTTCATGATCTCACTGTTAGTGGCTCTGCTGACTTCCCTGTATTTGAGCAGACGCCTGCATTCCCCTGTGAAGCATATGCTGTCTCGTGTGCTCGACCGTACTCCTGTTCAGCAGGATTCCGGGGATAACCAAGCCGAAAGCAGGAACGGCCGCGTGTGGGAGTTCGATCTGATCCAGAGCCGGATTCGCGATTTAAGGCAGGAGAAGGATGAAGTTGTGGATGTGCTGAGCCGGCAGCAGGCCGTGCTCACAAACTATTCCTATATGAATAAGCTCAAAAATATCAATACGGACATCAGTGAATGGAACGACTTCCTGGCTGGTGAGGGCAGCTATCATATCGTCTACTATGACATCCGTTTCCGCAGCCTCTTGGAGCATGAGCCGCCGCTGCGCCCCAGCCGTGCGGTCAGACAGCTGCTTGAGCATATTCACCTGCTGGCTTCTGAGTCCTTTACCGATGCCCACACCTTTCAGATGGAAAAGCACGAGGTGGTCTCTGTATTGAAAGGAGCGGATGCGGGCTTGCTGCATACCTTTTTGCAGCAAATCAAGCACACCCTGAATGAGGAGAAGAATTATTATCTGGTCAATATATGCATCAGTCCTGCGGTTATGGATACATCGGAATTCGACCAGGCGTATCATGATGTCCGCTCCCTCTCTCCCCAGGCGCTGCTGCTTGAAGAAACACAGCTGATCTATGAAAAGCGTAAGCTCCCCGATCTGGCGGGACTTTCTGTGGAACAGGAGCGTCAGCTCTTGAAAGCGCTGCAATCCGGCGAGCTGGATGTCTGCATAAAGCTCGTGGATACCTTGCTGAACGATTGGTTTGAGCAGGGAGCAGGCATTGTGCAGTATCGGCAGCTTTGTGATCAATTGTCAGATAAGCTGCTGGGAGCTGTGGAGGCTCTGGCTCCGCAGGCACCGGTTCTTGCCGACCTGCAGGAACACGGACATCAGCTAAACACATGCCAGACGCTGCCGGAGTACAAGGAAAGATTCCGTCTGATGCTGGAGAAAGCCTGCACTTATATGGCAGAAAGACAGGATAGCTGCAATGAGCCTCTGGTCGCCCTCTTTATGGAGATTATTCAGAATCAATATGCAGAGGAGCTGTCGCTCGACTATTTGTCCGAAAAGATGAATTTGACGAGCCCGTACTTGTCCGCATACATCAAGGAGAAGACCGGCATGAACTTCAGCGAGCATCTGCAGGGCATTCGCATGGAAAAAGCCTGTGAGCTGCTTCTTGGCACAAGCCTGACCGTCCATGAAATCAGCCAGCGTGTCGGGTATCAGAATATTACTTCTTTTAACCGCTCCTTCAAGAAGGTGACCGGCATGACCCCCGGCGCCTACCGCCGCGAACAGGTGATCCAAGAGCATAAGAGCGGAAGCAGGGCTTAAAAGTAAAAGAAGGCTGTCCCAAAAGAATGGTTTTATGGGCGGTTATGCACGAAGAAGCGGAGGGGACGAATCGATTCCGGACAAGCGTTAGCGTTCGCCTCAAAGCTTTCCGAAGGAAAGCTAGCATCGGAAGCATAACCTGTGCTCTAATTTCTACCTTAAACAAAACACATTCATGAAATTAGAGCACAAGAGCGATGGGAGGGATGATTCGTACTCGCAGCGTCTATTAAGAGCTGCTAATTGTTAACGTCTAGGCGCCCGCCGGAGCCGGACTCGGAGTTGGCTCGACGGGAGTTGGAACAGCCGTTTCCGCGGACGGTACCACCGCTTTACGCAGTGCCTTCTGTCCCCGCCAGCGGATCAGGGCGCAGATGCCGCGGACATATTCATCTGCAATCATGCAGCAGTAGATGCCCACCAGGCCCCAGCCCATATGGATGCCAAGAACATAGGAGAGCCCTGTCGCAATGACCCACATGGAAACAAGGGAGGTGTACATGGTAAACCGGGTATCACCCAGTGCATTAAGGGCATTGCCCAGCGTCATATTCATCAGCTTGCCTGGCTGCAGAATCAGGTTCAAACCAAGCAGTGATACGCCGATGGCGATAATCTCCGGATCTGCGGTAAACATCCCCAGGATCTGAGAACCGAACACATAAATCAACAGCGCATTGATCCCTACAAAAATAATACCGATGCCAAACGCCCGGTATGCCGCCTTATAAGCCTGTTCTGTACGGCCTGCACCGAAGAGATGGGCAATCTGAATCTGTACGCCCATCGCAATGGACATGCCGAGCAGAAAGCACATGGATTCCAGGGTGTTCATATACGTTCTGGCTGCCAGCTCCTCGGCACCCAGACGGGCAATATAGGTGTAGATGATCAGCTGGGTGAATACCCAGCAGGACAGATTAACCCCCATTGGCCAGCCGATATGGAGGATTTCTTTAAAGAGCGGTTTATCAAACATCCGAAACTCCCTCCACTGGATCCGGTATTCAAAAGCACGCAGAAACATATACAGCAGCAGCAGGACCGCCAGCAGCCGGCTTGCTACCGTAGAAATGGCTACGCCTGTGAGACCCCACTGAGGCAGGCCCAAAGCACCGTAGATAAATCCATAGTTTAAAAAAACATGCACGATATTCATCCCTACCGCTGTATACATTGGCCCCTTGGTGTTCCCCGTATTGCGGATGACCGTGCTCATGGTCGACATCATCGCTACGAGCACCATGCCGCCGCCTACGATCGAAACGTAAATGCCCGCCAGGGGAAGCAGCCGCTCCGGCAGCTGAAGTGCAGATGAGATAGGAACGGCCATACTGTACAGCACCACACTGAGCACGATACCGATCAGCGTGCTGACCAGCAGTGCCATGATTCCGATTTTTCGGGCATCCTTCGATCGCCCTGATCCCAGCTTCTGGGCAATCAGAATGCCAGCTCCGCTGGCCACCGTCGTAAACAGTGTCGTCATCGCCTGAAACAGCTGGTTCGAGAAGCCGACCACCGCTACAGCATCATCTGAAATCCGGCTGACCATCAGCGTATCGACCGCACCCAGCAGAAATTGCAAGAATAACTCAATCAAAATGGGCCACGATAGAACCCATAAAGTAAACTTTTTATGATTTTTATCCAACATTCAAACCTCCATCTTTCCATAACACGGTTTAGCTTCATCTCAAAATGACTTGCAGCAATATCACATTATAGATGGTATACTGCATTTAAAATATCATTTTTCGAACTCAAATGATCAATATCCAAACTCGTATGGAAAGAGGCTGCTTCTCATGACGATTCTTCAGTTTACTGCGCCTCCGCTGCCGCATTATATTATTAGCGGCATGTGTGAGGCTGATGATGCCTTCCGCCATCCAAACCGCCGTAATATCGGTGTATTTGATCTGCTCGTCGTACAGCAGGGCTGTCTATATGTCACAGAAAACGAAGTTCCTTATGAGATCAGGGAAGGTTCTTTCCTGATTCTTCGTCCCGATACACACCATTATCCCACCCGAGATTCCAGTGTAGGAACACAGTATTACTGGCTGCACTTTAACACAACAGGATGCTGGCATGCCGAACAAAAAATTTCTTCCAGTGTCCAGGAGGCATTGAGAGAGCTGCAGCCTTTCTCGCCGAACTACTTTCCGTTAAAAGTCCCTCAGTCCGGATCACTGCCTCAACCTCAAAAAGCTTTTGAGCTGCTGTTAGCCCTCTCTGCACTCGTCAAGAACGGACATCGCGCTCAATCGCTGTGGCGCCAGCAGCTGCTTTTTCAAGAACTGCTGGAGCTTCTGGCTGCCGCCCTGGATACACCGGTATCTCTTCCCTCTTCTTGTGCTGAAAAAGCCGCTGCATACCTGCGTGAGCATTTCAGGGAAGAATTCAAGGCCCAGGAACTCGGGGAACGGATTAACTTCCATCCGGTGTATATCGCCCGCTGCATGCAGAAGGAGTTCGGCTTCTCCCCCGTGGAGTATCTGATTCGCTACCGTATAGAACAGGCCAAGCTTCTGCTGATGCAGACGGACCAGCCTATCAGCCGGATTGCTGAGGAGGTCGGATTCAATCACGCCGCCTACTTCACTTCCTGTTTTGCCAGACAAGAAGGGATGTCTCCAAGAAAATATCGCCAAAAATTTGTATAAAGAGTCTTGCAATTGCACCGGAAGGCGCTATAATAAGGATATAGCAATCCTGATAATGATTATCATTACCGCGTCAGTGAGAATGATATGAGAACTGGCTGGTGCGATATCACATATAAAGGAGAACCGGACCTCATGAAACAGCAACCCCAACGTACGAACCTGCAGGTGGACGACTACCTGGATTTGTTGAATCTTGCCATCCAGCTCGGTGACCTGAAATGGCAGAAGGAAATTACTCGCAAGATGGAAATGAGCATGTCTTCCCTGGCTGCAGCTCAATAAATAGATTTACGGTATGTGCGGTTCATTGAAACCGTACATCTGTCATTATACTGCCCGCAGGACTACGCCATTGTGGTGATGTCCTGCGGGTTTTTTATGTCCGGCTAACTCTTCTTTAATATATATACTTGAATAAAGTATATATCTCTGATAAATTGTATCCTATGGACAGAACCAGTTTAATCAAAGGTCACTTGGAAATGTGCGTATTGGCCATTTTGAATAAGCAAAAGAGCTATGGGTATGAAATCATGAAGGAACTGGATCAATATCATCTCACATTGAAGGGAGTCGGAAGCATATACCCCATTCTGAACAAGCTGCTTGATCAGAATTGGGTAATAGCCAGCCGTGAGTGGACAGACAGCGGAAAGGCCAGAGTATATTACGAAATTAATGAGAGAGGCAGGTTTCACCTGCAGGATAGTATCAAAGAATGGCTGGCCCTGCAGGATGATCTGAAGTCCCTGCTTTATAGCAGTATGGAAGGAGCGTGGCCGGAATGACGGCAAAGCTGAATGAGGAGGAACAGCAGTATTTAGAGGAAGTCTTGAGTGGATTGAAGCATTATCATGTCAGCCGCAAGGCTCGTGAAGGATTGAAAGCGCAGCTTGTGGATCACTTTCAGGATGCAAGGGAGCAAGGAGACCATGGTATGGACACCTTGGAAAGCTCAGCGGATTTCATCCGGAACTACCTGGAGGTTCACAAGCTGGATCTGTATTCAGAGAATCGAAAAATGCGCGGCAGACGCGGGGGTTTATGGAAAATACTTATCTCGGGTGTGATCATCTTTACAGCTTCATATACCCTGCTCCAGCTGCTCTGGTCCATCTTTCTGACCGAATCGCTGGTCTCCGGCCGGTCTCTGGCAGACTACAGCCTTCTATATTACATATCCCCTAATAGCTGGTGGAATGCAATGCTGATGCTGATCAGTATCTGCTCTTCTCTGCTGATTTCAGCAGTATCGGTTTGGATGCTTCGGCGAAGGGAGCGCCTAGTTCAATGACAAAACCTTTGATTCTTGGCCTACTGCTGTTCATGCTGCTCCCTGGGTTCTACTCGTACGGTGAAGGCGGAAATCCCGTGCCGGAGAAGGTCATAGACCGGTATGTTGAAGAATATCTTCAAGAGCACCGCGTTCCCGGCGCCTCCATCGTACTGGTCCGCGGAAACGAACTCATATACGCTCAGAGCTTTGGGATAACTGGGGGCAGTAAAGAACCCGTAACCCTGAATACCCCTTTCACGCTGGGATCGATCAGCAAATCATTCACCGCACTGGCGATCATGCAGCTGATTGAGCAGGATAAAGTCCAATTGGAAGCACCGGTTCAACATTACCTGCCCTGGTTTACATTAAAGAACCCGCAAGAAGCTTCTCAGTTGACGATTCGCCATCTTCTAACCCACTCCAGCGGCATCCGTACTTATGACGGTCTCGTATTCTCTGATCAGGGACCCGGTGATTCCAGCAGCCTTCAACGCCATGTCAAGCATATGAAGGAAATCGAGCTTAGCTCACCTCCCGGAGAGAAACACCAGTACAGTAATGCCAATTACCTCATCCTTGGCGCCATTGTCGAAGAGGTGTCCGGAGAGTATTTCCCGGCGTATATGGACCGACATATTTTCAGTCCCCTAAACATGGAACATGCGGCTGCCGACCATGAGACGGCGGTTAGCAGGGGATATGTAAAGGGTTATCAATCCTGGTTCGGATATCCGGTATCCAGTCAGTTGCCGTATGATAACGGAGGCGCAGCGTACGGTTACATGACTGGCAGTGCGCACGATATGATGAAATACATACAATTTTTATTGAGAACAAATACAGGGAGCGTGCTGAAAGAAGAGAATATCTCTTTACTTTATAAGCCGCTGCTGCAAAACCGGAAAGACCGCTATTACAGCTTCGGCTGGAGAATTACCGCTGCATCGTCCACTTCCGAAGAAATGGTCTGGCATTCCGGCTCTACGCCCGATTCCCATACCGAAATTTTTTTCTTTCCCGAATCGGGATGGGGCGGAGCCATTCTGACGAACAAGAATCATGTTATGGAAGAACCTGCATTACCTCAGCTTAAAGCCGGAATCATTGATCTGATTCAAGGCAGGGAGCCTCAATCTACGGTGTCTATGAGTTCTTTAACACGCATTTCATGGATTGCAGCTGGACTGAACCTCATGCTTCTAGCGGCATCTATTGTGCTCATGATTCGGATGCGAAAGGGCGCGGTACAGCAGTATCGGCTGCTGTGGCTCCTGCTCTCTGCTGTTCTCTTCATTGTTGCGGCTTCTGCCATCCCACTGCTTACCTGGGGAACATCAAGTCCCTGGCACAGCATACAGGCATTTGCCCCGGACATTGCCGCCCTTTCGATCGGCGCAACCTTGCTGCTGGGTATCGCTGCTCTGCTGGCCGCAGCCATTGGTCTGCGTAAGCCGCCGGCACCCAGTATCAGTCCGCATGCTTAATGGGATTCATCCATAAAGGGCTTATTCACATAATGGTACATATAGGCCATGAATACACCCCCGCCAATCAGGTTCCCGAGCGTCACGGGCACCAGATTGTACACCGCTCCTGACAGAGAAATGGTGTCGGGATGATCCACGACAAGCGCAATAGCAAACGTACACATGTTGGCAATACTATGTTCGTAGCCTGAAATGAAGAAGCAGAAAACAAACAGCATCATCGCAAACAGCTTGGGGCCATCGCCCTTCATTCCCATAGGTATGAAAAAGGCGAGACAGACCAGCCAGTTACACAGGATAGCCCGGAAAAACAGCTCGGTCAGCGGAGCATGCATCTTTTTCTCCACCACAGACAGCAGAAATCCATTGACCTCGGGCGAGTTGAACAGTCCTGTCAAGTAGATGAGCAGTGCAAAGGCTGCTGCCCCAAGTATATTACCTGCATAGCTCGTGACCCACAACTTGCCCGTTTCCGTCCACTTCAGCTTTCGGCGGAGAGCGGCATAGGAATAATAGAACGTATTCCCTGTAAACAGATCTCCGCCTCCATAAGAAATCAGAATAATAGCGGCTCCAAATGTGATCGCAGCCATTGGATACACCGCAGGGGAATGCACAGCATAAAAGTAACTTCCTGTCTTGAATGCCACGATGACGCCAAAGCCGATAAACATACTGGCCAGCGCAGAACGAGCCAAATAACGAAGCTTGCTCTGTTTGAAAATTTTCATTTTCTTCAAGGCCAGTTTCTCGACTTCCAGCAGGGATTGGACTTCCATGGACTCACTTCCCTTTACATAGGATTCATGCAGCATTCTCATCCCTAGATTACTATGATTTTGAACCGAATTACAGTGACATTTCTCACAGTAAACATCAAAAAAAGGCGCGAATCGAGGACCTACGTCCACCATTCACGCCTTTTATATGAAACAGTCATTACGCACCCAGAAGAGGTGTTCGCTTATCGAAGCCTACTTATCGTTGTTCTCGTTCTCACTGTTTTCCAGCTTGTTCTCATGCTCCATCTGATATTTCTCACGCATCAGCTTTTGCATAATAAACTTCTCCTGCTCATTCAAGCCTTCCTGGTTATCCTGCAGAATCATATTGTCGATGTTGCGCTTCAGTACCTCATTTTGCGTATTCAAAATACGGTTCCTCCTTTGGAATTTATGCGATCTTTCCGCATGTTTTTATACATAACCCCATTAAGGGACTTATGTAATAACTAACCGCTTCCGCAAAAATGAAACGGGTGGGCGTTCGTCAGACAATGCGGGAGTCGTACATTTTCGAAAAGATACCGACCGTACCTGTGTCGCTTTCCTGGTCTTAGCCGCTATTTCCGATCAATCAGAATCCCCTTACCAAGTGACTTTTGTTTCTTATTCGTGTTGACGAGCAGAGGCAGCATCCTCGTTTCTTTAACCATAGGAGATTTGCACAGCTGGCAGACCGGTTCCGTTTCAAATGCAAAATCGTCACGGATCCATCCCTTGCAGTCATCCTTTGCACAAGCCCATACCTCGGTCATTTCCTCCGGTACAGCTTCCATAGCATTCTTACGCGAATACATGAACACGCCTCCTTATCCCGTCTTACGAATCGTGGTCCTATTCCAGCCACAAGATGACTGAATGTTTAAAACAAAGCTGCCCTTAATGTCACACATTAAGGGCAGCGATTGTTACTTCTTACAGTTTTACAACGTTCTCAGCTTGTGGTCCACGGTTTCCTTCAACGATGTTGAATTCTACGCGTTGGCCTTCGTCCAATGTTTTGAAGCCGTCGCCTTGGATCGCGCTGAAGTGAACGAATACATCGTTACCGCCTTCAACTTCGATGAAACCGAAGCCCTTCTCTGCATTAAACCATTTAACAGTTCCTGTTTGCATGCGGGTGTACCTCCTTTAAAGATTTACATGACCTTTTTTTACTTCGTTAACGAATAAAAAAATTCACATATTGCACAAGGTTATCTGAAAATACAACCCTCTACAATATGTGAATTCAGGTCGATTTCGATATATTCTCATATTAGCACACTTCATGTGTGTTGGCAAGGTGAAGCTGAATTTGCAGGAAGATTTTTATAATTCTATCCTATGCAGAAAAGGCCTGGAATATAACCCTGCTGCAAAAAAAATATGATCCTCCTGCCTAAAAAGCCTTACTCTCTAAGCTCTGACAAGGTTTCTTCCCACCGAGCCAGCACGCCGTCAGGTTCATGAAGCTGAAATGTCACGCCAGATGTAATTTGCGCATATTTGGCAGCATCCTCGCGAACAGACTCAATGATACCTTCAAAGCGTTCCCGGGGATGGCGTGCGTTCTCCAGCTGTTCCAGCACCCTTAGTGACAGTTTAACAATATACACCGATGTGTTCTGAATACAGATCAGCGTGGCTTTTCCTGTCCGGATCAGGTTTCCCGTCGTTGTCGTTCCCGGCCAAAGGGCCAATCTCAGTGTACCTTCATCCACCGCCACCGCTTCTCCTGCACTGATCATGGCAGAGTGCGGCCAGCCGTCTTCGCCCACACTCAGCAGCAAAATGGCGTCTTTCTGCTTTTCCGGCAGATTCTTACCGTTCAGGAACTGGTACAGCTCTGCGGGCATCTTTATATTTTGCATCGTCCTGTCCTCCTTTGACCTATATTATATCATCGCATTTCACATTTTTCTTATATGTTCGCGTCAAAAAAAGGCCCCGGCTGGCCGGGACCTTCATGTTATTCATTATTGAATGGTCATGGCTCCATCAATGGCAATGGCGGTACCATTAATATAGCTGGACTCGTCAGAAGCCAGGAATGAAACCAGACTTGCCACCTCTTCCGGTTCACCCAGCCGTCCCGCTGGAATGCCTGCGGTAATCTGATCATAGTATTGCTGCGGGTTATCCGGGTACCATTTTACCGACGCATGCTTGATCATATCTGTATTGATCGGTCCGGGGCAGATGGCGTTGACATTAATGCCTTCCGCTGCATATTCAACTGCCGCATTCCGGGTCAGGCCGACCACTCCATGCTTGGCGGCTACATAACCGCCGAACGTGGCCGCTGCGATAATGCCGCCGCTGGAAGCCGTGTTGACGATGTGTCCGTATTTCTGCTCTTTCATGACTTGAAGCACATATTTTAATCCCAGAAACACGCCCTTCAAGTTAACGGCAATGACCTTATCAAACTGACCTGGCTCATAGTCCGCAAGCGGAGCTACCTGCCCCTCAATTCCGGCGTTATTAAAGAAGGCATCGATTCGACCGAATCGTTCCTTCGCGGTCTGTACATATTGTTTCACATCTTCTTCCTTGGTCACATCCGCTTTAACCGTATACACTTCTGTGCTGTCATTGGCTTTCTGGATATATTTTATCGTTTCCTGAAGTGCTTCCTCGTTCAAATCCACCAGCACCAGCTTTGCACCTTCCTGTGCAAACTTCAAGGCTGCTGCTCTTCCCAATCCTCCACCGGCGCCGGTAATGATGGCTGCTTTATCCTGTAATCTCATATCTACCTGACTCTCCTTTATAAGTTATTGGGTTCATTTATATGGATACCCTGAACGATCGAGCCATAATCATTTATAATGAAGATACGGAACATGCATGAGCAGCCCTATGTCATTTTCAACAAACCTGCTGCCGGGGTAAAGGTGAATATACATACCTTAATTACATGCATTACATGCAAATGCAAAGAAGTCACGATACTCAGGAGGTCTATTATGAAAATCAAGCTTCAAAGCCTCGGCGTTATCCTCATTGCGCTTCTTTTGTCCGGTTGCTCCGTTGTGGAGGATGTTACCCAGTCGCTGAACTACACGGATGAAGCCTCACAATTTATTAATGAAACGGTCGCCTTTGCGAACCAGGTTCCTCAATTAGCCCAGGAAGCTGCCAATAACAGCGACATTCTGGGACAGCTGAATACGCAGCTGGATCAGATGAAACAGTCGATCTCCGAGTTCAATGGTCTGGAAGCTCCTGCTTTTGCGCAAAATTTTCACGAGCAGCTCACCAGCTACAACGAAACGCTGAGTCAGCAGATTGACGAATACTCCACCCAAATTCAGAACGGAGTCACTGATTTCAAGAACACCGAGATGGCCCAGACGCTGGGTCAAATCGAAGGGGTGCTGGAACAGCTGCGCGGTTTGGGGGAGTAGCTCCATTGTAAAAGAGGATAGGGATGTTCCGCCTTGTGCGGGATCCCTATCCTTTTTGTTGGAGCTGGTGTTTCGTTGTCATAAGGGTGTGCCGGATTCAGGATACATCTCCCTCAAGAATGTCACAGACTGATGAATCAGCGCCTTCAGCACCTCGGCATCAATATCATCTACTTTGTTAATATAAACGCATGCCTTTCCGCTTGTGTGCTTGCCCAGCTGGTCCAGCAAAGCTCCCCTCTGGGAATCACCACCTGCTGCGAAATACAGGCTGATCTTGGCCTTGCGGGGAGAAAATCCAACTAGCGGCGCATCGCCTTCATGTCCCGATTCATACTTGTAATGATACGAACCGAAGCCAATAATACTGGTTCCCCACATGACTGCCGGGTATCCGGTTGTTTCTGTGAACAGATCCAGGAGACGGTACGCATCTTCCTTCTTTTTCGGAGATTCAACGGCTTCTATAAATTCAACAACACTGTCATCCGTTGGTATGGTTTTCTGTTCTGCCATTATATCCGTGTGTCTCCTTTGGTCATGTCCAAGCCCACATGAATCCGTCACGATCCCAGGCGATCCGCCCGTTGTGAAGCTTTCGAAAAGCTTTTTTTACCTCTTTAGACAGGGATGCATTTCCATTCTCATTCACAAATACAAATTGTTCGCCAAAATGCTTCCTTACATATTCAATGGCATCTTCCTGACGAAGTGTGCCTGTAAACTGAATTTCCTTCACCATCCACTCCGCTACATTGTCTGCCGTAAATTCCATCATCGTCCTCCTCTTGTTCGCCGCGATCTTTTTCTGATGTGCTTACTAGCCAGTATACCAAAACTGCGCGACAAGCTCTGTTTTGATGTAAAAGATGATTGTGCATATGTATATCGTAGGCTACAATTTAATGTACTATGTTTCAAGCTTGGAGTGTGAATGCTTTGATCAAAAGGTTTTTTTCGTACTATCGGCCCTATAAAGGGTTGTTTATTCTGGATTTTACGTGTGCCGTCATTGCGGGGCTGCTGGAGCTGGCTTTTCCGCTGGCTGTCAGTACCTTTATCGATGACCTGCTTCCCGGGCAAAATTGGCCGGTCATATTGATCGCATGTATTGTCCTGCTCTCGATCTATGCCTTGAATACGGTGCTTAATTATGTTGTCACCTACTGGGGACATATGCTCGGTATTAACATTGAAACCGACATGCGCTCCAAAATGTTCACACATATCCAGAAGCTCTCGTTCCGCTTCTTTGACAACAATAAAACCGGCCACCTGATGGGCCGTGTCACGAACGACCTGAACGATATCGGGGAAGTTGCCCATCATGGGCCGGAGGATGTGTTCATCGCTGTCATGACGCTGCTCGGTTCGTTCTCCCTGATGGCTTACATTAATCTGGAGCTGGCGCTGCTGACGTTTATCATTGTTCCGTTTATGGCCTGGCTGATCATCAAGTTCGGCAGCCGTATGACGACGACCTACCGGCAGCTGTTCCGGAATGTCGGCAATTTCAACGCCCGTATCGAAGATAATGTCGGCGGAATCCGTGTCGTTCAATCTTTTGCGAATGAAGAGCATGAGAAGAAGCTGTTCGATGAAGAGAACAAGCAGTTCCGCGCCACGAAGCTGCTTGCCTACAAAACAATGGCTAAGAGCATGTCCATCAACTATATGCTGATGCGCCTCATTACCGTATTCGTGATGATCTGCGGTGCCTGGTTCTTCATTCAGGGCAAGATCGAAATGGGCGAGTTCATGGCTTTCCTGCTGCTTTCCAATATCTTCTTCCGTCCGATCGAAAAGATTAATGCCGTGCTTGAGAGTTATCCAAAAGGCATCGCAGGCTTCAAACGGTATCTCGAAATCATGGATACCGAGCCTGAGATTGCGGACCGGCCTGACGCGGTATCTCTCTCGAACGTGAAGGGAGATATCCGTTTCGAGGGGGTATCCTTCGGATATGAGCGTAACCGGAACATACTGAACAACATCAGCCTGTCCATCCGTGCTGGTGAGACTATTGCCTTCGTTGGCCCTTCGGGTGCAGGTAAGACGACGATCTGCAGCCTCCTGCCCCGTTTTTATGAAGTGGAAGAGGGGAGTATTACGGTCGACGGTTTAGATATCCGGGATTACCAGCTTCAAAATCTGCGCAAGCATATCGGGATTGTGCAGCAGGATGTATTCCTGTTCTCAGGTACGATTCGCGAAAATATTGCTTACGGCGATCTTGCCGCCACGGACAAGCAGATCTGGGAAGCGGCGCGCCGGGCTTCACTGGATGATCTCATCCAGAGTCTCCCGGAAGGCATGGACACCGTCATCGGTGAGCGCGGCGTGAAGCTGTCCGGCGGACAGAAGCAGCGGTTATCCATCGCCCGTATGTTCCTGAAAAACCCGCCGATTCTCATTCTGGACGAAGCCACTTCGGCTCTGGATACAGAGACCGAAGCGCAGATCCAGAAGTCGCTGGCAGAGCTGTCTGTCGGCCGAACAACACTGGTGATCGCACACCGGCTGACGACGATTCAGAACGCTGACCGGATTATCGTGGTCACGAAAGACGGCATCGCCGAGCAGGGCACGCATCAGGAGCTGATGGTCTCCGGCGGAGCATACAGCCGGCTGCACCAGTTGACTTGATGTAAGCAGGCTGACGCTGCTGCTGCCATCTTCTTGAGGTGATACTTTGTACATCGTGTGCACCTCTCCTTGTGCGCATGATGCGTGGCTCGGTGCATGCCTTTGCCCAGCGAGTTATCTTAGCTTTTTCGAAATAAGCTTGTTTTCCAAGCTTATTTCACTAAAATTAGAAAGCATTATCTCAATAAGCCTGTTTTTCAGGCTTATTTTTTCACTTCACAGGTATTTCTCTTCTGTTGCTAGCGTTTCAGTCTTATTCTGCACTCTAGCGAGAAAAGCGGGCAAATAAGCTTGAAATTCAGGCTTAACAGCTGATCTAGAGAACTCCATGCAAAAAGGGCAAGCATCCGTTAATTGATGCTTGCCCCTTTTTTGTATCCATAGATGGCTGCTTCCCACACCCGCTTCAGCAAAGCCGCCAGTCACTCCTCACTCGAACGAATATAATGCTCGTACTCCTCCGGGGTGTCGAGATCCACCGGGACCGGTGTGTTCACATCCCAAAACTGCAGGCTGTCAGCATGACGCTGAAGAAGCGGCTTCGCTCCGGTATCTCCCTCAAGCTTTAGCAGCTCCGGGAAAAAGCGGCGGTCAAACATGACGGGATGCCCCGGCTTACCCTCATACCGCGCCTGAAGCATGCCGGATGAGCCGGCCCCAAAGGCACCGGCCATCCCTGCAAGCACGCCGGGATCCATGCCCGGCTGATCGCCAAGCAGGATCATGACTGAACCTGCACTGCAATCTTGCGCATAGGAGATACCGGCTTTGATGGAGGTGCTCATCCCATCATGTGCATCACGATTCTCGATCCATACCACCGGCAAATCCTCGCACTGCTGCTTCATGAGACTCTCCCCTGAGCCAACCACGGCAACAGAGGCATGGGGGACGGTTAATGCTTTTTTCACGACATATCGCAGCAAAGTCTCTCCCCCAATGGGAAGCAGCTGCTTGGGACGGCCCATGCGGCGGGACAGGCCTGCTGCGAGCACTAGAATAAGGAGCGGTTTATCCATGCTTCCGCCTGCCTGGCAGCACATGGCCGTTCAGCCCGGCGCTCTTGGTCGTCCTCATCGGTTGAGCGGAGGCGCCGTGCCAGTGGGACACCATCTCCGCCATAATGCTCAGCGTAATCTCTTGAGGGGTTTCCCCGCCAAGATTTAACCCGACCGGAGCATGGAGCTTGCCAAGGTGCCTGCTATTCACAAGCCCTTCGGCCTGCAGCTCCTCCATAATCCGGTTAATCCGGCTCTTGGATCCCAGAATGCCCATATAGACTACGTCTTCATGAGGCAGCAGCTGCCCCGCCGCAGCGATATCCAGCTCAAGATTGTGGGACATGACCAGCACATAGTGTCTTCGATGCAGCGGCAGCCGGGTAAAGTCACCCCTCGGCACGTGATGAAGCTCATGAGCGGCCGGGAAATTTTCCTTCACCGCTCTGGCGGTTTCATGATAGGCGACAGAGACATGCCATCCCATCATGCACGCCATCTGCGTCATCAGCTCGGCATCTGCTCCTGCCCCGATCACCGTAAGTCTCGGAACAGGCTGAATGCGCTCTGCGAAAATCTCCACTATGCCGCCTTCGATTTCTCCCTGCACAATTCCACAGCTTCCAGGAGGCAGACTAAAAGGGCCACATTTACTCCCTTCTGCTGCCTTCCACCGCTCTCCCGGAGCATAACGCTCAGGGACGTTAGAATCCAGTACGGTGCAGGCATAATACGGCACGGTACAGCGGTCCCGATCCTCATAATCTTCAAGGATGGATGCTGCTGCTTCCGGAAACTGTACTGGGTCGAACAGCTCGAGCCAGACTGTAATCGCTCCATTGCACCCTGCACCAAGACCCCACAGATCATCTTCACCGGACCGGAAATCATACACCAGCTTTTTCGGTCTGCCTTGAAGAAACACTTCGGACGCATGCGCCGCAATATCTTCCTCAATGCAGCCGCCGCTAAGGATACCGACCACCTGCCCGGAGGAGGTGATGATACATCTGGCGCCTTCCTTGCGGTAGGATGAGCCTTCCACCTGGATAATGGCAGCAATGACGCAAGGAAGGCGGTCTTCCTTACAGCGTTTAAGTGCGGCGAGCAGTTCTTTCATAGGTTGACACCTTCTTTGCAGGCAATTATGCAATAAAATTATAAAGTCAACTCTGCAGCATGTTCCATACACGTTCTGCCGAGAGCGGCAGGCGCGTTCCTCTTTTTCCGGTCGCATGGGCAATCGCATTCGCAATCGCTCCAGGTACCGGGTCCAGGGCCACTTCGCCGAGCGATTTGGCTCCCATCGGGCCGTTAGGATCGGGTTCCTGGATAAAGGCAATGTCTACATGAGGTATATCATGTGCTCCCGGCATCCGGTAATCCATCATCGACGGATTTCGAACCACGCCTTCTTCCACCTGGAAATCCTCCATCAACACCCAGCCGATGCCCTGCGCAACGGCTCCAATCACTTGTCCTTTAGCCATGGTCTCATGAATGATGGTGCCTGAGTCATGCACGGCCCAGTAGCCGATCATTCTGGTCCGCCCGGTATCCGGGTCCACCTCAACCTCCGCCACATGAGCTGCAAAAGGGTAATTGGGAGACGGGTTGCCGAAATATGTGGCATCCGGCATTTCCGTATCCGGAACATAAGTCTCTTTCACCTTGAATTCTTCGCCAGCATGCCGGGCGCGGTACCAGGCCGAGATGTCCTTCAGGGTAAATGCCTTGCCGTCGCTGTGAACCTGGCCATCCCTGAATTCCGCCCCTTCCCCATGTACCTGTGTCGCCAAAGCCTGAATCTGCCGCTGCATTTCCTGTGAGGCTTTCATAACGGCATTACCGCCCATCACCGTACTCCGGGAAGCTAAGGTACCGATGCCGAACGGATATCTGCCAGTATCACCGGATTTTACGATGATGCCGCCTTCCGGAATTCCGAGAATCTGAGCAGCAATCCGGGCGTAAGTCACAGACATGCCCTGTCCCAGCTCAATCTCACCCGTTTCAATCTCCAGCTCTCCGTCGAGGTTAATCCGCATGATCGCTGTGGAGCCGTCAAAGCGGGGGTCGATCGCCCGGAATCCGGATACGTGATTGGCCAGCGCCATGCCCAGCCCCCGGTTGGCAGGCAGCTCATTCCGCCTTTCCCAGCCGGATATTTCCTTGGCTTTATCGATGCAAAGGTCCAGATTGCAGGTATCGAGCTTGTAGCCGTGAACCGTCGTCTCACCTTGTTTTACAATATTCTTCATTCGCAGGTCCGCCGGATCCATGCCGAGTCCCAGAGCCAGTTCGTCAATGACGCTCTCTACAGCAAACAGCGTTTCCGCATTGCCGAAGCCGCGCATGCATGTCGTCGGGCTGCTGTTGGTATAGCATAAATGGCCTTCTGCTTTGATGGCCCCGAAATTATAGATACAGTCTGTACGCGTACATGCTGTAGCAAGCACGTTCGGACTCCAGTAGATCCGGGCACCGGCGTCACCGTAAACGGTCAGTTCTTTATATAAAAAAGTACCGTCCGCGGCAGCGCCGATCTCAATATCATAGGTGAGCGGCACCCGCGGGTGTGCGGTCAGCATATCCTCACTGCGGTCGAGAATCATTTTGACCGGACGGCCGGTCTTCATGGAGAGTGCTGCCGAGGTCACATGCAGCTTCAGCACATATTTGGACCCGAATGAGCCGCCAATCGGCGGAACGATGATTCTGACCTTGTCTTCCGGCAGGCCGAAACCGGCCGCATACGTCTCCCGCGCACGATAAGGTATATGCGAAGCAGCCCACAGCGTCAGCCCTTCCTCATCCGACCAGGAAGCGAGAACGCCGACAGGCTCCATATGCCCCTGATAGATACGGTTGGAGTGATAGCGGCCGCTCCGGACGATATGAGCCTCTTGTTTCGCCTGATCCATATCGCCGCGATTCACCAGCACATGCATGGGCCGGTTGCGCTCTACACCCGGGTGAATCTCCACGGCATCTTCCTGCAGTGAATCCTCGGGATCAAAGATGGCGGGAAGCTGTTCAAACTCCACCTCGATTAGCGATAAAGCCTTGTCCACCGCTTCCCGGGTTTCTGCAGCAACAACAGCGATCTCATCTCCGATGAACAGCACTTTGTCTTTGGCGAGGATGTTCCAGTCCTTGTACTTCGTCGGACCAAACTCCAGATGCGGGACGTCCTCTGCCGTCAGGACGGCAGCAACCCCCTTCACCGCCCGGGCTTTGCTCACATCCAGCCTAGTAATGCGGGCATGAGGATAAGGGCTTCGGAAGGTGCCTCCGACCAGCTGCCCTGGAAGGTTCATATCATGCAGATACCGGGTATTCCCAGTGACCTTGGCCGCCAGATCATTTTTGGATTTCTTCTGGGTCTGGATCATATCCGGGTTCCCCCTTCCTCGGCAATAACTTGTTCCACAGCGGCAATAATGCTCTGATAGCCTGTACAGCGGCACAGATTATTTTTCAGCGCAGAAGAGATATCGCCGCCGAACAGCGAGCGGTCCTGAAGCCAGGCCCACAGCGTCACCATAATACCCGGTGTGCAAAAACCGCACTGGACGCCTCCGGTTTCCAGCATGCTCTGCACCAGGCGCTGAAAATCGTCCTTTTGCGACAGTTCTTCAATCGTAACGACGTCATGCCCTTCCGCTGAAGCCGCAGGCACCAGGCAGGATACGACCGGCTTGCCGTCGATCAGCACCGTGCAGGCACCGCATTCTCCTGTCCGGCAGCCAATTTTGGTACCGGTCAGTCCCAGCTTCTCGCGGATAACGTCGGCCAGCGGCTGTGTGACATCCCCGGACACCTTATTTTCACAGCCATTTATCGTAAGATTCAATTGATGTTCATGCATACAAACACGCTTCCTTTCTTACGTATGGAGCACCGAAGGGTGAAATACCTGCTCGGGAGCCAACGTTTGCTGTAACAGACCATCCTCCTGCAAATAGGACATAAACAGCTGGATTTGAGACCAGTTCGCCTTCAGCCCGTATGGCCAAATATCGGAGTCCATCAGCTTCGCACTCTGCTCTACCGACTCCCAGATCCAAGGAGCTGACGTCTGATTCTTAATGGTTTCCAGCATTTGCGCAATGCCTTCGTTCTTGCGGTTCAGCATCAGCTGGTACAGCTGCCCAGGCAGCTCCGGATGCTGACGCACCGTTTCTTCCTTCAATGATACCAGATGCATGATTGGAAAAATGCCGGTCTTGCGGTAATAGCTGCGCTCTTCTTCCCATACATCCGGAAACAGCCGGCGCAGCACACCGCCTTCTCCGGTATCCGGGAAATAAGAGGCCGGAGGCCGGCGGGCAGTCATCACCGCATCCACTTCTCCATCCGCCAAAGCTTTAAATATGTCATCGCCTGTGCCCCTTTGGGCCGGCGTCTCAATCGGAACCCGCTCGTCACGGTAGGTGAACCAGGACATTTCATCATTGGCAATGCCCCATTCGTGACGGAAGAAACCCCGGACCCATACCGCAGCCGTCATCTGATATTCCGGAAAACCGAACTTGCGGTTTTTCAGCTGTGACGGGTGAGTCCAGGGACTGTCTGACCGCACATAAATGGCATTATGGCGGAAAGAGCGTGAGAGAAACACAGGAATCGCCGTCAGGCGCTGTTCCCCTCTGCCCAGTGCAATCAGATACGATGCCAGTGACAGCTCAGCAACATCATACACCGCTTCTGAAATCTGTTTAACGAATATTTCCTCAACACTGGCTTTCTGCGGCTCTAACCGTAAATCACCCAGCGTTTCCTGACCGGACATGATCTTTTGTGTCCGGTCGCTTTCCGACATGGCTACCGTTAATGCTTTCTCCATCCTCACACCTCATTCAGCTTGGTTTTCGGTTCCATTCCACATTAATTCAACCCAAGTACCTGTCTGGCTGCTCGTGCGGTAAATACCTTGACCATCGCACGCCGGTATTCCGCGCTTGCCCGCACATCCGAGATCGGATTGCTGCTCGCTGCATACAGCTCCGACATCCTTGTTAATTTGTCTTCATCCATCACGCCCTGCCACAGTGCCTCCTGCTCCTCAGGAAGAATGACAGGCACCGCATTGGCAGCCCCTACAGCGGCTCTTGCCCATTCCAGCTGATCCCCGCTGCTCTTAGCAATCACAGCCACCGATACGATGGAAATGTCCGTCGCCCCGCGCTGATCATGGCGCATGAAAATCTGGGGCACATGCAGGCATTCCTTCGGAACAAGCACCGACGTAATCATCTCATCCGGCGCCAGCGCCGTCTGTCTCGGGCCGAGAATGAAGTCCGAGATGGGCAGGCTGCGGCTGCCATTGACTCCGGACAATCGTATCACTGCCCGTGCTGCTGCCAGTGGTACAACCATATCGGCAGCCGGAGACGCGTTCGCCACATTGCCGCCGATGGAAGCCCGGTTCTGAACCTGCCAGCCTCCGACGATACGCGCAGCCTGCCGCAGGGAAGGAAAGGCGTCCAGCTTGTCATCCTGCCAGATCTGCGATGCGGTAACCGCCGCGCCCAGCGACAGGCCTTCTTCCGTCATTTGAATTTGTTTCAATTCCGAAATCTCCTGAATATCGAGCCAGTGTTCGGCATTCACCAATCCTTTGCGGCTGTGCCAGTCTACAAACAGATCGGTACCGCCGCATACGATTTTCGGACGATATTCCTCCATCCATTTCAGCGCTTCATCCACACTTTTCGGTTTTAGCCAAGCCATGATTTCATCACATCCTAATCCAGTGAAGTCGCCAAATCCTTGATCCATGGGAGGCTCGGCAGCGGCTCAAGCTTCACCTTGGTATCAGGGACTGCGCGTATGCTGCATAAATATCCGGCTTTGCCATCCACCAGGGCCATACACTCCTTGCATGCATTGGCCGATCGGCACGAATATCTCACTGCGAAAGAAGGCTCCTTATGTTCTCTGATCCAGAAAATCGCATCCAGGAGGCTCATTCCGTCCTTGAACGGCACCTCATAGTCCTCTGTTCGTCTTTCGGTATCCGCGTCTCCGCGAACGACATTTAACGTTACGTATGACATGTTAACGGCCCCCTTTATCGATTTGTCCCTGCTGAGGCAGCGCAATTTCCTTCATGCTCCAATCCTGCAGACCATCCAGCGCGAAGCTTGTGCTGACCGCCGTCTCGTAAGCATGATCATAATCCAGGCGGACATGGGCGCCGCGGGTTTCCCTTCTCGCCAGAGCTCCCATCACAATCGCCCGGCTCAGCTTCAGCATATTGAACAGCTCCAGCTTCTCGATCAGGCTCAGTGTAAAATGCTCTTGTCTGGCCAGCGCCGTATCCTCCACACGAACCTGGAGCTTCTCCAGGCGCTCTGCCGCCTGTTTCAGGCTCTCTTCTGTCCGCAGCGGTCCGGCGCCCTCCCACATGAGCTGCTGCAGCTCATGCTTCAGTGACAGCATGGACGTCTCATCCCGGTCTGCTTCCCGCGGATACCAGAAACGCTCCAGCCGTTCCAGCTCTGCTGCCAGTGCAGGCAGCAGATGCTCTGCCGTGCAGGATTTCCGCTGTGCCCGGACACTCGCTTCTGCAGCGATGCGTCCGGTCACCAGTGCTTCCGTAATCGCATTGCCAGACAGCCGGTTCGCACCATGCATGCCATAGATCAGCTCTCCGCAGGCATATAAGCCTGGAACGGTCGTCTCCATCTGCTCATTCACCTGAATGCCGCCCATCGTAAAGTGCGCCATCGGTGCAACCTCGACCATGTCTTTTGTCAGATCGATTCCCTGGCCAATCAGAATATCGATGACCGGACCGAAAGCTTCCTTCAGCTTCTCTTCCGGCACCATCCGGAAATCGAGATATGCTCCGCCATGCGGCGTGCCGCGGCCAGCTTCGACTTCCTTGAAAATAGCGAACGTGGTTTGATCCCGTGCAGCACTGTAAACACCGGCCACTTCACTATTGTACTTGTCCATGAATTCTTCCTCATTGCCATTCAGGAGCCTTCCTCCCAGCTTATAGCGGAACGGATCCCACATGATCGGGTCGATCCCGACAAGCGGCGGATGCAGATGGGCAATCGGGAAGAACTGCACCATCTCGATGTCTCTCAGCTCTGCACCCGCTTCTGCTGCCAGCATAAAGCCGTCGCCTGTCATATTGGATGAAGCGCTGTTGCGTTCATAGATTTCGGTCAAACCGCCAGTAGCCAGAATCACGGCACTTGCAGCAACGGTGACCGGCTGAAAACGTTCCATCGTAAAGCCGAGCGCACCGGTAACTTCGCCGTCCTCTATAACCAGCTTGGTGATCATGATGTTCTTCAGTCTCTGGATATCCTTGTTTTTCCAGATGGATTTGCGCAGTGCGGCCGAAGTGGCTCCGCCTGTATTCAAAATATCCACATACACACAGCGCCGCCGTGAATGGCCCGGAGCGACAACCTGAGAATACTTGCCGTCATCTGTCTTGGCCCACTTCACGCCATATCCGGCCAGTTCGGTAATCAGCTCAGGGCCCCGGTCTACCACAGCGCGCACAATGTCCGGCTGGGCCATACCCCGGCTGCCCTTCATCGTGTCTTCGAAATGAATATCCGGATTGTCCTCTTCGGCTTCTCCGAGAGCCACCGCTACAGTCATCTGCGCCAATATCGTTGCACCGCCGCGTCCGACCAGACTTTTATCTGCCAGAACGACGCTTGCTCCTTCATCCGCTGCAGCTTTGGCTGCGATCATGCCCGCAGCGCCTGAGCCAATCACGAGCACATCAGTTTGTATATTCAAAGGATTCATCAGTACCGCCCCTGTTCTTGTTAGGATTGACGTGATAGGGATTTGCCGATGGCCTGCACCGTAATCCCGGCCTGCTTCAAGGAAGCATTGATTTGTTGAGCAAATTCCAGTGCATGAGCGCCGTCACCATGGATGCAGACCGTATCGGCCTGGATTGCGACATCACTACCCTGCCGTGACAGCACTTTTCCCTCGTTCACCATCCGTATGACCTGCCCTGCAGACTCCTCATCACTTTCAATCATGGCATCCGGCTGGCGCCGGGAAGTCAGGGAACCGTCCGATTGGTACGTACGGTCAGAGAAAACCTCGCTGGCTGTGCGGAGTCCAAGCTTCTCCCCTGCCTTCACCAGCTCACTGCCGGCAAGACCGAACAGAATGAGAGCAGGGTCTACGCTGTAGACCGCCTCGGCAATCGCCTCAGCCAGCCCCGGATTACCTGCCGCCATATTGTAAAGCTCTCCATGTGCTTTCACATGCTGCATCACAGCACCCTCAGCACGTACAAAACCTGACAGCGCGCCGATTTGGTACACAACCATGTCATACGCTTCCTGCGGCGTAATGTCCATTCTGCGGCGGCCAAAGCCAATCAGGTCCTGCAGGCCCGGATGAGCACCGATTGCTACACCCTTCTCCAGTGCCAGCTTGACCGTCTTGCGCATCGTTCCGGCATCTCCGGCATGGAATCCGCAGGCAATATTGGCTGAGGTCACATGCTCCAAAATCTCGGCATCCCGTCCCAGTGTATATGCTCCAAAGCTTTCGCCCATATCACAGTTCAAATCCACAAATTTCATCTTGTTTCCTCCTCATTACACGAAATACATGCGTATGCTCTTTCGTAAAAAGCGCAGGTTCAGGCTTGCCATCAGCTGGATTTCCTGTGCTTCCTGCAGAGTGACCGGCTGAAACCGAATGCTGCTGCCGATTTGTGATTGTGCAAGCAGCGGCAGATCCGCTGTAATGACCTGCGCCACCTTGGGATAACCTCCCGTGGTCTGGCGGTCCGCCATCAGCACGATCGGGTTCCCGTCAGGCGGAACCTGCACCGTGCCGAACGTGACCGGCTCCGACAAAAGCTCCTGCTGCTTTACCTTATGCAGCGGCTTGCCGGCAAGCCGGTAGCCCATCCGGTCGGACTGCGGCTGAACGATAAATTCCGCCGAGTGCAAATCTTTTAGACTCTCTTCTTCAAACCAGGACTGCTGCGCGCCGGGAAGGATCCGGATCACCGGATGCTTCCCGTAATCCGGCAGCATCTCATAGGAAACGCTCCAGCCTACTGTCCCGAACGGTTCTCCTTCTTCCATGCGGGCCTGAATGCCGCCTGCTATAAGTTCTCCCAGCTCTGTTGGCTGCTGAACTGGCAGACGGTCTTCCGCCTGCAGCGATCTCCCCTGATAACCGCCAATCCCGGCGCGGAGATAGGTCGAGCGGCTGTTCATCTGATGCGGAACATTCAGTCCGCCAGCTGCAGCCAGATACCCCCGGCAGCCCTGTCTGGAAGATCCGAACCGGAGAACGGCTCCAGCAGGTATGTATACCGGTCTCCATAGAGGTACGGCTTTACCGCCTATGCTGGGTGACAAGTCTGCTCCGCATACAGCAATGACAGCCGCACGCTCAAACTCCAGCACTGGGCCGATGACCGTCATTTCCAGCGTCGCTTCGTCTCCCGTGTTTCCAACCAGCAGGTTGGCGGCCTGATGGGCAAAGTGATCCATAGCACCGCTGACGATGACACCATACTGCTGATACCCGGTTCTGCCGCCGTCCTGAACGGTGGACAGCAATCCGGGCTTATGAACATAAATACTCATGATGGCCTTTACTCCCTCCACTCCTCATACTCTTTGCGGGAAATCGGATAGAATGTAATCACATTTCCCGCCTCAAGCAGGGTGGGTGGCTGCTTATGCGGTAAAAACAATGATGAAGGCGTCCGGCCGATCAGCTGCCAGCCGCCCGGTGTGCTGATCGGATAGATCCCGGTCTGCTCTCCTGCAATCCCCACCGTTCCTGCCGGAATCGACAGACGTGGCGTATCCTTGCGCGGCGCCGATATCCGCTTGTCCATGCCCCCTAAATACGGAAATCCCGGGGCAAATCCGAGCATATACACCAAATACTCTCCACTGGAGTGAATCGAGATGACGTCGTCCACAGAAAGTCCGTTCAGCTCGGCAACATGCTCCAAATCAGGACCGAACTCTTCCCCGTAGCACACAGGTATCTTCACGACACGCGGTTTGGGCACTGTGCCCTCCTGCAGAGCATCCATTATCTTCTTCAGTGTCCGTTCCACACTCTCAAACGGGTACCGAATCTCTCCCTTGCCAGAACGGCTCTTGTCCTTCAAATAGATTGCAACCGGATCATACACAACGGTAACCGAGGTGAATGCCGGAATATATTCAACCATGCCTTCAAAAGGATGCTCCGCCAAATGCTTTGAAACGGCGCGCACCTTATGATGTGTTTCGATATCAGCTTGATCTCCGAACCGGATAACCATAGCACAGTCGCCGGCCGGAGATATTTCTGCATACTGGATACCAAGCGCCTCCTTCCCCCTGATTTTCCATATTACTTCTTTTAAAATCGCTAAGACTGCAGCCAGCGCCTGGAAACTTCGTTGTCGATACCAAGCTGATCCAGGGTTCTGGATACGGTATGCATCACCATGTCGTCGATGCTTTCCGGTTTATTATAAAAAGCCGGTACTGGCGGCAGAATGACTGCTCCCATACGGGCCAGACGCAGCATATTTTCCAAATGTATTTCACTAAGCGGGGCTTCCCGCGGAATCAGAATGAGCTTTCTTTTTTCCTTGAGAACAACATCGGCAGCCCGTGAGACCAGATTGTCCGAGTACCCGTGGCTGATCGCTGCCAGGGTCTTCATGCTGCAAGGAGCGATGACCATCCCGTCGGTCTTGTACGAACCGCTGGAAATGGTTGCCGCCTGATTGAATGATGGATGCACGACGGTGGCCAGGCTTTTTACCTGATCGACGGTATAATCCGTCTCGATGACAATTGTTTTTTCTGCCCAGGTGCTGAGAACGAGATGTGTTTCAATCCCTAATTCTTTCAGGACTTCGAGCAGCTTGATCCCATAGATCGGGCCCGTAGCACCGGATATACCAACGATGATTTTCATGGATTCCTCCTAATTGTCCAGGCAGCAGCCTTCACTTTTTCCAAAAGCACAATGGAAACACGGCAGCCCCAGGTCGACGCCTGTCCAAAAAAATGGAAGGTGCATTCCCGGGGCTCATCATGTATTCAAAACTCGTTAAAACCATTTGCCTTTCTCTTCTTCATTCAAGCCGCGCAGCACTTCCAGCTTCGCCTGACTGACATCTCCGATCGGCACAACGGCTCTTGGCGGAAACACAATCGGCGGTGCAGGTTTGGTCGCATCCACGATGACTGCGCTGGACATCCGCGGTGTATTCTTGCCGTCGGCATGGTACTCCCAGTTGGTTGGGAGCAGTCCGCCGGGACCGTTCCATTTCGGAATGATCAGCAGATCGCGCTCGGCATCAAACCTTGTTCCAATCGCCCAAGCAACTTCTTCGCCGTCAAACACATTAATGTCCTCATCCACGACCACAATGTGCCGCAGATTTTCCTGCTCGGTGTTCAGGGCGGCAAAGGCTGCCTTTTTCACATCGGCTTCTCTCTCCTTATGAAGAGACAGATAGCAGTGCATCCGGGCGTAGAAAGGAACATGTACGGTTTTCAGACTTGGAACAACTTCCTTCACCGTCTGATAAATACTGCCTGAACGCGGGACACCGCCCACGACCAGATGCTCTCTGCTGGAAGCTACGATATCCTGGAAAATCGCATGGCGCCGGTGGGTGATCTTGGTGATCCGGATCGTCGGCACAGAACCGCCGCCCAGATAGTGGCCCGGCCATTCGCCGAACGGCCCTTCCACTTGATCGTAATCCGGAAGAATCTCGCCTTCGAGCACGATCTCCGAATGAGCAGGAACGAGCAGGTCACTGGTCTCTGCCTTGACGAGCTCAAGCGACTCGCCCATTAAAGCGCCAGCAGCTGCATATTCCCCGCCGACTCCCTGAATACGGGATACCGAGCCCATAATGAAGCCGGGGTGATGGCCGAGAACAATAGCGACCGGAGCCGGTTTGTTTTGCTTCTTGTATTTCTTATAGATGAGGCCGCCATGATGAGCACCGAGGAACCATACACCCATTTCTTTTTCATTAAAGATCTGGTGACGGTAAATGCCTGCATTGATTTCACCGGAATCCGGATCGCGAATGACCATCACGCCGGCTGACAGATACGGCCCGCCATCCAGTTCGTTGTGCACGGGAATTGGAAGCTTGGACAGATCCACATCCTGTTCTTCAATGACGACTTCTTTCACCGCAGCTGCCGAACGCTCAATCTCGGTCGGAGGGATCGGGGACTGCAGCTTTTCTCCATATACCCGTGGAATATCCTGCACGTCACACCCCAGGTACAGGGCAATCCGCTCGTAGGAAGTCAGGACATTGGAGATACAGGAATGCTCGGATCCCTCAACATCGGTAAACAGCAGTCCAGGATATTTGCCATCCTGCGCCAGGCGGGAAGCATAAGCCGTAATGCCGAACCTTGGATTAACCGGCTGGTCGACCACCTGCAGGCTTTCCGGGTAAGCTTCCGTTAAATTTTTCAGATACGTTCTCAGATCTTTTGCCATGTTAGATACACCGCCTTATGGGAGTAGTGTTAAGTCTACAGTCTCTTCAAACGGGATTTCTTCACTGATGGCACCCAGTTCGATTTGTGTACCAGCCACCATATCTGCGGCTTCTTTCGTCACTTTCAGGTCAGCCGGAATTTTGGCAAGCTGATTTTCGATCGCTGTCAGCAGAACATCATCCGAAAGCTGTTCAAATTCATTCTTCATCGGCTCTACAACGCTTTGAGGGTCTTCTTTGGCCCGGTCAAACACTTCTTTGTTCACTTTCAGGAAAGACTTCATCGCTTCCTGATTCTGTTCTACCCAGTCCGTCTTGGCCATAACAACAATGCCCGCGTACTCAAACGGCGGATCGTATAATACCCGGTAGTCTCCGGATGCAAGCATCTGCGAAATCGTCGGCTCGGACACCATACCTCCGGCAGCCTTTCCGCTTTCAATCGCTGCCAGCATGGTTGCGCCGCTGCCGCCGTTAATGATCTGTGCGTCGGTCTCCGGGTTCAGGCCTTCTCCTTCCAGGCCTGCACGCAAGCCGGTATCCGACAAGCTGCCTACCTTGGTCACTGCGAGAACCTGATCCTTCACGTCAGCAATGCTTTGATATGGCGCATCCTTCTTCACGACCAGGGAGTAACCTACCCCATTGTAAATTTCACCGTATGCTTTTACGCCGAGACCATTCTTCTGTTGTCTGAGCACATGCTCATAAGAGCCAAGGTTAATGTCGATGCTGCCGCCAACCAGGGCCTGAACCGCATCTGCTCCAGAGTTGAAGCACGTCTTCTCTACCTTCAGGTTCTCTTTCTCGAATGAGCCGTCATTGATCGCAATTTGTGTCAGCAGCGGCGTCATCCCGCCGCACACCAGACCAACCTTGACGGAAGCCGTACCTCCGGATGAAGGCGTGTCTGTACCATCAGCCGGTGCAGCGCTATCGCTGCCGCAGGCTGTAACCGCCAGCAGCGACAGGCCGAGCAAAGATGAAAATACCGATTTTTTCAAGTTCATGGTTAAATTCCTCCTAATGGGTGGACTAGAATTGTTCATCTCTTAACGTGTACAGCGATTTAACGGTATTTCAATAACCTCCGCTCCAGCTGAACCACAAACTGCTCCAAAATGACTGCAATCATCATAATCAGAAACAATCCTGTAAAAATACCGGTGGTATCGAGCATGCCGGACGAGTAGGTGATATAGTAACCCAGACCGCGGCTGGCACCGACCAGTTCGGCAATCACCGATCCAATCAAGGCCATTCCGATATTGAGACGCAGACTGGTTAAAATCCACACGGTGATAGACGGGAGAATGACCCATTTTAATTTTTGCAGCCGTCCGGCCTTGTAGGTCTTCATCATATCGAGCAGGTCTCTGTCAATGTTCCGGATGCCTTCATAAGCATTATAAAAAGCTACAAAGATA
The DNA here is from genome assembly GCF_012933385.1 of Paenibacillus lemnae. Taxonomy (GTDB): domain Bacteria; phylum Bacillota; class Bacilli; order Paenibacillales; family Paenibacillaceae; genus Paenibacillus_AQ; species Paenibacillus_AQ lemnae. Next base: position 95,361 of record NZ_JABBPN010000009.1, read on the forward strand.
ACCATAGCTACAACCATCAGAATCTTTGACGACATTCCGATACCGAACCAGACGATAAACAATGGCGCCAGGGATACCCGGGGAAGGCTGTACAGAGCCATGATGTACGGGTACACCCAACGTTCAAAAATACCGCTGTACGCGAGCACAATCCCAAGCAGCGTACCTGCCACCATACCGATAATCAATCCGAAGATGGCTTCCTGCAGGGTGACGCTCACATGGAACCACAAGGTCCCTTTGGCCGTCATTTCTGCCACACGCTCAAGAATCAAGGACGGCTTGCTGATCCAAAACTCGTTGAACACTCTGCCTGAGCAGATTTCCCATAAACCCAAAATGAGAATGCCCAGAATAATTCTTCCGGACCAGACCTTCAGGGGGCTGTATTCTGCTGCATCACTCATTGTTCATTCCCCTCTCTATCCTCATCGGACATGCAGTGCCAGATCTCACGCTGGAGCTGCTTAAACCGGCTGTCGAATCGAATATCGTAAAAAGGGCGGGGACGTTCCAGCGTGACATCAAATTCCGCCTTGATCTTTCCGGGACGGTTGGTCATCACAATGACCCTGTCCGATAACGATATTGCTTCTTCAATATCGTGTGTGATGAAGAGCACGCTTTTGCCGACCTGTTCCCAGATTTTCAAAAATTCTTCCCCGATCTTGACCCGGGTCTGCGCATCCAGCGGTCCGAATGGCTCATCCATTAAATACAGTCCAGGATCATAGGCAAAGGTACGGGCCAGAGCAACCCTTTTCTTCATACCTCCGGAAAGCTGTTTCGGATAAAAGTGCTCAAATTCATGAAGTCCGACCATCTTCAGCAGCCGTCTCACTTCAGCAGCCTGATCGGATTTTGACAGCCCTTTGATCTCAAGCGGCAGGCGTACATTGTCATAGACGGTCTTCCATGGCAGAAGCGCATCGTTCTGAAACACCATCCCGACTTCTCCGGTCACTCCCTCAATCGGCTTTCCGTCCAGCAGCGCCTGTCCCCCGGCTGGCTTCAGCAGTCCTGAGGCTACTTTAAGCAGCGTGGATTTTCCGCAGCCGCTGGGCCCTACCACGGACACGAACTCACCATCTTTAACGGCCATATTGACATGTTCAAGTGCCGTGGTGCTCTTTCCCTTGGCGGTGTAACGAACGGTTAGATCCTGTACCTGCAGCTTCCATTTATCCTGATTCATGTCGTGTTCTCCCATCCGCTGTTCATAATCAACACTCCCTGGTCTGTATAACGTTTATTCTAATCACTCACGGCTAGACTGACATTATTAAATTCCGTAATTCGGAATTATAGTTCCGAATTTCAATCCCGATATATACGACCATTATAGTGGGTTTTAACAGAAAAGCAAGAACAATTTTCACTTTATGCCAGGAAACTGCTTGTTCTTCCAATGCAATTCATCCCTGCACTTGATTAAGCAGCTATTAAAGCTTACTATTTGTCTAAGAAAAGGTTTACTTTACCAGGAGGAACTTCGGCAACGTGCAGAATAAAAACAAAACTGTGATCCGATCCATGGATCTGCTCAATCTCTTTCAAAACCATCTCAAACTCAGCATCAATGACATGACCAAGCTGTCCGGCATTCCCAAAACATCGGTTCATCGCATGATCGGCTCCCTCGAACAGATGGGCTTTCTCTGCAAGGATGAAGATGGACAATACACACTGGGACTGCTGTTTCTGCAATTTGGTAATCTCGTGGCAGAGCGTCTGGACATCCGGAACATATCGCTCCAGGTGATGGAGAAGCTGCGGGATGATATCGGAGAAGCCGTTCACCTAGTCCTGCGGGACGGGGAAGAGACCATGTATATTGAAAAGCTGGACACTCATCATCCTGTCAGGCTGTTCACCAAAATCGGCAAAAAAGCACCCTTGTATGCAGGTGCTTCTTCGAGAACGATTTTGGCATTTATGCCGCAGGAGGAACGGGAGGCCTATCTGGAATCTGTTGTTCTGAAACCGATCGGCTGCGGAACCATGACCGATAAGGACAAGCTTCGTGCATCGCTGGAACGCAGTCAGCGTGACGGTTACAGCTTCAGCCGCTCTGAGCTGGAAAACTACACCGCTGAGCTGAGCGTCCCTATATTTGATCATACCGGTCAAGCCATCGCTGCGCTCAGTATCGCTGGCCTGGAGGTGCGCTTCGACGAAGAGCATATGCCGGAGCTCATCACCAAAATCAAAGCGGCAGCTCATGAAATTTCAAGCAAACTCGGCTATAACGGGCATTCATACTAATTACATTCTCATCCGTAGGTTGAAATTACACACAGGTCCACTTCGATTGAGAACCATCTTCCGATCGCTGTTATCCCCAGATTTTTTGAATTGATACCCACATAAGGGTAAATCCGGGGATAAAGGCGAACGCTTCGCTTCTCCAGATCGGTTCTCACTCTACGTTAAACATGTGAATTTTAATTTCATTTTATATAGCTTTCGTGTGGAAAGCTTTGAGGCTTACGCTCTCGCTAGTCCGTAATCGATGCATCCCCTCCGCTGCTTCGTGCATATCCATCCCAAAGAAGACATTAAAAAACCGCTCTTTAGTAAAATGGAGGCATCAGCCAGCCACCACTTATTAAAGAAACGGTTTTTTGTTGTAAGAGATGGCCGAAGCAGAAATAAGCCCGGAAACCGGGCTTATCAAGTAAATCGCTTCTGCCCTACACCGCATGCACCGCAGGCCATTTCAGTTCAACGCCGGCTTCCACCAGCATGTTCTGGAAGGCTTTCAGGTGCTCCGGTGTGTTCCGCACTTCACGCGGTGTAACACCGTGATCGGTGCAGTACGCGGCGAGGTAACCGGCGGATTCGCCGATGTTCCACTCGACCGGGTGCAGCCGGTAGCAGCCGTTGGTGATATGGGTAGTGCCGATGTTCTTGCAGGCGGCAATCAGATTGTTCACCCGCACTGGAATCAGACTGCCAAGCGGGATCTGAAACGGCAGGCTCGACACATCAATGTAGGTCCGCAGGCCGGTGCTTGGATGCAGGTCGATCCGATAACATCCGATGCCGACGGAATCGAAGAAGTCGGCTGCTTTGCCATCCGGACGCAGATCTGCCCCGACATGCTGTTCCGTCACCGTGAACTCTGCCTGTATGCGGCGGGACTCACGAATGTACGGCATTTTGGCTAAGCCGTCAGGCGTGCCTGCAATATCCGGACGAAGGCGCAGGCCGGGATAGCCCTTGCCGCCGTCCGGACGCGGAGCCTCGGTCTGCATCCAGTACATCAGGGACAAACTGAGCTCCTTCGCCCGCTTCAGATGAAGCTCCCGCTCCTCTGGCGATACATCGATGATTGAGCCGAGCCAGTAATCGTTCGCCGGCCAATTGACGACCGTCACGTTCGTGTCAAACGTTCCTGGTGCGAAATTTTCCCGGTCCAGCAGCTGCCGGTATTTCCACAGCGAGAAGGATTTCCCGTCCGGGAACAGGCTGTAGGTTACAGGCTCCAGGGTGTGCGGGACAAGTCCCGCCCAGCTAAGCTGCTTATCCGGCCAGAAATCGGCCTTGTATTCTCTCCAGAATTCATAGTTCTCGGGCTTGGCAATCGTATGGTCTTCCCCTTCGCAGTAGTCCATCACGAAGCACCAGGTCAATGCCTGCATGTCCTGCGGATCGGCTTCCCCCTGCAGTGCGTGCGGTTCGCCTGTCTGTTCAAAAGACTCGGCACCCGTGACATATTCTACCCCGGCAAGCGGAAGAAGGTCTCCCTCTTCCGTCGCATCCAGTATGCAGCTGCCTGTCAGCACAAATACTTCGTCCGTGACTTTATTCCGCACATGTACAGAGCGGATTTCGTCGCCTTCACACGCTGCTTCAACCGGCACATGCTCTGTGAGAATAACCAGCCGGCCGCTGTGAATGTAGGGTGCCATCATATCCCGCAGCACGGCCAAAGCCGTACGAGGTTCATGGGCTACCGCACTGACCATCGCACTTCCGGGATTAAAGTGGATATCTCCCCGCGCCTCTGGTGTGACCGGAAAATGCTCCTTGTAGTAGTTCCGCACCCGGGTGCGGAACTCCCGATAGCTCGCCGTCGAACCAAAGCTCTCGATCCAGGGATGTTCATCCGGCGGTACGATCTGGCTGGTAATTTGTCCCCCGATCCAGTCGGTTTCTTCGGTCATGATGACGCGTTTTCCTGACTTTGCAGCAGCCAAGGCAGCAGAGCTGCCTCCCAGGCCGCCGCCAATGATCACGATATCTGCAAAATGCTTGGTTTCCATTGGTTTTAACACCCCCATATCCGCCCTATGCGGGCAAATGACTATGATGCAAACTATTGTTCATATTTGAAGACGGTACCCATCACGGCTGATGCTGCGCTGTATGAATCATACGCGCTTTGCGCCTCCTGAACGGGAACAACACGGGAGATCAGCGGCTTGATGTCAATTCGCTTCTCGGCGAGGAGCCGAATATACTCCGCAATGTTGCGTCCTTCCGTCCAGCGTACAAATCCGATCGGGTAGTCTTTGTTTTCCAGTTCATAGCCGGCGTCATAACGTCCTGGTCCACCGGCTCGCGAAATAAGCACCTGCGCTTCTTTACTGAACATTTGGCCCCGGTTAAAGCTCATCGACAAATCGCCCACAATGACGATCTTGCCTTTGTCCCGAATCCACTTCATGGAGGAGTTTATCAGCTTTTCACCCGGACCGCCGGCGCACAGGACGACACTGTCCACTCCGTGGCCTCCTGTTACGGTGTCTATGCTTTTCTCAAGGTCTTCCTGATTGTCGTAGGTGTGCGCCATGTGCTGCTTCATGCTTTTGACGCGATCCTGATTCAGGTCATATCCCAGCACCTGGTTAGCAGCGGCAGAGGCAATCTGAGCGATGATCTGTCCCAGGATGCCCAGGCCCACAACAACAACCGATTCTCCAAAACGCAGGTCCGCGATCCGCAGCGCATGAATGGCAATAGCCCCCAGGCCTGCAAAAGCAGCTTCTTCCGGATTCACATGATCCGGTACAAGCGCTGTTAGATTAGAAGGAACAGCCAGTTCCTCCGCATGGCGCACATAAGGCGCTCCATAACAGGCAACACGCTGACCTGCTGTAAGGCCAGTCACCCCTTCTCCAATCTCGGTGACGATGCCGACTGCGCTGTATCCGATAATGACCTGCTTCTCGGATGCCCGCTTGATGAAGGTCATTTCGGTTCCCGGACTGATCGCTGAATATTCGGTACGGATACGTACATGCCCTGGTTGAAGGGGAGGTCTTTCTATCTCTGTCAAGCCGACCTTCCCATGCTGTGTAGCAACTGCTTTCATATATGGCTCCTCCTTATCCACCCTACTCTGCGGCCTTTTTCCTGTATTCGCTTGGAGATACGCCGCAATATTTTTTGAATGTCGTTGTAAATGTTGATGAGTTTGTATATCCCGTTTTTTCACCGATTTCGGCAATACTCAAATCGGAATTCCTTAAATATTCCCTGGCATGAGACAGTCGGACTTTATTCAAATATTCCACATAGTTCACGCCGAACGTCTTTTTGAAATAATTCGAAAAATATTTCGAGCTGGTATCCAGCACTTCTGCCATATGATCCAAATACAGATTCTCCATATAATGCAGCTCAATATATTGGGAAATAAATGCCGGATTCAGCTTGCTCTTCGAATCCACGTTTCGCATGGCCATGATCCTGCGCAGCCCCTCCATCAGTGCTTCCCTGACTTGATCCACACTGTAGGCTTCCCTGAGCCGCTGCATCATCTCGGTCTCCATGCGAAACAGTTCATACCGGTTTTCCTCCGAGGTATCTGCCTGCTTCAGCATAACCAAAAACATCGTCTGTGCCATATGTACAAGCTGATGATGATGAACATGCTTGCCGCTATTCTCTTCAATAACCTCGTTCACAATATCCATCGCTTCATCCTGCTTGCCGGTCATGAGACAGTTGGAGAGCTTCTCGATCTTCTGCAGCGGGAAATAAATATCCGTTACGAACGAAATTTTTTCCGTATCGATCAAGTGCACGTTACCATTGACATCACGGTATTGAAAGCCATTCCGCACATCCTGATAAGCCTCCCGGCAGTTGCTGATTTTCGATTCAAACACACGGCTGATGCAGCCCTGCAGTCGGAACGAGCGCAGCCCTGTCTCCTCTGCCTGCCGGATACAATGATCCAGCTTCTTCAGCAGCTTTTTCCGCTCTGCCGGGATATCGACACTGATCAGCAGCAGGAATCTAAGATGCTCTTCATGAAACACAACAACATGCTCCAGCTCCCCAGTCACCTCGGAGCGCAGCCGTTCCGTAATATCCTCAATGGACCACTCCTGCTGCTCCCTGTTGTCCACAGGAATCAGGTGAATAGCGGCCATCATGAAATATCTGCGCTGAAAAAGATCAGCATAGTGGTTCTGCATCTGCATCTCGTATTCCCTGGAATGCGGAAGCCCGTCGAGCGTCTGAAGGAACACGCCCCTTTGGATCTCTGAATCGACCAGGTGCATCTGGCTCCTTAACGATTCGTTCTCCCTTTGGATCTTCACGATCCCGCTCTGAATTTTCACGAAATCGTTGCCTTTCAGATTGGAACCGCCCAGCAGCTGCACAATATTTTTGACCGGCCGGTACAGATAAATGCTGAGCAGCACAGATAGCAGGACCGCCAGTACAATTGCTCCGTACATAATCCACTGATTCGCATTCGTGACAGAGCCGATATTTTGAAACTTGTAAGGCAGCTTGTTAATGTAAATAAATCCGTTGTAATCCGATTTGTAGAAATTGTACTCAAAATTCTCCCGCTTGACCGAGGCTTCGCTGGACGGATTGAAATACACATCATTCAGAATTTCAACCAGATCCAGATCCTTCTCTGTGCTGAGTACTAGATTCCGGTTCGCATCGAGCACAATAAGGGAAGCTCCCGGGATCATGCCTTTGAGATCGATGCTGCTCAGCAGCTTGTTCACATCAATCAGCACCATCAGCTTTTTGTTGGACATTCTCAGCCTGCTGCTGTCCACCGCCACAATCAGTTCTTTCTTTACGGTAGAATCAATCTCCGAGTACGTGTCAGCTGGAAAAACTGTAAAATCATGTTCTGACCGGATAAAGTTTTGCCAGAACATCGAATTGTACTTGAGATTTGTGTACTTCCGGTCAAACAAAGCTTCCATACTGCTGCTTCCGTTAGGGGTAATTGCCAGCTTGTAGTCATACGTAATAATGGCATTTTCCACATAATCCATCGTCGACACCATGCGGGCCAGGCTGTCTTCCAGCAGCAGAACTTTCTCCATATCCTGCTGTCCGCTGCTGTCTACAATCTGTCCATATGGAAGCGCATGAATGTTGAACATCAGATTGTTGATGGACGTGAAGCTGGCGTCAAACGACTGGATGATATTACGAATAACCATCCGGTTGTTTTCCGTCACCTTCTCATAGATACCGGAAATCGAGTTTTTGTATACCATATAGTTGAATATAAACATGATGCCGACGACCAGCTGCAGGGCGAAAAAAATCTGTAGAAGGCCTCTGTTCGCGATCAATCGATTCAAACGGATCACCTCTCTTGATGTCATCCCTTCATAAACACCATGTTATACCCAAGCGGTGCGTACGTCACCCTTTTTCGGAGCCAAGCATAACACCTTTGGCAAAATACTTTTGTGCAAACGGGTAAATGAGCAGCACCGGAATCATCGCCAGCACAATTGTTGCATTTTTCATGGACTGTGGTGCCAGTGCTGATGCGTCCACGAGATTCGTATTGTTACTGCTTTCCGAGAATATGAGCATATCCCTAAGCACGACCTGAAGCGGATACATGGTGGAGTCGTTCAGATAAATGAGCGGAATAAAGAAGCTGTTCCAGTGGCCCATGAAATAGAACAAACCGATGGAAGCAAGCGCCGGCTTCGAGAGCGGGATCATAATCTGGAACAGAATGCGGTATTCTGATGCTCCATCAACCACAGCCGCTTCGCGAAGTCCTTCCGACATATTTTCATAAAAGCTTTTCAGAATGATCAGCTCAAACGTCCAGATGGCATTCGGCAGCACAAGCGCCCATACCGTATCGATCATCCCCAGCTCTTGAACGATCAGATAGTTCGGGATGATGCCGGGATTCAAGAACATCGTCAGGATAATGGCTACCATAAAGAATCTGCGTCCAAAAAATCCGGCGCGTGACAGCGGATATGCCGCAATCGCGGTGAAGAGCAGGTTGATCGTCGTACCTAGTGCTGTGTAGTATATAGTGTTCATATAGGCTCGCGGAATTCTAGCATCCTTCAGCACCTGAGCATAGGCATCCAGATTAAACCCTACCGGGAATAAAGCAACTCTTCCTTGAAGCACGGCCGCGGTATCACTGAAAGATACCGATGTAATATACAGAATCGGATAGATGGTGATAATAGCCAGGCAGGTCAGAATGATCGCATTGACAACAGAAAAGAGGGAGATGTTATTCATGCTGAATTTTTTTACCATAGTCCTTTACCTCCCAGCTTTCTGCTCATGTAATTGGAAGACAGCAGAAGCACCATAGCTACAAGAGCCTCAAACAGACCTACAGCTGCCGCGTAGCTGTAATTGGCTTCCAGCAATCCTTTCCGGTATACGAATGTAGAGAATACATCTGCCACATCATAGGTCATCGGGTTATAGAGCAGGAGTACTTTCTCGTAGCCGATGCGGAGCAGTGATCCTGTCTTTAGAACAAACATGATGATAATGGTCGGCATCAAGGACGGAATGGTAATGTTAAAAATCATATGACGCCGTTTCGCACCATCCACCTTGGCGGCTTCATATAGTGAGGGGCTGATGCCCGCAATGGCAGCCATGTAGATAATCGCCTCATATCCGGTATGGGTCCAGATATCAGAAGCAATATAGATCGGCCGGAACCAGTTCGGGTCGATCAGGAAGTATTTCCCCTCGAAGCCGAATACGGCCAGGAGCTGATTGATCATCCCGTTGTTTGGAGACAGGAAGTCAATGACCATACTGCTGATAATAACGACCGAAAGGAAAGACGGCAGATAACTGATCGTCTGCACGGATTTTTTAAACCATCTTACCCGCACCTCATTCAGCAGGATCGCCAGTATAATCGGAAACGGGAAAGAAAACACCATAGAGGAAACCCCCAGGATCAATGTGTTCTTAAACAATTTCCAGAAATCCGGACCGCTGAAGAAATTGATGAAATGCTTTAAACCAACCCAAGGGCTCTCAATAATGCCCGTAAAGACACTGTAATCCTTAAAAGCAATAAGCAAACCGTATAGCGGGCCGTAACGGAAGATAAGATAGAACAGGAAGCAAGGAATGAACAAGATCAGCAGCTGCCTGTCACGCTTCATATGCTGAAATGCGGTCAGCGTACGGCGCGGCGCCGATTTCTTGGGTGGCGTGCCTGCTTCCATGCCGGCCTGTGACATAATGGTTCCTCCTTTAGATATGGAGCAGCATCCGGCTGTAAGACCGGATGCTGCGTTCATCCTCTTTTTTTAGTTATTCAAATATTATTGCGATGCAGCGTCATAGCGCTTCTGAGCGGAATTGAATACATCAGCCAGCTTCTCCGCACCCTGGGCTACAGCGTTCTTCTGCCATTCTTCCCATTGAGCATCACCATAGTTTTTGTTCAGGATATACTTGGAGTTAAACTCGTTCGCCGCTTTCTCCAGGTTGACCTGAAGCTCAGCAATGGTTGCAACTTCTTCATCCGTGAAGTTCAATACAGGATCCAGCGGTTCAAAGTTGTTGGCTTCCAAACGCTTGTCTTGAGCTTCCTGCTCCTTCTCAGTAAAGTTGTAATACACACTGCGTCTATCAGAGTTTACATACATGCCTTGCAGCCACAGGCCATATCTGTCTTCCAGTACGCTGATATCGACCAATGGAACATCGGTCAACTCAGGATATACAGCTTTACCATCTTCGATATTAAAAGTTTCACCTTCCACACCCATGGTCACGAGCGTAGCACCAGACGGGCTGGCCAGGTAATCCAGAAGCTTCAGGGCAGCTTCTTTGTTCTTGCCATTGCTTACGGCAATACTGAAGTCAGGGGTAATCTTCGGCAGTGTTGCACCGTTGCCGGTAGGACCTACCGGCGTACCGTATCTCAGGTCATACTCCGGATTGCTGTCCTTGATTTGGTTGTAGAACATATCCAGACGTCCGATCCAGTCCCAAGTCACAAATGCTTTGTTGCTTGTGGTCATCTTCGCAGTCCAGCTGTCATTGGTATCCGTCAGGAATTCCGGATCCATCAGACCTTCGTTATACAGCTTCTTCATGAAATCCAGCATGTCTTTATGCTCCGGCTGGATGGAAGCATATTTCCACTGTTTCGCAGACTCATCAAAGTATGTCGGATAGTTAGGACCTCCGATACCCCAGCCGTATGACCAGTCACGGAAGATGTATTCTTTTGTTTTGGAAGCGTACGGATAGGAGTCTGGGTACTCTTCTTTCAGCTTTTTCAGAGCCTGGTAGAACTCTTCCGTATTAGTCCACTCTTCAATTCCGAGCTTATCAAAAACGTCTTTCCGGTACAGGAAGCCATGGTTTACGTCACGGTTAATGTTCGCTACCGGCCATGTGTAGATGTTTCCTTTTTCATCGCCATAGGAAGGAATGACCCAAGGGTTCTCATCTACAAAAAGCCTCTTGAAATTCGGCAGCATGTCGATGTGTTCATTAATGGCTACAACAGCATTCTGCTGGCCAATCTTCTTCAATTCACTTGACTTCAGACCGTGGAAAATATCCGGAAGCTTACCGGAAGCCACGATGACTCTCAATTTATCACTGAAAGTTGCAGGGGAATATGCTTGGAAATCCACCGTGATACCTGTACGCTTCTCAATTTCTTTAGCGATCAGGGAATCATTTAGATTTGTTTTCTCACTGGCTACCATAAAAGTAACGGTTGTCGGCTCATCGACAAGTGGAAGTGTCAGCCCGCCGGTATCACCATATTGATTCGGATCTGCCGGTGCTTCTGCCGCCTTATCCGGCTCAGCCGGTTTTGGTGCAGGATCTGCAGTCTTACCGTCTCCTCCGCAAGCTGCGAGCAGTGTTGTGAACAATGTTAAAACAAGTGCCATACTGAACCACTTTTTTGACATGTTTGTTCCTCCTGTCATCTTCTTTAGAATAGTTATGTTTGAAACAACCTTTGAGTAACCCCCGTCAATACTTCACTTCACTGCTTCGTCATGTCCCGATCTGTTTTAATAAAGAAAGGGATGTATGTTTTTGACTCCTCCTTTCGGCCATCCTGCATCATCAAATGATGAGGCGAAAATGGTGAATTCCAGTTTCTGATGATGACCTGTGAAATTCATTTTCTCTACCCACCCCCATAATAAAAACGCTTTCACAGAAGGTAAAGAGCCGTATTTCATCCGCCTGTCTTTTTGAAGGGTGTTTAATATGTAAATCACAAAAAACGTTGGTATATCAACGTTTTTTGAGTGTAGAAAATGCTAAAGTGGTAGAAATACAAAAAATTCATTCCTCATTTTTCAGTGAAATTCTCTTTCTCAAACTCCTCTATTCTTGTACACTCTCTCATCAAGTTTACCTGGCCGTGGAAGGTTCTAAATAAAAAAAACGGGACAGATTTCCGTCGCCGTCCTTTTTAGTTACAAAGAGATAGGATTACCTTTATCCCGGCTTTCTTCGGCGGCCTCCAGAAAACGGATGACCTCTATCGAATGAGCGAGCGGAAGTGACGGATTTCCGGTCCGGAACATCAGCATGACTCTTTCCAGCAGATCTGCGTAGAAGGGTTTGCCGGAGGATTGAACATCTACATATGCCGTTGCTCCCTTGCGGTGAATCATGGCCCCAAAACCGTCATTGCCGCTGCGGTTTCCCCGCACGGTTCCGATCCGTCCGTCCTGCCAGATTCCAGTGATGAGTTCGTGATCCTTCGTGGAGGCGGCATACACCTCCAGACAACCCGGTCCCATAATGGTAAACAGCATTTCAGCAGCATGAATGCCGTACCAGAAATAATGGGACTGTGTGCTTTGCACCTCCATCGGTCCGTACACATCTGCCCCTATTACCGGGACTTCCACTTGCTGTTCCAGCTCCCGGGTCAGACTCAGCGCATAACGGAGAGACGAGGCACTCATGACGGGTATGCAGTATTGCTCTGCCGTCCTGCGAACTTCTTCCGCTTCTGCCGATGAGATGGTAAGCGGCTTGTCAATAAATACCGGATTGCCGTAAGGGGCTATTCTGCGCAGCAGCTCCAGGTGTGTCCGGCCGTCTCCAGACAGCAGCATCAGCGCATCACATTGTTCGGCCACCCCCTCTGGCGTATCCATGATCTGAACGCCGAACCCGTCCCGGACCTGTGCAGTGAAGCCTTCTACCCGCGAAATGCAGAGCGGAAAGTCCGGAGAGCCGCCTGGATAGGCGGCGGTGACGACAGCTCCCGGCACATGAAACTCCTGCTCCTCATCATGCAGAAGCTTGGTGAAAGCAACACAGTGCGAAGTATCCAGGCCGATCAGGCCAATCCTGATCCTGCTCATTGATTGCCATCCTTTTTCGGCTTCTTGCTGCCTTTGCCATAGAGGTCTTTTAAAATTTTCTTTCCGGTTGGTGTCTGGGCAAGACCGCCCTTGGCGGTCTCCCGATGTTTGGCAGGCATTGCCGTCCCAACCTCCAGCATGACCTCGACCACTTCATCAGACGGAATAGCGCTCCGAACGCCGGCCAGCGCCATATCGGCCGCTGCAAGCGCGGTAACCGCCCCGAATCCGTTGCGGACAATACAGGGGATTTCCACTAATCCGCCAACCGGATCGCAGATCAGGCCCAGTGAATTTTTGAGCGCCAGGCCTACCGCATGCACCGCCTGCTCCGGTGTGCCGCCGCGCAGCTCGGTCAGTGCCCCGGCAGCCATGCCGATGGCAGACCCTACCTCTGCCTGGCAGCCCCCTTCTGCGCCTGAGATAAATGAATTGTTGGCAATGACGTAGCCGATCGCCCCAGCAGCGAACAGCCCCATGACCAGATGATCGTCATCCCATTGGAACCGCTCCTGGGAGCTGACGAACACGCCGGGAATGATACCGCAGGATCCCGCGGTCGGTGTCGCTACAATGCGTCCCATCGAGGCATTCACCTCCGAGACGGACAGCGCATAAGCAAGAGCCGTACACGCCTCGGCCCCCAGGGAAGTCACGCCGCTCCCCATATAATCCGTGACGCGTACGGCATCTCCGCCGGTCAACCCGCTGCGTGAAGGCACAGGTTCATGAATTCCGCGGTGGACCGCTTCTTTCATAATGTTGTAATAGTCCGCCATTAGACGGAATGTTTCTTCTTCACTTTTGCCGGTTTCTTTTGCCTGTTCCGACAGCATGAGCTGACCAATGGTAACTCCGTCTTCACGGCATATGTCCACAAGCTGTGCGAGTGTCTGAAATTTCATGCATTTACGCCTCCTCTGATGTCAGATCGGCAAAAACAACACGATGAACGTAAGACAAGCTGCGAATAACATCCATCCGCTCCTCCGGTACCGCTTCATCGGTTTCGACCACCGTGACGGCCTCTCCGCCGCGCCCCTTTCGGTCCACATCCATGTAACCGATATTTACGCCGCCCTCACCCAGTATTCTTGAAATGTGAGCGACCATTCCGGGCGTATCCTTGTGAAATACAATCAGCACCGGGTAGTTCATCGTAAATTTGACGTCAAATCCGTTAATGCCAAGCAGTTCTACGTTTCCTCCGCCGATGGATGCACCGAGGATGATATCTTCCCGGCCGCCATGCTTTTTCAGCTTCAGCATCACGGTATTCGGGTGATAGGCTGCATTCTGGGCGGTCTTGAATTTCAGCCTCATCCCCGCTTCTTCCGCAAGGGCCATCGAGCTGCGGATCCGGATATCATCGGTGGCGTAGTCCATCAATCCGCCGACAACCGCCAGATCGGTGCCATGGCCCCGGTACGTTTCCGCGAAAGAGCCGTAGAACACGATCTCTGCCTGATCGGGAAACGCTCCAAAAATGCGCCGCGCCGCCCTGCCGATACGCACAGCCCCCGCAGTATGGGAACTGGACGGGCCGACCATGCTGGGTCCAATAATGGAAAACACATCTTTAAAACGCACGGCGTTTCCCTCCTTTGTGTTAAACCGGATGACCTGCTGGCAAAGACCACGCATGAACCAGACTGGACGTTATCTTCGTGCAGGCTCATCCCGCTTGGTTATTCTATTCTTTGATATATTTTAAGCTAGTTGGCGAGCCAGTGTGCTAGGTTCTCGCGAACAAAATCGTCATCATTCAGGTGCGGGTAATCGCGGTACACCCGGTCGATCTCTTCCGCCTGGCCTGGTGACAGCGTCTCATTCGGATTGAGGCACCAGGTGCCCTCAAGCAGTCCCTGGCGGCGCAGCACTTCATGAATGCCGGGGATGCAGCCGTGGAACTGGTGGGCCGGGTCGAAGAAAGCGGCATTGCTGTCCGTGACTTCCACATTACGGGTCAGCCATTCCGGCGAAATGGATCCTCCAGCTGTCCGTACCTGCTTGATCTCCTCCAGCAGCTCCACCGCTTTGCGTGTCCATACAGCCCAGTGACCGAGCAGACCGCCAATCACCGGTTTTTCAACAATTTCCCCGTTTACGTTAAAGCGGTAAGTGGTCAGGAGATCATTGATGATGTTGTCATCATTCCCGGTATAGAGGGAAATTTCATCCCGTCTGCTGGAGTAGCATACTGCGCGCACCACATCAATCGTTTGATAACGGTTAAAAGGAGCCATTTTGATCGCCACAACATTCGGAATTTCGGCAAAGCGGAGCCAGAAGTCGAAGCTGAAGATTTTGCCGCCAACCGATGGCTGCAGATAGAATCCGATCACCGGCATTATCGACGCGATCTCTTCCGTTCTTTTCAGAATCTCGTCATCGCTCATACTGGACAACCCGCCCATGGACAGAAGCGCAGCATCGTACCCGAGGTTTTTGGCTGTATTTGCTTCTTGTATCGCCTGTTCTGTCGGTCCGCATACTCCGGCTACCATAATAAATGGAGTATCCAGGTTGGCCTTTTGAACTTCCTCGGCGGCCAGGCGCAGTACGGGTTCGTAAAGGTCAATGCCTTTGTCACGAATTTCAAATTGGGTGGAATGCACACCTACCGCAATACCGCCTGCACCGGAAGCTGCATAATACCGGGACAGCGCGCGTTGACGACGTTCATCCAGCTTGCGGTCACTGTTCAGCGCGAGCGGGTGGGCCGGAATGACAAGACCTTCGGCGAGTGCCTTCGCTTTTTGTGGTGAGAGCTTGCTGCTGCGATCCATGTTAGAATTTCCCCTTTCGTTCCTGGAAGTGGGTCGGTTTATTCCATGTGTCGCCGCCAGCCAGCGCCCATTCTGCCGTCCAGTCGATCAGCTGCAGCAGGGAAACCCGCGGGTAGCCGAACACTTGATGGGATTTGCTCGCATTATTAAGCAGCGCAGTATCCGATTCGGTACCTGTAAACAGCGCTTCCTTGCCCAAACGCTTCGCCAGCTCGCCTGCCGCCCAGCGGATTGACATCGTCTCAGGTCCGGTAATGTTCATGATGGTCGGCGGCGTGCCGCAGTGGTTCAGGCAGCGCAGTGCCATTTCGTTCGCGTCTCCCTGCCAGATCACGTTCGCATGACCCATGGTCAGGTCGATCTCGCGCCCCTCCTGGATCGCCTTCGCCAGCTCGAGCAGAACGCCATAACGCATATCGATTGCATAATTTAGACGGTAGATCGTCATCGGGGTCTCATTTTGGTGGGCAAAATATTCAAACACACGCTCTCTGCCCAGGCAAGATTGTGCGTATTCCCCGATCGGCTCCGGAGACACCGATTCGTTCACACCGCCGCTTCCAACTGGGGAGAACGGGTATACGTTGCCTGAAGAAAACACGACAATCCGGGAATTTTTATATTTCTCGGCTACACGGCCTGGAAGATACGCATTCATTCCCCATGTGAAATACTCTCGTCCGGTCGTGCCGAATTTATTGCCCGCCATGTAGATCACATTCGCCGCATCGGGCAGCTTCTGAAGTTCTTCGTCGTTCAGCAGATCGCAGGAGATCGTCTCAACGCCCGCGTCTTCCAGCTCGCGCCGCGCCTCTGCATTGGAGAACCGGGATACGCCGATAATCCGCTTGTTCAATCCGCCCTCCTTGACTGCATTGGCTGCCAGTCTGGCCAGGCTGGGTCCCATTTTGCCGCCAACACCAAGAATCAGAATATCGCCTTCCATCGCTCCAAGATCCTCTATTAACGCCTTTGAAGGCTCAGCCAGCTTGGCTTCCAATTCCGCTACCGTTCTCACATTATTCATCTCCTCATGATTTCATCTCTACTACATCATAACGAGACCATGGATATAAAGACAAATCTTTAAATCGTCTTTAAATCGACAGAAAAAGCACATTACGAAATTTCTTTCTGCAAAAAAACAAAGCGGAAGATTTGTCTCGGCCGACCGCGGGGCACCTTCTCCAATCCCGAAATCTCGACCAGTCCGCTGTCAATCCATAGCAGCAGCAGCCGATGCGCGCTTCTCACCGTAATATCCAGCAGGCTCGCCAGCTCATGCACCTTGTACTCGTATTTGCCAAAACGTGCACGCTGGTGAAGCAGTTTGCTCAAATAGGCACTGGTCATGCCGGCATCCTCCGCCTGCTTGATGAGATCCCCATCAGTAAAAGAAAGCACATCCTGCACGGGATCTGCCATTTCCAGCGGTCCGATCAGCGTCCCGTCCTCCCGGACGATGAAGCAGGCATTGCCTCCGGCTTCCTTCGCCTTGCGCATCGCAATCCGGGCGTTGGTCCCTGCCAGGCTTGCTGTCCGGCCAAAGCCCATGCCAATGCTGAGTGAAATGCCATGCGTTTTGTTCATATCCTTCGCCAGTGGAATGTTCTTGTACCCGCCGCTCTCCCGCTCAAATATCCCGCGGGTTGTAAAAAACAAGTACTCATCTCCGCCCATATGTGTCAAATATCCGTCCAGCGCCTCCACATAATCCAGCACCATCCGGTGAATATCCAGCTTCAGCTTCTGCACCTCATGCTCGGTGCTGCGCTTTAACGCCTCGGTGCTGAAATCATCGACATTGATCATGCCGACCACGATCTGGCTTTCCCGGCTTCGTCTCGAGCTGGTGGACAGCAGCGCACGCTCCAGGGATACGATAATATCCTGATCCGAGGGACGTAGCCACACATTAGGTATCCCTCTGTCAGACAGCTCTTCGGCAGCCGATTCCAGACCGGTAAAGGCGATGCAGCCGATTCCGGAACGATACTGATGTTCATGGAAATCCGCCAGCTGACGCGGTGAGGCATACGCTGGGCCGTCGTAGATGCGGACGTCCGCATCCTGCATGTTCATGTCCTTCAGGCTGCGTTTGACCATCGTCTCGGTCAGGCTGTCGACGGAGAAGCCTCCGGTCAGCAGCCCCGATTTTAGCGCATAGAACAAGGCGCGAAACAGCCCTGCATCTGTGACCGGCACGTGAATCACTGGGATGCTGAGGGTCAGCTGTTCTTTCACTTTCCGGTGGGACAGCGGGTCCGACAGAAACAGCACCTCTACATCTCCGCTGATCTCTGCAGCCAGCGCTGGTGCTTCTTCCTCCCGTTCAAAAACTCTCGGAACCGGAGCAAACGAGGGGAAGTTTTCCACCACCCGCATCATCTGCTCCACAATATTGACAGGCCCGATAATGCCAATTCGGATTTGCTGGGCCGCTTGCTGCTGCTTGTCCGTCATTCCTGATCACTCCCGCTTCATTCCTGTGGGTCTGCTTTCCTACATCATAATGCGGCCGGCTGCAAAGATGCAATCATCGGTTTAGATAGACGAAACTCATATGTCTCCTCTATATAGCAGCTTTGGATGTTGAGAATCTTAAAAACAAGTTTTAACAGACCCTCAGTCACCCAACTAGCCTTGCTCAAATTGAGTTCGTGTCCTTAGCTCGTGTATTTGCTTCCTGCTTCCTTCAAATTTCACCTCACGGCGACCCCATACTCTTAGCTAACAGTAAGTGTTCGAAAGCCTAGGTTCGGGACTTCAACCTTATTGATGACGCCCTAACTGGACGTACATAAAAAAAGCGAGACCGGTAAATACCGATGCCAGTTCTCAGTCTAAGTTTGTTTCACTGTCCGAAACTAGAGTCATAACCATACTCGCCCGCAAAATCTTTCTTCCTTCAAATATCCAATTTATTTTGAAACACCTTTTAGTTTTCATAAAAAATATAAATTCTAATAAATTTTATAACTTTTTTATATTTATAGCGTTCTATACATTAAATAGGATAATACTTCCAATATATAAAAAGGAGGTCATTATATATTTTCCACCTTTAGGAAGTTATCTTACAATCTATAACGAAAGGATGCGAAGTGGAATTATGGTCAAAAAGACGACTGCTGCTCTATTCTCACTCTTTTTTGTATTTGTATTAAGTACAGGAGCTAGTTATACGCATGCAGCTAGTTGGTATGCGGGCGTTACTAAACCAGGTACTACGTATCTAGGTATGTATGCGTATATTAAAACACCCACATCTTATCCTAGTCTAGGTAACAATGGTGAATCTGCATGGGTTTCAAATATTACTTCGACAGATGATTGGATTCAAACTGGAATCCGATATTATTCTGGATATTCAGGATTTAGGACTTATATTGAACATACGTATAATGGTATTCATGGCTTAGACGAAGTGGGTACACACTTATTAGATACCTCAATTCAGTATACAGTACAGTATGAAGGTGCAGATGGTAGATGGCACGGATATATTGGCGGTTATGATAAAGGAAGTTGGAACCTTGGAACTTACAATAATGTTCAAGCAAATGCTGAAAGTCATGCAACAAATACGCAGTTAGGACCGTTTAGATTTACAAGTGTATCTTATAAAAATTCAAGTGGAATCTGGACCGTAAATGATACAGCCCCAACAGCACAAAGTCCTTATTGGGTCAGTAAAACCAACAATGCAAATTTCAGGGTTTACGGACCTTAGTCTTCATCACCTAAGGAGGGAAATTAAATGAGGAATATGAAATGGCTTCTTGTTGTTTCAGCATTTTTTGTTTTGAGTGGAGCAGTTTACATGAATCATATTTCTGCAGAAAGCCCAACTCAAATGATCCAGGCTCAGCTAATCAAGGAAGGAGTGAGTATTTCGGAAATTAACGTCAAAGATGAGAATTTAAGAATCGAAACAAAATCTATTTCAAATTCTAACAAAGCAAGTATAGAGGACATTAGGACCATTCGAAAAATCCGAAATGAATTGAGAAGCGAGGCCAATGGATTAAGCCAAATCAAAAATGTTGATCTCACAATCACAGGAATAAATGGTCAAAAAATTTATGATGGAGTTTCTAATGACATTACTCAGATACCCGATTTCTCATCTAAAATTGTAGGGAATTTGGATTCCGAAATAGTAAAAGAGGCAGTGTACAGTGAATTGAAAAAAAATGGTGTGATTGTACAGTCAGTGGATGTTACGGATAATGCACTTGGAGGGAAGATGGCTGCTATATCACTTACAGCGAATAACTTAGAAGTGAACAGTCTCATTCCAAAAATTGAAGAGTGGATCACTTCACTTAATGATGTCAAGGGTATTGGAATATCCCAATATGAGCTGACTATTTTCGATGAAAGTGATAGCTCGAAGCTATTGTATTTGACTGCAGACCTAGTATATCGTGATTTTTTTTGGTGGCAATCCCCAGTTTTAAAAAATGAAACTTGGACAAGAACTCAACCAGAGAGTCAAGAATCAGCTGCTAGTGAGGACAAAGTTCAGGCAACAATTGAAGAAGGTATTACAGCTGAGCCTTCTGAAGAAAACTCCAATGGGATTGAGGGGCCACAATTTAAAAAGTAAATGTTTATCTTTAGTTTCTGGTTTTCAAAGACTAAAACGAAAGAAATCGAGCAGAAAGAAGTGCCTAGCCTTCGTGCGCTCACACCACCATACAAGTGGGTCCGTATACGGCGGTTCCAAAGAAGTTACCACTGCTCTAATCTCAAAAAAGCAAACATTTCAGCCCTTTCGCTTCCAATAGGAAGTTGGAAGGGCATTGTTTATATTTTCGAGACATCTCCCACGCATTTACAAAACTAACTCCTGGCGACTTCGGATTTCAAATATGTTTAGTCACCCTACTAACCTTACCTCAAATTGAGTTCATGTACTTGTGGATCGTGTATTCGCTTCCAAATTCGAAATCCTCGGTTCAGGACTTTCATCATTTATAATCTACGCTCATGCTGGACTGTGCGTACATTGTATATGATGATTCCTGTTCAATACAGGAATCACCTCTGTTAAAAACCTTGGTTCGTTTCATCTTAATAAGCTGCAGCACACCAGCCGCACTCAGGACCACACGTTGACGAAAATTCCAATACGCTGCTTGATATCCGCTCGTGCTTCTTCTGAGATTTGACCAGACTTCGCTCGATCCAGATGCTTCAGCGCATCCTTCAAGTGCTTCACTGCCTGAACCTGTTTCCCCTGCTGCTGTTTTCGCTGTGCCTGCTTCAGCGCATTACCGATCTGTTTGCTGACCGGATGGCTGATATCTCCTTGTGCTTTCCAGGATTCGATGTCATCCATCAAGGCCTGCACGGTGTCCGGCTCGGCTGCAGCATCGGAAACTTCAATCTTCATTAACTGTGTATCGTTCGTAAAATAAATGTTGCCGTCATGCCCCAGGTTCACATGCTGGGATTCCGCCAGCGTCCGATGCTCCATTGTTGCCGGATCGACTACCGTCACTTGCCCGGCGAGGGTCAGGTACATGAGACCGTCATCGCTCCAGCGCAAGTAGACCGGCCGCCATCTGCCGTAGTTTTCAACATCTTCATAAATCGTCTTGCTCTTTACCACCTGCCCAGTGGCCGGGTCGACGGCGAATACCGTTCCGTCAAATGCCGCCCACAGCAGTCCGTCCGGACCGAAGCTGGTGCCGCTGATGATTTGGGGCGCAGACGCTGCACCTTCAATAGAAGGTACCCACTCCTTCTCCACTTCCCCTGTTGCGATATCCCAGATGAACATTTTCGCTGCTGGCTCGGAAGGATTAATACCGAGACCGCCTGCAACAGTGGTGGAACCGTACACCTTGCCATCTTTCACAGCGATACCGGAAATTGCCTGGTTGTTGATGACATTCTTGTACTCGGTATAGGAGCTGCCGTCCGCAGGATCATAAATGGTCAGAGACCCGCCAAGCTTGCCGTAATCCGGAATGGTGCCGATAAACAGCTTGCCTTCGGCCGCTCTCATGATGAACGGACGATCCTGTCCGGTTATCTTGAACAGGCTTCTGCGCTGTGTTGGATCTTCTGCATTATATTCAAAAATGTCCGCGCCCGGATAAACGCCCATGTACATTTTGCCATTTAAGGCTGTCATGCCTTCCGCCTGCCCCATCGGGAAGGTTTCAAATGCATTATCGTCAATCGAATACGCTGAGCCGGTACCGCCCGGATATCCGCTGATAAACAGACGTCCATCCGGACCATTCTCCATTGTCTGGATCGGAATCGGGTTGCCCTGAACTGGATAAGGAATCAATTTCACCTTTTTCGTCTCCAGGTTCATATAAGCTACACTGCCGCCAAACTGAACGGTGGCTAGCGAGACACCAGGCAGATCCGGATCATTCGGGAATTCAACCCATGCCGTATTGCGCAGGAATGTTCCATACACGACGCCGGTATCCACAGCTTCAAGAGTGTCCAGATCCACTTCCATCAGATGATTGTTCTGCACAAAATAAATCGTATTGCTGCCCTCCGGTCCGTAGGAGAGACGGATGCCTTTGTTGTTCAGATGATACGTTTCACTCCACTGCTGCTGCTCCAGATCGTAAAACACCAGTGCACTGTTTCCTTTGTTGATGCCGGCCACAAGATATTTGCCCGCCACATCCAGCTGGTTCACCATGCCGATGTCGACCGCTCCGCCATAGGACGGGAGCGCGATCGTCTCTTTCGCACCGGTCTCCACATTCATTTTTACGATGCTGCCTTCAATGCCGATTCCAACATACAAGTATCCATCATAATAGGCCGTGGAACGGCTGTAGCTCTGGCCTGTGCCGACAATGCCGTAATCCTTCATTTCCCCTGTTAATGGGTCATAACGACCCGCTTTAGCATTCGGATAAGAACCGAAATACACACGTCCTTGTTCATCATGTGATAAGCCGTACACGACCTGTTCGCCGATACCGCCGAGATTTTTGAGTTCTTTCGTTACGGGAGAATAGGAATATAAGGTGCCATTGCCCCCGATATATACGGTGCCGTCAGGTGTCGTAATATGGGTCCAGGAGCTTTCCGATCCGGTTAACGGATGCGTGCCCAGTACTTCTTTGGATTTCAAATCAATCACATGAAAAATAGCCGGCTTTCCGCTAACCGTCGTATACATGACTTCCCGTCCATCCTGGACACCAAATGCCCCATCATAAATAGCAACACTTTGCATGGGAGACCCGAGATCGATCGGTTCGCTGTATGTTTTACCAATCGCTGCCGAGGCGTTTCCCGGAAACAATACGGCTGACAATAACGAGACACAAAGGGCGATACACAAGCTGTGCAGCCGCAGCCCCTTCTTCGCGGGAAGCTTGCTGTGCGTTACATTCATCATTTCATCCTCATTTCTTTTTTGGAATGTTGAACATTTCCCTTGTCGAAGCTGGTATCTCATCTCCTTCCATGTAAGCGCATTATCGATGACTTGGTATTTATGTAGTTCTTTTGGTTGCAAAGAATTTATCACAGCTCTTCCGGGCTGTCAACTGGTTCTTATCTGGTTTTAAATATCTTACGATAGGCACTTTTTTCAAGGTTATAAGATACTAAAAAGGCCAGCCAGAACATGCTGGCTGACCTAACCTAGTCAATCGGCTCCTCCCGCAAACAGCAAACCTGCTTTAAGACAACCCTGCTCTGGCAGGACGCTCAGCGTGCTCCGGAGACATAACGCTTCAATAAAATATCATTCACGATGCGGAATTGTTCTACTTCACGGCGCGCGGTACCGCTTAGCCGGGCAGCCGGATTCACCCGGCTGTTCGTATGATTCACGATGCCCTCCAGCATAAGATGATACTTGGCATTTACCGGATAGCCCTGCTTCTCAATCCAGGAGGTCACTGTCAGGAACGCAGCCAGCTCTTCACAGAGCTCCGGCTCCTGATCCCGCTGCTCCCACAGCCGCACATATAATGATGGATGAAAATTGGCCATGATTCCGCTGTACCCCGATGCGCCACAGCCTATGCTTTCCCACAGCGTAGCTGTATTGGCATTAAACAGCTTCATGCCGGACCCTTGGATCACTTCCAGTCTCCTCTTGATCTCCTCCGCGTCACAGCAGGTGTCTTTCAGAAACTGAAACCGTCCCGTGCCGGATATATATTCAAGAAGCTTCGGATTCAGCAGTCTTTTATAAGGAAAAGGGCATTCGTAGAAGCCGAGCGGCAGATCGGAAGGCAGCTCCGCCAGCAGCATTTCCAGCCGCTGCTGAAACAGATCGTCACCTTCCTGCTCGGAAACCAGGCGATTTGAGATCAGCACTAAAGCATCAATTCCAGTATCCGCCATAGTCTGAAGTTCTTTTGTCTGCTCATCAAAGGACTCACCAGTATGACCGGACGCCACCACAGGTACCCGTCCATCTGAAATTTGGGCAACAAAGGCAGCGATCCCCGCCCTCTCTTCCAGCGATAAATGAAACATTTCACTGGACTGGCAGACAGCAAACAGCCCGTGTACACCCTGGTCGATATACCACTCGATCAAACGCTCCAGACTGACCCAATCCACCCGGTTTTCCTCGGTGAACGGCGTCAGCATGGTGGGCCACACTCCTGACGGAATCATCTTGATGTTGTCCATATCAGTTCGAGCTCCGCTGTGTGATTTTCCAGAAAGCGATCCGCGTCCGCTTCCAGGTGTAGGTAATATACATATCCCTGCCCTTTGCTACGATAGCTGGATAGGAATATTCACCCGGCTCATTCTCAAGCACGATCTCATCTCCCCATGATTCCCCGTTATCTCTGGAGAACTGAAGTACGAGCGGCGTTCTCGGACTGTCCGTAGCAAAGCCCTGAACCGGATTAAACACAAGGGCAAGCGTCCCGTCTTCCAATTGAACGGCGTCAATGCCGCAGTTGTTGTTGGGCAGGCCCGTCGGATAGGCCTTCGACCAGCTCTGTCCGCCATCTTCGGAGTCACTCCGGAAGATAGAGCCCTCTGTACTGCGCAGGAGCATATGAACGGAGTTCAGACCAGTGGTCCAAAGCGTAGGCTGAATCAGCCCCTTGGCAATCCAGTGGTCCGCACCCACATAGCTTTCCAGATCCATTGGCACCGAACTGCTTTTCTTCCAGGTCCGGCCGCCGTCTTGGGAGATATCGACAAATGCCTCCCAAATTTCTTTGCCCGGCAGAAGGGGATCCCGTCTCTCAATCGAGGACGGCGCCAGGATCGCTCCATCCGCAAGTGTAATCGGCTTGTTTCTTACAGGCCCACGGCCTCCAATATCTCCGGGCACAAGATCTGCCGGCTCCGTCCAAGTCCGGCCGCCGTCTGTAGAGCGGATGACCCGGGTATACCAATCTACAATTTCATGGCCAACCTTATAGTAGAGGGAGATCTCGTCATCATGTACATGGAGCACCGGATTCCAGTGGGCAATCCCTTCTTCATCTGCAGCTTTTTGAGGAATGCTCCACTCCCCGTCCGTGCGGACAGACATCCAGATCGCCACATCCTTCGCCTTCTCATAAGTGCCTCCAAACCAGGCGGCAAGGACGTTATTGTTAGCGAGCACTGCTACCGTAGATGCATGACAGCTGCGAAAAGGCTGCGGTTCTTCAAAAATAAATTGTTTTTCAGCAATAACGTTCGTCATGGGCCTTCCCTACTTTCGGCTATGGTTTATGCCCTGATCTGCTTCCGGTAATCATTCGGAGAAACGCCCTCTAATCTTTTGAACGTGCGCAGGAATGTCGTCCGGTCAAAGATACCGACCTGCTTGGAGACTGCCGTGATCGGCAGATCGGTGTCGCGCAGCAGCTCCTTGGCCTTCTCCACACGCAGTTCACTGATGAACCCCGTAATGTTCATGTTGTAGCTTTCTTTAAACAGACGGGAGACATATTTCAGCGAGAGGCCCATTTCCTCCGAAATTTTCTCCAGATGCAGATCCTGGGTAAAGTTTTCTTCAACGTATGTCTTAATAGCGGCAGCCAGATCACTGGACTTCTGCGGTTTAAAGGCTTCAGATACCTGGTCCATCGCATGATGCAGGAATTGGATCAGTACCTGCTTCCGCTCCTCTGGTGAACCTTTTATAGTTCCGGTTTTACCGAGGACAGAAGGATGCTCTTCTGCAATCCATTGATCCGCATCGTGGTTGCGTTCCAGCATGAACCTTCGGCCGGTCTCGAACATTTTGTCATACAGCTTATTCAGCGAATAGTAAGCTTCTTTATGCTGTTCTGTCATTTCTTCTACCCAGTCGCTGACTCCGGCTTTGTCGCCGAACCGCAGCAGCTGCAGCAGCCTGTTCTCTTCGGCATATGTGTAAATCCATTCATGGCACGAAGCCTTGTCATTGAACTCCATTACACTGAAGTCCGGATCACCCTCGATCTGGTACAACGCAGATACTGCTTCCTGATAGGATTCCGCAATGCCTTCCACCCCTTGATGCGTGGTCCCCATTCCGATATGAAGACGGCAGTACGTCCAATCATTGCTGAATATCCCGCCTAATTGCTCCATTCCCTTCTTGACCTGTACCGCGGCTTTCGAATCCTTCACATTGAACACACACAGGTAAGAAGATTCTCCGGTTTCCAGCACATACAGACAGGCATATTCCCGCAGTAAACCGTAAAACAGATTCTTCATCTTATTTTCAATCACAATGCGGTCAACATCCTGAATGTCCGTGATAAACCGTTCCTTGAATTTCATGCTTACCGTACAGCACAGGAACCCGTTCTCTTTAAAATGCAGCCGGGTCTGCATAAATTTGCTCAGGTTCTCAAATTGGTCTTCACGCAGGACATTGCCCTGCACCAATTGGAACAGCACTTGATCCAGATACTCCTGGGCCAGCAGCTCCATCTGCCCTTTATGTTGAACTCTGTGATGGAGCAGGCGGTTTACGCCATCTCCGATCTGCCGGAAATCCCGGGCATGCTTGGCACCTGACGTGCCGCCCTCTTCCACTGAACTGTTCTCAAGCACTTCGCCGATCCGGCGGATCGGTGTATACAACCGGTAACTGAACAAGAAGGCAAACACCAGACTGACAATGCCAAGAATGAGGCACAAGCTCATGACAAATTCCAGAATACCGGAGGCCTGCTGGTTAAAAGCACGCACTGGTGTCACGGTATAGAAGGTCCACCCCAGCGTATCCATGGTAACCTGATCCGTCATGTATCTGCTTCCGTCCACTTCTATGACCGGAGTTGAGGTGTTTTGTTCCCCGGAAGCCTCTTCAATATGCCCAAGAGCGGTCCCATTGGAGAATAAAGAATCTGAATACATCACCGTTCCGCCGGAAGCATCTGCAACAATGACTTTACTGACACCCGGATCCAGAATAGGCTCAAAAGCCTGCCAAATGGTCTTTACAGGAACCGTGACGGCCAGCACCGCTTTGTCATCGCCCATTTGGCTTGAAGACAGGTACGTGATCACTTCTTTTGAATCGAAAAGGGTATCCACCCTGACGGGCTTCATGACCTCCACATACCGGACAGACTCCAGTTTCTGAATCCAAAATTGTGAGTCCAGACCATGATAACGATAAAATTTATTGAAAAATGGCTGAAAATCGTTAATCCCATTGGCTGTCAGCACAAACTCATCGTCCACATAAGTGAAAAGATCATCCACGATCGAATTAATATGGAACTTGGCTCTGACCAGGCTGGCCTGAAGCTGCGGCAGATTGCTTCTGTCCTGATCGCTCCAGCCTTTCTGCGGCTTCAGAAGACGGGCTACATATGGATCACCAAAGAATCCGACCTGTGTTTCATGGATCCGCTGCCAGTAGGCATTGACCGTTTCTGTGGAAGATGTTAAGGCCGTGTGCAGTTTATCCGCATAGTCTGCCTTTAACTCGGAGACAAAGTTCGTATACGTTAATGTCCCTAGTACAACTAAAGGAATTAAAAAGGACAAGAAGGAGAACAGAATTTTGCCAAAGAACTTGTTTACGCGAATACTGTCTATGACTTGTTTCAATTCCGGTTCTCCCCCTTTATGAAAATGCTGTTACCTCATTATTTATTTGGTACGATTCAGCGCCTCGTTGTAAATGGTCTCGATCTCATTTGCGCCTGCAGCCGTCAGCTGCTCCGCCCACTTCTCGAAATCACTCAACGGTTTCGTTCCAATAATGAACTTTACCACATCTTCTTCCAGCGGTGAGGTTTTTGTCGTATACTGCTTCAGCTTTTCCTTCTCTTCGTCTGTGAAGGATGGCGCTAAAGCGGGTGCATAATAAGCTCCCGGGTCTTCTACCAGCTTATCTCCCCACTCCACCAGATCGGGATCAGAAAGCTGCTTGACCGGCGTCTCATCCACATGAACTGCGAGTGCCAGCAGGCCGGTTCCAATTTCGGACATCATGGTGCGTGCCGGGTCGGCGGAAGCCTTGTATTTCTCGAGTACTGCCGGAAGCAGCTGGGCTTCCCCGTCTTTCATCTCAAAGGTCTCCCCTTCCACACCGAAGTTGGTGACACGGGTTCCCTCTTCGCCGTACATCCAGTCAAACATCGCAATGAGCTTCTCCGGGTTCTTCGTCTTAGAGCTGATTGCGTAATTGTCCAGCAGCCAGCCTTTCGGATACAGCCAGCCCTTAACCTCCCCGTGGGAATTTTTCAAGTAAGGAATCAAATCGAAATGGGCATCCGGATCACTGGACTGCAGGGCAGAGTTATAGTTAACGGCAAAGGAATTGTTGTCATAGAAGAAAAAGGATCTCCCCGTACTCAGCTTCTCATCCCAATTCTGCTTGGTATTAATCGCAAAATCCGGATCCAGCAGCTTCTCACTGTACAGCTTGTTTAAATAGGTCAATACCTCTTTGAATTCCGGCTTGTTCTGTGCGTAGAAATAACTTTCCGTTTTATCATCATAAGACATTCCGTATCCGCTGCCCATTCCAGCCGAGAAGGCATCCATAAAGGACATGCCCCGTGTGGAAAAAGGATAAGATTCAGGATACGCTTCCTTCATTTTTTTCAGGACCGTATATAGTTCATCAAATGTTGCAGGGACTTCCAGGTTAAGTTCTTCCAGAATATCGGACCGGATCATCAAGGCCTTACCGCCCTGAATTTTGTACTTTTCCGCTACAGGAAGAGAGTACAGCTTGCCGTCAATGAACAGCTTTTTGATCTCCGGATTGGTCTCCATTACTTTTTGAAAATTCGGCATTTGATCCAGATAGTCTGAAATCGTAACAAACATACCGGTATCAGCGAACTCCGCAGCATCACCCGCCTCGATGCCGATAATGTCCGGAATATTGTTCGTTGCGAGCAGTGCGCGTTTTTTATCCCCGTAATTGCTGCCTGGGACGGGCTCCAGGTTGATCTTCACCCCGGTTTGCTTCTGAATTTCTTTCAGAACAGGAGTGTCCTGTTTGATGGCTTGGGCCGCATTCTCGCCTCTCATCCATCGTACCGTTACTTCGGCATTCCCGTTCTCCCCGCTGGCTGCGCCTTCTTCGGCCTTGCCTGAGCTGCACGCACTCACCATCAGCATGGAACTTAACAGCACACTCATGATCACTCTGCTTCTTCTTTTCATTATTCAACCTCTCCCTTTTGTACGATTATCTGTGGCGATGCATCGGAATTCAACCCTTTAAAGAACCGATCATCATCCCTTTGACAAAATATTTCTGAATAAACGGATACACCATAATAATCGGAAGCACGGCAATGATAATGACCGCATACTTGATGTTGGTTGCTGTTACCGCGGCGTACACCCCGCCCAGCTCCTGTGTCTGGTTCGACATCTCACCCATCACAACCATATTGCGCAGGATAATCTGCAGAGGGTACTTGCTCTTCTCGTCCAGATAAATCATGGCAGAGAAGAAGCTGTTCCAGTGACCTACTGCATAAAACATCGACATCGTCGCCAGGATTGGCTTGGATAGAGGCAGGGTAATTTTAAGAAAAGACATAAATTCGCTGGATCCGTCGATATACGCGGACTCATACAGCTCCTGGGGAATCCCTTGAAAGAACGTGCGCATCACAATCATGTTCCATACGCTGATCGCGCCCGGGATGACCAAAGCCCATATCGTATTCAGCATGTTCAGATGCTGGACCAGCAGATATGAAGGGATTAACCCGCCGCTGAAGAACATCGTAATCACAATCAGCAGCGTGAAGAACCCTCTGCCGTAAAACTCTTTTTTCGATAAAGGGTAGGCACAAAAGGCGGTGCAAATGACGTTAATGGCTGTACCTACAACCGTGTACAGAATCGTGTTGCCATAGGACTGCAGAATCGACGGATCTTCAAAGATCAAGGCATAAGTGCTCAGATTAAACCCTATCGGCCAGAAAGAAACCTCACCCCGCATGACCGCGTTGCCTTCACTAAGTGAAACGACGAGCACATAATAAATCGGGTAGAAGGTCATGAACACCAGCAGCAGCATCAGAATGACGTTGATGATGTCAAAAGCGCGGCTGCCCGGACTTTTTTTGATCAGGTTTCGCTGTGTTTTTACCATAGGCTGGTTTCACTCACTTTCTTGCTGATGGTATTGCCAATCGTCAGGAAAACCAGGGCAATGACGGAGTTAAACAATCCTACGGCCGTGGCATAGCTGAAGTCACTAGAGACCAGACCTCTCCGGTAAACATAAGTGGCTATAATATCCGAGGTTTCAAAGTTTGATCCATTGGACAGCAGGAGCACCTTCTCAAAAGATACAGCCATGATGGCTCCGATACTGAACAAAAACATAATAATAATCGTCGGTGCGATGCCGGGCAGTGTGATATGTTTCGCCTGTTTCCACCGGTTGGCTCCGTCCATGGTCGCTGCTTCATAGAGCTGCGGATCAATATTGGTCAGCGCTGCCAGGTAGATAATAGACCCCCACCCAATGCCCTGCCAGATTTCCGAGCTGATATAAATCGATCTGAACCACTCGGGAATCATTAAGAAATGCACTTGTTCCAGACCGAGCCAGTGCAGAAACTGATTAATCATTCCATCATAAGAAAGGAAATTCACCAGAATCCCGCACACCACCACGGTCGAAAGAAAATGCGGCAGGTAGCTGACGGTCTGCACAAATCGTTTAAACATACCGTTTCGCAGCTCGTTGAGCAGCAGCGCCAGAATGATCGGCGCAGGGAAAGCAAAAATAATCTGATAGATACCGATGAGCAGGGTGTTCTTGATTAATGTGTAAAAGTAGGGATCGGACAAAAACTCTCCAAAATACTTAAAGCCCACCCACTCACTTCCCGCAATCCCTTTAAAGACGCTGTAATCCTTGAAGGCGATCATGATGCCAAACATCGGGATGTAGTGAAACACAATGAAATAAACCAAGGGGACCGCAAACATCAGGTAATAAAATCTGCTTCTCTTGATGGACCTCCAGACCTTCGATTCCACCCTTGGGTTAGCATCGAAATTCACCTGCGGCTCCGTTAATGTTGATGGACCCCTCATAGGCATCCTCCTCTCTTGTGATTAGTCAAAGGATAAAAGGAGGCGGCCGAGGCGACCAGTAGCAATATGACGTTTAGGATGCATTTATCCAAAAAAATGCATGATGCAATTTTCTACACCGACGCATTTGTCTGCCGCTATACAGGAAAAAGCCCTGTTCTCATGGGATGAGAACAGGGCTTTTGATTAAGTGATACAAGCTAGGCGCTTACGCTGCCTGCGGATATTTATTGGATTAAATGAGTCGAAAAATCTCAGGCCTGCTTGCTGCCCAGTACAGACAGCAGCTCGTCTTCATCCATGAGGTAAGAAAAATAATGCTTTAACTGCTCACGCAAGGCGATCATCTCATCCAGACTCAACCCTACATCGCGGCAGGTTTTGTAGAGGTGCGCCAGCTCACGGTGCAGATTCAGACGGGATGGCTTTCCCGCCAGTTCCGGATCTACATTCTCGGTCATATACCGGTTTGCCGGCAGGCTGTACGAATGTCTGCGGATATGTTCCTGCACCTCGTCAGAGACGAGAAAATCAGCAAAGGATTGAGCCAGCTCCTGCTCTCTGGACAACACGTTTACGCCAATTCCGGTGCCGAGCAGCAGCGTGCTGCCATTTCCGAAATGCGGCAGCGGCGCCACATCAAAGGCAAATGCCACATCTTTCAGCTGGTTCAGCATGTAATACGTCGTCAGGATCACAGAAACCTTCTGTTCCCTGAACAGCTTCTCAGCTTCAAAGTCTCCCTGCGCCAGAGCCAGCGGAAACATGCCTTCTTCGTGAATCAGTCCCCGCAGCCACGCAAGGCCCTTGCAGGCCTGACTCCAGGACGGTCCTGTATCTCCGGCTTCTCGCTGCTGCATCAGGAAAATCGGCCAACGGTTCAGCGAATACAGCTGGAGCGCAAAACTGTAGCGTCCCGGGCTTCGCAATGAACGCAGCATATGCTGCAGCTCATCCCAGCTCCAGCTGCTGTCCGGCTCAAACTGCTGTTTCTCCCGCAGATGCTCCTTGTTGTAGGCCATTACAACCGGTGAGTGGATGAACGGCTGGACAGCAAGCTGTCCTTCATCATCCATAAACGGAGCATGCAGAAAAGAATACGTAGACGCACGGGGCTGCTGTGTGCGAAACAGGCCAGTACTTCCGCTCTCCTGAAAATGCATCATATCCTGCATGTTGACCGACAAGGCATCGACAATGCCGAGCCTCATCAGATTGGCGATGCTTTCGGGATGTTCGTAAGGCAGATCAACGATCTCCACAGACGTATCCGGATACCGCTCCCCGAACAGAGCCAACACGGCGTCCATCTCTGCTTCCATATAGAGAGAAGGATACATGCCGAATCTTATTTTTCGCTTTTCCCTGGAGGAAGCAATCACCTGAGTGCCAACTCTCGGTACCTTGATTATGAGCCCTTCCTGTACCAGCTGGTCCAGGGCCTGCCGGACCGAGTTTTTGCTCAGGCTGTATAGTTCAATCAGTGTCATTTCAGACGGAAGGTACTCCCCGTGAGCGTAAATGCCGCTGTTGATTTTTTGCCGCAGATCGGCCATCATGTGTTTCATTTTGCTCTGAAACGTATATCGGTCGGATTTCGCCATATGTTCCACCTTTTTATTCCAAATCTGGACCACTTCATCAATTCATTCTTCTAGTATACCGATTCTGATCCACATTTGGCAAAAATGAAATTCCTTATCCTCCAGCCTGCCGGAACCGGAACAAGATGCTCCGGTAATCGCCGTGAAGATACGGCAGCGAAACCCCGATCCCCATCAGGTGGTCTCCGCCATATACTTCATCTTCGGAGCCGATGGCCGCGTAATCCTTCATGGGATCCAGTCCCTTGAGCCTCAGCTTTCTCAATGGGCCTGCCGTATCAGCCTCAATCTGAAAATAAAACACAGCAGCTTCCTGCTTATCCCGTGACACAAACATCCACGCGGCTTCCCGATGCTCAAATGGACTCATCAGCCGGTAAAAATCCCCGAACTGGATAAGCGGACGAAGCTCCTTGTACAGCATGATCTGTTCCCGGACTTCTTCCTTCTCTGCAGAGGACAATGTTGTCAGATCCAGCTCATAGCCGAAGTTTCCGGACATCGCTGCATGACCCCGGATATCCAGCGGCGTATTCCGCCCAACCTGGTGGTTGGGTACAGCAGACACATGCGCGCCCATCGTGACCGCCGGATACACCATACTCGTTCCATATTGAATGTACAGCCGGCTGATCGCATCCGAATTATCGCTGGTCCACACCTGCGGCATGTAGAACAGCATACCAGGATCAAACCGGCCTCCGCCTCCGGCACAGCTCTCGAATAACACGTCCGGGAAGCGCTGTGTGATCCGCTCCAGCACATCATACAGTCCCAGCATATAGCGGTGCGCTGTTTCCGCCTGACGCTCCGGAGGGAGCAGGGCGGAGCCGATCTCGGTGAGATTGCGGTTAAAATCCCACTTCACGTAAGAGATCGGAGCACTCGCCAGTATATCACTGACCGATTCCACAATATAATCACAAACATCAGACCTAGACAGATCCAGTACCAGCTGGTGACGGCTCTCTGTCCGCTTGCGCTGCGGCACATGCAGGCACCAGTCGGGATGGCTGCGGTACAGTTCACTGTCCGGAGATACCATCTCCGGCTCGAACCATAATCCGAAGGACATGCCGAAGGATTCTACCTGCTCCGCGAGTCCCTTCAGGCCATACGGCAGCTTGTCACGATGCACCGTCCAATCTCCCAGCGAAGAGCGGTCATGATCCCGTGTGCCAAACCAGCCGTCATCCAGCACGAACAGCTCCATGCCCAGTTCTGCTCCTGCCTTGGCAATGGTGAGCAGCTTCTCTTCATTAAAGTCAAAATAGGTCGCTTCCCAGTTATTGATCAGAACCGGACGCTCGCGATCACGGTACACGCCCCGGCATAACCGGTCACGGTACAGGCGGTGGTAGGTCTGCGACATCCCGCCGAGCCCCTGATCCGAATAGACCATGACGACTTCCGGTGTCTGAAAAGATTCTCCCGGCTGCAGCTGCCAGCCAAAGCCAAGGGGATTGATGCCCATCGACAGACGGGTCGTCAGAAATTGATCCACTTCCGCCTGGATGGCAAAGCTGCCGCTGTATACGAGACTGAACCCGAACACTTCGCCCGCATCCTCTGTCGATCCGGGTGCCAGCAGTGCTGCAAACGGATTGTGCTGGTGCCCGCTTGCACCCCTGCGGCTCTCGAGAACAAGCGCACCCGGCTCCAGCCGCCGCTGGTGCATATGCCGTTCCCGCAGATGGGCTCCTGACAGATGAAGAAGCTCATACTCTGCATGCGGCATATCCACACTCATACTGAGCGCCCGCTGAAGGACCAGTTCCAGCTCTCCCCCATTCTCATACCGCACAGATCGGAACAGGGCGTTAAATGCGGGAATGACGGTATATGACAGAAATACCCGAAGGCCAATCAGCTCATCGAGCAGTTCAATCTCCAGTGTCTGCGCACCATCTTCAGCTTCAGCGTAAACTGCCGGGAGCCCTTGCAGCTCCGGCTTGCCCTGGGTGATCCGGTAAGCCCGGTACTTCAAAGCGGTAACGGTGGAACCGTCCGGCTGCCTGATCTGAAATGCCGGGTTCCGGAAATCCCCCGCCCCGTAAGCCGGATATTCCTGCGGAAGCGTATCCGGCGAGAAGGACGGGTCTTCCGGCACAGGCCGCGGCGAGACTGCACTTCGGCCCCGGTACTGCAGCACGCGATGAAGCGACGATGGACGCACACTTTTGCCCCAGTACACATGCGCCAAATACCCCTCTTTTACAACTTCCATGGCATAGCCAAAATGATCGTTCCCCAGGTAAAACAGCTTTTCATTCTCTGAGATATGTATCATCATAATCTCCTTCCGTGTCATATTGATATGAATTATACACCAGATATGAACCAGATTGGAACGAAAAAAATGACTCCTATAGAGTCACTTTTTTGGGGAACGATGATGTTTACTGCCATTTTTCAGGATTGCTGTTCTCTTTAGTTCGTACTAACTCGGTAAATATATTGTTATCGGGAGAACTCTCTGCAGGTTGAGGTGGTGGCTGCTGCTTCAAATCGGGATGAAGCTGCTGCAGGAGCTCCACAATCCTGTTCAGATCTTCCCGGGTTGCCGGCTGCTTCTCAGGCTTTAAGGCATAGCCTATATTTCCGCTGACCTCCAGCGTCGCCCATTCTACATCCGAGATCCGGTTGATCCCCACTTGCCGAAGCCTCATCTCCAGTTTGTCTACTGTTAGACGAAGCCGCTTCAGATTCTGCTCATGGAACTGGCCCTGCACGATGACCAGGACCGCTTTACCTGAAATCAGCGTTTCCATTCGATTTACATAAAATTCTATAAACTCCATGGCCAGCATGGTCAGGACGAGCACACCTGCAAGCCCCATCGTCACCCAGTAATTTTCCTCTCTTAGCGGATAAACCAGGAGCGAGCCGATACTGATCATAATGATGACCTGGGTAATGCTCATCTGGGCAATAGACTTCCTGCCACCGATCCGGAACAGCAGGGTTCCTAAAATAACGATTCCAATGGATTTTAATACCAATATCACGTTCATCGTCATCTCCTCCCACAACACAGTCAGCCTTATCGTTAGGCTTCCCGTTCCATGGGAAAAATAACCTGCGCCAGGCCGGACTTCATGAAGAACAACGAAGAACCGCAGGAGCCAACACTTTCTAAACAGTTATCCTATATATTAATATAGAAGAAATACTCTCATCTACGAAAGGCGGCGGCCGCTCATGACCCAAAACAAGGTAGACTTGTTTCACTCCTCGTCCGACCCGCAGCTGGATCTCCGTCTGCTGTTTTTTGGCAAAGAGAAATGTATACCGTCTCACGCCTGGGGCCCCGGCCTCCGAGACTCCTATATCATACATTATATACATAGCGGCCAAGGCCGCTTTCAGATCGGGGACCACCATTATGATCTGCAGGCAGGCCAGGGCTTTATGATCCCTCCCGGAACACTTGTGCATTACCAGGCGGATGGAGATGACCCATGGACCTATTCCTGGTACGGCTTCGCAGGGGTGCAGACCAAATCCCTGATGCAGCGTGCGGGTTTAAGTAGCCGTCAGCCCGTCTTTGATATTTTCGCCCATGGAGCACCAGAGCGCAGATCGGAAAGCGCCAGCTTCGAATCCTTTCACCATGAGCTGGTAGCGGCACGAGAGGAGAAAAGCCGGGATGTGCTCAGCTTAAGTATCCTGTACCGCATCATGGCCGAGCTGATCCGCTGTTCTCCAGATGAACATAGTACTTTCGCCGGCCCTCCAGCGTCGAAAGATAAATATATCCGCCAGGCCGTGGAATTTATCGAGAACCAGTATAGTCAGAGAATTACGGTGCAGCATATTGCCCGCGAAGTCGGATTGGACCGCACGTATCTGTCAGGGCTGTTTAAATCCAGGTTCGGCTTGTCACTGCAGCGTTTCCTGCTGGAATACCGGATGACACGCGCGACCGAGCTTCTGCGGAACAAGGATCTGACGGTAAGCGATGTATCGCGCTCTGTCGGTTATACGGACCCCTTTTTGTTCTCCAAAATGTATAAAAAAACGACCGGCCACTCCCCTACGTCCATGCGGGATCAGAGCAATTCGTCCGGCAACTCGCCGGGCATGTAAACCTCAATTTTGAACTTCAAAAACTTTATATTGTTCTATGTCATATTCCAGAAGAAGTGTGTCGTGACGCTCTGTTTCCTTATATATTTTTGTGCCTATTTTCATTTCATTTGACGAAAAATCATCTTCGGGAAGCTCATCTGCTTCAGTCTTGCTCAAAACCACACCGACCTCTTCAATATTCTGATATTTTTCTTTTGATACTACGTGTTTACCTATGTATTCCCTGTCCTCATAGATCAGGATGGAGGCGTATGATTTTTCACTCTCATTACAACCTGCTAAAGCGAGTGCAGCGATAAAAATCAGTGCAATCATAGCCGCAATATTTCTCACGCAGACACCTCCTATGATAAAACCTTATGCATTATTAGAACGTTTCTCCAAAGCAAAAGTTATATAATTTGCTGAAAATAACCCATCGTTTCATTCCGTATTCTC
This sequence comes from Paenibacillus lemnae, assembly GCF_012933385.1. Classification (GTDB taxonomy): domain Bacteria; phylum Bacillota; class Bacilli; order Paenibacillales; family Paenibacillaceae; genus Paenibacillus_AQ; species Paenibacillus_AQ lemnae. Next base: position 132,372 of record NZ_JABBPN010000009.1, read on the forward strand.
AGGCAAACCGATGGCCGCCGGATCAGAGGCTCGGAGATTTTTTTTGAAAAGGGTGTAACATTTCGACTGGCCGGCCGTTGTCAAGATGAAAGGGATGAGATGCATGCGCAGCGATTTATACACCGAGCTGTTCAAACAGCACCAGCCTTCGCTCTACCTTTATCTCTACCGGATGTGCGGATCCAGGGAAATCGCCGAGGAACTGGTACAAGAAACCTTCTACCGGGCGATGATCTCCATGAAAGCCGAACACCGTGAATATGCCAGAGCATGGCTGTACAAGGTGGCGCGTCATCTTTTTATCGACTGGTTCCGAAAGCGGCGCGGCGAAGTGCAGATGCAGGAGGAGCTTTCGAGCATGGAGCCGGAGAACGTCTACCCGACCCCCGAGGAAGCTTTGAGTGCAAGTGAGCGCCAAATTCGGGTAGCGCGGGGAATCAGCCGGATGCCGGAGTCTTACCAGAGTATTTTGCTGCTGCGGGAAATGGACGGTTTGTCGTATAAGGAATTGGGGGAAGTGCTGGAGCTCAGCCCGGATCAGGTCAAGGTCACCTTGTACCGCGCCAGGGAGCGATTCAAACGGGAAATGATGGCTATAGAAGGAGCTGGAGAAGATGACTGAAGAGGATAAAGAGAAAGAACTAGAGCGAGATGATGTGCATAAGCGGCGTGATTTGTATGAGGATGAACCTGATGCGCGTTCGGAGCAGGGCGTTCTGCGCGGCGAAAATGACATGGCCATGGAGCACGATGCTCTGGACGAGGAGCGGGGCGTTCTGCGCAGTGAAGATTTTACACCGGAGCCGCCGGCATGGAGCCCGGGTCGATTCCGCCGGATGATCTGGCGCACCCGTTTGCGGCTGCTGATCAATGGTGCGGCTGCGGCGCTGTTATTATTTTTGCTATATACCATGTACTTGGGTGCATTACATATTTATTTCAATCAGACTCAAGTTCGCGGGGATTTCTTCAGATCCGTGATCTCGATTGTTGAACTGAATGAGGACGGCCTTCAAGTTGAGAAGTCTGTGACAGGCCCATTTGAAGTAACTCCGTTCCTCAGCCAAAAAGCAAACCTGAAGCTGTTTCGGGAGGTTGGCGACCGGCAGGTCATCGTTGGTGAGGTTCATGCTAAAAAGACGATCACAGGCCATATGAGCTACAAGATAAGCCATGACGGGAGGTATCTGAACGAAAATGATGGCCCGCGTTTTATTTTGCCGTATTCCGCAGTGAAGGATCCTGAAGCCTTAGAAAATAACGAGCAGATACAGTCGGAAAAGTCACGCTTAAGTAACAACGAAGAGCGGATCGAGCCTGATCTGACACGGTTAAGCAGTATTGAAGACGGATATGTGGCGGAGCTTTCTTTCTCTACCCAAACGTTGATGCCGCCGGGAGAGCTGATCAAGCTTTTGCAGGGTTACGATGTTCGCGTGACGGGTATGCCGGTGTTTGCGGGGGAGTTGGCTGCTTTCGAAACTCCCTACAGCATGGGCTGCTGTAATGGAGGACCTGAATATGAAGTTCCTCACCTGACGCTGAGGCCGAAGGCTATATTTGAGAATCATGAGCTTTCCATGTGGCAGAGCTCGATCAGGCCTTCTGATGGTGAAAACATGACTTCCCATGTGGAACTACTGCTGTCTAATCTGGAATGGATGATGGCCAGCAATAGCTATAACGGAGAGGACATCGACGAGCAGCGGCTGGCGTATCTGGAGGAGAACGGCGTGCAGGTCTACGGCGCCACAGTCACTGGACCTGTACGGGAGCTGGAGAAGCTGAAGGCACAGCCAGAATTCCGTAACTTCCAGCTGGGGCCTATCGAAATATGGAGCTGGGATAAGTAAACCATTGGAGGGGCTTGGATAGCGGCCGGACGCGGAATGTATGTGGTTTTCCACATACATTGGACGCGTACGGCGGCCGGCGCGCCTAGTGCATACCAGGAAGCGTGTCCCATCCCATCGCAAATTCGGTATGCTTCTCCTCGCCGATCTCTACTTCTTCCTGTCCAAAAACTTTACCGCCCAGTGAAGTGTAGAAATCCATTGCCGGGTTTCCCTGAAGCACCCACGTCATCATAGATGTACAGCCGTCTTGCTTCAGGTCATCCACCACAGACATGAACAGCTGCTTGCCGATGCCCTTCCTCTGATATTCTTCCAGCAAATAGATCGCGTACAGCTCCCCATCATATGGGAACTCCTTGTACCGGCAGCGGCCTCCGACTGCGAAGCCTACAACCTTGCCCTCATCGTTCAGCGCTGCATACACTGCTTCATCGTCATTCAGCTGGTTCAGCTTGGATGTCCATCCTGCGGCTCTTTTCTCCACCGACAACGAGGACAGGTAGGTGTCTGCCACGATTCCCTTGTACGTTGTCCTCCAGCTATAGATATGAACCTCTGCAATCCCTTGTGCCAGGGATACATCAGCTTTGCATATGTTCAATTGTATCTCTTCCTTCCTTGACTACCTTTAGAAAATATTCTCTGTGCTCCGGATGGCAAGCGATCAGATAAGGCTCCGGCGTCATTCCGCTGAACGGTCTGCCTTCAAAATCCATCACAAGACCACCCGCTTCCTGCACCATTAATATACCGGAATACAGGTCATCCCCTTCCGAGTTATACAGCACGATGCCGTCAATATCTCCCTTTGCCAGCATACACCAAACCAGCGTAGGCGCCCACAGCCGCATCATACGCTTGAATGTGAAATCCAGGTGGTGGCGCAGACGGACGGCATGCTCGTCATTCTGGACAGCATGGCCTTGAATCCAGCCGATCGTCCCCCGCTCAATGCGGTCCCCCTTGCGAATACGCACCGGGTTTCCATTGCAGGAAGTCCCCCCATCCTTGGAAGTGACATAGAGGCGGTCCACCATGGGTTCATAAATCACGCCCAGCACCGGTTCCCGCCGATACATTAACGTAACGGACACCGAAAATGCAGGAAACCCAATCACAAAATTGTTCGTTCCGTCCAGCGGATCCACCAGCCAGAGCCAGTCACTTGTCCTTCCGTTTGATCCGCTTTCTTCGCTATGAATACCATGATCCGGGAATTTGGACATAATCTCCTCCAGAATCACCTCTTCGGCCTTACGGTCTACTTCAGTGACCACGTCTCCGAACAGCCCTTTTTCCTCTATAACCGCATTTCGGTCAAAATAGCTCCTTATCATCTCGCCCGCTCTGTTCGCGGCCCGGACCGCCGTTACGCGTGCAGCTTCTATGATCACTGCAGTCTTTGCTTCCAAGCTAACTCCCCCTTTTGCATCTTTTGGACGTGGATACGATAAAACGGTTAAAATCCGAGGGCCCCGCATGGTCCAGCGATCCTCTGCACTGCTATTAGGGCCTCAACTTGCACTGCTATTATCACTACTACCTGCATTACTGCTCACACTGCGATCTTCCTTCGCCATTCGGTTCAGCATCAACTGACTGACAACCGCCGCCGTCATAAATAATGGAAAAATCAGATCCTGCCATTCCCACTTCTCGTTAATAAGCGGCTTGAATCCAATAATGATAGCGGTGGGGATCGATATCGAACGAATCAATAACAGCAGCGATTTCATAAATCACCTACATAATCAGCCAGCGCACGGAACAGCACCTCATAATACTGCGAAGACTGTGGTGTGATATCTTCGGCTGTCACAAGCCTGCTGACCCGCCGCAGCTCATCCTGCTGTTCTTCATAAAGAACACCCTGCATCGTGACCGCGGTGACTCCTCCCCGAATCAAGTCCATATACTCCTTCACCGTGCATTGGAAGAGGCCGGATATTTCGCTTTTTTGAAAAACATACTCCTCCAGCGGCTTGCTGCATTCGTAGATGTAGATATGTGTGCACTCCCGGTCCTTCAGCTGCTCGGTGACATATTCCTGTTGAACATGGCCGCTGTACACCAGATCCTGCAGCTTGGCGGTCACGCCCAGCTCCTCCTCCAGCTCCCTAACTCCATCCTCCGGTGTTTCTCCGGCAAGCAGATGCCCGGCACAGGAAATGTCCAGATAACCCGGGAACGTGTCCTTGTCTGGATGGCGCAGCTGGAGAAGAATCAAGGGTTCGCCATCTCCAGACCGGTCACAAATCCAGCAGTGAAAGGTCTGGTGCCAGTACCCGTGCTTGTGAACATTTTGCCGGGTGTCTGTACCGATCACGATCATATGCTCGTCGAAAATATCAAACAGCTCATCCTGCGACATACTCAGTGTCCCTCCTGCGCTTTCAGTTTTCGTCCCATGGTCCAGGAGACCACGGCCAAACCTAATGCCAATCCCGAAATCGGGGCAACGACCAGGATGCCGATCCTATTCGTGCTGCTGGTGAACGTCAGCTTCAGCACCGTTACCACTGCGGCGATCAGGAATGCAAGAAGCCAGAACGATATTTTTTGCCCAGGCATGATGGTTGGCATCCCCATTCCCTGCTTCGAGAAGCTGGATCGGGACAACCGGATCAATATCCAAATGACCAGGGCCAGCAGACCCGCGAGCGAGAGGCCGTACTGCAGCAGCTTATACAGCGGCAGCTGGAACAGCATCACTTCGCCGAGAAACGGGAGCCGCTGCACAGCATACCCGTTAACATGAGTGAACGCATCAATAACAATATGTGAGTAAAAACCGATAATGACTGATATTAGGAACACGATCCAGTCTTTCATGCTCTTCAGCCGCCATTCTCCTACAAGGTGATAAGCCCGCCGATCCAGCTTGAAGAGTGAAGGAAGATGGAGTGACAGCGGCTTCTTAATATGATGATGAAATAACCATGCGAACAATATGCTTAATGGAATGGCCTGTATCAGCAGACCGGTTAAGGAATGCCCTATACTCTGATAGGGTTCCAGCATGAGGAAGTATTCAAAATCCGGCGACATGCTCCCCAGCACCAGCCCAGTCAGACTCAAAAAGTCAGGGCGGATGTATTTTAGAGGAGCAGCATAAACGGGATGAGCAAAAGTAAACGGCATGTCTCTCTCCTTTTATTCAGCGTTACTCCACCTCTGAAGGTTTACCGGCAGATTTGCCTGAAGGTGTCCCCGCACCCCCACCGCTCAATCCCAGCTTTAATACAAGCGGCTTAATGGACAATCCCTGAACCAGCAGCGAGAACAGGACCACACTAAAGGTAAGCACCAGCACATCCTCACGTCCTTCAAAGCTGGAAGGCAGGCTTAGCGCCAGCGCGATGGACAGGCTCCCTTTCAGGCCGCCCCAGTTCAGGATCATTTTCCAGGTGCCGGAGAAATCCTTCAGCCAGGAAAGGCTTGTATATAAAGCGAGTGTTCTGGCGGCCACCACCACTACAATCGCTGCTGCAATCAAACCCCACTTATCCATAAAATCGATATTTTTGATCTCCAGTCCGACCATAAGGAAAATGAGGGAATTCGCCACAAGCGTAATGACATCCCAAAAAGAGTTAATGTTCGTCTCGGTGGTCTTGGACATACCGATCTTAGCACCATAACTGCCAAAAATCAGGCCGCCAACCACAACAGCAATTACACCCGACACATGAAAGTGCTCGGCGATGAAATAGCTGCCGAAGAATAACAGCATGGAAAAGGCAATTTCTAAAGGATAATCGTCATACAGCCGAATAATCTGCGAGAAGATGTATCCAAGCACTGCACCAACAATAATACCGCCGATACTGAATTTGAGAAACAGCAGCAGTCCGCTGCCGATTCCCGCCCAGCCCATCTCTAAATAGGTCAATAGATAAACCGAGGAAATCTGAAACAGGACGACGGCAATGCCATCATTGAACAGAGACTCTCCTTCAATGATGGTCACAAGCTTTTTGGGGACGCCCAAGGATTTGAAAATAGAGATGACGCTGATCGGGTCTGTGGCACTCATCAATGCTCCAAAAGTAAAGGCCACCGCCAGCGGCAGGCCCAGCAGATAGTGGCCGGACAGGCCCACAATCAGAAACGACAACAACGTCCCGCCAAAAGCCAAAGCCAATACCGGCTTGCTCTGTTCCCGAAGATGCGAGAAAGGAAGCTTCAGTGTAGCGTCCCCAAGTAAAATCGGCAAAAATAATGAGATAATAATGACCTGAAATACATCGGACTGCGTAATAAAGGTTTCCGCTTCTTCAAGAAACGGAATATGGGTGATCCCAAGAAGCAGCCCTACGATAACCAATGCGATAGAATACGGCTGATTTATTTTTTTAGCCACGGCAATCACGCATACCGACACGGCCAGAAGAACCAGCAGCTGGATAAATATTTCATGGAACATGCAGATTCCCTCCACTTCAATATGTATCTTTATACAATCCCCACCTATTATAACCCTGATCACAGACTCGTGGATGAATGAAATAAAGACCCCCATTGGAATGGGGGCCGGCGGTAAATAATTTTTTCACTTGCTGACTACTGATTGAGCAGGAATTCCTCCCCCGCAATGCCCGGGGACGTCATGTGATACGGATCCAGAATCAATGCAACCTGTTCCTCGGTGAGCATGCCTTTTTCCAAAATAATCTCCTTCACGCTCTGGCCTGTCTTCTGGGCCTCCTTCACCAGCCGGGATGCCACGTCATAACCCAGGTGCGGGTTCAGGGCCGTAATGATGCCATAGCTCGTATCGACATAATGCTTGCAGCGCTCAACATTTGCTTCCAGGTCAGCAATCAGATTGCGATGAAATACTTCCATGCCGTTCTTCAAGATCTTGATCGAGTGCATTAAATTATTCGCCGCAACCGGCACCATAACATTGAGCTCAAATTGCCCCGCTTCACAAGCCAGACAGATCGTGTGATCGTTGCCCATCACCTGAAAAGCGATCTGGTTCATCACTTCCGCCATGACCGGATTGACCTTGCCCGGCATAATGGACGAGCCCGGCTGACGGGCCGGGACGAGCAGCTCATTGAAGCCCGCCTTCGGTCCGGAAGCCATCATGCGGATATCGTTGCACATTTTGGAGATGTTGACGGCACATACTTTCAAAGCTGCAGAAAGCTCCATGTATGCATCGGTGTTCTGAGTCGCATCGACCAAATCATCCGCCTGGGCAAGCGGCATACCCGTCTGTTCCTTCAGCAGCGCAACCACGCTTTCCATATATTCGACAGGTGCATTCAGCCCTGTGCCTACAGCGGTGGCTCCCATATTAATAGCCAGCAGACCCTGTGCTGCACGCTCGATGCGTGCTATATCGCGGCTCAGCACTCTGGCGTAAGCACCAAATTCCTGTCCAAGCCGGATCGGAACAGCATCCTGCAGATGGGTACGGCCCATTTTGATCACCGAATCGAACTGCTTTGCCTTTTCCTTGATGCCATCCACCAGCTGGCGGAAAACGCTCAGCAGCTCCTGTGCCAGCCGGTACGAGGCAATGCGGATGGCTGTCGGTATGGCATCGTTCGTCGATTGCGACATATTGACATGGTTATTGGGATTGCAGTAGAAATAATCGCCTTTGACTTTGCCGAGATGCTCCAGTGCCCGATTGGCCAGCACCTCGTTCATGTTCATATTAATGGAGGTTCCTGCGCCTCCCTGAATGGAATCTACAATAAACTCCGAACGGAATTGTCCGTTCAACACTTCTTCGGCTGCCTGCACGATCACCTGACCGATGCTCTTCGGGAGCAGGCCCAGCTGCATGTTAGCCAGCGCGGCCGCTTTCTTCACATCTGCAAGTGCGGTAATCAGCTCCGGATGAATCGGCACCCCGCTGATGGGAAAGTTCTCAATCGCCCTCACCGTATTAATGCCGTAATACGCCTGGGCTGGCAGCTTCTTCTCCCCCAGAAAATCCTTTTCTGTCCGATAGTTAACGTCCACCATTGACATCACCATAGCCTTTTGGGTTCATTCCGGACCCAAACCTTACATGTCCGGTCACATTATCCATTCGACCCTAACCTTCATTTTCCTTCTATCTCAACCATGACGCCAAAATGATCCGAAACGACAGGTCCCCTCTCCCCGTTCATGACAACCCGGGAGGTCAGCACAGAGACCGGATGGCTGGAGCAGATATAGTCGATCCGAAGCGGACGTTTATTATCCTCCCAGCCGGCAATGGCTTTGACCACGGTAAACCCTTCGTCACGGTCCGCTGCCGTTAGATACAGATCATGCCAGCCCTTGTTCATGAGATAGTCGTAGCCCTCGCCTCTCCGCTCGGCAACATTGTTGAAATCACCCATGATAAACAGCCGCCCCTGCCTCAAGCCGGCCAGCACTTCTTCCGTCCTGTCCCACTGTCCGCGAAAGGATTCCTCATCTTCCCACCAGCCATAATGTCCGTTCACAAACCAGGTGTCCATTCCCTGCATGGAAGCCTGGATGCCTAAGATTTTGCGCGTACGGTAATTGCTGTAGTCTCTCATGGCGGACACGTAGTGGCTCATCGTCTGCTGGATCGGCATTTTGGACAGAATCGCAAGTCCCTCATCATAGGTCACAAACCCGACATGTACAGGAACCCAGGTCCAGTAATATTCTGTTTTCAGCTCTCTTTGCAAAATGTATGCATAATTATCTTCCCTGATGACGATGTCCTGCTCTGCAGGCCGATAATGGGTCAGACGGGAATGCGGTACAGCCTCGGCGCCCATACTTTGATTGACTTCCTGAAGAGAGATCACGTCGATGTCGTGCTCGTGGATGAAGGCAGCCAGCTGCTTGATTTTGTCCATCTGCTGCTCTTCCTGCCAGGAGTGAGTGTTTAATGTCATGATTTTCATCATTATCACCTGCTGTTCTTGTTCATAGTAGTATGGCCCTTTCTTGCCGAAGATATATGGTTTACACTTTGGATGCAAGGCAAAGGCCTGTCTATGAGCGGCCGCATGACCAAAGAGGAGCTGTTCTTATGAGCATGAACGAAGGTTCACGGATTGCAGCTTTCAAAAAAGCCAACGCCGTGCTGAACCGTACGCTGCATACGATACGTCAGCCCGAAATTTCGCTGAACATTCACTACTGGGGATTCATGCCCCGGCATTTTGACAATACGGAGCACAAGCATTCATTCTTCGAGGCCTGCTATGTGCTTCATGGCTCAGGCTCATATATTGAAGAAAATCAGGAGTATCCGCTGAACACCGGAACCCTGTTTCTTTCCAGGCCCGGCCTCCCGCACCAGATTAAGAGCCGTGATGGCCTTGCCCTGTGCTATGTTGCTTTTGAGCCTGCCCAGCCTGACGAGCCAGTGGAACTTGGTGGAGCTGAGAAGCATGAACGCCAAGAAGCGCAGGAAGCACAGGACTACCTGTCTGCTTTCGGTAAACTGGCCCGAGTGGGCATACCCGTCATTCCCGATGGAACCCTGTATCCTTCGTCTCATATATGGCAGGCTCTGTTATCGATGTTTGATTTGCAAAAGCCGGCAGCAGCTTATCCGCCGCTGACCCTTCAAAATACAGCCCTCTCCCTGATCCTGTCTCTGCTCGCGGCCCACGGACCTCACTGTTCTCCGTCTGCCGAAGATTCGGAAGGCATGGATGAGGGCGCCTTCATCATTCATCAGGCGGAGCTGTTTATTCAGGATAATCTGAGCGAGCCGCTGTCGCTGGAGCGCGTAGCCCATCACCTTCATATTACCTCCAGGCATCTGACACGAAGCTTTCGCAAATACAGGCATCAGTCCTTTGTCCATTACGTGCAGGAACAGCGAGTGCAAAAAGCAATGAGCCTGCTGCTCACCACAGACCGCCAAATTAAAGAGATATCTGCCCTGTGCGGATTTGAATCCGTTCACTACTTCACCCGTGTATTTACGGTAAAGCTGGGGGTCAGCCCAGCACGTTTCCGGCGCTCCCAGTTTACAGAGGGACGTTTCGACTCCACCTTCAACCCTTCGGACACCATGTCCTGATTTTATAAAAACAGATCCTCTTTTTACAAAGACGTTTCCCTGCCCTCCTTCTACAATGAAAGTGTACGCCAACATTGTAAGGGAGGGACTTTTATTCATGACACCTCAAACGACATTCCAATCACATCCCGTAAACCGGCTTACAGTTCAGGACCAGCCTGTATTCATGTACGAAGGTGCAGAAGCCTGGTCTTCTCTCATACTGTCCGCTTATCAGGGCATGAAGGAACAAGGCAGCACGGTTGTGCTCCTCGACGGAACGCACGGCACGGATTTTGATGCACTTATACAAGCACTTCAAGGAGTCTGTGAGCGTGAAGGTATAGCGTCTTCAGCAAATTCTACCTCTGCTTATCTAAAACCCGAAGAACGCCTGCGCCATGACATGGCCTCTTATCTGACAGATAACCGGGCGTTTGGCTTCACTGCCCATGGCGTAAGCCCTCTGCAATACTTTCGGGAAGATGCGCAGCAGGATGCCCGGAATCAGCTTCAAAGTGCCGTCAGCCAAGGAGGCATTCATGTACTGTACGGCCCGGGAGCCGCACTGCTTGCCGGTGAATATGGGGACATCAGCTTCTATGCCGATTTCTCGCGTGAGAACCAGCAGCTGCGCCATGCCAACGGCATGGGTAGCTTCGGGCTGGGCGATACATCCGATAAGGTCGAGACGTACAAAGACTGTTATTTCCTGCAGTGGCCAGTCTGGGAGACGTATCGCCGCGAGTGGCTTGCTCATTACGAAACGTTGGCCTTGAACAAGGCCTTTTATATCGATATGAACCAGCCTGACAATCCGGTTGGCCTGCCGGTCCAAGCGCTGAAGAGAGTGCTTGTACAGCAGTCCCGCCAGCCTTTCCGCGTTAAGCCGTTCTTTGCACCCGGCATTTGGGGCGGCCAGTATTTGAAAAAGCTGTGCGACCTGCCGGAGGAATGGCCTAACTGCGCATGGAGCTTTGAGCCGATCGCGCCGGAGAACACGCTGCTGATTCAGGTGCAGTCTGCCACGATCGAGCTTCCGTTTACCCTGCTCATGGAAGCTGCACCGGAACAGATTATGGGCCCGCGCAATGTGGAGCTGTTCGGAGACTATTTTCCAATCCGGTTTGATTACCTGGACACGATGGACGGCGGCAAACTGTCACTGCAGGTGCATCCCAAGCAGTCTTATATCGAGTCCACGTTCAATGAGCACATGACCCAGCAGGAGTCCTATTACATCATGAAGCAGGAGCCCGGAGCAAAGGTCTATCTTGGCCTGAAAAATGGCGTAACCGGAGCCGCACTGCTTGAAGCCGTCGAACAGGCACATGACAGCAAAACACCACTGCCCGTAAGTGACTACGTCAATGAATATGAAGCCTCTACAGGGGATCTGTATTTGATTCCTCAGGGCACGGTGCACTGCTCCGGCAAAGACAATCTGGTGCTCGAAATTTCCTCCACGCCCTGGTGGTTCACCTTTAAAATCTATGACTATCTGCGCCTGGATGCCGACGGCAAGCCTCGTCCGATGAATCCCGAGCATGCCCGGCATAACATCGATGATGATATGGATACCACAGCGGCTGAGAACGGGCTGATTGCCCGGCCAGAGGTGGTTCGCAGCCAGGGCGGTAACACGGAAGAACTGCTGGGCCAGCGCGATGATCTGCTGTTCCAGGTGAAGCGTCTTAAGCTTCAGGACACGTGGGAAGATGATACCTGCGGGGAGTTCGTCATGCTGAACCTCGTGGAGGGTCAGCGTGTGCGGCTGGTGCCGCAAGCGAATGAAAACATGGCGGTAGAGTGGGGCTATGCCGAAGCTTACATCATACCGGCAGAAGTCGGCGCCTACCGGCTGGAGAACCTGTCAGATGCTCCCGTCACGCTGATTGCTGCAAGCGTCAATCCGGATTGGAAACAGCCGCTGCTCCCTTTTGCCTGGAAAGCGGGCAAGGAGGCAGGACATGATTTCCGCTGATCCAGCGGAGCTTCATCCGGCAGCGCGAAATCGGCTTACTCTGGCTGTAGATGCTGGCGGCACCGTTCTGAAAGGCTCTGTCCTGCTGAACGGCGAGCTCGTACCCGGTGTGGAGATGAAGCGGCCCTCCTGTTCTCAAGGAAGTGCCGCAGACATTATCCAGGGCCTGGCGGGATCCTGTCTTGCACTGCTCGAAACCTATCAGGCGCGGTATGGAACCATCGGCCCGGACGTGGACACATGTATCGGACTCGCGTTTCCCGGCCCTTTTGACTATGCAAAAGGGGTTGCCCTGCTCCGGGGCGTGGCGAAGTATGAAGCTCTGTACGGCCTCTCGGTCGGCAGTCTGCTGCAGGAGGAATTGACACGCTTATACACTTCACTGTCTACGCCAGCAACGAAGGCTTTGGCCTCCGCACCCATTGCCTTTGGCAATGATGCCCTGCTGTTCGGCACAGGCGTCAGCCTGCTGTTTCCATCCGAACGCTTCATCTGCCTTACACTCGGGACAGGACTCGGATCTGCCTTCGTCGCGGAAGGGCAGGTCATCGCCGGAAAAGACGGCGTCCCGGATAATGGCATGCTGTTCGCTGAACCTTACGGGGACGGAATCGCAGATCATTATTTTGGCCGCAGGGGCATCCTCCGCATGGCAGCCGACCGGGGCATGGAGACCGGCGATCTGGATGTCGCGGACCTCGCCTGGGCGGCAGCCAACGGAGATGAAGGAGTCCGCGAGCTGTTTCAGGATTATGGACGAAAACTGGGAGAACTGCTCCTGCCCTACGCGGCTGAATTCAAGCCGGACCGTATCGTGCTTGGAGGACAGATCTCCAACAGCTGCAAGCTGTGGGAAGATGCATTCCATCAGGTTTTATGCCCGCTGCAGGTTCAGATTGTACAGTTTCCGGACGCTATGTCCTTTGTGTACAAAGGCATTGACAGACTGTTTGAGGTACCGGACAGGAACTAATATTTTTGATATCTATGGAGGAGGTTCATTTCTATGAGCGCCATTACAAAAAACAACCATACACCATCCCGTCCCTGGACGATCTATGCCATCCACCATTCCCATACGGATATCGGGTACACCGAGCGTCAGGAGCGGATCGAGCAGTATCATGTGGATTTTATCCGCCAGGCCATCAAGATTACAGAGGCTGCCCACAAAGGAGACCATCCGGAATGGAAGCCATTCCGCTGGACCTGTGAAACCTTCTGGGCCGTGGAAAAGTTTCTGAAGGCAGCAACAGACGAGGAGAAGGAGGCTTTCCAGCAGGCTATTCTGCGCGGAGACATTGAGCTGTCCGGCACCTATTTGAACATGACCGAGCTCGCGGATTATGACCTGCTGGTTCGCAATCACAGCAAGGCGCAGCAGTATGCACAATCTTTTGGGCATACGATCGACAGCGCCATGACGGCTGACATTAACGGCTACAGTTGGGGCTATGCCGGCAGTCTGCTGGAGAACAACATTAAGCACTTGTTCTCCTGTATTCACACACATCATGGCATGTATCCGTTGGGACGAAAGCAGACGCCTTTCTGGTGGGAAGCGCCAAACGGTGAGAAGTTGTTAGTCTGGAATGGAGAGCATTACATGTTCGGCAATGAGCTGGGCTTCTGTCCGGATGCCTTGGGCAAGTATATGATCAAGGATGAAATCCGTCATAACCTGATGGAACCGGAGTATGTTCACAATGAAATCGCCGAAATCCGGATCAACCGCTACCTGTGGAATCTGGAGCAGGAGGAATATCCATATTCCTTCGTACCGGTAATGGTATCCGGACTGGGCACCGATAACGCCTCCCCGAACTCGGATATTGCGGAGTGGATCGCGGACTGGAATGAGAAGAACGGCGATCAGGTTACGATCAAGCAGGCCACCCTGTCCGAGTTCTTCACAGCATTGAAGCAGGAGGATCTCTCTGATGTGCCGGTACACCGCGGAGACTGGCCGGACTGGTGGACGGACGGTGTTGCTTCTACGGCGATGCATACGCAGATTTACCGTGATGCCCAGCGTACACTGCGCAAGGTCAAGCGTCTGGATCCCGGCCAAAAGGTGGCTACGGCGTCCCGGGTCGATGAAGCATCCCAGGCGCTGACGATGTATGCCGAGCACACCTGGGGCTACCACTCCTCTGTCTGGGAGCCGTGGCATCCGCAGGTGCAGATGCTTGAAGTGCGCAAGCAGGCTTATGCTGCCGAAGCCAGCGTGCTGGCCTACCGTGCGCTGGATGAGACGTTGGCTGCCCGCGACGGCGCCCTGCTCGCGCCGCACCGCGCACTTCGATATGAAGTGATTAACACCGAGCCGGCGGAAGCCACGCTGCAAGTAACCGTACCGCTCGATGGCTGGGAAACGGTACTCCTGCAGAAGCCGTTCCAGCTGATTGACGAGTCGACCGGCAAGGAACTCAGCTGCCAGCTTGCCCGGAATCATGCGCTGGTCACCGAGCTGACCCTCGCATCCGGAGAGGCCCGTACGCTGCTGTTCCAGCCGCTGGATCCTGCTGGAGCTTCGCCGTCCGAGAAGATTGTCACAGCGCTGAATACCATCTCCATCGCGGCTGAAGGTATTGACGATATTCGCAAAGAACCGGAGACCGGCAGCTCTATTATGGTCGGAGAGCATTCCATCGAGTCCGCCAGCCTGCGCATTGAGTGGCAGCTGGGTGCAGGCATCACCGCCTGGTATGACAAGCAGCGTGCCGCGGATCTTCTGGATCCGGAGCGGAAGCACGCGCCATTCACGCCTGTATATGAGGTCACACCGGCTGTTGATGAGCATGATCCGATGCATGTGGTCAGCACGCGCTCCCGTATGGGCCGCAACCGCAAGGGCACCAACGTCCAGCGGGATACGGGCCGTCTGACCAAGGTTAAGGTGGTCGAGAACGGACCGCTGTACGCTCTGGTGGAGTTCGTCTATGACGTCAAAGGCATGGCCTATTATGCGCTGCACGTCAAAATGTTCGCGCAGCAGCCTAGAGTCGAAGTATCTGTCCGCTTCCACAAGGACAGCGTATGGCTGCCGGAGAACGTGTTTGTTGCTCTGCCGTTCTCGCTGGGTGCTGGTGCAGAGCTGTATGCGGACAAAGCGGGCAGCCTGGTCCGTCCGTGGATCGACCAGATCCCGAACAGCCTGCTGGATTACACCAGTGTGCAGGAAGGGGTATTCTGGCACTCCGCCAAGGATAAGCAGGCGCTGGCCCTGTCGATGACGGATACGCCGCTGCTTCAGCTGGGCACGCTGGATGTTCAGCCGCGTTTGCTGCACGGCATGCAGGCGGAAGGAAGCCGCCTATCCACCTATGCGTGGATCCTGACCAACTACTGGGAGACCAACTTCAAGGCCACGCTCGGCGGCTTCTATGAATTCCGCTATGCGGTAGAATGCCTGAGCGGCGTCGAGCCGGAACAGGCAGCAGGCAAGCTTCACGCATCCACCGGTGGATTTACGATTCATCGTATCCAAGGGTAACGTTTGGTGTTGCGCTCCCTGGCTGGTGCCAGGTCAGTGGCAGGGCAACGCGCCCGGGTAGCGCCCGGGTAGCGTCAGGAAGGATCACCTCCGTGTCTGTAGAGACCAGAGGTGATCCTTTTTTTTGACCCATGCCCTGCGCGCGGCGCCAAATGTATGTGGTTTTCCACACATTTGCTCCATACCCCACTCGCACCACCCATTGTATGTGGTTTTCCACACACATTTGCTCCATACTCCGCTCGCAGCGCCCATTGTATGCGGTTTTCCACACACATTTGCTCCATACTCCGCTCGCATTGCCCATTGTATGTGGTTTTCCACACACATTTGCTCCGTACTCCGCTCGCACCGCCCCTACACCGCCACCCCCCGCGCTCCCGGAATCCATTTGTACGATTCTTCACACAAATTTTCCTCATTTACCGCTCATACGGCCGCTTTGTACGATTCTTCACACAAATTCGGCTCATTTACCACTTACACCGCATATTTTATATGATATTTCGTACAAATCTACTCATTTACCCTACTTGCGCCGTCCATTTGTACGATGTTTCATACAAATCCGTCCCATTTACCGCTCCCCCTGCACATTATTATGATAACTCACCAACTATTCCCCCCCAAGTAACGTTCTATACAATAAGGCTCCACACACCAGACACCGGATACACCAGTAAATCACAATATCGATGCTTCATGCAGGTCGCCATTGCCTAGTCTGCCTTTGTATCAACTAATCCATAATTCTTAGCCCAAGGAGGAATTCTATTGAAACTCAGCAGCAAAAAACGAAAGCTCGCCGTATCCATTATCCTGCTGTTTATCATTGCCTATGTCGGGGTTGGCGTCTGGATCGCGAACGATACTAAAACCATCCTAGAAAAAGCCATGAGCGGACAAGCCGATCATACGGAGTATATGAACGACGCCACATATCAAACCATCCATCCCGCAGAGCGCGGTGCGACCTCGAATTATGCCTATGAGGGCAGCGTCCATGACATTGGGCTGGTTTTCCCGCTGCATTTTTTTGTCGTATCTAAAGTGTTTACTTCTCAAACCTATGCCCATACTGACTTCGCGTTCAAGGAGCCGGTTAAGCTCACCCTCAAGTTAAAATCCGGACACTGGTATGGTGTGGGTGCACACATTAAGCCGTAGTGAAAAACAGATTTCACTGCTCAAACCCCATCCACTAAATACCACTAAATGCTGCTGGATTACTACACTGAATGCTTGCTCCACTAATTTCTCCACAACGTCATCTGTCTGATCACTCCAAAAAAATAAACCCGGCGCACCAGGCCGGGTTTATTTCTATTCCACAATCAGCTCATATGCGGATACTTTGCGGATTCGCCGCGAAGTCGCAAGGGAGATGACATAAGCAAGCCCGACTACTGCAGCACACAGCACCATCACGACGATCACGGGAACATCAAATGCAGCACTCGATACGCCGACATTATAGAGAAGCAGGGACAACAGCGGGTTGGAAACCCATGCAGCCAGCAGCCCACCTATAACTGCCCCAGCGACAATGGCTGGCAGCAGACTAAGCGCCGTCTGCACCATAAGCTGAAACGTGGTATAACCGATTGCTTTGTAAATACCAAGGTCCCGCTTCCGCTTCAAAATCAGCGAATGAATCACCAGATACACGATCAGCGCTACGACCAGAGAAGTCACGATCAGAACCACGGTCATGAGCAGTGAAATCGAGGAGCTGTATGTCGATAGCTGCATTTCTGCGAGCTCATAATAGTTCTGGATTTGAGCAATGTTCTCCGCATAGTCCTGTTTAAGCTCATCAATAACGTCATCCACCCTGCTCGGGTCATCCAAATATAGATGCAGGCTGCGAATATCGTAAGACGGGTTCAAAGTATGCATCCCGGAAAGGGTCATAAGTGCCACCTGACCGCCGTTATTCATTGTTTGGGTCAATCCCGTGATCAGGAAGCTTCCGCTGTTACCACCGGCTTCAAGCTCCACCGTCTCCCCGATCGTCTTCCCTACGTTGTCAGACATCACCCCGGTCAGGACGATTTCATTATCATGAAGGGGCATCCTGCCTTTGTATACCGAGAGATTCTCCATGCTGTCAAAATCCTCAGCCACATACACCGCCAGGTCCAACCCATCCATGAACCCGGGGGAAACATCCAGCAGATTCGCCTTAACTACCCCTTCTTTTCCTGCCAAGGCTGTGAACAGAGATGCGCTGTCGGCCCCTTCCTGTGCACTGATCACAATGTCAGACATTTCGCTGCCAAACATGTCATACAGTGCGCCCTTGTCTACAGCAACATTGTAATGAATGATCGCCGTGAATACGGAAGCAAAGGTGACGCCGGCCATGATCAAGGCCACGATGACATTCTGCCGAAGATTAGCTCCTATATTTTTCATCGCCAGCCGCAGCTGAAGTCCGCCCCAGCCCCTGTCCAGCGGAGCCGCGTTTCGGCGGAAGCTGTGGGTATGCACACCACCGCGAAGAGCAATCACAGGCGGCAGCTTAGAGATACGCCGGCTTGCTGCAAAGGTAACACCGAGCACCAGCAGCAGCACCACAACGGCACTGACCAGATCAATCACCGGCTGAAAACCGCTGACCCAGGTCAAGCCCGACAAACTGGATAACAGATCACTGATTGCCGGTTGAGCAACATAACTTAACAGCGATCCCGGCCCTGCTCCCACCGCGCTGATCACCATAAACTGAAGAATCAAAGACGCTTTGATCTGCCGGCTGGTATAACCCAGCGCCCCCAGAACGCCCATATTCACCATCTGATCCTCAATTGTGTTCACGACCCGGAATCGAATGACAATCAGAGCCACGATGACAATAATCCATGAAAATGCGACCAGCAGCATAGCAAAAATCGAAATCATCATTGTCGTCACCATCGCCATGCTGCGGTAATCCATAAAATTGGTGTTCAGAAATGTACTTTCCTCGGACTGTCTGACCCCGGTCTCTTCCTTGAAGCTGCGAAGAAGTTGGGACGATTGTTCCGGGTCCACCATACGCACAGACAGCATCCGGCTGCCCGCCGTGTCTTTGATCGACTTCTCCAGCTGCTGATATGCCGGTTCTTTGACATAAAATTTGAGAGTACCTGAGTTCACCGTCCCAAAAGCCGTCGTTTCAAAATATCCAGCTACCATGAACTGAAAATCCTTGTTCAAGTAGCTGAGGTCCAGCGCATCACCGAGCTCATATCCCATATTTTTCAGCGAGACCGGGACATAGACAGCCTTCTCTGCCGGGACAGCGGCTTCCTGCAGGAGTTTCACGGGCGCAATGTCACGCTCCTGATCCAGATTCATGAACAGCGATGCCACGCCCATGCTTTGACTGCCCACTCCTATGCTGGCCTGGCCCATATACATCACCTGTTCAGCTTCAACCGAAGTGACACGGGAATCCTGCTGCAAATAAGCAAGCTGTTCCGGTTCATACAGCTTCTCCTGCAAAATAACGATACCGTGCGCGCTCTGGCTCTCCTCAACACGCTCTGTAAAAAACGGATCTACCTTGACGAAAATCCCCAGGCCTACATGCAGCAGCAGGGTAGACAGCAGAATGAGCATCGCTAAAGACAATGCCGACCCCCAGTTTTTGCGAAGATTCGCTGCAGTCAGATTCCAGATGCTCATCCTACCACCCCATCTCGGCTAAGAAGCGGTTCAGGCGTTCCAGCCGGCTGCTGTCATCTCCGGCTACTGTACCATCTTCCGTACGGGTCACCGTGCTGCCGTCAGTACTGCCTCCTGCACTGGCTCCTGCACGGGCTGCCAGCCCGTCTTCCGCCCCCGCTGCCGCACTGTATCGGCCCAATGCCAGCTTCCCGCAGACGATCCCGTCACGCAGGTACAGGATCCGGCTGCCGCGCAGCGCGCTTTTGAGATCATGCGTCACCATCACCATGCTCTGTCCCCCGGCATTGATCTCGGTCAAAATATCCAGCACTGCCATGCTGGATGCCGAATTCAGCGCCCCCGTCGGTTCATCGGCAAAGACGATATCCGGCTCATGAATCAAGGCACGCACAATGCCTGCCCGCTGAGCCTCGCCGCCCGACAGCTGGGAGGGGAATTTCCCCCACGCTTCTTCTGCCAGACCGACACGCTTCAGCAGCTCTTTGGCTTTTTCCGCAACCGCCTTCTTTTTCCGGGCCTGAAGCAGGCCCGCTGCCAGCACATTGTCCAGCACGCTCATGTTATCCAGCAGGTAAATCTGCTGAAAAACAAACCCGCAGTGATCCCGGCGAAACAGCGCCAGCTGATCGTGGCTGAGCTTGGAAATCTCTCTTCCTGCGAACCGGATTTCACCCAGCGTCGGTTTATCCATACCGGACAGAGCGTACAGCAGTGTCGATTTTCCGGAACCCGAGCTTCCCATAATTACCGTAAAGTCTCCTTCGTAGATATCCAGGTCCATATTTTTAAGCACATGCTGCTGCTGGCCGCCTTTGGAAAAGGTTTTGCACAGCTTTTGTGTCGTAATCAACGATTTCACCATCCGGACTCACTCCCCTTATACAAACAAAATAAGACTGCACTCATGCTTACAGCCTTATCTTACCTGAGATGTTCTTAACAGGGCTTTGTGCAATTCTTAACGAATTCTTAATTTTTGCGCGGCTCAGATTCGTGCTGAAGGTATGACCGCGAGGCTGATCTGTCTGCGTCGTCAGCGGCAGGAGCCTTCATAGGTATCACGCAGTCTATGCGGTCTAGACGGTCTAGGCCAGCCTGAGGCTCAAGGTAACGGTGAATCCACCGCCCTCCCGGTTACGGCAAGTGATGCCTCCACCCATACGGTTCATCAGATATTTGGAAATATAGAGCCCGAGCCCGGCGCCGGACTTGTTCTCCGCATTCCGCCCCCTATAAAATTTATTGAACAACAGCGGCATCTCCTCTTCCGGCACACCTGGTCCATCGTCGGATATGGTCACATCCAACGTCTCCGCCTGCATTGAAAATTCGATCGTAACCGGCGTGCCCGCATATTTGTACGAGTTGCTCAGCACATTATCCAGCACCTGCTGAAGCCTGCCCTCATCGGTCAGCAGCATGACCTCCGGGATCGGCTCATACTTCAGCCTGTTATCCATATCTGCACGATCAAGCATGTCCGAAAGCACCGAACTGTACGTTTCGTTCACCTCGACATTCAGCTGCTCCAGCTCTTCCAATGTCGCATGGAACATGTCCGTAACGAGCAGGTTAATCTGCTCCGCCTTGTGATAGATCGTCCGCAGCTGCTTCTGCTGCTTCTCATCCTGCGTCATGACCAGCATGAGCTCGCTGACCGCTTTAATGGAAGACAAGGGAGTCTTAATATCATGACTGAGGCTGGCCACCAGCTCCTTCTTGCTCTGATTCGCTTCGAATTCGCTCTGCCGGGCAGCTGCCAGCTCATCACGCATCAGATCAAAGCTCTCGGTAAAAGCACCGAACCGGTTATGCCGGTCCATCGTCAGCGGCAGGTCGAGGTGACCGCGGGCCACATGCTGTGCGAACTGCTGCAGCTGCCGAAATGGCGAGATGATCGTCCTGTTCAGGTACACCCAGTAAAAACCCCCGGCAGCGGCAGCGGCGGCATACACAAGGGCAGCCATAGTGAGGATGTTAGCTGCTGTCTGCTGCGCGGCCTGTCCGCCCGTGCTCGGAATGATAACCTTACCGACAACGGACTGTCCCTTCATCACATCCGCCACCGTATCCCGGTTCGCGATGGCATCGTAAACGGTAGTAGAGATCCCATCCGTTGACCTCAGCAGTACCGCTCCGTCCATATCCAGAACCGCATAGTCAAAGGATATATCTGCAAAGGCCTGCTGGTCGAGACGGCCCCACTCCCGCTCCGCTATTTTGACAACATCATTCACCGCCACAATATCTACACCGGAATCCCACTGCATCTGCTGCAGCTGCTGCCAGGAATATCCGAAGCCAAGCGTAATCACGCCAAAAAAGACAACCGCCCACACCTTCAGCCTCATACCTCAGACACCGTCCTTGAATACATAACCCGTCCCCCAGACGGTGAGTATCCATCTTGGATTATTGGCATCCTCTTCAATCTTCTCCCGAAGATGGCGGATATGCACATTTAGTGTACCGTCACCGGTAATGACATCCCCCCATACGCTGCGAAACAGCTCACCCTTGCTGAGCGCCCGGTTCCTGTGCTCCATTAAGTATGAGAGCAGCTTGAATTCCATCGGTTTGAGACGAATCTCCCGCCCTCGCACCTGAACCAAACCGAGGTCACCATCCACAAGGACAGGCAAATCCGGTACTGGTACTGCGGCTGCGGCAGAAGCCGCAGCTTGACCCGGGGCTGAGCCCTTAACTGCTGCACAATCTGCTGCTGAGCCCGGGGTATGACCTCCCGATGCGGCTTCATCCATGCCGACTTCACTGCTGCCGTGCAGCTGTGACCATTGAACAGACTGATACCGCTTCAGCACAGCCTTCACCTTGGCCAGCAGCACGCTCAGTGTATATGGTTTCTTTATGTAATCGTCCCCGCCGATATTGAGAGCAATGAGCACATCGTCATCACTGGTCCGGGCGCTGATGAACAGGATGGGAACCTGCAGCGTGCGGCGAATGATTTTGCACAGTTCAAACCCGGAATCGCCGCCCAGATTAATGTCCAGCAAAATCAGCGACGGCTCATGCTCTGCCAGAAAATCAAGACAGTCTTTCGCATTCGTCACAAAAGATGTCCGTACATCAAACATATTCAAATACTCGCACGTCGTCTCCGCGAGGCTGATTTCATCATCGACAATGAGGCAATCATATTGCACAACGGCAGCTCCGTTTCATTTATAGATTCGTAACTATCATACAACACGCGAGGATGAAATGTCCGGTTAAGTGCAAGGATATATGCTGCGAACGAGGATGAGCTGAGGAAATTCAGCGAAAAGATAGCCGGCTAATCTCACGTCAGCAGACCAAAATAAAGCAGTGGCAGCACAGGATTTAATCCCTGATACCGCCACTGCTTTGTGGTTTAGGCAAGTTTTTAGAATTGGTTCAGATAGTTGTTTTTCACCCAGTTCAAGCTGTTCTCAATGCTTTGGAGCGGCGGGTTCTGGCAGTTGTCCTGCTCCACGATCAGCCACTGCGTTCCTGCATCAGATGCAGCCTGGATCACAGCCGGCAGATCTACAATACCTTGGCTCAGCTCCAATGTCTTGAGGCCACCGTTCTCGTCCTTGTCAAAATCCTTCAGGTGAAGCAGCGGCAGACGGCCCGCATATTTGTTAATATACGCTAATGGATCCTGGCCGGCGAACTGCACCCAGCATACATCCATCTCAACCTGCAGGAATTCCGGAGATACTGCTGTATACATGGCATCAAATACGGTTTCGCTGCCCACATGATCTGTGAACTCGAAATCATGGTTATGGTATCCGAAGATGAGGCCCTGTTTCGTAGCTTCTGCTCCAGCTTCCTCCAGGAAGGAGAACAGGGATTTCCAATCCTCTTCACCCTTGCGGTCTTCAGGAAGGACAAAAGGACAAATCATGTATTTAGCGCCGATCGTCTTCAGGTAGTCAATCTCCTGCTGCAGATTCTCGCGCATTAGATGCAGGCCGACATGGCTGCCGATGGCTTTCAGGCCGAGCTCGTCCAAAAGAGCCTTCATTTCTTCGGCCGGAATCCCGCCGTATCCAGCAAATTCAACACCTTCGTAACCAAGTTCTGCTACTTTACGGAGCGTCCCTTTGAAATCTGCTGCTGTTTCCTCGCGCAGTGTATACAATTGCAAACCAATACTCATTCTTCTCATTGGTGATGCACCTCTATTCAAAAAGTTAATTGATTGCTCTATCTGGTACCATCATAACGTATTTTAAGCTAAAATGAACATAAACTATATTCCATAAACCTGCACTATTTGCTTATTTTTAAATTGGGGTGTGTATCCATGACGGAAGCAAGACTGCTGATCTGCGATTATTCCTATCACAGTGAACGATTCAGCCACAGCTACAAAAGCGGACTGACCTCCTATCTGTTCAGGCTGCAGACGGAAGGCTCTTCCCGGGCCTACTGCAACGGTAACGAATATCTTCTTCAGGCAGGTGACCTGCTGCTGCTGGAGCCGGGGGATGAATATGAACTGCAGGTCAGCGACGAAAAAAATGACGGCCGGATGTCGAGCGGTGATTACTATATATTTTGCGACGGTACATGGATCGAGGACTGGTGGAAACGCATGTCGCGGCAGCGGGTCAACCGGATTACCATCGACGATCATCTGCTGGGGTTATGGAGACAGCTGCTGCTGGAGAAGCGCCGCGGCCTGGAAGGCGAGAACGGGGAGCTGATCGGATATCTGCTTCGCGGGTTGTGTCTGTGCCTGGACCGGGCCATCACCGAAAACAAAACGACAGACCGTTCCGCCTTCACCGCCCTGCGGCTGAAGCGGTTCATCGAAGAACACGCGACGGTCACCTTCAAGCTGGATGAGGCTGCGTCTCATGTGGGTCTCAGCCTGTCCCGGGCGGTTCAGCTGTTCAAGGCCAGTTACGGCAAAACGATGATTCAGTATGCGCTCGAGATCCGCTTGAACGCCGCCGTGGAGCGCATGAAATACAGCTCTATGACATTGGAGGAGATTGCCGAGACGTGCGGCTTTGCCAGCTATTCGTATTTTCACCGCGTGTTCCGCTCCAAATACGGCATGCCGCCAGTGAAATTCCGGGAGGATCAGCAGCAGATGACCCTCCCGGCAGAGCTGCCGTAGCTGCGTAGTGCGGAATGCGCTGGGGTGCCCCAGCGGCAACGGGGTGCTGTGCAATGAGGTGGTGGCGGGGATGCTGTTGTGTGCTGGCGGGAGCTGGTGCTGGTGGGCCCCAACGGGCAGCGAAGTGCTGTGCTGCTGTGCAGTGAGGTTGTTGGCGTTGGTATTCTGAGGGGCAGATCCCTGGGCTGGCGCTGATCTGTCAGTTGAAGTCGCTGTAAACGGAGATGCTGGTGTATTTTATCAGGTATTTAAGGACATCTGGTTCCCTTAATCCGCTCTAACGGACATACAGTCCGTTAGAAGTAATATTTGGCACTTTTGCATACGCTAACGGACATACAGTCCGTTAGCGTGCCAAAAACAGGGTGGGACAGCGCAAAACTCCCTTCTAAGCGTCTCCTGTGTCCGTTAGAATCGTAAAACACCTGCAAAATGGGCTTTAACGGACTGTATGTCCGTTAAAGTACAACTTACTGCTTACTGCGAATATGCGGCTATGAAGCGGGAGGCGGGATGTGCGGCAGAGGAACGGGGCGCTGCGAATGTGCTGCTGTGAGCGGGGTTCCCGCATCTGCGGCAGTATAATGAGTACTGCGAATGTGCTGCTGTGAGACGTGATGCTGCGAATCTAAGTAAGTGAGGCTGAGTGACGCATCTACGGCAGTGCGCCATAGAGACGAGTGCTGCGAATATCCGTTAGAAGTGCCGCAGCGAACAGCCCAAAACGGCCATCCTTTCTCTACCAGCTTGTTTATTGTCATCATGGAATATGTTAGATTAGAGCCAGAAACCTTTGCTTTTTAGGAGATGGATATGTATGAATCTTGCTCAGCCGCTGGATGATTTGGAGTGGCAGACACTGATACAGAACACCGCCGCGTATTTTTCGGACCTTATGATCAAGCGCGGCTTTCAATATTACAAGCAAAACCGGGTGAAGTCGATGCAGCTTCATGAATCGGGCGAGATCGATGCTATCGTCAATGGCGGCAAGTCCTATCAGGTCCGCATCCTTCCGGAATCCCTGGAAAACAGTGCATGCACCTGTCCGGTAGGCGAGGCCTGCAAGCATATGGCGGCCGTCCTGTTCCAAGCGGCCTCCAGTCAAGGGAGGTCCGTCCTTGCTCTGGCTAATGCTCATTCGTATCTGGACGTGCCGAAAATTGTAACTAGGGACAAACCGCAGGCAGTCCAGGCGCAGAAGCCGCCCTCTGCCGTGAAGCAGCATCAGGAAGCCTTGGCAGCGCTCCGGGATCAGGCCTCTCGCATGCAGGACATGCCGATATCCGCCTGGCATGAGCTGTTTCAAAAGATGGCAGCCATGACGGGCACCCCTGCCTCCAGTCCTTTGTATGCCCGCAACATGCTGGCGGCTTTGACGGATATCAAGCCCAGCTCCGCGGAAAAGAGCCGTCCTCTGATGGATGCTTTATATGACCTTCACGCCAGGCTGTTCGTCCTGGATAAGCTTATCGGTCAGCCGCAGGCTCCCGGAGCCGGGGCTACGCTGTTCATGGGCTATCATGTGCAAATGGCAGCAGATGATATTGCGAAAGACGTCCACCGCCGCTTGCAAAGCGAGGCTTGGGCGTTCCGGCTCGAGGACAACGATGGATCACATCAGGAACGCCTGACGGAAACGCTGCACTGGCTGAGAGGAAAAATGCTGATCGAGCCGCGAAACCACCCTTTTTTCTCACAAATCTATAATCGTCTCTGGATCGATGGCATTGCACCTTATTGCCGGAATCAGGAAACCTTTAGACATGAGCTGCAGCAGCTGAGAACCGCTGAGCTTGAGCTTGCCCCGGGGTTACGTGCTTCCGGCATGTTCGCCCAGAGTCTGATGCATTTTTACCTGAACGAAGATGAAATGGCTTGGGATCTGCTGCGTGCAGCCGACAAAGCACTGTATATCCAGCCTGTCCATCTGCTGCATTTTTTGCAGGTGCTGAAGCAAAATGCCTCCTGGAAACGCCTGACGGAGTGGCTGGTTCAGGCCGGTCCCCTGCTGGCCAGCTACCGCAACCAGCGGATGGACGAATATATGTCATACTGGGAACACGCCGTAGAGCATATACCGCATGCCGAGCAGCAGCTGTGGGATACGCTGAGCGAGATGCTTCCCTACTCCAGTCAGATCTACCAGGACGCACTGCTCTCCCGCGGGCAATGGCGCAAGTGGATGGATTATCAGCTCAGTACCGGCCGGGAGCCGCTGGAGTTTCGGGTCACCGTACTTGCGCCGATTGAGAAAGAGGCTCCTGAGCTGCTGCTCCCTTTTTACCACCAGGCGGTGGAACGATATATTTTGCAGAAAAACCGAAGCAGCTACAAATCTGCAGTCAAACTCCTGAAACGGCTGGCCAAGCTGTATAAAAAATTAAAGCAGACCGAGCGCTGGAACGCGTTTATGGACACTTTTGCTGAACGCCACAGCCGGCTGCGCGCGCTTCAGGAGGAGCTGCGGAGAGGAAAACTGATATCATGAGCATGCATACCCAAACGATCCATGTACAGATTACGTTGAGTGCATACGGAGACGCCTTGATCTATGGCGTACTGGATACCGGAACCTATCTCTCCGGACAATATTTAAAACAGCGGCTGTTCGCCTGGCATGAAGATTCTGTCTACGGTACGCAGCTGGAGGTACAGCAGATTCAGGATGTCGAGCTGGTCGTGCTGCCTGCAGAGCAGGTGATTCCTTTCTTCTCGGAGCTGCCGCTGCTGTCGCATATTTCCTGGAACTGGGGGGATGAAAGCCAGCCGTTCATGGAACTCGCACCGGTCCTGCAGGATCTGATAAGCCGCAAAGCCTTCGTCCCGAGCTTTGACGCTTATAAAGAAGGAAAGCTTCAATGGACCTGGGATGCCGAAGCGCTGGATGCCAGAGCGAGGTCCGTGCTTGCCGATTTGGAAGAAGACCCGCTCTTTAGTGAGGGGATGAATGCTGCATTCACCGCATCGGTCTTCCACCAATGCTTCGGCACGGAGGCGGATGCAGCAGATCTGCGGCAGGAATATCCGCTTCTCTTCTCCCGCGACCGTACCGCTGCCAGCGGTATGGATGCCTCATCTTGGCTCATTGCCATTGGCTGGAAAGCGGATATCGCCCCATTCCGGCCGATCCTGCAGCTGCTGGAACCGGATGAAGAAGAAACCGGCTGGCGGCTCACCCTGGTACTGCAGGATAAGGCCGATCCCACCGTCCTGTTTCCCATTCGGTTGACCGAAGACGGCCGGGCATATGGTTCATGGCCGGACCCATGGTCTGTACATGTGGAAGAGCGTTCAGCCGGTTGGCTGGAACGCCTCCGCGGAGCTCTTCCTGCTTCCATGCGCTCAGGGGACAGCCAGGATCTGTTCGGAGGTCCCCTGACCGACGAAGCCGCCTGGCGGTTCCTTACGTCAGACAGCGCCCGGCTGCTGCAGACCGGATGGCAGGTGCTGCTCCCGTCCTGGTGGGAGGCGGCGAGCCGCAAGCGCCCTCGGCTGCGGGCCAAGGTCCGCACCGGAGAAGGTGCGGAACGCGGTGCGGGCAGCTCGCTGTTCGGCCTTGATTCTCTTGTCAATTTTGACTGGCGTATCGCAATTGGCAATGCCGACCTCACGGAAGCCGAGTTCGCGGAGCTGGTCGCCCGGAACGAGCGGCTGGTGAAGTTCCGCGGCCAGTGGATTCCGCTGGACCCGGCACTCATCGCACAGATCCGTCAAGCCATGTCGGGTGTGGACAAGTCGGAGGGCCTGTCCTTTCAGGACATTCTCCACCTGCATCTGCTGGGGGCGGGCGAAGAAGGCGCGGAAGGCAGTGCTGTGGACGGCGAGGAGAAATCGCCGGAACGCGTCCGCCTGGAGGTGGAGTTGAACGAGCACCTTCTCCGTCTGATCAGCCAGCTCGGGCGCCAGAGCGAGGGGCCGCTGCTGCCGGTGCCATCCAGTCTGCGGGCCGAGCTGCGCCATTACCAGCATGAGGGGTACTCTTGGCTTGCTTTTCTGCGGCGCTTTGGACTGGGTGCCTGTCTCGCTGATGATATGGGACTGGGCAAAACCGTTCAGTTTATCACCTATCTCCTTCATATCAAAGAGACCGCCGCGGAGCAGACAGAAGGCAGCCAGGAGCGCAGGCCCTCCCTGCTCATCTGTCCGACCTCCGTGCTGGGCAACTGGCAGAAGGAACTCAGCCGGTTTGCCCCTTCGCTCCAGATTATGCTGCATTACGGCAGCAAGCGGTACAGCAGCGAGGAATTTGCTGCTGAAGCAGCCGGAGCGGATCTGGTGCTGACTTCCTATGCCACGGCAACACTGGATCAGGAGCTGCTTCAGAGCCTGAAATGGGAGTCCATCTGTCTCGATGAAGCGCAGAATATCAAGAACGCGCAGACCAAGCAATCCACTGCGGTGCGCAGCTTCCCGGCGAGACACCGGATTGCCCTGACCGGTACGCCGATCGAGAACAAGCTGGCTGAGCTGTGGTCGATTTATGATTTTATCAACCCGGGTTATCTGGGGGGATTGCGGGCATTTACACACCGTTTTATCCAGGCGATCGAGAAAGGCCAGGACGAAGACAAAACCGCCGATCTGCAAAAGCTTGTCAAACCTTTCATGCTGCGGCGCAAAAAGAAAGACCCGAACATCCAGCTGGATCTGCCGGATAAGAATGAGATGAAAACCTTCATCCACCTGACCACAGAGCAGGGTGCGCTCTATGACCAGACCGTCAGCGACCTGATGACACGGATGCAGAAGCTGGAAGGGATTGAGCGCAAGGGTGCGATCCTGTCAGCACTCACCCGCCTCAAGCAGCTGTGCGACCATCCGCTTCTGCTATCGAAGGAGCCTCTTCCGTTCAGGGAGGAACCTGCTGGCACTGAGGCTTCACGCCAGCTGCAGCATGCCGGGTTAGGGAACAATCTCTTTCAAGGTGATGAATCTGGCGGTGACCAGGACCTGATCACCGTCAAGGGTATTCCAGCAGGAAAAGCGAAGCCTTCCTCCGCCCAGCTGCTGGACACGGAAAGCATCATCAGCCGCTCGGCCAAGCTGGAGCGCCTGCTGGCGCTGGTCAAGGAACTTCGGGAGGAGGGCGAGCGCTGCCTCATCTTCACCCAGTACATCGGAATGGGTGAGATGCTCCAGCAGGTGCTGCACCAGGAGCTTGGAGAACCGGTGCTGTACTTGAACGGCAGTACGTCCAAAAGTGCGCGTGACCGGATGATCGACCAGTTCCAGTCCCGCACACTGCCGGCAGATGAACAGCCCAATGTGTTCATCCTGTCTATCAAGGCCGGCGGGGTCGGGCTTAACCTGACCGCAGCCAACCATGTGTTCCACTACGACCGGTGGTGGAACCCGGCGGTGGAGAATCAGGCCACGGACCGCGCCTACCGCATGGGCCAGACCAAAGATGTTCAGGTGCACAAGTTCATCTCTCTCGGCACGCTGGAGGAGAAGATCGACGAGATGCTGGAGAGCAAACAGCAGCTCAGCGATAATATCATTTCCTCCAGCGAGGGCTGGATCACCGAGCTGTCGACCGAAGAGCTGAAGGATCTGTTTACACTGCGGCGTGATTGGGCGTAATGTGGCGAAACGGTGCGGCGAAGCGGCCGATTTTAGAGGTCGGGCTGCTGCATCGGCAATGCACTGCATTGGCCAAGCATATCAAGCTGTATAAAAAGGCTGTCGGGGTCGTAAACTGCACCCCGGCAGCCTTTTTGCCGTTGTCATATAAATTTAGCTACTATATGATATGTATAACCTTATTTTTCCATAAATAATGACCTTCAACGTACAACCAGATCATCCCAGGGAGGATATAGCAATGTCAATGGATACATCACTTCTTGCAGCGTACGGATCTTACAAGGTACCTGAAATCATCGTTTCTTTGCATACGCTTGATAAGCATTTCCTAGACCGGGGATTTAGCATGGATCTTATCTCCTTTCGTTTAGCGAACTCTTATTTCCCTTACTCCATCACACCGCCAGATCTGATTCCCATCGCCGACACGGGCGGGGCTGGCATTCATTTTGGATTTTTAACGGATTTTGGCCGGGTCAAGCATCTGGAGGATGCACCCATTGTCTGTGTAACTCCCACGGATGACCCTCCGCTGCGCCTAGTTGCACGTAATATTGTGGAATTCATGGATCTGATCGTTTCCGTACCCCATGCCGAGTGCTTGGAAGCTTGGTGGCCCCATCGGGACGGGGATCAGCCTCCGGAAACCTATGAAACTGTTGATGACGACGCACCCCAGTCGCTAAGACTTGCGTATGATGAGATCCATTCACGTCTCAAACAAGAATTAGGTGCAGCGAATCGACCTGTGCTTCCATACCTCCGGGAAACCATGAATGAGAGGGCGCAGTCCTCTGTCCTTTCCACTCTGGATGGGTTGGGCATTATCGGTAATGCCCTAGTCCACGGCGAACACTATGCATTTCAGCCCCATGCACCTCAGGATGAAGCAGAGCTGCAAAGAATGACGGCTTATTTTGAAGCTGCCTCCAGTATAGAAGCCAAGCTCGCTTTCATCCGTGACATCAACTACATGTATGTTCATAACCAATTTGACGCGCCATCTCCCGTATTTGAACTGCTGAAACAATTTATGATGTCTATGGGATTGTATGATGAGGTGACTCGTATGTTTGATATTAGGCCGACTGCTTGATGATGACCCGCACTGGCCCGTGTCCACCCGTTCGGTGTTACATTCATGCCTGCATTATCCCTGAAGGTTCCAGCCCGCGCCATAGTGAAAAATGCATCTCCCTGTGATACAATACTACAATTGCAAGGAACGAAAACCTTAGGGAGGTTTAGCAAAGCACCATGCTTATTATTGGCATTGCCGGTGGTACCGGTTCCGGTAAAACGACGGTGGCCCGTTCGGTTATTGACCGACTGGGACCTGATAAAGTGACTTTTGTATCTCAGGATAATTACTATAAGGACAACCCTCATCTCAGCTTTGCAGAACGTGAAAAGATCAATTATGATCACCCGTTTGCCTTTGACACCGCACTGCTGGTTCAGCATCTGGAGCTTTTGAAATCCGGGCAGCCCGCTCAGGCACCGGTTTATGATTTCTCCAATCATGCCCGCTCACAGAAAGAGACGCTTGCGCTGACGCCGAACCATATTGCCATTATTGAAGGACTGCATGTGCTGTCTGACGAGAACCTGCGCCAGCTGCTGGACATCAAGGTGTTTGTTGACACCGACCCCGATGTGCGGATTCTGCGCCGGGTCGTGCGTGATATCGAGGATCGCGGGCGGACGATTCAATCCATCCACGACCAGTATCTGAGCACGGTGAAACCGATGCATGAAGCGTTCATCGAGCCCTCCAAGAAATATGCGGACATTATTATCCCTGAGGGCGGGGAGAACGAGGTCGGTATCCAGCTGCTGTCTATTTTGACCGAAAAATATCTGACCGGTGAGCGCCGGTGGGGAAGCTGATTTTTTGTTAAATACTTCCTCTTTATAAAACCCCTTCCCATGACGGAAGGGGCTTTTTTTTGGAGTTGATTCAAGTGACGATTGCAACAAGATCTTTAGCAAAAGGACAAATAAAATCGTGGGGTAACAGTTTGGCTGTTCGTATACCATCTGAAGTGGCTAAACAAGCAAAACTTTCAGAAGGCACAAACGTAAACTTCCACGTATCGGAAGATGGAAATATTGTACTGCGTCCTGCGTATCCTGCTGCCGATGATCAAGAAGGCCTTCGAGCATTGTTTTTGAGTCTACGAGGATCCTCCAAATCTGGTATAAAAGCGCATGAAGAAGAATTCGTAGAGCCTGTAGGAGATGAGATCATCTAATGCCCATAACGGGAACTGTAGTCCGTGGAAGCATAGTATGGGTGAATCTAAACCCCACGAAAGGGCACGAGCAGGCTGGATATCGCTCAGCCATTGTACTATCCGATGGATTGATTGATGAATCCATTGCTGATTTAGCCGTATTAGTACCCGTAATCAGCTCCCGGAAGGGGTACTCTTTTGAGGTTGAAGTTCCTAAAGGTATTCATATTAATGGGAGCTTAGTGGGTAAGCCCGAACTTACAATTTTAAGCGGAGCCGCGTTGACTATGCATACCAAGTCGATCGACTTATCCGCAAGGAATGCTGCGGTTATTGGTCAAGTAGATGTTAATTCTGAATTTTTTATACGAGTAATCAGCATTGTTCGAGCAATTCTTGCCTAACCATGTTATACGATAAGCCTCTCCTTTATGAAGGGACCTTGTTGCAGGAGTATGTTCTTAAGATCGATGTGCTATCTGTAAAATAAAAAAAGGCTTCCGGGAAAATAAACTGTACCCCTTGTAAAGGACATTTTAAAAAAGGTTAGGATACGTGAAGAAGCTGTTGCCTGTATGTTGCAGGCGGCAGCTTCTT